>CAWASP010000024.1:0-288195 GCA_963784765.1 uncultured Thermoleophilia bacterium
CGAGCGTCGCGTGGATCAGCGTCGCCATCTGGTTCGACCCCGCGTGGAGCAGGTGGAGCCCGTCGTCCTGGAACCAGTCGGGATGACTTCGCGAGTATCGGTTCCAGTCGATCACCTGCAGCTCGGGGTGATTCTGCGCCGCCGCCTCGATGTCGTCGTTCATCGTCAGGTAAGGGCGTCTCGCCGCCCGCAGCGTCAGCCACCAGACACGCTTCACGCCGGCGGCCGCGAACGCGGCGAGAGCGTGCTCGATGTCGCTCGCGTACTCGTCCTCGAAGTCGTTGTAGCCGACGGCGACGACCACGTTCGGGCCGAGCTGCGACCCCATCGCCTGGGCGAGCTCGACGACGTTCTGCGGCCGCGAGCCCTCGTAGGGGCAGCTCACGCCGTCGACCCGCCGGCAGGGCGCGAGCTCCAGGTCGACGTCGACTCCCTGCGAGACGATCTGCCGCGCGACCGGGTTGAGGCCGATCGCCCCGGCGACGGAGTCGCCGATCACGGTGACGTGCGCGAGCGGGCGCGTCGGCGCGCTGGCGGCGGCGACACCGCCGAATACGAGCGCAGCAGCGATCGCGGCGACGGCCCCCCTCACGCGATCGATCGTAGCGGCGACGTTCGCCGGTCGCTCCGTTAGAACATGCATGGATGTACCGGGCCGCACGCCGCTTCCTCCCGGTGCTCGCTCTCTGGGGAGCGGTCGCCGTGGTCCTGGCGACGGCGACCGCAAAGGTCGTCGACTGGTTCGTCATGACCGACGAGCTGCTCTACGAGCGGCTCGCGTTCTCGGTCGCCCGCAGCGGCTCGCCGTGGCCGACCCTGCGAGGCGAGCACATCTCCCTCGGGAACGACCTCTACCCGGTCGCGCTCTCCCTCGTCGCCGAGCACGATCTGGTGCCGGCCTTCCTCGAGCGCGCGCACATCCTGAACGCGGTGCTGATCACGTCCGCGGCGCTGCCGGCGTACCTGATCGCGCGGGACGCGCTCCGCTCCACGCTCGCCGCCAGCGCGGTCGCCGCGCCTCTCGCCTCGTGCCGGCTGCGCTTCCGTGCCGCGTCGTTCCGGCGGAGGGAAAGCATTGCCTATCCGCCTTTCCGCTGGGGCATCTACCTCGTGCAGCGCACCGTCGCCCGGCCGTCGACCACTGCCGACACGCTGGCGCTCGCCGGGATGGTGGTCGCCACGCTCGCCCGCACCCAGTTCGCGGTGCTCTTCCTCACGGCCCTGCTCGCCGTGCTCGCGCAGGAGCGCTCCTGGCGCCGCGCCTTCGACCGGCACCGTGTCCTCACCGCCGCCCTCGGCGCGATCGCGCTCGTGCTCGTCGTGCTGGTCGCCGCCGGTCGCGGATCGAGCGTGCTCGGCTTCTATCCTCGACCGTCCAGGGCTCGCTCGCGGTGCAGGACGTGCCGAAGGCGTTCGTGCAGCACCTGGCGACGGTCGCGCTCGCGCTCGGCATCCTCCCGTTCCTGCTCGGAGGCGCCTGGCTGCTCGCGCGATCCGCAACGCGCGAGCCCGAGCCGTTCCCGACCGTCGCCACGATCGCCGTCGTGCTGCTCGCCGTCGAGGTTGCGTCGTTCGACCTGCGCTTCGGCGAGAACCTGCCGCGGTACCGGTACCTCTTCTACATCGCGCCGCTCGTCTTGACCGGCTTCGTCGGCGCGCTGCTCGACCGACGTGCTCCCCGCTGGTCGCTCGTGGCGCCCGGCGCGATCCTGCTCGCCGCTTCGAGACCGCGCCGCTGCCCGTCTTCTCGAAGCTGAACGCCGACACGCCGGCCGCGATCGTCGACGACTACCTGCTCTCGAGCGCCGGCAGCCTCACGGCCGCTCGCAACGTGCTCGTGGCCTGCACCCTGCTGCTCCTCGTCGTGTTCGTGCTCGGCCGCGCCGTCGCCGGGCGCGGGTCGTCGCGATGTCCTCATCGCCGCGACGGCGGCGGCCACCACCGCCGAGACACGTACGCCTTCGATCGGCTCTTCCGCGTCGACGGCACCTCGGGCCGTCCGATCACGCTCCCCCAGGGTGTCGTCTTCGACTGGGTCGACCGGACGATCGGCACCGACAAGGACGTGACGATCGTCCCGTACGCGCAGCTGCCCGGCGACTACTGGGCGACCGCGGGCTGGTGGTGGGACATGGAGTTCTGGAACCGGTCGGTGACGCGGGGCGCGTACATCTCGAACGAGTTCGCCGAGATCCAGACGACGTTCCCGAAGCTCGATCCGAGCTTCGACCCGAAGACGGGCCGCGCGAGCGTCTCCCCCACGCGCTACGTCGCCGAGGGCGATCGGGACAGCCGGTTCCGCCTGCGCGGCCCGATCGTGTCGCTGACGCGGGACGTGTTCCTGATCGACGCCGGCGCTGTCTGGCAGGCCGACTGGGTGAGCGCGGGGATCGACAGCGACGGCTTCACGTTCCCCGGCACGACAGGGACGATCCGCGTCTACCCGGCCGCCGGGCAGACGGAGCCGCGCGTCCGCTACCTGACGCTGCACCTGGTCGCGCCGAACGAGCCGCTCGGAGCGGCGGTCGGCTCGAACATGGGGCACTGGAGGGTCGACCTGCCGGCGAACGGCGAACAGGACGAGCAGGTTCCCGTCTGCGTTCCGGCGAACGGCCCGGGGGTGATCGACATCGTCCCCCACGGCTCGGCTCCGACCTTCGGCGACCTCTCGACCAAGTCCGGGATCGGCGGGACGCGCATCCGCGGCATCTGGGTCAACCGCGTCGCGCTCGCCGACGAGATCGGCTCCGGCTGCAAGCCCTGATCTACCGCAGCTTGAACGGCGTCGACCGCCAGGCCGCCCACGCCCAGTACCAGGCGGGCGGGCGCTTCGGGGCGGCGGCGGGGCGCTTGCCCGCATGGTCGTGCTGCCAGGTGAAGAGCGCGTAGGCCCACGGCGGGATCGCCCGTGGCAGCGAGCGGGGACGCTTGTGCACGACGACGACGACCGCCTTGCTCGGGCGGCCGGCGTTCCCGGCCGAGTCGACCGCCTGGATGCGGAAGACGGTGGGCGCGGTCGGCGAGAAGCCGTGCGCAGCCGTCCGCCGCGCGTTTCCGGGCAGGCCCGAGACGGCCGAGCCGTTCCGGAGCAGGTTGTAGCTCTGCACGGCCACGTTGTCGGTCGCCGGCTGCCACGCCAGCATCAACCGGTTGTGCACCATCCGCGCCGCAACCACCGGCCGGCTGGGCGGCCTCGTGTCCGGCACGAGCCCGAAGAGGCCCGGCACGAGCGTCTGAATCTCGATCGTGCCGTCGGCGTCGGTGGAGTAGGCGCTCTTGACGGTCTCGGACAGCCCGGCCGACGTGAGCTCGGGCAGCGGCGTCCACGCGATGCCGTCGAGCGAGACGGCGGGGACCGAGCCGGCAGCCGGGTGCAGCAGGTGGATCGTCAGAGGCGCGCCGAAGGCCTCGATCGGCGCCTGGTTGTCCGACTCCGTCGCGGTCAGCTCGACGGCGTAGGTGGCGGGCGGCGGCGCGGGCGACGCGGTCGCGAGCATCACGACGGAGTCCGTCGCGAACGCGTTGGACGGCCAGCTCACCGTGGCGAGGCCGTCGGACGAGGAGACCTGCCCGGCCGGCGGGGGTGACGGCGGCGGCGGGGCGGGCGAGGCCGTGCCGCCGACGACGATCGAGTCGACGAAGTTCGAGTCGATGTCGATCGTCACGCCACCGTAGGTCTCCCTGTGGCCGCCCCGGTACTGGTGGATGCGCTGGTGGTTCGCCCAGAGGCCGTCGCTCACGTACGGGTCGCCGAAGACGCTCTGGACGCCGTTCCAGTTGGCGATCCAGATTGCATCGGGCAGCCCGGACGGGAGCGCCGCGACATCGCGGATCGTCGAGGCGGCGCTGCCGTAGAGGCCGGCGACGAGCCCCTGCGCGTGCAGCTCGGCGACCCAGGCGCCGACGAACGACTGCACGGCACGTGTGCAGGCCGCGTCGCCGAGCTTGTAACCCTCCATGTCGAAGTAGACGGGGCTCCCGGTCGGCAGGCCGAGCGCCGATGCCTGCCCCGCGGCGTCGTCGGCGGCGGCCCGACCCTGGGTCGCGGCCGTCGTGACGGTCTTCGACAGGTGCTTCAGCCCGGCCTGAGTGGCGCAGGGCGCCTGCAGGCCGACGTAGAGCGGCAACAGCCGGAACCCGAGCCCGAGCGTCGAGGAGACCCAGGCCGGGGTCAGGTTCGGCTGGGAGCACGCGCGGTTCGAGCCGCCGACGTAGATGCCGAGCGCGCGGTAGGGCGATGCCTGCCACGCCTGGAGCTTCGCGAGCGACGGTGCATGGCAGGCGTCGAAGCCGTAGCCCGTGAAGGTCGTGGGTTGTGCCTGGTCGACGGCGGCCGACCCGCTCGACGGCAAGAGGAGCAGGAGCGCGACGATGACCCCCAGCCGTCTCACCCGCGACAGCTTGCAGCAGGGTTGTGAAGGTCCCTTAAACTCGGTTCAGAGCTCGTCGCGGATGTCGGCGCCGTGCTCGTCGAGATCCGGCGGCCGCAACCGCGTCCGTGCGGGCGTCTCCGACAGATGCGCGGGGAAGACCACGGTGCGGACGCCCCCGGTCTCGTCGACGACGTCGAGCCCGAGACGGGCGGCAAGCGCGAACGCCTCGTCGATCTGCTGCACCGGCCCTGCGGGCACGCCGGACGCCGCGAGCGCAGCGGTCCAGTCGCCCCGTGAGCCGCCCGCGAGCCGTTCCTCGAGCAGGGCGCGCAGCTCGTCGCGATGCGCAACGCGATCCTCGTTCGTGGCGAAGCGGGGGTCGTCGGGGAGCCCGGCCGCACCGATCGTCTCGGCGAGGCGCCGGAACTGCACGTCGTTTCCGGCGCAGATCATCAGGTCGCCGTCCGCCGCCCTGTACGTCGCGAACGGCTCGATGCTCGGATGCACGTTGCCGCGGGCTGTCGGCACCTCGCCGCTCGCAAGGAACCCGGCCGTCTGGTTCGCGAGCAGCGCGAGGCTCGTGTGCAGGAGATCGATCGTCACCCGCTGGCCGCGGCCCGTGTCCCGGCGCACCTGGAGGGCGGCGAGCACCGCCACGGTGGCGTAGAGCGCTGAGACCACGTCGGTGATCGCGACCCCCGCCTTCGACGGCGAGCCTGGCGGGCCGGTCACGGACATCAGCCCGCCGAGCGCCTGCACGAGCGGGTCATAGCCGGGAAGCCCGCGACCGCCGCGCTCGCCGAAGCCGGTGATCTCGCAGTAGACGACGCCCTGGTTCGCGACGGCGATCTGGTCGCGGTCGAGACCGAAGCGGGCCAGCGTCCCGGGCAGAAAGTTCGAGACGACGACGTCGGCCCGCTCGCAGAGGCGCCGCGCCAGCTCCAGATCGCGATCGTCCTTCAGGTCGAGCACGATCGAGCGCTTGTTGCGATTCGCCGCGTGGTGGTAGGCGGAGCGGCCGGCGGTGTCGGCGGGCGGCTTCCAGCGGCGCGTGTCGTCGCCACGGGGCGACTCGACCTTGATCACGTCGGCGCCGAGATCGCCCAGGGTCATCGCGACGAGCGGGCCGGCGAGCACCCGCGAGAGGTCGACGACCCGGATGCCGGCCAGGCTGTCCATGACCGGCGCCGACGATAGCCGTTCGTCAGCGAACGACGAGCTTGATGCGCCGGAGGGACGTCTGGCCCTCCGAGTCCGAGACGCGGACGAGCACGGTGACGCGCTGGGCTCTGCGGGGCGTGCCGTAGATGCGGCCGTCCGCGAGCAGATGCAGCCCCCGCGGCGGGCCGTCGAGCAGCTGCCAACGATACGGGGCCTCGCCGCCTGCCGCGGTGAGCCGCGCAGCGTACGGACGCCCGACGTGTGCGACGCGGAACGCCGGGGGAACGACCCGGAGCGGGATCGTCACCTCGTCGATCGCGAGGTGGATGAGCGTCGCCATGGCGACGCCGCCGGTGCCGACAAGGTGCTCGCCGTCGGTCTGGAACCAGTCCGGGTGGCTGCGCGAATAGCGGTTCCAGTCGACCAGCTCGACCTGCGGATAGCGCTTCGCCGCCGCGGCCAGGACGTCGTTCATGCGCAGGTACGGGTGGCGGACCGCCCGCAGCGTCAGCCAGAGGATGTGCTGTGCGCCGTGCTGCAGGAGCGCCTGGATCGTGTCGTCGACGCTCCCCGCGAAGGTCGACTCGAAGTCGTTGTAGCCCATCTCGACGACCACGGTCGGCGACACCGCTCCGAGCGAGGTGACGAGGTCGACGGCGTTCGGCACGACCGCGCCCTCGAACGGGCAGCTCGTCCCCGTCAGGCGGCGGCAGACCGCCACGTGCCAGTCGACGTTCAGGTTGTGCTGGACGATGGCGATCGCGTCGTCGTGCCAGAGCATCCCGGTCGCGACCGAGTCGCCGATGATCGACACGTGCGGAGCCCCCGGCACGTTCGCCGGTGCGGACGACGACGCCAGACAGGCCGCCGTACAGAGAGCCGCAAGTGAGACCGCGAGCCTGACGCCCACGGGCATAGTGGTACCAGAAGCCCCTGCACCTGAACAGTTTCCTAACGGCTTCGCTTCAGGCCGGCCGTGCGCGCAGAAGCTCCGGCCGGAGCTCCCGCTCGAGCAGCGCCGCCACCTCGGCGGCCGGCATCGGCCGTGCGAGCAGGAAGCCCTGCCCGATGTCGCAGCCCAGCCTGCGCACCGCCTCGAGCTGCCGGGGGCGCTCGACGCCCTCGGCGACGACGCGGGCGCCGAGCTCTCGTGCAAGTGCGACCGTGCCGCGCAGGAGCCGCGGATCGCCGGTCTCGACCCCGGAGAGCAGTGAGCGGTCGACCTTGATCAGGTCGGCGTAGACATCCTCGAGGTGGCCGATCCAGGAGTTGCCCACGCCGAAGTCGTCGATCGCGAGCTGCACGCCGCTCTCGCATGCGGCGGCGACGTTCGCCCGCGCGGCGTCGTCCGCATGGACGAGCACGCCCTCGGTCAGCTCGAGGCGAAGCAGCGACGGGTCGAGGCCGTTGTCGCGCAGCGCAGCCGCCACGTCGTCGACGAACGACGGCTCGCGGAGCTGGCGGCCCGAGATGTTCACCGCCAGGGCAAGCGGGCCGTTCGCGCGCACCCAGCCGGCGGCCACCCGGCAGGCCGTCTCGAGCACGAACCGCCCGATCTCGACGATGCTCCCCTGCTCCTCGGCGAGGGGGATGAACTCCGCGGGCGGCACGAGGCCGAGCTGTGGATGCCGCCAGCGAAGCAGTGCCTCGACGCCTTCGACGCAGCCGTGGCGCAGGTCGAAGGTGGGCTGATAGACGACGTCGAGCTGGTCGAGCAGGTCAGGCCGCCGGAGGTCGCCGGACAGCCTGAGACGCCGCTCCGCCGCCTCGTGGAGCTCCGGCGCGAAGAACGCGAACAGGTTGCCGCCGCGGGACTTCGCCTTGTACATGGCGAGATCGGCATTCCGGAGGAGCTCGTCCGGGGTGCCGCGGGTCGCGATTCCGATGCTCGCGCTGACCCTCAGATCGCGGGCGTCGACGTCGAGCGGCGCGGCGAGCCCGTCGAGGACGCGCTGGGCGAGCAGCTCCAGCTCGTGCTGTTCCGTGACCGGGGTCGAGATCGCGAACTCGTCCCCGCCGAGCCGCACGACGAGCTCGTGCCGCTGCACACACCCGCGCAGACGCTCGCCGAGCCGGACGAGAAGGTCGTCGCCGGTGCGATGACCGAGGCTGTCGTTGAACGTCTTGAAGTCGTCGATGTCGACGAAGAGCAGCGACTGCGCCTCACCGTCGCGAGCGGCGCTCCCGAGCCGCTCGATCAGCTGGCGGCGGTTCGGGAGCGACGTGAGCGGGTCGGTGACGGCGAGGAGGCGCAGCTCCTCCTCCGCGAGCCGCCGCCTCGTGATGTCGAGCATGTACCCCTGCGAGTGCACGACCTCGCCGTCGGACTCGTGGTGATAGGCGGCCTCGTCGTGGATCCACACGACCCGTCCGTCGTTCGCGATCAGGCGGTACTCGGACACGAACGGCGTCCCGTCCGTGTTCGCCTTCCTGACCTCGGCGAGGACGCGCTCGCGATCCTCGTCGTGGAGCACCTTCACGAACAGGTCGGGGTCGCCGACCCACTCCTCCACCGTATAGCCGAGCAGGGGCTCGACCTGCGGGCTCGTGTAGATGTTCGCTGAGTTGTCGGCGATCTCGTCGACGTACACGACGAGCGGGAGCTGCTCGACGAGCCGCCGGTAGTCGGCCTCGAGCCGCCGCCGGCGGCCATCCGCACGTTCGAGGGCGCGCGCGACCGACGAGGCGAGGAGCACGAACGTGAGCAGTGCGATCGCCGCGAACGCCGCTGTTCCCACGCCGGGCCCGTAGAAACCCTCGTACTCGCCCCACCAGCGGAGAACCGCGAGCCCGACGAAGACGACCGCGCCGACAACTAGGACGCGAACACGCAGGGCGCGCGTGACCGGACTGCCCGAATCCTGCTCCAGGAGCGCGCTCGCGAAGCTTCTCGACTGCGCGCGGCGTGCCGCCGCCGGTCGCGAATGACCGCTCATGCTCGCGTCTATCGGCGTCGCGGCCACCGTCCTTTACCGGACATCTGCGTCAGCGGAGAGGCGGTGTCCGTCGTCAAGGTGCGCTATAACCCTCGAGTGCGCTGGAGGGCTGCGGTCTTCAGCTCGCTGCTTTGCCTGGTCTGTGTGTCTTCGGCGAGCAGCGACGTCTCGCCTGGCATTCAGTTCGGGGTCGCCGACGACGCCGGCAAGTACGCCGCGGACGGCGGGCAGGGCTTCTTCGACCAGCTGACCGCGCTCGGGTTCACCCTGAACCGCATGACCGTCCTGTGGGACCCCGCGCATCCGGACGCCGTTGCGGAGGCGCCGTTCCTCGACAGGTCGATCGCGCAGGCCGCCCTCAGCGGGGTCAGCGTGACGCTCGCGGTGCGCCCGGCCCGCGCGGCCGCCGTCGGGACGTCGGCCGCGCGGGCCAAGGGCTTCGCGGCGTTCGTCGCGGAGCTCGCGCAGCGCTATCCCCCGGTGAAGACGTTCGTGATCGGCAACGAGCCGAACCAGCCGCGCTTCTGGCAGCCGCAGTTCCGGAAAGGGCGCCCGGTGGCCGCGCTCGGCTACGAGCGAATGCTCGCGGCGTCCTATGACGCGCTGAAGGCCGTCGACCCGACGATCACCGTCGTCGGGGGCGTCGTCTCGAGCCGCGGCAACGACGTGGCACGCGCGAAGAGCAACGCGTCGACGTCGCCGTTGCGGTTCATCGCCCAGCTTGGCGCCGTCTACCGGAAGAGCCGCCGCACCCTTCCGATCATGGACCTCTTCGGCTTCCATCCCTATCCGCGCTCGAACCGCGACGGCCTCAACCGGGGCCTGCAGTGGCCGGACGCCGGGTTCGTCAACCTCGCCGGCGTCAAGCAGGCGCTCTGGGATGCGTTCCACGGGACGGCGCAGCCGACCGTCGAGACCGGCCTGCGGATCTCGATCGACGAGGTCGGCTGGCAGACGGCGATCCCGCTCGTGTCGCAGAGCGCGTACACGGGCGACGAGACGGTCCCGGTCACGTCCGACCGTGCGCAGGCGCAGGTGTACGGCCAGCTGCTCGCCCGCGCCAAGTGCGATCCGAGCATCGCCGACCTGCTGCTCGCGCCGTTCATCGACGAGACGCAGCTGCAGGGCTTCCAGAGCGGGCTCGTGCGCGCCGACGGGACGGACAGGCCGTCGTATGACATCGTGCGGGACGCGCTCGCGGCCGGGCCGAACTGCGCCGGGAAGACGGTGCGCTGGCGGCACACGACGAAGGTGCTGCGAGCCCGGCCCTTCTTCGGCCCGACCGCCCGCCCGCACTCGGCGGTCCAGCGCGCATGGAGCTTCCGCGTCCGGACCGCGGAGAACGCCGCCTACCACGCGTCGATCGTCCCGGTCTCCGGGCGGCGGCAGCTGAGCGCCCGCGCAGCGCTCAAGACGCGCCCGATCCTGCGGGCGCACGGCGTCGCGAAGGCGTTCTGGACTCCGCGCGTCGTCTTCCCACGACGGCGGCTGCGCTCGGGTCGCTACGCCTACGTGCTCGTGCTCAAGGCGGCGCTCAACCCCGGCCGGCGCAGCATCTTCGTCAGCCGGACGTTCGTCGTCCGCTGACCCACACAGAGACCCACGCGGGCTGGAGCGAGCCGGCCGCGACCGCGGCGAGCTCGTCGAGCACGGAGTCGACGTCGACGGCATCCCGCAGCCGGAGGGTGAACGCGGCGATCAGCGCGTCAGCGTCGTAGCGGGCCCGGTTGAAGCGCCGGTCGACGAGCCGCTGCACCCGCACGCGCAGCGGATTGAAGAGCAGCACCGCGGCGAGCGTCGAAGCGGCGACGCCGACGGGCGACGAGAAGGGCAGCACGCGGGTCGTCAGCAGCACGAGACCGGCGAACGTCCCGACGAGCAGCCCGGTCAGCAGCGCGTAGGAGAGCGTGCGGCTGATCAGCCGGTCGATCTCGTACAGCCGGTAGCGAAGGATCCCGATCCCGATCGACACGGGCAGCGCAGCGAGCGCGACGAAGCCGACCCCCGAGAGGACCTGAAGCGCGTGCACGTGCGCGCTGCTGAAGGCGATCGCAACGACGATCCCGACGACCGATGCGGCTCCGCCGGCGAGGAGCCACTTCAGCTGCTCGTGGCGATCGCCGGTGCTGCCGCGGTAGGCGCGCACCTGGGCGACGCCCCAGGAGAGCGCGATCGCCGCGTATGCGACGAAGAGGAACGTCGCGACGATCCCCATGACCCCGCCGGGGTTCGCCCCCAGCGCCTTCAGCTCGCCGGAGGAATCGACGACGACATGCCTGTCCGTGAAGGCGCCGAGATCGCGATAGGCGAGACCGCCGGCGAAGGCCGCGCCGACCGCCGCGTACGCGTACAGCGTCCAGCGCCAGCGGTGCGACGGCGGCCGCCCGTCGGGGAAGAGGACGATCGGCACAGGAAGCAGGACCAGCATCGCTGCCCAGCCCTGCGTGAGAAAGACGGCGAGGCGGGAGAGCGGCAGGTCGTGGTGGTCGACGCGGTAGGCGCGCACCCCGTAGAAGCCGGCATCCACGCCGAGCAGCGACGCGAGCGCCAGTGCGAGCAGGACCCAGCCGACCGGATTGGCCGGACGCCGCACTGCGACGAGCGTTCCGACCGCCGCGTACGGCGCCATCAGGAGCGCCTGGCCGAACGCGCCCGGCGTGAGCTGCCGGGCCACCGTCGCAAGGGGCACGGTGGCCGCCAGCAGCACGAGCGCCGCGCCTCCAAGCGCGAGCGCGGTCCGCGGGCGCAGCACGCGCGAGACGTCGGCGATCACGGCTTCACCCACACCGAGAGGTGCGCCGGCTCGAGCGAGTCCGCTGCCGCCGTGGATAGCTCGCCGAGCACGGTCTCGGGCTCAACCGCGTCCCGCAGCCGCGCAGCGAAGGCGGAGACGAGCGCCTCGGCGTCGTAGCGCGCCCGGTTGAAGCGGCGATCGACAAGGCGTTGCAACCTCGTGCGAAGCGGGTTCACGAGCATGGCGGCGACGAGCGTCGCAGCGGCGACGCCGACCGGCGAGGAGAACGGAAGGACGCGCGTCGTGAGCAGCACCAGCCCTGCGAAGACGCCGACGACGAGCCCCGTCAGGAGCGCATACGAGACGGTGCGGCTGATCAGCCGGTCGATCTCGAAGAGGCGGTAGCGCAAGATCCCGATCCCGATCGAGACCGGCAGGCCGAGAAGGGCAAAGGTGCCGACGAATCCGACGACCGCGAGAAGACCGGAGCCCCCCGAGAACACGACCGTGGACGCGCCGCCGACGAGAGTGAGGGCGCCGCCGGAGAGGAGCCACTTCAGCTGCGCCCGTCGCACGCCCGTCGCGCGACGGTAGGCGGGGACCTGGCTGGCGAGCCAGGCGATGCCGACCGCGAAGAGGACGGCGAAGAACACGCTCTGTGCGATCCCCCACCATGCCCAGTGCCCGCCCGGGTGACTGTTCTGGACGAGGTTGCCGGTGGAGTCCACCCGAACGTCGTGCCGCATGATCACGTCGAGCGCGAGCCCGTACGCTCCGACGAGCCAGACCGACGCCGACGCGAGGAACACGCCGAGCGGCAGCCGCCACCAGCCCGACGGCAGCTCCCCGTCCGGGAAGAGCAGCAGCGCGAGTGCGAGCAGCACGATCGACGGCGCCCAGGCGGGTTGCAGCAAGACGGCGACCGGACCGAGCGGCAGCCGGCCGTGGTGGTGGCGGTAGTCAAGAACGGAGTAGAGCGAGGCGACGTCATCGAGGGCGAGGAACGCGCCGCAGCCGAGCAAGCACCAGCCGATCGGGTTCCGCGGCTGGCGCCGCGCCACGATCAGGCCGACGAGACCGAAGGCAGGGATGAGGACGATCGACCCGCCGTCACCGGCGTTCAGGTTGTGCAGCACGGTGCTCAACGAAACCGCGACGACGACGAGCACGACCATGATCGCGGCGAGGAGAGCCGCCGCGCGCGGCGTCGCGAGCCGCGCCCACGGCCGCAGTGGGCGCGGCGGAGCCGCACAGGTAGCGCTCATGTCTCGGCAGCCTACGCCGGAGGCGTCTCGGGACCGTTACGGGCTACCACTCGACGAGCTTCCAGATCTCCGGCTCGGTCGCGCGCGCGCCTCCCACCTCCGCGAAGATCGCAACCGCCGACTTGAGCCGGTCCATCGCTTCGTTCCCGCGGCCGGCGGCATGCAGGAGGTCGGCGCAGTTCCCGAGCAGCGCCGCCTCGCGATGGCGATCGCCGACGGTCGCGCACAGGTCGAGCGCTTCCTCGGTCAGCTCGAGCGCCCGGTCGAGCGAGCCCCGGGCGCGCTCGACGAGGGCAAGATTGTTGAGCGCGGCCGCGCGGGCCGACGGATCGCCCTCCTCCGCCGCGAGGGCGAGGCTCTGCTCGAGCTGCCGGCGTGCTTCCGCATGGTCGCCGGCGCCCGAGGCGAGAATCCCGAGGATGTTATGCGCCTGGGCGAGTGCGCGCCGGTCGCCGCGATCGCCGGCGAGCACGAGCGCGCGCTCCGCGAACGTGCGGGCCTCGCCGTCGGCCCGCCGGCGGTGCGCGGTCAGGCTGCGGTCGGCAAGGACACGTGCCTCGGCACAGCCGTCCGGACCGGCCCCGAGCGCCTCGACGAACGAGCTTTCGGCGAGATCCCATTCGCCGCGGCGGTGGTGCACCAGGCCGATCCGGTGCGCGACGCCGGCGAGCCGGTCGGGAGCGGTGAGCGCGGCCGCCGCCTCGTAGCTCTCGAGCGCGGCCGCATAGTCGCCCGCCAGCGTCTGCAGGTCGCCGACGGCCTCGTGCAGCGCCGCCGCATCGCGGTGCTCCAGCGCGAGCGCCGCCCGGTAGTGGGCTAGGGCCTCAGCGTTCGCGTAGAGGTCGCGTGCGTGGTCGCCGGCGCGCCGGAACCACTCGGCCGCCTCGGCCTCACGCCCTGCGAGCTCGAGATGCTGGGCCACTGCTCCGGCGAAGGCTCCCGCGCGGTCGCGTGTGGCGAGCGCCTCGGCGGCCCGCCGGTGCAGGAGGCGGCGGCGGCCGGCGCTCGCATGCTCGTAGGCGACCCTGCGCGCGAGCTCGTGACGGAAGGCGTGCAACTCGCCGTCGACCGCGACGATCCCGCGACGCGCGAGCTCTTCGAGCGCCGCAACGGTCTCCTCGTCACTGCGACCGCTCACGTCGCGGACGAGCTCGAGGTCGAATGGACGGCCGATCACGGCTGCCGCGGCGAGCACCTGGGCGCCGATCTCGCTCGCGCCTGCGAGACGCGACTCGAGCACGCCGCGCACGCCCGGCGGCAACGCCGGTTCCCCCTTCACACCGGCGTCCAGGTACTCGACGACGAAGAGCGGCACGCCCTGCGTCTCCTCGTAGAGCGGGGTGATCGCCTCCTCGGAGACGCCGGCCGCGACAGCGAGGCCGGCGACGCCGTCGCGGTCGAGCCGGTCAAGCACGATCCGGCAGCCAAGGCCCTCGCGCGAGGCCTGCGCGAGGATGCGCCTCGCGGGATGCGCCGCTTCGAGCTCTTCCGGACGCCAGGTCAGGACGATATGGAGCGGCCTGCCCCGGAGGCGCCGGATCAGGTAGGCGAGGGCCCCGAGCGACGAGCGGTCAGCCCAGTGGACGTCGTCGACGACGGCGACAGCCGGACGGTCGCCCGCGGTCGCGTCGAGAAGCACCCGCGCGAGCCCGTCGAGGAACCGCGCGTGCGCGCCGGGGCCCTCGAGCGTCCCGCTCGGCGGTGTCCCGAGCTCCGGTAAGAGCCGCGCTGCCTCCGTCGCGGCGGCCGCGTCGACCGCGTTCCTGCCGCCGTCGCGCAGCGCGCTTCGCAGCAGCTCGAGCGCGCATCCGAACGCGAGGCCGGCCTCCTCCTCGACGCAGCGGACCGCTGCGATCACAGCGCCCCGCTGCCGCGCCCAGGCGACAAGCTCGGCCGCAAGCCGTGTCTTGCCGATGCCCAGCTCCCCTTCGAGCACGGTCAGCCGGCCGTCGGGGCCGACCTCCGCGTCGGCCGCGAGCAGCGCCTCCCACTCGCGCTCGCGCCCCACGAGCGGATGCCTGTCGACACCGCGAACGGCGACGACCGGGGCCGTGCGCGGCGCGGGTTCGGCAACACCCTCGCGGATCGCACGGTAGAGCGCCGTCGTCTCCTCGGTCGGCGAGACGCCGAGCTCACGGTGGAGGATGCGCACGCACTCGCGGTACTGGGCGAGCGAGGCACCGCGGTCGCCGCTCCACCCGTACAGCTGGATCAGGCGGCGGTGGGCCGACTCGTGCAACGGATCGAGCGCCAGACGCCGCCGCGCGACGTCGATCGCGGCGGCGTGGTCGCCGCCGGCCCCGTGCGCGGCCGCGAGCCGGTCGAGGACGTCTGCGAGCTCGCGCGCGAGCGAACCGGCCTGAAACGACTGCCAGTCGTCGAACGCCACGCTGTCCCGCAGGCCGAAGCCCGCGAGGAAGGGCCCGCGATGGAGCGCGGCAGCCCGCTCCAGCTGCTCGACACCGTCATGTCGCGCGAGTCGGCGAAACTCCTCGACGTCGAGCCGCAACCGATCTCGCCGGAGCAAGACCGTGTCGCGGACGGCCGACACCCGGTCGCCGCCGAGCGCCGTCCGCAGTGTCGAGAGCGTCCGGCGAAGCGCCGCCCGGGCGCGCTCATGCTCGTACTCCGGCCAGAGGAGCTCGGCGAGCGAATCGCGCCGGTGCTCCCCGCCCTCGACGGCGAGGTACGCGAGGAGGGCGGTCGCCTTCCGCGTGTCGACCGAGAGCGGCTGCCCGCCGGTCTCCGCCCGAGGCGCCCCGAGCAGCCAGACGTCGAGTGCCGGACCGCTCACAGGCGGAGAATAGACGCAACGGATTGAGACTCGGACGCGATTCCGTAACGATCCCGGGACGCTCGATGCGTAGAACAGTTCCCAGAGTGAGCGTGCTGGCGCAATCGATCGCGCGGAGGTTCCGGCAGCGGGCCCGGACGGACGCCGCGCCGACAACCGTGGTCGACGAGCCGGCGCCGCCCGCCCTCGGCTCACCAGACGTCGAGATCTCGCCGAACGACCCGCTGCTCGCCTACCTGCAGGGCGCCGCCGGAGCCGTACCGCTCGACGGGCTCGATCTCGAATCGCCCGGGCTCGACGCGCTGCGGGCAGCCGGCGTGAGGCTCGTGGTGCCGCTCGTCAGCCAGGGCGACCTCGTCGGGCTCCTCAACCTTGGCCCGCGGCTCTCCGACCAGGAGTACTCCTCCGACGACCGCAAGCTCCTCGACGCCCTCGCCGCCCAGGCGGCGCCGGCGCTCCAGGTGGCGCAGCTCGTACGACGGCAGGAGGCAGAGGCACGCTCGCGCGAGCGGATCGAGCAGGAGCTCCGGGTCGCCACGATGATCCAGCAGAACTTCCTGCCGAAGGAGCTGCCCGACCTGCCGGGCTGGCACGTCTCCGCCTACTACCGGTCGGCGCGCGAGGTCGGCGGCGACTTCTACGACTTCATCGATCTGCCCGACGGGCAGATCGGGATCGTCATCGGCGACGTCACCGACAAGGGCGTGCCGGCGGCGATGGTGATGGCGGCGACGCGCAGCGTCCTGCGCGCGTCCGCGCAGCGCGTCGTCGCGCCGGGGCAGGTGCTCGAGCGCGTGAACGAGCTGATGTGCCCCGACATGCCGGCGAAGATGTTCGTCACCTGCCTGTACGGCGTGCTCGAGAAGCGAACAGGACGCTTCCGCTACGCGAACGCGGGACACAACCTCCCCTACGTGCGGACGGCGCGAGGCGGCGTCGAGCTGCGGGCGACCGGCATGCCGCTCGGGCTGCTGCCGGGCATCGCCTACGAGGAGAAGGAAGCGGTGCTCGAGCCCGGCCAGACGATGCTCTTGCACTCGGACGGTGTCGCCGAGGCGCACGCGCCCGACGACGAGATGCTCGGCTTCCCCCGCCTGCTGGAGGTGGTCGGCTCGGGCGCCGGCGAGGTGATCGACCGCGTCCTCTCCGAGCTCGGCCGCTTCACCGGCCCGGGCTGGGAGCAGGAGGACGACATCACGCTCGTCGCGCTGACGCGGCTCGGAGCCGCGCCGCCGCGACAGAGCGACGAGCTCGACGTCGAGTTCGAGATCGCGAGCGAGCCGGGCAACGAGCGCGAAGCGAGCGAGCGGGTGGCAGAGGCCGTCGCGTCCCTCGGGCTCCCGCCGGCGAGTCTCGAGCGTCTGAAGACCGCGGTCGCCGAGGCGGCCATGAACGCGATCGAGCACGGCAACGAGTCGCGGCCCGAGCTGCCGGTGGAGGTCCGGGTGCGGACCGCTGACGGCGTCCTTCGCGTCCGCATCGCCGACCAGGGCCGCGGCGAGCTGCTGGAGCCCGAGACGCCCGACCTCGAGGCGAAGCTCGCGGGGCTGCAGAAGCCGCGCGGCTGGGGCCTGTACCTGATCCGAAGCATGGTCGACGACGTCCGCATCGAGAGCGACGGCGCAAACCACGCGATCGAGCTCATCGTGCGGCTGGAAAGGGACGCCCATGAGAACGACTGAGTTCCACGTCGAGGTGGCGGGCCGCGACGGAACGTCCGCGGTGCTCCGCCTCGCCGGCGACGTCAACGCGGCCGCCGAGGCCGCGCTCCTCGACGCCTACACCGGGATCGCGGACGAGCAGGTCGTGATCCTCGACTTCGCGGCGGTCGAGTACATCAACTCCACGGGCATCGCACTGATCGTGGGATTGCTCGCAGAGGCCCGCAAGCGCGGCCAGGAGATCCAGGCGCGCGGGCTCGCCCAGCACTACCGGGAGATCTTCCGCATCACGCGGCTCTCGGACTTCCTGACCATCCTCGACGACGAGGGAGCGGAGCGATGACGGAGGACACGATGACCATGGACGTGCGGCGCGCCGGCGCGACGATCGGGGTGATCGAGATCTCGGGGGACGTGACCGCCGCCTCCGAGGACGCGCTGATGGACGCCTACGTCCGCGCGGCCGAAGGGGCGACAGGTGCGGTGCTGCTCGACTTCAGCCGGCTCGCGTACATGAACTCGGGCGGAATCGGCCTGCTCGTGACGCTCCTCGTGCGGGCGAACCGCGCGAAGCAGCGGCTGATGGCGTGCGGCCTCAACGAGCACTACCGGCAGATCTTCGAGCTGACGCGGCTCGACGAGGCGATCTCGATCTACGGCGACGAGGCCGAGGCTCTGGCCGCGGCGGGCGCCTGAGAAAAAGGGAGGGAAGCACACGATGACGGAGGAGAGCACACACACCGATCGCGGCAACTGGGCCACGCCGGTCGGGCGCCTCCAGGTGGGCAACGTCCCCGCCGGAGCGCTCGACACCGTCGGGGGCAAGCAGGTCGTCTCGCCGATCCAGGGCTTCGGGAAGATGTGGCAGAAGACGTATCGGATCTCGGTCGCCGGCGGTGCGACCCCGGCCGAGGTGGTCGAGACCTGGAAGGCCGAGTTCCCGAGCTTCTGGCCGAA
The DNA here is from genome assembly GCA_963784765.1 of uncultured Thermoleophilia bacterium. Taxonomy (GTDB): domain Bacteria; phylum Actinomycetota; class Thermoleophilia; order Gaiellales; family Gaiellaceae; genus PALSA-600. The sequence continues at coordinate 17,882 of CAWASP010000024.1, forward strand.
GGGCAGCCAGTTCCACGCACCGCTGACCGGGATCGCACCCGGCGAGGTCGCGCTGCTGCAGGCATCGGTCGGCGGCGGGTTGAAGCTGTCGACCGGCGTGCTCGTGCTGTACGCCGACGACGAGTCGTTCACGTTCATGACGCCGCAGGGTCACATGTTCGCGGGCTGGATCACGTTCTCGGCGTTCGTCGAGGACAGCCAGACGGTGGCGCAGACGCAGGTGCTGATGCGTGCACAGGACCCGCTCACCGAGCTGGGGCTCACCTTCGGGGGCCACCGCAAGGAGGACCGCTTCTGGCAGGAGACGATGCGCGCGCTCGCCTCGCGCTTCGGCGTCACGGCAGATCCGGAGACGACGGTGGTCTGCGTCGACCGGCGCCGGCAGTGGTCACGTGCGGGGAACGTCCGGCACTCGAGCGCGTTTCGCTCCGGCATCCACACCGCCACGAGTCCACTTCGCAGGCGCGGCGGCAGTCGCTAGTCTCGCCCGGTGGCGGATGCGATCGTCGTCGGCTCGGGCCCGAACGGCCTCGCTGCGGCGATCGCGCTCGCCCAGGGCGGTCTCTCCGTATCGGTCATCGAGGCGGCCGACCGTGTCGGGGGCGGCATGCGCTCGGAGGAGCTCACGCTGCCGGGCTTCGTGCACGACACGTGCTCGGCGATCCATCCGCTCGCGGCCTCCTCGCCCTACCTGCGAACGCTGCCGCTCGCCGAGCACGGGCTCGAGTGGATCGAGTCGCCGGCCTGCCTCGCCCATCCCTTCGACGACGGCACCGCGGCGCTCCTGGAGCGGTCTCTCGACGCGACCGGCCGGTCGCTCGGCGAGGACGCCGCACGCTACCGGCGGCTGATCGGCCCACTCGCCGGCAGCGCCGACTCGCTGGTCGACGACCTGCTCGGGCCGCTGCATGCACCGCGGCATCCGCTCGTGCTCGGACGCTTCGGGCTCCTCGGCGCGCTGCCGGCATCGACGCTCGCCCGCTCGGCGTTTCGCGGCGCTCGCGCCCGAGCGCTCTTCGCCGGGCTTGCGGCGCACTCGATGCTGCCGCTCTCGAGGCCGCCGAGCGCGGCGTTCGGCCTGGTGCTCGCCGTGCTCGGGCACGCGGTGGGCTGGCCGCTCGCCCGCGGCGGATCGCAGGCGATCGCGGACGCGCTGGCCGCCCACCTGCGCTCGCTCGGCGGTGAGATCGAGACAGGGCGTGCCGTCTCGTCGCTCGACGAGCTCGGCTCCGCCCGCCTCGTCGTCCTCGACGTCACGCCGCGCCAGCTGGCGGCGATCGCCGGCGGCCGGCTGAGCGAAGCGTCCCGGCGCCGCCTCGAGCGCTACCGGCACGGTCCTGCGGCGTTCAAGCTCGACTGGGCGCTCGACGGCCCGATTCCGTGGCGCGCGCAGGCGTGTGCCCGCGCCGCGACGGTGCACCTTGGCGGCACGCTGGAGGAGATCGCCGCGTCGGAGGCGGCGCTGTGGCGGGGCAGGCATGCGGAGCGGCCGTACGTGCTGCTCGCCCAGCAGAGCCTCTTCGACCCGAGCCGGGCGCCTGCGGGCCGGCACACGGCCTGGGCGTACTGCCACGTCCCGAACGGCTCGACCGTGGACATGACGGAGCAGATCGAGCAGCAGGTCGAACGCTTCGCCCCCGGGTTCCGCGATCGGATCCTCGCGCGAAGCGTCCGCGGCCCGGCCGAGCTCGAACGGCACGATGCGAACTACGTCGGCGGCGACATCAACGGCGGAGCGGCCGACCTGCGCGGCTTCCTCGGCCGCACGCTCACGCTGGGATCCCCCTACGAGACGCCGCTCCCAGGCGTGTACTTCTGCTCGTCTGCGACGCCGCCGGGCGCGGGCGTGCACGGGATGTGCGGCTTTTACGCCGCCCGGCGGGCGCTCCGGCAACGCCCGTGACAACCACTTCAGTCCTCGGGCGAATCTGCCGATCAGTGCGGATATGCGTCCTCTTCGGCGACGATTCGACGGTTTCGACGGCAATCACCTGCTCGTCCGGTTCGGCCTGCTCAGCGGCGTCGTCGTGGTCTCCCTCGGCCTCGTGCTCGGCCAGCAGCTGCACGCGATGGTCGCGAAAGACGACCTGAACAGCATCTCCCGCTCCACCGGCCTGGCCGTGAACTTCGCCACCCGCGCGTTCATGGCGACCGCACCGCAGGACACCGCGGGCCGCCTGCAGGCGGTGAAGCGGCTGCACCACACGGTCGACGCCCTCGCCGGCCAGGGCCCGGCCGAAGGCATCCGGTTCGTCTCGCCGGTCTACAGGTTCTCGGCGGGCAGCGTGCCGACCTACCCGCAGTCGGCCGCAGACCACGACCGGGCGATGGCCGGCCACCGCACCGCGCGGCGCATCGGCGACATGTACGTCATCATCGTTCCGATCACGCTGTCGCAGCAGGCGCAGCCCTTTGGCACCGTCGCGGTCACGCTCCCGGCGGGCAAGCTCGACTCGACCGTCGCCAGCGACACACGCGACCTGTACCTGATCCTGATCGGCGGCCTCGCGCTGCTCTGGCTCGTGCTGCTCCCGATCGCCGCACGGGCGGCACGGCTGCTGCGCCGGCAGGCGACCGACAACGAGCGGCTTGCGCGCACCGACCCGCTGACCGGGATGCCGAACCGCTCGTGGTTCAACAGCCACGTCGAGACGCTTGCCCAGGCGGGCCCTCTCGGCGCGATGGTCGTCGACGTCGACCTCTTCAAGCACGTCAACGACACGTACGGACATCACGTCGGCGACGAGGTGTTGAAGGCGCTCGCCGACCGGCTCCGCGCGGCGGTCCGGGCAACCGACGTGGTCGCACGCCTCGGTGGTGACGAGTTCGCGGTCGTCCTCGGCACCGCCGATCCGCAGACGCTCGAGGCGGTCGCGGAGCGAATCGTGAGCCTCGCGGCCGATCCGATCGATGCCTGCGGGACGATCGTCGAGGTTCAGGTCAGCGTCGGCGTCGCCTCGGCGACGGTCGAGCCTCGCGACGTCGAGCGGCTTCTCCGCGAGGCCGACGACGCGATGTACCGGGCGAAGACCTCGGGCGGCGACCGCGCCGAGCTCGAACTCGTCCACGTCGCCTGACCGCCGCCGGACCGGTAGACCTCTCGTCCTGGAGGAGGTATCCATGCTGCAGGTCCAGCCGCGGAGAGAGCGTTGACGGAGCACAGGCCCTACTCGCTGCGCCCGATCGGCGTCGTCAGGTCGAGCCTGCTGCGCGTGGAGGACGCGCCCAATCAGGCGTCCGAGAGCGCACCGGCCGCGCGGCTCGAGATCGATCCGGCGTACGCCGCAGCGCTGCACCGCGTGGCGCCGGGCGACGAGCTCCTGCTCCTGACGTGGCTGCACCGAGCCGACCGCGGCGTGCTGCAGACGCACCCGACGGGCGATCCGGGCATCCCGCTGACAGGCGTCTTCCGGACGCGGTCGCCCGACCGCCCGAACCCGATCGGCCTGCATCGCGTCACCGTCACGGCGATCGATCCGCCCGCTGTCCTGCACGTCTCGGCGCTCGAGGCAATCGACGGCACGCCGATCGTCGACCTCAAGGTCGTGATGCGGCACGTCGAGGACCGATGAGCGCCGGCCGCTTCGCCCGCGGGCTCTCGCCGGTCGAGCGGTACCTGCGCAGGCGGGAGTCGCGGCGGCCGGATCCCGTTGTCGCGGAGTACCGCAGGCGGCTCGTCTCCGGCCTCGTCGGCGACGTCGTCGAGATCGGCTGCGGTGACGGCGCGAACTTCGCGCACTACCCGCCGGCCGTCGGCCGCGTCGTCGCCGTCGAGCCCGACCCGGCCGCGCGGGCGGCCGCGACCGGGGGCGGCGCAGCGCGCACTCATCCCCATCGAGGTCGTCCCCGGCACCGCGGAGCATCTGCCCGCCGCCGCCGCGTCGTTCGACGCGGCGGTCTGCACCTGGGTGCTGTGCACCGTCGCGGAGCCGCGCGTAGCGCTGGCCGAGATCCGTCGCGTGCTCCGGCCGGGCGGATCGTTCCGCTTCTACGAGCACGTGCTCGCGGACACTCCGGGACTTCGCCTCGTCCAGCGAGCGCTCGACGCGTCGTCGCTCTGGCCGAGACTTCTCGGCGGGTGCCACACGACGCGCGAGACGGAGGCGGCGATCCGGAGCGCGGGCTTTCGCATCGACGGGCTCGAACGGTGGAGTCACGCAACCTCGTGGCTGACGTTGCCGGCGAGCCCGAACATCCTCGGTGTCGCGTCTCCCGACGGCGCACCTCGGTCACCCGCCTCGCCGGCGTAGGCCCTTTGAGGCTCTCGCAGAATGACGCTGGTGCCTCGGCGGCACGCCGGGCTCCCGCACGGTCGGCGGCAAAGCTCTGGGCGCTCCCTGCGTCCTTGTATCGCACTCCCCGATCGCACCCGTCGACGACGCGCATTCTATGAGAGGTTCTTGGTCGTGCGCTCTCCCTGGGAGTTCGTGGCGATCGCGGTCGTCGTAACGATCACGCCCGGCCCGGCGACGGCGACGATTCTGCGCGTGGCGGGCCGTGACGGGCGCCGGACGGCGATGTCGGCGATCGCCGGCAACAGCGTCGGTGTCCTTCTGTGGGGCTCGCTCTCCGCGATCGGCGTGTCGTCGCTCATCCTCGCGTCGCAGATCGCCTTCGACGCGCTCCGCGTCGGAGGTGCGGCAGTGCTCGTCGTCCTGGGCGTCCGCTCGCTCCTCGTTCGCCGCGGCAAGGTCGCGGCGGCCACCGTCGCGGCGCCGCGCGCCGTCGCCGGTTGGCGCACGGGTCTCGTGACGAGCGTGTCCAACCCGAAGCTCGCCGCGTTCTTCGTCGCGCTGTTCCCGCAGTTCCTTCGTCCCGGCACGCCCGTCCTGCCGCTCGCCCTCGCGATGGCCGCGACGATCGTGCTGTTCGACGTGGTCTGGTACTCGGCGCTCGCGTTCACGGTCGATCGCGCGCGAACCGTGCTCGGCCCGCGCGTGCAACGCAAGCTCGAGCGCCTGAGCGGCGCCGTCATGATCGGCTTCGGCCTCAGGCTCGCGGCCGAGGCGCGTTGAGATTCTTGTCGTCTGACCGTTGTCTGACGGTCGTCTGACGCACGCGGGTCGGATTCCGGCCACCGTACGAGCAGCGGTCGGCCGCGATTCGGACATGGCCGCCCACTCGTCGGAAGGCGCTTGGTCGCTCGGTTCGTGGCAGAGTCGACGCTCCTTCGTCACGAATTCGTGTGTCAGACGATGGTCAGACAAGGGTCAGACGACCTGGGTGAGACCATCTGGGTGAACGCCCGTGACGATCAGCGAAGCGCTTGCCGCTGCGGATAGACAGTCTCGCCACGCTCGAGCATCGCAACGAACTCTGCGATCCGGCGTTGTCGTGTCTCCGGCCTCTTCGCCGTCTGCACCCGATACAGGATCGCGTACCGGTTCCGGCTCGACAGCCGCGCAAACGCCGCGGCGGCGCGCGGGCTCGCCGTGAGCGCCGAGCGGACTTCGTCGGGAATCTCGATCGCCGCGGGCCCGGCGTAGGCCGCCTCCCACCGACCGGATGCCCTCGCGCGCTCGACCGCCGCGAGACCCGCGGCGTGCATCCGCCCCTCGGCAAGCAGCCGCTCGACGAGTGCGACGTTCCGCTTCGACCAGGCGCTCCGCGCCGTGCGCGGCGTGAACCGCTGCAGGTACGTGGCGTCGTCGCGGCGGCGGACCTGGCCGTCGATCCAGCCGAAGCAGAGCGCCTCCTCGAGCGCCTCGCCGTAGGTGAGACGCGTCGGCGACGACGTGCCCTTCTTCGCAAGCACGAGCCAGACGCCCGGCTCCGCGTGATGACGCCGGAGCCAGACTCGCCAGCGCGCGGCGGTCGGCGCGATCAGCTCCGGAAGCTCGACGGGCACGCCGGGCGAGCGTACCCCGCTACGCGGCGACGGCGGCGAGCGCGTACCAGACGCCGAAGAGGAGTGCGAGGAGCCCGAGAGCCGGCACGACGTGCGGCAGGCGGCTCCTGACCGCCGGCCTCGCAAGCGCGTAGCCCGCACCGGTCGAGAGCACCGCCATCGACGCGGCGGCGGCGGCGGCGAACAGGCCGAGCGCGGCCAGCGCCTCGACCCGGCTGTCGATCGACGCGAGCAGCAGCAAGCCGACGCCGGCAGAGCCGCCCACCCCGTGGACGAGGCCGACGCCGAACGACTGCGCCTCGGTTCGAGGAAGGGGATGCGCGTGGCCGTGCGTTGCCGGGTGCGGCTGGAGGCGCTCGGCATGCCGGTGCACGTGGCGGTGAACCACGCCGTCGTGCTCATGCGTGTGCGCGTGGAAGCCTTGAAGGCGCCAGCGGCGGAGGAGCCGGAGCGCGAGCGCGACGATCACGACACCGACGAGCGCCTCGGCGAGACGCTGCAGTGCCTTGGGCAGGTAGCCGCCGGCGAGCACGATCGGAATGCCGAGAGCGACGAGCGTCGTCGCGTGACCGAGCCCCCACGCGAGACCCAGCCGGCTCGCACGCCGCCACGGCCGGTCCTTCTCGCCGGCGACGAGCGTCGAGACGGCGACGAGATGGTCGGGGTCGCTCGCGTGCCGGAGCCCGAGCAGGCAGGCGACGGTGAGGACAACGGCCGGCGAGGCACCGTGCCCAAGTTCTGCGAGCCAGTGATCGAGCCCGAGCACGCTGCAGTCCTCCGGTCGGGAAAGCTTCCGACGACCAACGCTACCCACCGACGCTGGGGGAAACTGCTGATTCGGGTTCGGCACAGCACTGCTTTCTGCGACGAGGCGGCGCGCACGTAGGCTCGCCCCATGACCGCCACCGCCGCGGAGCGCTACCTGACGCTCGGGCTCCAGCTCGGCCGCCACGTCGAGGGGATCGTCGATGCGTACTTCGGGCCGGCCGAGCTCGCCGCGGCCGTCGCGGCCGAGCCGCCGCCCGAGCCGACGATGCTCGTCGATGCCGCAGACGCGTTGCTCGACGAGCTCGACGACGGCTGGCTTCGCGACCAGGCGGCCGGGCTGCGCACCTATGCGGGCGTCCTCGCCGGCGAGTCGCGCTCCTACGCCGACGAGGTGGAGGGCTGCTACGGCGTGCGTCCCTCGTTCACCGACGAAAGCGTCTTCGAGGCTGCACACGCACGGCTGGACGAGCTGCTGCCCGGCACCGGACCGGTGGCGGAGCGTCACAGACGCTGGGAGGAATCGCTGCGCGCGCCGGCGGAACGGGTCGAGCAGACCGCGGAGGCCGCGATCGAGGTCGCACGCCGGCGGACGTCGGAGCTCGTCGAGCTGCCGGCGGGGCGAGGGCGTCGTCGTGGAGACCGTCCGGGACGTGCCGTGGCTCGCGTTCTGCGAGTACCTCGGCGACCTGCGAAGCCGGATCAGCATCAACATCGACCTGCCGCTCTCCGCGATCGAGCTGCTGACCGTCGCGGCACACGAGACGTATCCCGGCCATCACGTCGAGCGCTGCCTCAAGGATCAGCTGCTCGTGCAAGGCCGGGGCCGGCTCGAGGAGGCGATCGTGCGCGCACGTGATTCGCTTCCTCACCGAGCCGACCTCGCGAACCTACGCCGCGTGAGCCGATGACGGCTCTGCCCGGCACCCCGCCGCTCGACCGGCTCGTCGCGTTCGCCCGCGACCTGATCGAGATACCGACCGAGAACCCGCCGGGAAACGCCTACGACGCATGCATCGACCGCATCGCGCACGAGCTCGAGACGCTCGGGCTGCCGTACCGGCTGCTCGAGACCGGCACGGCGGATACGCCACGGCGGGCCGTCGTCTCGGAGCCGACCGTCCCCGGACAGCCGCTGGTCCTCCACGGCCACTACGACGTCGTGCCGGCGTTCTCCCGGGAGCAGTTCAGCGCCCGGGAGCCCGCCGGGCGGCTCGTCGGACGCGGCAGCTCGGACATGAAGGGCGGGCTCGCCACGATCGTCCACGCGGCGCGCGCATGCGCGGACCGCGACCTGCCGGTCACGCTCGTCGTCGTGCCCGACGAGGAGACGGGTGGCCGCCTGGGCAGCGAGCGGCTTGCCGAGCTGGGAGCGATCGACGCAGGAGCGCGCGGAGCGATCGTCGCCGAGCCGACCTGGGGAACGATCTGGCACGCGTGCCGTGGCGCGTTCACGCTCCGCGTCGACGTCGGTGGCCGCGCCGCGCACGTCGGCCTCCACTACCAGGGCCGCAATGCGTTCACCGACGCGCTGGCGATCGTCGAGAAGCTGGCGCCGCTCCGCGCCGAGCTGGCCGGGCGACGGAGCCCACTCGACTTCGGGAGCGACGACCCGCGCGCCGCCGAGTCGATCCTGCTCCTCGGCGGGCGTGCCGGCGGCGGCGTCAACTTCAACGTCGTCCCGGACCGCTTCGGCTTCACGATCGACCGGCGACCGAATCCGGACGAGGACCACGAGGCGGCCCGCCGGGAGCTCCTCGGCGCGCTCGAGGCAGCCGCCGCCGCAACCGGCGCCGACGTCGCGTGGGAGGTGCTCCAGGACTGCACCGGGGGAGCGACGGCGGCAGACGACCCGTTCGTCGAGGCGATTGCCACGTCGGCCGAGCGCGCGACAGGCGTCCGGCCGACCGTCACATGCTGTCCCGGCGTGCTCGAGACGCGCGTCTACCAGCGACTCGGCATCCCGGCCGTCGCCTTCGGGCCCGGCCTGATCGACCAGATGCACGACCCGGACGAGTACGTCCCGACCGCCAACCTCGCCGCAGCCGCCGCGATCTACGTCGACGTCGCCGAGCGGTCGGCCGCGGGGCCGGCGTGATCCGACGCGATCACGGGGCGAGCGGCTCCGACGTGCCGCCGGGCTTCCCCATGCCGGGCGGCTCGATGACGGCCGCCGCGCGGACGCACCGGCCGGCCGGAAGCTCTCCGCGGGCGCACGCCTCGGCCTGACGCAGAACGCGAATATAGGACGCGGGCAGGTGCGTCAGCAGCAGCCTGAACCGGCGCTCCGTGAGGCCGTTCAGGAACGCCTGGCCGACGGCTGCCGGCCGGCAGTCGTCGAGCTGCGCCGACCCGAGCGCCTGGCGCATGTCGTAGAAGTACAGGTCGCCCGGTGTGGCGCTGCCGGCGTACGCGCGCAGCAGCCGAGCAGCGTCGTCGACCGCCGCCTCGGTCAACGTCCGGCAGTGCGCCGACATCGTGACCGTGTGGCTCTCCGAGCTCGTCCTGCGACTCGACGCTCCGCCGCCACACCCCGCGACCAGCAACGCCAGCGCACCTGCGGCGCAGAAGGCTCGGTACGTCGGGGGTCGCACGCGTTCGGTCGTCTTCATCCGGCACTGCATTTGATCAAGCCGGAGCGTGGCGCCATCGGCCGAACCGCCTCGAGGAGCGCGACCGGCGGCAAATCCCTCGAACGAGTGAGATGGCACGCGGGCAGTACGGGCAGCTCGCGGCGTGCCTCAGCTATGATTTAGGCATGACTGAATCGAGCTTTCGGCCCGATCAGCTGTCGGCCGCGGTGCAGGACTACGCCAAGGCGATCTACACGCTCGAAAGCGAGGAGGGCTCGGCTTCGACGACCGCGCTCGCGGAGCGGCTCGACGTCCGCCCGGCCTCCGTCGTCGGGATGGTGCGCAAGCTCGTCGCGCTCGAGCTCGCCGACCACACCCCCTACCACGGGGTGCGTCTGACCGAGCGCGGCCGCGCGGTCGCGCTGGAGGTGATACGTCACCACCGGCTGCTCGAGCTGTTCCTCGTCGAAAGCCTCGGGATGGGGTGGGACGAGGTGCACGCCGAGGCCGAACGGCTCGAGCACGCCCTGTCGGAGGAGCTCGAGGAGGTGATCGCCGCCCGGCTCGGCAACCCGACGCTCGATCCGCACGGCGATCCGATCCCGAGTCGCGAGCTCGAGATCGCGGCCGACACGAGCTGCAGCCTGTATGAGCTCGAGCCGGGGGAGCAGGCGCGGTTCGTGCGCGTCTCCGACGAGAACCCGGAGATGCTGCGCTTCCTCAGCGACCGCGGCATCGCCCCCGGCGCCGACCTCGAGCTGATCGAGCGGCAGCCGTTCGACGGCCCGGTCTACATCCGCCTCGGCGACGACGTGCACGTGCTCGGCGCCGTGCTCGCCCGCGCGATGCGCGTGGAGCCCGCATGACGCCGGCCGAGACCCTCGCGCTCGAGGCACGCGAAGCGGGGATCACCCCGCTCGAGGCGCTGATGCGGCGCGGGCGCCTGCGCGCCACGCTGACGATGCTCGGCCCGGCGTTCGTCGCGGCGATCGCGTATGTCGATCCCGGCAACTTCGCCACCAACATCCAGGGTGGCGCCAAGTTCGGCTACCTGCTGCTCTGGGTCGTAGTCGCCGCCAACGCCATGGCGATGCTGATCCAGTACCTGTCCGCCAAGCTCGGCATCATCACCGACCGCAACCTGCCCGAGCTCGTCCACGATCACTACCCCCGCCCGATGCGGGTCGGCCTGTGGATCCAGGCAGAGGTGATGGCGATGTCGACCGACATCGCCGAGTTCCTCGGCGCCGCGCTCGGCCTGAACCTCCTCTTCCACGTCCCGCTCGTGGTCGCCGGGCTGATGACCGGCGTCATCGCCTTCGGGATCCTCGAGCTGCAACGGCACGGATACCGCCGCTTCGAGATCGCGATCACCGCCCTGCTCGGGATCATCTTCCTCGGCTTCCTCTACGAGACGCTGAAGATCGGCCCCTCCGCGAGCGGAAGCGCTCACGGCCTGCTGCCCGACCTGCACGGCTCGCAGTCGCTCTACCTCGCGGTCGGGATCATCGGCGCGACCGTGATGCCGCACGCCATCTACCTCCATTCCGCCCTCACGAAGGGCCGTATGGCCACCCGTGACGACGCCGAGCGCTCACGCGTGCTTCGCTTCGAGCGCCTCGACGTGATCGTCGCGCTCGGCCTCGCCGGCCTCGTCAACATGGCGATGCTCGCTGTGGCGGCGAAGCTCTTCCACGGGCGGCCCGGGTACACGGACATCAGCACCATCCAGGGCGCGCACGCCGGCTTCTCGCACCTGGTCGGGGGTACCGCCGCGCTCGCATTCGCCGTTGCGCTCCTCGCTTCCGGCGCCTCGTCGTCGAGCGTCGGCACCTACGCCGGCCAGGTCGTCATGGCCGGCTTCGTCAACCTGCGCATCCCTCTCGTCCTTCGCCGCGCGATCACCATGGCGCCCGCCATCGTCCTGCTCGCGCTCGGCGTCAGCCCCACGAGCGCGCTCGTGCTCAGCCAGGTCGTCCTCTCGTTCGGCATCCCGTTCGCGCTGATCCCGCTGCTACTGCTCACCCGCCGGCCCGACGTGATGGGCGTGCACGTCAACCGCCGCGCGACGACGGTGACCGCGGTCGCGATCGCCGCCCTGATCAGCGCCCTCAACGTCTTCCTGCTCGCGCAGACGTTCGGCCTGCTGTAGAACGTCGGCGACGATCTTCGGCTGCCAGTGCTCCCGAAAGAGGCCGAGCTTCTCGACAAGGTTCACCTTGTCCATGGGCGCATCCTGACGGTTCCATGAAGGCAGCGCGGCGGCCGACCGAGACTCTAGGGACGGGCGAGATTCTGCAGGGCGGCGAGCAGCTCCTGGTGGCGGCGCTCCTCGTCGCTCGGCGGCGCAGGCTCCTCCCCCACCGAGCGGCGTGCCGCAACCGTCTCGTACGGCTTCACGATGAAGAAGAACACCGCGGCCGCGATCGCGACGAACGCGATGATCGCGTTGATGAACGACCCATAGAAGAAGTGCGAGCTGTTGATCGTGAACGACTCGCCGCTGAAGTCGGGCTTCCCGAAGATCATCCCGACGATCGGCGTGATGATGTCCGCGACGAATGCGCTGAGGAGCGCTGCGAACGCCGTGCCCATCACGAATGCGATGGCCAGAATGATCAGGTTCCCTTGCAGGAGAAAGTCCCTGAAATCCCGCATGAGCTTGGACACCTTCGCCTCCTTCGATTGGTAGACCGGGCGCGCACGATCCTGAATGGCGCGGTTGGCGGGAGCTTCCGGCCCCGACGCCGCGAGGTCAAGTGTGGGCGCTCGCGCGTCCCGTGAGCGGTCGAACTCCGCGGATCGCACGGCTCGAGAATGCGTACGAGGTCGCGACGACCATGAGCGCGAGGAGCGCGAGAACGGTCGGGAGACCGCCGAGGTGCTGGAGCGAGACGCCGACGGCGAGGAGCGCGACGGGAACGGCTCCGAGCGAGAGCAGCGTGGCCACGCTCTGGACGCGGCCCTGAAGCCGGTCGGGCACGAGCGCGGCGCGGTAGGCGCTGAGGGTCGCACCCCACGTCGGATAGGCGACGAACATCGCGCCGTAGAGGACGCCCAGCGCGATCGGCGAGCGGACGACGGCGATGGCAGGAAGCAGAACCGTCATCGTCACGAGCGTCGCGTAGATGCCCGCCTGCGGCGGCAGCCGGCGGATCGCGTGCGGGGCGAGCAGCGCGCCGAGGACGCCGCCGACACCCATGAAGACGAGCATCGCCCCGATCAGCTGCGGCGACGCGCCGTGGCGCCTCGCGAGCACGACGACCACGAGGTAGAGGGCGTTGACGGTCAGGTCGCTGGCTATCGCGAGCAGCGAGCAGGCGCGGAGAAACGGCTGTCGCCACAGCCACGAGAGCCCCTCCCCGATGTCCTCGCGGAGTCGCGGCCGCGCCGACTCGCCGACCGGCCGAGCGTCGTTCAGCGGCGTGCGGACCAGCATCAGCGAGACGAACGACGCGCCGTACGAGATCGCATCGGCGAGAAACGGGACTGCCCGGCCGAGGCCGTAGAGCACGCCGCCGAGCGGCATGCCGAGGAGCAGCGCACCGTACTCGCGCCCCTGGTTGAGCGCTGCCGCGTGCGGGAGCTCCGCGACCGGGACGAGCTGCCGGAGCGCCGCCCGCTGGGCGATCTCGAACAGCGTGAAACCGGCGCCCTCGACCAGCGAGACGGCGACGAGCTGCCAGAAGGAGACGAAGCTCCAGAGCACGCCGGCCGCCACGCTTCCGAGCGCCACGGCGCGGACGGCTTCGCAGGCGAGCATCAGGCGCCTGCGGTCGTACCGGTCGACGAAGACGCCTGCGTGCAGCGTCAGGAGCAAGAGCGGCAGCGTCCCCGCGAAGCCGACCGCGCCCGCCTTCGTCGCGGAGCCGGTCAGGAGCAGCGTGAGAAGCGGAAACGCGACGCCCGAGATACGCGTACCGAGCGAGGACACGACCTGGCCCGCCAGGAGCACACGGAAGTCGCGCAGGCCGGTCACCCCATCCGGCATGGCTACCGTGCGTCGTCGGGCACCGGGAAGAGGAGCGCGAGCGCCCTCACGGGCAGCGCGCCCGCGGGTCTCGCCTCGGGGCTCGTCGTCCGCCCGCGGTGGGTCGCGAGCAGCTCCACCACCGACCGCGAGAGCTCGCTCAGCTCCTCGGCGGTCAGATACAGGAGCTCCTCGTCCATCACTGCGCCGCGCTGCCAGCGCCGAGGCAGGCCGCCGTGCCGCTCGAGCCAGGAGAACGCCTCGGCGTAGACCCGATCGAGGATCACCCGTGCCGCCTCGGCAGCCGCGCGTGAGAGCACCGGATCGGACGAGTCGGGGATGCGTTCACCACCCTCGACGCGCTTCCACGGGCGCTCGCGTCCGTCGCGCGGCGCGGCCGGCTCGACGAACCCGTACTTCGCGAGCTGGCGCAGGTGGAACGAGCAGCTGGCAGTGCTCTCTCCCGTCGCCTCGGCGGCCTCGGCGGACGTGAGCGTGCCGCGCCGGACGACGAGGTCGAGGAGCCGAAGCCTGAAGGGGTGCGCCATGGCGCGAAGCACCAGCGGGTCACGGATCTCGCGGCGGGCACGTCCTCCTCGCGACATAAAAGCAAAGCTATCTTTGCAAAGGAAGCTTTGTCAAGAGAAGCACACGAACACCTGGGCGCCGCCATTGACTTTGTGGTACAAAGTGAAGTAGCTTTGCGGCACAAACCAAACGGGCGGAAGGGGCCGAGATGAGTGGAGAGCGCGGCACACACGAGTCGGAGGGCCGGCGGCCGGGGAGCCGCGATGCGAGCGAGAGGTTCGACACCTTTGCCCCGCCGAGAGAGGAGCCCGATCCCTGGGAGGCGGCTGCCGCGGAGTCGGACGCGGAGGACGGAGAGCTCGATCCCCGCGAGGCGGCGGCGCTGCTCGGGCGGACGACGAGGGAGGCAGAGCGGCAGTTCGACCTCCGGCCGACGTACCTGATGTTCGCCGCCGCCGTGACGGTGTTCGTCGCCTACGGGGCCGTCTGGCTCTCGGTCCGCAACCAGCACCCCTACTCCGGCCCGAGCGGCGCGGCGCTCGCGGTGCTCTACGGCACGTTGGCTGCCTGGGTCGTCTTGAACGTCGCCGTCCTGGGGCGTGCGCTCAGCGGGCGCTCGTCGCGGCAGCGCCGGCTCGAGGGGATCACGTTCAGTGCGGTCTGGATCTGCGTGTACGTCTTCCAGGGGGCGCTCCACCACGCCGACCCCGTCCATGCGATTGCGTACGGCGTCTACCCGGCGGTTGCCCCGCTGATCGTCGTCGGCGCGGCGGCGGCCGGCTACGAGGCCGCGCGTGAGAACTGGGTCCAGGCCGGCTTCGCCGTGGCCGCGGTCGTGCTCGGCGCAGTCGCCGCGTTCGCGGGCCCCGCAGGCGTCTGGGGCGTCGTCGCCGTCGCCCTCAGCGTCCTGCTCCTGCTCGGCGCCGCCGCCCAGCTCTGGCGGCGCCGCGCGTCGAGGGAACGCGTGTGACCGTCGACGAGCTCGACCCGCTCATCCACGTCCCGGCACGGCTGCGCATCGTCGCGACGCTCGCGACGCTGCCCGACGGCGACACCCTCTCCTTCACCCGGCTCCAGGAGATGATCGGGCTGACCCCGGGCAACCTGATCACGCACCTCCGCAAGCTCGAGGACGCCGGCTACGTCTCCACGGAGAAGACCGGCAACGGGCAGGCCTCGCGCACCTCGGTCCAGCTCACGACGCGCGGGCGGACGGCGCTCGAGGAGTACACCGGGGCGCTGCGCGACCTGCTCGGAGCGCTGTGAGATCCCACCGCCGAACCGCAGCGATCGCCCTGGCCGCGCTCGCGCTGCCGGTCGCGCTCGCGCCCGGCGGCGGCTCACCGCCCGGTGCGACGCCGCCGGAATGGGCTGCGAACGCCACCTCCTGGCCCGCGCACAACCTCGATCTGGCGAACACGCGCGCGAACCTCCGAACGCGCATCGACGCTCGCACCGTCGGGAGCCTGACGAAGCGCTGGACCTTCGAGCTCCCCTACGCCGGCGCCTGGGGCTCATTCACCTCCAACCCGGTCGTGGCAGGCGGCATCGTCTACCTCGAGGACCCGGACTCCGACGTCTTCGCCCTACGACTCGCGACCGGCAAGCTGCTCTGGCGACACGACTACCGCTCGGTCACCCCTGCCGGCGGCCCGAACGGGGTCGCCTACGGCTACGGCCTTCTCTACGGCGAGACGGCGGACTCGGTCTTCGCGCTCGATCCGCACAGCGGCAGGCAGGTCTGGATGCGCAAGCTGACCGCGAGCGCGAAGGAGGGGATCGCCATGGCGCCGCAGCTCTACGACGGCAAGCTCCTGATCTCGACCATCCCCGAGAACTCGACATCCGGCTACAACGGTGGGGCCTACGGCGTCGTCCACGCGCTCGACGCGCACACCGGGAAGCCGCTGTGGAGCTTCTCGACCGTCAAGGGCGCCGCCAGGCTCTGGGGCGACCCGAAGCAAAACGGCGGCGGCGGACTCTGGTATCCGCCCGCCGTCGACTCGCGCGGCCGCGTCTTCGTCGGCGTCGGCAATCCCTCGCCGTATCCGCTGACATCGAGCGACCCGAACGCGGAGAGCCGTCCCGGCCCGAACCTCTACACCGACTCGCTCGTGGCCCTCGACGGCACCACCGGCAAGCTGCTCTGGTACCGGCAGGTCACCTCGCACGACCTCCGCGACTACGACTTCCAGGACTCGCCGATCGTCGTCACCGTGAAGATTCGCGGCGTCCCCACCGAGGCCGTGATCGGCGCCGGCAAGTCGGGCTACGTGATCGCCTTCCGCGCCTCCGACGGCAAGCGGCTCTGGACGCTCTCGATCGGCAAGCACAACCGTCACCAGTCCGGCCCGCTGCCCGCGAAGCCCGTCGTCTACTGCCCGGGCAGCCTCGGCGGGGTCCTCACCCCGATGGCCGAAGCCCGCGGTGTGCTCTACGTCCCCTGGATCGACCTCTGCTTCAAGGGCTCCGCCACCGGGCTCGTCAACGGCGGCCCCGTCCTCCCGGTCGCGGGCGGCCTCGCCGCCGTCGACGCCGCCACCGGCGCGATCGTCTGGAAGCACGCCTTCGTGAGCATGGACGCAGGCGCCGCCACCGTCGCCGACGACGTCGTCTTCACCTCGACCTACAACGGGACCGTCTACGCACTCTCCTCGAAGACCGGCGACATTCTCTGGCACGCCAGGATGCCCGCCGGCATCGACTCCTTCCCTGCGGTCACCCGCAGGATGCTGATCGTCGGCGCCGGCGCGCCCAGCTCGGCGACGGCGGCGCCGCACGGCCGCATCGTCGCGTACGCCCTTCCGTGAGAACGATCGAGAACGGCGCGTCACACACGACGCCTCGAGCTCGTCATCTCCACAGACACTCGATCGTTCAGAAACGGAGGCACGACCTCATGCATGCATCATCCGAGCCGAAAGCGGTGCCTGCCGGCCCGGGACGGGGAGCGGCGTCGCTTCAGTCCCGGCGCGGCGTCGCGATCCTGCTCCTGCTCTGCCTCGTCCAGTTCATGGACGTGCTCGACGCCTCGATCCTCAACATCGCCCTGCCGTCGATCAAGACCGACCTCGGCTTCAGTCGGCAGAGCCTGCAGTGGGTCGTCAACGGCTACATCCTGACCTACGGCGGGTTCCTGCTGCTCGGCGGACGCGTGGCGGACCTGCTCGGGCGCCGCCTCGTCCTCGTCAGCGGCCTCGTCGTCTTCGCCGCCTCGTCGCTGACCGGCGGACTCGCGCATTCGAGCGCGCTCCTGGTCGGTGCCCGCTTCGCCCAGGGGCTCGGCGCGGCGATGCTCTCGCCGGCGGCGCTGTCGACGCTCACCACCACGTTCCGGGCGGGCCGCGACCGCCACACGGCGCTCGGCGCCTGGGGCGCCGTCTCGGGCCTGGGCGGTGCCGCGGGCGTGCTGTTCGGCGGCCTCTTGACCGAGGGGCCCGGCTGGCGCTGGGTCCTGTTCGTCAACGTCCCGTTCAGCGCGATCGTCGTCGCAGGCGCCTTCGCCCTGCTGCGGAAGGAACGGGGTCGCGCACGCCTCGCGAACTTCGACGTGCTCGGGGCGCTCCTCGCCACGGGCGGCGCTCTGCTGCTCGTCTATGCGCTCGTCAAGGCGCCCGACGTCGGCTGGGGCGCGACCCGGACGATCGGCGAGCTCGCCGGCGCCGGAGTGATCCTGGCCGGGTTCGTCCTGAACGAGCTTCGCGCACGGAACCCGCTCGTGCCGCTCTCGATCCTCCGCGTGAAGGGCGTCGCGTTCGCCGACGTCACGCAGATGGTCGCGGTCGGCGGCTTCGTCCCGATGTTCTTCTTCCTGACGCTCTACATGCAGACCGTCCTCCACTACTCGCCGATCCAGACCGGTCTCGCGTACCTGCCCCTGACGGGCGGCTTCATCATCTCGTCGGGGATCTCGTCGCAGCTCTTCAACCGGCTCGGCACGAAGCCGCTGATCGTGACCGGCGCCGCGATGGTCGCCGGCGGTCTCTACTGGCTCTCGCAGATCCCGCTCGACGGCAGCTACACCGCCGACATCCTCCCCGGCTTGCTGGTCATCTCGCTGGGCGGCGGCGGCGTCTTCGTCGGCGCGACCACCGCGGCGAACGCAGGCGTCGGCGAGGACCAGGCCGGCCTTGCCGCCGGCCTGCTGAACACCGGCCAGCAGCTCGGCACGGCGCTCGGCCTGGCGATCCTCTCCACCGTCGCCACCGAGCACACGAACTCGCTGCTACGAAGCGGCCACGACACGCTCGCACAGGCGGCGACCCATGGCTACGGCCTCGCGCTGCTCGGCGGAGCGGCGTTCGTGCTCGCCGGCGGCGCGATCGCGCTCATGGCTCCCAACTCCCGCCAGGGAGCGTCCGTGGTCGAGGACGAGGCAGAGCCCGCCCTCGACCTCGCGGCCTAGATGTGGGCGGGGGAGCCGCACGTCACCCTCCTCGCGTGCGGCTCCCCCGGCTCCTCGCCGCCGTCGCGCCACGCGAGGTCGTCGGCGCCGATGCGGGCCGGGGGCCGGAGAACGGCTCGACGAACGTCAGCTCCGCGAACGGGAACCACCGTGCCGAATCGAGCGTCGGCTGCGCGACCACGTCGGTGCCACCGGCGAGCATGCGTCCGGCCGCCGACGTGGTTCGTCGGTCGACGGCCAGCAGATCATCCTGCTCGATGTCGGCGGCAGTCACGCTTCCACCCTGACGGACGGCGAGATGCGTGATTCTGACCACCGTCGCCTCGAAGCTCAGTCCGCCCACGTCACCACCTCCGCGGCTCGGCTTCGACGCTCGTCACCGCACCGTTCTGGTCGACCGACACCACGAGCCGGCACGGGCGACCGCGACCCAGCCATCGGGTCACGGACCCCAGGCGGTTGCCTCGAACGATGACCGCCTGGACGCCGGTCCGGGTCTCGACCGAGAAGCCTTCCGCCCGACGTTGGTCGAGATAGGCATCGAGTGCCGCCGAACGCGCGTCGTCCACCCGTTTCACGCTCACCGCTCGAGCGCCTGCCCGGGCTTCGCGGAACCGAGGAACCTCGTCATTCCGCGGTGTCGTCGGTCTGCTGATCGTCGGCGTGCGCGGATGGATCAGCGGGCTCGGAACGGGCCGCGGCACGGGCGTTCTTCTTCGCCTGCTTCAGCTCCCGCTTCTCGCGCAGTGCCTGCTCGCGTGCACGCTTCGTGGCGGACTGCGGGCTCCGCCTCCCCATCAGCGTCGGCTCCGCAGACGAGCTCGGCGCGCCGCGAACAGCGGCAGGGCCGCGACATTCACCGCCCGCGCTTCTTCGAGCGCGTCGACCGCGCGCTCGAAGCTGACCCGCGTTCCCCTGCAGCGATCCCCAAGCGGCTCGCCTGAGGCGAAGCCCTCCTGGTCGACCCGCAAGCGCTCGCCCTCATCGGTCCTGATGAAGCCGTGCCGCTTTGCCGGGTTGAACCAGAGCATCGTTCCTTCCATGGCCGCTCCTTTCAGGCAGCGCAGCCGCGGGCAGGCGAAGCCCGCGGCCCCGCACCGCGACTAGACGGCGACGACGCTCTTCGCCTCGGGGCCCTTCGCCCCGTCGACCGCCTCGAACTGCACCTGCGCGCCCTCCGCCAGCGACTTGAAACCCTCGCCGACGATCGACGAATGGTGGACAAACACATCCTTGCCACCGTCCGCAGGGGTAATGAACCCATACCCCTTCGCATCACTGAACCACTTCACGGTTCCGGTTGCCATACAAACACCTCCTCCACCACGAAAGAACGGGCAGGGGAAGCGCACACCGCGCAACCAGTACTCGCTCAACTGTCGCTCATACGGTAGCACGGCGGTCGTCGTGATCGGCCCTTTTCGCTCAGGCGACGCCCGGCTCGACGACACCGTTCTCGTAGGCGAAGACGACGGCCTGGACGCGGTCGCGCAACCCGAGCTTGCGCAGAATGTGGGCGACGTGCGTCTTGACGGTCGCCTCGCCGACGATCAGCTCGGCCGCGATCTCGGCGTTGGAGAGCCCGCGTGCCACGAGACGCAGGACCTCGAGCTCGCGTCCGCTCAGCTCGTCGAGCTCCGGTGCCGCCTCGCCCGGCGACGGCCGGGAGACGAATCGCTCGATCAGCCGCTGCGTGATCGCCGGAGCGAGCAGCGCCTCGCCGCGGGCGACGGTTCGCACGGCCGTGACGAGCTGCTCGCGCGGCGCGTCCTTGAGCAGGAAGCCGCTCGCGCCGGCGCGGACAGCAGCGTAGACGTACTCGTCGAGGTCGAACGTCGTCAGCACGAGCACGCGCGCCTCGAGGCCCGCGCTGCGCAGCCGCCTCGTCGCTTCGATCCCGTCGAGCTCGGGCATGCGGACGTCCATCAGGACGACGTCGGGCTGCAGCTCCTTCGCGAGCCGCACCGCCTCGCGCCCGTCGGCCGCCTCACCGGCCACCTCGATTCCGTCGGCGAGCTCGAGGATCAGCCGGAAGCCGGAGCGGACGAGCTCCTGGTCGTCGGCGACAAGGATACGGATCATGCGAGCGGCAGCGTGACCCGGAGCGCGAAGCCGTGGGGGCGAGGCCCGGCGACGAACTCGCCACCGAGGAGGGCGACGCGCTCGCGGATGCCCGCGAGCCCACGGCCGGTGCCGCCGCCGGCCCCCGACCCGTCGCCGTCGTCGCTCACCTCGACGCCGATCGCCTCGCGGCCGTAGCGGAGCACCACATCCACCCGCCGCGCGCCGGCGTGCTTGCGCACGTTCGTCAAGCCTTCCTGGAGCACCCGGTAGGCGGCGAGATCGAGCGGCGGCGGCAGCGGCGTCGGCTCGCCCTCGATCCGGAGATCGACCTCGAGGCCGGCGTCGCGCGCCTGCTCGAGCAAGGCACCGGCGCGGGCGAGCCCCGGCTCGGGGACGACCTCGGCGGCCTCGCCCGAGCGCAGCGCCCCGAGCACGCGCCGCATGTCGGCGAGGGCGCCGCGTGCCGTCTGGCGAATCGCGACGAGCGGCCGCTCCACGAGGGACGGGTCACGGCGAAGCGCGCCCTCGGCCGCATCGGCCTGAACGGCGATGACGCTCATCGCGTGCGCCACCTCGTCGTGCAGCTCGCGCGCGATGCGCGTCCGCTCCTCGGCGACCGCCGCTCGAGCGCGCTCCTCTCGTTCGCGCTCGAGCTGCACGGTCAGCCGCTCCATCGCCTCCGCGCGCAGCCGTTGCTGTCGCAGCGCGAGACCGAAGAGGAAGGGAACGGCGAAGAGCGCCAGGTCGCCCGCGAGCGTCGATGCCCACGCGCCCGCAGAGTGCGGCGCCGGTTGCGCGGCCTGGGAGACCGCGCCGGCGGCGGCAAGGGCGAGAAGACCGCCCGCCATCCGCCGCGCGTCCTTCCCGTGGGCGGCAAGCGAGTACGGGACGAGCAGGAAGACGGCGAGGAACACGATCGAGCTCTGGTACCCGACGAGGCCGACCTCGACCACGTCGGCCGCCGCGACCGCGAGCGCAACGGCCAGCGGGCGGCGGCTTCTCCAGGCGAGAGGCAGCGTCCAGAAGGGTGCGAGTGCGTAGCTTGCGACGCCGCCGCCCGGCTGCACACCGGTCGCGAGCGCGACCAGCTTCACGAGGAGCAGGGCGACCGCCAGGACGACGTCGGTCGGCGGCAGGCCGAGGGGCATCCGGCGCATGCGCCGACGCTAGCGCGAAGCCTGCCGCTCCGCATCCGCCGCGCGGTGGATCGACCGCCCGGGACGATCGTCCGCAGGACGGATGCGGATCGCCCGCCCGCCCGACGCGGTGCCGACCGGAGCCGCCTAGCCTCGGCGACATCACCGCAATCCGACCGAAGGAGCCCCATGCCCGCGACCGATCGCCCACGTTTCCACCGCCTCGCCTGCACGTTCGCGCTGCCTGCGTTCCCGCTGGCGCTGCTCGCCGGCACGCTCGTTGCACCGACCGACTCGACCGCGAACGCCGACCAGCTCCGCGCCGCCGCCGCGCACGGCGGGGCGTGGCAGGCGTCAGCCCTCCTCGAGCTCCTCGCCGCCGCGCTCCTGCCGTTCGCGGTCGCAGGCGCGGTTCGGGCAATCCGCGGCCGAGGGGCCACCCTCGCGCGCGTCAGCGGTGTCTTCGGCGTGCTCGGGACGCTCGGAATGACGATGATCGCCGCCCGCCATCTCTTCATCTACGGCCTCGCCGGCAGCGACATGACCACGGCTCTGCATGCGCTCGACCGCATGGACAACGGCGCCGGCACGATCGCCCTGCCGCTGATGTTCGGCGGCCCGCTGGCGCTGATCACGCTCACCGCTGCGGCGGTTCGCGCAGGCGCCGCGGCGCGCTGGACCGTCCCCGGCGCGCTCCTCTTCGTCATCGGCGACATGCTCCCGATCCCCGGCGCAGAGATCCTGCAGGGCGCCCTCGGCGCCGCCGTGTTCGGAACGGTCGCAGCCCGGCTGCTCCGCCTGCCGGCCGGCCAGCACGCTGCGTCCCCCGCGCGCGCCGCGGGTGAGTACGCGCCGGCATCGGTCGGGCTCGGCTCATGAGCGGGCGGACGGCCCGAGATTCATTCCAAACCGGGTGCCGACGCCACCTCTCTGAGCGCGCCGCTGTGCACGTCGTAGACGAAGCCGCGGATCTGGTCCTTGTGCGGCACGAAGGGGCTCGCCTTGATGCGTGCGATCGACTGGCGCACGTCGGTGTCCAGGTCGTCGAACGACTCGGCAGCCCACTCCGGCTTCACGCCTGTGTCCTGCTGAACCTGGCGGCGAAACTCGTCGTCCGCGAACGTCAGCATTCCGCAGTCGGTGTGATGGATCAGGATGATCTCCGTCGTACCGAGCAGCCGCTGCGAGATCGCGAGCGACCTGATCTCGTCGTCCGTGATCACCCCGCCGGCGTTGCGAATCACGTGAGCGTCGCCTTCCTCGAGCCCGAGCAGGCCATAGACGTTCAGTCGCGCGTCCATGCAAGCCACCACCGCGACCCCCGTCGCCGGCGGCAGGGCGAGCTGTCCCCGATCGAACTCGTCCGCGTAGCGCGCAGCCTTCTTCAGCAGATCGTCGGTCACCGACACGAGATTTCCCTCCCTGGTAGATATCCGCATAACTTTACGAATTGAAGTAACGGGGTCCACCGGTTCTCCATTCCCGGGACGACTGCATAGTGGAGGGGTGGACCACGCCGACGCCGAGGACTGGATCCGCGCTCATGTCGAGCCGGCCGGCCCGATCGTGACCGAGCACGAGCGGCCGTGGGCGACCGTCCTGCGCGTGCCACATGGCGAATGTCTTCGCCCGGGGCGAGCAGCTGCGCATCCTCGACTGGGGAGACGCCTCGATCTCGCATCCGTTCGCGTCGCTCGTCGTCACCTTCCGGTTTCTCGAGGAGGTGACCAGGCTCCCACCGGGCGACGCATGGTTCCCGCGGCTACGCGATGCGTACCTCGAACCGTGGGGTCAGGGGCTCGCCGGCGTGTTCGCGCTCGCGATCCGCCTCGCCGCCTTCGCACACACCTTCGCCTGGGCGAGGCAGCGCGACCACCTCGCTGACGCCGACCGCGTCACGTTCGACGACAGAGCGTTCCCGATCGTGCTGAGGCGGGCCCTCGCTCACACGCAGGAGTAGCTTCGGCGCGGCGCGGCGCGGCCGCGCCCGTCACATGCAGAGCCAGCCGCCGTCGAGCGCGAGGTTGATGCCGTTGACGCCGCCGTTCTCGAGCAGGAAGCGCGAGGCGTCCACGACCTCGGCCATCGTCACGAGCCGTCCCGTCGGCGTGCGCTGGACGAGCGCCTGGAAGCGCTCGGCCGGCATGTCCCGCCACTGCGGGCTGTCGCCGACGATCGCGGGATGGAGGGCGTTCACGCGCCGCGGGGCGAGCTCGATCACGAGCGTCCGCACGAGGCCCGTCACGCCGCCGTTCACGGTCGTGACGGTGGTCGAGCCCGGATACGGCCGGTCGCGGGCGAGGCCGCCGTAGACGAGGATCGCCGCGTCGTCGCCGAGCCTCGGCAGGAGCGCGTGGATGACCTCGGTGTAGCCGACGAGCTTCAACGTCACGAGGCGCATCGCCGCCGCGATGTCGTACTCCTTCACCGAGTTGCTGTCACGGTCGATGGCGGCGAGCAGGAGGTACTCCACATCGCCGACGTCGGCGAGCCGCTCGGCGATCGTCTCGGGCTGCGCGAGGTCGAAGCCGACGCCGCGCGTCGACCCGCCGATCTCCGCCGCACACGCCTCGGCGCTCTTCGCGTCGTGGCCGGTGACGACGACCTCGCGCCCCTGGTCGGCGTAGTACTGCGCGACCTCGCGGCCGAGACCGCGTGTCCCGCCGACGACGACGACGCTTCTCTCCGCCATGCTCCGCCCCTCCTTTCCGGGGCCGGGAGAACGGGCCGCCGCGGTGGCGGGCCCGCTCTCCGACCCGTGCCTCAGTGCGCTCCCGCGTGCTCCATGCACCAGTCGGGCAGCAGCCCGCCCTGGCCGAGGATGTGGTCGCGCGACTCCTCGAGCCTCTGCACGACCGACCTCATGTCGATACCGACGAGCTGCCCACCCCGCTTGACCGCCTGGCCGGCGACGAACACGGAGTCGACGTTCGACGTGTCCGCGAAGGTGACGATCGTCCCCTTCGGGTCGAGCACCGGCGCGGTGTTGATGACGTCGGTCTTGAGCAGCACGACGTCGGCCTGCTTGCCCGGCGTCAGCGAGCCGACCCTCTCCTCGAGCATGATCGACCGGGCGCCGTCGATCGTCGCGAACTCGAGCACGTCCGTGTGCGTGAGCTTCGGCGCGAACGCGATGTCCGGCGTGTCGGTGAACTCGAGGATCCGGTCGTACGCGAGCGCCGTCCGCATCTGCGTGAACATCTCACCGGGGACGCTCGAGACGACGTCGACGCTGAGCGAGGAGCGGACACCGCGCGCGAGCAGCTTGCCGATCGGGGGCGGGCCGTGTCCCATCAGCATCTCGACGTAGGGCGCGACCGACGCCTTGCCTCCCGTCTCGGCGATCCAGTCGAGCTCCTCGTCGGTCAGGTCGGTCATGTGGATGTAGCAGATGTCCGGGCCCATCAGCCCCAGGTCGTGCATGTCCTTCACGGGCTGGTAGTGCAGGTTGTGCAGCCGCATGCCGACGTGGACGCTGATCGGGATCCCGAGCTCGCGCGCGAGCGCCCAGTCGTGCTTCGCCACGTCGAAGTTCGAGTTGCCCGGCTGACGAGCCGCCATGGCGAGCGTGATCAGACCGTCGTCGGACGAGAAGTACGTGTCGCGGATGCGCCGGATGTCATCCGGATGCTCGAGCTCGCTGAACGACCACCACTCGCCGCCCGTCGGGACGCCGTGTGCATAGACCGCGCGAATGCCGGCGTCTTTCAGGCCCTGGATCGCGGCGTCGGAGTGGTCCGGCGTGTTGCTGATATGGGACCAGTCGAGCAAGGTGGTGACGCCGGCATTGAGCGCCTCGAGCGCGCCGGCGTAGTCGCCGATGTGAACGTCCTCCGGGCGGTAGAAGCCGCCGACCTGGCCGAGCATCACGGCGAAGTAGTGGTCCAGCGTGCACGACGGGAGGACGCCGCGAACCGGTGTCTGCCACGTGTGCCGGTGCGTGTCGACGAAGCCCGGCATCACGATCATCCCGGTGGCGTCGACCTGCTCCGCGTCCGAGACTCCGAGATCGGGACCGACGTCGACGATCTTCCCGTCCTCGACCAGGACCTCGCCGTGCGGGATGTCGCCGACGCCGGGGTCCATCGAGACGACGAAGCCGTTGCGAATCAGAAGGCGCTTCGAGCTCATGCCTCACTCCTTGCATTTCCGGAGAGGGACGGTTGCGACGGCACGCGCAAGCCTCTCTCGGCCGCCAACGTGTCCTCGCGCCGCCGCATGTACAGCGACCATAAACGTTCGGGGCTGTCGTCGTCAACGGCAACCCGGTGACCGCGGACGAATCCCGGTAGACGCTGTCGAGTGAGGCCGCAATCGTTAAGCCATCATTGACACTGTTCGCCGTACCTGATGAGAATGTGCCGTGGTCGCGGCCAGCCCTTCATCGCCGCCCCCGATGGGACGGTTCGCGGGCTCCTCAGGCCGAGGGCTCGTCGCGAACGCCGCCCTCGCGGCTCGCTTTCTCCCGGTGTGGCTCGCGACGGGAGCACTCGTCGTCATCGCGGCGTTCGTCGCGCCGAGCGCCCTTCGGAGCACGTCGTGGTCGTTCGTCCTCCCCTCCGCGACCGTCCTCGCGATCGCGGCGCTCGGCCAGATGCTCGTGGTCATGCACGCGGGCATCGACCTCTCGACGCCGGCGGTCATCTCCTTCGGCGGCAATCTGATCGCCGGCGTTGGCGCGGGCTCCGACCACAAGCTCCCGGTCGCGATCCTGGCCTGCCTCGGCGTCGGCGCCGCCGTCGGGCTCGCCAACGGCCTGCTCGTCGGCTTGCTGCGGCTGAACCCGTTGATCGTCACTCTGGCCGTCGGGCAGATCGTCTTCGCGTGGAGCAGCAAGTATTCCCGCGACGTCGTCACGAACCGGCCCGACGTGCCGAGCGGGCTCGCATCGTGGGCGACCGGGAAGCACCTCGGGATCTCGAGCGTGTTCTGGGTTGGCGCCGCGATCATGCTCGCCGTCGCGCTCGTCCTGCGCTATACGACGGCCGGCCGGCGCTTCCAGGCGGTCGGCGCGAACCCGAGAGCGGCCTGGATCGCGGGGCTGCACGTCCGGACGCACATCGTGCTCGCCTACACCGCGGCCGGCACCCTGTACGCGGTCGCCGCCGTGCTCCTCGCCGGCGTGAGCATCAGCATCGACCCGGCCTTCGGTTCGGCGTATCTGCTCTCACCGATCGCCGCGGTCGTGATCGCCGGCTCGTCGCTCGCCGGCGGGCTCGCGAGCGCGACGTCGACGTGGATCGCCGCGGTGGCGTTGACGCTGCTGACGCAGATGCTCCTGATCATTGGGCTGTCGACGGCGATGCAGTACGTCGTCTTCGGCGGCGCGATCATCGCCGGCATGGTCGTCTCGGGCGATCGCGTGGCCGCAGTGCTCGGCCACGTCTTGCGGCCGGCGAGGGCGAAGCCGCCTCCACAGGGGGCGGGAGCAGGTGCGTAGAGCGGGCTCGAGCTGAAGCTGCGAAAGGGGCACAACACGATGCAAGGACGGAAGGAGTCACAGATGAGACGGAAGCACCAGATGCTGGTGGTGCTGATGTTGGCGGCCGCTGCGACGATCGCGCTCGCCGCCGCCGCCAGTGGCACCGCGAGCAGCAAGCACCCCACGGCCGCGCAGGCGGGCGGCAACTCGGGCCCGTCGGGCTTCATCGGGGCCGGCGGCGGGACCGTGGGGAAGGGGCACGGCTACGGCGAGACCTACACGGCGCGGGCGAAGACGCTCTCCCACGCGCTCTTCTCCTCGAAGCTGCTCCCGGCCGACGCGACGGCGCGTCAGATCTCACTGGCGGCGCTCGGTCGCTCGTCGAAGACCGTCAACTACGCGCTGGCGCTCAAGTGCTGGAAGAACAACGGCTGCAGCACGGGCACGAACGGCAAGCTCACCGTCGCGTACGTCGAAGGCTTCGGCGAGAACACCTATCGCCAGATGTCGAAGATGGAGTTCATCCTCCAGGCGCTGACGTACCCGCAGGTCGGCAAGATCATCTACCGCAGCGCGCACTCCGACCTGAACCAGGCGATCGCGGACTTCAAGTCGGTGATCGCCCAGCACGTGAGCGCGATCGTCACGTACCCGGATTTCGGCGACGCGATGATCCCGGTGTTCAAGCAGGCAACCGACGCCGGGATCCCGGTCTCGACGTACGCCTGGGGCTACGTGACCGGCCCGGGCTCGAACTACCTGACGGTCGTCGGCGAGGACACCTGCAAGCTCGGCAAGACGTTCGCATACGTGATGAACACGCAGGTGAAGTCGGGCAACATCGCCTTCCTCGGCGGCTTCCCCGGAAACCCGCTCTCGCTCGGCTGGCAGAAGTGCGAGCAGAAGGCGCTGAAGCCGTCGATCAAGATCGTCGCGAACCAGCCGACGAACTGGGATCCCTCGAAGGTGCAGGGCGTCGTGGCCGGCATCCTCGCGAAGACTCCCGACCTGGCAGGGGTGAGCTACGAGGACGCCCTCTTCATGTCACAGGGCGGCTACGCGGCATACAAGGCCGCGAACATCCCCTACCAGGGCGTGTTCACCTATCGGACGGACGAGGCTGCGATGGGCTGCCTCTACGACAAGCTCAAGAACCCGAAGCTCAAGGTCTTCTACTACTCGGCGGGCAACGCGCAGATCCGCGTCGCTCTGACCGCGGACATGATGAAGCTGGCCGGGGCAAAGAAGATCCCGCCGACGATCGTCTTCCCGATCCAGCTCCAGAATCAGGCGAAGCGGGACATGTGCCTCAAGGGGTATCCGCCGACGGCCTCCGGGACGTCGCTGATCCCGCTCACCCTGCTGCACAAGATGTATCCGTAGGAGGATCGCGTACGAGAAACTGAATCCCGCAATGTCGAATCCCGGGCCCGCAACCCCCGCCGTGCTGTCCGTCCGCGGGGTGTCGAAGGCGTTCGGAGCCGTGCAGGCGCTCCGAGACGTCAGCGTCGACTGCCGCGGCGGCGAGATCCACGCCCTCGTCGGGGAGAACGGGTCCGGGAAATCGACGTTGCTCGGGATTGCGAGCGGCTTCCTCACGCCCGACGAGGGAGCGGTTGAGATCGGAAGCCGCCGGCTGCAGCACCACTCCCCCGCTGCGGCTCGGCGGCTCGGTCTCGGCATCGCCTACCAGGACTACTCGCACGTGCTCGACCTCTCGGTGGCCGAGAACATCTACCTCGCCGTGCCGGGTGATGCGCGCCCGCGCTATGCGCGCATGCAGCGCTGGGCCGAGGAGACGCTCGCGACGTTCAAGCTCGACATCCCGGTGACCGCAGCCACGGGCTCGCTGAGCCTCGCCGAGCGGCAGCTGCTCGAGGTCGCGAAGGCGCTGCTGATTCGACCCGAGGTGCTGCTCCTCGACGAGCCGACGACGGCACTCGGGCCGGAGGCGGTCGAACAGCTCCACACGCTCGTGCTCGAGCAGGCGAGAGCCGGCGTCGGCATCGTCTACGTGAGCCATCGCCTCCCGGAGGTGCTCGCGGTCGCCGACCGCGTGACGGTGCTGCGCGACGGCGTCGGACAGGGCACGTTCGAGGCAGCGTCGGTCTCGGAGGAGGATCTGATTGCACTCATGATCGGGCGGCCGCTCAAGGTCGCCTTCCCCGAGCGGCGGGCTCTGCCGGAGCAGGCGGAGGTGGTGCTCGCGGTATCCGGCCTCCAGGGCGAGCGCTTCGGCCCGATCGACCTCGCCGTCCGCAAGGGAGAGATCCTGGGGATCGCGGGTGCCGAGGGGAACGGCCAGGTGCAGTTCCTGCGTGCCCTTGCGGGCATCGAGCGAGCGGCGGGCCTCGCGTCGTGCGACGGCGCGGCGCTCGACACGCGCTCGCCGGTCGGCCCGCTCCGCGCGGGCGTCATGCTGCTCTCCGGCGACCGGCGCGGCGAGGCCCTCTTCCCCGTCCTGAGCGTGCGGGCGAACGCCACGACCCAGGTGCTGGGGAGGCTCGCACGTGCCGGCGTCGTCGGGCGCGCCCGCGAGCGGCGGGCCATCGCCGACCTCGTCCAGCGCCTGAAGGTGCGCATGGGATCGACGGAGCAGCCCGTCCAGTCGCTCTCCGGCGGCAACCAGCAGAAGGTCTCGCTCATCCGGCCGTTCCTGCGCGGCGACGTCAAGGTGATCCTCGCCGAGGAACCGACGCAGGGCGTCGACGTCGGTGCCCGGTTCGACATCTACGAGGCGCTGCGGGCGAAGGCGGAAGAGGGTCTCGCCGCCATCGTCAAGTCCAGCGACCCGCTCGAGCTCGCCGGGCTGTGCGACCGCGTGATCGTCATGTCCCGCGGGCGGATCGTCGAGGAGATCCCCAGGGAGGAGCTCGGCGAGCGGCGGATCGTCGAGGCGATCGTCGGCTCGCGCGCCTCCGTCTCGCCGGCCGCCCGCACCGACGAGGGAGCCCCCGCATGATGCGCGGCTGGCTGCCGCTGGCGCTGATGACGATCCTGATCGTCGCACTCGGCGCGTACACCGAGGTGCACCACTCCGTGTTCCTCGGCAGGCAGAACCTGAACAGCCTGCTACTCGAGGCGATGCCGCTGATCCTCGTGTCGATGGGGCAGGCGTGCGCGCTGCTCGTCGGCGGCTTCGACATCTCCGTTGCAGCGCTGATGACGATGTGCGTCGTCACCGCGTCGTTCACGATGCCGTACAGCACGTCCGGCCTCGCGCTGCTCCCCGGCGCGCTCGCCCTGATCGGGGTCGGTCTCGCGACCGGGGTCTTCAACGCGTTCCTCATCCGGGTGCTCCGGTTGCCGTCGATCGTGGCGACGCTCGGCACCCTGAGCGTCCTCGAGGGCGCGTCGCTGCTGCTCCGCTCCTATCCGCAGGGCGCGATCTCGACGGACGTGACCGACGCGCTCGTTTCGGGCGTGAGCTTCATCCCGCTCGCGTTCATCGGCGTCGTCTGCCTCGCGGCGCTCGCCGACGGCTGGCTCTACCGCACGCGGACGGGTCTCGCGCTCCGCGCGGTCGGCCTCGATGCGACGTCGTCGCGCCGCCTCGGGATGCCGACCGGCTGGACGATCCTCCTCGCGTTCGTCATGTGCTCGGTGATGGCGTCGATCGCCGGCTTCTACCTGGCCGCGGAGGTGCAGATCGGCTCGCCGATCATCGGCAACCAGGCGCTCGAGAGCATCGCGGCCGCCGTGCTCGGCGGCGCCAGCCTCGCGGGGGGCAAGGGGTCGTTCTTCGGGACGATGCTCGCGGCGCTCTTCCTCACCGAGGTCAACAACGTGCTCCCGCTCTTCCAGCAGCCCGCCGAGTACGCGGACATGACGATCGGCGTGCTGATCCTGCTCGCGCTCGTCCTCTACCAGACCCCCGAGCTCGTCGCGCGGCTCCGGAGCGCGCGCCGGCGCGTCGACCACGTCGCGCCCGCGCAGGGCGAGGCGCCCGCGGCCTAGCCGGGGCGGTCGGCCGCTCCGCGCGGATCGGCGACGCGGCCGATCACCACCCAGATCGCGTGCACGGGCTCGCTGCCGATCGCCCAGAGCCGGTGGGGCGAGGAGGAGTCGAACGCGATCGACGACCCCGGCCCGAGCTCGTACTCGTCGAAGCCCACCCGCACGCCGAGCGTCCCGCTTGCGACGTAGCCGTACTCGCGGCCGCCGTGCGTCACGAGCGCGTCGTCGGGGCACGACTCGGCGCCGATCGGGTACACGACGCGAAGGAACTCGACGTCCGGGTCGCTGTGCGGCGTGAGACGCTCCCAGCGCACGCCGGAGGCGAGGTTGATCACGCGGCGTGCGTCGGGACGCGTGACGGGGCCGTCGTCCGAGCGTGCGGGAAGCACCTGCGACGCGGGCTGAGCACCGTCGCCGAACACGTCGCTCATCGTCATCCCGAGCTCCGTGACGAGCGCGTAGAGCGTGCTCACGGACGGATTGACGCGGTCGAGCTCGATCTGCGAGACGAGGCTCGGCGAGACGCCGACGCGCCGGGCCAGCTCGCGCAGGCTGATCCCGCGGCGCTCGCGTTCCGTGCGCAGCCTGCTCCCGACCTTCGACGGCTCGAAGCTGCGATCGGTGGCGGCCACGATGGCTACCGTAGCCGCCGCAGAATCTCCGCGACGATCCGGTCGGGCCCCGGGAGGAAGGCGTCCTCGAGGGGCGGGCTGTAGGGGATCGGCGTGTTCGGCGTCGCGATGCGCCACGCGTCGTCGAGGTGTCCGAGCGCCTGCTCGGTGACGCACGCGACGACCTCGCCGGCCCAGCCGCCTGTCAGCGGCCCCTCCTCGACGACGACGATGCGATTCGTCTTGCGCACCGATGCGAGCACCGTGTCGGCGCCGAACGGGCGCAGCGTGCGCAGGTCGATCACCTCGAGCGAGACGCCGTCCCGCTCGAGCCGCTCCGCCGCCTCGAGCGCGTCGTGGACGCCGTTCATCGCGGTCACGAGGGTGACGTCGCTCCCCTCGCGCACGACCGCCGGCTCGCCGAGCTTCGCGACCTCGCCGTTCACCTCGCCCTCCAGCCCGTAGAGGCGCTTGTGCTCGAAGAAGAGCACCGGGTTGTCGTCGCGGATCGCGGCCTTGAGCAACGCCTTCGCATCGGCGGGTGTCGAGGGCGCGACGATCTTCAGCCCGGGGACGCCCATGAACCACGAGGCCGGCATCTGCGAGTGGATCGCGCCAAACCGGCCGCCCGCACCGACCACCGAGCGGATGACGAGCGGCACGCTCACCTCCCCGCGGGTCAGGAAGCGGTACTTCGTCGCCTGGTTCACGATGCTGTCCATCGCGAGCGTCAGGAAGTCGCCGAACATGATCTCGATGACGGGCCGCAGCCCGCTCACCGCCGAGCCGAACGCGGCGCCGATCAGCGCCAGCTCCGAGATCGGCGTGTCGAAGACGCGCCGCGGGCCGTACTTCAGGTAGAGGCCGGGCGTCGCCGCGAAGACGCCGCCGGCGACGGCGACGTCCTCGCCGAACAGGATCACGCGCTCGTCGGCGGCGAGCTCCTCGTCGAGCGC
The DNA here is from genome assembly GCA_963784765.1 of uncultured Thermoleophilia bacterium. Lineage (GTDB taxonomy): Bacteria > Actinomycetota > Thermoleophilia > Gaiellales > Gaiellaceae > PALSA-600. The sequence goes on from CAWASP010000024.1 coordinate 50,117, forward strand.
GTCGCGGATCGCGGTGCGGAAGGGGATCGGCGTCATCTACAGGGCGAGGACGAGGGGTCGCGCGAGCAGCTCGCAGAGACGGGACAGGAAGCGGGCGCCGTCGGCCCCGTAGACGACCCGGTGGTCGCAGCTCGCCGTGAGCGTCATCACGTCGCGGAAGACGATCCCGCCCCGGCCGTCCCCGGCGGGGACGCGGCGGACGGACCCGACCGCGAGGATCGCGGTCTGGGGAGGGTCGACGATCGCCGTGAACGAGCGCACGCCGAACATGCCGAGGTTCGAGACCGTGAACGTCCCGCCGTGCAGCTCGTCGGGCCGCAGCGACCGGGTGCGCGCGCCGTCCGCGAGGCGCCGCATCTCGGCCGCGATCTCGGGGAGCGTCCTCCGGTCTGCGTCCGTCACGACCGGAACGAGCAGCGCGTCGTCCACGGCGACGGCGACGCCGACGTTGATGCGCGAGTAGCACTCGACCCGGCCGTCGACGTACGACGCGTTGAACCGCGGAAGCTCGCGCAGCACCGTCGCTGCCGCCTTCACGACGAAGTCGTTGAGTGAGGGCGCCTGCGGTGACTCGTCGCGCGCGCCACGGCGAAGCGCGACGAGCTCCGTCACGTCGGCGTCCGCCGTAACCGTGAAGCTCGGGATCTGCGCCACCGACTGCGCCATCCGCCGCGCGATCGTCGCCTGCGTCGGCGTGAGCTCGACGACGCTGACATCGCCACGGGCGTCCTCCGCCGTCACGGCCGCCGGTGCGGGTGACACCGGAGCCGCCCGCTGGACGTCCTCGCGCGTGATCCTCCCGTCCGGTCCGGTGCCGGCGACCTCGTGGAGCGACACGCCGAGCTCGACCGCCGTGCGCCGCGCGACCGGGGTGGCGTTGGGACGTGACTCTGCGGCGGCCGGGCCGTTCGCCGCCCGGGGCGCCGGCGCGGCCTCCACCGCGGCTGCGGCGCCGTCGCCGGAGAGGCTCGCGATCGGCTGCCCGACGGCCGCGGTCTCGCCCGCCTGGACGAGGATCGCCTCGAGCGTCCCGTCGCTCTCCGCCTCGTAGACGACGGTCGCCTTGTCGGTCTCGACCTCGATCAGCGCCTCGCCGCGCGTGAAGCCATCGCCCGGCGCCTTCAGCCAGCGGAGGATGACGGCGTCGGCGACGGAGTCGGACAGCTTCGGCATCGTCAGCTCGGCGGGCACCGCTCAGCCCTCGAACTCGTCTGCGGAGAGCGCCGACGGGAACGGAGCGGCGAGACCCTGCTCGCGCATGCGCTCGAGCTGGTCGGCGACGTCGCGCTCGAGCTCCTCGAGCATCGAGGCGGCCACGCCCTCCTCTTCGAGCTGCGCACGGAGCACGACGATCGGATCGCGGGTGCGCCACTCGTCGAGCTCTCCGTCGGGACGGTATGCCCCCGGGTCGCTGCGGGAGTGCCCGACGAAGCGGTAGGTCAGCGCCTCGAGGAAAGCAGGCCCGTCGCCCGCCCGCGCGCGCGCGATCGCGCGCGCTGCGGCGTCGCGGACGGTCCACACGCTCATGCCGTCGACGGTCTCGGCCGGCACGCCCATCACCTCGGCGCGGGCGCGGATCTCGCCGGCGGTCACCGAGCGGAACGCGGTGTACTCGCCGTATCCGTTGTTCTCGCACACGAGGACGAGCGGCAGCTTCTGCACCTGGGCGAAGTTCAGGCACTCGAAGAAGTAGCCCTGGTTCATGGCGCCGTCGCCGAAGTACGCGACCGCGACGCCGCCGGTCGTGCGCGACAGCGCCAGCGCAACGCCAGCGGCAGCGGCGATGCTGCCGCCGACGATGCCGAACGAGCCGACCAGCCGGTCGGCCGGCGACGTCACGTTCATCGAGCCGGCGCGCCCTCCATTCACGCCGGTCGCCCGGCCCAGCATCTCGTCGAGGAGCGCCTGCGGGTCAACGCCCAGCGCGAGCGCGTGCCCGTGGCCGCGGTAGGTCGCGGCGACGCGATCGCGCTCCTCGAGGAGACTCGCGACGCCGGTCGCCACCGCCTCCTGCCCCGAGTACAGGTGCGTCGTCCCGTACACCTCACCTTTGAGGAAGAGCGACTGGACGAGATCCTCGAAGCCGCGGATCAGGAGCATCTGCCGGTAGATGCGCGTGTAACGCTCGAGGTCGTCGAGGACGCCCGTCCTCGTCTCGCTGCTCATGCCGAGCCGGTCTCCGAGGCGATGCGCTCGGCGAGGTACTCCCAGTCGCGCCCGAACCGGTACGAGTGCCTCGCCGGCGGACCGGGAGCCGACGTCTCGAGCCAGCGGACGCGCCCGCCCCGCACCTCGTAGAACGCGTGGACGCAGCCGGCGGCGGTCCAGAAGACGTCGCCGGGACGGAGCGTGTGGCGATCGCCGTCGGCGACGACGTCGACCTGGCCTTCGAGCATGTAGTACGACTCCTCGAAGGGATGGTCGTGTGGGTGTGCGACGGCGCCCGGCTGGTAGTCGACCATGAACATCGTGTGGAGCTGGGCGTCGAGGCGCTGGTCGACGAGCATCTTCACCGCGATGCCGCTGTAGGCGAGGACGGCCGTCGCCATGCTGGCCGAGACCGTCGGCTCGCCGACCGCAGCGCCGTGCTTGAGCACGTCGAGGTCCATCTGCCCCTCGCCGAGCAGGAACAGGTTGCGGTTCCGCGGGTCCCGGACGTCGAGCCGCTCGGGGTCTGCGTCCGGCGCCGGGCCGAGGAAGAACGTGTCGCTCCCGTCCGGGCGCGGCCTGGGCGCCGCCATCTCGATCCAGAGCCCGGCGCCCTCGGAGCGAAACGCGTGCGGGACGCCGACCGGCAGCACACCGCAGGCCCCGGGCTCGAGCCGAACCCCGCGGCCGTCGAGGTAGAGGACCGGCTCCCCCTCGAGCACGTAGAAGCCCGTCTCGAACGAGTGCACGTGTGTGTCGACGTGCCCGCCGGAGAGAGAGACGAGCGTCAGGGCCATGTGCGTCGAGCCGAGCGCCCCGCCGACGAGACGGCAGGACCGGAGCTTGCTCGCGTGGCCGGGCAGCGCGTCGGCGAGCTCGACGTCCTCGCGGCGGACGAGCCGGTACGACGGCATCCCGTCGGCCAGGTACCGCGTTCCCGACTCGGAGCTCATGCGCCGGGGCCGTCGCCGAGCACCGCCGATGCGGCGACGGCGCCGGCGATCCCGTTGCCTCCGGCCTCGCCGTCGCTCAGCAGGTCGGCGCCGCGGACGTAGATCTTCCCGGCGACCAGGAGCTCCTCGGCGGGGAACCGCGTGATCACCTCGCACCCCTCCGCGGTGACGACGACCTCCTCCTCGATCCTCGCGGCGGAGCGGCCGTCGGTCGCGGCGCAGTAGGTCTCGAGGGCGAAGACCATTCCCTCCTCGATCTCGGCCGGATGGTCGAGCGAGTGGACGCGCGAGATCATCGGCGGCTCGTAGAGGCCGACGCCGATGCCATGCCCGAACTGGAGGCCGAAGCAGGTCTCCTCGTCGGGGAAGCCGAGCTCCTCGGCGGTCGGCCAGACCGCCGCGATCCGGTCGGTGGTCATCCCCGGCCGGACGAGGTCGATCGCGGCGTCCAGCCACTCGCGGCAGCGCTTGTACGCGTCGAGCTGCGCGACGCTGACGCCGCCGACGTTGAACGTGCGGTAGTAGCACGTCCGGTAGCCCATGAACGAGTGGATGATGTCGAAGAAGGCCTGGTCGCCCGGGCGGAGCAGCCGGTCGGAGAACACGTGCGGATGCGGGTTGCAGCGGTCGCCCGAGACGGCGTTCACCGCCTCCACCTGCTCCGACCCCATCTCGAAGAGCAGCTGGTGGGCGCGGCCGACGATCTCGTGCTCGTAGATGCCCGGCCGGAGCATGCGGTAGATCTCCTCGTAGACGGCGTCGACGAGCCCGGCCGACTGGTCGAGGAGCGCGATCTCCTGCGACGTCTTGATCTTGCGGGCTTCGAGGACGACGCGCGAGCCGTCCGCGACCTGCACGCCGGCGCGTGCGAGCGCCTCGAGCGTGACGATGTCGGCCATGTCGACGCCGAGCGGCTCGCCGGCAAGCCCGCGTTCGCGCAGCTCGTGCGCGATCCGCTCGCCGAGCCGGTCGGGAATCCCGGTCTCGACCGGCATCGCGCCGCGCATGGGCGCGACACCGGCGCGGAAGTTCTCGGGCGGCAGCCACGGCGCATAGAGCTGATGGTGGCGGGCGGCGGAGCCGAAGTCCCAGAGGATCGGGTCGTCGCCGCGCGCGAGGAGCACGAAGCGCGCGTTCTTGTCGCGTGCCCACTCCCCGATGTGCGTGCTCGTGATGTACCGGATGTTGTTCGGGTCGAAGAGCAGCAGCGCGCCGAGGTCGGAGGCCTCGAGCGCGGCCTTCGCCCGCTCGAGGCGCTCGCGGCGGAGACGGGGGAAGTCGATCCGCTGCTCCCAGTCCACCGCCCGTGTGGCGTCGGGCGAGCCGACCGACCTGCTTCGCATCGTCATCGGGAAACCTCCTGCTGGGACGCGCTGCGGAGATGGGGGAAGAGCGCCATGAAGTCGTCGTCCCCGTAGCCTGCGTCGATTGCGGAGCGTACGAGCGCCTTGAGCTCGGCCGCGAGCGGCAGCTGCGTGCCGACGGCGCGGGCCGCGTCGAGCACGAGGTCGAGGTCCTTCTCCATGAGGCTGGTCGTGAACGTCGCCGAGTAGTCGTCGCGCAGCAACGGCTCGGTCTTGTACCGGACGAACGGCGCGCCGGCCGCCGAATCGCCCATCGTCTCGAGGAGCGACGCCCGCGAGACCCCGGAGGCCTCGCCGAGGACGAGCGCCTCCGCGATCAGCTGGGCGAGGCCCGCGATGACGAGGTTGATCGCGAGCTTCACGATGCGCGCCTGCTCCGCGTCCCCGACCACGTGGACGACCGGCCCGATCGCGCGGAGCACCGGCACAGCCCGCTCGAGAGCGGCGGGCGGGCCGGAGACGATGAAGGCGACGTTCCCGGCACGGACGACCCCGGGGTTGCCGCTGACCGGAGCGCGCAGGTACTCGATTCCCGCCCGCTCGGCCAGGGCCGCGACGCGCGCCGAGGCATCCGGCGAGACGGTGCTTGCGTCGGCGAGCACCGTTCCGGGCCGCGCGGCGCCGACGACGGTTCCGGCCACGGATTCGAGCGCGTCGTCGTCGGAGAGCGACGTGAGGACGACGTCGACGGCTGCGGCGAGCTCCTCGGCCGTCTCGGCGACGGCGGCGCCGCGGTCGACGAGCGGATCGGCCTTCGCACGGCTCCGGTTGAACACCGTGAGGTGGTAGCCGCCGTCGAGAAGGCGCTCGGCGAACGCGCTGCCCATGTTGCCGAGCCCGATCAGCCCCACGGCCGGACGCGGGTCCTGACTGACGCTCACCGTTCAGTATAAATAAACGACGGGACGGGGCAGAGTCAAGCTCCGGCGTGGGATGTACAGCGGCACGGCACGCTCAGCCTACCCCGCCGCCCTCTGTCCGAGCCGGATCGTGGTGCGATGCGACCGACGCTCGCGACCTCGAGGAGGCCCGTGCTAGCGCGAGGTGTTCAACGCGACGGCGGAGCGGATGAGCGCGATGAGCGCCTGCTCGTCGAGCGTCTCGCCTTCGCGGAAGTCGATGGCGCGCCTGACGTTGCCCTCCAGGCTCGAGTTGAAGAGACCGGAGGGGTCGTCGAGCGACGCGCCCCTGGCAAAGGTCATCTTGACGACGCTCTTGTAGGTCTCACCGGTGCAGATGATCCCGTCGTGCGACCACACGGGCGTGCCTCTCCACTTCCACTCCTCGACGACGTCGGGATCGGCTTCCTTCACGAGCGCGCGGATGCAGGCGAGCATCTCGCCCCGCCAGTCGTCAAGCGCGTGGATCCTGGCGTCGATCAACTCCGATGCTGACCCCGCGTTCTGCGCGGTGTCCTTCTTCACGACCCTCCTCTCATACCACACCGGATTTCAAGGATGCGCCGGCTCCAAACACCGAATCGGGCCGCTCGCGTGCGGGGGAGGGGAAGCCCGTGCCTCCCCTCCCCCGACTCACATCAGCTCCAATAGACCCACGGAGTCCCGATGTAGTTCGCGACGCCGCTCGAGAAGTTCCACTCCGCGTGGGAGCCGCCGCCCCGTGCGTAGACATAGAACGACGACGTGACCAGGAGATAAGCCTGGTCTCCGCTGGCCAGCAGGTCGCCGTAGTACATCGATCTCCAACCGTCGAATCGATCGTTGACGTTGATGTTCTGACTATCCGTGTTGAAGAGGTTGTTCGACGATTGCGGCTTGTACCCGTACTGGTATCCCTTCGCTGAGAGATCGATGCGGGCCGCTGCCTCCTTCGAGTCCCAGAACCCATCGTCCGAGTAGAGGATGTAGAAGCCGTAGTAGGGCACGTAGATGTTGTGGCCGTAGAACTTCGTCGTGTCCGGTCGGAAGTTGAACCACCAGTCGATGTAGGTCGTGAACGAACCGGCGCCCGTGCCGAAGAGGCCGGAACCTCCGCCGTACGCGTAGTCGTCCATATCGAAGCTGCCCGGGTTGTATCCCTGCCAGTACACGCTTCCATCTGACCCGTGGAACGTCGCGTAGTAGGGCGTGACCCAGCCGCTCGTGTGCGGCGCGGCGATCTCGGCGTACGTGAAACCGGGATGGTCGGCCGGAGCACGGACGGGCGATTCGACCGTGCTCATGCGAGCGCGGATGGCATCGACGCGGGCACTCGTCTCCTTCTCCTCGGCCGCGCTGGCCCTCGTGAGCTTCTTCAACTCCGAAGCAAGGTCTTGGCCGAGCCCATCTTGCAGCGACTTCAGCTTGCTCTTGCCTCTGTCCTCGATGTCCTTGAGCCGGTCGGCTTGCGCCTTCTGTAGAGCCTCGACTTCCTTGCGCCGCTCGGCAACGAGCTCTTCGAGCAGCTCATCGTTCGCCTTGAACTCTTGGATGTAGCGATCCATTCCTGTGCCCCCCTTTGGCTGATTCCGCTACGTGCGCAACGCCGCAGAACGAGTGGACGAGCACGCACCCTCCTCTCCCCTCGACGGGCAGGCGGACCAGCATCGGTCCCGGGCGGACAACCAGACTCAAGGGCTCCAAGCCGCGACATGCAGTCGCAGTGCTTGTCTCGATAGGGCACGTGGCCCGACACCTGGCTCCTCCTCGCCCGACGGGCAGTCGAAGCCGCAGCAAGCCGAGCGTACGGCCGCGGTGGATGCTTGTCAACGGGCGCGAATCGGTGGCGCCGCGACGCTTCGCCCGTCGGGTCGGCGTCGGTGCTCACAACCAGATCAGTGCGATGCTTGCCGCGAGCAGGGCGGCCAGCGCGATCGCGAGCGCGCGGAGTGCCCGCTCGTCGCACGCGAACCGGGCGAGCACGGTGCCGCCGGCTGCCCAGATCGCAGATGCGACGCAGACGACCGCCATGATCGTCGTCACCACGAGCGCGCCGCCGGCGAGCTCGGAGAAGCCGTCCGGACGGAACGTTGCGACGGCCGCGACGGAGAAAAGCAGCGACTTGGGGTTGACGAACTGGAACCCAACCGCCTCGTGCACGCGGAACGGCCTGCTCACGCTGCCGCGGGCCAGCGTCGCATCCCGTGCGATCCGGAGCGCGATCGCGAGCAGGTAGAGCGAGCCGGTCAGCTTCAGCGCCAGCTCGACCCCCGGCACGGCCGCGATCGCGGCCCCGACGCCCACCTCGCCGACGAGCGCGAGCAGACCCATCCCGACCGTCGTCCCAACCACGTGCGGCAACGCACCTGCGAGCCCGAACCGGAGACCGCAGGCGGACAGCAGCGCGTTGTTCGGCCCCGGCGTTACGGCGGCCACGAACATGAAGATCGCGAGCGCCTGCAGTTCCTTCATGCCCTCGATTCCACACGGCGACCAGGAGCGTGTCTTGTACGTTTCTTGCGTGGAGCACGTCCGCGCGTGGAAGCCAGCGGTGCCGGGCGTCAGCGAGGTGTTCCACGCCGACTTTGCGCACGCGTACCCGCCGCACACACACGACACGTGGACGGTGTGCATCGTCGACGCGGGCGCGATTCGGTACGACCTCGATCGCCACCACCTCGGCGCGGTCGGCTCGACAGTGATACTGCTGCCGCCCCACGTCGTACACGACGGCCGTCCCGCGACCGGTCATGCGTACCGCAAGCGCGTGCTCTACCTGGAGACGGGCCTGCTCGACGAGAGCCTCATCGGCCGTGCTGTGGACGCGCCGTCCGTCGAGGACGTCGCGCTGCGTGCGCGCCTCGACCGGCTGCACGGACTGCTGCGCGACCCGGACGATGCACTCGCCGCCGAATCACTGCTCGCGTTCGTCGCCGAACGGCTCACCCGACACCTGCGCGCGCACGTCGAGCCGGCTCCGCACGCTCCGCACGACCTCGCGCGGCGGCTGCGTGCGGTGATCGACGCGCGCCCATTCGAGCAGTTCACGCTCGCCGCCGCTGCCGCGCGGCTCGGCACGACCCCCGCGCACCTCGTCCGCTCGTTCTCACGCACTTTCGGCATCGCACCGCACGCGTACGTCCTCGCGCGGCGGATCGAGGCGGCGCGTCTGCGCCTGCTCGACGGCGAACCGATCGCTCGCGTCGCCGTCGGCGTCGGCTTCTACGACCAGGCGCACTTCACACGCCACTTCAAGCGCCACGTCGGCACAACGCCGGGACGCTACGCCACGGGCGGAGCGAGCAAGGATGAAGGCCCACGGTCGCGCAGCCTTCGCAGCACCGGCTGATCTTCACGCAACAAGACGCACCGCTCCAGTTCGAATCACGGCGTACTTCCTGCGCGAACCCGGCTACGTTTCCGAGGCGTTCGCTGTGCCACATTTATAGTACGATTATGGCATGGCACGGACTCGGATCAGCACGACTGTCGATGCCGAATTGCTCGCGGCGGCCCGGCGGGCGCACTCAGGGCTCGCCGACTCGGCGCTCATCGACGAAGCGCTCGCCGCACTGATGGCTCGCCGACGAGCAGCTGAGTTCGACGCCGCGTATGCCGCCTATGACGCACACCCACTCGACGAAGCGGACGAGTGGGGAGACCTCGCCTCGTTCCGGGCCGCTGCCGGCTCGTCGTGACTGCACTTCCGACGCGAGGTGATGTCTGGTGGTGCGAGCTTCCGGAGATCGCGCGCCGACCGGTCGTTGTTCTTTCTCGCGACGCCGCGATCCCACGTCTACGGCGTGCGCTGATCGGACCTTGCACGACGACGATCCGCGGGATCCCGACTGAGGTCCTCCTCGAGCCTCCGCACGACCCGATTCCGCTCGTCTCGGCCGTCAATCTCGATTCGGTCGAGAGCGTTTCGGTCGGGACGCTGGTCGAACGCCTGGGCCGACTTAGCGACGACCGGATGCGTGAGATTTGCGAGGCGCTCGAGATCGCCGTCGACTGCCAAGGCTGACGACGCCACCGCATCTGCGAAGTCGATCCGTTCGACCTCGTAGACCTCGAGCGCGCGCAGGAGCAGCGCCTCCTCGGCGACGACGATGGCTGTGAATCCCCCACGAGGTCGGCCGCTTCATCAGCATCGAGAAGCTGATCGAGCAACGCAAGGAGATCTGCTACGAGGCCCTGGCCGCCTCGACGGAGCGATGGCACGAGGCAGAGCACGACCTAACAGATACGCGAACGCCTTCCCCTTCCGGAGCCCGACTCCGCGCAGCATGATTCGTTCGTGCGCGACCTGCCTTCCGGCACCGTCACCTTCCTCTTCACGGATGTCGAGGGCTCGACCCGGCTGCTGCGCGAGCTCGGCCCCGAGCGCTACGCTCAGGCGCTTTCGGAGCACCGGAGCCTCCTTCGCGGGGCGTTTGCACGCCACGGCGGCGTCGAGGTGGACACACAGGGCGATGCGTTCTTCGTCGCGTTCGCCACCGCGCCGGGCGCCATCGCGGCTGCGCAAGAGGCCCAGGCGGCGCTCGAGCTCCCGGTGCGGATGGGTCTCCACACGGGCACGCCGCTGCTGACCGACGAAGGCTATGTCGGCGCCGATGTCCATCGCGCAGCGAGGATCGCGTCGGCCGGGCACGGGCGTCAGGTGCTCGCCTCGGCGGCGGCGGCCGCACTCCTGGACGGTGTCGCACTCCGTGACCTCGGGGAGCACAGGCTCAAGGACCTGAGCGCGCCCGAGCGCATCTTCCAGCTCGGAGACGCGGCGTTTCCGCCACTCAAGACGCTGTACCGCACGAACCTGCCGATCCCGTCGCCCCCGTTCTTGGGGCGGGAGCAGGAGCTCCGCGAGGTAGGGGAGCTCCTGGCGCAGGACCAGGTGCGGCTCCTCACGCTCACCGGGGCCGGCGGCTCCGGGAAGACGCGACTGGCGTTGCAGACCGCAGCGGCCGCCGCTGCCCGATATCCGGATGGGGTCTGGTGGGTGCCGCTCGCGCCGCTTGCCGATGCGGACCACGTCCTGCCGGCGGCAGCACGGGCCCTCGGCGGTGGAGGGCCGCTCGCAGAGATCGCGGCCGATCGAAAGCTATTGCTCCTCCTCGACAACTTCGAGCACCTCGTGAGCGCCGCGACCGGCGTGGCCGACCTGCTCGCCTCCTGTCCGAACGTGGACGTGCTCGTCACCAGCCGCGAACGTCTGCGGCTGCGGGCGGAGCACGTCTACCACGTGCCTGTGCTGGCGCGCGGTGAGGCGCGCACGTTCTTCGTCGACCGCGCCCGCGCGGTCCAGCCGGACTTCGAGACGGACGACCTCGTCGACGAGCTCTGCGCGCGCCTCGACGATCTGCCGCTTGCGCTCGAGCTCGCCGCTGCGCGCGTCACGCTCCTTTCCACACAGCAGCTCCTCGAGCGTCTCGGCAGCCGTCTCGATCTTCTCCGCGGAGGCCGCGACGCAGAGGCTCGGCAGCAGACACTCCGCGCGACGATCGAATGGTCGTACGAGCTGCTCGAGCCGGATGAGCAGCGCTTGCTCTCGGCGCTCTCCGTCTTCCGTGGCGGCTGGACACTCGACGCGGCCGAACGGGTCTGTGACGCCAGCCTGGACCTTGTCCAGCTTCTCGTCGACAAAAGCCTTGTCCGGCGGTGGGAGCGCGGCCGCTTCGGGATGCTCGAGACGATCCGCGACTTCGGCGCGGAGCGCCTCGAGGACTCGGGTGATGCGGAGCGTCTCCGAAAGCGGATGTTCGAGCACCTCCTCGCGCAAGTCCCGAGGTGGCGGGAGACACGCAGCGGACTCGCCGAGATCGTCGACCGGATCGGCGCGGACTTCTCGAACTACAGCGCCGCGCTCTTGTGGGCGCTGGACGCCGACCCTGAGGGCTGCCTGGCGCTTGCGGCTGCCCTCGGGCGCTTTTGGGTCATCCGCGACCCGGCCGAGGGTGACCGCTGGTTGACGGCCGCGCTTGCTCGGACAGCCGCGCCGCCGCCCGCGCTGCAAGCAGAAGCGCTCCTCTGGACAGCAAGTGGTCGCAGCTTCCTCGGCGAAATGACGGGGGTCGAAGAGATGTTCGAGCAATCGCTGTCCCTCTTCCGCGAGATCGGCGACCTGGGCCGTGTCGGCGACGCGCTCGACCGCCTGGCCGGCGCACGGGCTTCGGCCGGCAAGCTCGAAGAGGCGCGGGCGGCCGCGGAGGAGAGCCTCGCCATTTTCGAGAAGCTCGGCGAGCACGATGGAGCGATGTACGTCCTGGACAAAGTCGCAGTGATCGCGCTCGAGGAAGGAAACAGGGACCAGGCCCGCGAGGCGCTGGAGCGGGCGCTCGAACTCGCGCGCAAGTTCGGCGACAGCTGGTGGGCGGTCCACACGATGAACAACCTCGCCGAGTGGGCCGTCGAGGACAACGAGCTCGACAGGGCTGCCGAGCTGGCCCGTGAGGGCGCGCAGATCGCGGCTGAGCTGGGCGACCGGAGGCACCTGGCCGAGTCACTCTGCCTTCTCGCCTCGGTAGCCGCGGCGCGGCACGACCCCTCGTCTGCCGGACAGTTCTGGGGAGCGGTCGAGTCGCTCGAGCGCGAACGCCAGTGGCTCGACGCAGCGTCGAAAACCAACTATGCGGCGAGCGTCCAGAAAGCGCGCGGGCAGGACTTCGAGACGGCATTGGCGAAGATGCGCCAGCTCCCGACCGATGACGCAGTGCGCGCCGCACTTGCGATCGCGAGACCCTGTCGGTGAGTCATCGGAAGGGGCATGACATGACCGCCAACCGCAAAGTCCTCCTGAGGTGCACTCCGGGCCTTCGGGCGACTGGCCGGGTGGTGTGCGGCAGTCGCGGTGGTCGTGCTCGCGCTCGTCATTTCGCTGGACAGCGTCCCTGACGCGGCGCACAGCAAGCGCAAGCTGAAGCTCGTCCCGGCGGGCGACGGAGCGCGCCTGCGTCGCGTGCTCGAGATCGCCGGGTTGCACCACAAGGTCACGCCGAAGCTCGTCCTGTCATCGACCACCAAGGGAAAGACCCACACGGGCAGCCGCGTGGCCAGGGTGCGCTAGTGTCGAGGGCGATCTGGCCCGCCTTCAGCTGATCGTTCTCGTCGGCGAGCGCGCGTGCCACGTGCGGCTCCCTTCACGAGGAGCCCGACACCAACCCCAGATTTCGTGAAGCATGACAGCCACCGCCTAAGCTGGGGTTCATGGCAGTGGCGCGGCGGCGAGTTGTGGTGACGGGGTTGGGGGTCGTGTGCCCGATCGGGAGCTCGGTCGGTGAGGCGTGGGCGGCGTTGCTCGCCGGGCAGACGGGCGCCGCGCCGATCTCGCTCTTTGATGCGAGCGAGTTTCCGGTTCGGTTTGCGTCTGAGGTGAAGGGCTTCGACGTCGACGGGATCGTCGAGCCGAAGCGGGCGAGGCGGATGGATCGCTGTACTCAGCTCGTTCTTGCCGCAGCGAGGCAGGCCGAGCGCGACTCGGGCGTCGACATCACCTCGGTGGGTGATCGGGTCGGGTCGGCGATCGGGACGGCGCTCGGCGGGGTCGGCTCGTTCGAGCAGACGGTGCTGCAGCTGGCGAGCCGGGGGCCCGGGCGGTTGAGTCCGTTCTCGATCGTGCAGACGCTTCCGAATCTGGCGGCGGGGTGGGTGTCGATCGAGCTCGGGACCCGTGGACCCTTGCTGACCGAGGCGACCGCATGCGCGGCCTCGAACATGGCGATCGGCGACGCGCTCGACGCGATCCGGCTGGGGCGAGCGGAGGTGATGGTCTGCGGCGGAACGGAGGCGCCGGTGACGCCGGCTTCTGTGGCGGGGTTCGCGGCAATGCGTGCGCTTTCGAGGCGGAACGAGGATCCGGCCGCGGCATCGCGTCCGTTCGATGGGGAACGCGACGGGTTCGTGATTGCAGAAGGCGCGGCGGTGCTCGTGCTCGAGGAGCTCGAGCACGCGAGGGCACGTGGCGCACGGGTCTATGCGGAGCTCGCTGGGTACGGGGTGTCGTCCGACGCGGGCCACGTCTCCGACCCGGATCCGGTCGGCGAGAACGCTGCGCGTGCGGTGTGGATGGCTCTGGCGGACGCCGGCGTCGAGCCGGCGGAGGTCGGATATGTCAACGCGCACGGAACATCGACACCGGCGGGTGATGCCGCCGAGACGCGCGTCCTGAAGCTTGTCTTCGGCGACTCGTTTCCGGAGCGGCCGCTGGTCTCTTCGACCAAGGGAGCGACCGGCCACATGCTCGGGGCCGCGGGCGCAGTCGAGGCAGTGTTCACGGTGCTGGCGCTGCATCACGGCGTGCTCCCACCGACGATCAACCAGACCGTCCCTGATCCAAGCTGCGACCTCGACTTCATCGCGAACAACCCCCGGACCGAGCAGGTCGAAGTGGCGCTCTCGAACTCGTTCGGGTTCGGAGGACACAACAGCGTCGTCGCCTTCCGCCGCTGGACCGACGAATGAGCGGCGCCCGCTTCGACCAAGCGCCTCAGCCTCGTTTTGCTCCGCGAACCGGATCCAGTCGCCGCCGACAAGCCGGGGTCAGGGGCACGCGCAGCGCTGTCCAGGGCGCGCAGCGATGACGGCGGCGGCGCCGCCGAAGTGTTCGAGCAATGCACGCGCAGACGAAGTCGAGATCCCGGGCACCGCGGCGAGCATGGCCTCGGCGGTTTCCTCGCCGGCTTTCGGCCTGGGCCGCTGGGCGTACGCGGGACGGTCGGCCGCCGGCTCGAGTTGCTGACAGCGAACAGCGAGCCGGTGGATCCACAAGGCTGAATCGCGCTGGTAGCCGCTACGAAGGAGCGCGATCCCCTGGTCGATGACCGCGAGGCAGACACCACACCCCGGACGGCGTTGCGGTGCAGTGGCCGCGATCCACGTCGGTGCCTTCGATCAGGAGGTACGGGAACGCGCACCCTGCGCGCAGCTTCCCGAGTTGCGGCCGCAGCCGACCGGCGAGCATGCCTGCGATCCCGCTCACGCGCTCGTGAACGTCGACGTTGATCTTCACCGGCTGCGCCTTCGTCCGACCCATCGTTCGCGTCTTTACGAATCCTCGCGGCGGGAACGCGCGGAGCGGCCGGGGGCTTCGACGAGCAGATCCAGGTCTACGGCGGCTACATCCATGCGGGCGTCGTAGGTGACCACGCCGGCAAGATCGTCGCCCACGCTCAGCGCAGCGGCGAGATGGACGGCGTCGAACGATCGTAACGAGGCCGGCTCGAGGTCGGCCGCGAGGTCGTACAGGGAATCGTCGAGGCGAATCAATGTCACCGAATTGGCAACCTCCCGCGCGCGCGGAACAGCCGCCGGATCGGAGACCCGGACGACTCTCACCGTCTCTACCCGGACGAGCTCGCAGGCGACGAGCCTGTCCTTGTCGCCGAGCCAGTGCAGCAGCGCCCGCGACTCCGGCTCCTCGACAACCATCTTGACCAGCGCCGAGGTGTCGACGTACCAGACGTCAGCGCTCATCAGCCCGCAACCGCTCTAGCACTTCGCTCGGCCGGGGCGCCCCGGCCGGCCGAGGCCGCGGCGGTCCGAGGTTACGAAGGTGCTGCCGCGGGGGGCGCGCTCGACCGGTAGCCACGAGCGCGTCGAACCCCGTCTCTTCGGGGAGCGGAACGAGGCGCGCAACCGGCCGCCCACGGTCGGTCACCTCGAACGACTCTCCCGCGGCAACACGCCTGAGCAGTCGACTCGCCTGCTGGCGAAGCTCGCGGACACCCACCTGCTTCATGTGCTACTTGGTAGCACCTCTCGGTGGTTCGCGCAATGCCCAGAACCGCCATCAGCGCGCGAAACGCGTGCAACGGCTATGAATCGAAGGTGGGCCGAACCCGGCATTGCGCGAACCGGGTCGTGGAGCTGATCGCGCCGGTCCTCGCACCGTGACCTTTCGTAGCACGTTATGTGCTACAGTTGGGGCGTGGCTCGGTCGCTGCACGTTCGTCTCGATGACGCTTCAGTAGCGGCCCTCGAGATCGTGCGCGCCGGCGAACTCAGCGACTCGGAAGCCGTGCGCACGGCGCTGCGAGAGGCGGCGGCTCGTAGGCGGCTCCGGTCAGCCGTCCGAGACGAAGTGCGCGTGCTCGCCGCGGATGAGCACGATCGCGAGGAGATGCGTGTCATCCGCGAGCAGCTGGCAGAGCTCGCGCCAACATCTCGAGACGACTGATGGTCCGCGGTGAGGTCTTCCGCCTCCCGCCGCCGAAGAGCGCGCGTGGACACGAGCAACGAGGCGCCCGGCACGCGGTCGTGGTGCAGGCAGACGAATTCCTCGGTCTCAGCACACTTCTGGTCTCTCCCACCTCGACGAGCGCCCGCCCCGCGAGCTTCCGGCCGACGATCACGCTCGGGGGGCAGGAGACGCGTGTGCTCGCGGAACAGACGACCGTCGTCGATCCGGAGAGGCTCGGTCGATCCGCCGGCCGACTCGAGGCGCACGAGCTGCGCGCGGTCGATGAGGCGCTCATGCTCGTTCTCGGCCTTTAGGCCACGGTTCGCGCAATTCACGGAACGCCGGCCGAAAAAGAAGAATCCCCGCATGGGCGGGGATTCGAAGGTGGGCCGAACCCGGCATTGCGCGAACCGCTCGGATGCCGAGTTGGTCGCGTCATCGTTGGCGCTCTGACCTCGCGGAAGACGCGGTCAGTGCCCGGTAGCAGAACTGCTACTCTACGGCGATGACGACGATCCCCCAGAAGGAACTCCGAAACAACGTCGGGGAAGTCCTGCGGCGGGCTCAGGCCGGCGAGGAGTTCACTGTCACCGTCTCCGGTCGACCCGTTGCCCGTCTCGGCCCCGCGCGTGCAGGCCAATGGGTGGGTGGGGCGCCCCTGCAGCGCGTCTGGAACACACCTGCTCCCGAGACGCTCGCGGACGATCTGGCGAAGTTTCCCGCCGAGGTCGCAGATCTCTTGGGCGACTAGTGCGGGCCGTCCTCGACACGTCCATTCTCATCGGCGAGGAAAGCCCAGGAGAGCTCGAGGGCGCGATCAGCGCCGCGTCGCTCGCGGAGCTGCACTTCGGCGTCCTTGTGGCAGGTTCGGAGGACGAGCGAGCCAGGCGCTCACAACGTCTCGGCGTCATCGAGGCCACCTTCGATCCGCTGCCAGTCGACGCTGCGGTCGCGCGCGAGTGGGGACGGCTTGCAGCAGCGGTTGTCAGTCGCGGCGGGAAGCCGCGCAGACGGGCGCTCGATCTCGTCATAGCCGCAACCGCGAACGTTCACCACGTCCCGCTGTTGACGCGGAACGCGAAGGACTTCGCTCTCATCGCAGATCTCGTCGCGACTAAGACGCCTCCCGCAAGCTGACTCACACGTCAGCGCACGGCAAGAGGGCACGCGGTTCGCACAATGCCCTGGATGCCTCGCAGGATGGAAATCGCTGCAGAGCCGAGAAACAGAGATGGGCGGTACTGGGCTCGAACCAGTGACCCCCAGCTTGTCGACTCGGCGCAGCGTTAGCAACGGTGCGCGCCGGTTCGTCTGAGCCAGCGGGTTCGCGCTACCGTTCGCTTGCTCGCGAATCTCGCTCAACGACCTGCCATTCTTGCCACGGCAAAGGTCATGGTGGACAGGAGCGGTGTCCGGCAGAGGTCTGTCGGCTGGCGCTCAATGGCATCCGTCTACGTTGGTAGTATCATGCCCACTGATCTCCAGGTAGCCACTGAGGTGGTCAATACCCATGAGTCTGAGCGAGGCCCTATCCTTAACGCGCCTTGAGCGGTTTCCCTCATTCCCCGAATGGCAGAGGCGGCTCAACGACATCTTTGGTCTCACTCCGATCGTTGGCTTCGGGTCGTTCACGGGTTCAACGTTCGAAGGCGACTCTCAACCTTGGGGTCGGTGCCGTCTACGAGGGGCTGCCCTTACCCGGCTAGACACGGCCGACGGCTTCACAGCAGTCACCAGTTCGCTGCCCAAGAAGATCCCGGATCGTGGAGTTCTCCTGCTATTTCGGGTCGCTTTTGGCAATGGCTCTGCGTTGCCTCAGCAGACGGGAAGTTTCCAACTCGAAATCGATGGCCGTCCGGCGCTTACGTTTACGAAGGCACGTGACCGCCAGATCTGGCGTGGCTCCGGGACGACGTTCCTCTTCATTCCAGAGCTTGCGAGGGCAGCACCGCCCGGAGAGATCCTCGTTCTAGATCAGCAGCTGACCGTAGATACTTGGGCGATTGAAGGAGTGGGCCTCCTGTGGATCCGCCCGAATGAGGTTACGCCCGGCAAACCGCTAACCTTACGCGTTGTAGCTGACCCACCCATGCCCTCTCTCAACTGGGTGCGTTTCGGTAGTCCGAATGAATCGTTCATTGCCTTTCTTCACGAGGCGGACATCGTTAGCCTAATCTCGGAGATTGAGCGACCGGCGGAGCGGCGACCTGGGCGACCGTTGTTTGGCGATATCCACAACCACACGGGGGACGGCACGACTGGGATCATTTGTGGCCGAGGCACCCGTGAAAGCGCAATGCTGTATGCCCGGGACGCCGCCGGACTTGACTTCTGTTGCCTTTCGGAGCACGACTTTCAGCTGGGAGACGGTGAGTGGGAGCTCCTGCAGGACTTCAACGATCGTCTTAATGCGCCCGGGTCATTCGTAACCATTCATGGCTACGAGTGGACCTCGGCATCTTACGGTCACAGAAATGTCTACTTCCGTGAACGCGGCGGGCCGTTTATGCGCACAAGTGATCGCTCTCCTAAGCCGAACGATTGGATGGGTCAACTGGGTCGAGGGGACCATCAGTTCAAGCCCGAAGTCGTGTGGAACCAGCTTAATGCTTGGGGAGGTGACGCAATGACGGTCCCCCACCATCCCACCTCGGCAATTTGGCCCCTTTCACTTCCCGCTGCCTTCAACCCGCGCTACGATCGCCTGGTCGAGATTTACTCTTCCTGGGGCGATTCGCTTCATACGTCTTCTCCGCTCAACGTCTACGTTCAATACGTCCCTGAGCTTGAGATTAGTCGCCTAATCGATCGCTTCCCAATTGGCTTCATAGCGTCGAGCGACAGCCATGACGGCCATCCGGGCAACGCTCAGGGCAATGAGTGGCGGGATCATATCTTTCATCCCGCCGGAAGTGGGTACGTCGCGGTATGGGCAGATGACTTTTCACGAGATGGGATTTTCGATGCGCTCTTCAATCGAAACTGCTACGCAGTGACCGGCGGACGTCTTGTTCTCTCCGTATCGTTGAATGGTCATCAGATGGGAACAATAGTCCGGCCATCTGAGCTCACTGAACGCCCTTCACTCGAAGTTAGCGTCAGCACAATCCTTCCCTGCGAGAAAGTCGAGATCTTCGATGGCCCGCGACTGGTTCACGTTGAAAGCCTTGGTGCCGTTCGTGAGGCAACCGTCGAGTGGACGGATCGAGATTGGGCGCCGGGGGAGAAACACACCTATTACACGAAGATAACGCGAGCTGACGGCGAGCAGGCTTGGTCCAGTCCGATCCATGTGAGGGACTGATCTCTATGGGAGGCCTATGGGAGGCCTCCCGCGTCTGCCGCAGGGCACCGAGATACCTGGGTGTCGACGGGGGAGCCAACGCAAAGTCTTGGCGACCCGCTGAGCGCTGGATCGGGTCGAAACAAACCGATAACACTACGCCGATAGCTCGGCCCAACGGTGGCACGCCACGAGCGAGCCGGAAGGGATGACCTCGAGCCGCGGCGCGTCCGTGGTGCAGACGTCGATCGCGTGCGGGCACCGCGGCGCGAATGGACACGAATCCGGTTGAGTTTGCGAGACTTCGACGCTGCGAACGGCACGCGCCAGCCGCCGCTGTCGCTGGCGAACAGGGTCGGGCACCGGAGCAGCCTCCAGGAGCGCCCTTGTGTACGGATGAGCCGGCTTCGTGTAGAGCGTCGAAGCCGAGCCCTGCTCCATCACGCGCCCCCTGTAGAGCACGATGATCTGAGACGAGAGGTGCCGGACAACGGCGAGGTCGTGAGAAATGAACAGATAGCTCAGCTTCAGGTCATGCTGGAGCGTGCGCAGTAGATTCAGAACTTGCGCCTGCACTGACAGGTCGAGCGCGCTCGTGGGCTCGTCGCAGATGACCAGACGTGGGCTTCCCATCAGCGCTCGGGCGATGGCGATCCTCTGGCGTTGCCCGCCGGAAAAATGGCCGGGGTAGCGGCGGCCCGCGTCCGGCTGTAGACCAACCCGCTCGAGCATCTCCTCGACGCGCTCAGCGAGCCCGGCGCCTCCAATCTCGTGTCGGCTGCCGCGCAACGTTTCCCCCAGGGTCTGTCTGACAGTCCGCGAAGGATTGAGAGAGCTATACGGATCCTGGAAGACAGCTTGAAGATCCGACGAGAGCTGACGGCGCTCCTTGTAGCTCGCGTTCGTTATGTCCCGTCCTGAGAACGTGATCGTCCCCTGGGAGATCGGAGCGAGTCCGAGGATTGCGCGAGCGATTGTCGTCTTCCCCGAGCCCGATTCACCGACCAAACCAAGGGTCTCACACGGGCCGATCCGGAAAGACACGCCATCCACGGCGCACACAGGCGCGCGACGGCGTCCGACGTTATACGAGACTCCTAGGTGACGAACGTCGAGGAGCTCAACAGGCTCGCCCGCGTGCGGGCGAGCCGTCCGCTCTTCTACAACCGTAGCGCGAGTTCGCTGTGATGGATGCAACGTGTCTCCCGACCTTCACTTGGACGCGTAAGCGTGATCACCTGCGCACTGCAAGCTGCTGTCGCATAGCCACAGCGTGGTTGAAAGCGGCAACCCGAGGGCCAATCGTCTGGACGCGGAACCACGCCGGAAATGCTTGGAAGGAACTCCGACTCAGGAGCTCGGTGCGGATCCGACGCCAGGAGCGCTTTGGTGTAGGGATGGCGTGGCTCAGCGAAGATGGACGTCACCTCCGCGCGCTCGACGACCTGGCCGGCATACATCACCACCGCGCGCTCGCAGATGTCGGCGACCACGCCCCAGTCGTGGGTCACCAGAAGAATCGACATACCCTGGTCGCGCGCGAGCTCGCGTAGGAGCTCGAGAATCTCCGCTTGAACAGTCACGTCGAGGGCGGTCGTGGGCTCATCGGCGATCAAGAGCTTTGGATTGCCTGACAAGGCACGCGCAATCGAGACGCGTTGAGCCATGCCACCCGAAAGCTCGTGCGGGTATCGCCGCGCAACGGACTCGGGGTTCGAGAGGTGCACGCGAGCCAGAAGCTCGATTGCACGCCTACTCGCCTCGCGCCGTGAAAGGCGGTGATGGACACGCAGACAGTCGGCGATCTGCCAGCCGACGCGAAACACCGGGTTCATGCCGACCATAGGCTCCTGCGATACAAGGCCGATCTGCCGTCCCCTCACCCGACGCAAATCCTGCTCCTCCAAGCTGGCCAGATCGCGGCCGTCGAATCGAACTCGGCCACTCGTGATCTCACCGTTCGCCGGCAGCAGCCCGAGAATCGCCATCGCAGTGACCGTCTTCCCGCAGCCGGACTCACCGACGATCCCCACCGTCTCGCCCGGACCGACGTCGAACGTCACGTCTTCGACCACCACCACCCGACCGTGCGGCGACGGAAATGCGACACATAAGTTCTCCAGAGCCAACAGCGAGTGAGGACGCGTCGTCCGGACGCTGCTCTTCGGCCGTGGCCGGACGGCTGTCGTCTCCGCGACGTACCGCACATCCCGCGGACGACGGAGGCGGCGCACTCGTCGCCTCGTGCGCCGAGCGGGTGTCTGCCAGCTCTCCATCGTCGCGTCACGGACAGCATCGCCCAGCAACCCGAACGCCAGAATCGTCAGAGCAATGATGAATCCCGGGGGCCAGATCAGCCACGGCTGGAGAACGATGTTCTGGATCCCATCATTGAGCATCGCCCCCCAGCTCGGGGCCGGCGGCGCTACTAAGAGACCAAGGAACGCAAGCCCGGCCTGCGTCAGGAGCGCAGCGCCACAGAACAGAGACGCCTGGACGATGATCGGCCCAGTGACGCGAGGCATCACGTGTCGACTGATGATGTACGAGCGTGACAACCCGGAGACCTGTGCCGCCGCAATGTACTGCTGCTCGCGCACCGGCAAGGTCGCCGATCGGACGATGCGCATCAGGAAGGGCGAGGCAAGCACCCCAAGTGTCACCATCCCCGCGAGCGTGTTTTGCGGAAAGACGGAGAGCACGACGAGGACAACGATGAGGCCCGGAATCGAGAAGGCAACATCTGCGACTCCACTGACCACCCGGTCGATCATCCCACCGAAGTAGCCTGCGATCAGCCCGAACGGGATGCCGAGCGCGATAAAGACAACGAGCGCCTCCGCGATGGCCAGCAAGGTCACGCGCGTGCCCACCAAGAGACGGTCGAGCTCGTCGCGCCCGAGGCTGTCCACCCCGAGCAGGTGGTGCGAGGTCGGCCCCTGGCGGGCCGCTAACAGGTCACCGGCCTGTTGGTGGCTCACCCAAGGCATCACGAGCGGCGCGACAATCGCGACGCCGACTAGCAGCGTCAGGTACGCAAGGCAGATCACAGCGACCGGCCGGCCCAACAGTCGGCGCAGAAATCGCGGAGTGCCGCGGTCGCGGGTGTCGAAGGGCGTGGCACCGATCAGCACGTCGGTCGATGCGGGAAGCGAACTCACGACGTCCTCACCCGCGGGTCGAGCCAGGTGTAGGCGATATCCGTGATCAGGTTCACGATCACGATGATGAGGGTGAAGATCACGACGACGCCCTGCACGACCGGCACGTCTTGCTGATTCGCTGCAGTTGCTGCCAGCGATCCCATCCCTGGTAGGGCGAAGACGGTCTCCACGAACACGGTCCCCCCAAGCAGCGCGACGATCAGCAGACCCATGATCGTCAGTACTCTCGTCCCGACATTCCGGAGCGCGTAACGGAAATAGATCCTCCGTGCGGGTATCCCGTTCGCCCACGCCATTCGAATGTGCTCGCTCGCAAGCACGTCCAACATCGCCTCACGGGTCTGCTTCGCGATTGTCGCAACCCCGCCGATGGCCAGGGCGAAGACCGGAAGAGCCAGCGAGCGCAACCACTCTCCCGCAGATGTTGCAAGCGGTACGTAACCGACAGCAGGAAAGACGTGGAACCTGACCGCGAAGAACTCGATCATGATCGCCCCGACCCAGAACGACGGCAACGCGAACCCGAGCAACGCAAGTGCATCCATGCTTCGGCCCGCGACGCCGCCGCGGAAGGCGCTGAAGACGCCGAGCGACACGCCTACGATCGACATAACCACGAGCGAGCTGACGATCAGCGAGAGCGACACCGGCAGACGTTCGGTGATCGACTTCGATACCGGCTGACCCGTGTACACCGAGGTTCCCAGATCGCCGTGCGTAGCGTGAGTGAGCCACCGCCAATACTGCGCCGGTAGGGAAAGGTTGAGACCCAGCTGCTGACGAAGTGCCGCTAGCGAGGACGGCGTCGCCCTGATCCCAAGAATCTGCTGGGCCGCGTCACCCGGGGTCAAGGAGAGCAGGAGAAAGCTCAGGGCCGAGACGATGAACAGCAGTGGCACGGCCAGCACGAGCCGGCGGGTCACCACACGGACGAGCCCGTGACGATGCCACCACGCCCCCCGGAGACTGAGAACCGTGCTCCCGGCGCGACGAGCGATCATCGCGCCGGGAGCGGCTCTTGAATAACGTTCGTGCTTCGCTTTCGGAAGATTATCTAGATCCTTTAGCCCTTGCGGAGAAAGAGGTTGGTCGTATTCGACAAGAACGGCTCGGCGATTCCTCCGATATTGCTCGCGGTATAGAACAGATCGTCGTAGACCACGAGATTTGCGAAGTACGCCTGCGTCGTCAGTCTGTCGGTGATGGCCTGCCACATTCCCGGCACACCTTGCGAACCGAGATTAAAATCCCTGGTGATGATTGCGTCTTTCCATCCACCTGCGATTCGGTTCCAATAGGACACGCCGGGCTTGAACACGAGGCCATACTGATCCCAAAGAGGCTCCTCGATACTGTTCCCCCAGATCTGAACCGCCGCGGGGTTGGTGAACGCCGTGTTGAACCAGGCCGCAACCGGCACCGGAGTGAACGTGACCTTCACTCCAATCGCCGCCCAATACTGCGCGACCGCTGCAGCTGCCTGCGGATAGTCTCCGGAGAGGACGATGTTGGAGCTCGGGATCGTGAACCCATTCTGATAGCCAGCAGCCGCCAGCAGCGACTTGGCCTTCGCAGGATTGTAGGCGTAGTAGTTCACGAGCTTCGGGTCGACACCGTCCACGGTCTCCAGCTCCGACGTGGGCCGCGCCCAGCCGTTGAAGATGCTGCGGACGATCGCCTTCCTGTCGATGGCGTAGTTGAGGGCTTGGCGGACTCGGACGTCGCCGAGGGGCTTCGAGAGGGTCCCACCTGCGTCGAGCGTGAACGACATCAGGGTGTCAGGGATCGCCAGCACCCTTAGGTGATGATTCTTGGCTGCGGTAGCGGTCGTCGGGTCACCTTGGGCAGCCTGAATCTGACCGGTTTCCAAGGCCTGCAGCATGGAGGAGGCGCTCCCGATGATCTTGACGATCACCTTGCTCCAATGGACCTTTGACTTATCGTAGTAATACGGGTTCGGAACGAACGTGTAGTGGTCGCCGGCAACGGTCTGAGAAGGATCGAGCATGTATTCGCCGGCTCCGCACGTCTTCGAGTCGAGCGTTGCCGGCGCCGCAACACAGCTTGGAGCTTCGACGAGTCCGGCTTCGGCGAAATGCACGTTTCCCGACAGTGCGAAATCGGCAGTCGGATTCGGGTTCTTGAACTTCAAGCGCACGGTCCACTTGCCGATCGCCGTAATCGTCGCCGGTCCCAGCTCGGCCTTTGTGCTGCCCGAAGCTTCGAAGTAATCCAGCCACTTCTTCACCGCCTGGGCTGTCACTGGAGTACCGTCGGAGAAGCGAGCATCGTGCCTCAGCGTCAGCTCAAACGTCTTCGCACCCTTGCCGATGTACCGCCAGCTTGTCGCAAGTCCGGGTCCGTAAATATTCTTGCCGTGGGTGTTGGCAACAACCGAGATAAGGGGCTCGAGCGCAAGATCCTCGTAGTCGACCGAGCCTTTCGCTGGGTTGAGCCCCGTCGCGAACGACGAGGGAGTCGCACCGATCGTCAGAGCGGGTTTCGTCGCGCCGGTTAGAGCTCCCGCGGCCGGCACCAACGCCAGCAAGAACAGCGCGCCCGATGTAGTCATGCATGCAAAGACCCAGCGGAGCACGGCCCGCGGCCGACGGCCTCCGCATGACCGCTCGCTCTTTGTGCTGTGTTGCATTTGGCCTCCAGGTTACGGCTAGGGGACGTTCGAGTACACCTTGGTCCCAGCACGGCAGGTTGCCAGCGCCGTAGAACTCGACCTTGCTCGAGGTCGCTCCTCCTCATCAAGCGGAGTCCTTCGCCGCAGTTCGGAGAGAGCAGCTCACGGCGCGGAATTGCGTGACACCTGACGGTGTGCTATGAAAGTCGGGCGAGCCTACTACTGTGGCAGTAGGTTGTCAAGGCAAGACCAAGCGAGCCGAGTCGTCGGCACCGTAACGGGCGCACTACTCGAGGGAGCGCAACTTGAAGCAGAGCCTGGATGGAGAGTGGTCGCTAGTCTCTTTGCCCCTCGAGTCGTCGGGCTGTCCGGGATACGAAGAACTCTCGCACACGGATCGCGAGCGGCTGACAGCTCGAGTGCCCGGCGAGGTCCATCTGGACCTGATGCGCGCGGGGCTCATGGGCGACCCGAATGTGGGAGACAACGCGCGTACTTCCTGCCGATGGCCGGAAGAGTACTCTTGGTGGTACCACACCGAGTTCACGCTGCGGCCGGAGGAGTGTCGGGCGCTTCGCCAAGGTCTGATCTTCGAGGGCATCGATCTCTTCGGTCAAGTGTTCGTCAACGGCGCTTTGGTTGGCGAGTCCCGGAACGCCTTCGCTCCGGCGTCGTTCGACGTGAAGCCCTACGTTCACGCCGGTCGAAATGAGCTCGTCGTTCGCGTCACGAGCGGACTCGAGCTAGCACCTCCCCCCGATGGCACCCCGAACGTACGCTTCGGCGGCCCGCTCTACGACGTCCGCTCGACGCATCAACGCAAGTTCCTGCGAAAGCCCGCCTACGCGTTCGGTTGGGATTGGTGCGATCCACTTCCGAACATCGGCATCTGGCGGTCGGTGAAGTTGGTCTGTCAAGACGGCGTCGTAATCGATCGCCTCCGTCTTGATACGCGGGTGTCGGGCGACGATGTGTTCCTCGACGGCGAGATAGCGCTCGACAACCTTCATCCGTGGAGCGAGAGCAAGGTGACAGTCGAGCTGCGAGCGCTATCACCAGACGGGGTGACGTCGAATGAGACGTTGCGCATCTCGGCGCGACCGGGCTACTCCGTGACTCCGTGCCGGATCAAGATCCGCGAGCCGCAGCTGTGGTGGCCGAACGAGATGGGCGAGCAGCCTCTGTATCGCGTATCAGCGCGTGTGACCTGCGAGGACGGAGAAACCGACGAGCTGGTTCAGACGATCGGTCTACGCACACTCGCGCTGGATCGCTCGCCTTCGCAGGGCGGCTCGCGCTTCTGTTTCAAGGTGAACGGCGAGGATGTGTTCTGTAAGGGCGGAAACTGGGCGCCAGCCGATCTCATCCCGGCACGGCTCGACCGCGAGCGCTACAGGCAGCTCATCGACGACGCGCGCGATGCTCATTTCACGATGCTTCGAGTCAACGGCACCGGACTGTACGAGAGCGACGATTTCTACGATTTCTGTGACGAGGCAGGGATACTCGTCTGGCAGGATTTCGCATTTTCGTGTGGTGAGTACGCCGAGGATCCCGCGTTGCTGGCGTCGATCTCCGCGGAAGCAGAGGCGGCCGTGAGACGGCTCCGACATCACCCCTCGCTCGCCCTGTGGTGCGCGAACAACGAGATTGCGATGCTCATGGCCGACTTCTGGGAGTCCGATCCGACCACGGGCCACAGGCTCGAAGGCATCCGCATCTACAACGAGGTTCTGCCCACGATCTGTCACGCGCTTGATCCGGTGCGCAGCTACTGGGTGGGGAGCCCTTCGGGCGGTGCGCATCCGCAGAGCCCGACGTCCGGCGACGTGCACGGCTGGGTCGGCCAGCAAGCCGGCTACGTCCGACGAGGGATGGATCACGTGGGGGCCCGGTGGCGCGAGGTTGCAGATGAGTCGCGCGGTCGCTTCTACAGCGAGACGTTCAGTTTCTTCGCGCCGCCCCATCTGTCATCGATCCGAGCGTATCTGGCCCCTGACGAGCTGAGCCCCGAGAGCCGAACGTGGCAGATACATACGAACGCAATGGAGGCGGGCGGCCTAGCCGGAAGCGACATCGCCCCTGCGGTTCCCGGCGGCTTCCTCTTCGCGGGCATTCGATATCACTACGGCGAACCAGAGAGCCTCGAGCTGGAAGAGCTGGTCCTGTACGGTCAGATGTTTCAGGCACTGCTTCAGGGCAGCGCGATCGAAGCTGCGCGTTTCCGCAAGCACGACCCCACTTCCGAGTGCCAAGGCGCTCTGACTTGGTCGTACAACGAGACCTGGGGTGAGGTCGGATGGTCGATCATCGATCACTACGCCCGCCGGAGGGCGAGCTACTACGCGGTGCGGCGCGGCGCAGCGCCGATAAAGGTCCTCGTTCGATCGCAGGAGGGTTCGCTTGTCACGCGGGTGGTGAACGACACTCTCGAGACATATCGCGACGTGGTCATTCGCAACGGCTGGATGCGCCTGGACGGAGAGTCCTCCTCGTTCACCGATCACATCGTCTCGATTCCTGCGAACAGCATGATCGAGGTCGCTAGGACGCCTCTCTCCGCTTCAACCGAACGAGACCCGCGCGAATGGATGTACGCCGCGACGTTGGACGGGAAGGACGTCAAGCCGGATCAGGCGATTTGGACGCTCGCGCCCTTTCGCGATCTCGCCCTCGCCGAACCGGTCATCTCAACCGTCGAGCGCGACGGCATGCTCGAGGTGACGAGTACCGTTTTTTGTCACGGAGTGCACCTCGACGACGACGGACGCGAGGTTCTGGCAGACAACTATTTCGATCTGCTGCCGCTCGTGACCAAAGCCATACCAATCACCGCATCAACGCCCGACGGCGTCTACGACCTCAGCGCCGTGATGCCGATCGGTAGAGGCTCCGCCTAGTCGAACTCGTTACCGCCGCAGACGTTGATCGCTTGGCCGGTGACATATGCGCTCGCCTCGGAGAGAAGGAAGGCGATAGCTCCGGCGACCTCCGACGGGCTCCCAACGCGCCGCAGAGCGATCGTCGGGATCATTCGCGCCAGTGAGGCGGCCGGCGTCAATCCTTCCCGGGCCGCGTGTGCTTCATGAATGGCCGATGTCATCGCGGTGTCGATGACGCCCGGACAAACGGCGTTCACTCGGATGTGGGCCGGCGCCAGCGCCACCGCCGCGGAACGCACGACGCTGATGACCGCCGCCTTGCTCGCAGCGTAATCTGCAGCCAGTGAACGCGGCCCCCGGCCGGCCACCGAGGCGACGGCGACGATCGAGCCAGGTACCTGTCGCGCCACCATTCGCTTCGCGACTGCGTGGATACAGGTGAAGACGCTTTCGGTGTTGTCGCGCATCGTCGCCCGCCACTGATCGGCGGTGAGCTCCAGAAACGGCGTGATCGTGATCGTCCCGGCCGACAGGACGGCTCCCACGAGCTCGCCCTTCGCCTCGATCTGAGCGAGCGCCAGCTCGACCTGCGACGCATCCGACGCATCCAGCACGAATTCTTCGACGGAGCCTCCAGAGCGGCCAATCCGAGCTGCGACCTCCCGGACCCTGTCGGCGTCAGTGTCCGCAAGTGCGACGTCGATTCCGTGCTGAACGAGAAGCGCCGCGGTTGCGCTCCCGATTCCACCTCCTCCGCCTGTGACCAAGACGGTGCCCGTCGCGAATCAGCTCATCTACGAAGACGCAAAGGCAACTGGTAGCTCGGCCAGGCCGCGGAGGGTGAGATGCTCGTGCCACCGCGGCGACGCCTCCGGCTTGAGCTCGAGATCGGGATGCGCACGAAGGATCTTCTCGACGGCTAGCGGTGCCTCGAGGCGCGCGAGCGCCGCGCCGATACAGAAGTGAATCCCGTGACCAAACCCGATATGCGCGTTCGTGTTCGATCGGTCAAGCAGGAGGGTGTCGGGATCCGCGAACTGGGCAGGATCGCGATTGGCGGCGCCGATCATTGCCATGACGGTGTCGCCTCGTCTGATCTGGGCTCCGTCAAGCTCAAAGTCGTCGATCGCGATTCGCTTGACGCGCTGAACCGGAGGCTCCCAACGAAGCGTCTCCTCAATGAGCTTCGGGATGAGTGTCGGATCGTCGGTCACCCGAGCTCGCACGTCGGGCTCCGTCAAGAAGCCGAACAGGGCGCTGCTGATGAGGTTCGTCGTCGTCTCGTGCCCCGCAGCCAGCAGATGGATGCAGATAGCCAGGAGCTCGTCGTCGGTGAGCTGTTCACCGTCGACCTCCGAGCGCACCACAATGCTCAAGATGTCATCGTGGTCTTCGAGACGGCGTGCCCTGATGAGCTCAAGCATGAACGCTCGATGCTCGATGATGGTCTCCTCCGCACGGTCGGCAACTGCGAGACTTGGGCTCTGAAGACCGAAGAACGTCACAAGGTCCAGCGTCCAAGCCTTGAACCGGTCGCGCTCGGCTGCGGGCACACCAAGGATCTCCGAGATGACGATGGCAGGGAGTGGGTACGAGACGTCGGCCACGACGTCCATCTCGTCTTCTGATGCAACAGAGGCCAACATCTCGTCGATCACCTGCGTCACTCGCTCGCGGAGGCGCTCGACGCTGGCGGGAGTGAACATTCGATTCACGATCCGGCGAATACGCGTGTGCCTCGGGGGATCGGAGTTGATGAGACCCTGGATTGCGTAGTGCTGCCGCAAAACGGGAGTCCGCTCGATGAGCGCAGGACTGAGGTTGCTGAAGTACGCCGCTTCCCACCCGTAGCTCGAGAACACCTCCGGGGTCATCAGCACGGTGCGCGCACTGTCGTAGGACGTCACTAACCAGTGTCGGTACGCGTCGCTCCAGTAGGTCGGCGACGCGTCTCGGATCAGGGCGAACGTCGGGTAGGGGTCCTGAAGGAAGCTGGGCTCGAGAAGAAGCTCGTCGAACCTACCCGCGGTCGAAACTGACATCCTGCACCCCCTCGAAGGCCGCGTCGACAAGCGTGGTTAGGCGCTCTCCGCGGCTCTCGGACGCAAACGCCAGCATTGGCCGATCACGCTACTACCAAGGGCGTAGCTTGTCAATCTCCCCTTTGTCCGCGATACGTCTAGAGTAGTAGGATAGGATTCATGCGGGTGACGCCGAGCACGAGCCCGGTCGAAGCGGGGCTCGGCGACCGGGTAAGCCTTGTCTATGACGAGATGGATGGCACGCCGGTCTCGGTGTGCTTGCTCGGCACGCACGAGCGCGTTCTCGTCGACAGCGGCATGCCCACCACTCCCAAGCTCGTTCGAGCTGCACTCGCTCGTGAAGGGCAGTCGATCGGCAGCATTTCGGCCATCGTTCATACGCACGCCCATGGCGACCACATCGCCGGCGACTCGGAGATCTTGAGCGAGCATCCCGTACCGGTGCTCATCCACTCGGCAGAGGCGGACATTCTCGCCGAACCGGCCAAGCTGGGCTCATACATCGCGGGACTCGACGACGAAGTCCCGCTCTCGCCCATGACGCCGGATTGGGTGAAACCGGTTGCGCCGACCGCGCTCGTCGGATCCGGGGACCGCATCGTGGTTGAGGAGGTCACGTGGCGGATCGTTGACGCCCCCGGCCACAGTCCCGGGGGCATCTGCCTGTTCGACGACGACACCCGCGTCCTGATCGCCGGCGACGCCGTTCAGGGAACCGGGACTGCCGCGACAGGAGTCGCTTTCTACTTCGAGGCCGAGACATACCTCGAGACCCTGGAGCGTATTTCGAGCCTGTCACCCGGGACGATCATCGCGGGCCATCCGTTCCTGAAGGGCCACGAGTGTGTTCTACGGGATGCTGCCGTCGAGACGCTTCTCACGGAGAGCAAACGCGCATTTCGTCGCTACGACGAGATCCTACTCGAGAGTCTGCGTGCAGCAGACGGCCCGGTGACGTACGAGAGCCTCTCGCACTCGCTCGCGTCTCTGGAATCCGTCGACTGGAGCCCGGCCGCCCTCTACACGACGCGCGCGCATCTGCGACGACTACGAGCGCTCGGCGACGTCGGCAAGGTCTTTGTTCAGGGCCAGGCACAGTGGCTTCTCATCGGGTAGCAATCGATTCCGAACTCTGCGTGGGAGCCGCGCTCTGCCGGTCGGCCGTGCCTGACGTATTCGTCAAAGGTGACGACGGTCGCTCGTTCGTGGCTGCCGGATTAATCGAGGGGAACGACGACATCCTCATCGCCGCGGCGGACTGCCCGGTCGAAGCCATCTTCGTTTGGGACGGCGAATCGGGCAATCTTCTCTTTCCGACCTGAAACGGCGCGTCGCCGGCGTCATGTCCTCGGGAGCTCGACGGCTGCGAACACGCGGTCGACGTGGGCTGCGTCGCCCCGAAGCTCGACGCGTCCGCTGCGGACGGCGTCGGATATCGACTCACGATGTTCGATCAATGAGCGAAACGCTTCGAGATCGAGCATCAGGCTTGCATCCGGGCTCGTCGAGGGACCGCGCGCGACGGCGACTTGGCCGGCGCCGATCCGGATCTCGATCGTGTCGTCGGTGAACTCGAGCCTGACCGTTCCGGTCAAGCCCGCGGCGGCGTCATGGTTGACCCACGCACAGAACATGATCAACAGCGGCATCCACCTCGGGAACAGCGAGGTGCCGCCCGCGTCGTAGGCGCATTCAGGGTCCGCGCGAACTGCTTCGTCCAGCTGTCGCGCGTCGTCCCCTACGATTATCCGCCAGCTTCCGGCGCGAACACCGTCGAGAACGATCGCCGCCGCATCCACGGCCGGGATGTAGAAACCGCATTGCTCGAAGACCGTCGCCATGACGGCGGAGACCCGATCGACCTCGGCGTCGTCCGCATGTTCCACTGGAAGTCCCATGCGCATGAGGTGCGCTCGCGAGTCGAATCCGGCGCTCGGGTTGCCTTGCGAGAGAATCTGGGCGCTGTTGACACCGATGCCCGTCCGGATGCTCCCTGGCATGACGACGGCGACACGAACGTGAGGCGCATGCGTGCGCAAGTCTTCGATCAGCGCTTCGGAGAAGCCCTTGACGGCAAACTTGGCCGCGCCGTACGCCGTTCCCGGCACACCGTCGCCGTGCTTCGCCCAGTACCCGTTAGCACTGCTGGTGTTGACGATAAACGCGGCTTCGCTCTTGAGGAGAAGCGGCAGAAACACGCGACTGCAGTTGTAGACCCCACCCCAGCAAACGTTGAACACCCGCTCCCAGGCGGCGCGATCGTCTGCCACGAAGCTTCCGGCGCCGGCGATCCCGGCGTTATTGAACAAAAAGTGTACGGCGTCGGCTGAGAACGTCGTCTGTATCTCCTCGCGAATCCGATCGACGGAGGCTTCGTCGGATACATCACAGACGTGTGCGGAAACGCGAGCACCATTCTTGGCCAGAGCATTCGCGCGTTCAGCTGTCTCCCGAATCGCCGGCTCGTTGAGGTCGCACGTTGCGACCGAGCACCCTTCGCGTACCAGCCCCAGCACCAATTCGCGCCCGATACCGCTACCGCCGCCTGTCACAACCGCTAGACGATCCGTATAGAAGCCCATGAGCCGGCCCTTTCGCTAGTTGCCGCCAAGTCGCTCGACGACCGGTGCGAACAGCTCGGCGTCGTTGACGTTGACCACGAAATACGAAGCCCCCCAACGCGCTCGTCGTTCCTGAAGCGTCTCGCAGATCTCATCAACCGAGCCGACCAACACAACGCCCGACGTGAGGACGTCGCTCGCGCGTACATCGAACTCGGACGCAATGTCCGCAGCGGCGCCGAGCCGATCGTTCGTGACCTGCACCCTGCACGCCATCTGCAGCTCGAGGGAGTCAAAGCGATCCCGAGCTCCTTCTCTGACCCACCCGATCTTGCGCAAGGTCTCGTCGTCTTGCGTGTTCAGGATCGCATTCTTGCTGCCGGCGGTTGAAGGGTGGATGCCGACGATGTCGGCATGCTCGCCCGCCAGTCGCAAGATGCGAGCCGATCCGCCCCCGATCATGATCGGAGGATGGGGCGCCTGCTTCGGAGACGGTCGCCCGGTACACCCGAGCAGCGTGTAGTGGTCGCCCTTGAAGTCGAACGTCTCGCCAGCCCAGCACGACTTGATGATTCGAACTGCTTCTTCGAGGCGCGAGACCCGCTCCGGAAACGAGGCTTGTTCGATTCCGAGCGCGGCGTAATCCGCCTGCATCCAACCCGCACCGATTCCGAGCTCGAAGCGCCCGTCGGACAGGAGGTCAAGAGTCGCAGAGTCCTTCGCAAGGATCGCGGGGTGCCGATAGTCGTTGGCGATCACCATCGTGCCGAGCCGAAGCTGCTTTGTCACGGCGGCTCCCCACGCGAGCGCGATCAGCGGCGGCGGGTGATACTCGACGATGTGGTCTCCGACGAGGAGGCTCGAATAGCCGAGATCCTCGACGCGCCGCAGAAGAGCGCGCCACTCTTCGGCGGGTCGGATGCCGCTGACCACCGCCGCTCCGAACCTGAAGGGGCGTCCGGGAGAGGCTGCTGGATTACTCACGTCGCCCCATCGCGTCGGGTATGCGCTACAAGGCGGGATAGAACAGCGGCACGCCGACCAGATCGGGGTGGCGAAACCGCGACACGTGCCAGCGGTTGATGTTCGGAACGAGGATCGTGCGTCGGTCGGCTCCCGCGAACACCACGTTCGTCGGCGCAGCGATCGCGGTGCCCTCGGGATCGGCGGCCAGTACCGCGAGCCCGGTGCTCGGATCCCAGCGGAGGATGGCGTCCGGCCGGTAGCAGGCGATCACGATCGAGCCGTCCTCCGCGAACGCGAGCCCGTCCGGCACCGTTCCGGCCAGATCGGCGACCGGCTCCCGCGGCCCCGCGCGCCCGTCGTCGAGGATCTCGAAGCGCACGAGCGCGCCCGGCGTGCTCTCGAGGACGTAGAGATACCGTTGATCGGGCGAGAGAGCGATCCCGTTCGGGAAGTCCTTGCTCTCGAGCGTCCAAGCCGTTGCGCACCCACCCGGCGGGATCAGGCCGATCCGGCCGTTCGCCTGCCTCCAGTCCCCAGAGTCGGAGAAGAAGAACCTGCCGTCGCTTGCGAAGCACCCCCAGTTCGGGCTCGTCAACGCCGCGCCGTCGAGCGTGTCGCAGAACGGCTCGTACGTGCGCGCCATCGGGTCGATACGCCAGATCGTCTTCAGGCCGATGTCGCACCCGTAGAGGATCCCGGACGCGTCCGAGGCAAGGCCCAGCATGAAGCCGCCCGTGGAGAGAATCTCCTCGTAGGTGCCGTCCTCGTCTATCCGATAGATCTGTCCCTGCTCGCCGCCGATGTAGATAGTGCCGTCCGGCGTGAGGCAGATGCCTTCCGGGTGATCGACACCTTGCGCGACGTACTCGACGTCCTCGAGCGCGATCATCGGCCTACCGAGCTCGCTCATTCACCACGCTCCTTTCAGGCGCTTCGCAGGCGTCACGAACGAAGGCGTTCGTCGTCGGGATATGGCAGGCGCAGCCCAGGAACCGGCGTCGGGATCTCCGTGAGGTGCCAACGGCCGATATTCGCAATGAGGAGCCTTCCGCTGTCTTCGTGCGCGAACGCGAGGTTCGTCGGAGATGCCAGGATGGCGCCCTCGGGGTCGTGTGCGACCTGCTCCGCTCGACGCGTGCCCGCCGGTATGACCCAGATGGTCTCGGGCCGATACGTGACGACGTAGAGGTTGCCCTCGCGATCGAAGGCGAGCCCGTCGGGCAACGTGCCATCGAGGATCACGAAGTCCTCCGCCGCGCCTGCGCTGCCGTCAGGAAGAATCTCTACGCGAGCGATCCGGCCGGGGGCGAGCGTCATCGCGACGTACAAGTGATCCTCGCCCGGCCCGATGCACACCCCGTTCGGCAGCGTGCGCAGATCGGAACACCAGATCCCGCCGTCACCGCCCGGGGTGAAGCGGTAGATGCACCCGTCGTGCTCCTTCCAGCGACCGCTGTCGGAGACGTAGAGGTTGCCCTTGGTGTCGAAGCAAAGGTGGTTCGGCGCCCGGATCGGCGGTTCGCCGCGACCGTATACGCGACATTCCCCGCCGGGCGAGAAGACCTGAACGCACCTGTTGACGGGGTCGGCTGTGTAGACGTTGCCGAACGCGTCGACCGCGAGGCCCAGCGTCATTCCGTGCGAAGTACCGATCTCCGTCGCCGTCCCTCGGTCGAGATCGACCCGGTACACCTGTCCTGCTTCTCCACCCGCCCAGACCGTCCCGTCCGGGCCGACGGTGATTCCCTCAGGATGATCGAGCCCGTCGACCACGACGCGGGCCTCCGCGACAGCGTTGGTCAAGCGGGCACCGCTTCAACGGCGCCGATCGACGCGATGGCCGGCCCGGTGTTTTGACCTCGGATGACGACCGACTGGATCTGCTCGGGTCGCGCCCCCACCTCAAATCGCAGCGAACACGTCCCCCCGGGCAGGAGATCGACGAAGCCGTCGCGGAACCGGTGGTCGGCCGTCGCAGCTTCGACGTTGCCGCGGACGAGGCGTGCGGTGACGGTTCCCACGTTTCGCACGCCGACGATGCCAACCGTCTGTCCCGCGGCGTCGCTCCAGTCGAGCTGCGCGAGGCTGACGGCGAGCGTGGTCTGCTCCAGCTCGGCAAGCTGCTCGAAGAGGGGTTGTTGCAGCTCGTGCGAGAGCGCGATCGGCGCCTTCCGCAGCCGGCGCTGCGTCGCGAACTGGACGAGCCCGAGCGCGAGCTGCTGCGTCCCACGCCAGTACGGACCGTAGGCGCGAATGTCGTCGCGAGCCCAGTGCGGCTCGATGTCGAGTGGATCCTCCCAATCGAGCCCCTCGCCGATCCGGAACATCCGCAGCGGCTTCGTGAGCGACGCGGTGAAGACGACGGTCGCACCGGAGCCGTGCGTTCCGGTGACGAGCAGCGGGAACTCGCCGATCCGTGCCAGCACCTCGGCGCCGGCGCGCGGCGTCGTGCGGCTGAAGCCCCGGAACGGAAGTCCGTCGAGCGACACGCCGAGCTCGCGCTCTGCACGATCGGGCTCGACGGACGGCGCGTGATCCCAGATGCCGTCATGGGGCCACAGATCCACGGGCAGCACGACGTCGAGGGAAGTCGAGTCGATCAACGCGCCGCGACCGTCGCCGCCATGGAAGCTCCCCTGCCCGCCGGTGTGGACGAAGCCGATGCCGTCTGCCACCGCGTCCGCGATGTTTTGCCACTCGGAGTCGCGAAACAGGTGAGCTCCGTAGTCCCAACCCGCGTACCACACCGCGTCGTACCGACCGGCGATCCCTTCGCTCCAAGACGAATCCTGCGGATCGCGGCTCGTTTCGTCGACGACCGTCACGTCGATGCCGGGCACACCCTCGAGCGCCTCCAAGATTGGGGCGTTGTACCGGTCCTGACCGAGCAGCAGCAACTTGATCGCGCCGCCGTCTACTATCGCCTCCTGCACTTGGAGCCACCGGTCCGACACGGTGACGATGTCGCCGCGCGCCGCGTCTCGGGCGGTCGCTCGCAACAGGTAGACGCCACCGGCGTCGGGAACGTCGAGCCTGACAGCTTGGGCCGTCGCACTGTCGGCATCGACGGAAGCGCTGAACGATGCGCGCCGGAGCTCCTCGCCGTTGCTGTCGAAAAGGTCGACTGCGACCTGCAGGTTAAGCTCCTGGTGCGTGTCGTTGATCACCCAGAGATCTCGCTCGAAGCGGCCTCCCGCCGCGAGCGGTCTCAGCGGCGCGGGCTCGTCGAAGGTCAACAGAACCGGCTCATAGCCGGCCTTGAGGCCGAAGTACCCCATCTTCGGCCGTTGGTGATGGTCGACGACGGTGAACTTCATGCCCGGGATGTTCTCGCGGTACGACCAGGTGCGACAGCCCGCGACGTCGGCGAAGCGCTTACGTCGATAGATCTCCGCGCAGTACCGCAGCCCGAACGCCTGGTACCACTGGACAGCGTCGATGAAACGCTCGAGGGTGGGAGGCTGCCGGTCGGCCCAGCGATACATACGCGCGACCGAGGTCGTGAGACCCGCGTAGTCGAAGGCCCAGCGGTACGAGTACTCCTCGACGTCGATCGGCAGGCCGACGCGGCCCTCACGTGCCTGCTCTCTACCCCACGCGGCATCGTCAGGCAGGAACTCGCGAATCGTCTCGACTACCGGCGGCGCGATTGCGCCGAACTCTGAGATGAAGTTGTGGTTGCGCTCGTAGTGATCCCAGTACTCGCCGAACGGAAAGCCGCCGTTCCAGATGTGCTCTTCCTTGAAGTCGCAGAAGCTCGGGTGATAGACCGAGTCCGGGTCATTGCGGGTCACGATCTCCGCGATCGCGCCGTTGTACTCGGTGTAGTCGCCCCAAACCCACTGCTCGTTCTTGCGGGTCTCGGCGAACGCGCCCCACAGGACCAGGCTCGCGTGGCCGCGAAGCCTTCGCACGATGTTCTCCACCTCCGCGAGCGACCAGTCCCAGTACTCGCGGAACCGCGGATACGAGGGCTCGACGACCTTCATCGGCCCAAGCTGCTGGTACGGGAGCTCCTGGAAGACGAGCATGCCGAGTCGGTCGCATGCGTCGTAGAACGCGGGCTTCTCGATGAACGTGAACGAGACAAGGTGGTTCGAATTGCCGTCGCGGAGCATCTCGACGTCGCGCCAATGCTCTTGTATCGTCGGTGCAGAGCTGAAGATATTCGCGAACGGATACCAGACGCCGCGCAGGAACAGCCGCTTCCCGTTCAGCCGGTATGCGAGCGTCTCGGGGTCTCGTTCCAGCTCGCGAATGCCGAAGACTGTGTCGGCCGCCGTCCCCGCCGCGCGCGCCGACAGCCGGTAGAGGTCCGGCTCTCCCAGATCCCACGTCCACCAGAGGCGCGGGTCGTCGATCGTGAGCGCGTGGGTCGTCTCGGTGCGGCCGGACGGCACCCGGACCGTGAACAGGCGGCTGACGGCGAGGCCGTCGAACGTCTCTCCGCGCACGGACAGCTCCACGTCGACGTCCACCTCGTCTCCCTCGTTCCACCATTCGAGGTGAACGTCGGTCGTCGCCGTCCCCGGCGTGATGCCTCGGGTCGAGACGGAGGCACGCTGCAGAACGGCGCCGCGGCGCGTCTCGAGCCAGATGTCCCGCCACGGCCCGAACGGAAAGACTGCGTTCCCCGAGAGCGGCAGACCGTCCCAGTAGTGTAGGAGGTTGCCCTTCATATACTCGCTGTTCTTCATGATGACGCTGAAGACCGTCGACGGATTGAGGAAGAATTGACGGTCGTCAACGCGCCAAGGGCACGAGACGCCGAGCACGATCGTGTTCTCGCCGCCGGGGGGTGCGAGAACGTCGGTGACGTCGAGCTCCCACTCCGAGAACGCCCCTTCGTGATGCCCGACCCACCGTCCGTTGACCCACACGTCGGAGAAGTAGTCGACGCCGTCGAAGACGACGAACCGCCGACCTGCTTCTTGCGGCGTCGTAAACGTGCGCTGGTAGAGCCACTCCGAATGGTTGAGCGTCGTCAGCTCGGGCGTGTCCAGCCAGACGTCCTCGAACCCGAGCTGGAGCTGGACGTTCCCCGGGAGGGCCACGGGGTTCCCGATACCGTCGGTACTCCCGACCGGCACCGCCGACTCGGAGTCGCGCGGGCGGTCCGGGATAGGCGCTCGACTGAGCTGCCAGTTGCCACTTAGGAGCTGTCTCGTCGGGACGTCGTCGTTGCTGCTCATGGCGTGGCTCGACGCTCGACGCTACTGAACCACTTCGAAGCTGTCAACTACCACGGTAGTAGCCATTAGTCCTCGTAGCGTGCGCCGCCCGAAAGCGCCGCGAGCATGCCGCCGTCGATCGCGAGCGCCGTCCCAGTGACGAATGAAGCGGCGTCGGACCAGAGAAAGAGGACGCCGGCGGCGATCTCGCTCGGCTCGGCGACCCGGCCGAGTGGAGCGAGCCGGTCGAACATGCGCGCCGCGGCCTGCGGGTCGGAGGATTGCTCGACGAAGTTGGCGATCATCCGTGTCGCGGTCGGACCGGGGAGTACCGCATTGATCCGCACGCCGTGCGGCGCAGCGTCGAGCGCGGCCGACCGCATGAGCCCGAGCAGCCCGGCCTTACTGGCCGAATACGATGCGGTTGCGCCACTCGTCGCAAGCGCATGCGGCGAGGAGGTCACGACGATCGATCCCCCGGCGCGCATCGCACGAAGCGCGTGCGTGACGAGGAGAAAGCCGCCGGTCAGGTTCGTGGCTACGTCGCGCTCCCAGTCCTCGAGAGAAAGGTTCGGGAGCGAGACGTTGGAACCGACCCCGGCGTTGGCGTCCGCATAGTCGAGTCGCCCGAACGCCGCGACCGCGAGATCGACCGCTCGCTGCACGGACGTCTCCTCACCGGCATCTCCTTCGAGGAAGCGGCAGGCGCTGAGCTGTCGCTCGAGCTCCGCACCGGCCGAGCCGTCGCGGTCCAACACGACCGCAGCTCCGCCTTCGGCGACGAACGCACGCACGACGGCCTCGCCGATGCCGGCTGCACCGCCGGTGACCACCGCAACCCTGCCCGCGAAGCGCGTTGTTTCTGGAGCGCAACCGCGTTGGTTCCGCGGGCTCGTCATGAGCGCTCCAAGCAGTCCTTCAGATCGGACAGGAATCGCGCCGCGGCCACGCCGTCCGCGGCGCGATGGTCAACGGTCGCGGTCAGCTCGACGATGGAAACCTCGCCGGCCGCGCCGTTCAATAGCCGCACGTGCTTCTTGGCCGCCCCTACCGCCAGGATCGCGACCTGCGGAACATTGAGGATGGCGTCGAAGCGGTCGATGCCGAACATGCCGAGATTGCTGACGGTGAACGTACCACCCGCGACATCCTCGTGCGTCAGCGTACCCAGACGCGCGCATTCGACGAGACGCTTGCGCTGGTCGCTCAACTCGGCCAGGTCGAGCCGGTCCGCCGCGTGGATCACCGGGACGATCAATCCCCCGGGCGCAGCCACAGCGACGCCTAGGTTGACATGGTCCTGCTCCGCGACGCCGTCTTCGAGAAAGAGCGCGTTCAATGCCCGGTGGCCGGGAAGCGTCACGGCGACCGCGTGCAGCAGCTCGTCGTTGAGCGAGGCCCCGGCAACCAGCTGACGCCGTCGTTCCGCCGCTTCGATCTCGACTGTGAGTGACGCGTGGAAGACCGGCACGGCCCACGCTTCGGTCATCCGGCGCGCAATCGTGCGGCGAATTCCCTTCAATGGCTCTGGCGCCAGGTTGAGGTTGCTCATCGTGGATCGAGGACGAGCAGCCGTTCTTCGGTCATCTCGCGGATCGCATAGCGAACACCCTCTCGCCCGATGCCCGACCGCTTGACGCCCCCGTAAGGCATATGGTCGACGCGAAAGGTGTTCGCGTCGTTCACGATCAGCGCGCCGACCTCGAGTCGGTCGAACGCTCGGTAGATGACTCGAATGTTGTTCGTAAAGAGACCGGCCTGCAGCCCGTAGCGCGTGTCGTTCGCTGCGTCGATCGCCCGATCGATTTCGCTGTACCGCTCGATCGAGACGACCGGTGCGAACGCCTCGATCTCCGCGATGCCCGTGCCCGGTGGCAAACCTCGCAGCAGGGTCGGAGCGACGATCCTGCCGTCTCGGTGCGCACCGCAGAGCACCTCGGCGCCGGCTTCGCGCGCTTCCTCGATCAGCATCATGGCGTTCTCCGCCGCGGCGTCGTCGACGAGGACGCCGATCGTCGTGTCATCGTCGAGCGGATTGCCGACCTTCAGGTTGGCGATCTTCGCAAGGAAGGCTTGCTCGAAATCGTCCGCAACGTCCTCCGCGACGAAGATCCGCTGCACGGAGATGCACGCCTGCCCGGCGCGCAAGAAGCCGCCGAAGGCGCAGCGTTCCGCCGCATAGTCGAGGTCGGCGTCGGAGTGGATGATCACTGCGCCGTTACCCCCCAGCTCCAATGCCAGTCGGGACGCGGCGGCGACGTTGCGGATGTGCCAGCCCACAGCTTCCGATCCAGTGAACGAGACCATCTTGATCCGTGGGTCGCGCACCATCGTCTCGGCGAGGTCGGACGTGCAGGGAAGGACGCTCACCGCCTCCGGCACAGCACCGGCCTCGACGAGAATCGCGCCGAGCGAGAGGGCCGACAACGGTGTCTTGCTCGCCGGTCGCACGATGCACGGGTTTCCGGCCGCATAGGCAGCGGCCAGCTTGTGCGCGACCAGCAGCAGCGGTGCGTTGTACGGGGTGATCGCGAGCACGGGGCCGACCGGAACGCGCTGTGTCATGGCTCGCCGTCCGACGCCGGCGGGCCAGCCGTCAATCGGAACGATTTCTCCGGTCAGGCGACGCGCTTCCTCGGCTGCGGCGCTCAAGATCTCGACCGTGCGGCGGATCTCGATTCGGGTCTCCCAGATCGCGTTTCCCGTCTCGAGCGTGATCTGGCGTGCGAGCTCCTCAACGCGATCTTCGACGAGACTCGCTGCACGGTTCAGGACAGCCGCTCGTTCGAACGGGGGCGACTCGGCCGTGATGTGCGCGGCCTCGGCGGCGACGCGAAGCGCCTCTTCGAGTACTGCGCCGTCGGCCAGCCGCACGGCGGCAAAAGCCTTGCCGTCGTACGGGAACCGCACCGGCAAGGCATCCCCGGCTACGACCGGCTTGCCGGCAAGCAGGAGCGGCCGCACCTCGAGCTCGATTGTCGTAGTCATCGGGCCTCCTCGCTGGACACCGCGATACACTACTACCTTAGATGTAGCTCGTCAGGCGTTGGCTCGCGACTTCGCCCGGGCGCGACCGGTCTGGCTGTTGATCGCTCGGCCGAGGATCTTCCCGCGCAGCTCCGGGTCGGCTTGCCACCACTTATCCCACTGGTCGAAGCCGATGATGAACTGCGCCTGTTGCAGAACGAGGTCGTGGTGAAGGTACTCGGAGACGATCAGGGTCAAGACCGAGTTGCGGGTCCGCACACCTACTGCTTCGCCGCGATCGGGCAACCGCGCGACGAGCGCCTCTGCGTCGTCGGCCACGAGGGT
The DNA here is from genome assembly GCA_963784765.1 of uncultured Thermoleophilia bacterium. GTDB lineage: Bacteria > Actinomycetota > Thermoleophilia > Gaiellales > Gaiellaceae > PALSA-600. Next base: position 91,644 of record CAWASP010000024.1, read on the forward strand.
CAGCATCCGGCCCTGGACGCGATTGCCAACGATCCCCTCGTAGCTGTGTCGATGCCACGTGCCGGGCGGAAGCAGCGCGCTTTGCGAGTAGAGCATCCCGAAGATCCGCACCTTGCGCTTCGCCGCCGACTCCAGCGAGCCGCGAAGCTCGTTGAGCTCCGCATCCCAGATCGAAAGGCTGAGCTCGTCCTGTGCGGTGTCGATCAGTTGTCGCGCCGCGTCGATCACGCCGGAAGCGCCGACGACGCTCAGGAGCGCCTGATCGGGGACAGTAGTCGCGAGGGGCGGAAGCTTCTCGGCCAGGAAGTCGAGGGGGTCGTTGTAGCGCCGCCGTAGACGGTCAACGACCTGGTTCGGGTCGAGCGCGACGAACTGCGTCCCACTCGGGGTCCTGATCGTCTGAACCGTCCCCTCCAATGTCATCTTCTCGACAGTGCCGTACACCTTCGACGACGGCACGCCTGACCGCCGCGACAACTCGTTTCCGTTCTGGGGGCCGTGCTGAAGCAGCGCTGCGTACAGGCGCGCCTCGTAGAGGGTGAACCCCACATCTCGGAGGCGTTCGACGATGGCGTCCATCCACCGCCGATCCTACTACCGTCGCAGGAGTCGGCTACGCGCCGTCGGTTGTCTGGGTCAACCCGGCGGCTCGTCCCGCCGCCTCAATCGCAACGGCCATCTTCCGGTTCGCCTCATCGATCATCTCGCCGTGCCAGAGCACCGCGCCCCGCCGTTCAACCTCGGTTGCGTGCCGGTAGGCGGCAAGTAGTTCGATCGCGTAGTCGAACTGCTCCTGGGTCGGCGAGAAGATCCGGTTCACAATGCCTATCTGGTCGGATGGATCGCCCACTTCCCGTCCATGCCGAGCAAGCGCGCGCGAGTCGCCACCTCCGTCAGGCCGGCGTCGTTTGCGAACTGGGCGTAGGGACCGTCGATCGCTTGAAGCCCGAACGCACGCGCGACCGTGACGATGCGCGAGCAGATGTAGTGCCACTGGTCGCCGGGATACCGATCCTCGATCGCGCCCACGGAGAGCTGCGGGATCCCCATGTTCGCCGCATAATCGCCGGGGCCGAAGATCAGCGTCTCGGTCCGGGACGAGGCGGTCGCGATCTCTTCGATCTTCAGCGAGCCATGACCGGTCTCGATTTGAAGCTCGAGGCCGATGCCACCGGGCTCGAGGTCGTACTCGATCTCAAGCTGACTCAGGAGGCAATCGACGAAGTGCACGTGGGACGCGTCGCGCACCTTCGGCACCATCACGCAGTGGAGATGCGCCCCGCCGCCGGCCACGATTGTGGTGATGTCGTGCCAACACCATGGCGTCTCGACGCCGTTCACTCGGACGACGCGGGTCGGCGCGAGCCAGTCCGTGTTCCGAAGCGCGTCGACGACGTTCCCACGAGTCGCGTTGTTCTTCTCGTCCGGCGCGACCGCATCCTCCAGATCGAAGAAGACCTCGTCGGCAGGAAGCGTCCGGGCCTTCTGGATCATCCGCGGGCTCGAAGCGGGGACCGAGAGGCACGAGCGGCGAAGCCTCATGACGGCGATCCGCCGGGCGCGGGAGGATGCTCGCGCGCCCACTCGACGAAGCCGCCGGCCCGCATTGTCTCGAGGATGAACGGCGGCAAGCCGCGCAGCCCAAATGCACCGCCAGCGATCGTCGCCTGCTGTGCGTCGGTGTCGATGACGAGCTCGTGTCCGTCGACCGCCTGGTCGATCAGATCGGGCGCGCTCACGGCAAGGAGCCCGAGGTTGATGCAGTTTCGATAGAAGATCCGGGCGAAGCTGCGGCCGATCACGCAACGTACACCGCTGGCCTTCATCGCGCGGGGTACGTGTTCTCTCGACGATCCACAGCCGAAGTTGTTGTCGACCACGAGCGCAGTGTCGCCGACCAGCTTCGTGCGCAATGAGGGGTCAAGACCTTCGAAGAGGTAGTCCTTCATGCGCTCGGGCTCCTCGATGTTGAGATACGGGCCGGGGTACAACACATCGGTGTCGATGTTCTCGCCCTCGATCCGCACGATGCGGGCGCGGATGATCATGCGTCCCCACCGACGGCGGCCGGGTTGACGATCTCACCGGCGACGGCGGCCGCAGCAGCGACGTATGCATTCGCGAGGTAGATACCCGACGAGTTGGCGCCCATGCGTCCGCGGAAGTTCCGGTTCGTCGTCGCGACCGCGATCTCGCCCTCCGCGAGGATGCCGTTCGAACCGCCGAAGCACGCGCCGCAGGTTGGCGTCGAGACCATTGCGCCGGCCGTGACGAACGTCTCGAGCAGGCCTTCCGCCATCGCCTGCGCGTAGATCTTCTGGGTCGCCGGCACGACGATCGCACGTGTGCGCGGATGCACGCGTCTTCCTGCGAGCATCGACGCCGCCTGACGAAGATCCGTGATCGTCCCGTTCGAGCAATTCCCGATATAGATCTGCTGGACGGGCGTGCCAACCACGTCGTCCAGCGGCGCGATGTTCCCCGGCGACCACGGCTTCGCGACGAGTGGGGTGAGCGCGTCGAGGTCGATCGTAAGCGTGCGCGCAAACGGCGCATCCGGGTCGGATGTCAGCACCGACCACTCCGTCCGCGCACGGCCGTCGAGGAATGCCGCCGTCGTCTCGTCAGCGGGGAAGATCCCGTTCTCCGAGCCTGCCTCGACGGCCATGTTCGCGACGGCGACGCGCTCGTCGATCGTGAGCCCTCTTGCTCCCGGTCCGACGAACTCCAGCACGCTCCCCGTGCCGCCGTCGACGCCGATCCGGTTGATGACCGCGAGGATGACGTCCTTGCCGCTCACGAACGGCTGGAGCGATCCGGCCAATTGAACCTGGATCGTCTCGGGAACCGACTGCCAGAACTGCCCGTACGCCAGACAGGCGGCGATGTCCGTCGAGCCGAGGCCGGTTCCGAACGCGCCCAGCGCGCCATGGGTGCACGTGTGCGAATCCCCGCCGGCGACCACCGTGCCCGGCAGGACCCACCCGTCCTCGATCAGCACCGCATGCTCGATTCCCCCACGCCCTTGGCCGTAGAAAACGACGCCCTGCGCGGTGCACCAATCCTGTAGGTACCGCTGCAGCTCGGCTGAGCGTGCGTCCTTCGCCGGGATGAAGTGATCCGGGACGACCACCACCTTCTGCGGGTCGAAGACGCGATCGACCCCCATCCGTTCGAGCGTCCTGAACGCCATCGGGCCCGAGATGTCGTTGGTCAGAACGATGTCGCAGCGGAGCATAACGACGTCACCCGGTTTCACCTCGTCGACGTCCGCGTGGCTGAGCACTATCTTCTCTGTGAGCGTCAGCGCCATACGCGGTCAGGCAATCAGGTAGCCGTCGTCTACCGGGAGCGTGTGGCCCGTGACGAGCGCCGAGGCGTCGCTCGCGAGGAACACCGCTGCGCCGACGATCTCCTGCGGCACGCCGAGTCGGCCGGGCCGCAGGAACCTGCCCTGGATGAAGTCGCTAGTGACCGTCGAGCGCCTTACTCCCGCCTCGGTTAGCGGCGTTCGAAAGAGCGTCGGTGCGATCGCGTTCACCCTGACCCGGCCGATCCACTCCAGCGCAAGGGCCTTCGTGAGCTGGACGACCGCGCCCTTGCTCGCCAGGTAGGCGGCCGCGTGCGGGTACGCGACCAGGCCGCCGATCGAGGCGATGTTGACGATCGCGCCGCCCCGGCCGGCGAGCATCCCGCGCCCGAACGCCTGGCTCGGGAGAAACGTGCCCTTCAGGTTCAACGCGACGATCGCGTCGAATCGGTCCTCGGGAAACTCCTCCGCCGGGCTGCGAAAGGCGGTCCCCGCGCTGTTCACGAGGATGTCCGCCGTGCCGAGATCGCGTCCGATCGTCTCGACCAGCGCGGCGACCGCTGCGCTGTCGGTCACGTCGCACTGGAAGTCTGCGACCGATCCGCCGATCGCCGCCGCGGTCTCTGCCGCACGCTCCGCGTCGAGGTCGACGATCGCCACGACTGCGCCGGCTTGCGTGAGCCCAGCCGCCATCGCTGCACCGAGACCGCTCGCGCCTCCGGTCACGACGGCCACTCGGCCGTCCAGGCGAAACAGACGATCGACGAACCCGTCGCTCAGCATCGCGTCAGAACGCCTTCACGGCGAGAAAGCCGCCGTCGACAACCAGACAGGTGCCGGTGACGTAGCTCGCGCGCGACGACGCCAGGAACAGCGCGGCTTCGGAGACCTCCCGCGCATCCCCTACCCGGCCGAGCGTGTTGCCGCGATTCACTCGCTCGAGGAAGTCCGTGCGATCCTCGGTGTTCATCGGCGCGAGGTCGCGCTGAAACATCGGCGTATCAAAGGTGCCCGGGGCGATCGCGTTGACGCGTATTCCGAAGCCGCCCACCTCGGTGGCGAGCGTGCGCGCCGCCGCGACGAGGCCGGCCTTCGCGGCGACGTACGGCACGCAGCCGCGAAGCCCCTGGAAGCCCTGCACGGACGAAACGAAGAGGATGCTGCCGCCGCCGCGTTCGCGGATCGCGGGAATTGCAGCGCGGGCGCAGAGCAGCGGCCCCTTGAGGTTGACGTCGACGATCCGGGCGAGATCCTCGATCGGCGTTACTTCGAGGTCGTTATAGATGCTGATCGCCGCGTTGGCGTACATCACGTCGAGGCCGCCGAGCTCGCGCACGGCCGTGTCGACGAGCGCCTGGACGTCCTTCGGCACGGCCACGTCTCCGACGCTGACCGCCGCCTTCCCCCCGCTGCCGACGATCCGGGCAGCGGTCTGCTCGACGGCCGCGGCGTCGACGTCGTTGCAGACCACGCTTGCTCCGGCCTCCGCGAACGCCGTAGCGACCGCGGCGCCGAGCCCCGCCCCAGCCCCGGTAACCGCGACGACCTTGCCGTCGAACTCGCGTGCGGTCACGTCATCACCTGGACAACGGCCGCGACGACGTCGTCGACGGTCGGCAGGACCTCGCGCTCGAGCGGTGTCGCGTACGGAATCGGAGTGTCCTTTGCCGACACGCGTACGGGAGTTGCGCGAAACGACGCGATGCCAACCACCTCAACGATACGGGCGACGATCTCGCTTGCGAGACCGCCCGTGAGCGGCCCTTCGTTGACGACGACGAGCCGGCCCGTCTTGAACACAGACTCCGCGATCGCGTCGGCGTCAAGAGGCTTGATCGTGCGCATGTCGATCACCTCGACCTCGACGCCGTCGCGGGCGACCTGACGTGCAGCTTGCAGCGCGAGCGGCACAGTTCCGCCCGCAGCGACGACCGTTAGGTCGGTGCCCGCTCGCTTCACATCCGCAACCCCGAGCGGGATGACGTAGTCGTCCGTGGGCACAGGGCCCTTGCGCGCGTACAGCGTTCGCTTCTCGAGAAACACCACCGGGTTGTCCTCGCGGATCGCGCTCTTCAGCAGACCTTTCGCATCGTACGGCGTCGACGGCATCGCAACGATCAGACCGGGCACGTGCACGAACCACGCCTCGAGGCTCTGAGAGTGCTGGGCGGCCATGCCGATGCCGTTTGAGATCGGCCCCCGGATCACGAACGGAACCGAGACCTGCCCGCCGGACATGTAGCGCCACTTCGCAGCATGGTTTACGACCTGATCCATTGTCAGGGTGATGAAGTCGGAGATCTGGAGCTCGACAACGGGCCGGGCGCCGACGAGCGCCGCGCCGACACCGGCGCCCGAGATCCCGGCCTCGGAGATCGGCGAATCGATTACCCGGCGCGGGCCGAACTCCGTGAGCAGGCCCTCGGTCACGCCGAACAACCCGCCCTGCCTCGCGATGTCCTCGCCGATCACGAAGACGCGCTCGTCGTTACGCATCTCCTCGTGCAGCGCCTCGTTCAGCGCCTCGGACATCGTCACCTCGCGCGTGGCACCTGCGGTCACCTGAGCCGTCCGTCGTGATTCCAATAGCTCGGGCTGTATACGTCGGCAACCGCCGCCTCGGCCTCCGGGAACGGAGAGTTGAGCGCATACTCGGCTGCCTCCTCGACCTCGCGTGCTGCCTGTGCCTCGAGCTCGTCCGCCTCGTCGGCGGTCAGCAGTCCCTGGTCGATCAGCAGGGTATTGAGGCGATGGATCGGATCGCGGCTGCGCCAGGCGCTGATCTCGTCCGGGGAGCGGCTCTCGTTAGGGGTTGCAGCCGAGTGCGGTGTGATCCGATAGGACTTCGCCTCGATCAGCGTCGGCCCGTCGCCGGCCCGCGCCGAGAGCACCGCGCGCTCCGTCGCCTCGCGTACGGCGAGCAGGTCGTTGCCATCGACGACCTCGCCCGGAAAACCGTATCCCTCCGCGCGCGTCGCGATGTCGTCGATGTTGATCGCATCCTGGATCGGCATCGAGATCGCCCATTCGTTGTTCTCGCAGACGAAGATCACCGGGGCCTTCAGCACAGACGCGAGATTCGCTGCCTCGTGGAAGACGCCCTGATTCGCCGCGCCGTCACCGAAGAACGAGACGACGACCGCGTCCTTGCCCTGGAGTCGAAGCGCGTATGCCGCGCCGGTCGCGATTGCCACCGACCCGGCGACAATCGCGTCGGCGCCGAGCATCCCATGGCGCATCGCGGTGATGTGCATGCTCCCGCCTTTGCCACCGCAGTAGCCCGTCGCACGCCCCGTGATCTCCGCCATCATCCCGTTCAGGTCGAGCCCCTTCGCGATCGAATGGCCGTGGCCGCGGTGTGTCGACGTGATGAAGTCGCCGTCGCGAAGCGCAGAGCAGACACCCACAGCAATGGCCTCCATGCCGATGTAGGGGTGCACCGAGCCGCGGATCAGCTTCTGCTCGAAGAGCGCCATAGCCTTCAACTCGAACGCCCGGATGCGCTGCATGTTGAGGAGCGCCGTCTTGAGCTGTTCGGTATCCGGAAGCGCAGCGAGTGCCACTGGCTAATCCTCTTCGATGATCGCGAGCACGGCGTCGACCTTCACTTCGTCGCCTTCCTCGGCGAGGATCTCGACAAGCGTTCCACTCACGGGTGCTACGACCTCCTCGGTTACCTTGTCCGTATCGACCTCGACGACCGGATCGCCGACATCGATGGGGTCTCCGACGTCCTTCAGCCAGTTCTGGACCGTCGCGTACTCCTGATCGCCGGGGCGAGCCGGCAGCCGTAGTTTCAAAGCGCAAACTCCTCTAAGGGTTTCGATCAGAACCCTACTACTAACGTAGTCGCAGAACAACTCCAGTTCTGACCCGAGCTCGTCGCCGGTCAGCCGACGCGGCAGAATTTGCGGACACGTCCGCTCGCGACCCATTCGGCAACGTACAGATTCCCGCCGCGGTCGAAGGCGAGCGCGTGCGGTGCGACGAACGAGCCGGCACCGACCGTCGCGAGATCCACGTGCGGCCAGCCCTCGCGCCGCCACACCTCTTGATCGCGCCCCATGTGCACGGGTTCCCCATCCGGCCGGAGCAGCGAGACGCGGCTGTGGAGATCGGGGAGCCAGACGTCTTCGCCGCGGCCGACGACGTCGCAGACGAAGCCGACGCCGTGCGCGATCTCCTCGACGTAGGCGCCGTCCAGGGCGAACACCAGGATCCGTTCGTTCGCACGGTCGGCGACCCACACGCGTTCTCCGATCACCTCGAGCCCGTGCGGCTGGTCGAACTGTTCGTGGCCGCCCCACCAGCCGAGGTGAGTGCCGCTCGGAGCGTAGCGATGGACCGCGAACGCCCCGTAGCCGTCTGTCACGTAGATCGTCCCATCAGTGGCGACGGCCACGTCCGTCGGGGCGTAGACGCCTGGCGGGGGCCAGACATTCGGTGGCCGCTCAACCTCGAAGTAGAGCTCGTCGACCCGCGGCGTTTCGAGTTCGAGCAGCTCCTGGCCGTCGAGGGTCGTCTTGACGACCGCGCCGTGCTCGGGATCCGCGAACCAGAGCACCTGTCGGCCGGCCTCGCGCGCGAGCGTCAGACCGTGCGCTCCCTCACGGAAACGGTCCCCGAACCGATGGATGAGGGCGCCGCCCGCGTCGAAAACGCAGACAGGCGACTCGCCGCGATGGTGAACGTAGACGTTGTCCTCGTCATCGACGGCCACCCCGTGCGTCCAGCCGTAGACGATTCCCGGCGGGCTCGTACCGGCCCAGCCGGCGTCGAGCTCGAAGCGGCAAGGACCGACCTCGAACCCCTCAGCCAACTGTCAGCGGCAAGCTCTCGATTGCGTGGAACATGAAGTTCTGGCGCCAGGGCACGGCGTCCTCGGGAGAGTCGAGACGCAGCTCGGGGAATCGGCGCAGCGTCGTCTCAAGGGCGATCGGAATCTCGATCCGCGCGAGCGGAGCACCGAGGCAGAGATGGACGCCGTGACCGAAGGCGAGATGGGGGTTCGGGCTGCGATCGAGTATCAGCTCGTCCGGAGATTCGAAGGCGCGCTCGTCGTGATTCGCCGAGCCGAGCAGCAGGCGAACCGCGCTCTCTGCCTCGAGGACGCGCCCCCGGAGGGTCGTCTGTTTACGCACGCGGCGCTCGATGAACTGGAGCGGGCTCTCGTAGCGCAAGAACTCCTCGACGGCTCGTGGGCGCAGCCCTCGATCCGCAAGGAAGCGCTCTTTGTCGCGGGGCCGGCGCACGAACTCGTTGAGGCCGGTCGCGATCGTGCTGGTTGTAGTTTCGTGGCCGGCAAGCAGGAACTGCACGATGTCGACGATCTCCCTCCGCAGCGCGAGCGGATCGGCGTCGCCGATGGGTGGACGATCGATGACGAGGTCGCTCAGGATGTCGTCGCGCGGATTGCTCTGACGGTCGGCGAGAAAGTCTTGCAGCCACTCTCCCGCCTCATCCATCGCGACGGCGGCGGGCGCGCCGTTCTCGATCAGGCTGCTCGAGACACGTCGAAACATGTCCCGGTCCTCGCGCGGCACACCGAGGATCTTGAAGATCACCGTGGCCGGCAGCGGGAACGCAAGCGCGGTAACCGCGTCGAACGAGCCGGTTGCGGCCGCTTCGTCCAAGAGCTCGTCGACGACCCGCTGGACGACTCCCGCGATGCCTTTCAGGCGCGGCTTGAAGGCGCGCGTCCAGATTTCTCGGTATTCGGTATAGGCAGGCGGATCGCTCCAGAAGAACCCGTCGAAGCCCGCGAACGAGCTCCATAGCACAGGGGTCACGTCGCGCTCTTTCACACGGCCGGCGCTCGAGAAGCCGTCGGGGTCGTCGAGGACCGCCTTGGCGTCCTCGTAGCGGCTGACGATCCAGCTCCCAAAGCGATCGCTCCAGACGACGGGCGCTTCGTCGCGAAGCGTGCGGTAGATGCCGTAACGCTCGCCCGCCACCTCCGGGTCGAGGATCCGGTGGAGCAGGTCGGCGCTCACAGGGTCCAGTCCGCATCCGTCACCGGGAAGGTGTCCGCCATCTCAGGCGCATCGCGCCGAAAGACCATGAAGCTCCTCGTGAACTCGATCACGACCTCGTGGCGCTGGTTCACCCCGCGCGTACGCAGCGCGACGATGCCGACGCTTGGTCGGGAGCGGGAGCCGCGAACGGAGAGGATCTCGCTCTCGGCCCAGAGGGTGTCGGCGGCATAGACGGGCTTCGGCAGCTTGATGTCCCCCCAGCCGAGGTTCGCAGCGGCGTTCTCGCTCGTATCGGCGACCGAGAGGCCGAGCACGATCGCCAGCGTTAGGCTGGAGACGACGAGCGGCTGGCCGAACTCGGTACGCGTTGCAAACTCACGGTTGAAGTGGATCTGGTTCGTGTTCATGGTCAGGACCGTGAACCAGGTGTTGTCGGTCTCAGTGATCGTCCTTCCGAGTCGAGACCGGAAGACCTGACCCGGCTCGAAGTCCTCGAAGAAGCGGCCGCGCCACTCAGCGGTCACTCCACCGCCTCCTCACCGAACGCGCCCCCGCGGCGGAGGGCCGCGACCTGCGAGTCGGTATAGCCGAGCTCGTGCATCACCGCGTTGTTGTGCTCCCCCAGCAGCGGACCGCGTTCGACACGGGGCGTTCGGATCGTCGAGAGCCTCAGCGGACTTGCGACCTGTCGGACCGTTCCGAGCTTCGGATGCTCAACCTCGACGACGGCGTTCCGGGCGGCGGCTTGCACGTCGGAGAGCGCCCCCGCGATGTCGTTGACCGGAGCGATCGGCACGCCGCCCGCGCGCAGCAGCTTCAACCAATGCTCACTCGTATTCGTCGTGAGGATGCCGGCTAGCAGCGTCACCAGCTCGTCGCGGTGCTCGCCGCGCGACGGGATATCGATGAAGCGCTCGTCGGTCGCGAGATCGTCCCGGTCGAGTGCGCGACAGAGTCGTAGCCAGAGGTTCTGCTTTGGACAAGCGATCACGATCCATCCGTCGGCAGTCGGAAATGTCTGGAACGGCACGACGCTTTGATGCGCGGAGTCGGGCATGCGCTTGGGCTCGAACCCACGCGAGGCGACCCAGGTTCCGATGTACGTGTTGAGGTGGAGCGACGTCTCGAAAAGCGACAGGTCCGCGTCGCATCCCACGCCGGTCCTCCGCGCTTCCCAAACGGCGGCGAGAATGGCGATCGCCGCGACGTAGCCGGCGGAGAAATCGACCAGGGACAGGCCGCTCTTGGTCGGGGGCTGGTCCGGCCCACCCGTGATCGACATCCAGCCGGCGCTGCCCTGGATCGTGAAGTCGTACGCGCCTTCACTCGCACGCGGGCCCGTCATGCCGTAGCCGGACAGCGAGCAGCAGACGATCGCAGGGTTGATCGACCCGAGCTCGGCGTACCGGATCCGTAGCTTTTCCGGCTCGGTCCCGCGGAGGTTCGAGACGACGGCGTCGGAGACGCGAACGAGCTTCTCGAACACGCCCCGTCCGGCGTCCGTCCGCAGATCGAGCACCACGCTCCGCTTGTTCCGGTTGAACGTCTCGAAGAAGAGGGAGCTGTCCTCCACCTGGTAGGGCGGGACGTAGCGTGCAGTGTCTCCACCCGAGCGCGGATCTTCGATCTTGACCACGTCCGCACCGAGGTCTGCGAGTTGAAGCGTCGCCCAGGGTCCGGCGCCAAACTGTTCGAGCGTGACGATCTTCAGGTCGTGCAACGGCAGGCTCACAGCGGCTCGACTCCGAGCTCGACTGCCAATTCGTTCAGCTTCACGCGAACGTCCTCCGACATCGGCACCCCCTCTTCCATGCGCTTCGCTCTCGTAGCCGCATTGCGAGAGCCCGGCAGCCGGGCGGGTGCGCCGTCGATCGTCGGAGAGCGGGCAAACGCGGCGGCAAGCTGCTCGACACTGCTCGCGAAGCGGGCTCGATCGCCGAACGACTCGGGATCCAGCGCGATGAGAAGATGGCCGCAACCGCCGGCACGGTGCGAATGTCCATCGGCGGCCGGCCCGACCGGAGAGCCGGACAATGCGCCGGTCAGCAGCTCGAGGAGCGTCGCGAGCGCGAAGCCCTTGGCGCCGCCGATCGGCACGAGCAGGTTGGCCGCCAGCGCCTCGGCCGCATCGGTTGTCTCCCGTCCGTGCCGGTCGTACGCCCAGCCGCGGGGGATCGGCTCATCGCGGGCTGCAGAGAGGCTGATCTTCCCCCATGACGCCTTGCTCAGCGCGAGATCCACGAACACCGGCTCGTCGTGCTCCCGCGGTACGGCGATCGCGATCGGATCGTTCCCCACGAGGGGAGCCAGCCCGCCGGGCGCCGGCAGCACGGCCACCGTGTTCGAGAGCGCGATGCCGATATAGCCTGACTCCGCCGCGCGCAGCGCGTAGAAGCTCGCCATCCCGAAGTGATGGCTGTTCGCCACGGTGACGACGCCGGCGCCGAGCTCGCCTGCGATCGAGATCGCAGTCTGCATCCCCAGCGCCGAGGGGGTAAAGCCGTACCCACCGCCCGCGTCGACAACGGCAGTCGCGCCGCGGCGTCGTACCGTCACAGCCGGACGCGTGTTGATCTCGCCGGCGCGGATGCTCGCGACGTACTGCGGCAGACGCAAGACCCCATGCCCGTCGACACCGCGTAGATTCGCCTCGACAAGGAAAGAGGCAATCGTCTCTGCCTCATCGAGCTGCATACCCGCCCGCTCGAGCACTGCTGTCGCGAACGCGCACAGCGAGGAGGCAGACCGCAGAAGAATCGCCTCCGACGCCGGAGCTGAGTACTCAACCATCCCTGTCAACTCTACTACTGCAGTGGTAGGTGCGCGCCATCTCTCAAGAGGCGCGGTCGTCGCGGCGGGCGCTGTCGTTACGCGCCGGAACGGTCTCGACGTCGGTCTTCGCGCGCAGGGGTGTGCCGGCCTAGATTGTTCGTTGTCCGTCACCGTCGTCCGACTACATCCGCACGGGCGCCGCGCGCTACGTCGTCGCTACCGGCGCGAGGCGATCGACGAATCCCGAACCGCTTCGCCGATCGCAGCCCGCTCGCCGTGGGCGGCTCTAGCAGGCTACGACTTCTCGCTCGATGATCGCTGCCGTGTCGTCTCGGCGGCCGCGAGCGGATCAGGAAAGCGGAGGCGCTTGACAGCGCCGCGAAGTTCATGCGCAGTCACGCGCGTGTAGCGCTGCGTGGAATCGAGATGCTTATGACCGAGCAGCTCTTGGATCTGACGAATATTCGGGCCGCCGCGCAGCAGTTCAGAAGCGAAGACGTGCCGAAGCGTATGTGGCGTCACGCGCTTTCGCCGCGTGACGCCGGCCGCGCGCGCGTAACGAAGGAAGGTCTGCGTCAGAATCGTCTGCGAGAGTCGCCGCCCCTGGACGCCGACGAAGAGCGCCGGTTCCGGATCCTGCACACGGACCTGGAGGTAGGCGAGGAAAAGCGGGACGAGCCCCGGGTGGATTGGCAGCACCCGTTCCCGGCCGCCCTTCGCCTTTCGGACGTAGAGCAGGCGCCGTTCGAGATCGACGTCGTCCCAGTCGAGGCCGAGTAGCTCGCTGCGGCGCAGGCCCGCGTAGGCGAAGAGGGCGAGCATTAGCCGGTCGCGGTCGCGCTCGCGCTTGCCGGCGAAGTGGCGCTCCCAGACGTCGTCGCGCTCGACCGCGCGGAGCAGGCGCGTGAGCTCGCGCGCATCGAGTACGTCCGGAAGCGCCTCGCGCTTCTTCGGTGTCCGCAGCACCTCGGCGGGGTTGCGGCCAATCTCCTCGTTCTCGACGAGGAAGCGGAAGAAACCCTTGAGCGCGGCGACCGTCCGCGCCTGGCTCGATGGCGCCGGACGGCGGATTGTCAAGGCTCGCCTGAGTTCCTCAGATGTGCTCACGAGAATTCCCCACCCTTGAGCAGCTGAGGGCGCCGTGGCCCTGATCGGTCGGGCGTTGGGCGTTTCGGCGTCGGCGGTTCGCCGGTCGGCGCGTTGTAAGGCGTTCTGGGGCGTTGAGTGTTCGGTGCGACCGGTCAGCTGCCGGAAATCGGCGCTTGGAGGCCGGCGCGGAGCGTTTCGACGCGGGCTTGGTGGTGGCGCATGCGGTAGGAGGGCCCGTTGATCGTCAAGACGGTGCCGTGGTGGAGGAGCCGGTCGAGGATCGCGGTCGCGACGGTGGTGTCGTCGAAGATCTCGCCGCGCTGTCGGACTGCGTGTCGCAGCGCGTCTCGGACTGGCGCGTCGCGAAGTGTTGTCCGTTTCGCAATTCGACTAACGATCCGCGGGTACGAGACGGGTACACGAGATGAGTACGCGCCGTCACGTGCGATCACGCAGAGACACGACGAAGCGACTGAATCGCAGGCAGATCGCGTCTGCGATGGTAAGGAGGTGCTCGCTCATCGACGCGGCCGGGGAGATTCGAACTGCGATGAGCCCTCCCCAGCTATTGCCGCGGTCAGCCCCGGGTCGGCTTGTGATGACCTCGCAACGCTCCGCTCAGGCGTCCCTCAGCCGCGATCCTTGCCATTTCCTTGCCACGCGGATCGCGGCGTTGTCTCCGAAGAAAGCGAAAGCCCTGGATTACCAGGGCTTTCATCTGATGGGCGGTACTGGGCTCGAACCAGTGACCCCCAGCTTGTCGAGCTGGTGCTCTCCCAACTGAGCTAACCGCCCCAGACATGCCTCGGTGCAGGCATTCCTGGTTTCGTCCAACGTACAACTCTCCGGCGTGACCGCGGAGCGCCCGTGAAGGATACCTGTCCGCCGCGCGCCGGCTCCCCGGCGATCTCCGCTAGACCGGAGCGCCGCCGAGGTACAGCTCGGCGACTCTCGGGTCGTCGAGCAGTCGCGGGCCGGTGCCGGTGAGGGCGACGCGGCCGCCGTCGAGGACGGCGCCGTGATGGGAGATCGCGAGCCCGGCGCGTGCGTTCTGCTCGACGAGGAGGACGGTCCGGCCGTCCTCGTTCAGGGTGGCGACCATCTCGAAGATCAGGTGTCTCGCCTTCGGGTCGAGGCCCATCGTCGGCTCGTCGAGGAGGATCAGCCGCGGCTCGAGCATCAGGGCGCGGCCGATCTCGACGAGCTTCTGCTGTCCGCCCGACAACTCGCCCGCCCGCTCGTGCCGGCGCTCATGGACGAGCGGGAGCCGCTCCGCGATCGCCTCGGCGCGCCGATGCACGAGCGCCCGGTCGCGCAGGACGTGGCCGCCCATGAGCAGGTTGTCCCAGATCGTCATCGTCGGGAACAGGCTCCGGTCCTGCGTCACGTGCACGATCCCCTGGGCGAGCACTTTCGCCGGCGAGAGACGGCAGATGTCGGTGCCGTCGAAGACGATCTGCCCCGCCCGCGGCCGCAGCAGCCCGCTCAGCGTCTTCAGGACGGTCGACTTGCCGGCGCCGTTCGGGCCGACGAGGCACATGATCGATCCCTCCTCGACCGCGAGGTCGATCCCGTTCAGCACGTCGCCGCGACCGTAGCCGGCGACGACGCCGTCCACTTGGAGCAACGCCGTCATCCGCCGAGGTACGCGTCCAGGACGCGCTGGTCGTTGCGGACGAGATCCGGCGGCCCCTCTGCGAGCTTCGTACCGTGGTCGAGGACGACGATCGGGTCGCACAGCCGCATGACGAGGTTCATGTTGTGCTCGACGACGAGGAAGGTGAGGCCGCGCTCGTTGAGGGCGCGGATCCGCTGCTCGATCTGCTCGACGAGCACCGGGTTGACGCCTGCGGTCGGCTCGTCGAGGAGAACGAGTCGCGGCTCCCCCATGAGCACCGTCGCGAACTCGAGCAGCTTCTTCTGGCCGTAGGAGAGCGTGCCGGCACGGTCGGCCGCGAGCCGTGCGAGGCCGAACTCCTCCAGCAGGTCGAGCGCGCGCTGCTGCTCGCTCGCACGCACCGAGCGGCGGAACGCCGCGTGCCACGGCTGCTGGATCGCCGCCGCCATGTTCTCGACGAGCGTCAGGTCGGCGAAGATCCGCGCCTGCTGGAACGTGCGCGTCAGGCCGTGACGCGCGAGCCGCGTCGGGTCGGGCCGGCGCACGGCGGTGCCGGCGAAGCGGACCCTGCCGCCGTCGGGGCGCGCGTAGCCGGTGATCAGGTTGAAGGCCGTCGTCTTGCCGGAGCCGTTCGGGCCGACGAGCGCGGTCACGGTCCCGTCCGGGACGCCGAACGAGCAGCCGTCCACCGCGGTGACGCCGCCGAACCGCTTGGTCAGCCCCTCGACTTCCAATAGAGCGCTCACGCTGCCGCCTCCCGCTGGAGGGGCTTGCTGCCGCGCGTCCGCTGGCGCTCGCGGTAGCGGGCGATCAGATCGCGCAGCGAGGGGAGGATCCCGCGCGGCAGCAGGAGCAGGACGACCATGAATACGGCCGAGTAGCCGACGAGGTAGTACTCGCTCGCGCCGTAGTTCGTGATCATGTACTGCTGAGCAGGCACGAGCACGAGCGCGCCGATCGTCGGCCCCCACACGGTTCCCTTGCCGCCGAGGAACGCCATCAGCACCGCGCCGATCATCACCAGCGGGTCGACCGACGACTCCGGGTAGATGAACGTGAGGTAGTACGCCCAGACGCCGCCGACCATCGCGGTCAGCCAGACCATGATCGCCCACGCCGCGAGCTTCACGCCGGTGACGCGGATGCCGAGGCCGCGCGCCTTCTCCTCGTCTTCGCGGATCGCGAGCAGCATCAGGCCGAGCTTCGAGCGCAGGACGAGCCACGAGAACGCGATCCCTGCGAGCAGGATCGCCAGCATCGCGAGGTAGAACGGCCGGTCGTAGCTCGCGATCGGGAAGTGCGGCGCCGGCAGCATCAGGCCCGTCGACCCCTTCGTCAGCGAGCGCAGGTTGAACGCCAGCTGCTGGACGATGAAGAGCAGCGTCAGCGTCACGATCGCGAAGGTCATGTGCCGCGTCCGCAGCGCGATCCAGGCGACCGGCAACGAGGCGAGCGCGATGCCGACCCCGATGATCGGCAGCGCGTAGAAGGGGTTGTAGCCCGAGCCGATGCCCACGTGCTGGAACGTGATCGCGAGCGTGTACGCGCCGAGGCCGAAGAACGCGGCCTGGCCGAGCGTGATGTAGCCCGTGTAGCCGGAGAAGATGTTCCACGCCGTCGCGAGCGCCGCGTACATCAGCGTCAGCACGCCGATGTTCTGCACCCACGCCTCGTGGAAGACGAAGGGGAACGCGATGCCGGCGCCCGCGAACGCGAGCCCACGGGCGAGCCCGGCTGCGGTCGCCCGACTCACAGAACCCGCTCGCGGACGCCGAAGATCCCCTGGGGCCGCACAAGCAGGAACGCGATCAGGACGACGAAGAACGAGAACGACGCCCACACGGGCGAGATCTCGACCGCGACGAGCGCCTCGACGACCCCCATCCCGAGCGCGGCGAACACCGCGCCGCCCAGGCTGCCGAGCCCGCCGAGCACGACGATCGAGAGCAGCCGCGAGATCAGGTCGTAGTGGCTGCCCGGGTTGAACGGGTAGACGACCCCGTAGACCGCGCCGGCTGCCGCCGCCATCGAGACACCGAGCCCGAAGCTCAGCGTCTGCACCTGCTTCGCGTCGACGCCGAGCAGCGTCGCCGCCGTCGGGTTCTGGACGGTCGCGCGCACGGCGCGCCCGAACCTCGTCCGCGTCAGCAGCAGCGAGAGCAGCACCAGCATGACTGCGGAAGCGACGAACGCGAGGACCCGCACCTCGTTGAACTGGTAGCCGGCCACCGTCCACGTCCGATCGGCGTACGACGGAAGCGAGATGCGGTACGTCGTCTTCCAGATGACGCTGAGCACGCCCTCGATGCCGAGCGCGAGCGCCCACGTCACGAGGAGCGACAGCTCGGATGCGTCGGGCCCGCTGAGCGATCGGACGAACACGAGCTGAACCAGCACGCCGAGCACGAACATCGCCGGCGTGACGATGAGAATGGAGAGGAAGGGGTCGACGCCGAGATGCGACCAGAGCGCGTAGCTCAGGTACGCCGCGAGGATGACGAGCGCTCCCTGCGCGACGTTGATCACCCTCATGATCCCGAAGACGAGCGTCAGTCCGCTCGCCATCAGGGCGTAGATGCCCCCGACGAGGAGCCCGAGGATGATCGCCTGAACAACCTGGTGCACGCCGGCCCCTTCCCTCCTTTCTCGCGGTCGAGTTCCTCGCTGTCTAGCCGCCCCAGGCCGGCTTCGGCCAGACCGGCTTCCGGATGGCGACGTTCTTCGGCAGGACCGGGTACAGCTTGCCGCCGATCCACTCGACGAGCAGGAACTTCCCGGTCGGCTCGCCGATCGAGTTCCAGTGCAGCGTCCCCTCGACCGTCGGCCACCTGCCCTGGTGCAGCGCCGCGATGATCTTGCTGTTCGACAGGCCGACCTTCTGGATCGCCCGCTGGGCGACCTGGCCGACGGCGAACGCCTCGGCCGAGCCGGGATCGATCGCGTCGGCGGTGCCGCCATAGGCCTTCAGGAACTGCTTGACGAAGTACGGGTTCTGGTAGGTCTTCGCCTTCGGGAACCAGTCGCTCGCGCTGAAGATCCCCTGCGTGTTGTTCTTGCCGACCTTGCTCGGGAACTCGCCCGGGCTGTTCGGCCCGTTCGACTCGAAGATGAACTTCGGGCTGAACTTCGCCTGCACGAGCCCCTTGACCAGGGAGTAGCCGTCACCGGCCTGCGTGCCGCCGACGACCATGTCGGGCTTGGCCGCGGCGATCTTCGACACGATCGGCGTCATGTCGACGGTCTCCGACGGGTAGACGGTCTTGTAGACGGTCTTGATCCCCGCCTTCTCGAACTGCTGCCGCATCCGCTCGGCGATCGGCGCCGAGAACGGGTCGTCGAGCTCCGGGTACGCGGCGGTCTTCGGCCGCTTCGCCTTCGGGAGCGAGAGCACCCACCTCACGAAGACGTCGCCGCTCTCGACAATCGGAGCGGGCTGCGTGAAGAAGACGTTGTGCAGCTTCTGGTCGAACACCGCGGGACCGCCGCCCGCCGGCTCGATGAACGCGTAGCCGTAGCGGTTCGCGACCGCCGCCGACGGCGCCGTCAGCAGCGTCGAGAACGGCCCGAAGACGAGATCGACGTGGTCCCTCGTGATGAAGTTCTGGTAGTTCGTCGCCGCCTGGGTCGGGCTCGACGCGTCGTCCTGGATGATCAGCTGGACCTCGCGGCCGAGGATGCCGCCCCTCGCGTTCACGAGCTTCGCCCACAGCTTGTAGCCCTGCTCGGCGAACTTCCCGGGATCCGAGAAGTCGCCCGAGAGCGAGAGCGAGATGCCGATCTTGATCGGCCCCGCCTTGGGGGCGGCGCTTCCCGCCGTGGCGGCGACGGCCGCGAGGGCCACGAACACCGCAAGAACGGCCAGACGAACGGGTGTTTTCTTCACGACACCAGCCTCCTTGGGCCTGCGGAAGTTTGACGTGCGGACGGGGCTTTGTGTCCGCTCAATCGTCAGACGATCAGACAGCGGGCGAGTCAACCAGATCGTGCTCGTCGATGCAAGTCCCGGGGCAAACGGCCTGGCTCCTGTCCTTGCCATCGCGCGGTACGTTGACGTATCGTCCGGCGGACGTCTGCGTGTCAGACAACCACCGACCCATGCAATGACGGATTCCGACACGAGCTACCAGCCACTCGACCGCAGGAAGGTCTACGAGCAGATCGCCGAGCAGCTGCTCGCGCAGATCGGCAGCCGGCGCCTGAAGCCGGGCGATTCGCTGCCGTCCGAACGCGAGCTGACCCAGTCCTTCGGCGTCGGCCGTTCCTCGATCCGCGAGGCGCTGCGCATGCTCGAGTCGCGCGGCGTGATCACGACGGCGAACGGCGGCGCCTTCGTCGTCGCCGACGCGGCCAACCCGCTCGAGAGCTCGCTGAGGCTCCTGTTCGCGCTCGACGAGCAGGCCGGCATGCACGACCTGTTCGAGCTGCGGCGAATCCTCGAGTGCGAAGCCGCCGCGCTCGCGGCCGAGCGCCACACAGAGGCGCACCTCGCGGAGATGGACGCGGCGCTCGACGCGATGGCGGCCTCGCTCGAGGCGACCGGCCACGACCAGAGCTTCATCGAGGCCGACCTCGCCTTCCACCTCGCCGTCGCCCACGCGACCGGCAACCGGCTCGTCCTGCACAGCATGCACGCCGTCCGGGACGTCCTCCGGCGGGCGCTCCTCACCGTCTACCACATCCCCCACAGCCCCGAGTCCGCCGTCGGCGAGCACCGCGCGATCCGCGCCGCGGTCGCGGCCGGCGACGCCGAGAGGGCGCGCAAGGAGATGCGCCACCACCTCGCCCGCGTCGAGAGCGACGTCAAGAAGGGAGTCCTGAATGGCTGAGCTCGGGTACGTCGGTCTCGGCGTGATGGGCAGCGCGATCGTGCGCCGCCTGCTCGACGCGGGGCACGAGGTGAGCGTCTGGAACCGCACCGCGGAGAAGGCCGGGCCGCTGCTCGAGGCGGGCGCGCGCTGGGCGGACACGCCGCGCGCGGTCACGGAGCGAAGCGAGACCGTCTTCACGATGGTCACGAACACGGAAGCCGTGCGCGAGGTCACCGACGGCGAGGACGGGATCCTCGCCGGGCTCGCGCCGGGAAAGCTCTACGTCGACATGTCGACCGCGAGCCCGGCGCACACGCGCGAGCTCGCGGAGCGCGTCGCCGCGACCGGCGCCGAGATGCTCGACGCGCCGGTCTCCGGGACGTCGATCACGGTCGAGCGTGGCAAGGCATCCCTCATCGTCGGCGGCCCGCACGACGCGTTCCAGCGCATGAAGCCGGTGTTCGAGGCGATCGGACCGCGTGTGATCCACGTCGGCCCGACCGGCTCGGCTGTGACGATGAAGATCGCTGTCAACCTCTCCCTCGCCGTCCAGATGCTCGCCTTCAGCGAAGGCGTCCTGCTCGCCGAGAAGAGCGGCATCACGCGCGAGAAGGCGGTCGAGGTGATGCTCTCCTCCGTGATCGCCTCGCCGATGGTCGCGTACCGCGGCCCGCTTGTGCTCGGGCACCCGGAGGAGGTCTGGTTCGACTGCCACATGATGCAGAAGGACCTGAACCTCGCCCTCGAGCTCGGCCGGCGGCTCGAGGTGCCGCTGCCCACGACCGCGGTCACGAACGAGCTGCTGACCGCCGCGAACGGGATGGGCATCGGCGGGCGCGACTTCGCCGTGCTCTTCGACGTGCTCGCAGCAATGAGCGGCGTCGAGACCGACATCCTCGCCGGGGCCACGGCATGACCGCAACCGCTCCGCGTGCCGAGGTCGACGCCGGCCTCGCGCTCGACATGTACCGGCGTATGACCTCGATCCGCCTCTTCGAGGAAAAGGCAGACGAGCTCTACCGCAGCGCGAAGATGCCCGGACTGACACACCTCTACCTCGGCGAGGAGGCCGTGGCGGTCGGCGTCTGCTCGGCGCTGCGCCGCGACGACTGGATCACCTCGACGCACCGCGGCCACGGCCACTGTCTCGCGAAGGGCGCCGAGCCCGCGCGGATGTTCGCCGAGCTGCTCGGCAAGGAGGCCGGCTACTGCCGCGGCAAGGGCGGCTCGATGCACATCGCCGACCACGAGAACGGCAACCTCGGCGCGAACGCGATCGTCGGCGGCTCGGCGGGGATCGCGACCGGCGCGGCCTTCTCGGCGAAGCGCCGCGGCACCGACCAGGTCGCCGTCTGCTTCTTCGGCGAGGGCGCGCTCGGCCAGGGCCTCGTCTACGAGGTGATGAACATGGCCGCGCTCTGGTCGCTGCCCGTGATCTACGTCTGCGAGAACAACCGGTACAACGAGTACACGCCGTTCGAGGAGGCGACCGCGGGAGACATCCTCGGCCGGCCGCGCGCGTTCGGGATCGAGTCGCGCCAGGTGGACGGCCAGGACGTGCGTGCCGTCTACGCGCAGACGTCCGAGCTGGTCGCGCGCGCGCGCGCGGGCGGCGGCCCGGCGTTCCTGCTCGCGAGCACGTACCGCTACCACGGCCACCACGTCGGCGACGTCGACCGCTCCTACTACCGCTCGAAGGAGGAGGAGGAGCTCTGGCGGAGCGAGCGGGACCCGCTCGCGCTGCACAGGCGGTGGATCGAGGCGCGGCAGCTCGCGACCGCGGACGATCTTCGCCGCGTCGAGGCGGAGGTGCGGGCCGAGATCGAGCAGGGCCTCGCGTTCGCGCTCGAGGCACCGTTCCCCGACCCGAGCCAGGTGACAGAGGATGTCTTCGCCTAGCGCCGTCGAGGCGACCGCGGGAACGCGGACGCTGACGTTCGCGCAGGCGATCAACGAGGCGCTCGCCGAGGAGCTGCGCCGCGACCCGACGGTGTTCGTGATCGGCGAGGATGTCGCCGAGGCGGGTACGCCGTTCAAGGTGCTGGCGGGGCTCGTCGACGAGTTCGGGACGGACCGCATCGTCGACTCGCCGATCTCGGAGGCCGGGATCTCGGGTCTCGGCGTCGGCGCCGC
Organism: uncultured Thermoleophilia bacterium; assembly: GCA_963784765.1. Classification (GTDB taxonomy): domain Bacteria; phylum Actinomycetota; class Thermoleophilia; order Gaiellales; family Gaiellaceae; genus PALSA-600. The sequence goes on from CAWASP010000024.1 coordinate 113,349, forward strand.
GATCACCGGGATGCGGCCGGTCGTGGACATCATGTTCGGCGACTTCCTGACGCTCGTCATGGACCAGCTCGCGAACCAGGCGGCGAAGACGCACTACATGTCGGGTGGGAGGCTGAAGGTGCCGCTGACCCTGCGCACGACGATGGGAGCGACGCGCCGCTCGGCCGCGCAGCACAGCCAGTCGCTGCATGCCTGGGTCGCGCACGTGCCCGGGCTCAAGGTCGTCCTGCCCTCGACGCCCGCCGACGCGAAGGGACTGCTCAAGGCGGCGATCCGAGACGACAACCCGGTCGTCTTCATCGAGGACAAGATGGACTACGCGGTCAAGGGCGAGGTGCCCGACGGCGACGCCGTGATCCCGCTCGGCGTGGCCGACGTGAAGCTGGCCGGCTCCGACGTGACGATCGTCGCCACGAGCTCGATGGTGCGCGTCGCGCTCGCCGCAGCCGAGCAGCTCGCCTCGGACGGGATATCGGCGGAGGTGGTCGACCCGCGCACGCTGGTGCCGCTCGACCTCGAGACGCTCGTCGCGAGCGCGACGAAGACCGGGAGGGCGATCGTCGTCGACGAGGGCCATCGCAGCTACGGCGCGAGCGCCGAGCTGGCGGCCGCGATCGCCGAGGGCGCCTTCTGGAGCCTCGACGCGCCCGTGCGCCGCTGCGCGGCGCTGGACGTCCCGGTCCCGTTCTCGCCGCCGCTCGAGGACGTGACCGTGCCGACGCCCGAGCTCGTCGCGCAAACTGCGCGTGACCTCTGCAACCGCTAGGAGAGAGATGGCGCTTAACACCTACGGCACCAACGTCGTCGACTGGGAGCAGCGAGCCGACATGGAGCGGCTGCGCCGCGAACGGCTCGCGCGGGCGAAAGCCCACCTCGAGCAGTCCGAGCTCGGCGCGCTCCTCTGCTTCGACATGGCGAACATCCGCTACATCACCGCCACCCACATCGGCACCTGGGCGATGGACAAGCTCAACCGCTTCTGCCTGCTGCCGCGCAAAGGCGAGCCGATCATGTGGGACTTCGGCTCGGCGGCGCGCCACCACAAGCTCTACAGCCCGTGGCTCGGCGAGGAGCGCTCGCGGCCCGGCATCTCGACGCTGCGAGGATCGGTGAAGGGTCGCGCCGAGTCGGTCGCGGCGAAGATCCGCGCCGAGCTCGAAGAGCACGACCTCATGGACGCGCCGCTCGGCGTCGACATGATCGAGCTGCCGGTGCTCTTCGCACTGCAGGCCGAAGGGATCGAGGTCGTCGACGGGCAGGCGCTGATGCAGGACGTCCGCAAGCTGAAGACGGCAGACGAGATCACGCTCCTGAACACGGCGTGCGCGATGGTCGACGCCGCCTACGACGAGCTCTACCGGGCGATGCGCCCGGGCTTCCGCGAGAACGACTGCGTCGCCCTCGTGAACAAGGTCCTGTTCGAGCTTGGCTCCGAGCACGTCGAGGGGGTGAACGCGATCTCGGGTGAGCGCTGCTCGCCGCACCCGCACGTCTTCACCGACCGCATGCTCCGCCCCGGCGATCCTGCCTACTTCGACATCCTCCACGCCTACAACGGCTACCGCACCTGCTACTACCGTACGTTCGCGGTCGGGTCGGCCTCGCCCGCGCTCGTCGACGCCTACAAGCGCTGCCGCGACGTTCTCGACCAGGCGATCGCGATGATCCGGCCGGGCGTGACCACCGCGGAGGTCGTCCAGCTGTTCCCGCGGGCCGAGGAGTTCGGCTTCCCGGACGAGGAGGCGGCGTTCGCGCTCCAGTACGGGCACGGCGTCGGCCTGTCGATCTGGGAGAAGCCGATCTTCAGCCGGCTCGTCTCGTTCGACTATCCCGAGACGGTCGAGGAGGGGATGGTCTTCGCGCTCGAGACGTTCTGGCCGTCGTCGGACGGATGGTCGGCGGCGCGGATCGAGGAGCAGCTCGTCGTCACGGCGACCGGTGCCGAGGTGATCACGCGCTTCCCGGCAGAGGAGCTGCTCGTCACCGCAGGCGGCCAGTACACCGTTGCGGGCCAGGTACCCGGCGAGCGCGAGGTCACCTCCGAGAAGAACAACCCGCGGGTGGCGGACGCCGTCGTCGCGTCGGCCGCCTACGAGGGAGCGAATGCCCGTTGACGTGATCATGCCTGCACTCGGGATGGCGCAGGAGACCGGCAAGGTCGTGCGCTGGCTGAAGGCGGACGGCGCGACGGTCGCGAAGGGCGAGCCCCTGCTCGAGGTCGAGACCGACAAGGTCACGGTCGAGATCGAGGCGCCCGCCGACGGGACGCTCGCCGGCGTCACGGCCGCCGACGGCGCCGAGGTGCCGGTCGGCACGGTGATCGCGCTCGTGCTCGCCGACGGCGAGGCGCTCGCCGAGGTGCCGCAGCCGGTCGCCGTCTCCGAGCCGGCGGCCGCCGCCTCGGCCGGTAGCGCCACGGTCACGACCCCCGCTCCTCCGCACCGGAAGCTCGCCTCGCCGAAGGCGCGCCGGCTGGCGGAGACGCGTCGCGTCGACCTCGACGCGCTCGCGGGCAGCGGCCCGAACGGCGCCGTCGTGGCAGCCGACGTCGAGGCGGCGGCTGCGACTCCGGCCCTGGACCGGCCATGTCACCGGCCGGCGCGCCTGCGGACGGCGACGCGCTCGCGGTCGGCTCGCTCTGGCGGACGATGGCCGAGCGGACGCAGCGCTCCTGGCAGGAGGTGCCGCAGTTCGCGCTCGTCCGGGAGGTGGACGCCTCGCGGCTTCGCAGCTGGCGCGAGGCCGTGCGCCGCCGTCCCGGCCACGAGGGTGTCAGCATCACCGACCTGCTCGTGAAGATCTGCGCGGAGGCGCTCTGCCGTCATCCGCGGCTGACGGCATCGTGGCGGGACGGTGGGCTCGTCGCGGGCCCGGGCGTCAACGTCGGGATCGCCGTCGCGACCGGGGACGGCCTCGTCGTGCCGATCGTCCACCGTGCCGACGAGCTGCCGCTCGCGTCGATCTCGGCACGCAGACAGGAGATCGTCGAGGCCGCGCGCACCGGCCGCCTTCGCCCCGACGACGTCCAGGGCGGCGTCTTCACGATCTCGAACCTGGGCATGTACGGCGTGGATGCCTTCCAGGCGATCGTCAACACGCCGCAGGGGGCGATCCTCGCCGTCGGCCGGATCGTCGAGAAGCCGGTCGCGGTCGCCCGGCGAGGTCCAGGTGCTGCCGATGCTGGCGCTGACGGTGTCCTTCGATCACCGTGTCGTCGACGGAGCGCGCGGCGCGGAGTTCCTCGACACGCTGGCCTCGCTCATCGAGGAGCCGGCGGGTCTGGTCGACTGAGAAGCGAGGTGTGCGTGCGATGGCAGTGACGGAAACGGCGCTCGGAGAGCTCGGCATCGTCCTCGGCGGCGCCGAGACGCAGACAGGTGAGACCTACGAGATCGCGAGCCCCTACGACGGCGCGCCGGTGGCGGTCGTCCACCGGGCAGGCCCGGCAGAGGTGGAGCGCGCGATCGCGGGCGCCGTCGAGGCGTTCGAGACGACGCGGCACCTCCCCTCGTGGCGTCGCGAGGAGATCCTCGAGGCTGTCGCCGCCGGAATCGCGGCGCGCCGCGAGGAGCTGGCGCGGACGATCGCGCTCGAAGCGGGCAAGCCGATCAAGACCGCGCGCGTCGAGGTCGACCGCGCCGTCTTCACGTTCCGGGTTGCAGCCGAGGAGTCGAAGCGGATCTACGGCGAGGTCGTGCCGCTCGACTGGCTGCCCGGGAACGAGGGGCGCACCGCGGAGGTGCGCCGGGTCCCACTGGGGCCGATCGCCGGCATCTCGCCGTTCAACTTCCCGCTCAACCTCGTCGCGCACAAGGTCGCGCCGGCGCTCGCCGCCGGCAACCCGATCCTGCTCCGGCCCGCGTCGCAGACGCCGGTCAGCTCGCTCCTGCTCGGCCGGATCGTGCTCGAGGCGGGCTGGCCGGACGACGGCATCGCCGTGCTTCCGTGCTCGACGGAGACGGCGCGGCCGCTCGTCGAGGACGACCGGATCAAGCTGCTCACGTTCACCGGCAGCCCCCCCGTCGGCTGGGGCTTGAAGACGCGCGCCGGCCGCAAGCGGGTGACCCTCGAGCTGGGCGGCAACGCCGCAGTGATCGTCAACGACGACGCCGACGTCGCCTACGCCGCCGAGCGCGTCGCGTGGGGCGGCTTCGCCTACTCGGGGCAGACGTGCATCTCCGTCCAGCGCGTCTTCGTGCACGAGCGCGTCTACGACAGCTTCGTCGAGGAGCTCGTCCGCCGCGCCCGGGCGCTGAAGGTCGGCGACCCGCTCGACGAGGAGACGGACGTCGGGCCGCTGATCGACCAGGCGAACGCCGAGCGCGTCGAGGAGTGGCTCGCCGAGGCGCGCGCTGCCGGCGCAACCGTCCTGACCGGCGGCGAGCGCGAGGGCAACGTCTGGCGGCCGACCGTGCTCGCGGACGCTCCCGAGGACGTGCGCGTCTCCTGCGAGGAGGTGTTCGCGCCCCTCGTCGGGCTGAACCGCTTCTCGGACGTGCAACTGGCGATCGACGCCGCCGCGCGCACCGAGTTCGGGCTGCAGGCGGGAATCTTCACGAACGACACGCGGGTGATCGACGACGCCTTCGACCGGATCGACGTCGGCGGACTGATGGTCAACGACGTCTCGACCTTCCGGATCGACCACATGCCGTACGGCGGCGTGAAGTCCTCCGGGCTCGGCCGCGAGGGGCTGCGCTACGCGATCGAGGAGATGAGCGAGCTGAAGCTGCTCACGCGCTACGCGCCGCGCGCGCGGCGCTAGCCGTGCCGTGACCGCCGTCGTCGACTGTCACGCGCACGTGATCGTGCCCGGGCTGGGGGCGGAGGTGTCGTGGCGGGACGGCGTGCAGGTCGTCGTGCGCGGCGGCCGCGAGATCCGCGCTGCGACACGCGAGTTCGTCGCCCTCGACCGGATCCTCGCCGAGCAGGATGCCGCCGGCATCGACGTCGTCGTGCTCTGCCCGTGGGTCGACCTCTGCGGCGTCGAGGTCGAGCGGCAGAACGAGGCGCTGGCGGCACTCGCCGGCGAGCGTGTGCGTGTCCTCGGGACCGTCGACCCGGAGCGGCCGGAGCAGCTCCAGGAGCTGATGCGCGACGGCCGCGTCGGCGGCGTCGAGATTCCGGCGGCGCCGGACGGGAGCTATCTCGGCGATCCGCGCTTTCGCGACTTCTGGGCGGCCGCGGAGGAGACCTGCGCGCTCGTCTTCGTCCACCCGTCGTCGCGCGGCTTCGGCCTCGCGGCGCTCGAGGAGCACTATCTCTGGAACACCGTCGGCAACCCGCTCGAGACGACGATTACGGCGGCGCACATGCTCGGTTCGGGCGTCCTCGACGACCACCCCCGGCTGAACGTGCTGCTCGCCCACGGCGGCGGGGCGCTGGCCTCGCTCCGGGGCCGGCTCGCGCGCGAGCAGCAGATCCACCCGCCCGGCCGGGACATCGGCGCCGCGCTGCGCCGCTTTCTGGTGGACACCGTCGTCCACGACGCCGACGTCCTGAGCGACCTCGTCGGGTTGTTCGGTCCCGAACGCGTGCTGCTCGGCTCCGACTACCCCTTCGACATGGGCAGCGAGCGCCCGGCCGAGGTCGTGCGCGCGCTCGGTCTTGCAGCGCACGACGAAGCCGCGATCCTCGGCGGGAACGCGCTCCGGCTGCTGCGTCAGGAGCCGGCCGCGTGAGCCGCGAGGCCGCCCTCGGTGTCGCCGAGAACCTCGCGGTGCCCGAGATCGAGCGTCTTCACGAAGCGCTGCGCACCCGCGGTGAGCGACACGAAGCTGCCGAGCTCGACGATCTGCGCCTCGGTGAAGTGCGCGTGCAACCGCTCCCAGAGCGCGTCGTCGGCGAGGTCGGGGTCCCATGCGATCGCGCGCGTGTAGGCGAGTGCGGCCTTCTCGCGGTCGTCGAACGAGTCGGCGTCCTCGAAGAGGAGGATCTCGTCGACGAGCGACTCGGAGAGCCCCTGGGCGCGCGCCGCCTCGGAACGCTGGTTGCCGCAGTAGTTGCAGGCGACCGTCTTCGAGACGTAGAGGCGGCAGAGCTCCTTGAGCCGGTTCTCGACGAGGCCGTCGTCGAACGTCGCGTTCCAGTACGCGGAGAACGTGCGCAGGATCTCGGGCACGTGGGCGCGGACGGACTGGCTCTCGGGCCGCGGCGTCCCGTGCAGCCGAGCGCGCTCGAGCAGCTCGCGGTCCTGCGGGTCGGTGAGCGAGTCGGGCGAGACGTAGCTGATGCGTGCCATGACGGGAATGCTAGTTGAGCTCGCCCGTCGTCACCCGCGGCTGGATCGGCGCGGCGCTCCCGCGCGCGGAAGACGGGCGCTTCCTCAAGGGCGACGCGCGGTACGTCGGCGACCTGAAGCTCCCCGAGATGCTGCACGCGGCATTCGTCCGCAGCCCTTACGCCCACGGGCGACTGCTCGCCGTCGACACGGCGACCGCGCTCGCCCGGCCCGGCGTCCGGGCAGTCCTCACCGGCGCCGATGTCGCCCCCCTCGTCGATCCGTTCCCGCTGATGGGGCGCGACATGGAGATCGTGACCGCGGCGATCCATCCCGTGCTCGCCGGCGATCGCGTCCGCTACGTCGGCGAGCCCGCGGCGCTCGTCGTCGCCGACACCGCCGAGCAGGCGGTGGATGCAGCCGAATGGGTCGCTCTCGAGATCGAGGAGCTGCCCGCCGTCGTCGACCCGGCCACTGCGGAGAGCTCGCCGCCGCTCCACACGGAGGCGCCGGCCAACGTCGTCCTCCGCTGGCGGCATGCCCAGGGCGACGTCGCAGGCGCGTTCGCGCGGGCGTCCGCGGTCGCCCGGGCGCGGGTGCGGGCGCCGCGCCTGATCGCAGCGCCGCTCGAGCCTCGCGCAGTGCTCGCCGCGCACGATCTTGCCACGGACATGCTGACCCTCTGGCTCTCGGCGCAGGATCAGCACCGCCAGCTCGCCGGGCTCGCGGCCGTGTTGCGCCGGCCCCGCGAGCGGCTGCGCGTCATCGTCCCCGACGTCGGCGGTGCGTTCGGGAGCAAGGGCGTGCCCCAGGCGGAGACGGCCGCGGTCGCGGTCGCGGCGTTGCGGCTCGGCCGGCCCGTGCGGTGGACGGAGACGCGCACCGAGAGCTCACTCGCGGTCTACCAGGGACGCGGCGTGGAGATCGACGCCGAGCTCGCGCTCGCCGCCGACGGGACGATGCTGGCGCTGCGGGGGCGGGTGCTCGCCGACCTCGGCGCCTACCTCTACTCGACGACGCCGGTGACGCCGCACACGGCGGCGACGCTGCTCGGCGGGTGCTACGCGATCCCGGCCGCCGACGTCGAGGCGGTCGGCGTCTGCACGAACAAGGTGCCGACCGGCCCCTACCGGGGTGCCGGCCGGCCGGAGGCCGCGCTCGCGATCGAGCGGCTCGCGGACCTCGCCGCCGCGGAGACCGGGCTCGACCGGATCGAGATCCGGCGCCGCAACGCGATCCCGCCCGAGTCGTTCCCGTACGCGACCGTGCTCGGCTATACGTACGACTCAGGCGACTACCTGGGCGCGCTCGACGAGGCGCTCGAGCTTGCAGGCTGGGACGGGCTGCTCGCCCAGCGTGACCTCACACGCGCGGCGGGCCGGCTCGCCGGCGTCGGGCTCGCCCTCGCCGTCGAGCGGGTCGGGCCCGGGTCGGAGACCGCGCGACTCTCGCTCGAGGCGGACGGCACCGCCGTGCTCCGCACCGGCTCGTCGCCGCACGGCCAGGGGCACGAGACGACCTTCGCGCAGATCGTCGCCTCTGAGCTCGGGATCGAACCGTCCGCCGTCTCCGTCCGCTGGGGCGATTCCGCCGAGATCCCGGACGGGACGGGGACGTTCGCCAGCCGCTCCGTGACGACCGGCGGCTCGGCGGCCCTCCTCGCCGCCCGGGAACTGCGGGCACGGCTCGAGGGAGGCGAGGCGCCGCCGCTCGAGGCTACAACCCGCTTCGAGCTCCCGGGGCCCGTCTTCTCGTTCGGCGCGGCGGTCACCTCGGTCGAGATCGACGCCGAGACCGGCGAGGTGCGGCTCGGCCGGATCGTCGCCGTCGACGACTGCGGCCGCGTGATCAACCCGCTGCTCGCGGAAGGGCAGATCGTCGGCGCGATCGCGCAGGCGGTGGGCGAGTGCCTGACCGAGCAGACCGGCTGGGACGAGCACGGCCAGCCTCTCGCGATCAACCTCTACGACTACCACCTGCCGACGGCCCAGACGGTGCCGGCGGTCGAGAGCGCGCTCCGGGAGACGCCTTCGCCGTTCAACCCGCTCGGCGCGAAAGGCATCGGCGAGGGCGGCTCGGTGCCGACGCCCGCCGCGATCGCGAACGCCGTCGCCGACGCGCTCGGCCCGCTCGGGATCCGGCACCTCGACCCGCCGTTCACCGCCTCGCGGGTGTGGCACGCCATGCGCGATGCGCGAGCCGACACCGCGGGGGTAGGCTCGGGTCCGTGACAGCCCCCGCCAGCCCGTCGCTGTCGAGCTCGCAGCTGGCGACGCTCGCGCGGCTGGGCGAGGAGCGCAGCGCCGAGGTCGGGGACGTGCTCTTCCGGGTCGGAGATGCGGCGTACCCGTTCATCGCGATCCGCGAAGGCGAGGTGGCGATCCTCGACGCGGGGGGAACGAGATCGTCCGCCACGGCGCTTCCGGCTTCCTCGGCGAGCTCAACCTCCTCTCGGGGCAGACGGTCTTCCTGACCGCCGTGGTGACGAAGCCTCTCCGCTACGTCGCGGTCGACCGCGACGCGCTCCGCGCGCTCCTCTTCGACGACGCGCCGCTCAGCGACGTCGTGCTCTCGACCTTCATCGCCCGGCGCGAGGCGCTCCAGCGCGTGCAGGGGATCGGCATCGAGATCGTCGGGCCGCGGTCGTCGGAAGAGACGATGCAGATGCTCGAGTTCGCCCGCGCGAACAGGCTCCCGTTCACCTGGCAGGAGAGCGCGCCGCCCGACGGAGCGGAGCCGCCGCTCGTGCGGCTCCCCGGTGGGCCCGAGCTGCAGCACCCCTCACGGGGCGAGGTGCTCCGCGCGCTCGGCATCGGCCGCGAGCTCGCGTCGCGTGAGGACGTCGACCTGCTCGTCGTCGGCGCCGGCCCCGCCGGGCTCGCCGCAGCCGTCTACGGGGCCTCCGAGGGACTCGACACGCTGGTCGTCGAGAGCACGGCGCTCGGCGGTCAGGCCGGCTCGTCACGGCGGATCGAGAACTACCTCGGCTTCCCGGCCGGGATCACCGGCAGCGAGCTGACGAGCCGCGCGGTCAGCCAGGCCCGCAAGTTCGGCGCCCGGCCCGCGAGCCCGTATCGGGCGATCGCGCTCGAGCCCGGCGACGAACGTCACGTCGTTCGCCTCGAAGAGGATCACGAGCTTGCAGCCCGGGCGGTCGTGCTCGCGACCGGCGCCGAGTACCGGCGCCTCCCCCTCGCCGATCTCGCCGACTACGAGGGGCTCAGCGTCTTCTACGCGGCGGGGCCGCCCGAGGCGCAGCTGTGCGGAGCCTCGCGCGTCGGCGTCGTCGGCGGCGGCAACTCCGCGGGCCAGGCCGCCGTCTGGCTCGCCCGCGGCGGAGCGCTCGTCACGCTGCTCCACCGGCGCACCGACCTGCGCGAGACGATGTCCGACTACCTGATAGGCGAGCTCGACCGCTACGGCGTCGCCGTGCGCGACAGCAGCGAGATCGCCGCCCTCCACGGCGCCGACGGACAGCTCGAAGCGGTCACGTTGAAGAGCGGCGAGGAGCTGCCGTTCTCCTTCCTCTTCTTCTTCCTGGGAGCCCGACCGTGCACCGACTGGCTCGACGACGCCGTCGCGCGCGCGCCCGACGGCTTCATCCTCACCGGCGCCGCCGCCGGCGCCGAGCACCTGCTCGAGACGAGCGCGCCCGGGATCTTCGCCGCCGGCGACGTCCGTTTCGGCTCCACCAAGCGCTGCGCCGCCGCGGTCGGCGAGGGATCGATGGCGGTCCAGCTCGTTCACCACCATCTCGCCGCACGCGCGCGTCACGCAGGCTGAGCACGCTCTGCACCTGCCCCGAACGGCGATACTTCCGGTATCGACCGGCCGACCCACCTGACCGTCTCGGAGCTCGCTGCCGAGCTCCGGTGCACCGAGGAGGATGTTCGCGCGCTGATTCGCGAGGACGAGCTCCGAACCGTGGCGTGCGGGGTCCGGCCGGGCCTCGTCCCGCGCCGCGAGCTCGACGCCTATCGGCGCCGGCTCCGTCACCGTGAGCTCGGCGGCCGCTCAGCGCAGCCGGCGCCCGGAGAGCGCTAACCCGGGCCGCGCTTCGCCGGGACGAGCACGAGGTCGAGCTCGAGCGAGACCCACGGCTCCTCGACGCCCGGCGGGCGGCTCGGGATCGTCCGCGGCGCGCGGCTCGAAGCTCGCGCAGCAGCGACGGCTTGACCGCGAAGACGGCGTCGTCGTCGAGATGGCGCTTGCGGCGTCGAAGATGTGGGTCGTGACCGCGCTGTAGCCCGGCGGCGCGGACGACGATGTGGACGTGCGCGGGGCGCCAGGGGTGGCGGCCGGTCGCCTCGAGCATGTGCGCCGACCGGGCCGTCGTCGGGGATCGGGTAGGGCACCGGGCGCACGGCGACGGAAGGCGAAGCGGCCCGTCGGCGTCGGTCAGGAAGCGGCCGCGCAGGTGGTCGTCCGGGGCGTCGGGTCCTGCACCGCGTAGAGGCGATTGTCGCCGTTCTGCCAGACGTCGAGCTCGGCGCCGGCGATCGGCGCGCCGTCCAGGTCGAGAGACCCGGCCGTGGACCCAGGCCGGGGTGCCGCCTCCTGCTCGGCGATGTCGGACGCGCCGTACTCCCGCAGCGGCGAGCCGGCGACGTAGAAGGGGCCGAGCACGGTCGACTCGGTCGCCCCGCTCGGGCGCCGGATGCGCGAGCGCGTCGACCAGCATCGAGACGACCGAGCGTGTCCGACCAGAGGATGAACTCCTGGCGACTGCTCGTCGCGTGATGCTGGCCGGTCGCGGTCAGGACGCTCGATCGCCTCGCCCCACTCCTCCTCGGTCAGCCCGACCTCGGCGACGAAGGCGTGCAGGTGGGCGGACGAGCGTCTGCATGATCGTGCGCAGCCGCTCGTCGCCGCACCCGTCGAAGCTCGCGGCGACCGCCTCGCTGATCCGCTCAGGCGCCGTCCCCATGTGGACGCCATTATCTCCGCGCCTCATCTTCGGTTGGTCGGCCGCTCGCCGAATCCGCCGCCGCCGGGCGTTGCGATTGCGACGAGGTCGCCCGGCTCGAGCGACACGCGCGCCTTTGCGCCGACGCGACGGCCGTTGACGGTGTTGCGACCGACTGCGCCGGGCTCACCCCCGTGCGTCCCCTGCGGTTGGTGGGTGCGGCGATCGGAGAGGATCGAGAGCTCGCAGGCCTCGAGCACCTCGACCTCGCGGACCACGCCGTCGCCGCCCCGCCGGAGGCCGCGGCCGCCGCTGCCGCGGCGTAACGCGTAGCGCCGGACGCGCAGCGGGTACGCGGCCTCGAGCGCCTCGACCGGCGTGTTCTGCGTGTTGGACATCGCGACGTGGACGCCCGACGGCCCCGGCCCCGTCGGGCAGGCGCCCTGCCCGCCGCCGATCGTCTCGTAGTACGTGAAGCGCGAGTTCCCCAGCGTGACGTTGTTCATCGTCCCCTGCCCCTGTGCCGGCGTCTCGACCACATCGGCGAACGCCCCCATGACGCAGTCGGCGATCCGGCTCGACGTCTCGACGTTGCCCGCGACGACAGCGCACGGCGGCTCAGGGTTGAGCAGCGATCCCTGGGGTGCGGAGACGTGCACGGGAGCGTATGCGCCGCCGGACGACGGTCCGTCCGGGTCGACGAGCACGCGCACGACGAAGTAGCACGCTGCCTGCGTGACCGCGAGCGGGCAGTTGAGGTTTCCCTCGTGCTGCGGCGCCGTGCCGCCGAAGTCGATCGACAGCTCATCCGCCGCGATTTCGACCGTTGCGTGCAGGATCAGGTCCCCGTCGGGGGTCTCGACGACCTCCCAGGCGTCGTGCCGTCCGTCGGGAAGCTCCGTGATCGCCGCGCGCATCCTGCGCTCCGCGTACGCATACACCTCGCTCGCCGCGCGAAGCACCCAGTCCAGACCGCGCGCAGCAACGAGCTCCCGCAGGCGACGCTCGGCCAGCCGGTGCACCGCGAGCTGCGCGCGCAGGTCGCCGACGCGCTCGTCGGGCAGCCGGCTGTTCGCGCCGATCAGGCGCAGCAGACCGGCGTCGATGCCGTCCGTCGTCGCGAGCCGGATCGGCGGGATCACGAGCCCCTCCTGCTGGAGATCGCGTGAGTCGGCCGGCATGCTCGCCGGTGTCATCCCGCCGACGTCCGCATGGTGTGCACGCGAGGCGGCGAAGCCGATGTGTGCGCCGTCGACGTGAACCGGCGACACGAGGGTGATGTCGGGCAGGTGCGAGCCGCCCGCGAACGGGTCGTTGAGACACCAGGTCTCGCCGGGCGCGGGACCGCAAGCGCGCACCGCAGCGACCGATGCGGGCATCGCGCCGAGATGCACCGGGATGTGCTCTGCCTGAACGACGAGCCGCCCGTCTGCGTCGAAGAGGGCGGTCGAGCAGTCGCGCCGTTCCTTGATGTTCGGCGAGAGCGCGCTGCGCACCAGCGCCGCCCCCATCTCCTCCGCGATCCCCTGCAGCGAGCCGACGGCGATCTGGAGCTCGGCGGCGTTCATCTCGCCTCCAGCCGCAGCAGGCCGTGCCGGTCGACGTGCGCCGACCAGCCGGGCGGGACGAGGCAGGTCGTCTCCGCGTACTCGACGATCGCCGGCGTCTCGAGGTCGAGACCGGGGACGAGCGCGTGCTCCGCATAGACGGCCGCGGCGACGGTGTCGCCGGCGACGCGGATCTCGCGCATTCCCGACGGCGTGCCGTCTCCTGCGTGCGGCTGGGCGAGGGTGACGGCGGGGCCCGGGCGGACGACCGACACGCGGAGCGTCACGAGCTCGACAGGTGCGTCCGGCGCCGCATGTCCGTATCGCCGCTCGTGCTCGGAATGGAAGCGGGCGACAAGTGCCGCCGGATCTTCGCCGGGCGCGAACGGCACCATGAGCTCGAACGACTGGCCGGCGTAGCGCAGGTCGACGTGACAGCGCAGCTCGTCGCCCTTCCCGCTCGCTGCGAGCTCCTCGACGGCGCGCGCGAGCGTGGCCGCGTCGAGCGTCGCGAGCGGCCGAAGCAGAGAGCGCGCGTAGTCGGAGCGCTGCTCGGCAGCTGCGAGCCCGAGCGCCGAGAGGACGCCGCTCGTGCCGGAGCAGACAACTCGAACAGCGCCGAGCTGCCCGGCGAGGGCGCACGCATGCATCGGCCCGGCGCCGCCGAATGCGATCAGGGTCGCGTGCGCGGGATCGTGTCCGCGCTCGACGGAAACGACGCGCACCGCCCGCACGAGCTCGCTGACCGCAACCGCCACGACGCCCTCTGCCGCCTCGAGCGGGGAGGCGTAGCCGGCATCGCGCGCGAGTCGGCCCAGCGCGGCCTCGGCGCGTGCGCGGTCGAGCATCAGCCCACCGGCGATCGGCCGGTCGGCGGGCAGGTACCCGAGCACGAGATCGGCATCCGTGACCGTCGGCCGCGTACCCCCACGCCCGTAACAGACCGGCCCCGGCGCGGCGCCCGCGCTCTCGGGACCGACGCGAAGGGCGCCGCCCGCGTCGATCCACGCAATCGAGCCGCCGCCGGCGCTCACCGTGTGGATGTCCACCATCGGCAAGCGGATCGGCAGGCCGGCGACGCGGCGGTCGACCGACACCGCAGCCTCGCCGGCGTCCTCGAGCATGAACGTGTCGCAGCTCGTCCCCCCCATGTCGAAGCCGAGCGCGGGAAAGTCGTCGTCGAGGCCCGCGACGAGCCGCGCAGCGACGGCGCCGCCGGCCGGGCCGGAGAGGAGCATCGTCGCCGGGTGCGCGGCCGCCTGCTCGAGACGCGCGACACCGCCGCTCGAGAGCATCACCTGCGGCTCCGGCAGGCCGGCATCCAGGCTCTTCGCCGCGAGACGCCGGAGGTAGCGGCGGGTCGACGACGCGAGCGCCGCGTCGACGGCGACCGTCGTCGCACGTTCGAACTCCCGCACCTCCGCGGCGACCTCGTGCGACGCGACCACGACCGCGTCGCGCAGACGCCGCCGGAGAATCTCCGCGACCTGCTGCTCATGGCTCGGATCGACGAAGGAGAAGAGAAGACAGACGGCGACCGCCTCCACACGCAGGCGCGCGAGACGGTCGGCGACGCGCTCGACCGACGACGCGTCGAGCGGCACGATCACGCCGTCCGGGCCGACGCGCTCCTCGACCTCGAAGCACCGGCTGCGCGGCACGACCGGCTCCGGCGGGTGCACGCAGGGCCGGTAGAGCAGCGGCCGCGTCTGACGCCCGAGCCAGAGCAGGTCGCGAAACCCAACGGTCGTGACGAACGCGGTCCGCCCGAGCCGGCGCTCCAGCAGTGCATTCGTCGGGATGGTCGAGCCGTGGACGAAGCCGTCGACCGCGTCGGCGCCGGCGCCGACCTGCTCGAGGACGTCGCGCGCCGCCGCGAGCACACCGTCGTCCTGGTCACGGGTCGTCAAGACTTTCGCGGTCGCGATGCCGTCGGCGGTCACGGCGACCGCGTCCGTGAACGTGCCACCGACGTCGATGCCGAGCGCGACGCTCATGGCAGGTCGCGGCACATCACCCGACGTCATAGACCTCGCACGCCCGCTCCGGCGTGAGGTAGCCGCTCCGCAAGTCCTCGAGCACGAGCTCGCGTGGACGGCGGCGCGGATCGCCGTGGCCACCGCCGCTCGCGGTGTGGATGCGGATGACGTCGCCCTCGTTCACCTCGAGTGCCGTCACGACCGCGTACGTCTCGACGGTGCCGTCGCGACGGATCACCTCGGCATAGTTGGCGGATCCCTCGCGACCGCCGGCGAGCGCCCACGGCCGATGCCGGTTTCGTGTGTAGGCGCAGGTGAAGAAGCAGCCGTCCGACCGGACGCGATAGTCGAGGACGATGCCGCGCCCGCCCCGGTGCTCGCCCTCGCCGCCCGGCTCGTCGCTCAGGGCGAGCCGATCGACGTACAGGCCGTACCTCGCCTCCGCCACCTCGGCGGGGCAGTTGAACGTATCCCCGTGGAAGCCGCTGAACATCGCGCTGTTGCCGTCGCGCGTCGCTGAGGCGCCCCAGCCGCCGACCTGGGGCTCGACGATCGTGAAGTGCCTGCCGGTGTCCGGGTGCGGTCCGCCGATGAACGTGCCGCAGATCGAGCCGAAGCTGCCGGCCGGCAGCCGGTCGCCAAGATGCGGTGCGAGGCAGCGCCAGATCAGGTCGTAGAGCCTGATCTCGACCTCGTAGTAGGTTGCAAACGCGGCCGGGGGCAGCGGATCGAAGACCGACCCCGGGCGCGTCTTCACCCGCAGCGGCGCGAAGTGCCCGCCGTTCGCGGCTCCCTCTGCGCCCGTGAGGTTCATGAAGATCATCTGCGCCGCGACGACCGCCCCGTCGCGCGAGGCGTTGTTCGGGCCGTGGTCCTGGTCGGGGTTGTCGCGCAGGTCGACCACGAGTTCCTCGTCGCTGATCCGAACCTCGACCCGGTAGACGGCGCCGCTGTCCTGCTCCTCCGCCAGGGCGAACGTGCCCTTCGGCAGCTCGCTCAGCGCGCGCCGCGCGACCTGCCCGCCGTACTCGAGGAAGTGGGCCAGCGCGGCGACGAACGTGTCGACGCCGTACTTCGCCGCCAGCTCGAGTATGCGGCGCTCCCCCACGCGCGCCGCGGCGATCCCGGCCCACATGTCTCCCTCGAGAAAGTCGGGCAGGCGGCTGTTCGCCGCCATGATCTCCATCACCGGCCGGATCGGCACTCCCTCCGTGACGAGCTTGATCGCCGGCAGACGCAATCCCTCCTGGAAGATCTCGCGTGCCTCGTTCGAGATCGAGCCCGGCACCATGCCGCCGACGTCGTTCCAGTGCGCGATGTTCGCTGTCCACGCGATCAGCCGGTCGCCCGTGAAGACGGGCATCGCAAGCGCCACGTCGTTCAAGTGGGTGACGCCCCCGTAGAAGGGATCGTTGGTCGCGAAGATGTCCCCGGGCCGGATCTCGTCGCGGTTCAGCTCGATCACGCGCCGCACCGCCTTGTCGAGCACGCCGACGAACGCGGGGATCCCGGCGCCGGACGAGGCGAGGTTCCCCTCGGCGTCGGTGATGCCGGTTCCCATGTCGAGCACCTCGTAGATGATCGCGCTCATCGCCGTCTTCCGAAAGGCGGCGAACATCTCGTCGCTAATCGCCTGCAGCGAGCTCTCGATGATCTCGAGCGTGATCCGGTCGGATGCGGCGACTGCACGGCTCATGGCGCGCCGGCGTCGAGCACGAGATTGCCGTATCCGTCGAGGCGGGCGGCGGCACCCGGCGGGACGACGACCGTGCTGCCGCTCGACTCGACGACCGCCGGCCCGGCGACCTCAGCGCCGGGATCGAGCAGTGCCGCGTCGTACACCCCGGCTTCGGCCGACCCGGCGTCGACGAAGTCGACCCGCCGCCGTCCTTTCAGCGCCTCGCCCGGTGCCCGCCCGGCGGGCGTCACGGGCGCCGCTGCGAGTCGGCCGACGTCGGCGTGGGCGACGACGTGGATACCTACGAGCTCTACCGGCGCGTCGAGGCGGTACGTGTACTCGCGCTCATACGCGGCATGGAACCCGGCCGCGAGCGCCCTGGTCGCAGCGACGTCGAGGCGACCCTCGGGCAGCGGCACCTCGACTCCGTGCTCCTGGTTCTCGTAGCGCAGGTTCCCGTAGCGGAGGAAGCGCACCCGCGACGCGTCGATCCCCTCCGCCGCGAACTGCGCGAGGAGCGCGTCGCAGACCTCGCCGACGAGCGCCGCGAGAGGCGGCGCCGACTCCTCGCCGAGAGGCAGCAGCCGCGTCACGAACGCATCGCGCCGTAGATCGCTCATCAGCATGCCCCACGCGGAGAAGACCTCGGATGCGCGCGGAACGACGACGGTCTCGATGCCGAGCTCGCGTGCGAGATCGACGGCATGCAGGCCGCCACCGCCGCCGAAGCAGACGAGCGCGAAGTCGCGTGGGTCGTGACCGCGGTTCACGGACACGAGCTTGAGCGCGTTGATCATGTTGCTGTTCGCGATCCGCAGGATCCCGCGCGCGGCTTCGACAGGCGACCTCGAGCGCCTTCGCGACCGTGCCGAGCGCGCGCTCGCGGCGTCCATGTCCGCCTCGACCTCGCCGCCGCAGAAGTAGCCGGGATTGATGCGCCCGAGCACGAGGTGCGCGTCGGTGGTCGTCGGCTCGCTCCCCCCGCGACCGTACGCCGCAGGCCCCGGCTCGGCGCCGGCGAGCGCGGCCCGACGTGGAGCTTCCCGAAGTCGTCGACCCACGCGATCGAGCCGCCGCCGTTCCCGATCTCGACGAGGTCGACGACCGGGACCATGATCGGGTAGCCGGCCGAGCGGCGGCTCCGCTCGATCCAGTAGTCGGAGACGATGCGAACGTGGCCGCCTTCGATGAGCGAGCACTTCGCGGTCGTCCCGCCGATGTCGAGCGCGAGCACGTTCGGCTGTCCCGTCAGGCGGCCGACCTCCGCCGCGCCCCAGAAGCCGCTCGAAGGCCCGGACTCGACCATCGTGATCGGGATCGCCCGCGCCCCGTCGACCGTGTCGACGCCGCAGTTCGACTGCATGACGTAGAGCTGACCGCCGAAGCCGGCCTCGCCGCCCGCACGCTCCGCGAGCCGCGTCAGGTAGCGCTCCGCGACCGGCTGCACGTACGCCGAGAGCACCGCCGTCGACGTTCGCTCGTACTCGCGCCACTCGCGCGTGATCTGGTGACGAGGCGACGGCCGAGACACTCCGGCCAGAGCTCGCGCAGCGCGTGCGAGCACCGCAGCTCGTGGTCGGGGTTCGCGTACGAGTGGAGCAGGCAGACGGCGACGGCCTCGACGCCCTCGGCGCGGAAGTCGTCCACGATCGCCGGCAGCGCCGCGAGGTCGAGCGGCGCCCGCTCGAGCCCGTCCTGGGCGAGCCGTCCGGGCACCTCGCGTCGCAGATGGCGGGGCACGAACGGCGGCGGCTTCTCGTAGTGGAGGTTGAAGAAGTCCGGCCGGTTGCCGCGGGCGATCTCGAGCGAGTCGCGGAAGCCCTCGGTGGTGATCAGTGCCGTCTTGACGCCCTTGCGCTCGGTCAGCGCGTTGATCACGAGCGTCGTGCCATGGGCAAGGAAGGCGATCTCGTCGCGAGCAGTACGCCGCCCTTCCGAGCACGTCATGACGCCGCGCTCGAAGTCGGGCGGCGTCGTGTCGGACTTCGCCGTCACGACGGTCCTGCGCTCCCGTCTCCGGATCGGTCGAGAAGTAGACGAGATCGGTGAAGGTGCCGCCGACGTCGGTGGCTGCGCGAATGCGCGGCAGCGCGGCCGTCAACGCTCGACCCGGTGATCTCGTGCGTCTCCGGGTCGAGCACCACGCCGTAGTCGCGCTCGCGCAGCCTCGACGCTGACGAAGCCGTCGAGCACGTCGGCGCGGACGCGCTCCGGATCGCGCTCGCGCGGATCGCCGAACCCGCCGCCGCCACCCGTCCGCAGCTCGGACGACCGAGCCCACGGCAGCGGCAGGGCATTCACCTTCAGCAGGTGCCGCTCGTCGTCGCGCCCTCGATTGACGACCACGTCGGGGCCGACGGCGTCGCGGCCGCCGAACAGGCCCCAGGCCGGCGTCACGCGAGCGCTCGAACCAGAGCGAGAGCCGCGACGGCGCCTCGAGGTCGAACCGGCGGTAGACGCCGCAGCCGCCGCGGAAGCGTCCCGGCCCCGCCGGTGTCGGTGCGGAAGCCGTAGCCGCGGATCACGTCGGCCACTTGCTCTCGGCGATCTCGACCGGGTAGTCCTTGAACGCCCCGTTGACGTTGTTGATCAGCCCGTCGGCGCCGTCGCCGCCCTCGAACCCGCCCCAGCCGCCCGGGTGCGGCGCGTTCATCAGGTACCGCTCGCCGCCGCGGCGCGGGTCGTGCCCCTCGAGGTAAGAGCGACCATCGAGTCGCCGAAGTGGGCGGCGGCCGCCGCTTCGGGCATCGCGGGCGAGAGCGCCTTGACGATCAGGTCGATCAGGAGGCCGCAGGGCGTGAAGTACCACTGGCACGCCGCGGGCTCCTCGGCGGCGAAGATCGATCCGCGGCGGACCTTCACCTCGAGCGTCTTGAAGGTGCCGCCGTCGACCGGCCGCTCGGGATTGATCGAGCAGCTTGAAGGCGACGCGGCAGCCGGAGACCGCCTGGGCGAGCCCGCAGTTCACCGGCCCCTCGGTCTGCGGCGACGAGCCCTCGAGGTCGATCGTCATCCGGTCGCCCTCGACGTCGACCCGCACGTGGACGGGGACCGGCCCGTGGCCGAGCCCGTCGTCGTCGAGGCACCCCTCGGCGGCGTAGGTGCCGTCGGCGATCGCCGCCACCGCCGCCCGCTCGAGCTCCTCCGACTGCCGGTAGATCTCCTCGCCGCGCCGCGGCGTACGCCTCGTAGCCGAAGCGGTCGAGGATCGCCTGGAACCGCGCCTCGCCCGTCCGGCAGGCCGCGACCTGCGCGTTCAGGTCGCCGACCAGCGAGTAGCCGAACCTGCTGTTCCGGCGCAGCAGGTCGATGATGTCCTCCCGCGGCTCGCCGCGGTCGAAGAGCCGGGTCGGGCCCAAGCGCACGCCTTCCTGGTAGGTCTCGCGCGAGTCCATCGAGCCGCCGGGATCCTTCGCGCCCACGTCCAGCCAGTGCGCCCGCGTCGCGGTGAAGCCGACCAGCCGGTCGCGCCAGAAGACGGCGCCGAAGATCGTCGCGTCGTTCAGGTGCGTGCCCGTCAGGTACGAGTCGTTCATGTAGAAGATGTCGCCCGGCCTGAAGGCGTCCCAGCCCAGCTGCTCCGCGGTCAGCTGGACGCAGACCTCGAGGTTGCCGAGGAAGAGCGGCACTCCCAGCGACTGGCCGAGCACGCCGCGCGTTCTCGTCGAGGATCGCGACCGCGCAGTCCTTCCCCTCGTAGATGATCGGCGTGTACGCGCTGCGCATCAGGCTCGCGTTCATGTCCTCCGCGCAGGTGACGAACGCGTTGCGGATGATCTCGGTCGTGATCGGGTCGGCGGAGGCCATGTCCCTCGGCGCTCAGACCCTCGTGATCAGCAGGTTGCCGAGGTCGTCGACGGCGACGGCGTGGGCCGGCGGGACGACCGTGGTCGCGCTCTGCTCGACGACGACGGCGCGGCCCGTCGCAGCGCGATCCGGGCCGCGAGCCGGTCGCGGCGCAGAACGGCCGTGTCGTGCGGCGTCGCGTCGAAGACGACCGGCCGCCGGTCGAGCAGCGGGTCGCCCGCCTCCTCGGCGGCCCGGAACGGGGCCGCGGCGGCCGCGATCCGCCCCATCGCCGCCACGCGGAGGTTGACGAACTCGACCGGCGCGTCCGGAGTCGAGTGTCCGTAGCGGGTGCGGTGCGCCTCGTGGAAGGCACGCCCGACGCCGTCGAGCCGGACCTCGTCGCCGACGGCGACCGAGACGGAGTACTCCTGGCCGACGTAGCGCATGTCCGCCGAGCGGACGAAGTAGCGGGCGCCGGCCGCGACGCCCTCGGCCTCGAGCAGCTCGGCTCCCTCCTCCTCCAGCGCGGAGAACGCGGCGGCGACCGCGGCGGCGTCGAGGCCCCGGAGCGGCCGGTAGAAGCTGCGGACGACGTCGTGGCGGATGTCGGTCTGGAGCATGCCCCAGGCGGAGAAGGTCCCCGGGCTCCACGGGACGACGACCTCGCGCGATCTCGAGCTCCTGCGGCCAGCCAGGCGGCGTGCATCGGGCCGGCGCCGCCGAAGGCGACGAGCGAGAACTCGCGCGGGTCGATTCCCTGCTTGACCGTGATCGTCCGCATCGCGTCGGCCATCTTGGCGTTGACGATCGCCAGCATCCCCTCCGCGAGAGCCGTCTCGTCGAGACCGACGCTGCGGACGCGACCGCGGCGAGCGCGCGCCGGGCGGCCGCCCGGTCGAGGCTCATCCGCCCGCCGAGGAAGTAGCCGGGGTCGAGCCGGCCGAGGAACGAGGTTCGCGTCGGTGACGGTCGGCTCGGTCCCGCCGCGGCCGTAGCACGCGGGGCCGGGGTCGGCGCCCGCGCTCTGCGGCCCGACGCGCAGCCCGCCCGCCTCGAGCCAGGCGAGCGAGCCGCCGCCCGCCCCGATCGTGTGGATGTCGACGAGCGGCATCATCACCGGCAGGCCCTCGAGCTCGGTCTCGGTCGAGACGGTCGGGCGGCCGTCGACGACGAGGCTGAGGTCGAACGACGTGCCGCCCATGTCGACGCAGAGGAGGTTCGGGCGGCCCGTCGCCCGCGCCAGGGCGGCGCCGCCGATCGACGCCGCCGACCGGCCCGGAGAGCAGCGTCTGCACCGGCTGCGGCGCGGGCCGCGCGCGAGGTCGTGATCCCGCCGTTCGACTGCATCACGTAGAGGGTGCTGGCGACCTGGAGCCGCTCGAGCTCGCCCTCGAGCGCCGCAGGTAGCCCTCGACCCGGGGCGCGATGTAGGCGTTCAGAACGGCCGTGGACGGCGCGCTCGTACTCGCGCCACTCGCGGGCGATCTCGTGCGAGAGCGTGACCGAGAGGCCGGGGCACTCGCGGCGCAGGATCTCGCGGACCTGCAGCTCGTGCGCCGGGTTGACGTACGAGTGGACAAGGCAGACGGCGACGGCCTCGACGCCCTCGGCGCCGATCTTCTCGACGATCGGGCGCAGGCTCGTCTCGTCGAGCGGAGTCTCGACCGTCCCGTCCCAGCGCATGCGCTCGACGACCTCGAGCACGTCGCGCCGGGGCACGAGGCGCTCCGGCTTGCGGTACCGGAGCGCGTACAGCTCCTTGCGGTCGTGACGGGCGATCGAGTAGGCGTCCCGCAGGCCGTGGTCGTGATCAGGAGCACGCGCGTGCCCTTCCGCTCGAGAAACGCGTTCAGCCCCACGGTCGTGCCGTGGACGAAGAAGCCGATCGTCGCCGGATCGGCGACGACCTGCGCCAGCCCCTCGAGCACGCCCTCGCGCCGGGTTCGCCGGGGTCGAGAGCACCTTGCCCGACGTCGTCCGCCCCGCCTCCTCGTCGACGACGACGAGATCCGTGAACGTCCCGCCGATGTCGACGGCGACCCGGTAGGTCATCGCACCTCCTCGTAGAAGCCGCCGTGCCCGACGTCGTCGGCGATCAGCGGCTCGAGCTGCCGAGAGCTCGTCCCGGACGGGATTGTCGAGCCAGCCCTGGTAGGCTCCGGGCTCTCCCACTCGGCGACGACCAGGAACGGCTCCCCCGCGGCGAGCGGTTGCAGCACCCGGCCGCCGAGGAACCCGCCGCTCCGTGCGAGTGCTCGAAGACGCGGAAGCCGCGCGAACGTCCCACGAACTCCGCCTCGGCGCCGCCCGCAGCAGGAGCCGCAGGACCGACACGACGATCACGTTCGCGCCCTCCGGCGCGCCCACGCGTCGAGCGACACGGCCGCGCGCAGGATCACCCCCTTGAACACGGCCTGGTAGACCGGGTGGACGCTGAGCAGGTTGAAGCCGTTCCCGATCATCTGCAGGAAGAACGCACCGAGCACCGCGCGCCAGACGGCGCCCTCGCCGCCGAGGATCGAGATCCCGCCGAGGACGACGGCGGTGATCGCGTTGAACGTCGTTGCCCGGTGTCCGCGTCCGCCTGCGCGGTGCCGACCTCGCGACGCGAGGATGCACCCCCGCGATGCCGGCCGAGAGCCCCGAGATCGCGAACGTGTGCTCGACGACGCCGACGCGGACGCCGGAGAGCCGGGCGGCCTCGGCGTTCCCGCCGGCCGCGTAGATGTAGCGGCCGAAGGCGGTCGCGAGAGCAGGAAGCCCGCAGAAGAGCGCGAAGGCGATCCAGACGAAGATCGGGTAGTTGATGCCGAAGACCGGCGCCCAGCCCGAGCGTCGTGAAGGACTCGGCGTGACCGAGACCAGGAAGCCGCCCGTGACGGCGACCGGCGATCCCGTAGATGATGAGGGTCGTCGCCAGCGTGGCGATGAACGCGTTCACCCGGCCGACCGTGACCAGCATGCCGTTCACGACCCCGAAGCCGAGCCCGGTCAGCGCGCCGAGGATGAGCGCCGCGCCAGAGCGCCGATGCCGGGCGACGAAGCCTTGCCCGGCGATCGCCGCGCGAACGAGGCGATCGCGCCGACCGAGAGGTCGAAGCCGCCGGCGATGAACACGAGCGTCCCACCGACAGGCGAGGATCCCGATCGGCGCCGCCTGGAAGGCGAGGTTGAGCAGGTTGTCCCTGGTCAGGAAGACGTTGCTCGTAGGCCGAGAGCGTGACGAAAAGCGCCACGAACGCGACGACGATGCCGTAGGCGCGGACGATCGCCAGGTCGAACGGCGCAGGCGCCGGGCCGCTCGACGCGCGAGCCTCGGTCTGGACCGCGGCTGCTCAGGCCGTCCTTCCGCCGCCGTCGGTCGCGAACGCCGCGTGCAGGAGCGCGTCCTCGCTCATCGGTCTGCCCGTCGAACTCGGCGACGATGCGCCCGCCGCGCATCACGAGCACGCGGTGCGCCAGCCCGAGCACCTCCTCGTGCTCCGACGAGATCAGGAGCACCGCCATTCCGTCCTCGGCGAGCGAGTGGATCAGCTCGTAGATCGCCCGCTTGGCGCCGACGTCGACGCCGCGGGTCGGCTCGTCGGCGATGAAGACGCGCGGCGGTGCGGAACAGCCACTTCGCGAAGAGCACCTTCTGCTGGTTGCCGCCCGAGAGCGTGTTCACCCGGCGCCGTCGGCCGCGTGGCGCGCACGTCGAGCGCGCGCGTCGAGCTCCTCCGCCCGGCGCCTCTCGCGCCGCGACACGACGCCGCCCGCGCTGACCTCGCCGAGGTGCGGAAGCGTGACGTTGTCGACGATCGAGCGCAGCATCAGCAGCCCCTGCTGCCTTCCGGTCCTCCGGGAGCATCACGATCCCGGCCTGGACGGCGTCCGCGGCGACCGCGGATCTTGACCGGCTTGCCCTCGACCTCGATCTCGCCGGCGTCGGCGCGGTCGGCGCCGAAGATCGCCCGGGCGACCTCGGTGCGGCCGCTGCCGATCAGGCCCGGCGAGCCCGACGATCTCGCCCGCGCGGATGTCGAACGAGACGTCCTGTACGACGCCGGCGTCCGCGGCGAGGTCGCGCACGCGAGAGCACGACCGGCGCGTCCGCCGGCGGGCGGCGCTTGTCCGGGAAGGTCAGCTCGAGCGAGCGGCCGAGCATCGCCGCGACGAGCGTCTCCGGCGTCTCCGCGGCCGCCGGCGCCGTCTGCACGAGCCGCCCGTCGCGGAGGACGGTGACGGTGTCCGCGAGCGCGAGCACCTCGTCGAGGAAGTGCGAGACGTAGATGATCGTCGTCTCCGCGCTCGCGCAGCCGGCGCACGACCTCGAGGAGGCGCTCCGCCTCGTCGGCGGTCAGCGCGGACGTCGGCTCGTCCATCACGATCAGCCTCGCCTCGCGCGCGATCGCGCGCAGGATCTCGACCTTCTGCTGGTCGGCGACCGTGAGCGTGCGCGCCAGCCGTCGGCGGCAGGTCGAGCTGCGCGTCCTCGACGAGCTCGGCGAAGCGCCGGCGCATCGCGCCGCTCGTCGAGGACGCCGAGCGCGCATGCTCTCGATCCCGAGGAAGACGTTCTCGAGCACCGACCGGTGCGGCACGAGCGTCGGCTCCTGCGCGATCGATCGTGATGCCGTCGCTCGAGCGCGTCGCGCGGCGAGCGGTAGTCGACGCCGGCGCCGTCGAGCAGCTCGCCCTCGTCCGGGCGGTGGACGCCGGCGATGATCTTGCCGAGCGTCGACTTGCCGGCGCCGTTCTCGCCGACGAGCGCGTGGATCGAGCCGGGCGCGATCTCGAGGTCGACGCCGTGCAGCGCCTGGACGCCGCCGAAGCGCTTCGACACCTGCCGGAGCTCGACGTGCGGCGTCACGCCGCGACTGCCTCGACCCGCTCGTGCGGGACCGCGGCTCACCGGCCTTGAAGACGCCGGTGACCGCGCCGGGCGACGCGAACGGACAGGTCGCCGGGGTCGTCGTCGAGGACGATCGCGTCGAACACGTAGCCGGGCGCGATACGTCCGTAGACGTCGTCGACGCCGCACAGCTCGCCCCGCCGGCCGTCGCCGCCAGCAGCGTCTCCTCGGCGGTCAGGCCCGCCTGCCGCATCAGCAGAGCTCCTCGAGGTTGCCGCCATGCTGCTCGCGCATGATGTAGTCGGTTCCGATCGCCATCGGCACGCCGTACTCCTTCGCCAGCGGACGGCGCCGCCGAGCTCGAGCCCGAAGCCGAGGATCTTCCGGCACTGCGGCGGCGTCAGCCTGCCCGCCTGCGCCCACTCGAGCGTGTCGCGCATCGCCGACAGCGTCGGCACCAGCCAGCAGCCGGCGTCGCCATCCGCGCCGCCTGCTCCTCGGTCAGGAAGCCGCCGTGCTCGATCGACCGGACGCCGGCCTCGACGGCGTTGTCCAGGCCCTCGCCGCCGTAGGCATGGGTGGCGACGTGCCTTCCCTTTCCGGCAGGCCTCGAAGACGGCGACCGCGATCTCCTCGCGCGTGAACTGCGGCTCGAGCGGGTGGTCGTGGTCGGAGACGAGCCCGCCGGTCGTCGCGATCTTGACGAAGTCGGCGCCGGCGCGGAGGACGGCGCGCACGGCAGCGGCGCATCGACTCCGGCGCCGTCGACGAGGTAGGGCGGCCTGCCCGGGCACTCCGGCATGAGCGTCGACTCGAGGCCGGGGCCGGCGAGGAAGCCGTCGCCGTGGCCGCCCGTCTGGCAGATCAGCACGACCGAGATCTGGAGCGCGGTCCCGGCACGAACCCGCGGCGATGGCGTCGCGGAGGCCGCGGTCGGCGCCGCGCAGGTCCCGCACGAAGGTGACGCCGGCCTCGAGCGTACGGCGGGCGTTGCGCGCGGCCTCGAGCACCCACTGCGTGAGCGGGGCCGCAGGCACTCGAGGCCGTGGTCGAGAACGTGACATGGTCGTGGCAGTCGAAGACGCCCGGCATCACCCACAGGCCGGCGAAGTCGAGTCGCGGCCCCGGCCGCGGAGAGATCTCGCCGACCGCGACGACGCGACCGTCGGCGACGTGCACGTCGAGCGGGCCGCCGAAGCCGCCCACTCGTCGAGGACGTTCGCTCCGCGGAGGACGACCCGACGAGCTTCGTCATGCCCCACCGCCTCTCTTCTTGTGCCGCGCCGCCGGGCGGCGTCCGGCGATCGCGTATTCGCTCGTGTGCAGGTGCTCCTTCAGCACCGCCGCGCCCCGGCGGCGTCGTGCTGCTCGATCGCGTCGACGATCTGCTCGTGCTCGGCGCTCACTTGCTCGAGAACGCCGGGTGGCCGGGCTGCGTCGAGCCGCGCACGCGGACGAAGCCGCGGAGCTGGCCGAGGAAGCCGAAGAGGATCGGCAGCCGAGCCCCCTCGGCGATCGTCAGGTGGAACTCCTCGTCGAGCTCGATGAAGTCGTCCTCGTCGCCGCGGCGGCGGCCCGGTGCTGGCGGATCAGCAGCAGCCGCAGGTGGTCGACCTCCTCCTCGGTCATCGCTCCGTGCACGCTGGACGCCGAGACCCTCGAGCGCCTCGCGCAGGGGCAGGACCTCGGCGCGGTGCTCGGGGGTGAAACCCCGGACGAGCACCTGCCGCCGCGGGCCGACCTCGACGAGACCCTCGTTCAGGAGCCGCCCGAGCGCCTGGCGCACCGGCGTTCGCGAGATGCCGAGCGCTCGGGCGATCTCGCCCTCGGGCAGGACGCTGCCCGTCCGGAACTGGCCGCGCAGGATCCCGTCGCGGACGTAGCGGTAGGCCTCGTCCGTGAGCCGGCCTCGTGTCTGGGAGGGCGAACGCGTCACCGCGAGTCGGACGGGTGGGCCGCGGCACGAGACCGTGGCCCACCCACCATGCCTCCTCCTAGGAGTGGAACTCCGGCTTGAACTTGCCGATGTTCGCCTTGGTGCCGAGGCCGCCGATCGGGCTGAGCGGCAGCGGGTCGATCGAGCGGCCCGGATCTTCTCGCCGTTGACCGCGCGGACGAGCAGGTCGGACGGCCATCCTCCCCTCCGTCCGGGGCAGGTAGACGGTGCAGCCCGCCTGCTTGCCCTGCTGGATCAGCGCCTTCGCCTCGAAGGTGCAGCCGTTGCCGTACATCTTGATCTTCCCGTCCGGGTAGCCGGCCAGCCTCGCGGCGCGGTAGGCGCCGGCGATCATCTGGTCACCGCTCGAGACGATCACGTTGATGTCGCGGATGCGCCTGGAGGATGTTCTGCGTCGCCTTCAGCGCGGGTGCGGCGAGGTAGCCGCCCGCCTGGATCGAGACGATGTGGATGTTCTTGTCCTTCTTGATGACCGAGTTGAGCCGTCGCGTGCGCAGCTTCTCCAGCGGCAGCTCGGCAGGCCCGGCAGCCACGGCGACCTTGCAGCCGTTGATGCCCTTGCAGCCCTGCTCGACGAGCTGGCCGAGCTGCTGCCCGTTCGCGAAGAAGGGGACGCCGATGAACGACGACCTGCCCGGGATCCGCGACCGGTTGCGGATGGGGCCGCAGGGCACGAGCGTGCAGGCCGACCTTCACGCCCTGCTTGATCGCCTGCTTGATCGTCGGCGCGAGCGGCTGGCCGTCGTTCGGGCCGACGTACCAGGCGTCGAACTTCTTCGAGACGAGCGCGTCACGGAGCTGGTCAGCTGCTTGTTCGTGTTGAACTCGCCGTCGAAGGCGGTGAACTCACGTTCGCCGATACATCTTCGCGGCGTCCTTTGCCCCCTGGAGCGAAGCCGTCCAGTACGTGTTCGCGGCCGAGGCGAGGAAGACGGCGATGTTGATCGTCTTCTTCTGGCTCCCCGCGGCGGTCGAAACGACGGACGCGGCGAGCACGCCGACGGCGACGAGGACGACGGCGGCAAGCGTCACTGCCCTTCTCATCCAGCTCCCTCCTTAGGGGATCGTGGGATCCACGGCGTGGACTGGGATACAAGCGACCAAACCGGGATCCTACGAGGCGTGCGGCGCGTACGTCAACGGGCAGCCGCTCCGTCGACCGACGCGCAGACGTAGGCGCACCCCTCCCGGCCGCTCTGCGCGCGGTAGGCGTCCAGCACCGCCGCCGCGAGCTCGTCCGCTCCCCCGGCTCTCGCGAGCACGACGACCGAGCCGCCGAAGCCGCCGCCGGTCATCCGCGCGGCGACGGCACCGTTGTCGTAGGCGAGGTCGACGAGCAGGTCGAGCTCCGGGGTCGAGACCTCGAAGTCGTCGCGCAGGCTGTCGTGGCCTGCGCGGAACAGCGGGCCGAGCGCCCCGATGTCGCCTCTCTCGAGCGCAGCGACGACGGCCCGCACGCGCTCGTTCTCGGAGACCACGTGCCGGAGCCTGCGCGGATCGCCGCGCTCGACCTCGGCACGGCGCTGCGCGTAGCCTGAGTGCTCGAGCGAGTGGCGGACGCCCGAGTCCACCACGACGATGGCGAGGCCTTCCGGCAGCGGGACGTACCGGTACTCCTCGCTGCCACAGTCGAGGAGCAGCGCGTGACCGCGCCGCGCGAGGAGCGCGCTCGCCGGATCCATCAACCCGCAAGGGACTCCGGCGGCGCGAGCCTCCGCGACCCGCATCAGCCGCGCCAGCTCGAGCGGCTCGATCTCGAACGACGCGGCACGGCAGAGAGCGACCGCAAGCGACACGGTCAGGGCGGCCGACGAGGAGAGACCGCTTCCGATCGGCACCGTCGACGACACCAGAGCGGAGATCCCGGCCTCGGGCCGGCCGCGCCCGGCGAGCAGCTCGGCGACGGCGGCCGCGAAGCGGCCCCAGCCTGCGACATCCGACTCGCTGCTTCCGTCCGCGCCGAGCTCGACGGTACTCCCGAAGGACTCCGAGCGCACGCGGATGCGATCTTCGAGCGGCTCCCAGGTGACGGTCGTCCCGAGGTCGATCGCGACCGGCAGGACGAGCCCGCCGGAGTAGTCCGTGTGCTCGCCGATCAGGTTGACACGCGCCGGAGCGAAGACCTGCCCGCCGCTCATAGGACAACCTCGGTTGTGTCTATGCTCACGCCGGTGCGGGTGCCGGGGGCGCGGCAGCTTCGCCCTGCAGCTGCTTCAACCGGCGCATCACGTCGTCGCCGTGACGGCCGAACAGGTCGTGCAGCCGCACGTACTCGGCGTACAGCAGGTCGTAGGCCTCGCGGTGCTCGACCTGCGGGGCGTAGCTCGCCTCACCGAGGTGCGCCATCGACGCTGCCGCCTCGACGATCGAGTCGTGGCCGCCGGCCGCCGCACCGGCCGCAACCGCGCCGAACATCGCCGCGCCGAGCGCCGGCGCCTGCCGCGACGCGGCGACCGCGATCTCACGGCCGGTCACGTCCGCGAACACCTGCATCAGGAACGGGTTCCGGTCGGGGAGGCCGCCGCAGGCGACGATCCCGTCGACCGGCAGCCCGGCACGCTCGAACGCCTCCACGATCACGCGCGTCCCGAACGCGGTCGCTTCGATCAGCGCGCGATAGATGTCGGGAGGCCGCGTCGCCAGCGTCATCCCGACGAGCAGCCCGCGCAGGTCGGCGTCGACGAGCACCGAACGGTTCCCGTTCCACCAGTCGAGCGCGAGCAGCCCCGACTCGCCGGGCCGAAGCGCGGCCGCCGCCTCCGCGAGCACGTCGTGGACACCCACGCCGCGCTCGCGCGCCGTCTCGTGATACTCCGGCGGGACCGCCTGCTCGACGAACCAGGCGAAGATGTCGCCGAGCGCCGACTGGCCCGCCTCGTAGCCGAAGTAGCCGGGCACGATCCCGTCCTCGACGACGCCGCACATGCCCTCGACGTTCGCGAGCTCGCTGCCGAGCAGCAGGTGCCCGTTGCTCGTGCCCATGATCATCACCAGCGTCCCGGGCTCGGTCACCGTCGTCGCGGGCACCGAGCCGTGGAAGTCGACGTTCGCCGCCGCGACCGGCGTCCCGGGGCGAAGACCCGTCTCCGCCGCCGCATGCTCGCTCAAGCCGCCGGCCCGCGTGCCGGGCGGAAGGAGCACGCGCGACATCTTCCCCTCGACGACGTCCTCGAAGCGGGAATCGAGCGCGGCGAAGTACTCCGTGCGGCGGAAACCCCTCGCGCTTCGACCACATCGCCTTGTACCCGGCGGCGCATGCACTGCGGCTCTCGACGCCGGTCAGCTGCCACACGGTCCAGTCGCACGCCTCGATCAGCCGCTCTGCGCGCCCGTACACGGCCGGCGCTTCGTCGAGGATCTGCAGCGCCTTCGCGAAGAACCACTCGGACGAGATCTTGCCGCCGTACCTGGGAAGCCAGGTCTCGCCGCGCTCGGCTGCGACCGCGTTGATGCGATCGGCCTCGGGCTGCGCGGCGTGGTGCTTCCACAGCTTGACCCAGGCATGCGGCTCACGCCGCAGCTCCTCGAGCCGGCAGAGAGGTGTCCCGTCGGCGAGAGTCGGGAGCATCGTGCAGGACGTGAAGTCGATGCCGATGCCGACGACGTCCTCGGGAGGCAGCCGCGTCTCGGCAAGCAGGCGCCGCACCGCCGCTCCGAGACCGAGCCACGTAGTCGTCGGGATCCTGCAGCGCCCAGTCCGGCTCGAGCACGACGTCCTCGTCCGGCGACGGCAGGCGCTCGTCGATCACGCCGTGCTCGTAGGCCTCGACGCTCTCGCCGATCTCGGTTCCGTCCGCGCAGTCGACGAGCACGGCGCGCACCGACTCGGTGCCGAAGTCGATCCCGAGCGCCGCCTTCACCGGCCCGGCTCCACGACGACCTTCAGGCCGCGCCGAGCAACCAGGTCCCGGAACGCCTCCGGCCCGTCAGCAAGCCCGTAGCGTGCCGTGACGAGCGAACCGAGCTCCACCCCGCCGTGCGCGGCGAGCCGGATGGCGCGCGGCAGGTCGGTTGCGCGCATCCGGCGGCAGAAGAGGAGCGTCAGCTCCCTGCGGCGCGCGGCGGCGGCGGGAAGCGAGAAGCGGTCGCCGTCGGGAATGCCGACGACGACGACGCGTCCGCCCGGCCGCGTCGACGCGATCGCGGCGTCGAGTCCTCCGTCGTCGCCCGACGCCTCGTAGGAGACGTCGACCTCGACTCCTGCCGGGTCGGATCGAACGGCGCCGAGCTCGCACGCCGCGGCCGCACGATGCGCGAGCGGGTCGACCGCGAGCTCCACCCGCACGCCGGCTGCGCGAAGCACCTGCACGAGCAGGAGCCCGATCGGGCCGCAGCCGAAGACGGCGGCCGTCGACCCCTCGGCGCCCGCCCCGAGATCGACGGCGTGGAGCGCCACACCGAGCGGCTCGAGCAGGGGGGCCGCGTCGTCGCCGACCTCCTCGGGCAGGGTGTGCACGAGCTGCTCGGGCCAGGCCACGAGCGTCCGCAGCGCGCCGTCGGTGGAGCCGTGCCCGGCGAAGCGCATCTCGGCGCAGAGGTGGCCGTGCCCGGCCAGGCAGAGCGCGCAGCGTCCGCACGGCGCGGCCGGGTCGAGCACGACACGCTCTCCTGCGCGTGCGCCCGCGGCGACGACGCCGGCGAACTCGTGGCCGAGGACGAGCGGCTCACCCAGCAGCGCGTCGCCGATGCCACCCTCGAGAAACCAGTGACGGTCGGAGCCGCAGAGCCCGACCCCGCTCACGGAGACGACGGCGTCGCCCGGCCCGGGCTCGGGATCCGGCTCGTCGTGCAGGCGCAGGTCGCCCGGCGCGTGCAGGCGGAGCGCCTTCACGCCGGCTGTCCGTAGTACGCGTCCGCCCCGTGCTTGCGGCTGAAGTGCTTGTCGAGCAGCTCCGCCTGGATCGCCTCCAGCTCTCCCGCCAGCACAACCGCGCGGAACGCGCTCGCGGCGACGGCCTCGAGCGCCACCGCGTTCTCGACCGCCTCCTCCACGCTCTTCCCCCAGGCGAACGGCCCGTGCGAGACGACGAGCGCCGCCGGAAGCTCGAGCGGGTCGAGCCCGCGCTGCGCGAGCGCCTCGACGATCACGGAGCCGGTGCATTCCTCGTACTCGCCCCCGATCTCCTCCGCCCTCAGGTCTCTCGTCACCGGGACCGCCCCGCGGAAGTGGTCGGCGTGCGTCGTGCCGAGGCACGGGAGGTCGCGACGCGCCTGGGCCCACGCGGTCGCGTACGGCGAGTGCGTGTGCACGACTCCCCCGACACCGGCGAAGGCCCGGTAGAGGAGACGGTGCGTCGGCGTGTCCGACGACGGCCGCGTCGTCCCGGAGACGACCTCCCCGCTCTCCACGTCGATCACCGGCACGTCCTCCGGCCGCAGCGCGTCGTACGGCACGCCGCTCGGCTTGATCGCCATCACACCGGCCTCGCGATCGGCGGCGCTCGCGTTCCCGAACGTGAGGACGACGAGGCCGGCGTCGACGAGCGCGATGTTCGCGGCGACGACGCGCTCCCGCAGCTCCTCGAACATCTACAACGCTCCGGCGAGCCGGTAGTACGCCTGGCTCCACCGCAGCTCGCGCGCGAAGTCGCGCATGCGCGTCTCGGCGTCGATCACGACCAGCTCGATGCCGACGATGTCGGCGAAGTCGGCGAGCACCTCCGTGTCGAGCTGGTCGCTGAGAACGGTGTGGTGCGGGCCGCCGGCCGTGAGCCACGCCTCCGCCGCCGTCGAGAGGTCGGGATGCGGCCGCCAGAGCGCCCGCGCGACCGGCAGCTTCGGCAGAGGCTCGTCCAGCGGCACGAGCTCCACCTCGTTCACGAGCAGCCGGAAGCGATCGCCGAGGTCGACCATCGCCGCGACCACTCCAGGACCGCTGCGCGCCGTGAAGACGAGCCGCACCGGGTCGTCGCGGCCGCCGATGGACAGCGGATGGATCTCGCACGACGGCTTCCCGTCGGCGATCGACGGGCACACCTCGAGCATGTGCGCGCCGAGCACGCGCCCGTTGCCGGGCGCGAGGTCGTACGTGTAGTCCTCCATGAACGAGCTTCCGCCGGGGAGGCCCGTGGCCATCACCTTCGCGGCGCGCACCAGCGCAGCCGTCTTCCAGTCGCCCTCGCCTCCGAACCCGTAGCCGTCCGCCATCAGCCGCTGCACGCCGATTCCCGGCAGCTGCGGCAGGCCGGCGAGGTCCTCGAACGTGTCCGTGAAGGCCTTGAAGCCGCCTCCGTCGAGGAACGATCGGAGCCCTGCCTCGATCCGCGCCGCGTCGCGGAGCGACGCTCGCCGCTCGCCGCCCTCCCGGAGCGCGGGAACGAGCTCGTAGCGCTCCTCGTAGTCGCGAATCAGCGCGTCGACGTCGGCATCGGGCACGCCGCGCACCGCCTGCACGAGGTCGTCGACGCCGTACCCGTTCACCGAGACGCCGAGCCTGAGCTGCGCCTCCACCTTGTCGCCCTCCGTGACGGCGACCTGGCGCATGTTGTCGCCGAAGCGGGCCACCCGGAGCTGCTGCAGCTCGTGCCGGCCGACGGCGGCGCGGGCCCATCTCCCGATGCGTGCCGCGACCTGCGGGTCGCGCCAGTGCCCGACCACGGTCTTGCGGCGCAACCCCATCCGCGTCTCGAGGAACCCCAGCTCGCGGTCTCCATGCGCCGCCTGGTTCAGGTTCATGAAGTCCATGTCGATCTCCGCCCACGGCAGGTCGCGGTTGAACTGCGTGTGGAGATGGAGAAGCGGCTTCTGCAGCGCCCCGAGGCCGGCGATCCACATCTTCGCCGGCGAGAAGGTGTGCATCCACACCATCACCCCGACGCACGACTCGGCGGCGTTCGCCTCGAGCGCGACGCGCCTGATCGAGTCGGGGTCGGTCGCGAGCTCCCGGTACACGACGCGCACCGGCACCTCGTCCTGCGCGTCGAGCCCGGCGGCGACCTCCCGCGCATGCCCGGCCACCTGCCGGAGCGCCTCCTGCCCGTACAGCTCCTGGCTGCCGACGACGAGCCAGACCTCGAGGTGCCCGAGTGCCTTCATCGACCGCCGTGCCGCCTCATCGGGTCAGCTCTCCGCGTCGGAGACCTCGTCGAGCTGCCGGCGGTAGCTCGCGACCATCAGCTCGGTCAGCTCCTCGAGCGACGTCTCGTGCACCCGCTGGTCGGTGATGATCCGACCGCCCTGCATGACGTTGATGCGGTCGCAGAGCTCGAAGAGGTGCGCGTAGTTGTGGTCGATCACGATGATCGACACCCGACCGCTCGCAGCGAGGTCCTTGATCAGGTCGATGATGAGACGCGACTCCCGCGCGCCCATGGCCGCGAGCGGCTCGTCGAGCAGCAGGATCTTCGGTGCCGCCCGCACGGCTCTGGCGACCGCGACCGCCTGGCGCTGGCCGCCGGAGAGCTGCTCCGCCTCCGCGTTCACGCTCGGCACACGCACCTTGATGTCGTCGAGGTACTGGCGCGAGAGCTGACGCATCCGCCGCTTGTCGAGGATGTGGAGCGGGCCGAGCCTCGTCAGCTCGTGACCCAGGAACAGGTTCTGGTAGACCGGGAGCTGCGGGATCAGCGCGAGATCCTGGTAGACGGTCTCGATCCCGTGACGGCGGGCGGCCTCGACCGAGCTGAAGCGGACGCGCTTGCCGCCGACGAGCACCTCGCCCCCGTCCTGCTGGTGGAAGCCGCTCAGGATCTTGACGAGCGTGCTCTTGCCGGCGCCGTTGTCGCCGACGAGCCCGAGCACCTCGCCCTCGCGCAGGACGAGGTCGATCCCCTGGAGGACGACGAGCGCACCGAAGCGCTTCGTCACGCCGCGCACCTCGAGCGCCGGCTCGGACGCCTCCGGCTCGGGTGGCAGCGGCTGGAGGCGGGCCTCGCTCACGTTCCCCTCGAGCGGGCGATCAGCCGGTCGAATTGCACGTTCAGCGCCATCGCGAAGATGATGACGACACCGACCCACACGTAGAAGTCGTTCGTGCTGACCCCGATCAGCGTCAGCCCGTCCTCGAGGATGCCGATCAGGATCGCCCCGATGAAGGCCCCGATCACCGTTCCGCGCCCACCGGTGAGCGCGGTGCCCCCGATCACGCACGCGCCGACGGCGTAAAGGATGTAGTCGACGCCGAAGTTGCCCGGGTCGAGGTTCCCGTACTTGACCGCGTCGACGATGCCGACGAGGCCGGCGATGAACGCACTGATCACGAAGCACCACACCTTCACCCGCCGGACCGGCACGCCCGCCTCGGCGGCGCCGACGAGGTTTCCGCCCGTGGCGATGATCCGCGTGCCGAAGCGCGTACGCGTGAGCATCACTGCCATGAGAATCGTGATCACGAGCACCCAGAGGATCTCCGACCACAGCCACTCGCCCATCAGCTTGCTGGAGAAGCTCGTCGAGGTCGACAGCGGGATCGGCGACGCCTGGGCTTGCTCCGAGTAGATGAGCACGAGCCCGAAGAGGACGAAGTTCATCGCCAGGGTCGTGACGAACGACGGCACGTTCAGGAGCACCGTGATCAGGCCGTTGATCGCGCCGACGCCGCAGCAGACGGCGAGCGCGAGCACGATGGCGAGCCAGAGAGGCAGCCCGTCGCTGTAGAGCCAGTACTCGACCCAGGGCCCGAAGAGGAAGATCTGGCCCGTCGACAGGTCGATCTCGGCGAGGACGAGCAGCAGCACCTCTCCGACCGCGATCGCGCCGATCGGCCCCGCGTAGCCCGCGGCCGAGCTCAGGCTGAGCTGGTCGGTGAACAACGAGCCCGCCCTGATCGTGAAGTACGTGAAGAGCCCGATCGTGATCACGATCGGCGTCAGCTCGCGCTGGTAGAGGAAGAGGCGCAGGGTGCGGCGGCCGAGCCAGAGCACGCCCCGCAACTGCCCCGGCGGGTTGGCCGCCGGGGCAGCAGTAGGCTCAGGAGCGTCCGACGACACGCTCGTGCCGACTTAGAACGGGATCTTCGCCGGCGGCTTCAGGGCCGCGCGCTTCGAAGACGTCCCCTCGTACTCGTTCTTCGCCAGATACGGACCGACGGTCGATTTGACGACAATACCGAGGCCCGTGTCGGTGTTGGTCGGCTTCATCAGCCCGCCCGAGATGTTGTACAGGTAGAGCTGCATGATCGTGTCGAAGCCCTGCAGGTAGGCCTGCTGGTCGATCGTGAAGGTCAGGTTGCCGTCCTTGACGCCCTGCACGACCGGCGTGCCGACGTCCCACCCGGCCCCGCCGACCTTCCCCTTCAGGTGGTTCTTCTGGATGAATTGCGCGATGGCGTCGCTGTCGCCGCTGTCCACGCCGAACATGAACTTCGCGTCTCTGTGACCGGCGTACCAGGCGGCGATCTTGTTGTACTCCGGCGCTCCTTCGGTCGCCGAGGTGCCGACCTCGACGAACTTGACGCCTGCCTTCTCCAGGACCGGCTTCGCGCCGTCGATCCGTGGCTGGATGTTCCCGGTGCCGGGCGTCGCGATGATCCCGGCCACGAGATCGCCCTTCTTGATCCCCGTATTCAGGATCTGCCTCGCAACCGCCGCTCCCGCCGTCAGGTTGTTCTGGCCGACGTAGGCCTGACGGTGGTTGGCGGAGCCCGCCGAGACGTCGGCGTTGTACGCGATCACGGGGATGCCGTGGTTGAGCGCGCTGTCGACCGGCTTGTTGAAGGCCGTGTTGTCGATCAGGCAGCACCCGATGCCGTTCGCCTTGGCGGCGATCCCGGCGTTGAACGCCGAGACCATCTGCCCGGTGTTCGACGTCGCCGAGCCGGTCCATTGGAACGTGGTGCCGGTCAGGGCGCAGGCGTCCTGGCACCCGTAGATCGTCGCCGTGAAGAACGAGTTCGTCGTCACGTGGTTGACCATCACGAAGTGGTACTTCGGATGCTTGGCGAAGATCGCGTTGTCGCTGTTGCGCCGGTAGGTCGCCGCGCTTGCGCCCTGCTCGGTCAGGATCTCGGCGAGCCCACCGTAGAGCGGCACGGCCGCGGCCGCAACCCCGGCGTTCCGCAGGAAGCGTCGCCGCGAGAACTCCCGTTGTTCGTTGCTGATCTCGTCATGCCCGTCCGATGCCATGCGGCCTCCTTCTCCTTGACTGAATCTCGGGCACTTTCCAAATCGCCAGGCCAGATCTTCGTATATAACAAGTGTCGATAGATTTCACAAGTGCGTTTTCCCGCCTTTCGTAGGTCCCGGCGCCGGCCGGTATCCGCGGGTACGCGGCCGGCTCACCAGCGCTGGTGCACCTCCGGCGCGATCCGTCTCCGATAGACCTCCTCGACGGCGCCGCGCGTCTCCGGGGAGAGCGGCGGCAGCCCGCTCGCCGCGGCGTTGGCCACCGCCTGTTCCGGCGTCTTCGCGCCGGGGATGACCGTGGAGACGGCCGCGAAGTCGAGGATCCAACGCAGCGCGAACTGCGCGAGCGTCGCCCCCGCCGGCACGAGGGGCCGCAGCTCTTCGACGGCCTCGAGGCCGGTCTCGAAGTCGACGCCGGAGAACGTCTCGCCGACGTCGAACGACTCTCCGTGGCGGTTGTAGGCGCGGTGGTCGTCCGACGCAAAGTGCGTCGAGCGGTCGAACTTCCCCGTCAGCAGCCCCGATGCGAGCGGGACGCGCGCGATCACGCCCACGTCGCGCGCGACCGCCTCCCGGAAGAAGAGCTCCGACGGCCGCTGGCGGAACGCGTTGAAGATGATCTGGACCGTGGCGATTCCTGGGTACTCGATCGCCTTCAGCGCCTCCTCCACCTTCTCCACGCTGACCCCGTAGGCGCGGACGAGCCCCTCGCCGACGAGCCTGTCGCAGGCGTCGAAGACCGAAGGCGTGTAGTAGGTCTCCCACGGGAGCGAGTGCAGCTGGACGAGGTCGACCGCGTCCAATCCGAGGTTCTCGCGCGAGCGCTCGAGCCAGCTGCGCAGGCTCTCGTACGTGTAGTTCTTCACGTCGAGCGGGGCACGGCGCCCGAACTTCGTCGCGACGACCAGCCGTTCGGGCCGCTCGCGCAGAAGCTGCCCGACGAGCCGCTCGGAGCGTCCGTCCCCGTAGACGTCCGCGGTGTCGAAGAACGTGACGCCCGCGTCGACGGCGGCGTGCATCGCGGCAAGCGACTCCCGGTCGTCGACGGCTCCCCAGTCGGCGCCGATGCCCCAGGCGCC
This sequence comes from uncultured Thermoleophilia bacterium, assembly GCA_963784765.1. GTDB lineage: Bacteria > Actinomycetota > Thermoleophilia > Gaiellales > Gaiellaceae > PALSA-600. Next base: position 151,399 of record CAWASP010000024.1, read on the forward strand.
GAAGCCGATCTCGGAGACGTCGTGGCCGGTCTTGCCGAGCCGTCTCGTGTTCATCGTGCTGGCCTCCTCTCAACCGCTTCCTGGGATCGCAACTTCGGAAGCTTTCCATTATCGTCGTAGGCGACGGAAAACGTACGCTTTCGAAGCTATGCGACCTCTTGCCCGTCACGAGCTCCACCACGCCGACGGACGCCGCCTGCTCGTCTACGGGGCGCTCGAGGGAAGCCTCGACGACAGGCCGGCGACCGACGAGCCCCAGGCGATCCACAAGCGCCTCGACCGGTTCACGGAGGCATGGGTCGGCATCGCCCCGGCGCGGAACACGAGGCCGCTCGACTCGGCAGCCGAGACCGCCGAGGCGTGCCCCTTCTGCCCGGGCGGGGCCGAAGTCCCGTTCCCGTACGAGGCGGCCGTCTTCGACAATCGGTTCCCGTCGTTTCGCGGCGACCCGCCCCCGCCTCCCCCACTCGACGGCCCGACCGGCCCGGCGCTCGGCCGGTGCGAGGTCGTGCTCTACACCCACCGTCACGATGCCTCGTTCGGCGACCTCTCGCCGACCGAGCTCAGCCGCGTCCTCGCCGTCTGGATCGACCGGGCACGCGAGCTGTGGCGAGACCCGACACATGCCTATGTCTGCGTCTTCGAGAATCGCGGGGCCGAGGTCGGAGCCACGATCGGGCATCCGCACGGGCAGATCTACGCGCTCGACCACGTCCCGCCCCTGACCGCGGCGAAGGCGGCGGCGCACCGCCGCCACCGCGAGCGCACGGGCTGCTGCCTCTCCTGCGACGCGACCGCGGCCGACACACGCTCCGAGCGCGTCGTCTCGGCGAACGAGAGCTTCGCGGTCGCCGTTCCCTTCGCCGCGAGGTGGCCCTTCGAGGTCGCCGTGCGGGCACGCCGGCACGGCCTCGGCCGGCTCGCCGATCTCGCTCCTGCCGAGCAGCGCGACCTCGCCCTCGCCCTGCGGGAGGTCGTGCGGCGCTACGACGCGCTCTTCGACGTCCCCCTGCCGTACATGATGGTCGCGCAGGAGGCACCGGCGAACGAGCCCGACTGGCACCTCGCATTCGAGCTGTACCCGTTGCATCGCATGCCCGGAGTGACGAAGATCCGCGCCAGCGTGGAGACCGGGCTCGGGCTCTTCCTGAACGACGTCGCGCCGGAGGATGCCGCGCGCCGGCTCGCCGCGCTCGCCGTCCCCGCGGAGCCGATCGAGCTCGACGCGCTCTTCACCGTGGTGGAGCCACAGCTGACGGCCCAGCCATGAGCATCGAGGCGAAGGAACCCCCGGTACCACCGTCGCTCCGGCGCGAGCGCATGCTCGCCGAGATCAAGGAGCGGGAGTTCGTCCGCGTCGGCGAGCTGAGCAGCCGCTTCGGCGTGTCGGAGGTGACCGTGCGCGGAGATCTCGACTCGCTCGCCGCGATGGGGAAGGTGCACCGTGTACGCGGCGGCGCGATCCCACGACTGATCCCGCGCCAGGAGCAGCCGTTCGAGGACAGCGTCTCGGCTTTCGCGGCCGAGAAGGTGGCGATCGGGCAAGCAGCCGCTGCCCTGCTCGAGGACGGGGAGACGGTGCTCATGGACGTCGGCACGACGGCGGCCGCGGCTGCCCGGGCGATTGCCTCGCGCACAGAGCTCCAAGATGTCGTCGTCTTCACGAACGGGCTCAAGACCGCGCTCGAGCTCGAACCGGCGTCGCCGCGGATCACCGTCGTCGTGCTCGGCGGAACCCTGCGGCCGCTCCAGCACTCGCTCGTCGACCCGCTGGCAACGCTGATCCTCGAGCAGATCTCGGTGAAGACCGTCCTGATCGGCTGCAACGGCGTCGATCCGGTCGGAGGCGTAACGAACATCAACCTGCCCGAGGCCGAGGTGAAGAAGCGGATGCTGGCGGTGGCGGCCCGCCGGGTCGTGCTCGCCGACGGCAGCAAGCTCGGACGCGTCGAGGTGGCGCGGCTCTGCGACATCGGCGACGTCGACGAGGTGATCACCGGTCGCTCGGCCGATCCGACGGTCGTCGACGCGCTCCGCGACCGTGGCTGCGACGTGCGCGTTGTCGGCTAGACGACGCGGCTACCGAACGACGACGCGCCGTCGGACGTGCCGCTGACGAGCTTCGCACCGAGCCTCTCGGCGAGCCGCCGGACTACCGGCTCCGCCTCCTCGCGGCCGAGCACGACAACCGTCCCGCCGCTGCCGCCGCCGCTCACGCGTGCACCGATCAGCCCGTGCTCCCAGCCTGCCGACCGGACTGCGCCGACGATGCGGTCGGTCGCAGGCGTCCCGAGCCCGCAGCGGGAGTAGCCGGCATGCGACGCGGCCATCAGCTTCTCCAGCAGGCCGGCACGCGACCGATTCAGCGGCCCGTCGAGCAGTCGAAGGAACGTCTCGACCCGGGCCTGCTCCTCGATCGGGTGCAGCGTGGCCGCCCGCACCGGATACTCGACGTCGGGCTCGACGACGCTCATCTCGTCGTCGACACCGTCGCGGGCGCGGAGGAACTCGGCGCCGGTCATACGCTCCGGGAGCTGCTCCGCCCGCAGGGTGCGGGGGCTCACCGCGGCCAGGTACTTGGCGTCGACGCCGAGGAGCGCCTTCCCCATGAAGGACGCACATCGCACCCGCCGATACGGTGCGCCCCTGACGGCGTGGCGGGCGCCGGAGTCGATGCCCCAGACGGCGACGCCGGGTGGGAGCGGGAACGAGCCCACCACCTCCGCGGGACGGCAGACGAGAGCCAGCAGGTGGGCGGCCTCGCCGCAGGCGGCGGTCATCTGGTCCATCACGCCGCAGGGCGCGCCGGCGAGCAGCTGCTCTGCACGCTGTCCGAGCAGCGCGAGACGCCGCGACTCGAGCGGCACACCGAGGGCGCGGCACGCTGCCTGGGCGCCCGCGACCCCGACCGCGGCGGACGAGCCGAGCCCCTTTCCTTCCGGAACCGTGGACGACAGCAGGAGCCGGAGCCCTGCGAGCCGAAGCCGTTCCTCCCGCGCGAGCAGCGCGACCGGCCCCAGGACGTATGCCGCCCATGCGTCAGGTCCCGAGAAGCGGCGCGAGAGGTCGGCGAGCGGCAATTCGACCAGCTCGGCCGCCGTGATCGCGAGGCGCCGGGCCCCGCTGGCGGCGATCACCAGGCCGTCCGAGGCGGCCTGCGCCGCAGCGAGCGCGGCTGCGCGGATCGGCAGGCCGAGGACGAGCCCGCCCGCGTAGTCGGCGATTCCGCCGAGGACGTCGAAGCGGCCGGGGGCGCGGGCGACCACGATCGGCTCGCCCGGAGCAAACAGTGTGTGACGGCGCGCACGGGCAGAGAACCGGCTCGCGTCGGGGAAGGCGTCGTCGCCGACGTCGGCGAGCAGTGGCACGCCCGTCGTCAAGCCTGTCACTGCGGTTCAGTATTCCATGCCTGACACGAGCCGAGGAAGCGGCGAACAGGGAGCAGATGACGGCATCGATCGACAGGCGAGCGTTCGGCGAGACCCGCACCGGCGAGCAGGTCGACTTGTTCAGCCTGGCGGACGGCGCGGTGAAGGTCTCGATCATCACGTACGGCGCGGCCGTGCAGAGCGTGCTTGCTCCCGACCGGGCCGGGAGCCGCGCCAACGTCGCGCTCGGCTTCGCGGCGCTCCACGACTACGTGGCGAGGACGGGGCACTACTTCGGCGCGACGGTCGGCCGGTACGCGAACCGGATCGGCGCCGGCCGGTTCGTGCTCGAGGGCGTCGCTCACACGCTGTCGCGGAACGACGGCGGCAACTGCCTGCACGGCGGCGCCGGGGGATTCGACAGCAGGGTCTGGGACGTCCTCGAGGCCTCGAACGGCGGTCTCACCCTCGCCTATGCGAGCCCCGACGGCGAGATGGGGTTCCCGGGCGACCTCGAGACCCGCGTGGAGTACAGCCTCGTCGGGCCGGAGCTTCGCATCGACTACCACGCCACGACGTCGGCGCCGACGATCCTCAACCTGACGAATCACACGTGCTGGAACCTCGCCGGCGAGGGCAGCGGCTCCGTCGACCGGCACGTTCTGCAACTCGATGCACCGTCGTTCACGCCGGTCGACCGGCAGCTCATCCCGACCGGGGAGATCGCGGCGGTCGACGGGACGCCGTTCGACTTCCGCGATCCGATCGCGGTGGGGGCTCGCGGCCGCGGCTATGACGTCAACTTCGTCCTCGATCGCCGCGGCGGCTCGCTCGTCCACGCCGCCCGCGTGACAGATCCGGGCAGCGGTCGAACCCTCGACGTCCTGACGACCGAGCCGGGACTCCAGCTCTACACCGGCACGTTCCTCGACGGCAGCCTGCGCGGCACGGGCGGCCGCGTGTACCGGAAAGGCGACTGCATCGCGCTCGAGACGCAGCACTTCCCCGATTCCCCGAATCACCCGCGCTTCCCGTCGACCGAGCTGCGCCCGCACGAGAGCTTCGAGTCCACGACCGTGTACCGGTTCGGCGCCGTGGCCGGCTGAGGACTCAAGCCGTCCGGGCACACGACCGATACGGTCTGCAATGACCGAGCCTCGTTCCCGCCTTGGTCCAATCGTGTCCGTGAGCGGCGCGGCGATGCTCGCGGTGTCGGTCTTCCTGCCGTGGTACTCCGTGACCATCACCGCTGACGGGGCCGCCGCCGCACAGCAGACGCTGAGCACCGTCGCCGAGCGCTACGGGAACGCCGACCTCCAGGCCGCCGTGAGCTCCCTCGGAGCCGGGCTCACGACCCTCGCCGGCCATCAGGTCGCCACCGTGAGCGCCCACCAGCTCCTGAAGACGATCAGTGTCGTCCTGCTGCTGCTGGCCGCGCTCTCGTTTCTCGGCGCGCTCCTCTGGCTTGCGGAGCTCGACGAGGTGATCCGCGTGGACGGCGGTCAGATCGCCGCCGTCGGAGCGGTCGCAACAATGTGTGTCCTCTACCGGATGGTCGACCGCCCGGCACCGGCGCTCGACGCCTTCTCGCTGTCGCTGAGCTGGGGCGTCTGGCTCGCGCTCGGCAGCTCCGTCGCGATCGTCGCCGGAGCCCTGATCGGCCGCACCGCCGATCGACAGCCCGCCCGGGCTTCGTGGGCGAGAACGTGACGCGCTGACGAAGCGCTGACGCTCGAGCCCGATCGAGGATGATGGGCGGCGTGATCGACCGCGCCGGACTTCGAGTCGCTGGCATGCAGGTCCGGTCGTTCGCCTTTCCGTCGCTGCAGGGCTATCGCCGGTCGTGGCTCGGGCCGGACATGGTCGGCGCCGTGACGTTGCTCGTGATCGCGGTGCCCGAGCAGCTGGCAACATCGCGGCTCGCGGGGATGCCGCCGATCACGGGCTGGTACGCGTTCATCGCCGGCAACGACATGTTCGCGCTGCTCGGCTCGAACCCGCAGATGTCGGTGGGCGCCGACTCGACGATCGCGCCGCTCTTTGCGGTCGGTGTCGCGGGACTGGCGGCCACCGGGTCCCCGCGCTACGTCGAGCTCGTCGGGATCCTGGCCGTGACGGTGGGGGTGCTCGTTGCCCTCGTGTGGCTCCTGCGGCTGGGGTGGATCGCGGAGTTCCTGTCCGAGCCGATCATCATCGGCTTCCTGGCGGGCGTCGCCGTGATCATCGTGGTGCACCAGCTGCCGGACCTGCTCGGCATCTCGACGAGTGACGGGAACACGCTGCACCGGTCGGCCTCGATCCTCCGGCACATCGGCGAGACGAGCGGGTGGACGCTCGCGATCGGGGTCGGTGTGCTCGCGACGGTCGCCGTGGCCGAGCGTGTCGATCGCAGGCTCCCGGGCGCGCTCGTCGGGCTCGTCGGCTCGACCGCGCTCGTCGCGGCCCTCGGGCTCGACTCCCGCGGCGTCGCCGTGCTCGGGACAGTCGCCCACGGAGCACCGCACGTCGGGCTCGACGGGCTCTCGCTGTCCGCGCTCGGGAAGGTGGCGCCGCTCGCCGGCGTCGTCGCGCTCGTCGTGGTGAGCCAGTCGGCGGCGACGACGCGCGCGTTCGCCGAGCAGGGGCGCTACGACGTCGACGTCGGCCGCGACTTCCTCGGCGTCGGCGCCGGCAGCGTCGTTGCCGGCCTGACCGGGTCGTTCCCGGTGAACGCGAGCCCGCCGAGAACCGCCGCGGTCGCAGCCGTGGGGGGCCGCACGCAGGCGACGGGGCTCGCAGCCGCGGGCGCGCTGGCCCTCCTCGTGCCCGCCGCCGGGGTGCTGAAGGACGTGCCGCTCGCCACGCTGGCCGGCGTCCTCGTGTTCATCGCCGCCCGGATCTTCCGTCTGGGCGACCTGGTCGCGATCGCGCGCTTCAACCGGGTCGAGCTCGGCCTCGCGCTCGTAACGCTGCTCACGGTGGCACTCGTCGGGGTCGAACAGGGGATCGGAGTCGCGGTCGGTCTCGCAGTGCTCGACCGCACCCGGCTCAGCGCGCGCCCGCAGCTGCACGTGCTCGGCCGGATCCGGGGAACGACCAGCTGGGCTCCGCTGAGCACCACCGAGCAGGCGTCTCAGGTGCCCGGCATCCTCGTCGTCCTCTTCGCCACGCCGCTCTGGTACGCGAATGCCGTCCACTTCCGCACCCAGGTCGAGGCGTCGCTCGCGCGCGCCGAGGGCGAGCTGCGCGTCGTCGTCCTCGACACGATCGGCATGGCCGACATCGATTTCACAGGTGCGCGAGCGCTCGCCGCCGTACTCGACGAGCTCGACCGGCGGCACATCGCGTTCGCGGTCGCGAGGGCCGGAGCGCGCGTGCGGGCAAGCCTCGATCGCAGCGGCCTCCTCGACCGGATCGGGGCGGAGCACCTCTATCCCTCGGTCGGCGAGGCGGTCGCCGCGCTGGACCCGGCCTAACGCCGGATGCTCTGGCGGAAACGGAAGACGTCGTGCGGGTCGTACCGCCGCTTCACGGCGCGCAGCCGGGCGAGGTTGGCGCCGTAGTAGGCGTGCTGCCAGTTGCGCAGATGCGGATCGATGTAGTTGACGTACGCCGCTCCCGAGACTGCGCCCGCGAGCTCGGCCCGCGCGCCGTCCACCCAGCCCCGCGCGGAAGCGCCGCTGCCGGCGGCGAAGTACTGGATCGAGGCGAGCTGGTTCCGGTGGACGAAGGCGGTCGCCGCGGGACGGACGCGGTTGACGGCGCCTCCGTAGGCGTCGATCAGGATCGCGCCCGATGACGAGCCGCGGGCCTCGATCACCGCCGCGAACTTCGCGAGCTCAACCTGGGACGGGACGCGCGCGATGTAGTCCGACGCGCCGACGAACGGCTGGCTGCCCGGCACCGCGCATTGCGGAAGCGAGTGGCCGAGGCATCCCGCCCAGCGTCGAACGAGGTCGAGCCACGACTCGGTGCCGGTCGCAAGGTGCGACGCTGGCGGCCCGAGCGACGCGAGCGCCGCGTTCAGCGCCGTCTCGGTGCCGAGGAACTGGCCGAAGACTTGCACGGTCGGCCCGCCGGGCCCCGCGGCGAGACGGCACAGCGAGCCGAGCCGGTCCGGCTGGTGGGGCGCCCAGCGGAGGAAGCTCTCGATCACCTGCTTCGCCTGCGTCCACGGCCACGTCGCCACGAAGTGCGCCCCGGACGAGACGGGATGGGTGCGGAAGACGAAGCGGGTGACGATGCCGAAGTTGCCGCCCCCGCCTCCGCGGCAGGCCCAGAAGAGGTCCGGATGGTGATGGGCGTCCGCGACGACGACCGCGCTGTCCGCGGTGACGATCTGGACGGAGACGACGTTGTCGGAGGCGAGGCCCCATGCCCGCGAGGCGAGACCGAACCCGCCGCCGAGCGCGTGGCCCCCGATCCCGACGCTCGGGCACGTCCCCGCCGGGATCGAGACGCCGTGCGCGTCGAGCGCCTGGTAGATGACACCGAGCCGGGCGCCGCTGCCCACGACGGCTCGACCGGGCGAGACCTTGATCCCGTGGAGCCGCGAGAGGTCGATCACGACGCCGGTCGTCGTCGAGTAGCCGCCGTAGGAGTGTCCTCCGGACTTCGCGACGATGTGGACGCCGTGGGCGTTCGCCCATCGGACGGTCGCGCTCACGTCATGGGCATCGAGCGGCTGCACGACCGCCAGCGGATGCACTCCCGAGTAGAGGCTGTCGAAGACGCGGCTCGCCTCCGGGTAGCCCGCCTGGCCGCGGGCGAGCACCGGCCCGCGGACCGCCTTGCGGAGCGACGCCAGCCGCGCATCGCCCTTCGACCTGGGCAGCAGGCCCGGGAACGCAACGAGGCTCGCGGCGGCGGCCCGACGGACGAACTCGGATCGGTCCACCGGACGATTCTGCCTGCGGCGCCGAGCCGCGCGGATGCCGGTTGCGGAGTGCGGCTCGCTACGGAGACGGCATCCGATTGCCCACCGATGAGCCCGGGCGACCGCGGACGGAGGCTCCGCTCGATGCGCCGGGTCGTGGCGTTCCTGCTGCTTCTCGTCGTCGCCGGCTGCGGTGGGACGAGGGCCGCGCGGATGCCCGTGATCGTCGACACCGATCTCAGCAACGACGACGTCATCGCGCTGCTCTATCTCGCGCAGGACACCCACGTCGATCTCCGCGCCGTGGCGGTCGCCGGTACCGGACTCGTCCACTGTCCCGCCGGTGCGCAGAACACCCGCCGGCTCCTCGCGGTCATCGGCCGGAGCGACATCCCCGTCGCCTGCGGCCGCAGCGAGCCGCTGAGGGGCGCGAACGCGGTACCCGACGAGTGGCGCACGGCAGCCGACGGGCTCTTCGGGCTGACGCTGCCGCCGGCACCTCACGCCGCCGGCGATGGCGCGGCGGCATTGCTCCGGGACGCAATCGAGACCTCGCCGAGCCGTCCGACGATCATCGAGCTCGCTCCGATGACCAACCTCGCGGAGGCGTTCCTCGCGCGCCCCGGGCTGAGGCAGAAGGTGCGGCGCGTCGTTGCCATGGGCGGCGCGGTGACCGTGCCGGGCAACGCTCCGGATAATCCGGCCGCCGAGGTGAACATGTGGGTCGATCCGGCGGCGGCACGCGTCGTCGCACGAAGCGGCGTACCGCTTACCCTCGTGCCGCTCGACGCCACGAACAGCGTGCCCGTCACCACCTATTTCGGGCAGGCGCTCAAGCAGTACCACTACGCGACGAGCGCCGCGACGCTCGCCTGGGACCTCGTGGAGGCAACGGGCATGGATCGCGGCGGCTCGTACTTCTGGGACCCGCTCGCCGCTGCGACGGCCGTGATCCCCTCGCTCGCCCGCTACTCGACGGAGAAGATGCTCGAGGTCGCGGACGACGGTCGGACGATCGTCTCCCGCGGCGGTGGCGCGAGGATCGCCACGGGCGCCGACCGCGTGCGCTTCGAGCACGAGCTTCTCTCGGTCCTGCTCGGCGGTCGTGCGTTCGCGATCCCACCTGACACGCCGGACGCGACGCTCACGTTCACAGGCAGCGGCTGCCGCTACAGCGGGAAGCCGAGCCTCACCGCGGGTTCGGTCGTCGTCGACGCGGTCAACCGCTCGGCGCAGACGTTCGGGTGGGCGGTCGGTCGCCTCGACGGCACGCACACACTGGCCGACCTCAAGCGCTACGTGGCCGGGCTCGGCGCAAGGATCGAGCCGCCACCCTGGTTCACCGTCGACGCGAGCGTCACGGTCCCGCCGCGCTCGCGCGGCACGTGGACGATCACCGCGCAGCTCTCGACGACCGGCTCCACGATCTTCCTCTGCCTCGAGCAGACCCCGCTCCGGGTCTGGTTCCCGACGGTCGTTCCCGTCTACGGCCCGCAGTAGACGACCGTCGCCGAGCGACTCACGACGACGGCCAAGCGCGGAGCGCGGGCTCGATGACCGCAGACGGGCGCGGACCGCGCTTCGTGGAGCGCTCCACACGGCTTTCAAAGCCCACTCTTGGAGTTCTCGTGGCTATTGACCAGCAGTAGCTGAAGGTCGTAAAGTCGCTCGCCATGGAACGCTCCACGGCGCGCAAGCCGGTCACGATCGTCGACGTGGCACACAGAGCAGGGGTCTCGAAGTCGACGGTGTCGAACGTCGTGCGTGGGCGCACGGTGACGCCGGAGCTGCGCGAGCGCGTTCTCGAAGCGATCCAAGAACTGGGCTACGCGCCGAGCGCGGTCGCCCAGGGCCTCGCGGGCCGCCGGACGCTGACGCTTGGCGTGATGGTGCCTCGACTCGAGAACCCGTTCTACGCCGAGATGCTCTCGGGAATCGAGGAAGCCGCCGAAGCTGACGGCTACCAGCTCCTCGTCGCCAGCACGGACACCACCGGCCGCACCGAGGCCCAGGCTGCGAACGCACTCCGCTCGTACCGGCCCGCCGGCTACCTCCTCTGCGGGATGCGCGATCAGTGCGTCGCCACTGATCTCGCGCGCGGTGGATTGCCGATCGTGGTGCTCGACAGCCACAAAGCGCCGGAAGAGGCCGGGCGGGTTGTCGTCGACGACTACGTCGGCACCCGTCTTGCCGTCAACCATCTCATCGAGCTCGGCCATCGACGGATCGCCGCCGTGATCGCGAGCGACGTCGACGCCGGCCGTCACATGCGGGTCGCGGGATTCGTCGACGCACTCGAGGAAGCCGGGCTCACCGCGGACGAGGAGCTGCGCCTGCCCGACCTCCGCTCCCCGGGAGCCAGCGAGCCGGCCCCGAGACCGGCCGTCGTCGATCGTCTGCTGCGTCTCGATCCTCGACCGACCGCGATCGTGGCAGGAGACGATCTCAGCGCGATCGGCCTGATCGACACCCTGGAGGCGCGCAACCTGCGTGTCCCACGGGACGTCAGCGTCGTCGGCTTCGACGACATCGCCTGGGCTCGCGTTGGCCGAATCGGCCTCACGACCGTGAGACAACCGGCGCGGGCGATCGGCGCCGAGGCGACGGCCGCGTTGATCGACCACCTGCTCGGCCGCACGAGCGGCCCCCTCTCCGAGTTCCGGCATCTCGTCGAACCCGAGCTCGTCATCCGCGGTACGACGGCCTCACCGCCATGACGACGACCGCCGCCGACGTCACGGAGGTCGTCGCCTCGGAACGCATCAGGTCGCCGGGCCGCGACTTCTGGCTGCGCTTCAAACGCGACCGGGTCGCGATGGCGGCCGCAGCCTTCATCGTTCTGCTGGTCCTGGCCGCGGTTGCCGGAGCGCCGCTCGCTGCATCTCTGACCGGTCACGAGCCGAACCAGGAGTTCCCGAACGCGCTGAGCCTCGACGGCATGCCGATCGGCGTCATGGAGCGAACCTACGACGCTGCCGGCACGCGACACAGCCCTCACGGCGACCTCTTCGTGCTCGGCGCCGACCGCCTCGGGCGCGACCAGCTCGTCCGCGTGCTGTACGGAGCGCGCGTCTCGCTCATCGTGGCCTTCGGCGCGACGTCGGTCGCCATCCTGATAGGCGTCCTCGTCGGCGTTGCGGCCGGGTTCTACGGGGGGAAGATCGACGCCGTCGCCTCTCGGTTCATCGAAACGGCAATGGCGTTCCCGGCCCTGCTACTCGCCGTCGGCCTCGCAGTCGTGATCGGGCCGGGACTGACGAACGCGCTGGTCGTGATCGCGGCCTTCACCTGGTTCTACCCGGCACGCCTCGCCCGAACCCAGACGCGCAGCCTCCGGATGAGCCAGTTCGTCGAGGCGGCGCGATCGATCGGAGGCAGCGACCGGCACATCCTCGCGCGGCACATCCTTCCCCACCTCACCGCGCCGCTACTCGTCTACGGCACCTCGATCGTCGCAATGAACATCCTGTTCGAGGCAGGGCTCTCCTATCTCGGGGTCGGCGTGCCCCTTCCCACGGCGAGCTGGGGCTCGATGCTCTCGGACGGCGTCGTCTCCGGTTACTACCGCTATGCACCCGCGCTCGCGATCGTGCCGGGCGCCGCGCTCGTTCTCACGATGCTGGCGCTCAACCTCCTCGGGGACGGACTGCGCGACGCACTCGACCCGCGCGGAGCAGGGCGATGAGGACGTTTGCGCTGAAGCGTCTGGGAGCCGCTCTCGTGCAGCTCGCGATGATCACGTTCCTCGCCTGGGCGCTCTTCTACCTCGTCGCCGACATGACAGGAGCGTCGCCCGCCCAGCGGGTCGCCGGCAAGGCGGCAAGCAAGGCGGAGATCGCACGCGTCGCCCATCAGCTCGGCACCGATCGCCCCCTCTGGCAGCAGTACGGCCTCTTCGTCTGGCACCTCTCCCACGGCGACTTCGGGTACTCGTACGTGCAACGGCGCCCCGTCTCCGACATCGTCTTTCCGGCCGCCAAGACCACAGCGTCGCTGGTCTTCGGTGCCGTCGTCGTGTGGCTCCTGCTCGCCATCGTCGTCGGCGTCGCCGGCGGGCTCAAACCGCGATCGTTCCGCGACCGCATCCTCGTGGTGTTCGTCCTATTCGGTCTCGCGACCCCCGTCTTCCTGGTCGCCCCGATGCTGTCGTACTTCCTCGGCTACCAGCCGACACAGGGACGGCTGCTCGGGTTCGGGCTCCCCCACCCGCTGACGCTGTTTCCGATCGACGGATACGTGAACCTCGTCGACGACCCGATCGGGTGGATGTACCACCTGGCGCTCCCGTGGTTCGCGTTCGCGCTGAGCTTCGCCGCACTGTACGCCCGAATGGTTCGGGCGCTCGTGATCGAGCAGCTCGGCGAGGACTACGTGAGGACTGCGCGCGCAAAGGGAGCTGGCCTCGGCCGCATCATCATGCGGCACGTCGGACCGAACGCCACGCCGATCATCGTCACGATGGTCGGCCTCGACGTTGGCGTCGCGCTCGGCGGCGCGTTCTTCGTCGAGAGCGTCTTCGGTCTTCCGGGGCTCGGCTATGTCGGCCTCAGCTCTGTCCAGAACCTCGACTACCCGCTCACGGTGGGCGTGATCACGTTCTCGGCGATCGCAGCCGTCGCGGCGAACACCGCGGCCGACCTCGCGCACGGCGTTCTCGATCCGCGCGTGCGCACGGGGGGAGGTGAGTGAACGCGGGCGCCCGATTCGACCGATCGATTGCGGGGGGTAGATGAACTCGTCAGAAGGGAGTCACTCATGAATTGGACGTTGCGCCACCGTTGGATGACGGTGGCGATCGCAGCATCGTTGGCAGTCGCGACAGCGGCGGCCGTCGTCGCGACGCGTGCCAGCGCGTCGCGACGAAGCAGCAGCACGTTGAACATCCTCATGCCGGCAGGCGATCCCGATCACCTGGACCCGGCGCTCTGGTACACGCTCGTCAGCTGGAACATCGGCTTCGCGATCTGCGACACGCTCGTGACCTATCCCGACCGCGGTGGTGAGGCCGGCAAGGCGATCGTCGGCGGCCTCGCCGACCTGCCGAAGGTGTCGAAGGACGGCAAGACGTACACCTTCACGCTTCGTCCGGGGATCAAGTTCTCGAACGGCAAGGCGATCACGCCTACCGACATCAAATGGACGTTCGAACGGATGCTGATGCCGTCCATGGCATCGCCGGGTGCCGGGTTCTTCGGAGATATCGTCGGCGCGAGCGCCGTCACCTCCGGCAAGTCGAAGACCCTGTCGGGAATCACCACCGGCGCCAACACCGTCACGTTCAAGCTGGCAAAGCCGAGCGGCTCCTTCTTGAAGCGCATCACGATGCGCTTCACCTGCCCGGTTCCCAACGGCACGCCCGCCAAGGCGATCGAGGATGGCTCGCTGCCGGCAAGCGGCACCTACATGATCAAGTCGTTCACGCCGAGCCGCGAGATGGTCCTCGTGCGCAACCCTCACTGGAATGCTGCGTCGCTGGGCAAGCGAGGCAACGTGGATGAGATCGACATCCCGATCGGCGTCAATCCCCAGCAGGCTGCATTGAAGGTGAGGTCGGGATCGGCCGACATGTGGCTCGACAAGCTCCCACCGGCGGACGCAACTGCGGCGCTGCGCGACCCCAGTCTGAAGGGACGCGTGTTCGCGAATGCGTATGCCGCCGTCGAGTACTTCTGGATGAACAACGACGTGGCTCCGTTCAACAACGTGCTGGTCCGGAAGGCCGTCAACTACGCCATCAACCGTCAACAGATGCTGCGTGTCTGGGGCGGGCCAAGTCAGGGACAGATGACCGACCAGATCCTGCCTCCGACCATGGCTGCCTGGAAGGACTACAAGGCATATCCGAATACGCCGAATCTCGCCAAGGCGAAGGCGCTGATGAAGGCGTCAGGCATCAAGACACCGGTGACGGCGGTCGTCCGGATGCGCAACGACGCACCTGGGTTCGTCGAGCTCGGCCAGGTGCTCCAGCAGAACCTCAAGGCGATCGGCATCAACCTCGTGATCAAGTCGGCGTCCGATGCCGTCAACAACGGCATCATCGACAACCGGAAGAACAGGATCGCCTCCGGGATCAACGAGTGGTCGCAGGACTACCCGGATGCCGAAGACTTCATCGACGTGCTGCTGGATCCGCGGCGTCCGGGGTTCCCCCAGGCCCGCGCGCACTTCGCCGCGAAAGCAGCAATCCCGTACTTCAACGCCGTCGACAAGCTGACCGGCCATGCCCGCGACGTCGGGTTCCAGAAGCTCGACGAGAAGGTCATGCGGACCTGGGCGCCGTGGGCGCCCCTGATCAACCCGATCGAGGTCGACATCGTGTCCTCGCGGGTGACGAACTTCATCTACCAGCCCGTGTACGGGCCCGACCTGGCGGCGATGCGCCTGAAGTGACGCACGCGGGTGCGGCGGGGCGACATCGCCCCGCCGCACCCCTCAATTGATGCTCCTGCCACCCTCACAGCGTCCCCTCGACGTCGCCGACGCGGTTGCCTGCGGCGACCTGTGGGCGCGCCTCCAGTACCCCACACTCGACGGCGACGGCATCTACTGGCTGGATTTCGATCCCGGTTCGGGGATGTCGAGCGTCATGCAGGCCCGGGGTGGATCAATCGAACGAGTCACGCCGCAGGGCGTCGACGTGCGCAGCGGCGTCTACGAGTACGGCGGCGGCGCCTACGCGGTCGCGCACGAAACGATCGTGTACTCCGATCAGAGCGACGGTCGGCTGCATCGCATCGGCTACGGGCCTCTCACGCCCGCAGGCGGCGATGTCCGCTTCGGCGACCTCGTCATCGCGGCAGACGCCGTGCTCTGCGTCCGGGAGCGACATGAAGCAGACCGCGTGATCACGGACGTCGTCCGCGTGCCGCTGTCCGGCGGCGAGATGACCGTACTCGCCGCGGGACGGGACTTCTACGCCTTCCCCTGCGCGTCGCTCGACGGATCGAGCGTGGCGTGGACGGCGTGGGACCATCCGGGGATGCCGTTCATCGGCTGCGAGCTGTGGCGTGACGGCTCGCTCGTGGCCGGCGGGGCGAGCGAGTCGATCTTCCAGCCGCAGTGGGCTCCCGACGGCCGGCTGCACTACGTCTCCGACCGCTCCGGGTGGTGGAACCTGCACGTCGACGGGGTCGACGAAGCGATCGGGCAGCGCACCGCAGAAGTGGGCTGGCCCCAGTGGTTCCTCGGGCTGTCGAGCTACACGTTTCTCGACGACGGCCGGATCGCGGTTCTCGTCAACCTCGACGGGGAGCAACGCCTGCAGTACCTCGCCCCGGACGGCTCCTGGACAACCTCGAAACTCCCGCATGCCCACGTCGCCTGGCCGCATCTTCGGGGCAACGGAACACACGTCGTGTTCGTCGCCGCCGAGGCAGGGGCGGCGCCCGAGATCGTGCTCGTCGACACGCAAAGCGGCGAGTGGAGCGTGGTGCGCTCGTCACTCCCCGAAGGAGTGCGGATTCGCGCGACGTCCATCCCGGAGCGTCTCGACATACATGTCGGCGACGACCGGATCAACGGGTTCGTCTACGAGCCTCAACGGAGGTCGAAGTCGAACCTGCCTCCGCTCGTCATCCTCGCCCACGGCGGCCCCACCGACCAGACCGTCGGCGGGCTTCGCATCGACGTCGAGCTCCTCGTGTCGCGCGGGTACGTCGTGGCCGACGTCGACTACCGCGGCTCGACCGGATATGGGCGGGCCTATCGAAACCGACTCGCCGGAGCGTGGGGAATCGTCGACATCGACGACTGCGTGGCTGTCGCGGAGACGCTCGCTGGCAGGGGCCGCGTCGACCAAGAGCGGATCGTCGTCATGGGCGGGAGCGCGGGTGGCTATCTCGCCCTCTGCGGCGTGGCATTCCACGACGTCTTCCGCGCCGCTGTGAGCCTCTACGGCATCAGCGACCTCCGGCTCTGGGACACGGGCACGCACAAGTTCGAAGCGAGCTACACCGGCTGGCTCGTCGGCTCGCTCGACGCGGCGGTTCTGCGGCAGCGATCTCCCGCTTCGTCCACCGCGTTCAGCGGCCCGATCCTGCTTCTGCAGGGTGAAGACGACCACGTCGTCACGCCCGATCATCTGGAGACGATGTCCGCCGCGGCACGAGCCGCAGGCGTTAGGGTCGAGTCGCTGATCTTCCCGAACGAGGGACACGGATTCCGCAGCCCGGAACATGTCGAAGCGGCGTTCTCGGCAATCCTTGCGTTCCTCGAATCCGTGCTCGGGCCGGGAGACTCCGGCTAGAGATCGCGCTCCCTCGCGGCAGCGATCAACCGGTGTCGGGGCTCGGCAGCATCACGTCACGAACGACTGCGACGAGATCCTGGTAGGACGCGATGAACCCACGCAACGTCCGCCTCGTCGCTCCGAACGTGTCGAACTCGTCGAGCGAGAGGCCGTCCGGCTCGTACGCGCGACGGAAGTCCGGCAACTTCATCTCGAGCTCGGACAGGATCGCAGCCGGCACCGCATCTGCGAAGCGGTCCAGAACGGGAATATCGGATCGATTGAAGAGGAGCTGCCACGCGTAGGGGATCGTCAAGACGATGTCTCCTCCGATCAGCTGTGACCAGTGCAGGTGGTTCCGGTACGCGGCCGCGAGGAGCTGCGTGCGGTACCGGCGGTCCTGGTAGATCGCGTGGGCGCGCTTGACGACGGCGATGCCCGCCCAGCTCACGACACCGGGAGTGAGCAGCACCCCGAGACGATCGGCGTGTACCTGCAGCCAGTCGTCGAGGCGGCCGATCATGACCGTGCAGACGGGGGACATCATCGACACGTCTTCACCCGCCTGCTCCCGGCGGCGCAACCCACGCTCGACAGCCTCGGCGACTGCGAGCGCCTGCGGCACCGTGAACGACACGGTTGCGTTGACGCTGACGCCGGCGGCTGTCATCTCCTCGAGGGCCTCGATGCCCGCGCGGGTCACCGGAGCCTTCACCTGCATGTTGGGCGCGAGCCCGGCAAACCGAACAGCCTGCTCCACGATTCTCGCGGCATCGCGATACAGCTTCGGGTTCGTCTGGATCGAGAGCCGCCCCTTACGGCCGTGCTCGCGCTCGAACACGGGCAACAGCAGCTCTGCTCCCTTGACGGCCATCTCCTCGATCAGCATCCACGCGAGCTCGTCCTCGGTCGCGGACGGGTGCTCGACGAGCATCGCGTGCAGCCTCGGGCGCCAGAGATGCATCTCCTTGTGCAGCACCTCGCCGACGATCGTCGGATTCGACGTCGCCCCGACGGCGCCGTTCGCGATCGCATATCGCAACTCCTCGAGCGAGCACGAGTCGTTCCAGTAGTCGGTCGGCGTCGTCGCAACCGTCTCATGGAGCGGGCTCCTCACATCGGTCTGCGTGGCCATGTGGCTCCTTTCTCGGCGCACCTCATGGGGGCGGCGCCGTCGTCGCGCGGACGACGAGAGTCGGTTTGAGGAGCACGTGACGGGGGGACGACGTCGCCCGCCCGTCGATTCTGTCCATCAAGAGCCGCATACCCGTGTCGGCCAGCTGTGCGCGCGGCTGGGCGACGGTCGTCAGCCCGATCCTCGAGAGGCCGCCGAGGCTGATCCCATCGAAGCCGACCACGGAGATGTCCTGCGGCACGGACAGGCCGAGCCGCTCCGCCGCTTCGATCAGCGCTATTGCCGCGATGTCGTTCGCCGCCGCAAACCCGGTCGGGGAGTCGGACGAGCGGAGAAGCTCCCCGAGCCCTCGGATCGCATTCGTATCGTGAGCGAGCGCAGCCTGCACGTCGAGCGTGACGACCGCCCGTTCGGTACAACCGGCGCGCGCACACTCGCGCCGGAAGCTCGCGAGGCGGGCACGGTTCGTGTGCTCCTCGACGAGCCGGGAGGTGACGTAGGCGAGTCGCGTGTGCCCGAGCTCGGCGAGGTGACGTACGGCGATGCCGAGCCCCTGACTCTCGTCGACGACGACGCAATCCGACCGCGCCTCGAAGCAGCTGATCACAGTGACCGCAACACCGTCGGCGTCCAGCACGTCGAGGGACGAGCGGTCCCCACTGAACTGCAGCATCGCGACCCCGGCGACGCGCCGTTCGAGCAGAGCCTCGATGCGCGGCGCCTCCCGCTCGGGAAGGCCGCCGGTGTTCGAGACCATGGTCGTGTAACCGCGTGCAAGGGCATGCTCCTCGAGGAGCTTGACGAGCTCGCCATAGAACGGATTCGCCAGATCGCCGACGACGACGCCGATCGTGCTCGTCCGCTGCTGGACGAGCTGGCGGGCAAGGGCGTTGGGGCGGTAGCCGAGCTCCTCGACGGCGGCGAGCACCTTCCGTCGCGTGACGTCGGAGACGTTCGCCGCGCCTCGGATCACGTTGGAGACGGTCGACTTCGAGACACCGCTGCGCCCGGCAACGTCGATGATCGTCGGCCGTTGCCTCATCCCCGCTCTCCGGGTGCGGCACGGACGACACGGAGATTGGCCTCCTCGATCGCCCGCACGCCGTCGAGGTCGCCCAGACGGACGGCGACCCGGTCCTGTTCAAGCACCGTCCATCCGCCGAGGTTCAACAGCTCGGGCGACGCAAGCACCGCCGGCAGATCGACGGCACCTTCACCGAAGGGGCAGAAGAGCCCCCGATCCCACGCCTGCTCGAGACCCAGCTCACCTCGGCGGACCCGCTCGAGCAGCTCGCCGTCGACATCCTTCAGATGGAGGTGGCCGATGCGCGGGCCGCAGAGACGCAGGAGCTCGAGCGGGTCGGTGCCGCCGACGAGTGCATGACCGGTGTCGAAACAGATCTCGACGTCCGTGTCCGCGAGGAACCGTTCCACCTCGTCGGCGGTCTCGACGTACGTCGCGGCGTGGTGGTGGAACACCACGTCGACACCCCGCGCACGACACGACTCCACAGCTTCGTTGACCCGCTCGAGTGCCCGGGCGAAGGCATCGGGGGCGAGCGCAGTCCGTGCCTGTTCGGCGGGCTGTCCGGCAGCGGCGAGCCGCTCCTCGGTTTCGGCGTCGGCGAGCACGACGGGCCCCCGAGCGCCGGTCGCGGCGAGTATGTCGACGATCGGGTCGAGCCAGATCGAACGATCGTCGCGATATGCACGCTCGTCGGCGAGGTGGAGCGGGACGAACCCGCCGGCGAGTTCGAGACCATACGGCGCGAGCGCCGCGCCGACCGCCTCCCCATCGCCGCCGAAGTAGCCAGGCGGCCCGAGCTCGATGCCTGCGTACCCGAGCGCTTCGACCGCCTCGAGCATTCGAACAGGCGGGATCAGATCGGGTCGATCGACCGTGCGTTCCCAGACACCCCACGTCACCGGCGCGCTTGCGAGCCGAAGGTTCACGCCGGAACGACCTCCGCCGTCGGGTTCGCCACCGACCTCCCGCCGGCGCACGCGCGCACGATCGAGCGGCAGAGATACACGTCACGAAGCCCGTCCTCACCGTCCGTGCGGGGCGGCCGGCCCTCACGGATGGACGCGTGGAACTCGAGGAGCTCGCGCTTGAATGCCTCGTCGTATCCCACCGTGTGCACCGTCTCCCACGCATGCGCCGTACCGGGCACGCCACCCTCGAGCACGAGCTGCGTCGGCTCGCTCCGCAGGAACGGCGAAGGAAAGCGAAGGCTTGCCCGGGCGTCCCGGCCGTAGAACGCCCAGTCCTGCTGGTAGCGGGCGATCCCGGGCAGGTCGATCCACATCGCGGTGCACTGGATCCGACCGAAGGCCAGGGAGGCGGTCACCGAGCTCGCGTCCTCGGCGAAACGGGCGAAGTGCACCGCGCCGGGCTCACCGAGCAGGCCGCGCACCGCGTTCAGCTCGTGAACCATGCTGTCGAGGAGAATCGACCGGTAGACGTGTCGCGTCCGCGCATCCTCCGATGGCAGAGCTCGCTCGACTCGCGCGGCATCGTCGGCGGCGAGCATCGCAGCGACGTCGGGGTCGACGTCCGGTGCGCCGCGGCTGAGCGGCAGGTGCGCAACATATGGCTCGAGCGGGCTCTCGAGCGTCGTGATTCGCGCGTACGTCAACGCGCTGCGGTCGAGGCTCCGGTCGAGCTCCTCGTACGCAGGGTCGTACCGCTTCATGTATCCGACCATCAGGACGACGCCGGAGGCTGCCGCGGCGTCGATCATCTGCCGGCCCTCCTCCGGGTCGAGGCACATGGGCTTCTCCACCAACACGTGCCGCCCGGTCTCCGCTGCCGCAATCGCCGCGGGCGCATGGCTGCCGGGGGTCAGCACGATCACCGCGTCGAGCGATTCGTTGAGCGCATCGTCGACACGAGCGTGTCGGCGCGCGTCGGGAAAGAGCGTCGCGGCGTGGGCGAGCGCGCGAGGGGAGACGTCGCAGAGCGCCCGAACCTCGTACCGATCGGACAGCTCGAGCAGGTAGGGAAGGTGCATGACCTGGGCGACGAGGCCGCAGCCGATGACGCCCGTCCTCAGCCGCTCCACCGTGCCCGCCCTCTGTGGATGGAACGTTCCAGAAGGCTGAGACTACGCACCCTCCGTGCCAAGGTCAAGTTCTTGACAGGCGCAGCGAAAGGCAGCTAGCTTCGCGTTTTGGAGCGTTCCAACTCATCGCAATCGTGAGAATCGGCCTGTTCACCGACGCGCTCGAGCGCCTCACGTTCACCGAGGCGCTCGACTGGTGCACGCAACGCGGGCTTGCAGCGATCGAGCTCGGTGTCGGCGGCTACTCGACCGCGCCACACGCGCGCCCGGCGCTCCACACGAGCACCGCCGAGCGTGACCGGCTGAGCGGCCTGCTCGCAGAGCGCGGCCTCGACCTCTCCGCTCTCAACGCCTCTGGGAACCCCCTTCATCCGGATCGCACGATCGGCGACCGGCACGACACCGACCTCCGGCGAGCCCTCCAGCTCGCCCACGCGCTCGGCGTCCCCCGCGTCGTCGCGATGAGCGGCTGCCCCGGCGGGCCCGGGGGTGGGACCTGGCCCATCTTCGCCGGCGGAGCCTGGCTTCCCGACATGGAAGGCCTCTGGCGCTGGCAATGGGAGCGCATTGCGGCGTACTGGGGCGAGTTGTCGCGGTTCGCCGACGCCGAGGCGCCCGGCGTCGTGGTGTGTCTCGAGCTCCACCCGGGCACCTCGATCTACAACCCGGAGTCCTATCGGCTGCTTCGGCAAGTGACCGGCGACAACGTGCGAGTGAACCTCGACCCAAGCCATTTCTGGTGGCAGGGGATCGATCCCGCTCTCGCCGTCGAAGAGCTGGGGCACGCGGTCGCGTTCATGCACGGAAAGGACACGCTTCTCCACAGCGATCGCATCGCCCGCCACGGGGTTCTCGACTTTCGCTGGCCGGGCGGCGCCGAGACGATGCCGTGGCATTTCGCGGCGGTCGGCTCCGGTCGACCGGCCGAAGAGTGGAGCCGCCTGCTCCGCGCGGTGAACGAGGCGGGGTACGACGACGTCGTCTCGATCGAGCACGAGGACCCGAACCTCGAGCCGGAGGCCGGGATCGAGGCGTCTCTCCGAGGCCTCCGAGAGGCGCTCGCCCTGGTCGCTGCCGACGCCGACGCACGGTGAGCGTCAGCGCGGACATCAAGCCGCTAGGCGTGATCAGCGTCGCCGACGATCACGGAAGCCCGGCGGCGGGCCGAGGTCGCGGCGCCGTCGGTCGTGGGCATCCGGCCCCGGGGCGAAGAACGTCTCGATGCCCGACTGCCAGCGGACGCGGTAGAGCTCGGCGCTCCCGCTCGCGACCACCTGCAGCACCTCGGCGAGCGACTCGGCACCGGACGACTGCCCGCTGCGTGGAGCGAGGATGCGCTGGCCGGGACGGAAACGGGACTGTTGTGCTGCTGTCCGCGTGGTGCGAGCCCCTTTCGCTCTCCCCACGCCATGATCGCACGGCGGTCAAGCCGTCGTGCTCCCGGCCTCGGTCAGAAGATCTCGCCGCACCACGGCTGGGCCTCGGCACGGAAGAGCGCATCTGCCCGACCCGCGGCGCCGGGGGTCAGCTCCTCCGCCCGGGCGGCGCGGACGAGCTCGCCGAAGCCGAAGCCGCCGAGGTAGGCGGAGCCAAGCGCAGTCACGTCCAGGCGCAGATCGGGGGCGGCGTTCGTCCGCTCGACCCCTGCCCCGCTCACCCGCCAGACGCCTGCGTTCTCCTGGATGAAGGAGTCGCTGACCTCGAGCGCGACCTCTCCGTCCCCGGCGTAGGCCCGCGCCGTGAGCGCCGCATCGACGTCGAGGAGCCGAACCCAGACGCCGTCGCTCACGGTGAGCTGCATCCGCCGCGGCTCTGCGAGCAGGAGGACGAGCGGATGGTCGAGCGGCAGCAGGTCGGCAGCGAACGTGGACGTCCAGTCGAAGTCGAGGAGCCAGCGCCACAGCTCCTGCGTCGCCTCGATCGTCGGGGCGACCGCCTCGAGAACGGTCACCGCTCCGGTGCTGAAGCCCGATCGGCTCCACTCCTGCTTGACGCGGTAGAGCGCGTATCCGGCCGGCCGGCCGTCGAGCTCGAGCAGCGCGCGCGTGAGCGGCCCGCCCTGCCTCCGGGCGGGATCGTCGTACAGGCGCCGGGTCTCCCACCACGCGCGGTCGCGCGAGAGCATGCCGGGGCGGCAGGTGCGCATCTGCTCGTAGAGGCGCGGGAACGCCTGCACCGCTTCGTCGAGCCCGACGAGGCGCACGACTCCGCGCGGCTCGAACGGCAGGGCGAACGCGGTGTGCTCGCGGGCCAGCGACATCGAGCCGGTCCGCGCGGCGAGCCCGTAGCCGAAGCGGCCGTAGATCCTCCCCTCCGAGGCCCAGAGGGCCGCCAGAGGCTCGCCGCGCCTGCGGCAGTCGTCCAGCTGCTCCCGCATCAGCGCGGTCAGGATGCCTCGGCGCCGGTGCGACGGCAGTACGCCGACGACCGTCACGCCCGCCGTCGGCACATCCCCGCCGGGGACGGACATCCGGAAGGTGAACGCGCCGGTGCCGCCGACGATGCTCCCGCCCTCCACCGCGACGTGCATGCGCTCGAGCTCCATCCACTGCGCGAACCGCTCGGCGTCCTCGACCTGGTTGTCGTACCCGAAGTAGTGGCCGATCGCGTTCAGGCCGTCGCGCAGCTCTTCGAGCGACGCGCACCGCCTGACCTCGACGCTCACCCGACGCGCTCCAGCGGCGCGTACTCGAGCATCAGCCGGCGCTCGTTGCCGTCCTCGAAGCGGACGGTGACGACCCCGCCCGGCTCGATCCGCGTCACGATGCCGACGCCGAGCGTCGAGTGCCTGACGGTCTCCCCCGTCGAGAGGTCCGGGAAGTCGGTGCGCGGCGCGAACTCGTGAGCGCGGGCGCCGTAGTCCGACCACGAAGCCGGGCGCAGACGCTCGCGCTCGACGCCGAGCCCGGGCAGCTCGTCGAGGAACCGCGACGGCAGGTTCGCGTCGGCGCGCCCGTAGAGACTGCGACGCATGGCATGCGTGAGCGTCAGCCGTTCCTGCGCGCGCGTCATACCGACGTAGGCGAGCCGCCGCTCCTCCTCGAGCGAGTTCTCCTCGATCGAACGCGAGTGCGGGAAGATGTTCTCCTCCATCCCGATCATGAAGACGGCGCGGAACTCGAGCCCCTTGGCGTTGTGCAGCGTCATCAACGTCACCTGGCCGCCCTCGCCGTCCTCACCGCCGCGCAGCGCGTCCTGGTCGGAGTAGAGCGAGATCTCCTGCAGGAAGCCCGAGAGCGAGGGCTCGTCCGCAGACTCGTCGTACTCGCCCGCGACGCCGACGAGCTCCTCGAGGTTCTCGATCCGGCCCCGAGCCTCGATCGTCCGCTCCGCCTCGAGCGCCTCGAGGTAGCCGGTGCGGTCGAGCACCGCCTCCACGAGCCCGGCGACGGACGAGTCGGTCGCGGTCGCCATCAGCGACTCGACGACGTTCCGGAACGACGTCACCGCCCGCGCCGAGGCGGTCGCGAGCCCGGCCTCCTCGGGACGGCCGGTCGCCTCCCAGAGGGTCGTGTCGAGGCCGGTCGCGTACGTGCCGAGCCGCTGCAGCGACGTGTCACCGATCCCGCGCCGGGGCCGGTTCGCGATCCGAAGCAGCGAGACCGTGTCGTACGGGTTGTCGATCACCTGCAGGTAGGCGATCGCATCCTTGATCTCGGCGCGCTCGTAGAAACGCGGGCCGCCGATCACCTGGTAGGCGATCCCCTGGCGCACGAGCACGTCCTCGAGCACACGGCTCTGCGCGTTCGTGCGGTACACGACGGCGATCTCGCGAGCGCTGTAGCCGGCCTCGATCAGCGCCGCGATCTCCGCCGCGACGAAGCGCGCCTCGGCGTGCTCGTCCTCGGTCTCGACGACCCGCACCGGCTCGCCCTCCCCGAGATCCGACCAGAGGCTCTTCTCCTTGCGCTCGCGGTTGTGCGCGATCACCTCGTTGGCGGCGGTGAGGATCGAGTTCGTCGAGCGGTAGTTCTGCTCGAGCGCGATCACCTTCGTGTCCGGGAAGTCGCGCTCGAACTCCATGATGTTGCGGATGTCGGCACCCCGGAACGCGTAGATCGAGTTGTGAGTGACGATGCCGTTTGCAACGAAGTTGTGCGTTCGTTCGACATCGAGGTCGTAGACTCGCCCGTCCAGTGCGATCTCTTCGACCGTCTCGACGACGTCGAGCTCACCGGCCTCCGTCGCCATCACCATGCCAGGACGCACCGCCGAGGCGGGCATGAAGGGCAGTGCGTTTCGCTCCTTACCGATCGCCCCATCGTTGGCGGCGAGACGCGCCGTGTAGCGGACAGAGACGTCGACCGCGCTCCGGATCCGCTCCACGACGTCCGCGATCGCGGCAAAGTCCGAATGGGACGTCTCGAATCTCCATCCATTCGAGCCCTTGTAGGCGGGACGGAGAGAAAGCCCCATGCTCTCCAGCGCTCGGCGACCTTCTTCGTCGTACCCGAAGAGCGCGACCCTGTGTTGCGTCCGCTTCCCACGAGGGTCACCGCAGAGCGTGACGGTCAGCCTTCTCCTGACTCGTGCTCCGGTCGTGGTCGTTGCGGAGCTGAAGTGAGGGTGCGCGAAGCTCAGGCCCTGATCCTCGAGGAGCTCCCGTCCCCCTGCCGCCGTGTCGACTTCCTGGAAGAGCGTGTCGAGCAACCCCTGGTCGGCGACCAGGCTGCGATCTCCGGTGGCCGTGCGCCTGCGCGCGACGAACGGCAGGGTCGGCAGGCGGTACCTGAGCGACAGCAGCGCCTCTGCCAGACGAGCCTCGGCCTCGGTGTCATGAACGGCAACGACCCACGCGGAATCCGCGTGCTCGCCGTTCAAGCGAACGGCGGGGCCTGGCAGCGCACCATCCCTCGCGTTCGTGTAGGTGCGAGATGTCCCGATGCGGAAACCCGATCCAGCCTTCCACATCAGGTAGGTCATGTGCAACTGCGGCGTGTGCCCCGGCTTGAACCCAGCGAAGTGCACGTGCTCGGGCGTCGAGACGACGCGCCGACCGCCCTGAGTCGTGATCAGGATCCCGCGTCGGGCGCGTGAGCGATGGACTCGCGTGACCGCCGCCGGGCGGAAAACCCCGCTGCCGTAGCATGAGAGGACACGGTCTCCGGTGCGAACGGCCTCGATCGGCTTCCTGCTGCCGTCGCCCATCGTGATCTCGGTGCCGGCGAGGAGGCACTGGTCGGGGTCGCCGACGACCATGAGGTTTCGGCGCTCGCCGGCCAGGAGCTGGAGCAGCACGTACTGGGCGTGGTTCGTGTCCTGGTACTCGTCCACGAGCACGTAGCGGAACGCCTTCGACCAACGCTCGCGCGCCTCCGGGAAGCGCTGCAGGACGTTCACCGTCAGCATCAGCAGGTCGTCGAAGTCGACCGCGTTCGACCCGAAGAGGCGGCGCTGGTAGAGCGTGTACACGTCGGCGACCGTCTGGTCGTAGAAGCTCGCCACCCGCGACGCGTAGTCGTCGGGGCCGATCAGCTGGTTCTTCGCGTTCGAGATCTGCGCGTGGATGCCGCGCGGGACGAACCGCTTCGGGTCGCGCTCCAGCTCCTCGAGGCACGCCTTGACGAGGCGCACCTGGTCGGCCTGGTCGTAGATCGTGAAGTTCGAGCGGTAGCCGAGCCGCTCCGCCTCGCGGCGGAGGATCCGCCCGCACGCGGCGTGGAAGGTCAGGATCCAGATCGCGCGCGCAACCGCGCCGACCGCGCGCTCGACGCGCTCCCGCATCTCCCCCGCCGCCTTGTTCGTGAAGGTGATGGCAAGGATCTCGTTCGGCTTCACGCCGTGCGCCGCAAGCAGGTGCGCGACGCGGTAGGTGAGGACGCGCGTCTTCCCCGAGCCGGCGCCCGCGATCACGAGCAGCGGCCCCTCGGTCGTCAGCACCGCCTCCCGCTGTGCCGGGTTGAGGTCGGCGAGATACCCCTGAGGCTCGATCGCGGCCATCCGCCCGAGGTTACCGAGCTACGTCAGGCGGCCGAGCTCCTGCTCCAGGTAGGCCACGGCCGCCTCGAGCACGACGGGGTCGGACGACTTGAGGACGACCTCGACCTCCGGTTCGGGCGCCTCGAAGCTGGGATAGGAACCGACGAGGACTCCGGCGAATCGCTCGGTCGCCTCGACCAGCGCCGGGGCGATGATCGACTCGCGGGTCCGGTACCGGCGGCGCCAGGAACCGATCGGACGGTCGGCGCGCAGCTCGTCGGCGTAGCGGTCGAACATCGCCCGCATCTCGCTCGGGAGCCCGGGGAGGACCCAGACGTTCGCGACGAGGAAGCCGGGCGCGCCGCCGAGCGGGTTCTCGAGCGGCCGCGCACCGCGCGGGAGCTCGGCCCAGCGGGCGGCGTACTCGGGGGCGCCGGTGAAACGGCCGCGTAGCTCGTCCGCCAGCTCCGCGACCAGCACCTGCGGAACGTCGAAGGCGGCGGCCATCGCCTCGCGCGTGATGTCGTCGGGCGTCCCGCCGAGACCACCGGTGACGACGAGATGGTCGACGAGCGGCGCCTCCCGCCGGACGAAGACACCGATTCGCTCGAGCTCGTCCGGGACCGCCGCACTCAGCACGACCTTGACGCCGAGCTCTTCGAAACGCCGCGAGAGCCACGCCCCGTTCGTGTTCTCGACGTCGCCGGAGACGATCTCGTTGCCGATCGTCAAGATTGCGGCTTCCACATGCCGAGTATCCGCGAAGTCGAGCCGGAGCGCGACGCAGCCGGGATCGTCGCCCTGATCCGCGAGGCGGCGCCCGACGCCGTCATCACGCCGCAGTCCTGGCTCCACCGCGTTCGCTCGATCCCGGAGCGAGCGCGCCCGCGCGGGTTCGTCGCCGAGGAGGACGGCATCGTCGTCGGCAACGGGTACGCGTTCTTCGACTTCTTCGCCCGCGCGCCGGCAGCGGCATTCTGCTTCGCCGTGGTCGCACGGTCGCACCGGCGCCGCGGCCTCGGGCGCGAGCTGCACCGGCTCGCGGCGGAGCACGCGAGGTCTGCCGGCGCGACGCGGCTGCTCGCGCAGTTCCACGAGAGCGCCGCCGGCGTCGCGTTCGCGCGGGCGCACGGTTACCGGGAGGCGCGGGCGGAAGCGCTGTCGGAGCTCGATCCGCGCCGTGTGCGCGACCGGCCGCCGTCGGATGTCGAGCTCGCTCCGATCGCCGAGGTCGACCCGCGCCAGGTCTACGAGGTGGACTTTGCGGCGTCGCACGACGTTCCGGCCACCGAGCCCTTCGAGCAGATGCCCTACGAGGAGTGGGAGCGACACGTGCTCGAGCATCCGCTGTTCACCCCGGAGGGCAGCTTCGGGGCAATCGTCGACGGCACGGTGGTCGCAGCCTCGTTCCTGACCGTCGACCGCGACAGCGGCCGCGCCTCGAACATGTTCACCGGCACGCTGCCTGCCCACCGTGACCGGGGCCTCGCGCGCGCCGCGAAGCTCGCCGTGATCGAGTGGGCAGCGGCGAACGGCGTCACGCGGTTGACGACGACGAACGACGAGCGCAACGCGCCGATGCTGGCGGTCAACCGCCGTCTCGGCTACCGGCCGGCCGGCCGCCGCGTCGAGTACCTCGCCGAGCTCGGCTGATCGTCGGCTGGCCAATCGGGCCGTGTCCGATCGTCTGACCGTCGTCTGACACACGAAAGCGTGACGATCCGCTCACAGCGCGAGCGGGAACGGCTTCTTCGCGAGCGCGGCGAGCACCTGCGAGGTGACCCACACCGGTGTCGTCTCGTACCGGGCGGAGTAGCGGTAGCTCCCGTCGGCCCGGCGCAGCCGGGCGAGGTACGCGAAGGCAGCCCGCGGCGGCTTCTGCCCGGCGGCGACGAGGCCCTGGATCGCCCAGGCCGTCGACTGGGCGTCGGAGCCGCGGCCTCGCGTCAGCTCGAAGCCGCCGTCGCGGTTCTCGAACGTCCGCAGGAAGCGCGCCGCGCGCTTCACCGGCGCGCCGTGGACGTCGGCGACGCGCAGCGCCTCGAGTGCCGCCGCGGTGTCGTTCGAGTCCGGCTGCCCGCCGGCCGCCCAGGCGAAGCCTCCCCCCTTCGTCTGGTGGGCGAGCAGAAACCGCCGCGTCGCCGCACCGGCTCGGCCCAGCGCGAGCACGCCCCAGTAGGTGGCGTTGAGCGTCGGGCCGATCTGGCCGGTCGGTCGCACGACGAGCCGGGAGAGGAGGCCCGCGTTCCTGAAGCCCAGCGCCTCCTCGGCGAGCGCGACGAGCGCCACGTCGGTCTCCGACGAGAGCGACCCCTCCTGCGAGCGCAGGTAGTCGAGCGACCCGGGCGCCTGGGCGCCGGCGGAGCGGAGACCGAGCACTGCCCACGACGTCAGCAGCGCGTCCGGCGTGCCGCCCGGCTCGGCGAATGACCCGCCGGCGCCGTGCGCCTGGACGAACGACGCGGGCGTCGCGGCGAGGACCGCGGCTGCGACCAGTGCGGCTACGCCCACACGACCTCCGTCCGCAGACGCGACGCGTAGCGGTCGAGAAGGCGGCGCAGCTCCGGCCCGGCGGCCAGCGAGAGCACGACGTTCCCCACCGCATGCGCGCCGTCGTACCAGAGGCCGCGGCCGACGACGGCCGCGAGCGCGGCGGGCGTGTGCGGCGAGAACCCCCACCAGAGCCAGACGTCCATGCTCGCACTGAACGCGAACCCGAGCACCGCGCTGACCGCTGCAAGGCCGAGCCGGGTTCGCACGACCGGCGCGAGCAGGGCGCCCGCGGCGCCGCACACGCCCCACCCCAGCATCTGCTGCGGCGTCCAGAGCCCCTGGCCGAGAAAGAGGTTCGACACGAACGCGGCGAACGCCCCGGTCGCGACACCCGCGCGCATGCCGAGCGCCGCGCCCGCGACGATCGCGATCACCGTCACCGGCTGGACACCGGGCACGGCTGCGAACAGCACGCGCCCCGCGGCTGCCGCGGCTGCGAGCGTCGCGACCACCGCCAGCTCTCGCGTCGAGGATGTGCCGCCCTCGAACCAGGCGAGGCCGGCGACGACGAGCGCAAGCGCGCCGAGGCCCGTCGCGAGCGCGCCGTTCGGGACGACCAGCGCCGCCGCGAGCAACCCGCCCGCGATGCCGACCAGCCTAGACACGAGCCTCCGTCCGGGCGGGAAGCTCGACGACACGATCCGCCACGGCGGCGGCGAAGGCGAGATCGTGGGTCACGACGAGCGTGCCCCGGCCCGGCGCGCCGGCGCGCAGCAGCCGGGCGAGCTCGGCTTTCCGGTCGGGATCGATGCCGCGGGTCGGCTCGTCGAGGACGAGCAGCTCGGGCTCGGTCGCGAGGACCGCCGCGAGCGCCAGCCGCTCGCGCTCCCCGGAGGAGAGGTCGCGCGGATGGCGCTCCTCGAGCGCCGCAAGCCCGACCTCGGAGAGCGCACGCCGCGCGCGAGAGGCGTCCGAGCCGAGCGCGACCTCGTCGATCGCTCGCTCGCTGACGACGTGCCGGCCCGGGTCCTGCGCGAGGTACCCGGCACGCCCGTGCGCAACGGTCCCCTCGTCCGGCTCGAGGAGCCCGCAGGCGACGAGCGCAAGCGTCGTCTTGCCGGCGCCGTTCGGCCCGGTCAGCGCGACCACCTCGCCTCGTCGCACATGGAGCGCCGCGCCGTCGAGCACCGTCGTCGCGCCGAACGAGACGCGCACGCCGTCGACCCGGCAGACCGTCTCGGCCGGCAGCGACACGTAGCGCGGGCGGTGAGCTGCGAGCCACGCGAGCGCATCGTCACGCGACGCATCCATCAGAACCCGTCCCTGCTCGAGGAAGAGGACGCGATCGACGTGGGCGAGCGGCCGCGCGGGCCGCTGCTCCGAGACCACGACCGCACAGTCGAGCCCGTCGACGACGCGGAAGAACGCATCGGCGGCGTCGGGGTCGAGCTGAGACGTCGGCTCGTCGAGCAGGAGCAGGCGCGGCCGAAGCGCGAGCGCCGAGGCGAGCGCGACCCGCTGGAGCTCGCCGCCCGAGAGCTCCGAGGTCGCCCGCCCTGCCAGATGCTCGACGCCCGTCAGGGCAAGCGCCTCCTCGACCCGGCCCCAGATCTCGGCCGGCGGGACGCCCACGTTCTCGAGCCCGAAGGCGACCTCGTTGGCGACCTTCGCCATCACGATCTGGTCCTCCGGATCCTGGAACACCGAGGCGACCTGCCCGGCCAGGTCGGCGGGGCGCGCCTCGCGCGTGTCGATCCCGCCGACGAGCACCCGGCCCGCGAACGTGCCGCCGTGGAAGTGCGGCACCAGCCCCGCGAGCGCCCGCAGCAGGGTCGACTTCCCGGAGCCGGACGGCCCGAGCAAGGCGAGCCGTTCGCCGTCGCCGATCGCGAGCGTCACCCCGTCGAGCACGGGCTCGCTGCCGGCGTAGGCGAACCGCAGCCCGTCGACCTGGGCTACAGCCACAACGCCCCCACCACGATGAGGGCGACTGCGACGACGAGCGCGGCCTGGTCACGCCGGGACCACGGCGGACGTGGCGCGCGCGTTCGCCCCGTGCGGCCGTACCCACGCGCCTCCATCGCCTCCGCGAGGTTCAGCCCCCGCTCGAGCGAGCCGGCGAGGAGCGGCGACAGGCGCCGCATCGGATTGAGCTCGACGCCGCGGCCGCGCAGGACGAGCTGCAGGTCGCGTGCGTCGCGCTCGAGAACGGGCACGAGGCGCGTCGCGAGCGCCACGGCGAGCGTCGAGCGCCGCGCCCAGCCTGCCGCCGCCAGCAACCGATCGTGGTCGACGGAGAGCGCGTACACCGCGAACGCGAGACCGACGGCCACGAGGCGCAGGCCCTGGAAGAGGCCGTTGTGCAGCTCCTCCGTCGTGACGTCGAGTGTTCCGAGCACGGGGATCGTCGGGCCGGTCCAGAGCGGGTGCGACCCGATCACCTCGACGAACGGCGTCAGCAGGAAGACGGTGACTCCGGTCGAGAGCGAGCCGATCAGGTAGGGCCAGCGGCGGCGGGCCGGCGCGCGCAAGGCGACGACGAGCAGCACCGCGCAGATCGCGGCGACCGACGCGACGCGGTCGGCGAGCAGCGCGGCGACGGCCAGCGCGGCGAGCAGGGCGGCTGCCGGCGCGGCGCTCAGAAGCGGAACCTCAGCGCGGTCGGGTCGCGGGCGAGCCGTGCGGCGATCGTCGAGCCGAGCTCGAGCGTCCAGCCGCTCCGGAAGGGGCGGATGCGGGCGGCCCGCGGCGGCACGCTGCCGCTGATCAGGATCTGGTTCCTGGTCGGCTTCGCCGCCGCGACCACGCCGTGCACCTCGCGGGCGATCGCGCGCGCGACGCCCCGGTCGCCGGCGCTCACGCTCGTCGAGCCGTGATGGAGGAACGGCTCCGGATAGGCGCCGACGACCGCGGGCACCTCCATCGTCGCCGGCGTCCAGTGGCGGAAGTCCCACCAGAGGACGGCACCCGGCCGCACCGTCACCTCGGCGGCGCTGCGGCCGCCCTCGACGCCGTCGACGAAGTAGAACCAGTCGTGCTGACCCGCAAGCGACCCCGAGACGCCGTCGATCGACTGCACGTAGCGGCCCCCGTAGCGGGTCGTCACCTTCAGCCTCCGCTCGACCGTCTGGATGCCGTTCAGCCCGGCGGGCACGCGCCCGGCGAAGAGGACGTGGGCGCCGCGGTCGCGGGTCACCCAGAGCGTCGCCGTCCCGTGCCCGCGCGCGCCCGCGCCGCAGCCGGCGAGGACGAGCGCGAGCGCGACGACGACTGCGGGTCTCACTTCACCGCGTTCGAGCGGACAGCCCCCGCGGCGGTCGCCCGGACGAGAACGCCGACGTGCTTGCCGGGGCAGAACGCCTCGCCGGTCGCTCCAGCGACGACCCGCTTCGAGCCGACGTGCCAGCGCAGGCCCGACACGGCCACCGCCTTGCCGTTGTCGTCGAAGGCGCGCGCCGTGTAGCACCCCGCGCCGGCCGCCTGGACGGCGAGCGTCGGCGGGCCGCCTGTCGGACCGAACGTGGCGTAGTACCAGAGCACCCTGTCGCCGTCCTTCAGCTGCACCTTGTCCGCGCCGACCGGAGGGGAGGCGTTGTCGACCTTGAACACCCAGCCCGTCGAGCTGGAGCCGCCGTAGCGGCCGACCTGGTCGACGTAGTCGCCGAAGCCGGACTGCGTGACGTGGTAGTAGAACTCGCCGAGGATCGATGCCTGTTCGAGCGCGTCGAGGGCGTTCGACGCCGTGACGGTGACTTCGGTCGGGGCGAAGATCGTGCGTGTCTTTCCTTCGACGCGCACCTTGACGGTCGCCGCCGACGCCACCGTAGGCACGACGAGCGAGAGAACGATGAGAAGAACGAGGCGCCTGGCCACGAATCCTCCTTCCGCGAGGGGTTCGGGATGGAGGGCGACCGGCAGGTCTTCTGACTCGGGGCTCCCCCTCTCGCCGCCTTCCCGGGCACGAGCCCAGTGGCTTCCGGCGGAGGGCATCTCCCCTCACAGCGGCGGGACCGTCCCGGATTTCCACCGGGTTCCCTCACCGCTCGCCCGTTATCGGAGCGGCGAGTCTATCTCAGACTAAGCTTCGGGCGCATGGAGCACGGAGAGGTCACCGATCGCCAGCTCGAGGCGCTGCTCGGCCGGCTCGACCGCCTGGTCGAGGAGCTCGCCCGGATGAACGCCCGTGAGGAGCGGCGCGAGGAGCTGACGGTCATCGCCCACGAGCTGCGCAACCTGAACGAGTCGCTGCAGGCGATCACGTACGCCGCGCTCGGGACACAGGGCCCGCAGGTGCGCCGCCGCCGCACGGGCTGATCCTCAGCCCGGCAGGCGGAAGATGTCGAGCACGCCGCTCGTCGCGTGCTCGTTCGCATCGCCCTCGCCGACGGCGATGCGGCCCCCCGCGACGATCGGGCTCTGCCAGTGGACGGCTCCGGTCGCGAGCGAGCCCACGAGCTCTCCGTTCGCCGGGAGATAGACGTTCAGCTGGTCGTCGCCCGCGACGTAGAGCAGGGAGCCCGCGAGGACGGGCGAGGTGCCGCCGGTGGCGTTCGACCACACCCGGTGCAGCTTGCCGCCCTGCAGGCGCCAGGCTTCGGTCCCGCCGGCGGTCGCCGCGAACACCCACGTGCCCTTCCAGACCGCGGGCACCGTGAACATCATCTGCCCACCCGGGGTGGGGACGGTCTGCAGCTCGCCGCCCTTCTTCGCGTTCGGCCCGGGCAGGCGGCGGAGGTTGAGCAACCGGAGCTTGGAGTCCTTGCCGCCCTGGACGGCATAGCCGTTCTGCAGCAGACCGGGGCTCGTCGAGCCGAGATCGAGGTCGGACTCGTTCAGATGCTGCTGATCGGTGGGTGTCCAGTGCCGCAGGAGCTTCGACGCGTCCGGCGCGAGCACAAGGGTGCTGTCGCCCCAGTCGGTCTTGCCGTCGAACGGCGCGTTCCCCGTCGCGACGACGAGGTCACCGGTCGCCGGATCCACGGCGGCGCCGTTCCGCGACCAGATCGCCGAGTCGCTCGACTTGCACGTGCTCGGCTTGATCAGCGCGTGCCGGTCGGAACAGAGCGAGTTCCAGACGTGGATGATCTTGCCGGTCTTCTCGGCGATCGTGACGACATGCCCCTGGTACGGCGGGGCGTCGCCGATGTAGCCGCCGGTCGTCGCGATCACGCGCCCGCTCGCCAGGTTCAGCGAGGACGTGATCTTCTCGTGTGTCGGGTCCTTGGTGATCGAGCGGGCCCAGACGACCGAGCCGTTCCGGAGCCGGAGCTTGCGGATCACGCCGTCGGGCGCCGCCGCGTAGACGGCCGTCCGGTCGGTGGAGAGCACGGGCGTCGCGGTCGTGATCTGGGGCGTGCCGGCGACCTTGCGATACGTCGGAGGCGTGAACCGCCAGAGCACGTCGCCCGTCGATGCATCGAGCGCCTCGGTCCTGCCGTAGGTGGTCGTGACGATGAACGCATCGTGACCACGGACGCCGGCGGCGACGTAGATGGGCGACGAATCGACCGTGCCGTCGAGCTGCACCTGCTGCTTGATCAGCCGGCCGATGTCGGCCGCTGTGATCGCCGTGTCGGGCGAGACGTTGTGCCGGGCCGCGTCATAGCCGAAGCGGGTCCAGTCGCCGGTGGCAACCCGCGCTCCCTCGACGCCGGCAGACTGCGCCGTCGACGACGACCCCCCGCACGCCGAAACGAGGAGGACGGTGACGACCGCGACGGCGAGCGCGAGCGCGGTCCTCAATGTGCCGTCAGGTCCGGGGTCTTCACCCAGGGGCCGGGCGGAGTCAGCAGCGATTCGGCTTGCAGATAGGCGAGCCCGGCAAGCGGCAGGTCGGTCCATCGCTCGAAGCAGAAGTACCGGCGGCGCCAGTGCGGGAAGAACTTGCGGTTGAAGCTGTGCAGGCGCTCGAGCTGGAAGAGACGGTCGGCCTTGAGGAGCACGTAGCGGAGCCCGCGCGCGAACGGGCCGGCGCCGTCCTCGGCCCGCAGGAAGTCGGCGAACACCGCGAAGTTGAGAGAGACCTCGGAGACGCCGTGGGCGCGTGCCCAGTCGACCGAGCTCGTGATCAGGAACTCCATCATCCCGTTCGGCGTCTCCTTGCGCCGCCGCATGGCCGCGAGCGAGTAGCCGTCGCTCGCCGGCGACGGAACGAGCTGCAGGAAGCCGCCGACCCCGCCGTCGGGATCGAGGGCCACGGCGAGCACCGTGTCCGGGTAGATGAAGAGCGCGTCCATCGCCATCGTGAACCCTCGCTCGGGCCAGCTCCCTCGCCACTCGGCCGAGACGCCGCGAAGCTCACGGCGGAGGCTCTCGTCGGCGTCGGCCGTCGACAGCATCCGCACCTCGTAGCCCGCCTTCTCGAGACGGGACACCGACTGCCGCACCTTCCTGATCGCGCGACCCTCGAGCGAGAACTCGGCCGGGCGGATCACCGCTTCGTCTCCCAGGTACATCGCCTTGTAGCCGAGCGCCGCGTAGTCGGTCAGCGCCTCGCTGGAGGCGCCCGCGATCGCGACCCGCCACCCCTTGCTGTGGGAGACCCGCTGGAACTCCTGCAACAGCGCCAGCCGCTCGTCGACGTCCCCGATCGGGTCGCCGGCGACGAGCGCCGTTCCGCGCACGACGCGGTAGGCGAGGAACGACCGGCCGCTCGGCGAGAAGAAGTAGCTCTTGTCGCGGCGCAGGGCGAAGTACGCGAGGCTGTCGGCGCCGTGCTCCTGCACGAGCACCGCGGCCCGGTCGCGGTCACTGCCGAGCGCCGGTGTGCCGGCATGCGGCCGCAGCCAGAGCCAGAGCGCGCGGAACACGAGCCCACCCGTGACGAGAGCGAGCGCGGTCTCGATGCGCTGCGAGTAGACGTCGGTGTCGAAGAGGTCGATCACGCTAAGGCCGATCGAGACGGCCAGCGCCGCCCCGACCTGCACGAGCGGGCGCACCGTCGCCGGGTCTCCCGGCGCCACGAACTCGTCCCTCGCACGCAGGAGCCACACGAGGAGGCCCACGTGCACGGTCGCCTCTTCGACGTCGAGCCCCTTGACGAGGTGGGCGACAGCCGAGGCGACGACGAGCGCGACCGCGAGCACCCACGCCCGCCGCTTTCGTCGCGCGAGGCCGCGCGACAGCCAGATCATCCCGATGCCGAGCGCCAGCGCCACCGTGCGCGCCGCCGAGGGGACGCCGGGCGGCAGGACGCCGCGGACGAGATCGACGCGGTTCGCCATCGCCGGAGTGAGCGCCGAGACGATCGTGATGAGGCCGGCGAGGGTCGCGGCCCAGGCCAGGAGGACGGGAGTCGCCGGGCGACGCACGCCCCTACGGTAGCCCGCCCGTCGGCGCCCTGCTTCCCCCGATCAGTCGTGCAGGAGGATGCGGCGGAGCTCGTCTTCCTTGCCCGGCTCGAGGATCGCGAGCACCTGGTCTCCCTCCTCGAGCTGGGTCTCCTCGTCCGGCACCTCGGCCTTGCCGTCGCGGACGACGGAGATCAGCCGCGCGCCCTCGGGCAGCCGCAGCGCGCGCACCCGCTTTCCTTCGCAATTTGCGTCCTTCGCGATCGTCACCTCGACGATCTCGAGGTTCTCCTTGCGCAGCTCGAGCAGCTGGATCAGGCCGTGCTCCGGCACCTCGTGCTCGATCAGCCCCATGATCGCCGCCGTCGCAGAGACGGTGGGCGACAGCCCGAGCAGGTCGAAGTACGGCTGGTTGCGGGGGTCGTTGATCCGCGCGATCACGCGCGGCACCTCGTACTTCTCACGGGCGATCTGGCAGATGATGATGTTGTCCTCGTCGTCGCCGGTCGCGGCGACCATCAGGTCGGGGGGCCGCTTGATGCCCGCGCGCTCGAGCACGTAGAGCTCCGTCGCGTCGCCGCGCAGCACCTGGTGCTCGAACTCGGCTTCGAGCTTGTCGAACCGGTACGGCCGCTGCTCGATGAGCGTCACCTCGTGCCCGGCGCGCAGCAGCGAGCGGGTGACATTGGTGCCGACCTTGCCGCCGCCCGCGATGAGGATGTACATGGAGCCCGCCATCAGGCGGTCACCTCCTCGGTCGCGCGAATGGCCCCGACGAGCGTCTCGATGGCGCTCGAAGTCGGGCAGACGATCCGCATGCCCTTCGTCGCGTAGAACTGGGCGCGCGCCGGGTCGAGCACGCGCACGACCACCGTCGGCACCTCGAACAGCTTCTGTGCAGCCTGGGCGATGACGAGGTTCGTGTTGTCGCCGTCGGTGGTCACGACGACCGCGTCGGCAACCTCGACGCCCGCGTCCCGGAGCACCTTCAGGTCCATCCCGTGGCCGACGACGAAGTGCCCGCTCCAGTTCTCGCCGAGTCGGCCGAGAGCGTCCTCGTTCTCGTCCACGACCGTGACGTCCCAGCCGGAGCCGTGCAGCTGCAGGGCCACGTTGGAGCCCACGCGTCCGCACCCGATGATGATCGCCTTCATCGCGTGCGCCAGCGTAGCTCCTGGCGCTAGGTGGCCGCGAGCTCCTCGTCGAGCACCGACTGCGGGAACGCGACGATCAGCACCTCGCACGGGGCCTTCCGCAGGACGTAGTCGACCGTCGGCGAGAAGAAGCGCGACTGCCGCCGCCAGCGGGGCGCGGACCCGAGCACGATCAGATCGGCCCCGACCTCGACGGCGCGCTCGACGATCGCGTTGCCGATCGCCCGGGAGCGGACGGTCGCGCCCTCCACCGTCACGTCGTGGTCGGCTCCGAGCAGCTTCGCTTCGGCGAGCGAGGCCTCGGCGCGCTCCTCGTCGTCGATCATCGGCGCGTCGAGCGGCTGCTCGAGCGGCACGCGGATCACGTGCAGCGCCTGCACCTCCGCCCCGTGCTCGCCGGCGAGCCGGATCGCCGTCGCGAGCATCTCCTCGCCGATCACCCCGAGCTTCATCGGGACGAGGATGCGGCGGAAGGTGACCGCCGTCTCGACGGCCCGCTCTGCCGGCGTCTCGACGCGCTCCATCAGGCCCTCGCCGCGATTGACGCGCACGAGCACGTACACGACGCCGCCGACGGCGAGCCAGGCCGGGCCGGCGTAGCGGGCGGCGGGATGGGTCGCAAGCGCGACGATCCAGATCACGAACGTCGAGATGGCTCCGACGATCGCCGGCAGGGGAATCTCGGCGCGGCCGATCGCGATCCCGAACGGGGCCCGGTACGGGCGCGGCAGGTCGGGCTCGGCGATGCGCAGCTTGATCACCGCGACCTGGGCCGCCGTGAAGGCGAGCAGCACCCCGAACGAGAAGATGCTGGCGAGCGTCGCGACGTCGTGCCGGAGGAACGGCGTCGCGATCACGATCGCCGACGAGATCACCGTGACGGCGATGATCGCCTGCGGCGAGACGTGGGCGCGCCGGCTCAAGCGCCCGAAGCTGCGCGGCAGCTGCCCGTGCTCGCCGAGGGAGTACGCGAGCCGCGTGAATCCCGAGATCGAGGTGGTCACGGCGGCCAGGAGCAGGAGCGCACCGGTGAGGCCGACGTAGACGCGCAGGACATGCCCCGTCCCCCAGGGAAGCTCGTGCCGCAGCCGGTCGGCGACGCCGAGGAGCGGCGCGCGGATGAAGCGCGTGCCGAGCTCGGTCTGCGGACCGGGAAACGCCGAGACCGCGACGAGCGCGATCGCCACGTAGAGGCCGACGACCGTGGCGATGCCGCCGAACACCGACCGCGGCAGGTCGACGCCCGGCCTCCGCGCCTCTTCGGCCAGGTTGGCGACCGTCTCCAGCCCGGTGAACGCGAGCATCGCGAGCGGGACCGAGAAGGCGAGGGCGTGCCACGTCGGATGGGTGCCGAGCGAGGTCCCCCGGACGAGCGCGTGAGGCGAGAAGAGGAACGCGAAGCCGAGCACGACGAGCACGAGCTGGGTCAGGAGGTCGAGCCCGGGCACGACGAACCCGATGCCGTAGAGCGACGGCCGCCGGACGAGCCGCACGATCGCGACCAGCACGATCACGCCGACCGCGAGGACGATGTCCCACGGCCGGCGGTCGATCGTGCCGATCTGGAGTGCGCCGGCGAGGTAGTGCGGCAGGAACAGCGCCGAGAGCGAGATCACGATCAGGTAGTCGAGGAAGAGCGCCCAGCCGGTGAGGAAGCCGGCGAGATCGTTGGCCGCACGGCGGACGAAGGTCGCCGCGCCGCCCGCTTCCGGCAGCGCGGCCGTGCCCTCCGCGTACGACAGCGAGACGATGAGGAAGACGACGCCGACGACGAGCAGGACGAGCGGCGTGAAGCCGAGGGCGTTGGCGGCGATCACGCCGAGCGCGAAGTAGATCGACGATGCGATCTCGCCGTAGGCGACGGAGAAGAGCGCCCGTGCGTCGAGCTCGCGGCGCAGGCCCGGCAGCTTGCGTGCCATCAGCGGCGCCTCAGGAGCAGGGTGAGCCGGCCTGCGCCGGCAGCCATGAAGAGCGCACCGAGGACGACGCCGACGCCGAAGCCGCGTGTCAGCGTGACCACGATCATCGCGAGGCCGAGAGCGATCATCAGCGCCGCCAGCACGACCACCATCTGACGATAGGCCCTCACGCGGCCGCCTTCCTGCCTGCGGCGACCATCACCCGCGACGGCGCGTGCTTCAGCACGTAGTCGACCGTCCCGCCGAAGATCGCCCGCCGCTGCCCGCCGCGACGGGCGCCGAGCACGATGATCTCCGCGCCCCGGCGCTCCGCCTCCTCCACGATCGCGGCGCCCGCGTTCCGCGCGCGCGTCACGCGCTCGTTCACCCGGACCCCGTACGGCTCGGCGACGGCGCGCGCCTCGTCGAGCAGCCGGTCCGCGTGCTCGTGCTGCTCGTGCAGATCGGCGTCGAGCGGCAGCTCGAGCGGCACGACCACGACGCGGAGGAGCGCGATCCGCCCCGCCCGCTCCGTCGCGAGACGGGCGGCGAGCTCGACGGCCTCGAGCGACTCCGGGCCGGCGACGATCGGCACGAGGATCGAGCGGAACTCGAGGGCGATCGCCGCGCCGAGCTGTACCGGCGCACGCATCGTCCGCGTCAGCCGGATGCCGAGCCGGCGCCGGTAGAGCGGGTAGAACACGAACCCGATCGCGAGCCAGCCTGCCCCGGCGTAGCGGGTCGGCGCATCCTGCGCGATCACGACGATCCACGCGATGCCCGTCCCCAGACCGCCGACGATCGCGAAGAGCGGCCAGTCGACGCCGCGGAAGCGGAGGTTCGGCCGCGCGCGCCATTCGAGCTCGGAGCCGCGCTCCCGCACGCGCAGGGCGATCACCGACGCGTGGGCGATGGTGAACGACAGCATCGCCCCGAACGCGTACATGCGGCCGAGGAAGTCGACCTTCCCCGAGATGAGGAAGAGCGTCGTCCCGCCGCCGCCGAAGACGACGAGCGCGAGCCACGGCGTCTTCAGCTTCGGGTGCAGCCGCCGGAAGACCTCGGGGAGCTGCCGGTAGCTCGCCATGGAGTACGTGATGCGCGAGGCGCCGATGATCCCGGCGTTCGTGGCGACGAAGAGAATCGTTGCGGCGAGCAGGCCGACGTAGACCTTCGCACCTGAGAGCAGCGCCCCGTGCAGGCCGAGGTTCTCGACGAGGCCGAGCACCGGATCGTTCTTGAACCCGTTCGGCGGGCTCTGGCCCAGCTGCGTCACGTAGTGGCCGCCCTGATGCACGACCGGCATCGCGGAAAGCGCGACCCAGGGGAGCGTGAAGTAGATCGCGAAGACGGCGATCGCGACCCAGGAGATCGATCGCGGGATCGTCCGCACCGGGTCTCGCGCCTCCTCGGCGAGGTTCGAGACCGTCTCGATGCCCGTGTAGGCGATCATGCCGACCGGTATCGCGAGCAGGAATGCGCTCCACGTCGGCGCGACGCCGAAGTGGACGTTCGCCCACAGGACGTGCGGGTGCAGGATCAGGACGACGCCGAGGACGACGAGCAGCAGCTGCGTCGTGAAGTCGACCACGGCGAGGACGATGTTCAGCTTCGCCGCCTCCTGGACGCCGACGATGTTCAGCCCGACGAGCAGCCAGGTGAAGACGATCCCGACGATGATGTCCCACGGGTTCTCGCGCAGCGGGCCCCAGAAGATCGAGAGGTAGTGCGGGACGTAGATCACCGAGATGGCGATCGTGATCACGTAGTTCAGCATCTGTGCCCACGCCGCCCCGAACGAGACGAGCTCGTTGAAGGCGTGGCGCGAGAAGCTCGACGAGCCGCCCGCCTCCGGGTAGCGGACCGTGCCCTCCGCGTAGGTCGAGGCGGTCGCCGCGAAGATGAGGCCGCTGATGATGAAGACGATCGGCGTGAGCCCGAGCGCGATCCCGGCGACGAGCCCGAGCGCGTAGTAGATCGACGAGCCGACGTTCCCGTAGGCGGTCGCGAAGAGCGCGGGCGCGCCGAGGACGCGTTCCAGGGAGTGGGATTGCCGCCGCCGTCTGGCCACGACGGCGAAGACTACGCCCGCTGCCGGAGAGCCGGATCGAGACCGACAGAGGGCCGGGTCAGGCCGCTTCCGCGGCCGGGGCCGGGCGGAGCACCAGTGTCTCCGCAGGCGCGTGCGTGAGGATGAACGCGAGCTCCTTGGCGTCGAAGCCGGTCGCCGGCGCGACGATCCGGTCGAAGTGCTCGACCTCCCACAGGCGCCGCAGGGCATGCGTGAGCGAGCGGCCCTTCTCGATCCTCGCGTCCACCGGCACGCCGACCTTGAGCGCCTCGAGCTCCACCGCCTCGAGCAGGGGCAGGGCCACCGCGACCTTGTCCTTCTGCGCGGAATCCTCTGCGTACTGGAGTGGGACGACGAGCAGATAGGCGGCAACGAGCACCGCCTCCTCCGCGCGGGCGATACGGATCGCCGCCGCGAGCACCGTCGGGTCCAGCACACCCGGAAACGGCACGAGGATTCGACGGGCGCCGTGGGCGTGCGCCGGACGTCGCCGCAACGACCGGAGAACGACCAGCGCACCGGCCGCCACCAGGGCGAGCCCCACCGCTCCGGCGGTCAGGATCATTCGAGCCGCTCCCGGTCCGCGCGATTCGCGACGACGCGGACGTCCACACCGGGCAGCTCGCGAACGAGGGCCGAGACGAGCGAACCTCGCAGGATCTCGCGGCGGCGGCTCTCGTCCGGCGTGCCGACGAGCACGTAGGTGGACCCGCGCTCCGCGACGACGCGCTTGATCGTCCCGACGAAGTCGTCGCCCTCCTCTTCGAGGAAATGCGCACCGAGCACGACGGCGAGCCGACGAAGGGCGGACAGCTGAACCTGCTCGTCGGCCGAAAGCGGCCTCCTGGGGTCGTGCACCCATAGCGCGTCGAGCTGCGCGCCGAGCCGCTCGGCGGAGCGCCACGCCCGGCGCAGGATGCGTTGCGACCGCGGCTCGAGCGCAACGAGCGCGAGCACGCGCTCGGCAACTGCCTTCGCGCTCAGCGGATCGAGAACGACCGACTGGCGTCGTGCGCCGACCTCCTCGGCCACCTGGCGGAGGGCGAGCTCGCGCAGCGCCGCGAGACGGTCGGCCCTGAAGAAGTTGTCGAGCGCGACCTCGACGCGCTCCCGCGGATAGACCTTGCCTGCACGCAGCCGAGCCTGGAGCGCCTCGGGCGTCAGGTCGACGAACACGATC
Organism: uncultured Thermoleophilia bacterium; assembly: GCA_963784765.1. Taxonomy (GTDB): domain Bacteria; phylum Actinomycetota; class Thermoleophilia; order Gaiellales; family Gaiellaceae; genus PALSA-600. The sequence goes on from CAWASP010000024.1 coordinate 194,056, forward strand.
TCGTCGGCGTCGAGAAGCACGCGGTCGGGGAACGTCTCGCGGACCCGAACGTCCGTCAGCTCGGCGATCTCGTCGTTCAGGCTCTCGAGGTGCTGGATGTTCACCGTGGAGATGACGTCGCTGCCGGCTGCGAGAACCTCCTCGACGTCCTGCCAGCGCTTGGCGCTGCGCGCCTCCGGGAGGTTCGTGTGCGCGAGCTCGTCGATCAGGGCGAGCTCGGGCGCACGGCGGAGCACGGCATCGACGTCCATCTCCTCCAGAGCGAGGCCGCCATGGGCGCCGCGAAGCCGCGGAACCTGCTCGAGCCCGCCGGCGAGTGCCGCGGTCTCGGGCCGGTCGTGGGGTTCGAGATAGCCGATCACGACGTCCCGCCCCTCGGCGTAGGCCGACCGCCCCTCCTGCAGCATGCGGTAGGTCTTGCCGACCCCTGCGGCCATACCGAGCAGGATCCGGTGGTGTCCCCGCACGTCACGCTCCCAGCAGGTTGTGGACGACGAGGTCGATCAGCTTGATCCCGATGAACGGCAGGAGCATCCCGCCGGCGCCGTAGATCAGCAAGTTGCGCCGCAGCAGCGCAGTCGCGCCGATCGCGCGGTAGCGGACACCCTTGAGAGCGAGCGGCACCAGCGCGGGGATGATCAGCGCGTTGAAGATGATCGCGGAGAGAATCGCACTCTTCGGGTCACCGAGATGCATCACGTTGAGCGAGTTCAGCGGGCCGCGCTTGCCGGGCGCGTCGGCGTAGGTGAACGCGAACATCGCCGGGAGGATCGCGAAGTACTTGGCAACGTCGTTCGCGATCGAGAACGTCGTCAGCGCGCCGCGGGTGATAAGGAGCTGCTTCCCCACCTCGACGATCTCGATCAGCTTCGTCGGATTCGAGTCCAGGTCGACCATGTTTCCCGCTTCCTTGGCGGCGGTCGTACCCGTGTTCATCGCGACGCCGACGTCTGCCTGGGCGAGCGCCGGAGCGTCGTTCGTCCCGTCGCCGGTCATCGCGACCATCCGCCCCCTCGCCTGCTCCTCCTTGATCAGCACGAGCTTCGCCTCGGGGGTCGCCTCGGCGAGGAAGTCGTCGACGCCAGCCTCCTGCGCGATCACGGCAGCCGTGACGCGGTTGTCGCCGGTGATCATGACGGTCCGGATCCCCATCCTGCGCAACTCGTCGAAGCGCTCGCGCATACCGCCCTTGACGATGTCCTTCAGGTGCACGACGCCGAGCGCGAAGTTGTCCTTGGCGACGACGAGCGGGGTGCCCCCCTGCTCGGCGACTCCCTGGACGATCCGGTCGAGCTGGCCGGGAGCGCTGCCTCCCTGCTCCGCGATGAACCGCTTCACCGCGTCGGCCGCCCCCTTACGAACGCGGGTGCCGTTCATGTTCACGCCGCTCATGCGCGTCGTCGCGCTGAAGGGGACGAACTCGTGCTCGCCGAGCCGCCGCTCGCGCAGGTCGAAGCGCTCCTTCGCAAGCACGACGATCGAGCGCCCCTCGGGAGTCTCGTCGGCGAGGGAGGCGAGCTGCGCGACCTCTGCGAGCTCGCGCTCCTCCACCCCGTCGACGGGCAGGAACTCCGCCGCCTGGCGATTGCCGAGCGTGATCGTGCCGGTCTTGTCGAGCAGCAGCACGTCGACGTCGCCCGACGCCTCGACCGCGCGCCCCGACATCGCGAGCACGTTGCGCTGGACGAGCCGATCCATGCCGGCGATTCCGATCGCCGAGAGCAGGGCGCCGATCGTGGTCGGGATCAACGCCACGAGCAACGCGATCAGCACCGTCTGCGACAGCGCGGTGCCGGCGTAGAGCGCGAAGGGCCGCAGGGTGACCACCGCGGCGAGGAACGTGATCGTGAGGCCCGCGAGCAGGATGTTCAGGGCGATCTCGTTCGGGGTCTTGCGCCGCTCTGCCCCCTCGACGAGCGCGATCATCCGGTCGAGGAACGATCGGCCGGGCTCCTGGGTCACCTCGACGACGAGCCGGTCAGAGAGCAGCCGCGTCCCGCCGGTGACGGCCGAGCGGTCGCCGCCCGACTCACGGATCACCGGCGCCGACTCGCCCGTGATCGCCGACTCGTCGACCGAGCCGACACCCTCGATGACCTCGCCGTCGGCCGGGATGATCTCGCCCGCCTCGACTAGCACGATGTCGCCACGGCGCAGCTCGGGCGCCGGAACCAGACGCCCATCGCGCAGCCGCGCGTTCGTGGTCGACCGGGTAGCGCGCAGCGCGTTCGCCTGGGCTTTCCCGCGGCCCTCGGCGATCGCCTCGGCAAAGTTCGCGAAGAGCACTGTCAGCCACAGCCAGACGGCGATCACGCCGACGAACCAGAGCTGTCGCGTGCTCCCGCGCACGAGATCGAGGACGAAGATCGCCGTAGTGATGACGCTCCCGAGCTCGACGATGAACATCACCGGGTTCCGGGCCTGGGTGCGCGGATCGAGCTTCGGGAAGGAGTCCCGCAACGCCGAGAGCGCGAGCTCCGGCGAGAGCATCCGTTCGGACTGCCGGGCGGTCATCGCGCGGTCTCCGCGTCGAGCGCCAGGTTCAGCCGGAGGACGTTCACGCCGGGTTCTCCGAAGAGGCCGAGTGCGCGTCCGTCCGTGTACCGCGCGATCAGGCTCCGCACGCGGGCGACCGACAGGTGTCGCACGGCGGCGACCCGGTGCGCCTGGAGCGCCGCGTAGGCGGGCGAGATGTCCGGGTCGATGCCGGAGCCCGAAGGGACGACGGCATCGACCGGGATGTCGCCGATCTCGAGACCGGGAACGTAGGGCCGCTCGGCCTGCAGGACCACGCGCGCGTTCTCGCGCACGAGCTTTGCGAGCACCGGATTCGTCGGCCCGAGATTGGAGAACGTCGTCGCGGCCGCGTTGTACGGCGGCGTCGTCGCGGACGGCCTCGGGTGGAAGTAGCGCGGGGCGGTGAACGCCTGCGCAGCGAGGCGCGAACCGACGACGGCGCCGTTCCGCTCGATCAGGCTGCCTGTTGCCTTGCCCGGGAATGCGACCGCCGCGAAGCCGGTCGTCAGAGCCGGGTAGACGAGGCCGAGGAGCACCGTGAGGACGGCGACGGCCGCCATGGATGCCGCCAGCGTCCGCATCACAGAAGCCCCTCCACGACCGGACCGAGCGTCAGCGCCGGAAGGATCATGAGACCGGCGGTCAACGCGATCACGCCGAAGAGCAGGACGCCGAACGTCGGGCCGTCGGTGCGGAACGTCCCGGCGGAGAACGGCACCGTCCGCTTCGCGGCGAGGGAGCCGCCGATCGCGAGAGCCGCGAGCAGGGGCACGAAGCGCCCGAAGTACAGCGCGACCGTGCCGAGGGTCGTCGAAAAGGTGGTCGCTCCGTAGCCCCCAAAGGCACTGCCGTTGTTGTTGCCCTGCGAGGTGTACGCGTAGAGCGCTTCGCTGAAGCCGTGGGCGCCGGGGTTGAAGATCGAAGCGCGCCCCGCCGGCGTGACGACCGCCGCCGCGGTCATAACGAGCACCATCGTGGGCACGAGAAGCGCACCCAGCGCGGCGTACTTGATCTCCCGGGCTTCGATCTTCTTGCCGAGCCATTCGGGTGTGCGACCCACCATCAGGCCGGCGACGAACACGGCGATGAGCACATAGAAGAAGAGGCCGTACAGGCCCGACCCCACGCCGCCGGGCTCGACCTCGCCCAGGAACATGTTGACGAGCGGCACGGCCCCGCCCAGCGGCGTGAACGCGTCGTGGCCGCCGTTCACGGAGCCGTTCGAGACATCGGTCGTCGCCGTCGCCCAGAGCGCCGTGTCGGCGATCCCGAAGCGAACCTCCTTGTCGGTCAGGTTGCCGCCCGACTGACCGTGACCCTGCCTGATGTCGACGCCGGACGCGCGCAGCACCGGTGAGCCGTGCTGCTCCGCCGGATAGGCCACGCCCACCCCGATCGCGAAGATCGCGAAGACGGCCGCGAACAGAATCCACGCATGGCGACGTGCGGCAGCCATACGGCCGAACATCACGACCTGCGCGAACGGGATCAGCAGGATCGCCAGCAGCTCGAAGAAGTTCGACGTCCCCGTCGGGTTCTCGAACGGCACCGCCGAGTTCGAGTTGTAGGCTCCGCCGCCGTTCGTGCCGAGTTGCTTGATCGCGATCTGCGAGGCGAACGGCCCGCGCGCGATCGTCTGGTGGGCTCCCTGGAGCGTCGTCGCGGTCACGGGGCCGTGGAAGGTCTGCACGACGCCCTGCGAGAGGAGGATCACGGCCAGAACGAGCGAGAGTGGCAGGAGGATGTACGCGATCGAGCGGTAGAGGTCGCGCCAGAAGTTGCCGATCCCGCTTCCGACCGATCTCCGGGCGATGCCGCGCACGACGGCGGCGAGCACCGCCATGCCGACCCCCGCGGAGACGAAGTTCTGCACTGCGAGCCCCGCCATCTGGCTCAGGTAGGACATCGTCGTCTCGCCGCCGTAGTACTGCCAGTTCGTGTTGGTGACGAAGCTCGCCGTCGTGTTGAGGGCGATCTGCCACGGGACTCCCGGCAGGTGGGCAGGGTTGAGGAAGAGGTGCCCCTGGAGCCGGAGCAGCGCGTAGAGAACCACCGAGAACACGAGGCTGAACGCCACCACCGACTTCGCGTACGCCTTCCAGTCCTGCTCGCCGAGGGCGTCGTGCCCCAGCAGACGCAGGAAGCCCCGCTCGACCGGGTCGGCGGACTCGCGCGTATAGACGCGCGCCATCCACAGCCCGAGCGGGTACGAGAGCGCGACGAGAATCGCGCTGTACACGACGATCTGCGCCCAGCCTTGCATCTAGATGGTTGATCGGAAAATCGAGGCCGTCGCGGCTGGGGGCCTGCACACGGCGCATTGCGGCCGTCTCGCCCGGCGCCAAGGCCCACCGGCCTTGCCCCCGGCCGAGCCGTCCCCACTGCTTGGTGCATGCCCTCCCCGCACCGACCGCATTTCCCGATCAACCATCTAGAGGCGCTCCCCCCGCACGAGCGCGTAGACCAGATAGCAGAGGACGGCCAGCGAGATGGCGAGCCCGAACGCGTCGCCCACCGACATCAGACCCGCTCCAGCGACCAGAGCAGGCCGACGATGCAGACGAAGCATGCCCCCGCAATCGCGAGAGCGACGAGATCGCCCATTACCTGCCCTCCATGCGAAGGACGGTAGGCCGGGCACGATCAACGCCGGCTCAAGCTTCGGGGCGGCGGCCTTAAGGGTTGCTCAAGAGGCTCTCACCGGATGCGTAGCCGACACAAGCTCCATTCCGTGAGAGCCTCTAAGGCTCGTCGGGACCGACGAACCGATAGCCGGCACCGGTCTCGGTGAGCAGCAGGACGGGATGCGAAGGATCGCGCTCGATCTTCGCACGCAGATGCGAGACGTAGACGTGCAGGTAGTGAGCCTCGCTGCCGTACGCCGGCCCCCACACCTCACGCAGGAGCATCCGGTGCGTGAGCAGCTTGCCGCGGTTCTGCGCCAGCACGCGCAGCAGGTCGAACTCGTGCGGTGTGAGCTTGATCCGCACCCCGTCGCGTGTCACGAGCCGGCCCGCGACGTCGATCGTGAGACCGCCGACCTCGATCACCGGCCCCGGCTCGGGGCCGGAGCGGCGCAGCACCGCGCGCAGGCGGGCGAGCAGCTCCTCGACACTGAACGGCTTCGTCACGTAGTCGTCGGCACCCGCGTCGAGCGCGGCGATCTTCTCGCGCTCCTCGCCGACGGCGGAGAGGACGATCACGGGTGCCTCGCTCCACGTTCGGAGCTCGCGACAGACGTCGGTGCCGCTGCCGTCGGGCAGCACGAGGTCGAGGATCACTGCGGCCGGCGGTCGTGCCACCGCGGCCGCGAGCGCCGCCTCGGCCGTGGCGGCAGTGTCGACCTCGTATCCGGCGCCGCGAAGCGTCGTCCCGAGCGCCCGCAGGATCTGGGGCTCGTCGTCGACGACGAGGACGCGCCCGTTCATAGACCAACCTTCAGTCGTCCTGTGATGCTTCCGCTCCAGAGCCCGCGCCTGCGCTCCCTCATGAGCTCCGTCAAGCCGACGCTCATACGGCGAGCTCCTCGGGCACCGAAACGACCGGCAGCGCAAGCGCGAACGTCGCACCTTGACCCGGGCGCGACTCCGCCCACACACGACCGCCGTTCGCCGCGGCGAAGCCGCGAGCGATCGCGAGGCCGAGCCCTGCGCCGTGACCCGCCCCCGACCGGTAGAAGGGCTCGAAGATCCGCTCGAGCTCGGCCGCCGGGATGCCGGGGCCGTGATCCACGACGCGCACGATCGCCTCTCGCCGAGTCGCCGTGATCCGAATGTGTACACGAGACGATGTGGGCGAGAACTTGAGCGCGTTCTCGACCAGGTTCGCGAGGACCCGCTCGATCTGGAGGGCATCGACGTCCACGAGGGGCGTCTCGCCCGCGACCTCGACGCGCTCCCGGCCGTCCAAGGCGCCCAGCGCCTCGCGCACGAGCTCGTCGAGCGCCCAGACCTGGGGCTCCGGTCGTGCGCCTTCGGCCTCGAGCCGAGACAGGTCGAGCAGGTCGCCGACGAGGCGGCTGAGCCGGCCGGCGTCGACCGCGATCGTGTCGAGCAGCTCCCGGCGATCGTCGTCGCTGAAGACGAGCGACTCGTTGCGCAGCGCGCCGACCGCCGTCGTGATCCCGGTCAGGGGAGAGCGCAGGTCGTGCGAGACGCTCCGCAGCAGCGCCGTCTTCACGAGGTCGCTGCGTCGTAGTGCCTCGGCCTCCAGCGCCTCCTGCTCCAGCCGGCGCCGGTCGAGCGCCACAGCGAGCAACGCGGCGAGCGCGGGCAGGAAGCGCTTGCGAACCGCGATGCTCGGCTCCGGCCCCGGCTCGACCGAGATCGTCCCGATCGTGCGGCCCTCGACCTCGAGCGGGAAGACATCGCCGCGGCGCGCCGGAGGAGTGCCGAGCCGAAGCTCCACCTCGGCGACCCCGAGTACCGCGGCCGCCCGCGCCGCGACCCAGTCGAGCTCCTCCTCGAGCTCCTCGCCCGCCAGCAGGTGCGTCGCGATCTCCGCGAGCAGCGACGCCTCGCGTTCGCGCTGCTCTGCGTCGGCGGCCCGCCGGCGCGACCGCGCCGCGAGCTCGCTCACGACCACTGCCGTGCCGGAGTAGGTGAGAAGCGCGAACCAGTTCGCCGAGTCGCGCAGCGTGAAGGTGTGCACCGGCGCGAGGAACAGGAAGTTGAAGGTGAGCATGCTCGCAACGGCGACCGGCAACGACCACCAGGCGCCCCACGCGACCGCGACCGGGAGGACGGCGAGCACGTACAGCACGCCGAGCGAGAGCGTCGGCGCGATTGGGCGGAGCGCGAATACGAGACCCGTCGCCGCGGCGACGGCGCCGGCCGAGCCGATCACCTGCACCGCGAGGCGGCGTGGACTCATGCAGCAGACGGTAGCGCGGCGCGGACCCGGGGGCCCGCGCCGCGCCGGCCGAGGCTCTACGTGTGGATCGAGATGATGAGCGGGATGATCAGGATCGCGACGATGTTCGTGATCTTGATCATCGGGTTGATCGCCGGGCCGGCCGTGTCCTTGTAGGGGTCGCCGACCGTGTCGCCGGTGACGGACGCGGCGTGGGCCTCGGAGCCCTTGCCGCCGTAGAGGCCGTCCTCGATCGTCTTCTTCGCGTTGTCCCAGGCGCCGCCGCCGGAGGTCATCGCGATCGCGAGGAAGAGGCCGGTGACGATCGTGCCGATCAAGAGACCGCCGAGCATCCGCGCGTTGATGATCCCGACGACGATCGGGAAGCCGATCGGGATCAGGGCCGGAGCGAGCATCGACTTGATCGCCGAGCCGGTGACGATGCCGACCGCGCGGCTGTAGTCGGGCCGCTCGGTGCCCTCCATGATCCCCGGGTGCTCGCGGAACTGGCGGCGTACCTCCTGCACGACCTCGCCGCCGACGCGACCGACGGCCTGCATCGCAAGCGACGCGAAGAGGAACGGCATCAAGCCCCCGATGAAGAGCCCGGCGACGACCCACGCGTCGGAGAGCGAGAAGGTCGTCGGGAGGCCCCCGTCCGAGAGGCCGGTCGTGTACGAGTCGAAGAGGACGAGGGCCGCGAGCGCTGCGGAGCCGATCGCATACCCCTTCGTCACGGCCTTCGTCGTGTTGCCGACCGCGTCGAGCGGGTCGGTGATCGCGCGGACGCCCTCGGGGAGATCGGCCATCTCGGCGATGCCGCCCGCGTTGTCGGTGACCGGCCCGTAGGCGTCGAGCGCCACGATCAGGCCGGTCATCGAGAGCTGCGCCATCACGGCGACGCCGACACCGTAGAGGCCGGCGAAATGATGGGCGACGAGGATGCCGGCCGCGATCACGATCACCGGTGCCGCGGTCGCCTGCATGCCGACGGCGAGCCCCTCGATGATGTTCGTCGCGTGCCCGGTCTGCGATGCCCGCGCGATCATCTTCACCGGGCTCCAGCGGGTGCCTGTGTAGAACTCGGTGATCGCGACGAGCAGGAACGTCACGACGAGGCCGATGATCGCCGACACGTAGAGGTCGGTGAAGCCGTACTTGCCCTTGTCGAATGCGATCGTGATCGGGATGAACCCGGCGGCGGAGAGGACCGTCGCGACCAGCACGGCCTTGTACAGGGCGTTGATGACGGCGTTCTCGCCGCGGCCGAGCCGCGCGAAGAATGTCCCGATCACCGAGGAAACCGCCGAGACCGCGCCGAGCGCGAGCGGGTAGAGGTAGAGCCGGTGCGAAAGGTCGCCGACGATGCCCGTGCTCGTGCCGAGGAGCATCACGGCGACCGCGGTGACGGCGTACGTCTCGAACAGATCCGCCGCCATCCCCGCACAGTCGCCGACGTTGTCGCCGACGTTGTCGGCGATCACCGCGGCGTTTCGCGGGTCGTCCTCCGGAATCCCGGCTTCGATCTTGCCGACGAGGTCGGCGCCGACGTCGGCGGCCTTGGTGAAGATGCCGCCGCCGAGCCGGGCGAAGACGGAGATGAGGGAGCCGCCGAACGCCAGACCGACGAGGTCGTCGATCGCCGACGTGGGCGAGTTGCCGAGCGCCCCGGTGAGGAACCAGTAGTAGCCGGTGACCCCGAACAGCCCGAGCCCGACGACGAGCAGGCCGGTGACGGAGCCGGCGCGGAAGGCGACGTTGAGCGCGGGCTTGAGGCCGTTCCGGGCCGCCTCGGCCGTGCGCACGTTCGAGCGCACCGCCACATTCATCCCGATGAAGCCGGCAGCCGCCGAGAGGGTCGCCCCGATGAGGAAGCCGAAGGCCGGCCCCCAGCCGAGCTTGTGGTAGACGCCCAGCAGGACGAACGGGACGATCGCGACGATCGCGATCGTCGTGTACTGCTTGCGCAGGTACGCGGCGGCGCCTTCCTGCACGGCGGCCGAAATTTCGCGCATGCGCTCGTTGCCGGCGGGCTGCTGCAGCAGCCACCACGTCAGGTAGAGGCCGTACAGGACGGCGACGCCGGCCCCGACGAGGCCGAGCAGCACCGGGTGATGCATGAACCAACTCATGTAGGTCGCTCCCTCACAAAGTCATGCGCCGAGGGGCTTCGGCGCGGCGGTCTATGTATCACAAAGTCCGGGTGGACCTCAGAGACCTACGCGCTGACCGCGTCGGCATAGGCGACCTGGAGACGGGCCAGCGCGGCCCGCAATTCGGCTGCCAGAGAGCCTTCGAGGTGCGGCAGGATCGAGCCGAGCGCGTCGATCGCCTTCTTCGCCTGCTCGAGCTCGCCGTGCTCGACCTTCGCGAAGGCGAGGCTCGCGATCGTCGACGCCGACGAGGCGAGCAGGTCGGCGACGTCGAACGCGGCGAGCTGCTCCTGGAGCGCGGTCAGATCGATCTCGGGCTCGGGCCGGTCATCAGCCACCGATCGGCTCCCCCGCACGGACCTCCATCCCGTAGACCTCGCGCATGCTCGCCCCGTCCTCGAGCCGGGCGATCTGCCGCTCCGCGGCGTTCTGCTCCGGCAGCACGAGGAACGGCGAGGCGCCGATCTCGTCGGCGACCGGTGCGACCCACTCGTACAGCTGCTCGATCCGGGCGCGGGCCGAGACCGGCTCCCGCCGCTCGAGGTCGAGGAGCTCGCCGGACAGGCCGTACCGGATCGCCCGCCACATGTTCTCCTCGAGCATCCGGTGCGGCAGCACGGGGCACGGCTCGTTCTCGTCGTAGGCACGCGCGCACCGGGCGGTCAGTGCGTAGCAGAGGGCCGCGAGCGCCTGGGCATCCGCGAGGTCGGGCTGGGCGTCGCAGATCCGGATCTCCACCGTCGGATAGGCGAGATGCGGACGGACGCTCCACCAGATCTGGGTGTGCTCGGTGACCGAGCCCGTCCCGTAGAGAAACGAGACGTAGTCCTCCCAGCCGCGCCACGTGCCGTACGCGTCGGGGATCCCGCAGCGCGGGAAGAGCCGCGTGAACACCTCGGTGCGGGCGCTGTGCAGGCCGGAGTCGACCGCCTCGACGAACGGCGAGCTCGCCGAGACGGCGAGCAGCTCGGGCAGGAAGTTCCGGAGCGCGTCGTGCACGGCGATCGCGCGGTCGGCGCCGGCGATGCCGACGTGCACATGCAGGCCGAACGTGTTGTTGCGCCAGACGACGTACCGCAGGATCTCGTCGTTCCGGCGGTAGTGCGGCGTGTCGATGATGCGCTGGTCCTGCCAGCGGCTCCACGGATGCGTGCCGGTGCCGCCGAGTGCCAGGCCGAGCTCGCGGGCGAGCCCGTGCAGCTGGCTTCGCCGCTCCTGCATCGCGGCCGCGACCTCGCCGAAGCCCGTGCATCGACCCGTGCGGATCTCGATCTCGGATGCGATCAGCTCGCCGACGACGTGCTCGGCGAACTCGGTCTCGGACGCGGCGGCGTAGAGCTCCTCGAAGCGGTTGTCGAGCTCGAGCGACTGCGGGTCCAGGAGCGCGAACTCTTCCTCGACGGCAACCGTCAGATCGGTCCCGCTCTCGAAGCCCTCGCGCGAGGCGGCCAGGAGCTCCTGCCAGGGAAGACGCTGCTCGTCGCCCATTCGCGGCAGCGTAGCCTCAGGTGACCGGCTGAAGAAGCCGCCCGGCGACGCTCGCCCAGGACCAGCGCTCGAGGGTCGCCTGCCGGGCGGCACGTCGCAGCCTCTCGTGCGCGCCCGGGGAAAGCCCCATGATCTCCGTCAGCTTCTGCGCGAGATCGACGGGATCTCCCGAGGCGAACGACGCCAGGTGGCGGAGCTCTTCGGGGTAGGCCTCCTCGAGCCCGGCGGCGATCTCGGCGAGGCCGGAGTGCCGGGCGACGAGCGGCGGCGAGCCGGCGGCCGCGGCCTCGGCTGCGACCATGCCGAACGCCTCCGGGAAGATCGACGGCACGACCGTCACGTCGGCGAGCGGCAGCAGATGGGCGAGGTGGCGATGCTCGAGCGGCCCGGTGAACAGCGTCCGTGCTGGCGCGAGCCGCTCGAGCTCGCCGCGGTAGGGGCCGAAGCCCACCACCACGAGTCTCGCGTCGATGCCGCTCATCGCCTCGAGCAGCACGTGCACCCCCTTCTCGGGAATCAGCTTCCCGAAGTAGACGACCGTCGGCTCGTCGTCGCGCAGGAACGCCTCGAGCCGTCCCGCGTTTCCCTCGTCCGGCAGGCGCTCGTTCCGGTTGCCGGGGTTGGGCGCGTCGGCACCCGCTTCGCGCAGCAGCTGTGCGAGCGCGCTGGATCGGTCCTCGGGCACGAACTCGTCGACGTCGACGCCGGGCGGAACCTCGAAGACCCGGTCGACGTGGCCGACCACCTCCTCGAGCACGCTCCGGATGTGCGCGGAGCCGACGTAGGTCGCGTCCGCGCTTGCGAGCACGTCCTTCCCCCACCGCTCGAGCTCGGGCCGGCCGCGCATCGAGTACTCGAGCTCGGAGCCGTGCGCCTTGACGCGAAACGGCGCGCCGGTCGCCGCGCCGACGGCGCCGCCCATCAGCACGTGGTTGCAGAAAACGAGGTCGGCGGGCAGCAGCTCGCGCAGCGCCTGTGCGTTCGCGTCGACGTACGCCCGCTTCTGGACGTCGGTGAGCTCCTGCAGGAACGCCGGCTCGAGGCCGTCGTAGCGATCCATCACGAACACCGGCAGCAGACGTCCGGGCAGCTCGACGTTCACGACGCCGGCGCCCCCGAGGTCGTACTGCTCCGGCTCGCGCTCCTGGCACACCACGATCACCTCGTGCCCGACCCGGCTCCATTCGCGCGCGAGCGCCCGGGTATAGACGTTCGACCCCGTCCCGCCGAGCAGGTAGCCGTGCCAGAGCAGGATCCGCACCCGCCGGAGGCTACTCGCCGCCGCGGGCTGCGGCTCCCCCGTTCGTCAGACGACACAACCCGGGCTCGGCGCGCACGACGGAGTCGGCCGGCTCTCGGACTCAGGCGAGGTGGAAGTAGAGCGCGTGCAGGAGCTCGACGGCCGGGTTCGAGGTGTGCACGGTCACGTCGGACGGCACGTCGAGCAGCGCCTCGGAGTAGTTGAAGATGATGCGCACGCCCGCATCGACGAGGTCGTCCGCGACCTTCTGCGCAGCCGTCGCGGGCACCGCGAGCACGCCGACGACGATGTTCTTGTCGCGAACCTCGTCCTTCAGCTGCTGCTCGTCCTCCACCTTGATGCCGCCGATCTCGCTCCCGATCACCTGCGGGCTCGAATCGAACACCGCCGCCACGTTGATGCCGTGCTCGGCGAAGATCGGCGAGCTCGCGATCGCCTGACCGAGCCTGCCGGCGCCGACGAGGGCGATGTTGTGCTGCCCCTGCGTCCGCAGGATCTTCCGGATCTCCGCCAGCAGCGAGTCGATCGAGTACCCGACGCCGCGCTTGCCGAACTTGCCGAAGTTCGAGAGGTCGCGCCGGATCTGCGTCGCATTGATGTTCGTGTAATCCGCGATCTCCTGGGAGGAGATCCGTTCCTTCCCCATCTTCCGCGCCTGCGTGAGCACCTGCAGGTAGCGCGAGAGACGGGCGGCGACGCCGACCGTGAGCCGGTCCGGGCCGCCGGCGGGCGTTGGAGATTGCAACATCACGAAGGCATTGTGCCCAACCGTCGAGGAGAGCGGTTCGGTTGTCACAAACACCTAGGCTTGTGACAGCTTGCGACGGAAAGCGTCCTCGTCGAGGTAGTAGACGAACGCCCGCCTGCCGTCGATCTCGATCACGGGCAGCCACTCGCGGTACCGCCCCTCGAGGTCCGGGTCGCCGGTGATGTCGATCTCCTCCAGGTCGAAGCCGAGCTCCCCCTGCAGGCGTGCGAGCTGCCCCTGTGCCCGTTCGCACAGGTGGCAGCCCGCAGCGTGGTAGACGGTGACGCGGACTACGGATACAGCCCGCGCGTGGTGGTCGCCTCGGCGACGTGCTGAACCGCGAGCCCGTACGCCGACAGGCGCATCGAGATCGAGCGCTCGTTGTGCGTCGCCCACGTCTCGTCGAAGGCCCGCGTCACGATCTCGTTCAGACGCGCGTTGACCTCGTCTTCCTTCCAGAAGTACTCCTGGAGCCCCTGGACCCACTCGAAGTACGAGACGACGACGCCGCCCGCGTTGGCGAGCACGTCCGGCAGCACGAGGATGCCGTTCGACTCGAGGATCAGGTCGGCCGCCGGCGTGATCGGGCCGTTGGCGCCCTCGACGATGAGCCGGCCGCGCACCTTGTCGGCGTTGGCCTCGGTGATCACCTGCTCGAGAGCACACGGAGCGAGAACGTCGCAGTCCAGAAGGAGCAGCTCCTCGTTCGAGATCTGGTCGCCACCCTTCAGCTCGGAGAGCGACCCGCCGCGCCGCTTGTGAGCGAACGCCGCGGCCACGTCGAGCCCGTTGCTGTTGAAGAGGCCCCCGGTCGAGTCCGAGACGGCGATCACGGTCGCGCCCAGCTCCGCGACGAACTTCGCGAAGAACGAGCCGACGTTGCCGAAGCCCTGAACCGCGACACGCAGTCCTTCGAGCGGGCGTTCCTGCTTCGCGAGAGCGGCCTGCAGGCAGTAGACCCCGCCTCTGGCGGTGGCCTCTTCCCGACCGAGCGAGCCGCCGATCGTAAGCGGCTTGCCGGTGACGACGCCCAGGACCGAGTGGCCCTTGTTCATCGAGAACGTGTCGAAGATCCACGCCATCGTCGAGGCGTCGGTGCCGACGTCGGGTGCCGGGATGTCCTTCTCCGGCCCGATCTCGTTGATGATCTCGGAGGTGTACCGGCGCGTCATCCGCTCCAGCTCGGGGCGGGACATCGCCTTCGGGTCGCAGACGATGCCGCCCTTCGCACCACCGAACGGAATCCTCATCAGCGAGCACTTCCAGGTCATCCACATCGCCAGGGCCTTCACCTCGTCGAGCGTGACGTCCGGGTGGTACCGGATGCCGCCCTTCGAGGGGCCCCTCGAGACGTTGTGCGTGACGCGATAGCCCGTGAAGGCGCGCACGCTGCCGTCGTCCATGTGCGTCGGGATGGAGACTTCGACGGCCTTCTTGCATTCCCGCAGGACGTTGACGAGTCGGTCATCGATCTCGAACACGTCCGCGACGTTGCGCAGCTGCTGCTGCGCTATGTGGAATGGGTTCTCACGGAGGTGAGACTCCCTTTCGAGTATTGCCATGCCGGCCAATGTACTCCTCTCTCAGCGCACCTTGAACCGGACCTTCGCGCGACTCGGTTGCGCCTTCTTCGGGAGGGTCGGCCAGGCCGCGAGCCGCAGCTCGTAGGCCCCCGGAGCGAGTCGTGAGCTGGTCGGCCCCCGGCCCGTGATGCCGAAGCTGTAGGAGCCCGGTAGCAGATCTCGTAGCCGTGCCATCACGCCGAGAAAGCGACCGTCCGCGTCGTAGAGGAGGACGTCGAGCCGCGCCAGCGGCAGCACCTCCGGATGCCCGGCCGCGGCGACCGATCCGGCCTGGACGGTGAGGATCGCGGGTGCCGTGTCCGAGGGGGCGAACGAGCTGCTCGAGAGCGACACCCGCGGCAGAAGCGTCCGCGTCTCGCGCTTGAAGAGGAGCGCCCAGGGGACGCGCAGGGTCTCGCTCCCCTCGGGTGCGACCCGGATCGTCCCGGTCACCGCATCGGCCGGGACGGCGGCCGGCGCCCGCACGGTCACTGTGACTCGCTTCGCCCTGCCTGCCCGGACCAGCACCCGGTCCGGCCGCACGGTGAAGTGGAGCGCCTCCGGGTAGGCGTCGGGCGCGACGCTGATCGAGAGCTGCAGGCGTCGGCTGGAGACGTTGCGAACCACGAGCTGCCGGGTCGCGTGCCAGTGGGCTCCTCCCCAGACGCCGAAGCCGAGCGTGACCGGCTGCGCCGCCACCTCTCCGACGGCGGCCGCACCCACGTCGAGCGCGCCCGCCCCCGCGCTCCGCACATCGGCGGCCGGGCGCGCGTAACCGCCGAGGAGGCTCTGCAGCGACGCGCCGTCGAGCGCCGGACGCAACCCGACGAGCAGCGCGGCTGCACCTGCGACGGTCGCTGCCGAGGCGCTCGTGCCGCTGACGGTTCCGTAGAGCGCCGATCCGTCGGCGGCCTTCCCGGGCTCTGCCGTCGCGATGCCGATCCCGGGCGCGATCACGTTCGGTTTCACGCTGCTGTCGAACGCGAGGCCCCTGGACGAGAAGGCCGCGACCGCGCCACGCGTCGCATTGCCGGCTCCGTGGGCGGTGCCGATCGCGACGCCGACGTCCACTCCGGCGCGCTGCGCTGCGAGCAGCTCCGCGGCCTCGGCGGTCGGAACGTCCACGACCGGGACGGTCGCGTCGTCCGGGACAGGCAGCGCGCCGGGCGGGACGGCGCCCCCGTAGAACACGACGGCGGCCGCACCGGCCCTTGCCGCATCCGCAACGGCGGCGGCCGGACGAGAGCCCGCCGGGACGAGCACCGCGCGGCCCGCCACGCGGCTCGCTCCGTCGGGATCGAAGTAGTCGATGCTCCGCGAGCCGACGGCCCCACCCGTCTTCCGAGGCGTCGCCACCTGGAGCGTCAGAGGATGCCCGGGCGCCCCGGCGCCCAGCAACGGCAGCGGCTCGTCGAGGATCACCTCGAGCCCGCGACGCAGCACCACGCGCACACGCGGAAGGTCGGCCCGGGAATCGCTCGCGCCGACGGCGAGCGCCCCGGCCGCAGCCGCCGGGCCGCTGATCGACCCGAAGACCGGGCCTGCCGGCCCGTCGTTCCCCGCCGGCGCCACGACGAGGGTGTTCAGGTCGAGCGCTCCCTGGACCGCCATCGCCTCGGGACCGTCCGTGAACGCCCCGAACGGCTCGGCGACTCCGACGAGCGCCACGCGGACGGCGTCGTGCGCGTCGCCGTCCCCGTTCGGGTCGACAGCCTGCTCGAGGCCGGCGATCAGCTGGTCGCTGCGTGCGTACACAAAGTCGCGGCCGTCGGCGGCGGGCTGCCAGCCCGCGACGCGGATCGGCAGCACCGTTGCGCCCGGAGCGATGCCCCGCAGGCCGCCGGGCCCGCCGCGGCCCACCAGGATGCCGGCGAGCTCGGTGCCGTGCCGCTCGATCCGCGCCGGATCCTGCGGATCGCGCTCGGCTCGCGCGTTCGAGCCGCCTCCGAGCACGTCGAGCCCCGGAAGAACGCGCCCTCGCAGGTAGGGATGCGATCTGTCGACGCCCGTGTCGAGCAGCGCAATCGTGACACCGCGGCCCGTCGCGTCGGGGAGCCCCGACTCCGGACGGTGCCCGCTCGCAGCGCCGAAGGCGCCGGTTGCCAGGGTCGACTCCGAGATCGACGCGGGATACGCGGCACGGACGGGGTAGATCCCACGAACCTCGTCGAGCTGCTCCAGGAGCGAGACGGCGCGCGGGTCGAGCACGGCGGAGAAGCCGTCGATCACCTCGTGGTAGCTGTACTCGGGCGAGACGTTGACGCCCATCCCGGCGAGCCCGAGCAGGACCTGTTGCTGGGCAGCGTTGGCTTCCGCCCACCATGCGCGCTCCTGCGCCTCCGTCGCGTAGCGCACCTTCGCGAGCCGCTCCGCGACCGACGGAGTCTTCAGCAGGACGAT
Organism: uncultured Thermoleophilia bacterium; assembly: GCA_963784765.1. GTDB lineage: Bacteria > Actinomycetota > Thermoleophilia > Gaiellales > Gaiellaceae > PALSA-600. The sequence continues at coordinate 211,036 of CAWASP010000024.1, forward strand.
CATCCGCTCTTCGAGCGGCACCCGCCCGCGTGTCCCGCCGACGAGCCCGAGCCAGCTCGCCCCGCTTCGGCGGGCAGGCTGCGAGCCTCCGGCCGAGACGACGACCGCAAGCGCGGCGGCGACGGCGACGGCGGCGACCCCGAGCAGGCCGACGGTTGCCCGCCTACGACCTGGCGCGCGCATCGAGCGAAAGGTACTCGGGATACGGGACGGCCTCCGTGTAGCGGGCCGCCGACGCGATCATCGCGGCGTTGTCGGTGCACAGCTCCAGAGGAGCGAGTGCGGCCCCGCGAAGCGACGCGCGGAGCTCGGAGTTGGCGGCGACGCCGCCGACGACGGCAACCCGCTCGGCGCCGGCAGCCTCGACGCGTTCGACGAGCGCACGGACGATCGCTCGCTGATAGCTCGCTGCGAGGTCTGCTCGCCTCGCCGCGAGCTCCTCCGGCGGCAGGTCGCGAACCGCGTAGAGGAGTGCCGTCTTGAGACCGGAGAACGAGAAGTCGAGCCCGGGAACACGCGCGACCGGGAAGGCGAATGCGTGCGGGTCGCCCTCGGCTGCCAGGCGGTCGAGCTCGCGTCCACCGGGATAGCCGAGCCCGAGGAGGCGGGCGCCCTTGTCGAACGCCTCGCCCGCGGCGTCGTCGAGCGTCGTTCCGAGCACGTCATACCGACCTCGCTCCCTGACGTCGAGCAGCATCGTGTGCCCACCGCTCGCGAGCAGGCACAGGAACGGCGGCTGAAGGTCGAGCGGCTGCAGATAGAGCGAGGCGACGTGCCCGTGGAGGTGGTCGATCGGATGCAGCGGCAGCCGCCGCGCCCAGGCGAGGGCCTTGGCGGCGGAGACGCCGACGAGGAGCGCCCCGATCAGCCCGGGCCGCGTCGTGACGGCAACCGCGTCGATCTCGTTCCCGTCGAGTGCCTCCGAGATCACCGGGACGATCAGCTCGAGGTGGCGCCGGCTCGCAACCTCGGGGACGACACCGCCGAAGCGCGCGTGGAGGTCGGCCTGGCTCGCGACGACGTTCGTCAGGATCCTGCCGTCGAGGTCGACGACGGAGGCCGCAGTCTCGTCGCAGCTCGTCTCGATCCCGAGGATCACGCGTGCGGCTTCGCGTCGCGCCACATGATCAGCGCGTCTTCGCGGTTGTCGGTGTAGTAGCCGCGTCTGATCCCGCGCGGCTCGAACCCCAACCGCTCGTAGAGCCGGATCGCGCCGTCGTTCGACACGCGCACCTCGAGCGTGTAGCCGCGTCGCTCGTCGTCCGATGTCAGCTCGAACAACCGCTCGAGGAGCGCCGTCGCGACACCGCGGCGCCGTCGGACCGGGTCGACCGCGACGTTCATCACATGCCACGCGTCGACATACCGCGAGTTGACGATGTACCCGACGAGCTCCTCGCCCTCGAACGCGCCGAGGCAGATCGAGGTGGGCTTGGCGAGCTCGGAGGCGAACATCGAGCGGGACCACGGGGTCGGGTAGGCGCGCTGCTCGATCCGCTCGATCGCGTCGAGATCGGTCAGGTCGAGCGACCGGATGCGAAGGGCGACCGCCGTCATGCCGCAGGCCTCGCATCCGGTTCGCGCACGTAGAGCGGCTCGACGAGCGACGCGTCCCCGAAGGGGCCCGCGTGATCGAGGAGGAGGAGCGGATCGGGAAGGTGCCGCGGGTCGCCGTCCGGCGGGATCGACGCGCCGACGGCCTCGAAGACGTCGCGATACCGGACGGCGCCGTCGCCGAGCAGCGTCAACCCGTCGGCCTCGAGCTCGCCGGGACGGCAGACACGTGGCCCGGGCACGAAGACCTCGCCGCGCCTGGCATCGAGGACGGGCATCCCTCCCTCGTATGCATCGAGCGTGGACGCACCGGCGACGGGAATGTCCAGGACGAGCGCGAGCGTCCGCGCGACCGCCAGGCCGATGCGGATGCTCGTGAAGCTTCCGGGGCCGCGTCCGACAACGAGCGCGTCGACGGCGGCAGGGCCGGCGATGAGCTCGTCGACGGCGGCGAGCAGGTCACCGGCGCGCGGCGCCCGGGAGCGGCGGTCGGGTGCCACGGCGCAGACGGCGCCGTAGGACGTCGCGGTGTCAAAGGCGAGGATCGTCATCGTCGATCCGGACGCTGCGATGCGACTCGTCCACGTGCCCGAGGGTAACGGTCGCACGCGGCCGGGGGAGCCAGTCGCCCGCGTGCTCCGGCCATTCCACGAACACGACTGCCTCGTCGAAGTACGGCTCGAGGTCGCCCCACTCCTCCGGGTCGAGGCCGTCGAGCCGGTAGAGGTCGAGGTGCGCGACGGGGATGGGCGCGTCGTAGCGGTGCCCGATCGTGAACGTCGGGCTCGACACGGGCTGCGTCACCCCGAGCGCGCGGGCGGCCCCGCGGACGAAGGTGGTCTTCCCCGCTCCGAGCTCACCGGAGACGGCGACCACGTCCCCGACGACGAGCCGCCCGGCGAGCTCCGCCGCCAGCGCCTCGGTCTCCTCGGGCGATGCCGTCACCTGCTCCACGTCCGCAATGGTCGCGGAACCGGTCGTGCCGCCGCGCCGCCTGGCCGGCCGCCGCGGGTCAGAAGAGGCCGAGCTGGACCGGCTGCGCGAGCGGGGCGGGATCGGCGGGCGGGGGTGCGGCGGCGATCGGCAGCGGGGACGGCTCCGGCTCGCCGGCGCCGAGGAGCTCGGGGATCCGCGCGAAGTCCTCCTCGAGCACGGCCAGCATCCGCGGCGTGTAGAGCGCCGCCGCCGGGTGGAAGATCGGATAGAGCGTGACGGGGTTCCCCCCGAGAACGACCTGCTGCGGACGGCCGTGCACCCGTGTGATCCCGGCGGGCTTGCCGGAGAGGAGCTTGGTCGCGAAGTTCCCGAGCGTGCAGACGAGCTTCGGCCGGATCAGCTCGATCTGCCGCCACAGGTGGCCCTCGCAGGCCTCGATCTCCTCCGGCAGGGGGTCGCGATTCCCCGGCGGCCGACACTTCAGCACGTTGCCGATGTAGACGTCCTCGCGCGCGATCCCGATACCCGCGAGAAGCTTGGTCAGCAGCTGCCCCGCTGCGCCGACGAACGGCACGCCTTGCTTGTCCTCGTGGAATCCGGGCGCCTCGCCCACGAACATCAGCTCGGCCGTCGGCGAGCCGACCCCGAACACCACCTGCGTCCTGCTCTGCGCGAGGGCGCAGCGCGTGCACCCCGCGGTGACGTCCGCATACGCGGCCAGGGAGAGGTCAGCAGCTACAGCTTCCACAAGATCCGCCGCAGCAACCGCCACCGTAGGACGGCTGCGCCGACGTGCCGTGTGCCGCGAACGAGCGGGAGAACTGTCTGGCGACGTTCTCGTTGCCGCAGTCCGGGCAGATCGGATCGGGATCCGACATGCCCACGAGCTCCTCGAAGTGGGACTCGCAGCTCATGCAGACGTAGTCGTAGATCGGCACGCGACGCAACCCTAGCGAAGTGGGCATCTTCGCGTCCGGCCCGGACGGCATGGGAAAGTCAGCGCATGCCGCGCGTCCTCGTCTTCTCCGCGAGCGTCGGAGCGGGCCACGAGATCCCGTCCCATGCGATTGCGAACGGCATCCGCGAACGTCGCCCGGACGTCGACGTCGAGATCGCCGACTCGCTCGATCTGCTGGGGCGCTTCGTCCACAGGATCGCCGAGGAGGACATGCGCCGAACCTTCGGGAACGGCGGCTCCAGCCGCCTCTTCGACGCCGAGTACCTGCTGTTCGCACGGACGCCGCCGCTGCGCCGGCTCGGCCAGGCCCTCCTCCATCGCGTCGCCGGCGAGAGAGTCGCCCGCGCGATCGAGGCGGACGGGGCCGATGCGGTCGTCTCGACGTACCCCGCGATGACAGAGGTGCTCGGGTTCCTTCGCCGCAGCGGTCGTCTGCGCGTCCCGGCGGTGGCGGCCGTCACCGACCTCTCCGGGCTCTGGTACTGGGCGAGCCCCGGCGTCGACCTCCATCTGCTCACGCACCCCGAGTCGGCCCCCGAGGTCGAGCGGATCGCCGGCCCGGGACGGATCGTCGCGGCGCGCGGGCTGCACGACGAGCGGTTCCTCGAACCGGCCGGTCCGGCGGAGGCGCGCCGAACACTCGGCCTGCCGGCCGCCGGACCGGTCGTCTGCGTCTCCGGCGGGGGCTGGGGCGTCGGCGCCGTCGAGCGCGCGGCCCGCATCGCCGCGACCGTCCCGCACGCGACCGTGCTTGCTCTTTGCGGCCACAACGAGCGGCTGCGCGCCGACCTCGGGCGGACACAGCCCGCCGTGCGGGCCCTGCCGTTCGTCGACGAGATGCCCCTCGTGCTCTCCGCGTCCGACGTGCTCGTCCACTCGACCGCGGGACTGACGGTGCTCGAGGCGCTGCTCGTCGGCTGCCGGCCGATCTCGTTCGGCTGGGGAGTCGGCCACATCCGCGTGAACAACCGCGCCTTCAGGCGGACGGGGCTCGCGCGCGTCGTCCGCCGTGACGCGGAGCTCCGCCCGGCGATCGAAGCCGCGCTCGCCGAGCCGCGCCACCCTCTCGCCCCCGAGCTCGCGCGCCTCCCTCACGCAGCCGACCTGGTCCTCGAGCTGCTCCCTTCCGGCTAAGCTTCAGGTGCCCGGCATCCCGGACGGGAGCTGGAGCCTCAGATGGTCGAAGACGTCACCGTCATCGGCGCCGGCCGGGCCGGCGCGACGATCGCCGCCCGCCTCCGCGAGCGGGGGATCCCCCTGCGCGCGGACGGTGCGCTGCGCCTGCTCTGCGTCCCCGACCGGGCGATCGCGGGCGTCGCGCGCGAGATCGAGCCGGGCCCGTGGGTGGCGCACGTCTCCGGCGGCACCCCGCTCCACGCGCTCGAGCCGCACGTGCGCCGCTTTTCGGTGCACCCGTTGCAGACGCTCGTCCGCAGCCGGGGGCCGGAGCAGCTCGACGGGGCGTTCGCCGCCGTCACGGCCGAGACCGAGGAGGCGACCCGCGTCGGGCTGTGGCTCGCGGAGACGCTCGGGCTCCAGCCGTTCCTGCTCGCGGACGACCGCCGCGTCCTCTACCACGCCGGCGCGGCGATCGCCTCGAACTTCCTCGTGACCCTGCATCGGGTCGCCTCGGAGCTCTTCGCCGCGGCGGGCGCGCCGCCCGAGGCGCTCGTGCCGCTGATGCAGCGGACGATCGACAACGGGTTCGAGCTGACCGGGCCGATCGCGCGGGGCGACCGGGAGACGGTCGAGCGACACCGCGCCGCCCTGTCCGACACGCCGTTTCGCGCGCTCTACGACGCCCTCGCGGAGGCAACCGCACCGTGATCGTCGCGCGCTCGATCGGCGAGCTCGACCTGCCGCGCCACGGGGCGGTTGGCCTCGTGCCGACGATGGGCGCGCTGCACGCCGGCCATACCGCGCTCTTCGATGCGGCGCGCCCCGACTGCGACGTGCTCGTCGCGAGCCTGTTCGTGAACGCGGCGCAGTTCACCGATCCGCGCGATCTCGCGGGCTACCCGCAGGACACCGACCGTGATGCCGCCGTGGCCGAGGCGCACGGCGTCGACGTCCTCTTCGCACCGCCGCACGAGGAGATGTACCCGCCCGGGTTCGCCACCTGGGTGGATCCGGGCGGCGCCGCCGAGGGCCTCGAGGGCGAGTTCCGGCCCGGCCACTTCCGCGCGGTCGCGACCGTCTGCCTGAAGCTGTTCAACATCGTCCGGCCGCAGATCGCCTGGTTCGGGCGCAAGGACGCCCAGCAGGTCGCGGTCCTCAAGCAGCTCGTCCGGGACCTGAACGTGCCGGTCGAGATCCGGGTCGTCGAGACGGTGCGCGACCCGGACGGCCTCGCGCTGTCGTCGCGCAACCTGAACCTGTCGACCGCCGAGCGGCAGCGGGCCCTGGCGATCCCGCGTGCGCTCGCGACCCACGACCCCGAGGACGCGCGGCACGTGCTGGAGGCGGCAGGCATCGAGCCCGAGTACGTGGCCGTCGCCGATCTCGACGGCCCGACCCTCGCGATCGCCGCCCGCGTCGGCGAGACCCGCCTGATCGACAACGTCAGCCTCGACGAAGGAGGAACCGCATGACCACCCGTCCACGCCAGCCCGCACCCGGCACGCCCGCACCGGGCAAGCTGCCGCTGCCGGAGCTCGCCGAGATGAAGCGCCGCGGCGAGGCGATCGTGATGATCACGGCCTACGACGCACCGTCGGCACGGACCGCCGACCGCGCCGGTGTCGATCTGATCCTCGTCGGCGACTCGGCGGCGATGGTGATGCTCGGGCACGACTCGACCGTTCCCGCCACCGTCGACGAGATGCTGATCCTGACCCGGGCGGCCAACCGCGGCGCCCGCCGGCCGCTCGTGATCGCCGACCTCCCGTTCGGCTCCTACCAGGTCTCGGACGAGCAGGCGCTCGCGACCGCGATCCGCTTCGTCAAGGAGGCCGCCGCCGACGCGGTGAAGCTCGAAGGAGCCGGCCCGATGCTGTCACGGGTGCGGGCGTTGACCGGTGCGGGGATCCCCGTCATGGGGCACATCGGGCTGACGCCGCAGACGGCGACCATGCTCGGTGGGTTCCGGGCCCAGGGGCGGACGGCGGAGAAGGCGGTGCAGCTGTACGAGGACGCGCTCGAGCTCCAGGCCGCCGGCTGCTTCGCGATCGTCCTCGAGGCAGTGCCGGCTCCCGTCGCCGCCCGGATCACCGACGCCCTCGAGATCCCGACGATCGGGATCGGCGCGGGAGCCCACTGCGACGGCCAGGTGCTCGTGTGGCACGACCTGCTCGGCCTGTACGAGGGACATGCGCCGCGCTTCGTCAAGCAGTACGCCGAGCTGGCGACTCTGATCGGCGACGCCGTCGAGCGCTACGCGACCGAGGTGCGCGACCGCTCGTTCCCGGAGGAGCGGCACGCGTACACGATCGCCGCCGACGAGCTCGCGCTCTTCGAGGAGCGACTCGCAGAGGTGCTCGAGCGGGCGTAGCCGCTAGCGCAGCAGCCCGTGGTCCAGCGCCCAGCGGACGATGTCCGCGCGGGAGTCGGCTTCGAGCTTGCGCATCGCGTTCGCCCGGTGCATCTCTGCAGTCCGGATCGAGATCGTCAGACGATCGGCGATCTCGGCGTTCGTGAACCCGTAGGCAAGCAGCGTGGCGACCTGCTGTTCCCGTGGGGTGAGCTTCGTCATCGTGGCCGTCATGTCGGCAGCGTCGACGGAGCGAAGCGGAAGGGCATCGGCGGTGCCCCGCAGGGCGGCACGTAGTTAGTACGGGTTCCCTAGCGCGCGTAGACGATGCCGAGGGCGACCGGGAGCGCGAGAGCGAGCGTGCAGGCCGCCGCCGCCCGCGGCCACGTCCAGCCGTGCACCGCACGCACGCCGATGACGAGCAGCGCGACCGACCAGGCGACGAAGACGAGGTCGACGACCGAGAACGCCGTCCCGCCCCGGCCGGCATCGCGGCCGCCGGTGCGGAAGAGCGCCTCTCCGTAGAGCGCGAGCTTCACGGGCCAGACCGCGAGCGACAGCGCGAGCGGCACCGCCGCGAAGGCGAGCACGTGCCGCGAGCGGCGATAGGACCCCTGGGAGCCGAGCAGCTTGACACCGCCGTGCAGCAGGGCCCCGAAACCGAAGTACGCGAAGACGCCGTAGATGCTGCCCGCGATGAACGCCCACACGGCGACGAGCAGCCCGTCGTAGTCGCCGTCGTCCATCAGGTGCGCCGCTGTTCGCGTCGAGAGCACGGACGCGATCCCGGCGAGCAGGACGATCAGCAGCACCTGCTCGGAGCGATCGGAGACCGCCCGCTTTCCGTCGTCGCGGAGCGCCACGAAGACCGGCCGCGGCCGCTGCAGGACGAGCAGCGTGCGAAGCCACCAGTCGCGCATGCCGGAGTCCCCGGCCGGTTCGGCGCGAAGCGAGCCGAGCTCGGTCACGACGTCGTCACGATCTGGCCGTCGTGGCACCGGTAGATCGTCTGGCCGAGCAGCCCGCCCCGCTGCGCCACGGGCGGCTTGCCGTCACCGCAGATCGTGTGGTGGCGGTTGTGCCAGGCGGCCGCCATCCCGGCGATGAAGACGACCAGGCACGCGGCGCCGATGACGAGGAGGACGGTGCGCTTCGACGTCCAGTTGAGCCGGTCGAGCAGCAACGTCATGCTGCGACGGCCGTGCGCGCGAGCAGCGGCCGCAGGAACTGCCCCGTGTAGGAGCCCTCGACGAGGGCGATCTCCTCCGGGGTCCCGGCGGCGACGATCTCGCCGCCTGCCTCCCCGCCCTCGGGCCCGAGGTCGACCAGGTAGTCGGCCTGCTTGATCACGTCGAGGTTGTGCTCGATCACAAGGACAGTGTTGCCGCCGTCCACCAGCCGCTGCAGCACCTCGAGCAGCTTCTCGATGTCTGCGAAGTGGAGGCCGGTCGTCGGCTCGTCGAGGATGTAGAGCGTCCTCCCCGTCGCGACCTTGCAGAGCTCCGCGGCCAGCTTGACGCGCTGCGCCTCGCCGCCGGAGAGCGTCGTCGCCGGCTGACCGAGCGTCATGTAGTCGAGGCCGACGTCGTGCAGCGTCTGGAGTCGGCGCCGGATCTTCGGGATCTTCGCGAAGAAGGCCAGCGCCTCCTCGACCGACATCTCGAGCACGTCGGCGATCGTCTTCCCCTTGAAGCGCACCTCGAGCGTCTCGCGGTTGTAGCGGCGCCCCTTGCACGTCTCGCACGGGACGTAGACGTCGGGCAGGAAGTGCATCTCGATCTTGATCTGGCCGTCGCCCTTGCAGGTCTCGCAGCGCCCGCCCTTGACGTTGAACGAGAACCGGCCGGGCTTGTAGCCGCGCACCTTGGCGTCCGGGGTGAGCGAGTACAGCTCGCGAATGTGGGTGAAGAGGTCGGTGTAGGTCGCCGGGTTCGAGCGCGGCGTCCGCCCGATCGGGCGCTGGTCGATCTCGATCACCTTGTCGAACGCCTCGATCCCCTCGACGCCGGCGTGCGCGCCCGGCTTCGTGCGCATCCGGTTCAGCCGGTTCGCGAGCGCCTTGTAGACGATCTCGTTCACGAGCGTCGACTTGCCCGACCCGGAGACGCCCGTCACGGCGACGAACTTGCCGATCGGGAACTCGACGTCGATCCGCTTCAGGTTGTGCTCGGCGGCGCCGAGCACGGTGAACGTGCCGTTGTCGAGCTCACGCCGTTCGGGCACGGGGATCGTGCGTGTGCCGGCCAGGAACTGACCGGTGATCGACTTCTTGTTCCGCATCACCTTCGCCGCGCTTCCCTCGGCGACGACGTGCCCGCCGTGCTCCCCGGCGCCGGGGCCCATGTCGACGAGCCAGTCGGCCGAGCGCATCATCTGCTCGTCGTGCTCGACGACGATCACGGTGTTTCCGAGGCCGCGCAGCCGCTCGAGCGTGCCGATCAGCCTGTCGTTGTCGCGCTGGTGCAGGCCGATCGACGGCTCGTCGAGGATGTAGAGGACGCCGACGAGCTGCGAGCCGATCTGGGTCGCGAGCCGCAGCCGCTGCGCCTCGCCGCCGGAGAGCGTCGCGGAGGCACGATCGAGGTTCAGGTAGCCGACCCCGACATCGTCGAGAAAGGTCAGCCGCTCCCGGATCTCCTTGACGATCCGGTGCCCGATCAGCTCCTCGGTCGGCGTCAGCTCGATCCCCTGCAGGAACCGGAGCGCGGCGGTGATCGACAGCTTCGTGAACTCGTGGACGTTCTTGCCGCCCACCGTCACCGCGAGCACCTCGGGCTTGAGGCGCGCGCCCTTGCAGACCGGGCACGGGCGGAACGACATGTACTCCTCGATCCGCTCCCGCTGTGACGACGAGTCCGTCTCGCGGTAGCGGCGCTCGAGCGAGGAGACGATCCCCTCGAAGGCGATCATGTACGACCGGCGCCGGCCCATCCGGTTGCGGTAGGCAACGTAGACCTTGTCGCCCTCCGTGCCGTACAGGAAGCGATCCTGCTGCTCGTTCGTGAGCTCCCGCCAGGGAATGTCGGTGGGGATCTCGTAGCGATCGGCGATCGCCTGGATCACCGACTCGTAGAAGCCGCTGCCGCCGACCGCCCACGGTACGAGCGCCCCGTCGTCGATCGACAGGGTCGCGTCGGGGACGAGCAGGTCGGGGTCGATCTCCTGCTGCGCGCCGAGCCCCGTGCAGCGGGGGCAGGCGCCGTGCGGCGAGTTGAAGGAGAAGATGCGCGGCTGCAGCTCCGGCAGCGAGACACCGTGCTCCGGACAGGCGAAGTTCTGCGAATACGTCTGTTGCTCGTCGGTGTCGACCCTGTCGATCACGACGAGGCCCTCGGCGAGCATCGCCGCCGTCTCGACCGACTGTGTCAGGCGCGTGCGCAGGTCCTCCTTCATCACGAGCCGGTCCACGACGACCTCGATCGTGTGCTTGAACTTCTTGTCGAGCACCGGTGGGTCCTCGAGCGTCGTCTGCTCGCCGTCGACCTTGATGCGAGAGAAGCCCTCGTTGCGGAGCTCCTCGAAGAGGTCTCGGTACTCGCCCTTGCGGTCGCGGACGACCGGCGCGTTCACGGTGAAGCGCGTCCTTTCGGGCAGCTGCAGCACCTGCTCGACGATCGAGTCGATCGACTGGCCGGCGATCGGCCTGCCGCAGACGGGGCAGTGGGGGCGGCCGACGCGCGCATAGAGCAGGCGCAGGTAGTCGTAGATCTCGGTGACCGTGCCGACGGTCGACCGGGGGTTGCGGGAGGTCGTCTTCTGATCGATCGAGATCGCCGGGCTGAGCCCGTCGATCGAGTCGACGTCCGGCTTCTCCATCATCTGCAGGAACTGGCGCGCGTACGCGGAGAGCGACTCGACGTAGCGCCGCTGCCCCTCGGCGTAGATCGTGTCGAACGCGAGCGACGACTTGCCCGAGCCGGACAGGCCCGTGATGCAGATGAGGGCGTTCCGCGGGAGCCGGACCGTGATGTCCTTCAGGTTGTGCTCCCGGGCGCCGTGGACGACGAGCTCGTCGGCTGCCATGGGAGCGCCATTGTACCTCCCGAACGTCTGTTCGCCTAGATGGTTGATCGGAAAATCGAGGCCGTCGCGGCTGGGGGCCTGCACACGGCGCATTGCGGCCGTCTCGCCCGGCGCCAAGGCCCACCGGCCTTGGCCCCGGTCGAGCCGTCCCCACTGCTTGGTGCATGCCCTCCCCGCACCGACCGCATTTCCCGATCAACCATCTATCTAGGGGTGCCGGACGCGGTAGAGCACGGTCTTTGCGCGCGTCGCGACGACCTGCAGGCGGGGGTCGCGCGCGGCGGCGCGACCGGCCGGGCTCGTCGCCTCGACGAGCACGAGCTTGGCCCGCGCGACCGCGGCGCGGCCTGACGGCTTGCCTGCCAGCCAGTCGAGGTAGAGACGCTGGTCGCTCGGGCGGAAGGCGTCGATCGGGTTCGCGACGAGGACGCGGCCGCCGTGCAGCGAGACCTCCTCCGCGAGCAGCGGCTCGGCGAGCACGACCGCCCCGCTCGCCGCTGCGCGCCGGGCGAGCGCAGAGCCGGGGTCGCCGGCGGTGCGCACGAGGCCGAGCACCGCGACGGCCGTGAAGCCCACGGCGGCGAGGGCAAGCGGCGCCGGGCGCGGCGAGCGAACGCGCAGCGCCCGCGCGGCGGGATAGGCGGCGACGCCGAGCGCGAAGAACCCGAGCCGGGCCGTGTGGACGCTGGCGGCGGCGAGGCCGGCGAAGGCCACCCACTCCCAGAGGCGCATCCGCCCGCGGGCTGCGACGACGAGCAGCACGGCGACGGCGACGTAGACGAGATCGAACGGCGACGCGCCGAGCGGCGCCCAGAGCCCCGCGCCGCGCGCGGCCGCCTCGTTCTCGAAGACACCGCGGTAGTAGAGCGGCGTCCGCCAGAGCTGCGGCGTCGCGCAGACGGCGGCCGCCGACGTCACGAGCACGGCCGCAGCGAGCCTCGGCTCGCGCCGGCCGCGCTCCACGACGAGGTAGACCGCGGCGAGCCCGAGCCCGGTCAGCGCCATCCCGTGCAGGTTCGACCACAGAGCGATCAGCGGCACGACGAGCCAGATGCGCCTGCTCGGGCGGCGCGTCTCCTCCTCGAGCAGGAGCACGAGCAGCGGGTAGAGAGCGAGGCTGAAGAGCGAGACGCGGGCGACGAGGACCGCGGTCGCTCCTCCGACGAGGACGAGCAGCGAGACGAGAAGCGCCGCGCCCCCGGAAGCCTGCCGGCGCAGTCCGTGCGCCAGCGTTCCGAAGCCGGCCGCGGCGGCGAGGGCCTGGAGCGCCATCAGCCCGCGGTCGCCGCCGAGCGCGTGGTAGGCGGCCCAGACCGCGAGCTCTGCGCCGGCGAGCGTGTCGTGCCAGCCGGCAGTCGGCGCGGCCGCCGACGGGATCGACGTCGGCACATGCCCGGACGCAACCCGAGCGCCGAGCGGGACGAGCCACTGCAGGTCCGCGCCGATCACCCCCGCCGCGGCTACCGCCGCGGCGAGCGCGGCGGCGGCGGCCGGCACGAGCCGCTCGTTCGATCGCGCGCCGATGCGAAGCGGTGCCGCCATACAACGTGTATCGGCAGCCTGCTCGACGCGCGCGAGACACGCCGGAAACCTCAGGTTTCATGCGGCCTAACTCGACCGAGGGATGATTCCCACCCTCAGCTGGACCTAGGTTGGTGCCGGTCCCTACCCCCGGGTGTGTCTCGCAGCTTCTGCGGACCTACCGTGAGGCAAGCGGCTCCCCCTAACCGGATGTCCGCGAAGCGAGAGGCAGGGCGCGGGCGCTCTGCGGAATCGGACTCAAGGAGGAACTACATGTTCGCGGATGCGCTCAACAGCATCTTTGTGCGGGCCTTCGTCGCGCTGAAGCGCGAGGAGGGGCAGACGTTCGTCGAGTACTCGATGATCGGCGTCCTGATTGCCGTCGCCCTGGCCGCGACGCTCATTCTGTTCAAGACCGACCTGGTCAACGCGCTCGACTCGATTCGCGGGGCGCTCTAGACCCGACACGTTCGAAGAGACGGCGGCAGGTGGGCATCCGAGGACCCACCTGCCGCCGGAACCTCGACCGGAGGACTCAGCATGCGGCGGAGAACGACAAACGGAGAAAGCGGACAGGCGCTCGTCGAGTTCACGCTTGTCGCGCCCATCCTCTTCATCATCCTGTTCGCGATCGTCCAGTTCGGGATCGCGTTCATGCACTCCGTCGCGCTGACCGACGCCGTGCGCGCCGGCGCGCGCAAGGCGACGGTCAGCCGGACCGCAGCCGATCCGGCCGGTACCACGAAGACAGCCGTGCTCGACGCGGCCACCGACCTCAACTCCTCGACGCTCTCGTCGCGGATCACGGTGACGGCGTCGGGCGGCTGGCAGGCCGGCAACAGCGTCACCGTCTCAGCCACGTACCCGTACTCGATCAACATCCTCGGCGTCGTCGTCGCCTCGGGCGATCTGCACAGCGCGACGACCGAGCGCATCGAATAACTGACGACGACTGGGGAAGACACATGACCGAACTCAGCTACAAGACTCGCGACATCATCAGCTACCGGACGCGCAACATCCTCGTCGCGGCGGCCCTTGGCCTGCTGGCAGTGGTGCTGACGCTCGTCTACGTGGCCCATACGCGCAAGAGCGCGCAGTCGACGACGGCTGCGGCGCCGGTCCACGTCCTCGTGGCGGCGCGCGACATCCCGATCGGAACGGCGGGGACAGCGCTCGCCGGCTCGGGCTGGCTCGTCACGAAGACGTTCCAGCCGACCGACGTCCCCGCGGGCGCGATCACGAGCCTCGCCGATGTGCGAGCCGAGGTCGCGATCCAGCCGACCTACCGCGGCGAGCAGCTCGTCGCGCGGCGCTTCGGGACCACGCAGCAGGAGGGCGTTCTCTCCGTCCTGAAGGGCGACTACCGCGTCGTGCAGCTTCCCGGCGACGCGAACCAGCTCCTGGCAGGGACGATCAAGGACGGGAACCGGGTCGACGTCGTCGGCTCGGTCAAGGTGCCCGAGTCGGGGCAGAACCACTACAGCACGATCTTCCTGCGCAACCTGCTGGTCGTGAGCGCGGCTTCGAAGCCGAGCTCCAACGTCGGCCAGGACACGACGTCGATCGAGCTGCGCGTCACGACGAGCCAGGCGGAGCGGCTCTTCTGGCTCGAGAAGAACGCCGACTGGTCGCTGCTCCTGCGGCCGTCGACGAAGGCAACCGATCCGGCGACGGCGCCGACGAGCGCCCAGGCGCTGCTCGCGAGTGCAAATGGCCACTGATCTCACACTGCGCATCGGCCTCGTCGGCAGCGGCGAGCACGCCGACCGGCTTCGGGCCCAGCTCGAGTCGACGGAGGGCTTCGAGCTGGCACCGACCGAGGGCAACGGCGCCGAGGTGATCGTGCTCGTGCACGACCCGGCGGCCGAGCCCAGCGAGCAGCTCGCAGCGCTCCGCGAGCACAGTTCCGTCCCCGTCGTGCTCGCGACGGCGAACACGTCGGCGGCGCTCGTCCGCTTCGCCCTCGACGCGGGCATCGCGGACGTCCTCGCGCTGCCGGCCTCGCCCGAGGCTGCGTACTTCGCGATCGAGAAAGCGGCGCGCACCGCGCGGCTGAAGGATCGTGAGGGCGAGCGCGGGCGCGTCGTGACCGTGTTCTCGCCGAAGGGCGGCTCGGGCAAGTCGGTCGTGGCGACGAACCTCGCCGCCGCCGCCGCCGCGAAGGGCAGGCAGCGCACGCTGCTCGTCGACCTCGATCTCCAGTTCGGCGACGCGGCGATCATGCTCGGCCTGCAGCCGCGCAGCACGGTGCGCGAGCTGATCGGCACGCCGACCGGCCTCGACGTCGAGAAGCTCGAGGTCTACACCGAGGCACACGCCTCGGGGCTGCGCGTCCTGCCGGCTCCGATGAACCCGGAGGACGCAGAGCTCGTCGGCGAAGAGGCGATCCGGGCACTGCTCGACGTCGCGCGCCAGGCCTACGACCTGGTCGTCGTCGACACGGCGCCGTTCTTCTACGGCCCGATGCTCGCGACACTCGACCACACCGACCAGCTGCTCGTCCTCTGCAACCCGGACGTGCCGACGCTGAAGAACGTGCGGCTCGCCCTGAAGACACTCGACCTGCTCTCGTTCCCGGAGGACAAGCTCCGCATCGTCCTCAACCGGGCGAGCTCCTCGATGGGTCTCGAACGCGGCGACGTCGAGGCGGCGCTCGAGCGGAAGGTGGACTTCGTCCTTCCCCTCGATCCCGGCGTGCCGCTGGCGGTCAACCAGGCCGTTCCGGCCGTGCTCGGCAAGTCGGCCACGGCTTTCGGGCCGGCGATGCTCGACCTCGCGCGCTCCGCCGCCGGCGGCGAGTGGAGCACCGATCGGCAGGCGCCGCGCGCGGCGCGAATCTTCAGCTTTGGGAGGAGCTGACCATGAGCTTGCAGGAACGCTTGAACGGCGGCGACAGCATGGAAGACCCGCTCGCCCTGCAGTCGCGGCTCGGCACCATCTCACCCGAGCGGCCGCTCGACCGCTTCGCCGATGTCCGCTCGACACTGCATGACGCCTGCATCACGAAGATCGGCCCCGAGCTGCTCGGCACGGAAACGGACGGCGAGATGCTCCGGCGCCGGGTCCGCGAGGTCGTCATGGGCGAGCTCGACCGCCGCGACGATCGGCTGACCGCCGACGAACGGGAGCAGCTCGTCTCCGAGGTGGTCGACGACGTCCTCGGCTACGGCCCGATCGATCGTTTCGTGCACGACAAGTCGGTGACCGAGGTGATGGTCAACGGCCCCGACCAGGTGTTCGTCGAGCGCTTCGGCCTGCTCGAGCGCACGGAGGCGCGGTTCACGAGCGAAGAGCACCTGATGCGGGTGATCGACCGCATCGTGGCCGGTGTCGGCCGGCGGATCGACGAGGCCTCGCCGATGGTCGACGCCCGGCTCCCGGACGGGTCACGCGTGAACGTCATCATCCCTCCGCTCTCCCTGCAGGGACCGGTGCTGACGATCCGGAAGTTCTCGGCGGAAGCGCTTTCGGCGGCCGACCTCGTCCTGCTCAACACGCTCACGCCGGAGCTCGTCGACGTGCTCCACGCATGCGTCGCCGGCAAGCTCAACATCCTGATCTCGGGTGGAACGGGCGTCGGCAAGACGACGCTGCTGAACATCCTCTCGAGCTTCATCCCGAACGGAGAGCGCATCATCTCGATCGAGGACGCGGCCGAGCTGCGCCTGCAGCAGCCGCACGTCGTCGCGCTCGAGTCACGGCCGCCGAACATCGAGGGGCAGGGCGAGGTCCGGATTCGCGACCTCGTGCGCAATGCCCTGCGCATGCGGCCCGACCGCATCGTCGTCGGCGAGGTCCGTGGGGCCGAGACCGTCGACATGCTCCAGGCGATGAACACGGGCCACGAGGGCTCGATGACCACGATCCACGCCAACTCGCCGCGGGATGCGCTCTCGCGCGTCGAGACGCTGGTGCTCACCGCCGGCGTCGAGCTGCCTCTGCGGGCGATCCGCGAGCAGATTGCGAGCGCATTCGACGTGGTCGTCCAGCTGGCACGCCTCGTCGACGGGAGTCGTCGCGTGACGCACGTGACCGAGGTGCTCCGCATGGAGTCGGACGTCGTCACGCTCCAGGATCTCTTCGTCTCACGCCCGTCGAGCGCGGAGGGAACGCTCCTCGATCCGATCACGCCGACCGGCATCCGGCCGCACTTCACAGACAAGCTGAAGGCAGCACGCGTGCCGCTCTCTCCCGAGCTGTTCGACCCGGTGCCGGCCCTCCAGCGGCTGGCGGCCGGCAACGGTTGGGGGGCCCGGTGAGCATCGCGATCGCCACTCTCGTCGGCGCGCTGACCTTCGGGGCCGTATTCGTGATGCTCACGACGCGGCGTCGCCTCGCGATCCAGCGTCAGCTCGGCCCGTACGTCGGTGCGGTCGCCGCGTCGCGGCAAACCGCTCGCGGCGCGAATCGAGCTGCCGAGCTGTTCGAGCGGCTGCTCGAGCGGCTCGGGTTGAAGGAGCGGCTCGCTCTGGCACTCGACCGCGCCGGTCTCGACACGACTCCCGGCGCGTTCAGCGCTCTCGTCAGCCTCACGACGGTGACGCTCTTCTGTCTCGTGCTCGTCGCTGCCGGTTCCGGCAAGGCGATCTTCACTGCGGTCGCGACACCTGTCGTCGCGTACGCGGTGCTACTCGTGCGGGCCTACCGGCGGTCTCGCGCCTTCGAGGCTCAGCTGCCCGAGATCCTCGACCTGCTCTCGTCCTCGCTCAAGGCCGGGCACGGGTTCCAGCACGCGCTGCAGAACCTCGCGAACGACATCGGCGATCCGGCGGGAAGCGAGTTCCGGCGCGTGATCGCCGAGGTGCATCTCGGCCGGACGCTCGAATCCGCGCTCGCCGATCTCGGCGAGCGGATCCGCTCCGAAGACCTCGTGTTCGTGCTCGACGCGATCACCGTCCAGCGGCAGGTCGGGGGCAGCCTCGCCGAGCTCTTCGAGCTCGTAGCCGAGACCGTACGTTCGCGGGAGCAGTTCCGGCGCAAGCTGCGTGCGATCACCGGGATGGTGCGCATGTCGGCAAGGGTGCTGACGGCGATGCCGCTCGTCGCGGCGATCCTGCTGACTCTCGTGAACCACAGCTACATGGCTCCCCTCTGGTCGAGCAACGCCGGACACGTGATGCTGGCCGTGACGATCATGATGGTGCTGATCGGCGGCTCGATCCTGCGCCGGATCGGATCGGTGAAGCCGTGATGATCCTGCTCCTCGTCATCGCAGCGATCTCGTTCACGGCCTCGCTCGCCGTTCTGGCCGACAACGCGACGCCGACGGCACGCCGACGGCACGCCGCGGTCGCTGCGGTTCGCCGTTTCACGGGCCTCGCCGGGCGCTCGCGCACGCCGAGGCCTCCCGACGCGGTGGTCGCGGCCGCCGAGCAGGTCGGGGCGCGGTTCGCGTCGCGGACGTTCCGCGAGAAGCTGCCCCAGCGGCTTGCGGCGGCGGGCCTCGCGGGCAAGGTGTCGGTCGAGGCATTCCTGGCCCTGCGCGTCGGGGTGACCGCGGTCGGCGCGCTCGCAGCGCTGTGCCTCGGCGCGATCGCACACCTCTCGGGGTCGAAGCTGTTCTTCCTCGCGCTCGTCGTCGGCGCAGCGGGATTCTTCTCACCGCGGTACTTCCTCGAGCGGCGTGCTCGTGTGCGCCGGTCGCGGATCCACGAGGAGCTCCCCGATGCGCTCGACCTCCTTGCGGTGACCGTCGAGGCCGGGCTCGGCCTGCACGCCGCGATGGCACGGCTCGTGGAGACAACCGACGGACCGCTGGCGGACGAGTTCGCGCTCGTGCTGACCGAGCTTCGGGTCGGCGACTCGAGCGAGCGCGCGCTCAAGCGCATGGCCACGCGGCTGCAGTCGCCCGAGATGGCGTCGTTCGCGCGGTCGCTCATTCAGGGCGAGCAGCTCGGGCTCTCGCTCGCCCAGACGCTGCGCAACCTCGCCGAGGACACCAGGCGCAAGCGCCGTGCCGTCGCCGAGGAGCTCGCGTCGAAGGCGCCGGTCAAGATGCTCTTGCCCACTGCGCTCTTCATCTTCCCGGCCCTGTTCGTGATCATCCTCGGCCCGGCCGTGCTGGAGCTGAAGAAGTACCTGTGAGCGAGATGCGCGCGAAGCCCCGCAACGAAGACGGTCAGACGCTCGTCATCGTCGTCCTCTTCATGATCATCCTGCTGGGCTTCTGCGCGCTCGTGATCGACGTCGGGCATGCGTACCTCGCCCAGCGGCGGCTCCAGTCGTCGGTCGACGCCGCAGCGCTCGCCGGCGCAGACGCTCTGCCGAACATCGCGAACGCGCACGTCGTGGCGGGTCAGTACGGCAACGGCGGCAACAACACGCCGACGGGCGTCGACAGCGTGCAGATGAACGTGTCGACGAAGTGCCTCTCCTGGATTCCCGGCTGCACGACGGCAAACGCGGTGACCGTCAAGGAGACCGGCACGATCAACACCGTGTTCGGTGGACTGTTCGGCATCACGTCCTTCAAGGTCGACGCGTCGGCGACGGCGTGCTCGCCGTGCGGATCGAAGCCGCTCGACATCATGCTGCTGCTCGACAGGACCGGCTCGATGTGCGCACCGGACTGCACCGCGCTGAACGACGCCAAGGACGCCATGAAGACATTCCTGGGTTTCATGGACCCGTCGCTCGACCACGTCGGTCTGGCGGTGCTCCCACCGGCGCCGGCAGGGGGTGACATCTGCAAGGCCGGCCCTTACAAGACCCCGACCGACCCATACGTGATCGTTCCTCTGTCGAGCGACTACAGCGTCAACGGTGTCCTCAATCCCTCCTCGGCGCTCGTCCAGACCATCGGCTGCATCACGGGCAGCGGCACCACGTCGTACGCGAACGCCCTCGAAGCGGCACAGGCGGAGCTCGTGAACGACGGCCGTCCCGACACCCAGAAGGTGATCGTCTTCATGTCGGACGGAGCGGCGAACACCGGCCCGACCTCCTACCCGAACGCGTCTCCGTATCGCTCGACTCCCTGCCATCAGGGCATCACCTCGGCGGCGGCGATCAAGGGCGCGAACACCCTCGTCTACTCGATCGGCTACGGCGTCGACGTGAACGCGCAGGCCAAGACGTGCCAGAGCTACGACGGCAGCCCGGAGAGCCCGACCATCGACGCGAAGGACGCGCTCACCGACATCGCAAGCTCGGGTAACTACTACTCCACCCCTGATTCGAGCCAGCTGGCCTCGATCTACTCGGCGATCGCGATCGATCTGCTGCAGGGCACGTCGCGACTGATCGACGACAACTCGTAGCCCAGTTCGGCGATCGGCGCCGCGGGGAACCCCGCATCCGTGGCCGATACCGCTCGCCGCACAGCCGTCGCGACGCTCGTCGCAGGGACGATCGTCGTGCTCGGGCTGGGGCTCTGGAAGCTCCGGCTCGTGCTCGGCCTGCTCTTCTTCGCCTTCGTGATCGCCGCCGCGATCCGGCCGAGCGTCGACTGGCTCGCCCGGCG
Organism: uncultured Thermoleophilia bacterium; assembly: GCA_963784765.1. GTDB lineage: Bacteria > Actinomycetota > Thermoleophilia > Gaiellales > Gaiellaceae > PALSA-600. The sequence goes on from CAWASP010000024.1 coordinate 230,962, forward strand.
TCGGGTGCCGCGGGTCGCCGGGCTCGCGCTCCACTACCTCGCATTCATCGGCGTCATCGTGGCTGCGCTCGCCTTCGCGGTCCCGCGCGCGCTCGACCAGGTCGACACGGCTCTCAGCCCGAGCGGCAAGGCGCAGATCGCCCGCGCTGCGAACCACTCGACCGGCGTCAAGCACGATCTCCTCAAAGCGCTGCAGAAGCGGCTGAACAACCTGCCGAGGGCCAGCAAGCTGGTCGGGCCGGCCACCAGGATCGGCCTGAAGGCATTCGAGGTCGTCGTCGGCATCTTCTTCACGTTCGCGGCCGCCGCCTACTGGATCTTCGAGCGCGATCGAACGATCGACCTCGTCGCGTCGCTGCTGCCACGACCGAAGCGCAAGGTCGTGCGGGACACGTGGGACCTGATCGACGCGAAGCTCGGAGCGTTCGTGCGCGGGCAGGCGCTTCTGATCGTGCTCGTCGGCGCAACGCTCTCGTTCCTCTTCTGGCTCATCGGCGAGCCGTACTGGCTGCTCGTCGGCTCGTTCGCGGGGATCGTCGAGATCGTGCCGGTGATCGGCCCGCTCATCGCCGCGGGGCTGGCGATCGCCGTCGGTTTCACAGCTTCGGTGCACGTCGCCCTGCTGGCCGGCGTCTGTCTCACGGCCGTGCGCCTCGCCGAGGACTACCTCCTCATGCCGCGAGTCCTCGGCGATGCGACGGGGCTCTCACCACTGCTCGTGCTGGTCGCGGTCACGTCGACCGGGATCCTCTTCGGCGGCTGGGCGGTGCTCTTCGCAGTCCCGATCGCGGCGGTAGTGGTCACGATCTTCGACGTCGCCCTGCGCGACGTCGATCCGGCGGAGGCGGAGGCCCCGGCCGTGCTGTTTTCCGCGGACCGCCGCGAGGCATAGAGTCGCCGCGGCGGGAAGGCGGCGGCGTGGCCAGACTCGCCTCCACCCATTCGCTGGTCGCGACATGCGCGCTCGTGCTCGTGCCGCTGCTCGCGGGCTCACGATCGATCGGGCGCGCGAACGGAGCCGTGGAGTCGATGCGCGGCATCGGCTTCGCGCTCGCGGGAACGGCGATGCTCGCCACCCGGCGCGATCAGCCCGCGGCTGCGCGCGCGAACGCCTCGTGGGCGGCGTCGTCGAAGAGCACGAAGCGCACGAGCTCCACCGCGCCCGCATGGTCGCGCGCGGCGCCGATCGCGATCGGCGCCGCCTCCTCGAGCGGGAAGCCGTAGATGCCGCACGAGATCGCCGGAAAGGCGACCGACCGCGCGCGAATCTCCTCGGCCAGGCCGAGCGCCGACTCGTGCGCGGCGCGGAGCTGCCCGCGCTCCCCGTGGTCTCCCCCGCGCCAGATCGGGCCAACGGTGTGGATGACGAAGCGAGCGGCGAGCCGCCCGCCGGTGGTCGCCTTCGCCTCGCCCACCTCGCAGCCCCCGAGCCGCCGGCACTGCTCGAGGATCTCCGGGCCGCCCGCACGGTGGATCGCCCCGTCGACGCCGCCGCCGCCCAGAAGCGACGGGTTCGCGGCGTTGACGATCGCATCGACGTCCTGCTCGGTGATGTCGCCCTGGACGATGTCGATCCGTGCCATGCGCAAACGGTACGTGCCGGGAAGAGGCTCTGGACTGTCCCCGGCCGCGCGTGTGGGCTCGTGTTGATTCAACACAAGCCCGGACGGCATCGTCGCAACGGGGCCGTCGTGCGGCCACGGTTCGCGCGGCGATCCGCCCAGCCACGCGCAGGAACGGACCAGGTGACGCGCGTTTTCGGGCGGATGCCGAGAGTTTGTGTTGACTCAACACAAACTCGAGAAGCTCGGCACACCGGCGCCGGAGGGCCGGGCGGTATCCCCCGACCCGGGGTGCGGGTGTCGTCGTGCCGCGGGCGGCGGCGGCTTGCTCAGGCCTTGCGCCAGCGGCCGAAGACCAGGCCGCCGAGGGTGAAGCCGAGCCCGAAGGTGCCGACGGCGAAGCCGCCGATCGCGATGCCCTTGCGCCACGGCGAGAGCCGCTGCCAGCGCCCGAGCGCCTCCCGCTCCTCGGCCGTCAAAGGCTCGCCGCGCCGCTGCTTGCGCATGGCGCCACCTGCCCGGAGGCCGAGATAGAGATCGTCGAAGATCTCGGTCGACTGCTCATCGGCCATGCTGCTCACTGTATAGCCTGCTTCGCCGGTGGCTAGTCGCATCCTGCACGTTTCCGATCTGCACGTCGGCGCCCGGGACGACCCCACGGTCGAGCGTTCACTGGCGATGCTGCTTGCGCACGTCCACCCCGGGCTCGTGATCGCGACCGGGGATCTCACCCACCGTGGCCGGGCCGAGCAGCACGCGCGGGCTGCGGCGCTCCTGCGGCACCTCGGGCCGCCTGTCCTCGCAGTGCCCGGGAACCATGACATCCCCTCCATCTCTCCGGCGCGCTTCGCGGCGCCCTGGCGGGCCTTCGAGCGCGAGTGGGAGACGGTCGAGCCGGTGCACGCAGGCGACGGGCTCCACGTGGTCGGCGTCAACTCGGTCCGTCCCTGGCGGCACCAGTCCGGCGGCGTCGACGATGCGCGCCTCGGCCGCGCAGCCGCGCGTCTCGCCGAGGCGGCGCCGGGCGCGCTGAGAATCGTGGCGCTGCACCACCAGCTGATCGGCGCCCCCTGGCGCACGCGGAAACGACCGGTCGCCCGCCGCACGCACGTGCTCGAGCGGCTCGTCGATGCCGGCGCCGAACTGATCCTCGGCGGCCACATCCACCAGGCGGCAGTCAGCGAACGCCACGAGTTCGAGGTGATCTCCGGCGACGTCCGGGGCGCGGTCGTGTCGGTCGCCCCGGGGCTCGGACAGCCGCGACCGTCGCGCCGCGGCGAGGCACGCGGGGCGCTCGTCTACCGCATCGAGGAAGACTCGCTCGCGGTCGACACGTACGTCTGGCGCGACGACGGGTGGCTGCTCACCGCGACGCGGACGTTCCCGCGTGGGTCGGCCGAGCTTCCGAACTGAGGCTACAGACTCGCGCCGGACGTGTACGGGGGACGACGTGAGCGACCGCCGCCCGCACACGCCGACTCCTGCCGGGCGATACGTGATCGAGCGGACGCTCGGGCACGGCGGCATGGCGACCCAGATGGTCGAGGTGCCGGCTCGCAAAGACGGAAGCTAGCGGCGCTCGAGCGCGGCGCGCTTCTCGGCGAGCTCCTCGTCCGAGAGCAGGCCGGCCCGGTGCAGCTCCTGCAGCATCGCCTCGAGCCGCATCCGTTCGAGCTTGGCGGGATCCGGGCGCAGCGCGTCCGGGTCGACGCCGAGCCGCTTCAGCCGATCCCGCTGCCCAGCGACGCCGAGCCCGCGCTTCGGGAACGCGAGCGCGCCCGGACCCAAGATCGGCCGGTGCTGCACGAAGCGCCGGTACGCGGCGACGAGCGAGATGGCGATGCCGAACGAGAGGAACGAGATCACGTAGCCGTTGTCGTTCGAGACGGCGCGGCCGATCACCGCGCCGACGATCGACCCGGTGAGGCCGATCGCGACCGTCAGCCAGACCGGCATCGGATCGGGCCCGGGAAGCGCGAAACGTGCGAGCGCGCCGGTGATGAAGCCCGAGAAGAGGATCGCCAGGATGAACCCGAGGCTCAGTGTCCACTCCGTGCGCTCACGCCGTGGCCTCAGCGAGCGCGTTCAGGTCGCGGCGAATCTCCTTGATCTCGTCACGCAGCTTCGCGGCGTACTCGAAGCGAAGCTCCTCGGCCGCCTGGAACATCTCCTCCTCGAGCGTGACGAGCAGCTTCTCGAGCTCCTCGCGGTTCATGCCCTCCGCCTTGTCGCCGCGCCGGCGGCGCGACGTCGGCACGTGCGGCTGCTCGAGCGCGAGGAACTCGGCGATGTCGGAGACGCCCTTGGTGATCGAGATCGGCCTCGTGCCGTGCTCCTCGTTGTAGGCGAGCTGCGCCACGCGCCGTCTGGTCGTCTCGTCGATTGCGCCCTTGATCGCCTCGGTCTGCTTGTCCGCATACATCAGCACCTTGCCGTCGATGTTGCGCGCGGCACGGCCGATCGTCTGGATGAGCGCGGTCTTGCCGCGGAGGAACCCCTCCTTGTCGGCGTCGAGGATCGCGACGAGCGACACCTCCGGCAGGTCGAGCCCTTCGCGCAGGAGGTTGACGCCGACGAGCACGTCGTACTCCCCGAGGCGCAGCTCGCGAATGATCTGGATCCGCTCGAGCGTGTCGACCTCAGAGTGCAGGTAGCGCGTCTTGACGCCCGCCTCGAGCAGGTAGTCGGTCAGGTCCTCCGCCATCTTCTTCGTCAGCGTCGTCACGAGGACACGCTCACCCCTCTCCTCCCGCTTGCGGATCTCGCCGAGCAGGTCGTCGATCTGGTTGCGCGTCGGCCGGAGCTCGACCTCGGGATCGACGAGGTACGTCGGCCTGATCAGCTGCTCGGCGACACGGGTCGACTGCCGGAGCTCCCACGCGCCGGGCGTCGCCGAGACGAAGACGAGCTGCGGCACCTTCTCGAGGAACTCGTCGAAGCGGAGCGGCCGGTTGTCGAGTGCGCTCGGGAGCCGGAAGCCGAAGTCGACCAGTGTCTGCTTGCGCGAACGGTCGCCCTCGTACATGCCGCCGATCTGCGGCACCGTCTGGTGAGACTCGTCGACGAAGACGACGAAGTCGGACGGGAAGTAGTCGAGCAGGGTGTGCGGAGCCGAGCCCGCCGGCCGGCCGTCGAGGATGCGCGAGTAGTTCTCGATCCCGTTGCAGAAGCCGAGCTCGCGCATCATCTCCATGTCGTATTCGGTGCGCTGCCTGACCCGGTGCGCCTCGAGCATCATCCCCTTCTCCTCGAAGAACCTGACCTGCTCCTCGAGCTCCTGGCGGATCTCGACGAGCGCGCGATCGATCGTCGGCTTCGACGTGACGTACTGCGTCGCCGGGAACACCGTGATGTGGTCGAGCTTGGAGAGCACCTCACCCGTCAGCGGGTCGAAGTGCGTGATCTGCTCGACCTCGTCGCCGAAGAACGAGATGCGGTAGGCGGTCTCCGAGTGGGACGGCTGAATCTCGACGATGTCGCCCTTCACCCGGAAGCGTCCGCGGCCGAGCAGCGTGTCGTTCCGCGCATACTGGATGTCGACCAGCTTGCGCAGCACGAGGTCGCGGTCGGTCTCCTCGCCGACCGTCAGGAAGACGATGCGCTTCTCGTACTCCTCGGGCGAGCCGAGCCCGTAGATGCACGACACCGAGGCGACGATGACGGTGTCGCGGCGCGAGAGCAGGCTCGACGTGGCGGCATGCCGGAGGCGGTCGATGTCGTCGTTGCGCGAGCTGTCCTTCTCGATGTAGAGGTCGGCCTGGGGGACGTACGCCTCCGGCTGGTAGTAGTCGTAGTAGGAGACGAAGTACTCGACGGCGTTCGAGGGGAAGAACTCCCGGAACTCGTTGCAGAGCTGCGCCGCGAGCGTCTTGTTGTGGGCGATCACGAGCGCCGGTCGCTGAACCTGCTCCATGATCCAGGCCATCGTCGCCGTCTTCCCGGTGCCTGTGGCGCCGAGCAGGGTCTGGTAGCGCTCGCCGGCCCGCACGCCGTCGGCCAGCGTCTCGACCGCCTGCGGCTGGTCGCCCGTCGGCGCGTAGGCGCTCGATGTTTTCAGCGGCGGCACGGCAGGCACAGGGTATCCGGCATGACCCAGCCGACCCCACCTCCGTCTGCCGCGTATGCGGGAATCATGGGCGCCTTCGCAGCCGGGCTCGCCGGCGCGGGTGCCCTCGCGGGACTGCTCGGACGCGAGCCGGCGGAACGGCGCGCCCTCGACCTCGCCGTCCTCGGAACGGCCACGTTCAAGGCCGCGCGCACGCTCTCGCGGGACGAGGTGACGAGCTTCATCCGCGAGCCCTTCGTCGAGGGGGACGCCCACGAGGGCGCCGAGAACCCGGTTCACACCGGCGACCTCCGCCAGGCGATCGGCGAGCTCGTGACCTGCTCTCGCTGCGTGGGCACGTGGGTCGCTGCCGGCCTCACCACGACGCAGGTCGTCGCGCCGCGCTTCGGCCGCCTGCTCACGTGGACACTCGCCGCCGCGGGCGTCAACGACTGGCTGCAGGCAGGCTTCGCAGTGCTCGCACACGGGGCGAACGCACTGAACCATCAGACGGAGTAGGTACCGTGCGCGCGTGCGTCGCCTCCTTCTCGTCGCCGTCGGAGCGCTCGCGACCGCGGCTCCGGCGCACGGCGCAGTGGGCCTGGCCGTCACGCCACCACAGTTCTCGCCGCTGCACGCCAAGGTGCAGATCGACGCAAGCCTGGACACGACCCTCCGCACCGGGATCCGGCTCGCGACGCTGCGCGGTCGGCCGCTCGGATGGATCGCGCTGCCGAGAAGGGAGCGTACGCTCTCCGTCACGTGGAACGGACGGCTCCACGGCCGCCGGGTGCCGGACGGCTCCTACGCCGTCGAGCTCGTCTACCGCTCGCGCGTGCTGAAGCGGGCGGCGTTGCGCATCGACACGACGCCGCCGGAGCTCATCGGCCTCTCGATCGACAACGGCTCGACCCGCTTCGCGGGAGACACGAAGCTGCTCACCACCGTCAGCCCGAACGCCGACGGGTTCCGGGACGAGGCGAACGTCAGCTTCACGTTGCACGAGGAGGCGACGGTGACGATGGAGGTGACCGTGACGCTCCGCGCACCGAGGGCGATCTGGGGGACGCGGCTCCATCTCGGGCGCGGCCGGCACGTGATCACGTGGACGCCTCCCTCGAACATCAACCCGCGGACGTACCTCGTGCTGCTGAACGCGGTCGACTCGTCCGGGAACGAGATCACCTACGGCGCCCCGAACGCCCACGTCCGCCGGTATCCAGCCGGGCCGGTCGTGCGCATCCAGGGGATCGACGCCGGGTTCGGCAGGCCGAGCTACGCGCCCGGACAGGTCGCATCGATCCACGTCGCCACGGACGCCCCGTCCTTCACCATGCGCGCGTTCCACGCCGGGCCCGAGCAGGTCGTGACGTACGCCGACAACCAGATGGCCGGCATCGAGGTCGACGAGAAGGCCATCCAGGTCAACTGGTCGGCGAACCGCAGCCGCGAGCGCACGATCAGCTACCGGATCCCCGACGTCCCGAGCGGTCTCTACTTCATCCGGTTCGACGGGCTGGACGGCCGCGTCGGCTACGCGCCGTTCGTCGTGCGCCCGCTCCAGCTCGGAGCGACGTCACGGGTGCTCGTCGTGCTTCCGACGAACACCTGGGAGGCATACAACTTCCAGGACGTCGACGGCGACGGCTACGGCGACACGTGGTACGCGGGCGCGCCGACCCACACCGTCGACCTCAGCCGCGGCTACATCGTCCGCGGCGTGCCGCCTCACTTCTACCGGTACGACCTGCCCTTCCTGCACTGGTTCTACTGGTCCGGCAAGAACGCGGAGTTCATCTCCGACTCCGACTTCGCCCTGATCCGATCGGGCGTGACGCTCGCCCGGGCCTACGACCTGATCGTCTTCGAGGGTCACACGGAGTACGTCACGGGCCACGAGTACGACGACGTCCAGCAGTTCCGCGATCTCGGCGGCAACCTGATGTTCCTCTCGGCGAACAACTTCTTCTGGAAGGTGACGAAGAAGGGGCAGGTGCTGCGCCGGATCGAGCAGTGGCGGAAGGCGGGGCGCCCGGAGGCGGCGCTGATCGGCGTGCAGTACCGGGCGAACGACGACGGTCAGCACCAGGGGCTGTACACGGTGGAGAACTCGGCGCTCGCCCCCTGGTTCTGGTCGGGCACGGGCCTGGCGGACGGCTCGGCGTTCGGCGCCTACGTCGGCGGCTACGGGATCGAGATCGACGGGACGACCGCCCAGTCGCCTCCGGGGACGATCGTGCTCGCGGAGATCCCGGACCTGTTCGGGCCCGGGGTGACCGCCCAGATGAGCTACTACGAGACGCCGGCCGGCGCCAAGGTGTTCGCGGCGGGGACCCTGGACTTCGGCGGCTCCTCGACGTTCTGGCCCGTCAAGCAGATGCTCAGCAACCTCTGGGCACGGCTGAGCGTGCCGTAGACGGTCCGGGCGGCGGCGCGCAGCGGCCGGCGCAGCGCTCCGACGAGCCATCCGCCGAGCGCGAGCAGCACAACGGCGAGGGCCAGCACGACGATCACCAGCTGCCTGTTCATGGTGAAGAGGACGCTCGGGGCGCCCGAGATCTTCCCGGCGCGGCGCGCGACGGCGCCTCGAACGGGCTCAGTCGCCCCAGTCGAAGTCGCGCGAGCGCGACCAGAGGTTCTCGTCGGACGGCTCCGCGTCGGCCTCGGACACCGGCTCCTCGGGGCGCTCGGGCAAGGCGTCCGGGACGGTCGGCGCGTCGACGAAGGTGTCGTCGGACGTCGGCCAGTCGAGGCGCGTCATCTCGGCCTCGATCCCCTGGGCGCCGTCGAGGGTGTCCTCGATCCTGGCCTGCTCCTCGGTCTTGAAGAGCGGATGGTTCTCGAATGGGTCGTCCGAGAGGTACTTCTGAATCGGCATCTCGTGCTCGAGCGCCGCATTCCGGCGCTTCAGCTCCAGATGCTCCTGGATGACCTGCGCGAACAGGGATGCGCTGTCGACGGCCATGAAATCCTCCTGCTCCGACGCCATTCTCGCCCGGGCAGGAGTCTAGCTCGTCCAGGGCGAGACCGCATGAGCGGGAGGCGGCGCGGAGGCCCGCGGCGGCACGGCAGAATAGGCCCGTGCCCCGTCCGAAGCTGATCCGCGTCGGCCCGTTCACCGCGGCCCTCACCGCCTGGGATGTCTGGAGGCGTCTCTCGCCCGCCCAGCGGCGGTGGGTCGGCGCGCAGGTGCGCCGGCACGGCCCGCGCCTCGCGAAGCGCGCCGTCGACGCCCGCCGGAAGCCGAAGCCCAAGCCCTAGATGGTTGATCGGGAAATGCGGTCGGTGCGGGGAGGGCATGCACCAAGCAGTGGGGACGGCTCGACCGGGGGCAAGGCCGGTGGGCCTTGGCGCCGGGCGAGACGGCCGCAATGCGCCGTGTGCAGGCCCCCAGCCGCGACGGCCTCGATTTTCCGATCAACCATCTAGAGCGACAGGGCCTGGCGGGCGATGCGGTCCTGCTCGATCAGGTGGGCGGTCGGGTAGCCCTCCGACGGGCTGGCCCGCCACGGACGGCCGATGAACCGGAGCGGCCGGCCGGCCGCCGCCTCCTCGAGCCGGTGGCGGATCGACCGCCACGGACCCATGTTCTGCGGCTCCTCCTGGGCCCACACGACCTCGTCGAGCGACGGGTACGAGGCCACGAGGGTCGCCACGGCCGTCAGCGGGAACGGGTAGAGCTGCTCGATCCGGGCGACGGCCACCGGGCCTCCCTCGACGAACGCCTCGTGCCCCAGCAGGTCGTAGTAGACCTTGCCGCTGCACAGAACGAGACGACGGACGGCATCCTTGTCGCGACGCTCGTCGTCCAGGACGAGGCGGAACGCCCCGTCGGAGAGGTCGGCGAGCCACGAGGTCGCCTCCTTGAAGCGGAGCAGCCCCTTGGGCGTGACCACCACGAGCGGCCGGGCCGTCGCGTCGAGCGCCTGCCGGCGAATGAGGTGGAAGTACTGGGCCGCGGTCGTGCAGTTCGCGATCCGCAGGTTCTCCTGCGCGGCGAGTTGCAGGAACCGCTCGAGCCGTGCGCTCGAGTGCTCCGGGCCGTTGCCCTCGTAGCCGTGGGGAAGCAGCAGGCTGAGGCGTGACGTCTCCCGCCACTTCGAAAGGCCCGAGGAGATGAACTGGTCGATGACGATCTGCGCGCCGTTCGCGAAGTCGCCGTACTGCGCCTCCCACAGGACGAGCGCCTCGGGCGCAGCGGCCGAGTAGCCGTACTCGAAGCCCACGCAGGCGTACTCGGAGAGCGGGGAGTTGTAGACCTCGAACGACGCCGCCGCCTCATCGAGGTGCTGCATCGGCGTGAAGGTCTCACCCGTGTGCGCATCGTGGAGGACGAGATGCCGCTGGGCGAAGGTCCCGCGCTGGGTGTCCTGGCCGGAGAGGCGGACCGGGATGCCCTCGACGAGCAGCGATGCGTACGCGAGAGCCTCCGCGTGCCCCCAGTCGATCCCGCCTTCCTCGAGCGCGACGCGACGCCGCTCGAGCTGGCGGGCGAGCTTCGGATGCACCGTGAAGGTCTCGGGCGTCCGGAGCAGCTGCTCGTTCAGGTCTCGGAGGATCTCCGCGGGGACGGCGGTGACGACCTCGGAGCCGGTGGCGACGGCGACGGCACCGTCGTGCTCGAGCTTCGCGGCGCCGAACGACGCCTTGAGCCGGTCGTGGGCGTTCCTCAGCATCTCCTCCACCTCGGCGACGAAGCCCTCCGCCTCGTCCGGGGTGAGCACCCCCTCGGCGACGAGCTGCTCCTCGTAGCGCTCGCGCACCGACGGGTGGGCGTTGATCTGCTCGACCATCAGCGGCTGGGTGTAGGCCGCCTCGTCCTGCTCGTTGTGGCCGAAGCGGCGGTAGCCGACCAGGTCGATCAGGACGTCCTGGCCGAAGCGCCTTCGGTAGGCGAGGGCGAGCCTGACCGCCGCGATCGACGCCTCCGGGTCGTCGGCGTTGACGTGGATGATCGGCACGTCGAAGCCCTTGGCGAGATCGGACGAATACCGTGTCGAGCGGCCCTCGTTCGGGTCGGTCGTGAAGCCGACCTGGTTGTTCGTGATGAGGTGCAGGCTGCCGCCCGTCGAGTAGCCGGCCAGGTCGTGCAGGTTCAGGGTCTCCGCCACGATTCCCTGCCCGGCGAACGCGGCGTCGCCGTGCAGGAGAACCGGCAGGGCGACCGCCGGATCGTGAGCGCCGTTCGGCGTGGATCGGTCGGTCTGTTCCGCGCGCGTGCGCCCCTCGACGACCGGGTCCACGGCCTCGAGGTGGCTCGGGTTCGCCACCAGCCGCACGCCGACCTTGCCGTGGGCGGTCGTCCGCGTCCCGTGCGCCGCCAGGTGGTACTTGACATCGCCGGTGCCGCCCTCGGGGTCGGCCGCGACCGCCTCGATCGTCCGCTCGCCCTCGAACTCGCGGAGGATGTACTCGTAGGGCATGCCGATCGTGTGCGCGAGCACGTTCAGCCGGCCGCGATGGGCCATGCCGAGCACGATCTCGTGCGCGCCGCCCTCTGCGGCCAGCTCGATCGCCTCGTCGAGCATCGGGATCATGACGTCGAGCCCCTCGAGCGAGAACTGCTTCTGGCCGAGGAAGCGCTTGCGCAGGAACCGCTCCATCCCCTCGACCTCGCAGAGCCGCCGAAAGAGCGCCCGCTTCTCGTCGCCGGAGAGCTCCCGCCGGTAGCGGCCGGATTCGATCGCCTGGCGCAGCCAGACCCGCTGCTGATGGTCGGCGAGGTGCTCGAGCTCGTAGGCGATCGTCCCGCAGTACGTCGCCCCGAGCTGCGGCAGGACGTCGGCGAGCGTCTCGCCCGGGACATGCACGCGCAGCAGCGACGCCGGGATGCGCGCCTGGAGCTCCGGCGTCAGCTTCGGCTCGAGCCGCAGCGGCTCGAGCGACGGATCGCCGACCGGCTCCGACCCGAGCGGGTCGAGACGGGCAGCGAGGTGCCCGTGGGTGCGATGCGCCTTGACGAGCGCCATCGCCGCGGCGATGCCGCCGAGCAGCTCGGTGTCGGGCCGCGCCGGAGGAGCGGGAGTCTCGGCCGGAGCAACCGGAGCGGCGAGGGGAGGAGCGGCGGAAGGCGGCGGGGGAGGCGCTGCGGCCGCCGCGGCGCCGCCGTCGCGGTGCCCGTTCTCGGCACGCGCCTCGGCCAGGCGGGCGAGCACCGGATGGGAGGCGACGAGCGCCGAATCGCCGCTCTCGAAGAGGGCGCGCCACTCGGGCGGGACCGCCTCGGGGTTCTCCAAGTAGTCGTCGAGAAGCGCACGCGCGTAGCCTGCGTTCAGGCCGTCGACGTCGCGCACGCTCACCCCGGCGAGGGTAGCAGCGACCTTGTCTCTAGTAGAGCGGGTGGTGCGTGACCACCTGCAGCGCCGCTCCGGCGATGAAGCACACGCCGACGACCGCGAACGCGAGCCGTACGAGCCGCTGCTGCTCGCGGCTCATCGCAGTCGCCACGAGCAGCAGGATGAGCGCCGCGGGCGCGATCCGGAACGGCCGGTAGAAGAGCTCGAGGCCGCCGAGGAAGAGCGCGCTCGCCGCGAGCAGCCCCGCGACCGCCTCTCTCGCCCCCTCGCCCGTCCTCGTGGTCGACGTCACGCTGCGACTCTACCGCGACGCGCGCGGGAGACGCGGGCGCGGTCGCGCGTCCCGTGCGGCGAGCCCCGCCGCGGGCGCGGCCCGGACGGCCGGCGCCACGGACGCCAGACCGAGTAGTCCTCGTGCGGGCGCTCGCCCGGCTCGGGCTCGGCCTTGATCGCATACCAGACGACGAGGCACAGGTAGACGATCGGGATCTTCAGCACGAGCATCATGAAGACGAGTTCCCAGGCGAAACGTGACATCGGCTACGGATCGTACGAGATCTGGGCGTCAAGAGGGAACGCCCCGATGAGGGATTCCCCGGTATTCGCGGCGGGAAAACGCCCGGATCGCGTGTCCCGGGCCTCGAGAGGCCCGCGGTGTCAGGCGAGCGTGTATCCCGAGAGCGCAAGCGCTTCGAAGGGCCGGACGCCCGCCGACCCGAGCAGCAGCCCCGGCGAGGGCGCGAGCCGGAGCCCGGAGCTCACCGCCACCTCGACCAGGCTGCGGGCGGAGCCGGGGACCCGGATCGTGACGGAGCCGTCCGCCTGCGCGAGCTCCGAGGCGAGTGCCGCAGCGGCCGCCTCCGGATCGAGGCCGGCGACGGGCCCGATCGCCCCGCCCGGGAAGGCGTAGGAGTAGGCGCCCGGCCACGTCGAGCGGCGCGCATGGAGCGCCCAGTAGGCGTGATCGACCGCCCGGTCGAAGCCGTACGCGGCCAGGTCGACCTCGGCGAGCGACGCCGGAGCGGGAGCAGCCGCCGCCGTGACGGCAGGACGGCCGGCGAAGGTCAGGATCGGCGTTGCGGGCACGAGCCCGCGGCGAAGGTAGAGCCGGTTCGAGACGGGCTGAATCGCGTCGGTGATCGTTCGCCTGCGCTCCGCACGGTCGCCGAGCACGGCCTCGAGCAACGTCGTGCCGACGCCGCGCTGCTGCGCCTCCGGAGCGACGAAGAGCGACGCGAGGAACCAGTCTCCGCCCCGCGACCACGCCGACGCGAACCCGATCGGTCGTCGATTCGTCTCCGCGAGAACGGACACGCCTGTGGCGAGCACGTGGCCCTGCTGGTTCGCGAACACCTCGAGCGGCGGCGTCGGCGGCTCGAGCCGCCGGGCGCGGTACACGTCGGCGATCGAGTCGAGGAAGAGCCGGTGCAGCGCCGGCAGGTCGCCGGCGGTCGTGGGGCGAAGCTCCACGACCGCGACGATACGTCAGAGCATCAGCCTGACCGCGACGTAGAGCGCGACCGAGAGCACGAGCCAGACGAGCACCGTCACCGTGAGCCAGCGAGGAGGCATCCCTACCCGCTCGGCACCGTCAGCGTGAGCACGTCGGTGCCGTTGTAGATCCCGAGCGGCGTGATGTGCCACGTCGCGTGCGCCTCGAAGCTCGCAGAGCTCGAGCCGACGCCGCCGCCGGTCAGCCACGCCGGCCCGGCGCTGCAGGCGACGAAGCCGTTCGTGTCGCATCCGTGAGCCAGGATCGAGATGCTCGTGATCCGGCCGTACTGCTTGCAGTAGTGGACGATCAGGTAGTGCGAGATGCTCGCGACCCCCCAGACACGGGCCGAGTGGGACGCACGCTGATCGAGACAGCCGGTGAAGCCGCCGCCGTTTCCGCTGCAGCCGGGGCCGCAGAGCACGGCGGGAGGCGTCTGCGGCGGCGGTGCCGCCATGGCGGCAGCCGGAAGCACGAGCGCCGCCAGGAGGGCGGTTGCGAGGAGCGCCTTGCGCATGACCTTCTCCCTTCGTTGTCGTTTCCGACAACGGTAGGCGGTGCAGGCGCACACGTCTGTGCCAACTCAGGCACGAGAGCGTGACAAGGCTGGCTAGAGCAGGTGCGAGCGGATCGCCTCGAGGTCGGGGTCCTCGAGCGCGGGCGAACGGTAGGACGGGTCGAGCTCGATCGAGCGCCGGACGTGAGCGAGCGCAGGCTCGAGACGGCCCGCGAGCGCCTCGTAGCAGGCGAGGTTGTAGAGCAGCATCGGCTCCTCGCCGCCCGCGAGGGCTGCCGCGAGCAGATCGGCTGCCGCCGCCGGGTCACCTGCGTCCGACAGCGCGTGGGCACGCCGCTGCGAATCCCAGATGTGCCAGATGCCGGTCAGGCGACGGAGCTCGGCGATCGGCTCCGGATGGTCCTCGACGCGCAGGTCGCAGATCCGGTCGATCCCCTCGCGCGTCTCGCCCCCGGCGCCGGACCGCTCGACGACGACCGCGGCAGACTGCTGTCCCCGCCGGTCGCCCCCGGCCGCCTGGCCGGCCTCGAGCGCGGCCACAAGCCGTTCGACGAACGTCCCCGGCCCCTCGACGTAGGCGCGCGCCATCTCCTCCACCACCGCCTCGCCGGCAAGGATGTTGCCCTGCACGGCAAACCCCTCGCCGACGCGATGCCCGGCCCAGTCGAGGCACTCCGAACCGGTGAACGCGGCGGCTCGCCCATCGGCACCGACGATCCCGAGCTGACGGGTCTCGCGCCCCGCGTCGTCCGCGAGCACACGCGCGAGCGCTTCCTGCGGCGTCGCGCCGCGCTCGAGCTGAGCGAGCGCCAGGGCGCCGTACGCCGCGACCCCATTCGCCTGCGTCGCAACGGCACCGGTGCCCGCACGCGCCCACGGCACGACCGAGCCGACCGAGAAGTACTTCGACTGCACGGCACAGCCGACCTGGCCGGATTCGTCGGAGGCGACGATCGAGAATGTGGACTTGACGCCGATACGCACGGAGACGGCCGCACTCTCTCACGGCGGCGACGACGCCGCACCTTCCGGGGAGCCGTGAAAACCCCGATGCATGAGGCGGCCCGGCGCGGGATATAGAGGATCGATATGACCGAGACGATCCAGATCGACGTGCCCCGGCAGGGGCTCGGCGACGAGTTGTCGCAGGCGCTCGCGGCGTGCGGACTGGAGGCCGAGGTCCTCGACGCCGACGATCACTGCTCGCTGCGCGTCCGGTTCGCCCGGGCAGAGCACGACCGGTTGCTCGCCGACGCGATCGGCGCGATCGAGACCTACCTCTCGGAACGGATGCTCCCGCTCGTCGTCCAGCGCGCCGACGGCGGCGCGGTGGTCAGGCCGCCGGGGGACTAGAGGCCCCGAGCCGACTGCGCTCGACGACCGGCGGCGGGCTCGGCTCGCCCGAGCGCATGGCCATGGCCACGACGACGATCGTCCCTGCGGCGATCAGGGCGTCCCCGATCGAGAAGACGTTGCCGAATGGAAGAAAGCCGGGCACGGCCCAGCGGTCGACGAGCGCGGCGAGGTGCGGGCTCGTCGAGGCGATGCTGTTCAGGTGCACGTGATAGTGCCGCCCGGCTGTCGCGAGCGCCGACGGCCGCACCGGCATCAGCCCCCGGTTCGCGACGATCGCCGCCAGGTTGCAGGCAAGCCCCGCGGCGATGATCGGCGTCCCGCGGAGGTGGACGTTGAGCGCGAGCATCCCGATGAGCAGGGCGTAGGAGGCGAGCCAGAGGATCCGCGCGAGCGAGTCCGGCGTCTGCCACGGGAACACCCCGACCGGGAACGCGATCGCCTGGAGGAGGAGCGCCGTGAACGCCAGCCAGATACCACGGATCGACACGCTCGCGAGGGCCGAGAATCTCCCGCCGAGCAGCCGCCCGATCACGAGTGCGACGACGACGACGTCGACGAAGATCATGCGACCTCCTCCAGCGGCCGCTCGGCGTTGGGCTCGGCAGCGGTCTCGTCGAGCGGGCGCTCGACGTGCTCGACCAGGGCAGCGACGACACGCGGATCGAACTGCCGGCCGCTCTGGCTCAGGATCTCGCGAAGAGCCGCCTCGATCGACACCGCGGATCGGTAGGCCCGGTCGGATGTGAGGGCGTCGAAGGCGTCGGCGACGAGAATCACGCGTGAGCCGAACGGGATCTCGGCGCCGGCCAGACCCGTCGGGTACCCCCCGCCGTCCCACCGCTCGTGGTGGTGGAGGACATACGTCGCCGCCGGCACGTTGCCGATGTCACGCAGGAGCTCGTAGCCGATCACCGAGTGGCGCTCGACGAGAGCGCGCTCTTCCGGGTCGAGACGGAACGGCTTGTGCAGCACGTGGTCGGGCAGGGCGATCTTCCCGACGTCGTGCAGGAGCGCGGCGACGTAGATCTGCTCGAGGTCCTCGCCGCCGACGCCGAGGCTTCTGGCAAGGATCAGGCTGAGCGACGCCACGGCTTGCGAGTGGTTGCTGTTGAACCCGGCCCAGTGGTCGAGCACGTTCGCGAACCCCGTCGGGGTGAGCGTGCCACGGTGCCGGGCCGCAGCGTCCGCGAGCGCATCGACGAGGCTCGCGAGACGGTGCGCCGTCACGAGCCGGTGGTCGCGCGTCGCATACTCGGGAATCGTCGTCGCGGCGAGGAACGACAGGTCTGCGCCTGCCGCCTCGTACAGCGTCACACGTGCACGGCCGCCGTACTTGCTCCGGTAGAGCGCGAGGTCCGCCCGACGACGCAGCGTGTGGAGGTCGTCGGCGTCGAGGGGAAACAGCGCGATCCCGATGCTGACCGTCACGGGGTCACCGAGCGCGGCGACCTGCCGCTGCGCCGCCGCGAACTCCGCCTGGACGGCAGAGGCGACCTCGAAATGCCGGCCGACCGGGATCAGGACGGCGAACTCGTCACCGCCGAGCCGGAAGCCGCTTGCGGGCGCAACCTCGTCGATCGCGGCACCCAGCACCTGCAGCACGGTGTCTCCCACCATGTGCCCGTGACCGTCGTTGACCTGCTTGAACCGGTCGACGTCGACGAGGCACAGCGCGAGCTCGTCCTCGTTGTCGCGTGCCGCCGCGAGCGCGCCCTCGGCATGGTCCTCGAACGACCGCCGGTTGCGCAGGCCGGTCAGGATGTCGGTCGAGGCCGCCTCTTCCGCGACCCGGCCGCGAACCGACGAGCGTTGATACATCGCGAGCGCGAAGAGCGGGGCGCCGAGGAGAATCATGAGCGGCGCCGACAGGCGCCAGAGGATCACGGCCTGCGCCGCGACGAAAACCGAGATGGCGAAGATCGGGCCCGAGTACTGGAGATGGTCGCGGAAGACCTCCCGCACCGGGGTCTCCGTCGCGAGGGCGATCGCCACGCACACGAGGAACACGTTGACGACGACGAAGATCGACCCGCTGATGACGACCGTCGCGGCGAGCCTCCCGTAGCTGCTGCCTGCGCCACCGTCGACGAGCAGCGGGACGGCGGCCAGCGCCGAGGCGATCGCATACGTCGCGGCGTTGAACGCGGCCTTGATCGGCTCCACCCTGTCCATCGCCATCGCCAGGGCGATCGAGCACGAGCCGATCACGACGGACCATTCCCAGCCGAAGAGCAGCTGGCTCGAGACGATGAAGACGAAGGCCAGCGACACGAGCCGCTTCCCCTCGACGTCGATCGGCACGGGCCGCCACTCGGCGAGGATCGCCAGCGCGAAGAACGAGGCGATTCCCATGACGGCGTGCGTGCTCAGCGGATCACGCGCCGCGACAACGACAGCTGCGGCTGCGACCGGTACGCCGGCGAACGTGACCGCCAGGACGTACCGGCGCAGCCGCGGCGGGAGCGCCTGGCCGATGGCCGGGAGCTTGCGCATCAGTCCGAGGACTGCGCTCCCGAAGCTACCGCCAGCGAGCGCCCGCGCCGCTCGCGATCGCCACGCTGAGGAACGCCGCAACCGCAAGCGCGACGCGCATGTACCGGGTCTTCCACCGAATCACCGCAGCTACCTCCTGAAACATGTGGCTACTTGCCACGTCGTCTCTTAACAATGTGAGGAACGGCGGGCGATGCATCCCAAGAAAGGGGAAGCCGCTCTCCCCCTAAAGGGTGGCCACCGATCTGTGATTCACCGCAGCCGCGCCCGACATGGCGGGCGCGGCCGGATCAGCCTCCGCCGTCAGCAGCGGCGGCGAGCGAGCGGAAAGCGAGAGCGCAGGCCACCGCGCGCGAAGCGCGCTGGACAAGCAGCGCGCGAAGCGCGCTGGACAAGCAGCGCGCGAAGCGCGCGATGGACCAGCGAAGCGGGCGAAGCGGGAACGCAGCCGCGCCCGACATGGCGGGCGCGGCCCGACCACGTCCCGCCGTCAGCAGCAGCGGCGAGCCGGCAACGCCGGCTCGCCTGCCGAGCGAGCGGAAAGCGAGAGCGCAGGCCACCGCGCGCGAAGCGCGCGATGGCCAAGCGAAGCGGGCGAAGCGGAAAAAATGGACCCAGCCGGGCTCGAACCGGCGACCTTTTGGCTGCCAGCCAAACGCTCTCCCAACTGAGCTATGGGCCCATGCAGCGGAGACAGTGTAGCCCCGACCGGGCTCCGGCTCAGCCGGTCGCCGCCTCGACGGCCTCGTGGGGCACGTCGCCCCAGAGATCCTCGAGACGGTAGTACTCGCGCGCCTCGGGCGTGAAGACGTGCAGGACGACGTCGACGTAGTCGGCGACGATCCAGGTTGCCTGCCGCTCGCCGTCGGCGGATCGGGGCAGCAGCGCGTTCTCCTTCTTCAGCCGTGCATGGACCTCGTCCCAGATCGCCTTTGCCTGGCGCGGATTGCCGCCGGTGACCAGCACGAAGTAGTCCGTGTACGCACAGACGGGTTGCATGTCGAGGATGACGACGTCGCGGCCGAGCTTGTCGTGGGCGATGGCCGCGATCCGGCGGGCCTGTTCGAGCGGGCTCAAGCAGACCCAGTGTACCTGTGTGAGGTTCCGTACAACCCTTCGGCGCGGACGATCTCGGCCACGGCAGCCGGGAGATCGTCGCCGACGTCCTCCCCGAGCTCGAGCCGCTCACGGAGCTCCGACGATGCGACGGGGATGGGGTCGATGTCGAAGAAGAGGATGCGCTCGGGGCGCTCGAGCCGCTCGAGCACCCCCTGCAGGCGCTCATGCGCGAACCCCGGGCGCGTGGCAACGCCGAGCCAGACGAGCTCCAGCACGGCGTTCGGCTCCTTCCAGCTCGGAAGGTCGCAGAACTGGTCTGCGCCGACGAGGAAGACGGCGTCGCGCCACTCGGGATGCGCACGCAGCGCATCGACGGTGCGCGGATGGTCGTCGAGCACGATCTCGTCGCCGGGGAACGCCGCGCGCGCGAGCCGGAGGCGCGCCGCGGCGGGCGTGTCGACCGGCTTGTGGCCGGGCGCCTGCGCGACGACGACGAGCAGCCGTTCGAGCCCGAGCGCCTGCTTCGCCGTGCGTGCGAGCTCGACGTGCCCGCGGTGCGGAGGGTCGAAGGCGCCGCCGAAGAGGCCGAGCGCCGCGCGGCGCCTGCCGGCGGCCGGGCTCACGCGAGCTCGAGCTCTTCGTCGCCGATCTCGACCGTCGCGCCCGCCTTCGCACCGGCGGCACGGAGCGCCCGCTCGAGCTCGTCGTCGGGCGGCGGCGTGCCGAGGACGCGGAAGCCGCCTTCCGTGCGCAGCAGCCGCCAGGAGCGGCGGCGTGGCTGTGGGCGGTAGACGAGGAAATCGGCCAGCTCGTCCTCGCTCGGCTCCTCGTGCTCCGGCTCGGGCACGAGGGCGTGGAGGGCGCGGCGGAACTCGTCGAGCCCCTCCCCGGTCGCGCACGAGAGGCGGAACACGCCCGCGATGCGTGCGTCGTCGACGGCCAGTACCGGATCGGGCGCGATGTCGATCTTGTTCAGGACGACGATCTGCGGACGCTGCTCGAGGCCTGCGCCGTATGCAACGAGCTCGGCGTCGATCGTGCGCCACTGCTCGTCGGCCGGCTTCGATGCGTCGATGACGTGCACGAGCGTCCGCGCACGCTCGAGGTGGGCGAGAAACTCGTGGCCCAGCCCGGCGCCTTCACTCGCTCCTTCGATCAGCCCGGGGACGTCCGCGACGACGAGCTGGCGACCGTCCGGGGCCTCGACGGTCCCGAGGACCGGCTGGACGGTCGTGAAGGGGTAGTCGGCGACCTTCGGCCGGGCGTTCGAGATGCGTGTGAGGAGCGACGACTTGCCGGCATTCGGCAGTCCGACGAGAGCGGCGTCCGCGAGCAGCTTGAGATGCAGCTCGACGTCTCGCTCCTCTCCGGGCAGTCCGACCTCGGCGAAGCGAGGCACCTGCCGGGTCGAGGAGACGAAACGTGCGTTGCCGCGGCCTCCGGGGCCGCCGCGGGCGAGCGCGACGCGCGCGCCGGGACGGGCGAGGTCGGCCACGAGGTCGCCGTCGCCGGTGAACACCTGTGTCCCGACCGGGACGCGCAGCTCGACGTCCTCGCCGTCCGCGCCGTGCTTCCTGGCGCCGCGCCCGTTCGCGCCGCGACCGGCTTCGATCCAACGACGCCGCTGGAGCGACGAGAGGTCCCGCAACGACGGGTCGGCGATGAGGACGACATCCCCTCCGCGGCCGCCGTCACCGCCGTCGGGCCCGCCTTTCGGCACGAACTTCTCCCGCCGGAAGCTGAGCCCGCCGTCGCCGCCCTTGCCGGCCCGCAGGTGGATGTGTGCGCGATCGCTGAACACGACGACACGGTAGCGCTGCGCCCTTCGAGCGCCGGAGTGCCGGTCAGGCCGCTTCGACGACCGAGACGAAGCGGCGCTCGCCGCTCGTCCGGAAGGTGACCGTGCCGGCTCGGACGGCGAAGATCGTGTCGTCGCGACCGATCTCGGTTCCGGGGCCCGGCCGGAACTTCGTGCCGCGCTGGCGGACGATGATGTTGCCGGGCTGCACGGCCTGCCCGTCGAAGATCTTCACGCCGAGGTACTTCGGCTTGGAGTCACGGCCGTTCTTCGAGGAGCCGAGGCCCTTCTTGTGTGCCATTAGGAGCCCTCCTCCTTCGCCTTGAGAGCCGATTCGAGCGCCGCGACGGCCCCTTTGCGACTCGCGTGGGTGCGCTCGTAGGCGAGCGCGGCCTCGAGCATGGGCCGGTTCCAGGTCTTCGCGCCCTCCGAGATCTGCGCGACCGTCATCTCCTCGTAGCCGCTCGGCATCCCCTTGACGTGGTCGTCCGCGGGGGGCTGCGCTGCCTCGGCGGCGGCCGGCTCGGCCGGCTTCTTCGTCGCAGCCTGGGCCTTCGGCGCCGCAGCCTTGCGCCCTGAGGCGGAGCCGAGCGAGATCTCGAGGCGGCTCGTGGCCGCACGGAAGCCGTTGCGGCGGCGGTATCCCGTCCGCCGCTTCATCTTCCGGATCTGGATCTTCGGCCCGCGCTCGTGGGCGAGGACGGTCGCCGTCACGACGCCGTCCCCGAGTAGCACGTCCGGCTGAAAGCTCTTGCCCTCGTCGGCCTTCACCCGGTCCACGACGAGGGTCTCGCCCTCACGGACGCGGTACTGCTTGCCACCGAGACGGATGATCGCGTAGTCCATGACGAAAGAAACGCGAGCGCGGGCCCGCGAAACCGGGCCAGTGTAGCGACTGCCCTCAGGAGTCGTCCAACCCCCATTCGCTCATCGGCGTGTAACCCCAGTCCTCATCGTCGCCATTCTGCGACGGCGCATCGCCCGCATCGCTCTCCTCGGTCACGGTGCTCGCCGCCGCGCTCGTCTTCTTGCGTCGGTTCCGGCCGCCGCGCGAGCCCCGGCGCGTCTTTCGGCGCGGCGCGGCAGCCGCCTCGCCGTCGCCTCCCTCGCCGTCGCGGTCACCGGCGCCGAGGTCGCGGTCGGGGACGTGGATCCTCGGCTCGTCCGGGACGGCTTCGGCTTCGGCTTCGGCTTCGGGCGTGGCGTCGCGAGCGGGCTCCGGCTCCTCCGGCGCGCCCGCCCCCTCACCCGGGCCGGAGCCGTTCGTCGCCCCGGCCGCTGCCGCGGTCTTCTTCTTCCGCCCTCTGCCTCCGCGCGAGCCGCGACGAGTCTTCTTCTTCACCGGCGGCGCAGGCTCGCCCTCTCCGGATCCGGCTTCAGGCTCCTCGCCACCGGCCTCCTCGACGACTTCCGCCTCCGCCTCTGCCGGCTCGACCGCCGGCTCGGGTGCCGGCTCGGGTGCCGCCTTCCTGGTCGACGGCCGGCGCGCGCGCGTCGGCTTCTCCGCCTCGGACTCGGCCGTCAGCGGCTCGTCGACGTGCTCGATCGGCGCGAGCAGCTCGGCCCACGCAAGACCCTCGGTCACGGCCACGATCCGCGCCTTCACCTTCTTCCCGACGAGCTTGGCGGCTCCGCCGACGGCAACCTCTGTCTCGCCGACCTTGCCGACCGCCGCCTGCGGGTCGTGCAGGCCCACCTCGCCGAGCTTGACGTCGAGCTCCTGCCCGACCTCGAACGGCAGCTCCGGTGCGACCTTCGCGAGCGTGCCCTGCTCGAGCACGTGGAAGTGGTCGAGGTGCTCTCCCTCCTTCCCGATCAGGAAGAAGCGGCGGCGCGTCGTCTCCTCGAGCTCACGCAGACGCTCACCGCCGGAGCCGGCGACGAGCCAGGCGACCTTCGCGGCGACCTCGACCTTGAACGCCTTCGCGCGGGAGCCCGGCTCGACGAGCCCGCGCAGCCGCCGCTCGACGTCGACGGCCGCCGTGTGCTCGGACACGACGATCCCGTCGCCGCCGCACGTCGGGCACTTCTTCGTCATCACCTCGCGCGGTCCGTCGGTGACGTTCTGCCGTGTCATCTCGACGAGCCCGAGCGGTGAGATCTCGACGACGTAGGTCTTCGTGCGGTCGCGCTCCAGCTCCTCCGCCAGGGCCTGCTCGACCGCCGCCCGGTTCTTGGGGCTGGCCATGTCGATGAAATCGATGACGATGATGCCGCCGATGTCGCGCAGCCGCAGCTGGCGGACGACCTCCTTGACGGCCTCGAGGTTGTTCTTCGTGATCGTGTCCTCGAGGCGGCCACCGGACTTCTTCGACCGCGAGCCGACGAAGCGGCCCGTGTTCACGTCGATGACCGTGAACGCCTCGGCGTAGTCGAAGATCAGGTAGCCGCCGGACGGAAGGTCGACACGCCGGTGAAGCGTGGAGCGGATCTCCTGCTCCACGCCGAAGGCCTCCATGAGCGGCTCCCGCTCCTTGTAGCGCGTCACGCGTTCCGCCATGTGGGGGGACGTCTTCTTCAGATACCCGACGATCCGCTTGTGCGTCCGGTCGTGGTCGACGAGCAGCCGCTCGAAGTCACCGGTGAAGAGGTCGCGAACGACTCGCAGCGGGAGCTCGGCCTCCTGGTAGACGAGCATCGGCGGCTTGGCGTTCTTCGCCTTCTGTTCGATCGAGCGCCACAGCCGCTGGAGGAAGTCGAGGTCGCGCTCGATGTCCTCGGCGGAAGCCCCCTCCGCCGCGGTGCGGACGATGACCCCGCCCTTCTTCGGCGCCAGCTCCTTCAGGATCGCCTTGAGGCGGTTGCGCTCCTCGTCCTCGAGCCGCCGTGAGACGCCGAGGCCCTCGCCGTGCGGCACGTAGACGACGAAGCGGCCGGGCAGCGAGATCTCCGTCGTCAACCGCGCGCCCTTCGTCTTCATTGGATCCTTGACGGCCTGGACGAGGATCTTCTCGCCGCGCTGGATCAGGTCCTGGATCTTCCGCGCGCCCTTGCGGCCCTCGAGCTCCGGGCCGACGATCTCGTCGACGTAGAGGAAGCCGTTCTTCTCGAGGCCGATCTCGACGAACGCGGCCTCCATCCCGGGGAGGACGTTGTCGACGACTCCGAGGTAGATGTTGCCGGCGATCGAGCGACGCTCCGGCCGCTCGAGGTAGACCTCGACTACGCGGTCGTCCTCGAGAACGGCGACGCGCTTCTCGCCCGCGTCGACCGAGACGAGAAGCTCGCGCTTCGCCTTCGGAAGCGGCGCGCGCTTCGGAGCCGTGCGCCGGCGGCTCTGCGAGGTCCGCGCCTTGCGCTCCGGCGGCTTGCGCTTCTCGGGCTTCTCGGGCTGCGCGGGCTCGGCAGCGGCGGCCCCTTTCGCCGCGGCGGCCGCCCCGCCCGCGGCGGCGGTCTTCTTCTTGCGGTTGCGCCCGCCGCGCGTCCCGCGGCGGCGCTTCCTCGGGCTGGTGCTCTCGCTTCCGTCGCCGGCCGCGCTCGGGGCGGCCTCGGCGACGGTCGTTACTTCGCTCGTTCCTGCTTCGGGGGCGCGCTCGGGGCGCGCTGTCTCGTCCGACTTCTTGCGTCGGAACCAAGGGAGTGGCAAACGATGTCTCCTGGATCGTGCGCGCGCTCAAGCCTCGAAGGCCGCGCGGCGCGGATGGATGGGAAAAGCCTTGGCATGGCCGACGCCCAGGGTATCAGCGTGCCGTCAGGCGGCTTCGGCAGCCGGTCGGAGCTTCGCCCGGCGTGCGCGGATCGCCCGGAGGCGCTGCGAGAGCCGCGACCAGGCCCACGGCTCCACCTCGACGTACCGCGTCGCAGACTGCCCGCGTGTCGAGTCGAGATACTCGAACCAGGCATCCGCCTCCTCGATCAGAAGCAGCTCGAACGCTTCCTGCTGTCCGGTCAGTGCCATGCGGGCATCACCTCCAGTCGATGCGGAGAGCGTAGGACCGCCGCCGGACGGCGCTACGACCGCGACTCGAAGTAACGCACGGCCGCCTCGCCGATCGCACGCGTGCCCGCGTAGGCGACCGAGCCCTTGACGGCCCAGCCGGCGACCGGGACGAGGTCGAGAAGCTCGCGCGCGACGGCGCGGAAGCCGAACCCCGCCCCCACCACGCCGACGAGCTCGACAGCGCGCCGGTTGTCGAGCTCGGCGCCGTAGGCGAGCGCGATGCGAAGCACGAGCCGGATCTGGTTGAGGGTCAGCACGGGCAGGTCGACGCCGGGAACGAAGACCGCGGCGGCGACGAGGGCGTTGCGCCGCGAATAGGTCGCGATCAGCCGCTCGCAGACCGCGGGCCGCAGCACCGGGAGGCGCGCCGCCAGCGCCGTCCCGTTCTCGCCGAGACGGGCGGCGAGCGCCGCCGCGATCGCGTCGACGGGGAAGCCCTGGCCCGGCGGCACCCTGACCAGGTCGGTCGCGAGCACGTACGGGACGGATTCGGCGTCGGTGACGGCGACGATCGGGATGTCCTTCTGCCACGCCTCGTGCAGCGCCTCCTCGTCGGGCTCGCCGATCCACACGAGCGCTGCGGCAGCCTCCGTTGAACCTTGCACGACCGCCGACGGATCCCCGCCGGCGACGAGCTCGCGGACGAGCACCGGCGCGAGCTCGCGGGCGCCCCCGACCGCGAGCGGCCGGGGATCTCCTGCGCCGCGCCGCAGCTCCCGAACGACCGAGAGCACGGCAAGCGGCCCGAGCTTCGTCCGCTTCTTGCTCACGCCCACCGCCGGGCCGCGCGCCGCATGTAGATCGCCTGCAGGATCCCGAACGCCAGGAAGTTCGTGATCATCGACGAGCCGCCCACGGAGACGAACGGGAGCGGGATGCCGGTGATCGGCGCGATCCCCATCGTCATCGCAGCGTTGACGAACACCTGGAACAGGAACAGGAAGGCGATGCCGCCCGCGACGACCGCGCTGTAGAGGTCGCGCGCCACGGTCACGATCTTCAGCGCTCGCCAGACCACGAGCAGATAGAGCAGCAGAAGCAGCGAGGCGCCGAAGAAGCCGTGCTCCTCGGCGAGCGACGCGAAGGCGAAGTCGGTCGAGTGGGCCGGCAGATAGTTGAGCCGGGTCTGCGTCGCGCCGAGGATGCCGCGGCCCCGCAGGCCGCCGGCGCCGACGGCGGTGATCGACTGCCGCAGGTTGTAGGTGGCTCCCCGGGGATCGTTCGACGGATGCGTGAAGCCCGTTAGGCGGGCGGTCTGGTACGGCTTCAGCACGTTCACCCCGGCCGAAGGCAGAAACCAGAGAACGGTCAGCGCAACCAGGATCGTCGCCCCGAAGAGCAGCCCCAGGTGCAGCCACCGCACGCCGGCGACGAACAGGATGCCGGCGAGCGCGGCGACGTAGACGAGGGCGGTGCCGACGTCCGGCTGCACGAAGACGAGCAGGATCGCGGCGAGGCCGTACCCGATCGCGCGCAGCGGGGCCCGCGCCGCCGTCGCCGGCAGCGACCGGTCGGCGAGCAGCCCGGCGAGCGCCAGCACGAACAGCACCTTCCCGAACTCGGACGGCTGGAAGGCGAAGAAGCCGATGTCGATCCAGCGCTTCGAGCCGCGGCTGGCCGCACCCGCCGCGAGCACCAGCACCATCAGGCCGAGCGTGCCGAAGTAGATCGGCCGGTGGCGGCGGCGGTAGACGGCGGGGTCGATGAAGAGCAGACCGACGAAGACGAGCGCCCCGACGCCTGCGTAGAGCGCCTGCCGGGACAACGCCGACCCGGTCGGGTCGTGGCGCGTGATCCCGTCGATCGCGTAGAGGCCGTACAGCGTCAGCCCGGCGAGCGCGGCGAGCAGGACCCAGTCGAGCCGGCGCAGCAGCGCGGGAAGCGAAGCGGCCTCCTCCCGGCGACGGCGGCGCAGGCCGCGGGTCCTCGCGTCGATGGCCTCGATCGTCATCAGTCGCTCGGGTGGGAGGTGACGGTTGCGCTCTTCTTGAAGTACTGCTCGAAGACCTTGAGCGCGGCCGGCGCGGCGGCGGTACCGCCGTGGCCGCCGTTCTCGATCATCGCGCAGACGACGATCGAGGGGGACTCGTACGGCCCGTAGCCGCACCACCACGACTGCGTCAGCTTCAACGGGTTCGGATACCCGGGCACGCTCACGACCTTCTCCGCCGAGCCGGTCTTGCCGACGATGTCGACGCCGAAGTTGCCGAAGACGCCGTACGACGTCCCGAGCGGCGAGTGTGTCGCCTCCTCGAGACCCTGCTGCACGACCGCGAGCGCGGCCGGGTCGACCCCGGTGGACTGCGGCGCCTGCGCGCCGAAGCGGCGGAGCACGCGAAGGGCCTGGCTCCCCTGCCCGGTGAGCTCGACGTCCTCTCCGATGTGCGGCGTGACGAGCTTGCCGCCGTTCGCGATCATCGCGTAAAAGCGGGCCATCTGCAGCGGCGTCACGAGCAGGTCGCCCTGGCCGATCGCAAGCTGGATCGAATAGCCGGGCTTCCAGATGCGGTCGACGGCGCCGTAGCCCTTGCTGGCCGGGAACGCCTCGCGACGCCATTCGGGCGTCGGCACGAGACCGGTCGTCTCGCCGCCGATATCGACGCCCGTCGGCTCGCCGAAGCCGAAGCGGCTCGCCCATGCCTGCAGGGGGTGGCCGCGGTCGGGCGGCAGGTTGTAGAAGCGCTGGGCGACCCGGTAGAAGTAGGTGTCGCACGACTCGGCGAGCGCCGTCTTCAGATCCATGTTCTGGTCGATCAGCGGCGTCCAGTTGTGGAACACCTGGCCGTGGTCGACGAGGTCGGGCGAGCAGAGGATCGGCTCGTACGGCGTCAGGATCTGCTCCTGCATCGCCGCGAGCGCGGTCACCGGCTTCCAGGTCGAGCCCGGCGGGTAGGCGGCGCCGAGCGCCCGGTTGATCCCCGGATGGTTGTCCTTCTCGGCGACGTTCGGGTTGAGGAGCGGCGCGAGCTTCTTCGGGTCGGGCGTGCCGGCGAAGATCGACGGCTTGTAGGTCGGGTTGGACGCCATCGCGAGCACGGCGCCGGTGTTCGGGTCGAGCGCGACGATCGAGCCGCCGTCGGCGAACGCGCCCTCGGCGCTCGACCGCGCGAGCCCGATCCCGTACGTGAGCGCCTTCTCGGCGGCGCGCTGCAGGTTGATGTCGATCGTCAGCCGGAGCGCCTCGCCGGGCGTGGGATTCGTCATCAGCACGGCGTTGCCCTTCGGCCTGCCGAGCGAGTCGACGGTCAGCTGCGCGGAGCCGTCCTTGCCGCGCAGGTAGCTGTCGTAGGTGTACTCGACGCCCGACTGGCCGATCGTGTCGGTCGGCTGGTAGCCCTGCTTGCGGAGCTGCTTGTACTCGTCCGCCGAGATCCTGCCCACGTAGCCGAGCACCTGGGCGCCGAGCGCCTGATAGGGGTACTTGCGGAGCCAGCTGTTCTGCAGACGGACGCCTGGGAACTGGGAGCTGTGCTCCTCGAGGTAGTTCACCTGGTCTTCCCGCAGCCCGCGCCGGACCACGATCGGCGTGAGTGGATCGCTCCGGTAGTCGTGCATCTGCGTGAGCATGTCGTGCACGCTGACGCCGGTGATCGTGGAGAGCTCGCGGAGCTCGTTGCGCTCCGCCGGCCACGTCTTCGGAAGGTCGGCCGGCCACAGCTCGACCCGGGTACCGGGCACGTTCGTGACGAGGACGCGGCCGTTGCGATCGAGAATCGGCCCGCGCGGCGCCTCGATGCGGATCGTGCGCACGCGGTTGTCGTTCGCAGCGGCCAGGTAACGGTCGCCGGACAGCACCTGCAGCGCCCAGAGCCGCAGGAAGAGCACGGCGAAGACGCCGAGCGCCAGAAACGCGAGCACCGCGACGCGAAACGCCAGCTGCGGCGTCAGCCGATACGGCTCCTCGACCCGGGGGTCGCCGGGGAGGAAACGGCGGCTTCCGCGAGGCAGGTCGGTGTCAGCCAAGCAGGCGGACCTCCCGGATGCGGTCTCCCAGCTCCGGCGCCGGCAGGAGGCGGCGCACGAGCGCGTAGACCGGAAGCGTCAATGCGAGGTTCACGAGCAGGCCCGACAGGAGCCCGTCGACGATCGGCGCTGCCGGAGCCGGCTCGCCGAGCACGAATTGCAGCGCGAGCTCGCCGAATGCGTAGAGCACGGTCACGACCGCGACGGACAGGAACGGAGCGTGGATGCGGTCGCGTGCCGTCGTCTCGCCGTACCGGCCGATCCAGAAGCCCCCGACCGTCAGCAGGAGCGATGTGAAGCCCAGCGTGCCGAGCGTCGCCGTGTCGAGCAGCAGCCCGGTCAGGAACCCGGCACAGGCCCCGAACACGGAGCCACGCAGGAGCGCGATCGAAAGCAGCGAGACGAGCACGATGCTGGCGGACCGGAACGTCGCGTACTGCGTCAGCACGACGAGCTGGACGAGCGCGACGACGAAGAGCAGGCCCGCTGCCTTCACGGCGTCCATCAGGGGCTCGGCGGGATCAGCACGATCACCGAGCGCAGCGACGCGAAGTCGACGAACGGCTGCACCTGGATCGTCTGGAACGCGTCGATGTCGCTCTGCGTGCGGCTCGAGATGGTGCCGATCTCGATGCCCTTCGGGAACATCGACGGCAGCGCGCCCTTGCCGATCGTTCCGGACGTCACGACGATGTCGCCGACGTCGACGTGATTCGACTTCGCGACGCGGTCGAAGATCAGCGAGTCGCCGTTGCCCGCGCTGGAGACGATCCCGGTGGCGCTGGGCGAGGTGAGGTCGGCCGCCGACACATGGCTGGACGTGTCGGTGAGCAGCGTGACGCGCGCGACGCCCGCCCAGACCTTCGTGACGGTGCCGACGAGCCCGCCCGCCCCGCCGGCCGTCGGCTCGACGACGACGTCGTTGATCGCGACGCCGTCGTGGGAGCCTGCCGCGATCGTGACGCTCTGGTCGATCGGGCTCTGCGGGTTCACGAGGACCTCGGCATTGCGTCGGCCGAACTTCGAGATCGACGCCGGGCCGTGGTAGTCGAGCGCCTTCCGCAGCTGCACGTTCTGGTAGACGGCGCTCTCGTCGAGCACGTGCTGATGGCGGAGGCGCGCGTTCTCGGCCCGCAGGCGCGCGTTCTCCGACTTGGCGTTGGCGAGCCCCTTGAACCAGCCCACGGCGTCGCCGAACGGCCGCCAGACGCGGCTCGCGGCTACCTCGAACGGCCGCAGCGCGTCGGCTGCGGTTCCCTGGACGCCGTCGAGCGCGGTCGAGCGGAACGAGATCGTGATCAACACGAGCGACAGCGCGACGAGCGCTCCCACGACGATCCGGCGCTTCAGGGCGCTGGAACGATGCGTCGGGTGGCCGGAAGCGGCGGTGCGCTGGACGGATGAGCCCAGGACCGCGAGGCGGACGGTCCGGTTGCGAGGCACAGGCGTCTCAAGTGTAGATGGTTGATCGTCGAGTCGATGCTCACGTTCCGATCAACCCCTGCTCGCGGCCCCGCATGTGAACCCAGAGCATGCCCCATTCGCTCGGCACCGAGAGTCAGACAACGGTCAGACGCCTCGGGTCGAGCATCTCGGTCAGAGCGTGAGCGACGCGGTCGTCTCGGTCACGGTCGGACGGAAGCCCACGGACTCGTTGATGTGCCGCATCGCCGCGTTCTCCTCCGCGTTCGACGTCGACACGACCTCGATCTCGGGATGGTCGGCGCGCAGCCGGCGGAGCGACTCGAGCTTCACCGCCCGGGCCAGCCCCTTCCCCCGCTCCGCAGCGACGGTGCCGGTGTCGTCCGTGAAGCCGAGCGTCGAGCCGCGCGAGACACGCAGCTCCGTGAACGCCGCGATCGCCCCGGCTCGATCGACCGCGACCGTCACACGCATCTCGCGGTCGCGACGCGCAAGCGACTCCTCGGACGCGCGGACGTTCTCCGCCGTCCAGGCCGGGAACTCGACGCCGTCCGGCGCCGGGGCGTCGTCCATCGCCGCGCGCGCACGCACGTATTCCGCCAGTGATTCCTCCGGGACGCTCCGAAGCCAGGTGACGAGACGGAACCCTGCCGGCGCGCGCGGCTCCGGCAGCTCGGCCGCCCGCAGGTCGAGCAGCGAGCCCACCACCCGCTGACCGTCGACGGCGCCGGCGCGCGCGGCGAACGCGGCGCCCGCCGCTGTCCTGTGCCGCCCGTGGAGCGCGACGACGCCGACCTCGCGGCAGCGGTCGAGGACGGCGTCGAGCAGCGCGCTCCCGACACCGCGCCGCCGATGCTCCGGATGCACGAGCAGCTCGAGGAACGCGGCCGTCGGCCCGTGGACGTAGAGCGCGGCCATGCCGCCGTCGGCGATCCAGGTGCATGTCCGGTGCGTCTCCGGCTGATGCCGGTAGAACGCGATCACCTCGGCCGGGCTCCGCACCGGCTGCCCCGGCCGCAGCTCGTCGTGACACGCCTGCTCGAGCTCGTGGAACACGCCGAGCACCTCGTCGGAGGCTGCCCGCGCGTCGATCTCCTCGACGCGAAGC
Organism: uncultured Thermoleophilia bacterium; assembly: GCA_963784765.1. Lineage (GTDB taxonomy): Bacteria > Actinomycetota > Thermoleophilia > Gaiellales > Gaiellaceae > PALSA-600. The sequence continues at coordinate 262,013 of CAWASP010000024.1, forward strand.
GGCACCGCTGCCTACCGCGGGCGGCCGTTGCGCGAGCGTGCGCGCGAGCTGCGATGAATCGCGTCGAACTCCTCGAGGCTGCGCCCCGAGCCGACGGCGACACAGGTGAGCGGCGACTCGGCGAGATGAACGGGCATGTGCGTCTCGTGGCGGAGGCGCTCGTCCAGCCCCTGGAGCAGCGCCCCGCCGCCCGCGAGCACGATCCCGCGATCCATGATGTCCGCGGCGAGCTCCGGCGGGGTCTTGTCGAGCGTCGACTTGATGGCGTCGATGATCTGGTTGACCGGCTCCTCGAGCGCATGGCGCACTTCCTCGCTCGAGAGGATCACCGTCTTCGGCAGCCCGGACAGCATGTCGCGCCCGCGCACTTCCGCCTGAACCTCTTCCTTCATGGCGTGCGCGGAGCCGACCTCCAGCTTGATCTCCTCCGCGGTCTGCTGGCCGATCAGGAGCTTGTACTCGCGCTTGATGTGATTGATGATCGCCTCGTCCATCTCGTCGCCGCCGACGCGCAGCGACTGCGAGACGACGATGCCTCCGAGGGAGATGACCGCCACCTCCGTGGTGCCGCCGCCGATGTCGACGATCATGTTCCCGGTCGGCTCGGCCACGGGAAGGCCGGCGCCGATCGCGGCTGCCATCGGCTCCTCGATCAGATAGGCCTTCCGCGCGCCCGCCGACAGCGTCGCCTCCTCGACCGCACGCTTCTCGACCCCGGTCACGCCCGACGGAACGCAGACGACGACCCGCGGATGCGCGAAGCGGTGCTGGTGCACCTTCTGGATGAAGTGGCGCAGCATCTGCTCGGTGACGTCGAAGTCGGCGATGACGCCGTCCTTCAACGGGCGGATCGCGCTGATCGTGCCCGGGGTGCGCCCGAGCATCCGCTTCGCCTCGAGCCCGACCGCGTGCACCTCGCCGGAGCGCTGGTCGATCGCGACCACCGACGGCTCGGAGAGCACGATGCCGCGCCCACGCACGTAGACGAGCGTGTTCGCCGTGCCGAGATCGACGGCCATGTCACGGCCGCCGAAGCCGGTCAGATAGTTGAAGACGCCCATGCCGGTCGCGCGCCACTCTAGCTTGCAGGGACTTCGGTCATCGAGCGCTCCCCTCCCTGGCGGGCCCCGGCTCGTCGACTTCGCGGTCGTCCTCGCGCACCCGCGGCATCAGCCGAAGCCGTACGCACCGGCGAACCGCGACGCGAGCAGCGAGACGAGCAGCGCCCCGGGAAGCCCGACGACGTTCAGGAAGTCGCCGTCGACGCGCTCGACGAGGCTCGCGCCGAGCCCCTGGATCGCGTAGCCGCCTGCGCGCCCCTGCCACTCGCCGGAGGCGACGTAGTGGGCGAGGTCGCGCGGCGTCAAGGCCCTGAACGTGACGAGCGTGCTCGCGCTGTGGAGCTCCTCCCAGCCGCGCGTCCGCAGGCAGAGGCCCGACACGACCTCGTGCGTGCGCCCGGCGAGCGCCTCCAGCATCGCCTCCGCCTCCGCCGCGTTCGCCGGCTTGCCGAGGAGCTCACCGCCGAAGAGCACTTCGGTGTCCACGCCGAGCACGGGCCGGTCGCCGCCGGCGACGGAGCGCGCCTTCCCGGCCGCCCGCTCGACCGGCGACGTGCCCGGCACCTCGTGGTACGCCGGCGCCACCGCCTCGAAGGGGATGCGGAGCTGCTCGAGGATCGCCCGGCGCTGCGGCGAGGTCGAAGCGAGGATCAGGATCGGAGCAGGCGCGCGACCCAAATCTCCTCACACGGCCACTTGCGGGCCCAGTCGGCGGTCACGTAGTCGTAGCGATCGTGGGTGACCGCGTCGGAGGGCGCCTGGATCTCGACGAGCCGCTCGATCTCGAAGCCGTTCGCCCTCAGCACGTCGATCCACTCGCCGTGCCCGAGGTGGAACTCGACGCCGCCGTCCGGCCACTCGAAGCGGCGCATGCCGAACTGCGGATGCACGAGCTGCTCCTTCGCCGGCACCTCGTCGTCGGAGCACAGGATGACGAGCGTCGAGTTGCGCAGGAACACGAGCCGCCCTCCCGGACGCAGGAGGCGGGCCGCCTCGGGGATCCAGCGATACGGGTCGACCCAGATCGACGCGCCGTACTCGGAGACGACGAGGTCGAAGCGGGCGTCGGGCAACCCCGTGTCCGCGGCGTCCGCCTCGACGAGCGGGAACTCGATCCCGGTCTTCGCCATCATCCGCCGCGCCGTCGCGAGCTGCGCCGGGGTCACGTCGACGCCGACCGGGTGCGCGCCCGCCTTCGCGAGCCACGCGGAGAAGTAGGCGGTGCCGCAACCCAGCTCGACGACGTCGAGGCCTGCAACCTCGCCGAGCACGCCGAGCTCCGACTCGTCGATCCCCCAGATCCCCCACGAGACCTCGTCGAGCGCCCAGTTCACCTCCGCGTTCGCGTCGGTGTACTCCTCGTTGGCGCGGGTCCAGAGCTCGACGTTGCGCTGCGCGTCAGACGAGGCCATCGGGAAACCAGATCCCGATCTCGCGCTCGGCCGACTCGGGGGAGTCCGAGCCGTGCACGAGGTTCGACGGCATGGCGAGCGCGAACTCGCCGCGGAGCGAGCCGGGGTCGGCGTCCGCGGGGTTCGTCGCCCCGATCGTCTTGCGGCACGTGGCGATCGCCCCCTCGCCCTCGAGCACGAGCGCGAGCGTCGGGCCCGAGGTGATGAAGTCGACGAGCTCGCCGAAGAACGGCTTCTCGCGATGCTCGGCATAGTGGGTCTCGCCGAGCTGGCGGGACGCCACGACGAGCCGCGCCGCGCGCAGCCGGAGGCCGCGACGCTCGAAGCGGGTCAGGATCTCACCGGCGAGATTCCGTTCGATCGCGTCGGGCTTTGCCAGGATGAGCGTGCGCTCGACGGCCATGCGGCCCGGCAGATTACCCGGACCGTCGCCGCCGCGCAGCCGGTGGCCGCTTCTTCGCCTCGGTGATCGGCACGGCGTCGCCGTCCTGCGGGATCGGCGTCTCGCAGTACGGGCAGATCTGCCACAGCGCCTCGAGCGGCTTGCCGCAGCTCGCGCACGACTGACGCAGCTTGGTGGTGCAGACGGGACACACGAGGAAGTCCTCGTCGACCGGCGCGCGGCACACCGGGCAGCGGAGATCGTGCCCGCCCAGCCGCTTCTCGATCGCCCTGATCTCGAGCTCGCGCTCCCGGACATCCTCGAGGTACTCGGGCGGCCGGAAGAGCATGTAGATGAGAGGCCCGATGAACGGGACGATTCCGATCGCCGTGGCGACGAGCACGATCAGCGTGTCTCCGATCCGCCGGCGCGCATCCTTGAACACCCAGTAGATCGTCGAGATCCAGAAGACGACGACGAAGAAGACCGCGAGGTTGCGGATCACGTACCACGTCGACGAGTGGAAGAAGTCGTGGACGCTCGAGAACGCCGACCCGGTCACAGAAGCATTCTTCCTACTCCGTACCCTGCAGCAAACGCGAGCCCGATGAAGAGGACGAGCAGGAAGAGCGCGAACAGGGTGATGACGATCCGCTCACGAGATCGGCTCATCGTAGGCATTTCAGACGACATCCGACAGGTCGGCAAGCAGGTAGAGCGAGCCCGTGACGAGGACAGGGCCGCCGAGCGTGCGTGCCCGGCGGAGCGCTTCCCGCGGGTCGTCCTCGGTCTCGACGGCCGCGAAGAACGGCCGAGCCCGCTCGGCGACGGCGTCCGCAGGCAGGGCGCGGGGGTTCGACGAGCTGGTCGCGACCAGCCTCGTGCCGGCGCGCGCCAGCCGCGCGAGGATTCCCTCGCCATCCTTGTCCGCGAGGATCGAGCAGCAGACCACGTAGGCGCCCGGATCGGGTAGCCGCTCGAGCAGCCAGTCCACCGCCTCAGGCGTGTGCGCCCCGTCGCGCACCTCCCCCGGGCGGATCTCGAGACGCCCCGGCAGGCTCGCGGGCGCGAGCTCGACATCCCGGCCGAGGAACGCCGACGCCGCCTCGCGGGCCCCGCCGACCCGCACGTCGCGCCCCGGCACGAGCGGCATGAACTCCTCGTCGGGCAGGACGACGACGGCGCCGGCCCCCGCGACCGCGAGCTTCTCGGCCGCGACGAGCTCGCGCGTGTCGCCGAGGACGTCGGTGTGCTCGAGCCCGACGTTCGTCAGCAGGACCACCGGGGCGTCGATGACGTTCGTGGCGTCGTGACGGCCGCCGAGGCCCGCCTCGACCGCCGCCGACGTCACGCCGGCGGCGGCGAAGTCGGCGAACGCGGCGGCGGTCAGGACCTCGAACTGGGTGGCGCCGACGGCCTCGGCGTCCGGCCGCACCCGCGCCAGCGCGCGCTCGATGCCTTCCGGGTCGGTCTGCAGTCGCTCGTGCCAGCCCGAGACGTGCGGCGAGGTGTACGCGCGGCCGCCGATCGTCGCGGCGATCCGGCGCGCCGCGGTGGACTTCCCCTTCGTGCCGACGACGTGCACCGACGCGAAGCTGCGCTGCGGGTCGCCGAGCCGGCGGAGGAGCTCGCGCATCCGGTCCGTGCCGAAGCCATCGGCGGGCCAGGGGGAGAGCGACTCGAGCCAGTCGATCACGGCGAGACAGCGTACGAGTACTCGTACCGCTCGCGAAAGCCCAGGCTCTCGTAGAGCGTCCGCGCCGGCACATTCGTGCGCTCGACCTGCAGCAGCCCGCGCGTGCACCCGAGCGCAGCGCCCCAGGTGACGAGCGAGGCGACGATCGCGCGCCCCAGGCCCGTTCGACGCTCTGAGGCAACCGTGAGCATCGAGGTGATCCCGAGCCAGCCGTCGCAGGCGACAGCCCGTCCGATCGCTGCACCCCGGATCCGTGCGAACGCCGTCGGGTCCACGCCGCCGGTCAGGAGCGCCCGCGAGACGGAGAGGTCGTCGAAGCCCCGCCCCGCGGCCCAGAGACCGACCCAGTCGTCGTCGGGAGCCTCGAGCACCTCCACGCTCCCGTCCGCCGCGAGCGGGGGCAGCGGCGCGATCTGCACGCTCGCCGGCGCCTGCCCGACGCGGTAGCCCCGCGCGACGAGCGCCTCCGGCAGGCCGGGCGGCAGCGACGCCCGGGTCAACTGGAAGCGGGTCGCGAGCCCCCGCGCCGCGTACCACTGCTCGGCGCGCTCGATCAGCTCCTCGCCCGGGAGCCTCCCCTCTCGATTCGGGAACACCGAGTTCGCGCGGCCGGTCAGCCCGCCGCCGGCGCGCAGGCGCCAGCCGTCGAGCTCCTCGACCTCCGGCGCCACCCAGAGCCGGTAACCGACCTCCTCCAGCGCGCGGATCTCGACGTCCGGCGCGGCCGGCGGGCTCTCAGCCGCCGATGGCATCGAGCTCGCGGCGGTAGCGCTCGAGCTTCTCGCGCTCCGCTGCCACGACCTCCGGCGGCGCGTTCTGGACGAACTTCTCGTTCGCCAGCATCCGCTCCGCCCGTGCGACCTCGCCGCGCAGCCGCTCCCGCTCCGCCTCGACGTTGCCGTTGTCGCGCTGCGGCGCGCGGTCCGGCCTGACGACCGCGGCGAAGATGCGCTCCTCGTCGCCCTCGAGCGTCGGCACGACGCCGGAGCGGCGGAACACCTGCGCGTACTCCTGGATCCGCTCGAGTGCGGACGCGTCGGCCTCGTCGCCGGCCACCGGCCAGGGCGCGACGATGAGGCGCGTCTCCCGGCCCGGAAGATGCGACCAGATCTCCTCGGTCACGTGCGGCAGCGCCGGGTGCAGCAGCTTCAGCAGTCGCTCGAGCGCGGCAGTCGCCGTCGCGCGGGCCCCGTGTCGCCGTCGTAGAGGCGCCCCTTCACCGCCTCGAGGTACCAGTCGCAGAAGTCGTCGAAGGTGAGGTGGTAGAGCTCGTCCATCGTGTGCGCGAAGTCGTAGGCGTCGAGAAGCTGCTCGATCCGCCGCTGCGTCTGCGAGAGGCGCGCGAGGATCCAGCGCTCCTCGAGCGAGCCCGGTCGCTCGGCGGGCGCCGCGCCCTCGCAGGCGGTGAGGATCAGCCGCGCGGCGTTCCAGAGCTTGTTCGTGAGCTTGCCGCCCTCCTCGATCGCCGAGTACGAGAACCGCACGTCCTGCGTGAGCGAGTTCTTCATCAGCCCGTAGCGGGTGGCATCCGTGCCGTACCGCTCGATCAGCTCGAGCGGGTCGATGCCGGTGCCGAGCGACTTCGACATCCGCCGGCCGTCGGGAGCGAGCACGGTCGAGTGGATGATCACGTCGGTGAACGGGATCTCGCCGAGCAGCTCGAGCCCGGAGAAGATCATGCGGTTCTCCCAGAGCCGGATGATCTCGCGGGCGGTCGTCTGCAGGTGCCCGGGGTAGAAGTACGCGAGGTCGCCGGTCTCGTCGGGCCAGCCGAGCGTCGCGAACGGCCAGAGGGCCGAGGAGAACCAGGTGTCGAGCACGTCGGTCTCGCGGACGAGCTCGGAGGAGCCGCACTCGGCGCAGGCGGCGGGCTCGCTCTCCTCGACCGTCACGTGCCCGTCGGGACACGTCCACGCCGGGATCTGATGTCCCCACCAGATCTGGCGCGAGATGCACCAGTCGGGCGCGCTCTCGAGCGAGTCGATCGCGAAGCGGTGCTGGCTCTCGGGGTGGAAGCGCACCTCCCCGGCGCGCAGCGCCTCGAGCGGCCGCTTCTTCAGCTCCTCCATCGCACACCACCACTGCAGCGAGATGAGCGGCTCGATCCGGGAGTGGCAGCGCTCGCAGAACGCAACCGAGTGTCGGTAGTGCTCGCGCTTCTCGAGCAGCCCGCGCTGCTTGCACCAGTCGAGGATCTTCTGCGCCGCCTCCTCCTGCGTCAGCCCCTCGAGCCCCTCGGCCGTGACGCGGCCGTCGGGACCGATGCAGCTCGGCTCGGGAAGCCCGTGGTCGCGCCCGATCTCGAAGTCGGTCGCGTCGTGACCGGGCGTGATCTTCAGCGCGCCGGTGCCGAACTCGCGCTCGACGCGCTCGTCGGCGATCACGGGCACGCGCCGCTCGGTCCACGGCACGATCACCTCGCGGCCGACCAGGTGGCGATACCGCTCGTCGTCGGGGTGGACGGCCACGGCGACGTCGGCCGGGATCGTGGCAGGACGGACGGTCGCGATCGGGATGTGACCGTCCCCGTCCGCAAGGGGGTAGCGAATCGTGGAGAGGGTGTCGTCGACGTCCTCGTGCTCGAGCTCGAGGTCGGAGAGCGACGTCTCGTGGTGCGGGCACCAGTTGATGATCCGGTTCGCACGGTAGATCCACCCGCGGCGGTACAGGTGCACGAAGAACCGCATCACGGCGCGGACGTAGCCGTCGTCCATCGTGAAGCGCGTACGCCGGTAGTCGAGCGAGGCGCCCATGCGGCGGAACTGCTCCAGGATCTTGCCGCCGTACTCGTCGAGCCACGCCCACACCCGCTGCTCGAACCGCTCGCGGCCGAGCTCCTGGCGCGACGTCCCCTCGGCGAGCAGCGCCTTCTCGACCACGTTCTGGGTCGAGATGCCTGCGTGGTCGTAGCCCGGCTGGAACAGCGCGTTGAATCCCTGCATCCGCTTCATGCGGATCACCGTGTCGCCGAGCGCGAGCTGCAGCGCGTGGCCCGTGTGCAGCTCGCCCGTCACGTTGGGCGGCGGGTGCGCGTCGACGTACGGCGCCCGTCCCGGATCGGGATCGGCGTCGTAGAGGCCCTCTGCCTCCCACGTCTGCTGCCAGCGCTCCTCGACGCCGTGCGGGTCGTACCGCGGCTGCATGCTCTGCTCACCGTTCATGCGAACGGCCATCCTAGGGCCCGGTGAGGATCACGCAGCGACTATGCGAACGATGCTACCTGCAGAGCGCGTATCCCTGCATCCCGCGCGGGCTCGCGGCGGCGACGAGCTGGCCGTGCTCGCGCTTGACCGCGCTGACGCGGCCGAGCTCCCACGGGCCGGTGACCGTGACGTCGTGGCCACGTCGGCGAAGGTCGCCGATGACCTCGTCGCCGAAGCGCGACTCGACGGCGAGCGAGCGCAGCGCGACCTCGCGGGGCGCGAACGAGGAGACGAGGTGGTCGGTGTGCCACTCCGGAGCGTCGATCGCCGCCTGCAGGTCGAGCCCCCGGTCGACGTGGCGCAGGAGCGCGTGCAGCGCCCACTGCTCCTGCTGGTCGCCGCCCGGCGTCCCGTAGGCGAGCCAGGGCTCGCCGTCGCGGAGGACGAGCCCGGGCGAGAGCGTCGTCCGCGGGCGCGTCCCCGGCCGGAGCGACGACGGCAGGCCCTCCTCGAGCCAGAACATCTGGGCGCGCGTGCCGAGCGGGAAGCCGAGCGCGGGAATCGTGGGCGAGCTCTGCAGCCACCCGCCGCTCGGCGTCGCGGAGACGAGATTGCCGAAGCGATCGGCGACGTCGACGTGCACGGTGTCGCCGCGTGTGGGCTCGCCCGCCCCGAGCGCGTCGGCCCGCCCGGCCGGAAGATGCGGCAGCCGCCCGAGCCCGGCTCGCAGCTCGCCGCTCGCGTGCTCGCCGATCAGGGCGCGACGCTCCGCCGCGTATTCCGGTGAGAGCAGGCGGGAAAGCGGGACGTCGGCGTCGCCGTAGCAGGCGTCGCGGTCCGCGAACGCGAGCTTCGCCGCCTCGGTGACGACGTGCACGAGCTCCGCCTCGGAGAGCGCGCCGACATCGAGCCCCTCGAGCAGCGCCAGCTGCTGGAGCCCGGCCGGGCCTTGCCCCCAGGCGGCCGTCTTGCAGACGGTCAGCCCACGGTAGTCGAGCGTCGCCGGCAGCTCGAGCGTCGCGCGCCAGCGGGCCAGGTCGTCGGCCGCGAGCAGACCGCCCTCCGCCGCGCAGAACCGGGCGATCTCCTCGGCGACGAACCCCTCGTAGTAGCTTCGCCGCACGCCCTCGACCGTGCCGCCCGACTCGGCGAGCAGCCGCCGCCAGGTTGCAGCCAGCGCGGGATTGCGAACGAGCGTGCCGGCCCGCGGCGCGGGCAGGTAGAGCTCGGCCGAGCCCGGCCACGCGGCGAGCAGCGGAGCGACGCGCTCGATCGTCGCCGTCACCGCCGGCGTCACCGGATACCCGTCCTCCGCGTAGCCGATCGCATACGCGAGCACGTCAGCGAGCGGCCACGTCCCGAATTCCTCGAGGAGGAGCAGCCAGCCGCCGACCGCACCGGGCACGCAGGCGGCGAGCGGCCCGACACCGGGGACCGCGTCGAAGCCGAGCTCGCGGAACCGCGCGATCGTCGCCGCCTCGGGTGCCACGCCCTGCGCGCACAGGACGAGCGTCTCGCCGCGCTCCGCCGTGAAGAAGACGGCCGGCAGGTCGCCGCCGGGGCCGTTCATGTGCGGCTCGACGACCTGCAGGACGAAGCCGGCGGCGCAGGCCGCGTCGAACGCGTTGCCACCCCGCTCGAGCACCGCCATGCCCGCAGACGACGCCAGCCAGTGCGTCGAGGCGACCGCCCCGAAGGTTCCGCGCAGCTCGGGACGCGTCGTGAACATCGCGCGCAGGCTTCGACCTCGCGACCCGAAGCTCAGGGGGTGGTGCGGGCGAGATCGGCGCCGACGCGATCGAGGATCGTCGTCAGGAGCTCGAACGAGTGCATCACGTGCTCGTGCGCGAGCTCACGCGCGCCGCTCACCGACCCCGCGGCGAGGGCCTGACGGATCGCGCGGTGCTCGGCCTGGTTTCGCTCGTACAGCGCGTCGAGGTCGTCGTCGACCGGCGCCCAGACCGCCGGCCCGGAGAACGTCCGCCGCGCCGCCTTCGCGACCGACTCGACGTACGGCATCTCCGCGACGCGGTAGAGGACGTCGTGGAAGGCATGGTTCGCTCGCATCCACTCGGCCATCAGCGAGCGCCGCAGGCCGCCGGGCTCGTGTGCGCGCAGCTCCCTCGTCAGGCGCGCGAACCGCATCTCGCACTCCTCGAGCTCGGCGAGCGCCTCGGGCGTCATCCTCGTCGCCGCGACCTCGGTGATGAGCGCCTCGAGCTCCGCTCTGACGAGGAACGCCTCGCGCAGATCCTCGTGCGACAGGGTGCGCACGCGCACGCCCTTGTTCGGCTCGAACGAGACGAGCCCGAGCGCGGCGAGCTTGCGCAGCGCCTCACGAACGGGCGTCCGCGAGACGCCGAACCGCTCCGACAGCTGCTCCTGGCGCAGAACCGACCCGGGCGCCAGCTCGCCGGAGACGATCGCCTCCTCGATCAGGACGGCGATGTCGTCGGCCTTCGTGCTCTCGAGGCTCACTGCAGGAGATCGTACGCCGAAAGCGTGAGGAAGTCCTGCAACGGCACGGAAAGAGCGACGTTTGCGAAGACGTCCTTCGCCTGTTGCGAGGCGTCGACCCGGGCGATCTCCTCGCGGACGCGGACCTCGTCGAAGCGGCCCGACTGCACCCACGACCAGACCTGCGCCCTGGAGATCTCCGCGGTCGCCGCGTCCTCCATCAGGTTGTCGATCGCCGCGGCGCCGACGCCCTGCAGCCAGGCGTCGAGGTAGCGGACGCCGACGCTGACGTTGACACGGAGGCCCTCGTCGGTGATCGACGACCCGGGAATCTCGAAGTCGACGAGCTGCTCCTCGCCGACCTCGACGTCTTCCCGCGTCCGCTCGACCTGGTTCGGGCGATCGCCGAGCACGGCGTCGAACTCGGCCTTCGCGACCGGCACGAGGTCCGGATGCGCGACCCAGGTGCCGTCGAAGCCGTCTCCCGCCTCCCGCTGCTTGTCCTCGCTCACCTTCGCCAGCGCGACCGCGTTCACCTGCGGGTCGCGGCGCGACGGGATGAAGGCGGCCATGCCGCCGATCGCATGCGCCTCGCGCGCATGGCAGGTCTTGACGAGCAGCTCCGTGTACACGCGCATGAACGGAACCGTCATCGTCACCTGCGCCCGGTCGGGCAGCACCGCGCCCATCTTCTTGATGCAGCTGAAGATGTAGTCCCACCGGCCCGCATTGAGCGCGCACGAGTGGTCGCGAAGCTCATACAGGATCGCGTCCATCTCGAAGGCGGCCAGGATCGTCTCGATCAGCACCGTGCACTTGATCGTCCCGCGCCCGAGCCCGAGCTCGTCCTCGGCCAGCGCGAACGCCTGCGCCCACAGCCGCGCCTCCTCGTGCGACTCGAGCTTCGGCAGGTAGAAGTACGGGCCGGTCCCCCGCTCGACCTGCTCGCGCGCGTTGTTCCAGACGGTCAGGCCGAAGTCGAAGAGCGACGCCGACACCGGCTCGCCGTCGACCTCATGGTGGCGCTCGAGCAGGTGCCAGCCACGCGGCCTGATCAAAAGCGTCGCGATCTCGTCGTTCAGGCGATAGCTCTTCTCGCCGGTCTCGAGCTCGATCGTGCGCCGCACCGCGTCGTAGACATTCTGCTGGCCGAAGCGCACGTTGTCCCAGGTCGGCGAGTTCGCGTCCTCGAAATCGGCCATGAAGCAGCTTGCCCCCGAGTTGAGCGCGTTGATCATCATCTTCCGCTCGACCGGCCCGGTGATCTCGACACGCCGGTCCTGCAGATCGGCCGGTGCCGGCGTGACGATGAAGTCCTCGGGCGCCGCTACGAACCGCGGCGTCTGCCCGCGCCGTTGCTCGCGCACCGCGAGCAGCCGCTCGCGCTCCGGGCCCAGCTCGCGATGGAGGCGCTCGACGAACCCGAGCGCCTCCCGCGACAGCACGTCGTGCTCTGTATCCGTTACGCGAATTGGGCTTCCTCCGTCGACCCGTGGAGCGCCAGCGTCGAGCTCTCGCCGCCGGTAACCGCCTGCACAACCTGGTCGAAGTATCCCGCACCGACCTCGCGCTGGTGCTTCGTGGCGGTGTAGCCGTCCGCCTCGAGCGCGAACTCCCGCTGCTGCAGTTCGACGTAGGCGCTCATCCCGCGGTCGCGGTAGCCCTGCGCCAGCTCGAACATGCCGGCGTTCAGCGAGTGGAAACCGGCGAGCGTGATGAACTGGAAGCGGTAGCCCCACTCCCCGAGCTGCTCCTGGAAGCCGGCGATCTCCTCGTCGGACAGCGCCTTGCGCCAGTTGAACGACGGCGAGCAGTTGTACGCGAGCAGCTTCCGCGGATGGCGCTCGTGGATCGCCTCCGCGAACTCGCGCGCCTCGCCGAGATCGGGTGTCGAGGTCTCGAACCAGAGCACGTCGGCGTACGGCGCGTACGCGAGCGAGCGGGCGATCGCGCTCTCGAGCCCGTCCCGGACGCGGTAGAAGCCCTCCGCCGTTCGCTCGCCCGTCACGAACGGTGCGTCAACGTCGTCGACGTCCGACGTGAGCAGCGCCGCGCTCAGGGCGTCGGTGCGGGCGATCAGCACGGTCGGGACGTTGAGCACGTCGGCCGCGAGCCGGGCGGCGTTGAGCGTGCGGACGAACTGCGAGGTGGGGACGAGCACCTTCCCTCCGAGGTGTCCGCACTTCTTCTCCGCGGCCAGCTGGTCCTCGAAGTGGACGCCGGCGGCGCCGGCCTCGATCAGCCCGCGCATCAGCTCGAACGCGTTCAGAACGCCGCCGAACCCGGCCTCGGCGTCTGCGACGATCGGCGCGAGCCAGTCGGTCCCGTTGCGGCCCTCCGACCAGTCGATCTGGTCGGCGCGCAGGAGTGCGTTGTTCAGCCGCCGCACGACCTGCGGCACCGAGTTCGCCGGGTAGAGGCTCTGGTCGGGGTAGGTCGCCCCGGCCAGGTTCGCATCGGCTGCCACCTGCCAGCCCGAGAGATAGATCGCCTGCAGGCCGGCCTTGACCATCTGCACGGCCTGCCCGCCGGTGAGCGCACCGAGGGCGTTCACGTAGCCGCCCTGTGTGAGAAGCCGCCACAGCCGCTCGGCTCCGAGCCGCGCGAGCGTGCACTCGGGGACGACCGAGCCGCGCAGCCGCACGACCTCCTCGGCGCCGTAGGTGCGGGTGATGCCGGCGAAGCGCTCGTCCTGCGCCCATTGCGCCTCGAGCCGGGCGGTCTGTTCTTGGATCCGAGTGTTGCAGTCCACGAGAGTCTCCTGCGTAGAGAGTTGCCAGATTGGATCCTACAGTAGCGGACAATGCCGCAGAAAGCGGCGAGTTCTCCCGGTCGAGGGTTGCCTTTGGATCCAGGACGTGCAACACTCAGGATCCGAAAGGAGTCATGTCGATGGCAGAACTCGCAATCGCGCAGACGGTCGAGCCGCAGTCCGAGGAGGAGCGCACGGCGCCCATGTGGGAGCTCGCCGAGTGCAACTGCCCGGACCACTGCGAACGCGACCACGAGCTCGACTAGCGCAGACGAGCCGCGCGAGGGAGGTTCAGCGCGCGGTCCAGCCGAGATCGATCGGCACCGGAACGCCCGTGATGCCGCGGCCCGACGGTCCGAGCAGGAATGCGACCACGTCCGCGACCTCGACCGGCTCCAGCATCCGCTTCACCGCCTGCCGCTCGACCACCGCCGCGAGGCCGCGCTCGGCGATCTGCGCCTCCGCGAGCGGTGTCCGGACGAACGCCGGGCAGACCGCCGTGGCACGGATCCCCACGTCGGCACCCTCGAGGGCGAGCGTCTTCACGAGGCCGAGCACCCCGTGCTTGGCCGCGACGTAGCCTGCCTTGAGCGGCGACGCCGTCAGCGCGTGCGCGGAGGCGATCACGCAGATGCGGCCGTCACGCGACGCCGCCAGCGCGTCCCAGGCGTGCTTCGCGAGCAGGAACGGCGAGGTGAGGAGAAGCGCGAGCAGCGCGTCCCACCGGTCGTCGGGGAAGTCGCGAACGGGGGCGACGTGCTGGAAGCCGGCGTTCGGCACGAGCGCATCGAGCCGTCCGTGGAGCTCGAGGGCGTCCGCGACCACCCGCCGGTTTCCCTCCCGGGTCGTCAGGTCGGCGTCCTCGACGTCGACGCCGTGCACCGTCCAGCCGTCCTGCTCGAGGCGGGTGACGATCGCAGCGCCGATGCCGCCTCGGGCTCCGGTGACGAGCGCGACGCGGCTCATGCCCCGAGCCGGGTCAGTCGTACGAGCGGGAGACGATCTCTGCCACGCACACCGGCTTGTCGCCTCCCTCCCGCTCGACGACGGCGGTCATCGTCACCTGGCGGCCGCCGTCGAACTCCTCGACGTGCTCGACCTCGAAGTTGACGCGGACACGCGATCCCGACGGCACCGGCGCGGGGAAGCGGATGCGATTCGCGCCGTAGTTGACCCCCATCCGCCCGCTCGAGGGAACGACCTCGAACGAGGCCTGCGGGATCAGCGACAGCGTCAGGTAGCCGTGCGCGATCGTCCCGCCGAACGGCCCGTCCTTCGCCCGCTCGGGATCGACGTGGATCCACTGGTGATCGCCGGTCGCCTCGGCGAACAGGTCGATCTTCTCCTGCGTCACCTCGACCCAGCTCGACGGCCCGAAGGTGTCTCCCGGCTTCATCCGACCTCCCCGATTCGAACGACGGTTGCTGCCCAGGTGTACCCGGTCCCGGCGGCGAGGAGCAGCACGGCATCGCCGTCTCCGACCCGGCCGTCGCGCAACGCGCGGTCGAGCCCCAGCAGGGAGTCGACGCCGCTCATGTGCCCGGTGTCGTCGAGGTACACCGCCTGATCCTCTCGCATCCCGAGCTCGCCGAGCAACGCGAGGAACATCGAGCGCTTCGTATGCAGCGGGCAGACGAAGGAGACGGCGTCGAGCTCGAGCCCGGATCGCTCGACCGCGCCGCGGGCGGCCGCGACGAAGTTCGGCAGCGACTCGCGGTCGAGGCCGCCCTTCATCTGCGCAGGGTCCTGCACGTCGAGGAACCGGTACCCGGCCGGGTCGACGGAGCCGCCGCCGGGCACCTTCACCTGGAGGGAGTACGCGCCGTTCGTGATCGCGTGGGAGCCCAGCACCTCGTTCCGGGTCGCGTCTCCCACGACGAGGCCGGCGACGGCGCCGTCACCGAAGTTGAACATGAACCGCGACCGCTCGTTGGCGTAGTCGAGCAGGTACGACTCGCGGCACGCGGCGACCATCAGGATCGTCGAGAGCTCCGGCTCGGCGCGCAGCAGATCGCGGGCGAGGCGCAACGCGATCGGCGTGCCGTGCGAGACGTTGTCGTACTCGACCGCGAACGCGTTCGCGGCGCCCAGGCGGTGGGCGATCGCCGGCGCCGCCTGCCAGACCGCGTAGTCGCGCCACATCGACCCGTAGTACATGACGATGTCGATCGACGCGGGATCGACGGCCGTCTCCACGAGCAGACGCGCGCCCGCCTGCACGGCGAGGTCGCTGACATGCTCGTCCGGCGCGGCGATGTGCTTCCCGCGGAGGCCGAACTTCTCGACGATCACGTGCTCGGGGATGCCCGAGCGCTCGGCGATCTCCGCAGCCGTCATCCACCGCTCCGGCAGGTACGAAGCGGTCGCCTCGATCCCGACTGTCCTCAAGGAGCGTCGACCTCGAGGATGCATCGGATCAGCCGCTCGAGCTCGTCCCACACGCGCCCCGGCAGCGGCACGCCGTCCCCCCACAGGATGAAGCGCATGCCGATCATCTCCCCGAGCCCCATCAGCGCGTAGGCGGCCACCTCGGGATCGAGCCGGGCGATCTCGCCCGACTCGGACGCGGCCGCGAGCGCCTCGATGTATCCCTTCGAGAGGCGGTCGTAGTGGTAGCGCAGCATCTTCGGCGAGACGAACTCGGCCTGCCGGATGATCCGGTAGAGCGCAGGATGCTCCGCGGTGAAACGGAAGTACGCGTCGAAGCCCAGCACCTCCGCCTCGAGGCGCGTCTTCCCCTTCGACGATCCCTCCTTCATCGCGTGCCGTACACGGCGGTTCAGGTCGCGAACGAGCTCGTCGAAGATCGCCCGCTTCGAATCGAAATACAGGTAGAAGGTGCCGGCGGCGACACCGGCCGTCTCGGCCACACGGACGACCGAGGCGTCGTGGTAGCCGAGCTCGCCGAACACCCGCTCCGCCGCATCGAGCAGGCGACGGCGCGTGTCGAGCCCACGCTTGGACAGCGGGCGCCCCTCCACGTTCGTCACGATCTCGGTCACGCGCGCACCCCCGCGACGAGCTCCGACTTCTGCACCTTCCCCATCGAGTTTCGCGGCAGCTCGTCGACGACCCGGAAGGACTTCGGCACCTTGAACCGGGCGAGGTGCGCGCGGCAGTGCTCGCGCAGCTCGTCCTCCGTCGCCCGTCCCCCGAGGACGACGAACGCGACGCACGCCTCGCCCCATCGCTCGTCGGGAATCCCGACGACGGCAGCGTCTGCGACCGCCGGATGCTCGTGCAGGACCGCCTCGATCTCGGCCGGGTAGATGTTCTCGCCGCCCGAGACGATCATGTCCTTCAGCCGCCCGCGGATCCGGTAGTTGCCCTCGCCGTCCCGCTCCGCGACGTCGCCCGTGAGCAGCCAGCCGTCGCGAAACGCTCGCGCCGTCGCCTCCTCGTTCCGCCAGTACCCGGGAAACACGTTCGGCCCGCGGACGAGCAGCTCTCCCTCGGGCGAGAGGTCGCACGCGACGTAGGGATACGGCTTTCCGGCATAGCCGGCCTTGCGCCGGGCGTCCTCCGGCGCGAGGCAGAGGACGTTCGGGGCCGCCTCCGTCAGGCCGTAGCCCTGGACGATGTCGACGCCGCGCGCCGACCACACGTCGAGCAGGGCCTCGGGCATCGGCGCGCCGCCGACGACCGCGAGCCGCAGCGACGAGAGATCGGCCTCCGCGAAACGCGGCTGCTGCGACATGAAGAGGTAGTTGGCGGGCACGCCCATCATCGTGGTCACCCCCTCGCGCTCGATCAGCTCGAGCGCTCGTGCGGCGTCGAATCCCCGCTCCAGCACGACCCGCGCGCCCTTCCACCAGGCGAGGAGCGGCTGGACGTTCCAGCCGCCGCAGTGGAACTGCGGCAGCACCTGCAGCACGACGTCGTCCGAGCGCAGGCTCGTCGCCAGATCGAAGGAGAGATTCGTCCAGAAGCAGTTCGCGTGGGTGAGCAGCGCGCCCTTCGGCTTCCCGGTCGTGCCGGACGTGTAGATGAGCATGAGCGGATCGTCGTTCGCGAGGCGTCCGGCCGGCACGCGAGACGCGCTGGGCTCGAGCGTGAGGGCCGGCCGGACGGAGGCGAGCTCGAGCGCTGCCTCGGCCAGCGCCCGGTGCTCGTCCTCGACGATGAGGACGGAAGGCTCGGCGTCGTCGAGCTGGTAGGCGATCTCGGCGGGAGCGAGGCGCCAGGAGATCGGATGGAGGATCGCACCCGCCTTGGCGCAGGCGTAGAGAAGCGCGACGTGCTCACCGGAGTTCCCGGTCAGCGTCGAGACCCGCGCGCCGTGGTCGATGCCCGCAGCGAGCTCGCCGGAGCGCAGGTCGAGCTCGGCGTAGGTCCACGAGCGGCTCGCTTCGACGATCGCGACGCGATCAGGCGTGACGCGTGCACGCTCTCCGATCATCCTGTCGACGGTCAGCTCGTTCATGCGAGGAACTCCAGGACGATCCTGACGAACTCGTCGGGGCGCTCCCAGAAGAACAGGTGGCCGGCGCCCTCGAGGCGAACCGCGCGCGATCCGGGGATCCGCCCGACGAGCACGTCGGCGTTCCGCGGGTCGACGACGTTGTCGGCGGTCCCGGTGACGATCAGCGTCGCCGCGGAGATGGGAGCCGAGGGGCCCGGGTACGTCGTGCCGGCCGCCGTCTGGGCCTGCCAGCCGGCGGGGTCGGGCGGGCTTGCGAGCCGGCGACGGTAGAGCTCGTCGGCGACGCCCTCGGGTGGATCGGCGCCGAGGGCGTTCTCGACGAAGCGGCGGAGCGCGACGTCGGGCGGGAGCGTCGCCGCCTCGGCGAAGAGGCGCACCGTCACCTCGGGCATCGGAACGGTCGCGGCACCGCCGGGCGTCGTGCAGCAGAGGACGAGCCGCTCGACGCGCTCGGGGGCGACCGAGGCGACCTCCTGGGCGATCATGCCGCCGAGGCTCGCGCCGAGGACGTGCGCACGCTCGATCCCGGCCTCGTCGAGCACCTGGAGCGCGTCGTCCGCCATCTGGCGCGCCGTGTACGGCCCGGCCGGCTTGTCGGACTCCCCGATCCCGCGGTTGTCGAAGAAGACGACGCGATGGCGCGCGGCGAGCCCCGGCACGATCGGCTCCCAGCTCCAGCGCGCGTACCCGAGCCCCTGGATCAGCAGGAGCGGCGGGCCGGCCCCGGCCTCTTCCCACGCGATCCTCATCGCTGGAGCGCCGCCTGGAGCCGCTCGAAGGTGCGCGGGCGGCGCAGGCGCCCGGCCCGGGCGAGGCCGCCCGGCACGAAGAAGACGACGAGGATGAAGAGCACGCCGAGCACGAAGAGCGGCTGCTGCAGCGGCGTCCGGAGCACGGCGGGCAGCGACGAGACGGCGTGCGACGACGAGGCGTCGCCGAGCCGCTGGTCGGCCCAGGTGTAGAGCACACCGCCGAGCAGCGCGCCCCAGCGCGTGCCACTGCCTCCGATCACCACCATGACGAGGAGGGTGAGCGTGAAGTTCGCGCTCGTCACCTCGGGGGTCGCACCGCCGAGGAGCAGCACGTAGACGACGCCGCCGGCGGTCGCGAGGAACGACGCGAGCACGAACGAGAGCAGCTTGTAGCTGTACGGACGCAGTCCGAGCACCTCGACGCGCAGCTCGTTCTCGCGGATCGCCTGCCAGACGTGCCCGGGCGACGAGCCGACGGCGAACCGGGCGATCACGAACACGCAAGCCGCATAGCCGAGCGCGACCCAGTACAGGTTCTTCGTGTTGAAGATGCCGACGAGGCCGGCGGGCAGCTTCGTGTAGTCGGTGCCGAGCCCTTCCTCGCCGCCCGTCCACCCGTACGGGTTCTTGTAGACGAGGATCGAGCCCGCCTGCGCGAAGGCGAGCGTCACCATCGCGAACGCGATCCCGCCGACGCGCAGTGACACGGCACCGACGAGGAGCGGCAGGACGAGCCCGACGAGCGCCGCGAACGCGATTCCCTCGGCGAAGCTCCAGTGCCACTTGGTGAGGGCGATCGCGACGATGTAGACGCCGACGGCGAAGTAGAGGGCGTGACCGAACGACAGCAGCCCGGTGAAGCCGAAGAGCAGGTCGTAGGTGAGCGCGAGCCCGCCGAAGACGAGGCAGAGCGCGAGCAGCTGCAGCGTGCCCGGGGTGTTGAGCGTGTCCTTGAAGACGTACGGGATGTCGACCGCGATCTTCGGCACGAAGGCGAGCACGACGAGCACGGCCGCCGGCACGACGAGCCGTCTCACGGGCAGTTGCCCGAGGCTCATGCGAAGCTCCCGGAGAGCCCGCGCGGGCGGGCGAGCAGGACGAGACCGAGCAGGAGGACCACGCTCAGGTCGCCGAGCCCGGTCGAGGCGTAGTAGTTCGCGTACTGCTGCACGAGCCCCACGACGACGGCGGAGATCGCCGTGCCGCGAAGCGAGCCGAGACCGCCGATGACGACGACGATGAAGGCGAAGATCAGAAGCGACGTGCCGCGATTCGGATCGGCGGTCGTGAAGTAGACGTTGCCGAGGATGCCTGCGAGGGCCGCCGCGACGCCGCCGATCGCGAACACGAGCGTGAACGCCCGGCGCACGTCGATGCCGAGCGCCGTCACCATGGCGCGGTTCTCGACGCCGGCGCGGATGATCAGGCCGTAGCGCGTCCGCTTCAGGAACGTCGTCAGCCCGGCCAGCACGACGACGGCGGTCACGATCAGCACCCAGCGGTCGTTCGGGATGTGGGCGCCGGCGAAGGTGGTCGTGTCGCCGAGCCAGCCCGGGGCCGCGACCGGCCGCGCATCGTTGCCCCAGATCGCGACCACGAGCGCGACCGTGGCGAGCCCGAGGCCGACGGTCACGAGCACCTGCTCGATGTGGCGCCGGTAGAGCGGCCGGATCAGGACGAGCTCGACGAGCGCCGCGAAGAGCGCTCCGACGACCAGGCCGACGAGCGAGGAGAGCAGGAAGCGCGGCAGCACCGACAGCCCGCCGAGCTTCGACTCGGTGAACCACATGGCGTAGGCGCCGACCGTGAGGAAGGCGCCGTGGGCGAAGTTGAGCACGCCCATCAGGCCGTAGATCAGCGACAGCCCGGAGGCGATCAGGAAGTAGAGCGCTCCGAGCCCGACACCCGTCACGGTGAGCAGCACGAACGTGCTCATGCCACTCCCAGCAGCCGGTGCACGAGGGGCCGGTCGGCGAGCAGGTCACGGGCGGGGCCGGTGTGGACGACCCGGCCGGTGTCGAGGACGACGCAGTCGCGGGCGACGCGGTTGACGACGCCGAGGTTCTGCTCGACGAGCAGCACGGTCGTCAGCTCCGACACGCGCGCGAGCACGTCGGCGACCTGGGTGACGAGGAGCGGCGAGAGCCCCTTCGTCGGCTCGTCGACGAGGAGCACCTGGTTCCGGTTGAGGAGCGCGCGCGCGATCGCCACCATCTGCTGCTGGCCGCCGGAGAGCGTGCCCGCGAGCTGGCGCGAGCGCTCCTTCAGCTCGGGGAAGAGGTCGTAGACGAGGTCGTACTGGGCGCCGCCGTTGCGTTCGGCGAGCCGGAGGTTCTCCTGCACGGTCAGGCCGGCGAAGACGTCGCGGTCCTCCGGCACGTAGCCGACCCCGTGGCGGACGATCCGGTGCGTGGGCGTCGTCGAGAGCTCCTCGCCGGCGAAGACGATCGAGCCCCGGCGGTCGACGAGCCCGAGGAGGGCGCGCAGCGTCGTCGTCTTCCCGACGCCGTTCCGGCCGAGCAGCGCAGTGACGCCGCCCTCGGCGACGTCGAAGTCGATTCCCTGCAGGACGTGCGACTCCCCCAGATGCACGTGCAGGTCGCGCACCGACAGGAGCGCCGTCATAGCGGCTCCCCCAGATAGGCCTGCTGCACCGTCTCGTTCGCCATGATCGCCTGCGGCGTGTCGACTGCGAGCAGGCTGCCGTGGTGGAGCACGGCGATCCGCTCGGCGAGGCCGGTGACGACCTCCATGTGGTGCTCGACCATCAGGACGGTCTTGCCGTCGGCGTGGACCGAGCGGATCAGCTCGACGAGCTCCGGCACGTCCTCCATCGAGACTCCGGCCATCGGCTCGTCGAGCAGGATCACGCGCGCGTCAGCGGCGAGCACCATCGCGAGCTCCAGCTTTCGCTTGTCGCCGTGGGCGAGCCCGGCTGCGGGGACGCCGGCGCGGGCGCCGAGCCCGACGCGCTCGAGGGCGGTCTGCGCCCGTTCAACCGCCTCCCGCACGCCGGCCGCCCGCCGCCAGATCCGCATCGAGCCTCCGAGAGCGGCCTCGGCGGCGAGGCGCACGTTCTCGAGCGCCGGAAGCAGCGGGAAGACGTTCGAGACCTGGAAGGTGCGCCCGAGGCCGAGGCGGGTACGCCGGAACGGCGGCTCCGACGTCACGTCGCGGCCGTCGAGCTCGACCCGGCCGGCCGTCGGACGCATCAGGCCGGAGACGAGGTTGAAGAGCGTCGTCTTCCCGGCGCCGTTCGGCCCGATCACGCCCAGGAGCTCGCCCTCGCGAACCTCGAGCCCGACATCGGCGACGATCGTCGCGCCGCCGATGACGAGCCCGAGGTCCCTCGTTGCGAGGATCGGGGTTGCGCTCACGCGCGCCTCTTCGTCGTTCCCCGCCCCCGTCCTAGCCGTTCATCTTCTGGACGGGAGGCGCCGTCTGGTACGGCGTCGCCGTGCCGAGCACCTTCGGCACGAGCTTGGAGCCGCTCTGGACGAGCTGCACGCGGAACATCGGCTGCAGGAGCGCGTGATCCTGCGGCCGCACCGCGTTCCAGCCCTTCGGACCGAGGAACCTGTAGCCCTCGAGCGCGGAGATCATCTTGTCGACGTTGTAGTCGCCCTTCCGCAGCGCGTGCACGATCATGAGCGCCGCATTGAAGCCGTCCGGCGTGAACAGGTCGGGCAGCTGGTTCCGCTTCCGCATCTGCTTGACGAGCCAGTCGTTGACCTTGTTCTTCGGGGCGTTGTAGACGTAGTGCGAGAGGAAGTGGATCTTCGTCGCAACGGATCCGAGCGCCGACCACGTTGCGCGCTCGGCGAGGCCGGTGACGACATCCGGGCCGTTGAAGACTCCCTGCTGGTCGAGCGCCTTCCACATCGCTCCCGCGGTCGAGCCCGCCCAGGCGACGAAGACGAGGTCGGCGTTCTGGTTCTTGACCTGCTGCGCGAAGGGCGTGAAGTCGGTCGCCGTCAGCGGGACGGTGACCTCGCTCACGGTGTGCCCCTTCGAGCCGACGACGGCCTTCACGGCCGCGTAGTTGCCGTGACCGAAGACCGAATCCTGGTCGAGGACGACGACCTTCTTGCCCGAGCCCTTCAGGAACGAGGCGACCGTCTCGACGTCCTGCGTGCTCTGCCGGCCGGACCTGAACGTGTACTTGTTGACACCGGTGATCGCGTCGGAGGCCGCCGGCCCCGAGATGAACAGAATGTGGTTCTGGGCGGCGAGCGGCGCGACCTGGAGGGCGACGCCCGACGAGACGCTGCCGGCGAGGATCTTGTAGCCGCGGCCGATCAGATCCTTGGCCGCGTTGACGGCGGTGGCGGGATCCGTCTTGTCGTCGACGAGCGTGAGGTTGATCGTCTTGCCGTTGACCTTGTTCGTTCCGTTCGTCGCGTACCTGAGGCCCATCCTCAGGCCCTCGATGTACTCGGCGCCGTAGGCGGCGAGCAGACCGGTCCGCGAGTAGACGATGCCGACGTTGTACGACGCCGTCGTGCTGGTCGACTTCGCTGCGACGCTCGCCGTCCCGGCGAGCAGCACGAAGAGCGCGGCGGCGACGAACACCTTCGTGAAGCGGTGGCGCATGAACGCATCCTCCTCGGAGAGTGAGCAACCTGAAACCCGATTCAGGTGTGAGGTTTGCACCAAATCGTCAAGCGGTCAAGGGTCGTGGAAAGCCGCTCCCCGCCCCGTCCGTTCCACTCTCGGCACGCTTCCGCACCGTCTTCGTGGGTCAGACGGCGGTCAGGCGATCGTCAGACGTGCGGGAGCCCGAACAGCCCCTGCGGCCCGTCGACACCGACGGCTCAGGCGGACTCTTCGGCGAGCTCGTCCGGCTCGGAGAGATCGGCGCCGGCGCTCGTCACGAGCGTCGGCTTGAGGCCTTTCTCGATCGTCTCCTTGGTGATCACGCACTTCGAGACGTCCTTGCGCGAGGGCAACTCGAACATCACGTCGAGCAGGGCGTTCTCGATGATCGAGCGAAGGCCGCGTGCACCCGTCTCGCGCGCGAGCGCCCGGTCGGCGATCGACCAGAGCGCGTCGTCGGTGAAGACGAGGTCGATCGTGTCGTATGCGAAGAAGCGCTGGTATTGCTTCGTCAGCGCATTCTTCGGCTCGGTGAGGATCTGGACGAGGTCCTCCCGCTTCAGCTGGTGCACGGCCGAGAGCACCGGCAGCCGGCCGATGAACTCGGGAATCAGCCCGAAGTTGAGGAGATCCTCCGGCATCACGTCGGCGAGGAGCTCAGCGCTCTCCGCGTCGCGCTTCGACGAGATCTGGCGCCCGAAGCCCACGGCGTTCTTCCCGATCCGCTTGGCGATGATCTTGTCGAGGCCCGCGAACGCGCCGCCGCAGATGAAGAGGATGTTCGTCGTGTCGATCGACAGGAACTCCTGGTGCGGATGCTTCCGGCCCCCCTGGGGCGGCACGGAGGCGACCGTCCCCTCGAGGATCTTCAGGAGCGCCTGCTGCACGCCCTCGCCCGAGACGTCGCGGGTGATCGACGGGTTGTCCGCCTTCCGCGCGATCTTGTCGACCTCGTCGATGTAGATGATCCCCGTCTCCGCCTTCTTGATGTCGAAGTCGGCGGCCTGGATCAGCTTGAGCAGGATGTTCTCGACGTCCTCGCCGACGTAGCCGGCCTCCGTGAGCGCCGTCGCGTCCGCGATCGCGAACGGCACGTTGAGGATCCGGGCGAGCGTCTGCGCGAGGTGCGTCTTTCCGCACCCGGTCGGCCCGAGCAGGAGGATGTTCGACTTCTGAAGCTCGACGTCCCCGTCCTCGGAGCCCATCTGAACGCGCTTGTAGTGGTTGTAGACGGCGACGGAGAGCGTGCGCTTCGCCTCTTCCTGGGAGACGACGTAGTCGTTCAGGGAGGCGTAGATCTCCTTCGGGCGCGGCAGGTTGTCGAGGTCGAGCGAGCTCGGGGTCGTCAGCTCTTCGTCGATGATCTCGTTGCAGAGATCGATGCACTCGTCGCAGATGTAGACGCCGGGCCCGGCGATGAGCTTCTTGACCTGGCGCTGCGATTTGCCGCAAAAGCTACAAAGAAGCTGCTCGTTTCCGTCACTCGCGCGCGCCATGCCGTTACTCCTTTTACCGCGAATTCACCACGACGGCTAGGCCGGACTTCATGCCGCCGCCTCGGCGCGGGCCGTGTCGCGATGGGTGATCACGGTGTCGATGATCCCGTATTCCACCGCTTCCGCCGGGCTCATGAAGAAGTCGCGTTCCATGTCGCGGGAGATTTCGCTCTGTTGCTTGCCGGTGTGTTGGGCGTAGATCTCTTCCAGCCGTCGCTTCAGGCCGATCACTTCGCGCGCCTGGATCTCGATGTCGGTGCCCTGCCCCTGGAACCCTCCGGACACCTGATGGATCAGGATCCGTGAATTCGGCAACGCCATCCGCTTCCCTTTCGCGCCGCCGGCCAGGAGCAGCGACCCCATGCTCATCGCGATGCCGACGCAGATCGTCTGCACGTCGGGCTTGATGAACTGCATGGTGTCGTAGATCGCAAGGCCGGCGTACACCGAGCCGCCCGGCGAGTTGACGTAGAGGAAGATGTCCTTGTCCGGATCCTCGGACTCGAGGTGCAGCAGCTGGGCGATGATCAGGTTCGCGATCTGATCGTCGACCGGCGTGCCGAGAAAGACGATGCGCTCTGCGAGCAGGCGCGAGTAGATGTCGAACGCGCGCTCGCCGCGCGAGGTCTGTTCGACGACCATCGGGATCAACGGGCTCATGTCTCTAGCTCCTACCTTCCTGGTGTCCAGAGTTTCGGTGACTCGGCCGGGCGCTCCTGCTCCGGCGTCCAAATCGACTCGCGCGCCTCGCGGAGCTCCGGGGCGATCGGCTTGACCTCTGCGGCGACCCGGTCGAGGGCCTTGCGCAGCCGGATGTCCTCGCGCAGCCCGTCGGCGCCGCCGCGCTCGATGAACTCCTCGATCTCGTCGTCGGCCTCGCCGGCGGTGCGCAACTCCTCGCGGATGTCGTCGTCTGTGACCTCGACGCCCAGCTTGTCGGCGACGGCCTCGAGCACGAGCTCGCGGGTGACCGAGAGCGCCGCTTCCGCGTAGAGCCGCTGCTCGAGCGCCTCGGGCGTCTGGCTCGTCAGCTGGAAGTAGGAGGCGGCGTCGATGCCACGCGCCTGCAGCGAGCGCGCGAGGCCGCTGAGCAGGTCGCGCGTGCGCGCGTCGACCACGGGGCCACGCGCCACGAAGTTCGTCGCCTTGACGAGCTCGTCGACCGCCGCGGTGCGGAAGATGCCCTCGAGCTCGGCCTCGACCTCGCTGTGAAGCCGGCCCTCGATCTCGGCGCGCAGCTCTGCGAGCGAGTCGAACTCCGACGTGGCCCGCGCCAGGTCGTCGTCGAGCGGCGGCAGCACACGCTCGTGCACCTCCTTGACGACGACCGTCGCCGAGCGGCGGCTGCCGTCGCCGAGCTCGTAGCCGATCTCGCGCGTCTCGCCGGCGGACAGGCCGCGGATGCCGTTTTCGATCTCCTCGACGAGGCGCTCGGACCCGAGCTCCACGACATAGTCGCGCTGCGCTGTGCCGTCGCCCGCCTCCAGGTCGATGACGACAACGTCGCCGTCCTGGGCGGCCCGCCCGTCGGCGCGCACGACTTCGCCCGCGAGGCGCTGCAGCACTTCGAGCTCCGCCTGGACGGCCTCCTCCGGGACCTCCGCCTCGTGCTTCGGAACCTCGAGCGTCGTCCAGTCGGCGGGCTCCGGGAGCGGCTGCACCTCGACGGTCGCCGAGAAGCGCCAGTCCTCGCTATCGGTATCGGGCAGCTCGTAGTCGTACTCGGGCTGTGCGATCGCGTTCACCCGGGCGCGCGCCGCCGCCTCCCAGAACCAGCTGCCGATGTGCGACTCGACCGCCTCGGCGTAGACGCGCTCCCGCCCGATCCGCTGCACGAGGAGCGGCCGCGGCACCTTGCCCTTCCGGAAGCCCGGGATCCGGACCCTGGTGGCGAGATCGGTGGTCGCGTGCTCGACCGCGTGGTGCATGTCGGCGGCCGGAACGTCGACCGTCAGCCGCACCTTGTTCTCCGACAGCTCCTCGACCTGGCTCGACATCACGGCCATTGAACCA
>CAWASP010000025.1:0-83421 GCA_963784765.1 uncultured Thermoleophilia bacterium
CCGACGCCGAGCCGCAGCTCCTCGTCCGGCAGATCGAAGGACAGCGGCTCGAGCCGGCCGCGCGCCCGGGTGCGCCCGTACCAGACGTTGATCGCCGCGGTCCCCATATGCAGGTGCTTGGAGCGCGGGACGTAGACGAGGAAGCCGAGGATCGTCAGGACGTGCGCCCAGTCGAAGACGCGCTCGGACACCCGCGGCGACGGCATCGCGCCGGAGAGCGCGTTCGCGAGGAACGAGTCGCCCGCCGGCCACTCGTTGAGCCCGGCGGCGATGCGCGAGGCGTGCCAGCAGAGAAGCGTCAGCACGACCAGCGTGATCAGGGCGAGGATGAGGTCGGCCTCGCCGAGGTGCGAGCCGGCGAAGCGCGCGGGCCGGACGACCTTGCGGATCACGACCGCGGCGACGACGCCGGCGAGAACCGCGATCACGAAGACGTCGACCAGCGCCATGAACCACCCTGCGCGCCGAGCCACGGGATCGACCAGTTCCGGTTCACGGCGGCGATCATCGCCATCACGATCGTCGGGAAGAGGACGAGGAAGCCCCAGAAGATGAGCGCGTGCACGAGCCCGGGGACGAGTCGCTGGAAGAGCTTGCGCTGCCCGAGCACGATCACCGCCTCGTTGCGCACGCGCACCGGGACGTCGTCCGACCGCTCGAGCGGCTTCGCCGCGCGGACGAGCCGGACGAGGAAGAGCGCGCGCTGCGTGAAGAGGGCGCCCGCCACCGCGAGTGCCGCCGCGAGCGCGACCGCACCGGCGGGCGTATCTATGAGCCGCGGACCTTCCGGAGCTCGGCCGAGATCGCCGGGACGATCGCGTGCAGGTCGCCGACGACCGCGTAGTCGGCGTGGGCGAAGATCGTCGCCTCCGGGTCGTCGTTGATCGCGAGCAGCTTCTTCGCGCCCTTGCAGCCCGCGATGTGCTGGGTCGCTCCGCTGATCCCGCAGGCGATGTACAGGTCGGGCGACACCTTCGTGCCGGTCTGCCCCACCTGGTCGGCGTGCGGACGCCAGCCGGCACTCGTCACGACCCGCGAGCAGCCGACGGCGCCGTCGAGCAGGCCGGCGAGCTCCTCGATCACGGCGAACCCCTCCGCCGAGCCGACGCCGCGCCCGCCGGAGACGACGACCTTCGCGTCGGCGAGCGAGACCTTGCCGCCGGTGTCCGGCGCGACGTGGTCGACCACGCGCACG
Organism: uncultured Thermoleophilia bacterium; assembly: GCA_963784765.1. Lineage (GTDB taxonomy): Bacteria > Actinomycetota > Thermoleophilia > Gaiellales > Gaiellaceae > PALSA-600. Next base: position 1,196 of record CAWASP010000025.1, read on the forward strand.
TCCGAGTCGGCGAGGTCCGGTCGGACCGTCTCGACCGGAGTTTGTGTTGAGTCAACACAAGCTTCGAAGGCGAACGGCGCGGCGGTGTAGAGCTTCACGTCTGCGTGGAGGCGCGCCTCCTCGAGCAGCGTGCCGCCCCAGCGCACCCGCGTCAGCTCGTCGCCGCGCAGCTCGGTGACGTTGGCCGCGAGCGGCAGGTCGAGCCGGGCCGCGACGTGCGCGAGCACCTCGTTGCCGCGGTCGGAGCCCGGACCGACGATCGCGTCGGCGCCGTCGGCGCGCTCCACCAGCGCGGCCGCCCACGCCGCCGGGGCGTACGGCCCCTCGAAGGCGACCGCCCGAGCCTCGCCCAGCGAGCGGGCGAGCGTGAGCGCCTGCAGCGAGAGCTCGTCGTCCGGCTCGAAGAAGAGCACGACCGTCATGCGACGCCGAGCTCCTGCAGCACCTCGACGACGCGGGGCGCGGCATCGGGGCCGCGGCCGAGGATCTCCGCCTGCTTGCCCGCCCCCTCGGGGACGACGAGCCGCAGCTTCTCGAGCCGCGAGGCCGGGCGCTCGACGGGCCGCGCGTCGACCGGCTTTCTGTTGGCGCGCAGCTTGGCGGGGACGGACGGATAGCGGGGCAGGTTCAGCCCTTCCTTGACCGTCACGACGGCGGGCAGCGGCACGTCGTAGACGTCGCGCCCGCCCGGCACCTCCTGCTCGCAGCGCGCGCGGCCGCCGTCGACGGCGAGGCCCTTGACGCCGGTCACGACAGGCAGGCCGAGCGCGTAGGCGACGCGGATCCCGACCTGGTAGTTGCCGGCGTCCGCCGACTCGTTGCCGAACAGCAGCAGGTCGAACGGCTCGTCCGAGCGGATCGCCTCGACGATCGCCTGGGCCGTCGCCTGCGCATCCCACTCCTCGTCCGTCACGAGGTGCAGGGCGCGATCGGCGCCGAGCGCCATGCACTCGCGCAGCTGCTCGACCGCCTCCTCCGGGCCGAGCGTGAGGACGACGACCTCGCCGCCGCCCGCCTCGACGATGCGCACGGCCTCCTCGACGGCGCACTCCTCGTGCGGCGAGATCGTGAAGCCGAGATGCCGCGTCTGGATCGCCTGCGCGTCGTCGGTCAAGCACGATGCGGCCGCCCGTCATCGGCACCCGCTTCACCGCGCAGAAGATTCTCACGAGCGGATCCTCGTGTTCTCGGGGTCGACGACGGGCGTCGAGTCGTTCGTCGCGACGGTGACCGGGTAGTGCTCGCCCAGGTACTCGACCAGCAGCTCCTCCCCGACGTTCGCCCGCTCCGGCGGCAGATAGGCGAGCAGGATGTGCTTGCCGAGCGACGGGCCGGCGCCGGCGCTCGTCACGTACGAACGCCGGCCGTGCGCGTCGACGAGCGGCGTGCCGTCCTTGCCGAGGATCGGCTCGCGGCCGAGCATGTAGCGCTTCGTGCCGTCCTTCGAGGTGTGGTCGTCGACGGTCAGGGTGCAGAGGACGGCCGCGGGCTCCTCGTAGCGGTGCCGGAGGTGCGCCTCCTTGCCGACGAAGTCCGGCGACTTCACCTTCCCCCACGCCATCCCCGCCTCGACGACGGTGTAGTCGGCGTCGAGCTCGAAGCCGAATGCCCGGTAGCACTTCTCGAGCCGCCCGGTCGTGCCGTAGACGCCGATCCCGGCCGGGACGATGCCGTGCGGCTCGCCGGCCTCCCAGACGAGATCCCAGAGCTTCGCTCCCTGCTCGATCGGCACGTAGAGCTCCCAGCCGAGCTCGCCCACGTACGAGATCCGCGACGCGAGCACGCGCAACGAGTCGATCTCCACCGTGCGGCACGTGGCGAACGGGAACCCCTCGTGGGAGATGTCGTCCGACGTGAGGCTCTGCAAGACGTCCCGTGCCCTCGGCCCCCAGAGGCCGAGGGTCGTCCACGCCGAGGTCAGATCGACGATCTGTGCGCTGCCGTCCGCCGGAAGCGCGTTCGCATACCACTTCAGGTCGGCCATGCCGTGCGCACCGCCCGTGACGACGCGGAAGTGCTCGTCGCCGAGGCGCATCACCGTCAGGTCGCTCTTGAACGTGCCGCTCGGCGAGAGCACCGGGGTGTAGACGACCTTGCCGCGAGCGACGTCCATCTGACGCATGGACACCTGCTGAACCGTGTCGAGCGCCCCGGGGCCGATGACGTCGAAGATGCAGAAGGCCGTCAGGTCGAACATCGCGACGCGCTCCCGCATCGCGAGGTGCTCGGCGTTGATGATCGGCGACCACCAGCGCGACTCCCACTCGGCCTCCCGCCGGGTGATCCGGTCGCCGAACTCGTCCAGGAGCTTCGCGTTCGACTCGTACCAGTGCGGCCGCTCCCAGGCGGCGGCCTCGTAGAAGACGGCGCCGAGGTCGCGCGTGCGGGCGTGGAACGGCGACAGGCGCACGTTCCGGTTCGACTCCCACTGCTCCGACGGGTGGACGATGCCGTACGTCTTGTTGAATCCCTCGGCCGCGCGGGCGCGGATGTGGGCGCGCGTCCTCTGGCAGTCGTAGAACCGGGAGATGTCCGAGGACTGCAGGTCGATCTCCGACTCGCCGTTCGTCATCCATTCGGCCATCGCGCGGCCGACGCCCGGTCCTTCCTTCACCCACACGGCTGCCGCAGACCAGAGCCCGCGCACCTCGGGCGTCTCGCCGAGCAGCGGCAGGCCGTCGGGCGTCAGGGAGAGCAATCCGTTGATCGCGTACTTGATGCCGACCGACTCGTCGCCCAGCACGTCGGGCACGAGCTCGAGCGCGTCCTCCATCTGCTGCGTGAAGTCGTCCTGGGTGAAGGGCAGCTCGGTGGGCGAGAGCGCCGACTCCTCGATCGACGGGATCTCCTCGGCGTCGTAGAGGATCGCCCGGTGGGCGTAGGAGCCGATCTCGAGCCCGCTCCCGTCCTGCCGCTCGTACATGTTCGTGTCCATGTCGCGAACGATCGGGAACTCGATCACGCCCTTCGTGTCCTTGAAGTGCGGCACGGGGCCGACGTCGATCATCTGGTGGACAGCCGGGGTCAGGGGGATCGACGCTCCTGCCATCCGTGCGATCTTCGGGCTCCAGACACCGCAGCAGACGACGATCGTCTCCGTCTCGATCGTGCCGCGCGTGGTGTGGACGCGCTTGACGCTTCCGCCCTCGACGTCGATCCCCTCGACCTCCGTGTTCGCGAAGACCGTGAGCGCGCCGAGCTCCTGCGCGCGCTCCCGCATCAGGGTCCCGAACCGGAGCGAGTCGACGATTCCGACGCCCTCCGACCAGAAGCCGCCCACGATGACGGAGTCGTCGATGTAGGGCACGAGCTCCCGCACCCGCGCCGGCGTGATGATCTCGCAGCCTTCGATCCCCCACGCTTTCGCGGACGACATCCGCCGGCGGAGCTCCTGCATGCGCTCCTCGGTGCGAGCCACCTCGATCCCGCCGCTGCGCGTGAAGACGCCCGCCTCCTCGTACTGGCGGACGGAGTCGAGCGTCAGCTGCGTCATCTCCTTCGAGTGGTCGACCGGGAAGATGAAGTTCGAGGCGTGACCCGTCGACCCGCCCGGATTCGGCAGCGGGCCCTTGTCGAGGAGGACGAGATCGCGCCAGCCGAGCGCGGCGAGGTGATACGCGATGCTGTTGCCGACGATGCCGGCCCCGATCACGACCGCCCGCGCGCTCGCCGGGAAGGAGGAGGTCTCAGTCATGCGACTGATATATCACGATGCGAGGAGGACGTCACGCATCGCCTCCTCGAATGCCTCGACGTGGGCGCGCATCAGCTCCGCCGCCCGGTCCCCGTTCCCGCGGATGACCGCGTCGAGAAGCTGCGCGTGCTCGTAGACCGCCGACCCGAGGTCGGTGCGGGCGAGCGCGAGCATCCAGATACGGAGCGCGTGCGCGTAGTACGCCTCGAGCGTCTCCGCCAGGAAGGGGTTGTGACTCGCGTGGTAGAGCCCGTGGTGGATCCGCCGGTCGAGCTCGATCAGCGCGCGATCGTCGCGCCGGCGGTCGAGCTGCAGCACCGCCACGAGCTCCTGCAGCTCGTCCAGATCGGCCTGTGTGGCCCGCTCGGCAGCAAGCCGTGCAGCCTCCGGCTCGAGCACGGCGCGGACCTCGCAAAGCCGTGCAAGGTCACGCACGTCGACCGTCGTGACGACCATGCCGCGGCGCGGGAACACCTCGACGAGCCGCTCCTGCGCGAGTCGGCGGAGCGCCTCGCGGACCGGTGTCCTCCCGATGCCGAGCCGCGCCACGAGCTCCGGCTCGCGCACCGGCGAGCCCGGCGGCAGCTCGAGCGAGACGATCAGCTGTCGGATCGCGAGGTACGCCTGCTCCGCGAGTGACGACGGTTCGCGGTCTCGGGGCCCGACGGTGCGGGACGGGATCACCCTAGCCACGGAGATATATTAGTCGTATCCTCCTCGGCATCAGTCGACCGAAAGGATGAGCGTGGCCTCGACGATGCCGTCGTCCCTCCGGATCGCCCAGGAGGCGGTCCTCCGGCCCATTACCGAGATCGCCGAGAAAGCGGGGCTCGAACCGGACGAGATCGACCAGTACGGGCGCTACAAGGCGAAGGTGAGCCTGTCGGTGCTCGACCGGCTCGCAGACCGCCCGAACGGAAAGCTCGTCAACGTGACGGCGATCACCCCGACGAAAGCCGGCGAGGGCAAGACGACGACGTCGGTCTCCCTCACGCAGGGGCTCGGCCACCTCGGGAAGAAAGTGGCGCTCTGCCTGCGGGAGGCGTCGCTCGGACCGGTGTTCGGGATCAAGGGCGGAGCCGCAGGCGGCGGCTACACCCAGGTCGTGCCGATGGAGGACATGAACCTCCACTTCACCGGCGACATCCACGCGATCGGCGCCGCCAACAACCTGCTCGCCGCAATGCTCGAGGCGAGCCTCCTGCACGGCAACGAGCTCGACATCGACCCGCTCTCGATCGGATGGCGCAGGTGCATGGACATCAACGACCGTTCCCTTCGCGACATCGTCGTCGGGCTCGGGGGAAAGGCCAACGGCTACCCGCGCCAGACGGGCTTCGACATCACGGCCGCCTCGGAGGTGATGGCGATCGTCGCGGTCGCCTCGGACCTCGACGACCTGCGCCGCCGGCTCGGCGCGATCACGGTCGGCCGCACGAGAAGCGGGGAGCCGGTGACGGCCGAGCAGCTCAGGGCCGCCGGCTCGATGGCCGTGCTGCTCAAGGAGACGATCAAGCCGAACCTCGTGCAGACGCTCGAGGGCCAGCCCGCGTTCGTCCACTGCGGGCCGTTCGCCAACATCGCCCACGGCAACAACTCGCTGGTCGCGGACCGCGTCGCGTTGAAGCTCGGCGACTACGTCGTCACGGAGAGCGGCTTCGCCTCCGACATGGGCATGGAGAAGTTCTTCGACATCGTCTGCCGGCTCGGCAACCTGCGTCCGAATGCCGTCGTGCTCGTCGCCACCGTCAAGGCGCTCAAGCACCACGGCGGCGCGCCCGACGGCGGCGCCGAGACGATCGAGACCGGCGCCGCCAACATGGCCCGCCACCTCGGGATCATCCGCGAGTTCGGGATCAACGCGGTCGTCGCCGTGAACCGCTTCCCGGACGACACCGACGAGGACATCGAGCTCGTGCGGCGGCTCGCCCTCGAGAGCGGCGCCTACGCAGCCGAGGTGAACGACGGGTTCATGCGCGGAGGCGCCGGTGGCGCGGCGCTCGCCGAGGCGGTCGTCGCCGCGGCCGACGAGAAGACCGACTTCGACTTCGTCTATCCGCTCGACGCCCCGATCGAGGAGAAGATCGACGCGATCGCAAAACGTGTCTACGGCGCCGACGGGGTCTTCCTTCAGCCCGCCGCACGTGCAAAGGTCAAGGAGTTCACGGACGCGGGACTCGGGTCCCTCCCAATCTGCATGGCGAAGACGCACCTCTCCCTGTCGCACGATCCGAAGCTCCAGAACGCCCCGGTCGGCTTCACCGTGGGCGTGCGCGACCTGCGCGCCTACACCGGCGCCGGCTGGATCGTGGCGCTCTGCGGCGACATGCAGACGATGCCCGGCCTCGGCCGCACACCCGCTGCGGTGAACGTCGACATCGACGAGCACGGAGAGACGGTTGGCCTTTTCTGAGCCCGGGCGCGGGAACGGCGCGCCGCTCATCCGTGCCGAGGGAATCTGGAAGATCTTCGGGCGGAACGCGTCCCGCGTCGTCGGGACGGAGGACGCCGACCTGCCGCGCGCGGAGCTGCGCGCCAAGACGGGCTGCGTCGCGGCGGTGCGGGATGTCTCGTTCGACGTGAAGGCAGGTGAGGTGTTCGTCGTGATGGGCCTGTCGGGCTCGGGGAAGTCGACGCTCGTCCGCACGCTGATCCGGCTGATCGAGCCGTCGGCGGGCCGCATCGAGGTCGAGGGACGCGACGTCACGTCGGCGTCCCACGACGAGCTGTTGCAGCTGCGGCGGCACACCTTCTCGATGGTCTTTCAGCACTTCGGGCTGCTCGCCCACCGGACGGTGCTCGACAACGTCGCGTTCGGGCTCGAGGTGCAGGGCGTCTCGAAGTCCGAGCGGCACGCCCGTGCCGCGGAGATGCTGACGCTCGTCGGGCTCGAGGACGCCGCCACCCAGTTCCCCAGCGAGCTCTCGGGCGGCATGCAGCAGCGTGTGGGCCTGGCGCGGGCATTCGCGGTCGATCCGAAGGTCATGCTCTACGACGAGCCGTTCAGCGCTCTCGACCCGCTGATCCGCCGTGACATGCAGGACGAGGTGATCCGTCTGCAGCACGAGACGGGCAAGACGATGGTCTTCATCACGCACGACCTGCCGGAGGCGCTGCGCCTCGGCGATCGCATCGCGATCATGCGCGACGGCCGGATCGTCCAGCTCGGCACACCGGAGGACCTCGTCGGATCGCCTGCCGACGACTACGTCGCGAACTTCGTCCGCGACATCCCGCGCAGCCACGTGCTCACGCTCCGCTGGATCATGCGCCCACCCGACGGCGAGCCGCCCGACGCGCCGCGCGTGCCCGTGACGACGATCGTGCGCGACATCATCCCGATGCTCACGCAGAGCGAGCGTGAGGTGCTGGCGACCGACGGCAACCGCGTCGTCGGCGTCGTCGACCGCGCGGCGGTCCTGCGTTCGATCGCCAGCGAGGAAGCGTAGGCGTGGCCGCACCGAGCGTCGCCGCCGCCCCGGCGGCCGTCTTCGAGCATCGTGGCTGGTGGCGAAGCAGGGCAACGCTCGTCGCCCTCATCGTCGGCGCGATGGTGATCTGCTACATGACGCTCAGCCGCAGCCTCAGCTGGCCGAACGCGCTCGTCTGGCACTCCCTGACGAACGACCTGGACAACATCCAGAACTGGCTCGCGGTGGAGAGCAACAAGGCGCACCCGAACATCGCCTACCGGATCATCCACGGGATCTCCAGCGCGCTGGACGCGCTCGTCCGCTGGCTCTACCACCTGCTCTCGAAGTGGCTGACCTGGCCCGCCACGACGCTGCTCGGCGGGCTGCTCGCGCTCCGGTTCGGCGGCCGGCGCGCCGCGGCGATCATGGTCGCGAGCTTCGCGGCGTTCGCCGCGCTCGGGCTCTGGGACGACAGCATGCAGACGCTCTCGCTGATGCTCGTCGCGGTCGCGCTCTCGCTGCTCGTGGGCGTCCCGCTCGGCGTCCTGGCCGGACGCTCGAACCGCGTCGACCGGTTCCTGACGCCCCTCCTCGACGCGGCGCAGATCATCCCGGCCTTCGCCTACCTGATGCCGGTCGTCATCTTCTTCTCGGTCGGCCCGGCGGCCGCCGTGATCACGACGATGGTCTACTCCGTGCCGCCGGCCGTGCGGATCACCGCACTCGGCATCCGAGGCGTGTCGGCGAACACCGTCGAGGCGGCGACGGCGCTCGGAGCGACCGGGCGTCAGGTGCTCTGGAAGGTGCAGCTGCCGCTGGCGCGCCGCCTGCTGCTCCTCTCCGTCAACCAGACGATTCTCTTCGCCCTCTCGATGGTCGTCATCGCCGGCCTGATCAACACGGAGGGCGGCCTCGGCGCGCCGGTCACGAACGGCCTCAACTCGAACCCGGCGCTCGCGATCCTCGCCGGGGCGGCGATCGTCGTCATGGCGATCGCGCTCGACCGGGTGACGGAGGCGATCGCGGAGCAGACCGACCCCGCCAAGCGCCATCTCGACGCGGTCGGCCGCCGGCGTGCCCGTATCGCCACCGGCGCCGTCGTCGCGGGCGTCGCGATCGCCGCGGGCATCGGCCACGCGCTGTCGGCGGGCGCGGCGTTCACGCGCTGGACCGCGCAGGACTGGCTGCTCGCCCGCGTCCAGAGCGTCCTCGACTACGTGCAGAAGCCGACGACGTTCCTGTTCAAGGACATCACGAATCCGCTCGGCACGTTCATCGTCGCCCACCTCCTGCAGCCGCTCGACTCGTTCCTCGTCGAGACGCCGTGGTTCGTGACGCTGGTCGGCCTGACCGCCATCGCGTTCGTCCTCAGTGGGCTGCGCCCCGCCATCACGACCACCCTGATGTTCGCGCTGATCGGCGTGCTGGGCGAGTGGCAGGACGCGATGGACACGTTCTCGCAGGTGCTCGTCGCGACGGCCATCACTGTCGTCTTCGGGATCGTGCTCGGTGTGCTCGCCGCGGAGAGCAACTGGGTCAGCCGGGTCACGCGGCCGATCAACGACGTCCTGCAGACGCTGCCGCAGCTCGTGTACGTGATCCCGTTCGTCTACGTGTTCCCGATCTCGTACGTGCCGGGGCTGATCGCGTCCGTCCTCTACGCGTTCCCGGTGGTCGTGAGGCTCGTCGAGCGGGGCGTGCGCGACGTGGCGCCGCCGGCAGTCGAGGCGGCGGGCGCGTTCGGCGCGACACGCCTCCAGATCCTTCTCAAGGTGAAGATCCCGCTGGCGCGCGACGCGATCATGCTCGGCGTCAACCAGGGGCTCATCATGGTCCTCGCCGTCGTCGTGATCGCCGGGCTCGTGGGCTCGGGCGCGCTCGGCTACGCGGTGGCGGCGGGCCTACAGCGCGGCCAGTTCGGCATCGGCGTGGTCGCCTCGCTCGCGATCCTCGCCATGGGCATCGCCCTCGACCGGGTCACGCGAGGCAACAGAAGTGCAGGCAACGAAAGGGCAGGTTGAACGTGATAGGCAACTCCGAGCCAGACGAGGAGGGTGGAATGTCGAAACGTCTCCGGGCTCGCCCGGTCCGCTTCATCGTGGCCGCCGCGGCTCTCGCCGGGATCGCGGTGCTCGCGATCGCGGGTACCGCGACGGCCAGATCGACGGCGAAGAAGGCGAGCTGTGGAACCGTCACGCTGAACGAGCAGGCGTGGACGGGCTCGACCGCCAACACGTACGTCGCCAAGTACGTGCTGGAGAAGTACCTCGGTTGCAAGGTGAACGTCACGGACATCGCCGAGATCCCGGTCTACCAGGCGATGGCCCAGGGCAAGGTCGACGCGGTGCTCGAGGACTGGCAGCACGTCGCGCAGTACAAGCAGTACGCGACGAAGCAGAAGACGGTCAAGCTCGAGGGCTCGAACGGCCTCACCGGCCACATCGGCTGGTTCATCCCGCGGTATCTCCTGAAGAAGTACCCGGGGTTCAAGACCTGGAAGGGCCTGAAGGGCCACGAGAAGGTGTTCGCCTCGCCGGAGGCGCCGCAGGGGATGTTCCTCGGCGGTGACCCGTCCTACGAGCAGAAGGACACACAGCTGATCGAGGCTCTCGGCCTCAACCTGAAGCACGTCACGGTCGGCGCCGAGACCGCCGAGGTGGCGCGGTTCAGCCAGCTGATCGCCCAGAAGAAGCCGGTGATCTTCTACTGGTGGACGCCCGAGTACCGGAACGCGTCGCTCGACCTCGTCGAGGTCAAGCTGCCGCCGCGGTTCAAGGGCTGCGAGGACGACGGGAGCACGAACGCGCCGATCAAGAAGTACCGGTGCGCGTACGCCTCCTATCCGCTGGAGAAGGTCTTCAGCACGAAGTTCGTGAAGAGCGGCTCTCCGGCGGTCGCGGTGCTCAAGCGCTGGAAGTGGCCGTCAAACGCCGACCAGAACATGGTCTCGAGCTGGATCGCGGGTCAGCACATGGATCCGCAGAAGGCGGCCGAGAAGTACGTCAAGTCGCACATGAAGGTCGTCAACAAGTGGCTCGGGAAGTAGCCGGAGCCTGAGACCAAGCCCGTCGAGGGGGGCGCCGGGAAGGCGCCCCCCTCTGCGTGGAGGGAGCTCGTCCTACGAGCGAAGGCCGGCGAGGGCGCGCCGGAGCGAGGCGAGCGCCTGGCGCTCGATCGAGAGCGTGCGCCTGCGAGAGAGCTGCAGCTCCTCGGCGATCTCGCCGATCGACTCCTCCTGGCCGTCGAGCCCGAAGTGGTGCCGGATGACGAGGCGCTGGCGGGAGGGCAGCCCCTCGACGGCCGCGTCGACGAGACGCGCCTCCTCGAGCGCGAGCAGGTCGTCTTCCGGCCCCGGATCCCCGGCGGCGTCTCGGCCGTCGACCAGGCCCGGATCGGCCACCGGAGCCAACCAGGCGCGCTCGACGCGCGAGAGCGCGACACCCGCCGCGTCGGCAAGCTCCCGGGTCGACGGGGGCCGACGCGCCTCGGCGGTCAGCGCCGCGTCGATCCGTGTCAGCGCCCGGCGCCGCTCGCTGACGTGCTTCGGCAGCCTGATCAGGCGCGCTCGAGCCGTCAGCGCATCCCGGATCGCGACACGGATCCGGAAGCGCGCGAACGCCTCGAAGGGGACACCACGCGAATCGTCCCAGCGCGCAACGGCGTCGAGCAGCCCGACGCACCCCTCCTGGACGAGGTCGTCGCAGCCGAGCCCGAGGCCTGCGTAGCGCGATGCCACGGCACGGACGAGGTCGAAGTGGTGCTGAACGACGCGCTGCTGCGCTCCGACGTCACCGCGCTTGGCGGCACGGAGCACTTTCGACTCGACGACGGCGGGATCGCGGTGCACGGTGTGTTTTCTCCTTGTCGGGTCCACCGTACGCCGGGTCCCGCCGCCGTCCCTCCGCAGCTAGTACGGAACGCCCGACGGAGCTTCCGTGAGCATGAGGAGCAGCGCCTCCTCCGTCGGAAGCCGGTTCGCCGACTCCCGCCAGACCGCCGAGCGGGGACCGTCGATCACCGCTGCGGCAACCTCCTCCTCGCGTTTCGCCGGCAGGCAGTGCATGAAGATCGCCTCCGGTTTCGCGACGCCCATCAGCTCCTCGGTCACCTCGAACGGCGCGAGCGCGGCGGCGCGGACGTCGTGCTCGGCCTCCTCCCCCATCGACGCCCAGACGTCGGCATAGACGACGTCGGCGTCCGCGACCGCGACGCGTGGGTCGTGGACGATCGCGAGCGTCGCGCCGCTCCGCTCGGCGAGGGCCGAGGCCCCGGCGAGGACGTTCGCGTCCGGCTCGTAGTCGGGAGAGCAGGCGATCGTGACGTCCATGCCCGCGAGCGCGCCCGCCTCGAGCAGCGAATGTGCGACGTTGTCGCCGCCGTCGCCGAGGAAGGCGAGGCGCCGGCCCGTGAGCCCGCCGAGCTCCTCGTCGATCGTCAGGAGGTCAGCCAGCGCCTGACACGGGTGGTGCAAATCCGACAGGGCGTTGACGACCGGGACCGACGAGAACCGTGCGAGCTCCTCGACCGTCGTCTGCGCGAACGTGCGGATGACGATCGCCGAGACGTACCCGGACAGCGAGCGCGCCGTGTCGGCGATCGACTCGCCGCGTCCGACCTGCAGCTCCTGCGGGGAGAGCGAGATGGGAGTTGCGCCGAGCCGGGCGGCCGCCGCCGCGAACGACACGCGTGTTCGCGTCGACGGCTTCTCGAAGATGCACGCGACCGACTGCCCGTGCAATGCATCCTCGAATCGCTCCGGCTCGGCTTTCATCGCCTTCGCGAGCTCGAGGAGCGACACGAGCTCGTCGGGGGCGAGATCGGAGACCCTGGTGAAGTGTCTGACGGCCATCAGCGCACGCTCCCGGCAAGCTCGGCGACGTGTGCTCTCCGCGCCTGCTCGATCACCGGCTCGAGGGTGTCGCGGAGCGTCGGCTCGCCGACCTCGCGCAGCTCGTACCGGACGTGCCGGATCGGGTGGCGCGAGGAGATGAGCCGGCTCAGGTCGATCGGCGTCCCGGTGACGACGACGTCGCAGTCGGCGGCGTTGATCGTCTCCTCGAGCTCCTTGAGCTGCGCGTCCGAGTAGCCCATCGCGGGGAGGACGCTCGTCAGCTGCGGCCAGCGGTCGAGGGTGTCCTTGATCGAGCCGACCGCGTAGGGACGCGGGTCGAGGATTCTCGCCGCGCCCGCCTTGCGTGCCGCGACGAGGCCCGCGCCGAAGGGCATCTCGCCATGTGTGAGCGTCGGGCCGTCGTCGACGACGAGCACGATCTTGCCCGCGATCTCGGGCCCGGGCTCGAGGACCGGCGGCGACTCGGCGAACACGAGCGTCGCCATCGGGTTGAGGTCCTCGACGTTCGAGATCACCTGCTCGACGTTGTGCGCCTCGGCGGAGTCCACCTTGTTGACGACGACGACGTCGGCCATCCGCACGTTGGTCTCGCCCGGGTGGTACAGCAGCTCGTGCCCGGGACGCAGCGGATCGGCGACGACGACGTGCAGATCGGGGGCGAAGAACGGGAAGTCGTTGTTGCCGCCGTCCCAGACGACGACGTCCGCCTCCTGCTCGGCCCGGCGGAGGATCGCCTCGTAGTCGACGCCGGCGTACATGACCATGCCCATCCGCACGGGCTCCTCGTACTCCTCCCGCTCCTCGACGGTCGGGTCGGAGGCATCGATCTCCTCGAGGGTCGAGAACCGCTGCACGCGCATCGCCTCGAGGTCGCCGTACGGCATCGGGTGCCGCACGAGCGCGACCGTCAGGCCCGCGTCGAGCAGGATGCGCCCGATGCGGCGCGTGGTCTGGCTCTTGCCGCAGCCCGTCCGTGTCGCGCAGACGGCCACGACCGGCTTCGACGAGTGGAGCATCGTCGCGTCCGGTCCCATGAGCCGGAAGTCGGCGCCGGCCGCGAGCACGATCGATGCCTTGTGCATGACCGTCTCGTGGCGCAGGTCCGAGTAGGCGAGGACGACCTCGTCGACACCGTGCGTGTGCACGAGCCGAGTCAGGTCCTCCTCGGGAAGGATCGGGATACCTTCCGGATAGCGCTTCCCGGCGAGCGCCGCCGGGTAGACGCGGTCGGCGATGCCGGGGATCTGCGTCGCCGTGAAGGCAACCACCTCGACGTCGGGGTTGTCGCGGAACGCGACGTTGAAGTTGTGGAAGTCGCGCCCGCCGGCGCCCATCAGGATCGTCTTGCGCATCGTTTCACGCTCCTTTCTCCTCGAAGCCGAGACCGATCGGCATGAGCTCGCTCTCGTCCTCGCCGGACGGCGCCGTCCCGGGCACGCCGAGAGGCGGTCGGCTCTCGGGTATCTCCCCTCGACGACGTCGCTTCAGGAGCAGGTAGACGGACACTCCTGCGAGGAGCAGCACGACGCCCGTGGCCAGCCGGCGCTCGATCGAGCGCTCGAGCGGCCGGGCGCGAGTTGACGGCTTGACGGCCATGGTCGCCTCCCTTGGAAGGATTCGACCTGGCTATCACCCGGGTCGCGCGCGCAGGGCTCCGCAATCGACCGCGCCCCCGCAAGGGGCGAAGTACGGATCGGGGAGGGAGCGCCCGGAGCGCGCCCCCTCCCCGCCGGACGTCAGTGACTCGGGAACAGGTCGGTCATCGGCAGCACTCCGCCCGCGGTGTCGCCCGCGTGGCCGAGGTAGCCGAGATGCCAGTGCTGCTCGATCGTCGTCAGCAGCGAGTAGTGGTTGTACGGCGTCGTCGAGACGTAGCCGCGCGGGCCGTGCTTCGTGATCACGACCGCGGGCGACAGGCCGCCGCCGTACACGCCGCCGGGCCAGGTCGAGGCGATGCTCCCGGCCGGCAGCACCGGCGAGTCGCAGCAGCCGCTCGTGTCGGCCCAGCCTCCGGTCGACGAGTCGCCGTTGTAGTCGGACTCGTCCGCGACGACGAAGATCGCGTCGTTCCCGAAGCTGTTCCACGCCCGGGACGACATGATCATGTCGACCGACTGCTTGACGAAGGCGTCGGCCTTCTGCTTCAGCGCCGCGTCGTTCGCATCGTCGTTCGCCGATCCGTACGGGCACGGCGAGCCGTCACTGCCGTCGGCGGCAATCTTGCTGTAGACGCCGCCGTGCATGTCGTGGCACTGGTTCGGGACGATGTAGACGAAGTTCGGGACCGCCCTCGGCCCGCCGTTCAGGTCGCCCGACAGCCAGCCGTACGGCTTGATGTGCGACAGACGCGTCGGGCTCGAGCGGATGTCGTTGAACAGCACGAACGGGTTGTGCTTGCTCGCGTAGAGCGCGTTGGCGCTCGACGGCGCGAAGTCGCCGAGGAAGCCGACGCTCGGCATCGACTCCATGTAGGCGCCCCACGAGTAGCCCGCCGCCTCGAGCTGGTCGACGATGTTCGGCGCGTCGAAGCGGTTCGCGGGATCGTCGTTGTTGACGCCGAAGTTGTCGCCCGCGGTCATCGCGATGTAGTTCGGCTCGCTCGGGTGCGTGACCCCGTAGTACTTCGAGGCGAGGCCGTACTGCTTCGCGAGCGCCGTGATGTTCGGCGTGTTGGGATCGCCGATCACGCCTCCGGCCGAGTGGTTCTCGAGCACGATCACGAAGATGTGGTCGAAATGGCTGAGGAAATCGCTCCTGGTGCTGGTCGCCTGCGAACGACTGCTCGAGGCAGATGCGGCGGCAACGGCCACGGCGAGCGCCGCGACCGCGGCGAGCACCAACAGCACGGCGCGGAAGCTCGTGCGATTGAGACCCATGCAACCCTCCCCTTCGTCTCTGAGCGGATCGATACGGACGGCCGATCCTAACGCGGCCGGGCGTGACGGCGGGGTGTCGAACCTGTGCAAGGTTTGAACAGCTTCACGCGAGGAGGGCGACGCCGGCAACGACGGCTGCCGCGCCGACGAGGCGGCCGGGACCGACGCGCTCCCTGAGCACGAGCGCTGCAAGCGCCGTCGCGATCACGACACTCGTTTCGCGCACCGCCGCGACGGCGGCCGCCGGCGCGCGCTCCAGCGCAGCCAGCACGAGCGCATACGCCGCGAACGTCGCGACGCCCGCGGCGATCGAACCGGGGCCGACCGCCGACCGCACGGCCTCACCGCCCTTCACCCGCACGACCGCGGCCACGTAGGCGGCGGTCGGCACGACCATCGAGAGCTCGAGGTACGGGATCGGCGCCGAGTGCACGATGCCGCGGCTGTCGACGAGCGTGTACCCGGCGATGCACGCGGCGATCGCCAGGCCGAAGCCGACACCCCCCGCGTCGGCCCTACGCAGCCCGCGAACGAGCAGGACGCCGACGACGACCGCGACGACGCCGACCGCCTGCCGAACGCTGGTGGACCGGCCGAGGGCGAGAACGCCGACGGCGAGCACGAGGACCGGCGCGCCGCCGCGCGCCACCGGGTAGACGACCGAGAGCGAGGCGCGCCGGTACGCGGTCGCGAGGAGCGCGAAGTAGACGAGCTCGAACGCGCCGCTTCCGACGATGAACGGCCAGACGCCGGCGTCCGCCCGCCACAGGACGATCGCAACAGGTGCGAAGACGACCTCCGCCGTCAAGAGCGCGACAGCGGTGGCCGCCTCGACGTCGCGCGAGCGCGCCAGCAGCAGGTTCCAGAACGCGTGGAAGACCGCCGCGGCGAGCGCGAAGCACAGCGCGATGAACGGCATCCGGCGACGCTACGCAAACGGGACGACCTTCGGCTGCCCCATGACGCTCCCGCTCCGGCACGGGCAAAGCCCGCGCCTCCGCTCCCCGGTGAGCTCCGCCGAGTCTACGCTCACAGGACAACCTCCGGTTGCCCTCTGACCTCCCGCTCCGGCACGGGCAAAGCCCGCGCCTCCGCTCCCGGTGAGCTCCGCCGAGTCTACGCTCAGAGGACAACCTCCGGTTGCCCTCTGACCTCCCGCTCCGGCACGGGCAAAGCCCGCGCCTCCGCTCCCTGGTGAGCTCCGCCGAGTCTACGCTCACCCCAAATGCCCCCCGCCGCCGTCGCCTTCGACTTCAACGGCACGCTCTCCGACGACGAGCCGCTGCTCGCCCGCATCTACGTCGAGCTGTGCACCGAGCTGGGGCGACCGCTCTCCGAGGCCGACTATTTCGACGAGCTGGCGGGCCACACCGACGAGGCCGTCTTCGAGCGGTGGCTCGGCCGCAGCGAGGCCTGGCTGATCGACGAGCGCGTCGACCGCTACTGCCGCCTTGCGGCCGACGGCTCGACCGTCGATGCGGGAACGCGCGAGGCGGTCGCGTTCGCGTCCCGGCACATGCCGGTCGCGGTGGTCTCGGCGGCGCTGCGACGGGAGCTCGACGTCGTCCTCGCCGGGGCCGGGCTCCGCGAGCTCCTGTCGGTCGTCGTCTCGCAGGACGACGTCGAGCGGGGCAAGCCCGACCCCGCCTGCTACCTCCTCGCGGCCACGGAGCTCGGCGTTTCCCCGGCGGACCTGCTGGTGTTCGAGGACACGGAGGTCGGCGTCGCCGCCGGCAAGTCGGCGGGCTGCTGCGTCGTCGCGCTCACCCGCACCGTCGGGCCCGAGCGTCTCACGGCGGCCGACGAGCTCGTGCCGCGCATCGACGTGCCTCTCCTGGAGCGCCTCCTGTGCTCGTGATCGCCCACCGCGGAGCGTCGTTCGATCTCCCCGAGAACACGCTGCCGGCATTCGAGCGGGCGATCGAGGTGGGCGCCGACTTCGTCGAGCTCGACGTGTGGAACGATCTCAGCGTCACGCACGACCGCCCGCGGCGTGGCGTCCGCTACCCGACGCTCGCGGAGGTGCTCGATCTCTGCCGGAGCCGGATCGGCGTGATGGTCGAGCTGAAGCGCCCGCGCGGCGACGTCGTCGAGCGGGTGCTCCGCCTCGTCGACGACGACACGGTGCTCGTCTCGTTCCAGCGGCGGGCGCTCGTCGAAGCACGGGCGCGACGACCCGGCATCCGCACCGTCCAGCACGTCGGCTTCGGCGTCAGCATCCGCGGCGCGGACGACGCCTGGGCGGCCGGGTTCAGCAACGAGCGCGTGACCGGCCGCGGCCTCGCCGCCGCGCGGCGACGCGGCCTCGAGACGACCGTCTACACCGTCAACGACGAGACGCGCATGCTCGAGCTGCACGACCTCGGCGTGACGGGGATCTTCACTGATCGTCCGGATCGAGCGCGGGCCGTGCTCCCTCTGTCAGCGTGAGGAGCTGAACGTCCGCGGCCGGCACGTGCGCCACGACGCGCGCGCCGACCGGGAGCGCCGCGGCGCCGGCGTTCGGCAGGTCGGCGATCAAGGTCGTGCTCTCGGCGGTCACCTTCACCCGCGTGACCGGGCCGAGGAAGGTCTGGGTCAGCACCTCGCCGCTCAACGTGTTGGCATCCGCGCCGCCGTTCACGGCCGCCTGCAGCTCGACCGCCTCCGGCCGGATCAGGAGCAGGACCCGCTCCCCGGCCTCGCGGCCGCGGGCCGAGTCGACGTGCATCCGCCGTCCCGCGTGCTCCACCTCGCCGGACGAGCCGTCGAGGATGGTTGCCTCGAGCCTGTTCATCGTGCCGATGAACTCGGCGACGAACGGCGTGGCGGGCGACGAGTACATCTCGGCCGGGGCGCCCATCTGCTCGATCACGCCGCCGTACATGACGGCGACGTGGTCGGAGATGGCGAGAGCCTCCTCCTGGTCGTGCGTGACGTAGAGCGTCGTGATCCCGAGCTCGAGCTGGATGCGACGGATCTCCTCGCGCAGCTGCACGCGCACCTTCGCGTCGAGCGCGGACAGCGGCTCGTCGAGCAGCAGGACGCGCGGCTCGATCGCGAGCGCGCGGGCCAGCGCGACCCGCTGCTGCATACCGCCCGAGAGCTGGTGCGGATAGCGGTCGGCGGCGTGGCCGAGACCGACGAGCTCGAGCAGCTCGTCGACGCGCTTGCGCCGGTCGACCCGCGACTGGCGCCGGACCCGCAGGCCGAACTCGACGTTCGAGCGGGCGGTCATGTTCGGGAAGAGCGAGTAGGCCTGGAACACCATCCCCATGTCGCGCTTGTTGGGAGCGGTGTGGGTGATGTCCTTTCCGTCGAGGACGATGTGGCCGCCGTCGGGGCGGTCGAAGCCGGCGACGAGGCGCAGCGCCGTCGTCTTCCCGCAGCCTGACGGGCCGAGCAGCGAGAGGAACTCGCCCTCGCCGAGGGCGATGTCGATCCCGTTCAGCGCCTTGACGGGACCGAAGTGGCGGACGAGGCCGTTGAGCTCGAGGTACGGCATCAGCGCGCTCCTCCGAGGACCGCGGCACGCTGGCCGCGCTGGCGACCGACGAAGAGCAGCGCGAGCATGGCGGCCCACGTTATCCCGAAGCTGACGAGGGTGGCCGCACCGGCGGCATACGCCTGCGTCTCGTTCACGTACTGCAGATAGATCGGGAACGTGTGGAACTGCGACAGGTTCGCGATGGTGAACTCGCCGAGCACGATCGCGAGCGTGAGGAAGGAGCCCGCGAGCGCGGCCGCGCGGATGTTCGGGAGGATCACCGTCAGAAGCGTGCGCGGCCAGCTCGAGCCGAGGCTCTGCGCCGCCTCTGTCAGCGTGTGGACGTCGATCGCGCGGAAACCGGCGTCGAGCGAGAAGAACATGTACGGGAAGGCGAGGATCACGTATGCCGCGACGAGGAAGCCCCACGGCTGCGCGTAGAACCACGTCGGCGTTCCCTTGTAGAGGTTGAGCAGGCCGACGACGAGCACGATCGGCGGCACGACGAACGGGATCAGCGCGAAGAACGCCATGATCGGCCGCAGCCTCGGAAGCTTCAGGTGCACCCAGTAGACGGTCGGCACGAAGAGGAGCAGGCTGACGACGATCGTCTCGAGCGCAAGCTCGACGGACAGCTTGAGCGAGCTCCAGAACTCGCCGTTGTGGATCACCCAGGTGTACGAGTCGGCCGTGCAGCAGTGCCCGGTCTGCAGCTGCCGGAGGCTGAACAGGAAGGTCGCGAGCAGCGGCAGGATGAAGTACGCCGCGCCGATGACGAGCCAGACCACAGCCGAAGGAGCGATGAAACGGCGCGAGGTCATCTCACCCACCTCGCAGCTCGCCGCTGCAGCGGGATGTACGCCGCCATCATCAGGGCGAGCACCACGAACATGCCGAGCGCGAGCGCCTGCGCGAGATGCGGGTTCGAGAACACGTTGCCGGTGTAGTAGGCGCCGATCACGACCGGGACGATGTAGACGTTCCCGTTCGTCAGCGAGTACGCGGTCGCGTACGCGGCGAACGCGTTGCCGAAGAGCAGGATCAGCGCGCCGAGCACGGACGGCATCAGCACGGGCAGCCCGACGTAGCGCCAGAACTGCAAGGAGCTCGCGCCGAGGTTCGACGCGGCCTCGCGCCATTCCCGCTTGAGGCCGTCGATCGCGGGCGCGATCACGAGCACCATCAGCGGGATCTGGAAGTAGAGGTAGACGATCTCGACGCCCGTCTTCGTGAAGAGGTCGGCCCCCGCCCAGACGTTCAGATGCAGCTGCTGCTGCATGAACTGCGTGGCGATCCCGATCGTGCCGAGGGTGGCGATGAACGCGAACGCGAGCGGGATGCCGCCGAAGTTCGCAGCGACGCCGGAGAACGTCGTCAGGGTCGAGCGGATCCAGCGCGGCGTGCCGTCGCGGATGGCCGCGTAGGCGAGCCCGAGCCCGATCATGCCCCCGAGCACCGCGGTGACGAGGCTGATCTCGATGCTCTCGCGGTAGGCCTTCAGGTACGGGTCGTGCACGAGCTCCGTGACATTGCCGGTCGTCCAGCCGCTCGTCGCACCCTTGAACGCACCGACCAGCACCTCGCCTGCCGGCAGGAACAGGAAGAGGAACGTGTACGCGAAGAACGGCAGCGCACCGATCCACGCGAGCCTGAGGCGCCTCCGGCCGGACGTGACGTCCGGCCGGAGGGCTTCGGGTACGGCTTCGGTCGAGATGGGGCTAGGCCCCCATCTTCGCCGGCCACTGCTTCTGGATCAGGGCGTTCGCCTTCGACTGCTGGCCGTTGCTGGCGAACTTCACCTTCGCGTAGATCGACGCCGGCGGCAGGGCCGCGAGCAGGCTCTTCGGGATCACGTTGCGCTTCGAGAGGTCCTGGAAGCGCGCCGGGTGCGTGAAGCCCTTCAGCCAGATGATCTGGCCCTGGTCGGAGTAGAGGAACTCCTGCCACAGGCGTGCGGCGTACGGATGCGGTGCGTGCGCGTTGATCGCCTGGCAGTAGTACGAGCCGTAGACGCCGTCCGACGGAATGACGACCTTCCAGTTCGCCGCCGGGAACTCCTTCACGTACGCGAGGTTCAGGTAGTCCCAGTCGATCGAGATCGGCGTCTGGCCGGATGCGACCGTCTGCGGCGACGAGTCGACCGGCAGCCAGTTGCCGGCGCTCTTCAGCTTCGCGAAGTAGTCGATGCCGGGACCGACGTCGTTGAGCGAGCCGCCGTTCGCGAGGGCGGCCGCGAACACGCCGGCGACCGCCGAGCCCGCCGTGAGCGGGTTGCCGTTCATCGCAACCTGACCCTTGTAGGCCGGCTTCAGCAGGTCTGCGAACGTCTTCGGCGGGGTCTTGACGAGGTTGGCGTTGTAGCCGATCGAGATCGCGCCCCAGTAGTCGCCGACCCAGAACCCGCGGGTGTCCTTCATCGCGCGCGGGACCGTCTTGAAGTTCATGTTCTTGTACCGCGCGAAGAGCCCGTCCGCGGTGCCCGAGATGGCGAACGCAGGACCGTCGTCGACGCAGTCGGGAGCGCGGGGATCGCCCTTCAGCGACTGCACCGCCTGGTTCTCCTGCGCCGACGAGCCGTCGGGATTCGAGTTCGTGATCCCGATGCCGTACTTCCGCGGGAAGACGTGAAGCGCCTCGCCGTAGTTGGCCCAGTCGGGCGGCAACGCGATCGTGTTCAGGTGACCTTCCTTCTTGGCCTTCACGACGAGGTCGTGGAAGCCCGCCTTGGTCATCGTGACCGGCGGTCCAGCGAGTCGTGCCCGAGTCATGCCGAGCGCCGTCGACGCATTGCCGACGATGGTCAGCCCGGCAACCGCCGCGACACTGCGACGCAGCATCGCGGAACGGCTCATGTCCTCCTCGGCGAGCTTCGCCCAGAACTCGACCTCCTGGGCTTCGTAGTCCTCCATGCCGTTCCCCCTCGGGTTAGTGGTTCCGGAAGCAGATCACGTCAGGGGGGTCGATTTCAATAGGCCGGAAGCGCCTCTTCACCAGATCGACCTCGGTTGGTCACACGGTGTCCCAGAAGCGGCGAAGCAGTATCGTCGGCGGCGATGAACGTCTTCCGCTCGGACGGCGTGTGGTTCCGCTGCGCCCTGCATGCGCACACGTCGAACTCCGACGGCGAGCTGCCACCCGACCTGCTCGTCCGGCACTACGACTGGGCCGGCTACGACGTTCTCGCGATCACCGACCACTGGCACCGGACAGCGGAGGCGTCGACCCGCACGCTGCTCGTGATCCCGTCCGCGGAGCTGAACGCCCGTGCCCCCACGGCGCACGACGACGCGCACGTGCTGGCCCTGGGCGTCCGGGCCGACCCCGAGCTGCCGAAGGGAGAGTTCGCGCCGCTCCAGGAGGTCGTCGACTGGGTCACCGCGAACGGCGGGCTCGCCTTCCTCGCCCACACCTACTGGAGCGGCCTGCGCACCGAGCAGTGGTGGGAGACGGAGGGCCTCCTCGGGCTCGAGGTCTGGAACACGGGCTGCGAGCTGGAGCTCGGCCGGGGTGAGGCGGGGCTGCACTGGGACGAGGCGCTCGAGCGGGGGCGCGCCCTGACCGGGCTCGCGACCGACGACTCGCACCATCCCGGGTACGACAGCGGCTTCGCGTGGACGTGGGTCCGCGCCGCCGAGCGCTCGCAGGAGGCCGTCCTGGCGGCACTCGCGGCCGGCAGCTTCTACGGGTCGACGGGGCCGACGATCGAAGACGTCGAGGTGAGCGACGGCGACGTCGTCGTCCACTGCAGCCCGGCCGCCGCCGTGACGCTCTACACCGGCCGCAGGCACGGCGCACGGGCGAACGCGGGCCGGCTCGGCTACCCGCACCGCTCCGAGGTGCTCGAGCGCGACGCGGCCGGCCGGCTGACGGCGGTCCGCCTGCAGCGGCCCCACGACGCGCCGTACGGACGGATCGAGGTGCTCGACGGAGACGGGCACAAGGCATGGACGAATCCGCTGTGGATCGCGTAGCGGCCGTCGAGCAGCTCGCCGCGCGGCGCTTCGACCTGCTCGTGGTGGGCGGCGGGATCATCGGCGCGGGCATCGCCGAAGCGGCGTCCGCGCACGGGCTCGACGTCGCGCTCGTCGAGCGGGCCGACTTCGCCTCCGCCACCTCGAGCGCCTCGTCGAAGCTCGTCCACGGCGGGCTCCGCTACCTGCAGATGGGCGACGTGCGGCTCGTGCGCGAGGCGCACCAGGAGCGCCGGGTGCTGATGAACGTGGTCGCCCCCCACCTGGTGCGGCGGCTGCCGTTCCTCTTCCCGCTCTATCGCGGCGGTCCGCACCGGCCGTGGGTCGTGCGCACGGGCGTGCTGCTGTACTCGGCGCTCGCCCGCGCACGGCTGAACGGCCGCGTCGGCCAGGCCCGCGCGCTCCGGCTCGTGCCCGACCTCCGGACGGAGAGCCTCCACTCCTGCGCGCTGTATGCCGACGCCTGGACGAACGACGCACGGCTCGCGCTCGCAAACGTCCGCGCGGCCGCCGACCGGGGAGCGGTGGTGCTGAACTACGCCGAGGTGACCTCCGTATCGGCGGACCGCGCCACGGTGCTCGCCGACGGCGAGGAGGTGCTCGTCCGGGCCGCCCGCATCGTCAACGCGACCGGCCCGTGGCTCGACCGCGTGCGGCTGCTCGAGGACGAGCGCGCCCGGCCGTCGGTGCGACTCTCGAAGGGAGTCCACCTCGTCGTCGAGGGAGCCGAGGGGTGGTCGGCGGCCGTGACGATCCCCCACGACCGGATGCGGGTCAGCTTCGCCGTGCCGTGGGAAGGGCTCCTCCTGCTCGGCACGACCGACACCCTCCACGAGGGGGCGCCGGAGGACATCCGGGTCACCGACGACGACGTGCGCGCCGTGCTCGACGAGGCCGCCGTGGCGGTCGGCGGGGTCGGCGGGGTCCGCGCCGCCTTCGCGGGGCTTCGCGTGCTTCCCGGCGGGCCCGGCGAGACGGCGAGCGCGCGGCGGGAGACCGTCTACTCGAAAGGCCCCGCCGGCATGGTCTCGATCGCCGGCGGCAAGCTGACCACCTACCGCCGCATCGCCCTCGACGCGCTCGCGCACGCCGGCGTGCGGAACGTCGACCGGCGGCCGCGCCCGCTGCCGGGCGCCGACCGGCTCGACCGCATCCAGTGGCCCGTGGAGCTGCCCCCGGAGACGAGGAGCCACCTGCTGCACCTGTACGGCTCGCTCGCCGAGGAGGTGCTGCGGCCGGCCCTCGAGGACCCCGCGCTCCTCGAGCCGATCATTGCCGACCGCCCCGACCTGCGGGCCCAGGAGCGCTACGCACGGACGCACGAATGGGCCCGCACCGACGAGGACGTCCTGCGGCGTCGTACCACCGTATGGCTTTCGGGGATAGACTCGGGGCATGGCTCCGAGCTCGACGCGGCTGACCCGGCCGCTCGTTCGTGACGGCGGAGCGCTCCGGCCCGCAAGCTGGGAGGAGGCGCTCGACCGTGCGGCAGCCGGATTCCGGAAGGCGCTCGACGAGGGTGCCCAGACCGGGGTCTTCAGCTGCTCCAAGACCACGAACGAGCTGAACTTCGCCACGCAGAAGTTCAGCCGGGTCGTTCTGCAATCGAACAACATCGACAGCTGTAACCGAACCTGACACGCTCCCAGCGTCGTCGGTCTGGCGACGGTGTTTGGTGCAGGAGGCGGCACCAGCTCCTACGAGGAGGTGCGGGAGCTCTCGGACCTGATCGTCCTCTGGGGGTCGAACGCGCGCGAGGCGCACCCGATCTTCTTCCACCACGTCCTGAAGGCGATCCACCGCGGGGCGAGGTTGATGGTCGTCGATCCGCGGCGGACGTCGTCTGCCCAGTGGGCGGATCTGTGGCTCGGCCTGGACGTCGGCACGGACATCCCGCTCGCGAACACCGTCGCCAGGGAGATCGTCAAGGCCGGTCTCGTCAACGAGGAGTTCATCGCCCGCGCCACGGTCGACTACGAGGCGTTCTGCGAGTCGATCGAGCCGTGGACGCTCGAGGAGGGCCAGCGGGTGACGGGTGTCCCCGCGGGCGCGATCCGGGAGCTCGCGCACGCCTTCGGAAGCGCAAGCCATCCGCAGCTCTGCTGGACGCTCGGGATCACCGAGCACCACAACGCGGTGGACAACGTCTTCGCGCTGATCAACCTGGCGCTGCTCGTCGGCGGGGTCGGCCGGCAGGGAGCCGGGCTCCAGCCGCTGCGGGGACAGAACAACGTGCAGGGCGGCGGGGACATGGGCGCGATCCCGAACAAGCTGCCCGGGTTTCAGGACGTCGCGGATGCCGAGGCGCGCGCGAAGTTCGAGGCCGCCTGGGGCGTGTCGCTCCCGGAGCAGCCGGGCCTCCACCTGACGGGGATGTTCGAGGCGATGGAGCACGGCGACCTGCGCGCCGTCTACATCGTCGGCGAGAACCCCGCGCAGTCGGAGGCCGACAAGGAGCGTGCCGTGCGCCTGCTCTCGGGCCTCGACCACCTCGTCGTCCAGGACATCTTCCTGACGAGGACGGCGGAGCTCGCGGACGTCGTCCTGCCGGGATGCGCCGGGTGGGCGGAGGCGGAGGGCACCGTGACCTCGAGCGAGCGGCGCGTGCAGCGCGTCCGCAAGGCGCTCGATCCGCCCGGCGAGGCTCGGGACGACACCGAGATCGTGTACGAGCTCGCGCGGCGCCTCGGGACCGACCTCGGCGACCCCGCCGCCGAGACGCTCTGGAACGAGCTGCGCTCGCTCTCGCCGATGCATGCGGGCATGAGCTACGAGCGACTCGAGCAGCTCGGCGGGATCCAGTGGCCGTGCTACGACGAGTCGCATCCGGGCGAGCAGTTCCTCCACGCCCGGCTCTGGGACGAGGTCGTCCCGACGCCCGCACCGTTCCATGCTGTGCGCCACTCACCGCCGGTCGACGTGCTCGACGACGAGTTCCCGCTCCGGCTCACGACGGGGCGACGTCTCGAGTCGTACAACACCGGCGTCCAGAGCGGCCGGTTCCGCTCGCCGCTCCACGTGGGCGGTGAGGCGCTGCGGATCTGCCCCGAGGACGGGGCCCGCTACGGGATCGTCGACGGCGGGCGCGCCCTCGTCACCTCGCGCCGCGGCTCGATCGAGGCGCCCGTGGCCTACGACCGCACACTTCGGCCCGGGCTCGCCTTCCTCAACCTGCATTTCCCGGAGCTCGTCGACACCAATGTGCTCACGATCGAGGCGAACGACCCGCGCTCCGGCACGGCCGAGTTCAAGGCAACCGCGATTCGCGTCGAGGCCCTCGGCTGACGATGGACCTCCGGTTGCTGCAGACGGAGCCGAGCGAGGCCGAGCGGGAGGCGGTGGATGCGGTGCTCGGCGCCGCGCCCGAGGAGAACGGGAACCGCGTCTTCCGCGCCGACCGGACGAGCCGCCATCTCCTCCTCCCCGCCCTCAGGGCCGCCCAGCGCCGGGTCGGGTTCGTGAGCGAGGGAGCGCTCGGCTACGCGTCCCGGCGGCTGTCGGTGCCGCCGGCCGAGGCCTACGGCGTGGCGAGCTTCTACGCGCTGCTCGCGCTGGAGGAGCGCCCCGCCGACGTGACGCACGTGTGTACGGACCTGGCCTGCGCGCTGAAGGGCGCGCAGGTCGGCCCGGGCGAGCATCCGAGCCCGTGCCTCGGGCTGTGCGAGCGCGCTCCGGCGCGCTACCGGACGGTCGCCGGCGCCGAGCCCTTCGAGGAGCAGCTTCCGGCGTCCTCTCCCCCGCTGCCGCAGCAGGGCGACCCGTCGCTCAGGCTCCTGCGCCGGATCGCGGCGGGGGTCGACCCGTGCTCGCGCGACGCGTACGTCGCCGCCGGAGGCTTCGAGGTGCTGCGGCGGGCCCGGGAGCTCGGCCCCGAGCGCGTCGTCGCCGAAGTCACGGCGGCGGGCCTCCTCGGCCGCGGCGGCGCCGCGTTCCCCACGGGGGCCAAATGGCGGGCCGTGCTCGAGCAGCCGCGCGCGCCGCACTACGTCGTCTGCAACGCCGACGAGTCCGAGCCCGGCACGTTCAAGGACCGGATCCTGATGGAGAGCGATCCGTTCGCGCTGGTCGAGGCGCTCGCGATCGCGGGGCTCGCGACGGGCAGCGCGAAGGCGTTCGTCTACGTTCGCGCCGAGTACCCGCTCGCCCACGAGCGGCTGCAGGGGGCGATCGACGCCAGCGCCGGCGACCTCGGGGACTTCGAGATCGAGCTGCGGATCGGCGCCGGGGCGTACGTGTGCGGCGAGGAGACGGCGCTGTTCCAGTCGATCGAGGGCTACCGCGGCGAGCCGCGCTCGAAGCCGCCGTTCCCGGTGGAGGTCGGCCTGTTCGGCAGGCCGACCGCGGTGAACAACGTCGAGACGCTCGTCAACGTCCTCGAGGTGCTGCGCGAGGGCGGGGAGGCGTATGCGCAGACCGGCACCGAGCAGTCGACCGGAACGCGCCTGTACTGCGTCTCCGGCCGCGTCGACCGGCCTGGGTTGTACGAGCTTCCGTTCGGGACGACGCTGCGCGAGCTGCTCGACCTGGCCGGCGCCGCTCCGCCCAAGGCGGTCCTGCTCGGCGGCGCCGCAGGTGCCTTCGTCGGCCCCGAGCAGCTCGACCTGCGGCTGACGCACGAGGATGCCCGCGCCGCGGGGGTCACGCTCGGCTCGGGCGTCGTCATCGTCTACGACGACCTGGCCGACCTCGTCCCGGCGGTCCTCCGCATCGCAGAGTTCTTCCGCGACGAATCGTGCGGCCAGTGCGTCCCGTGCCGCGTCGGGACGGTGCGCCAGGAGGAGGCGCTGCACCGGCTGGCCGGGGGCAGGCAGCATGGCGACGAGCTGCAGACGCTCGCGGAGCTCACGCAGGTCATGCGCGACGCGTCCATCTGCGGGCTCGGACAGACTGCGGCGAACGCCGTCGCGTCGGCAATCACGAACCTGGGGGTTTTCGCGTCATGAGCGTAGGCTCGACGGAGCTCGTCACCGGCGTAGGCTTGCCGGAGCGGGCCGGGAGCGGAGGTGCGCGGCTCTGCCGGCGCCGGAGCGGGGACTGAGCGGAGACGCCGGCTTCGCCGGCGCTGGAGCGGAGAAGTCATGGGACAACCGAAGGTTGGCCGATGAGCGTCACGATGCTGGCTCCGCCGAAGAAGATGGTCGAGCTCACGGTGGACGGGCGGAGCGTGCGGGTCGTCGACGGCTCGACGATCCTCGACGCGTGCCGGCTGCTCGGTGTCGACACCCCCACGCTCTGCTACGGCGACACGCTGACGCCGGTGAATGCCTGCCGGGTCTGCGTCGTCGAGCTGGAGGGCGCGAGGACGCTCGTGCCGGCGTGCTCGCGCAAGGCGGAGGCAGGGATGGTCGTCCACACGGACTCGGAGCGGGTGCGCACGAGCCGGCGTCTGGTGCTCGAGCTGCTCGGCTCCTCGGTCGACCTCTCGCTGGCGCCGGACGCCCTCGCGTACATGGACCGCTACGACGCGAAGCCCGACCGGTTCGGGCCGGACGCGCGGACGGTCGCGCAGGACGTGAAGATCGACAACGACCTGTACGTGCGCGACTACTCGCGCTGCATCCTCTGTTACCGCTGCGTCGAGGCCTGCGGCGTCGATCACCAGAACACGTTCGCGATCGCCGTCGCGGGACGCGGTTTCGACGCGCACATCTCGACCGAGCTCGACGTCGCCCTGCCCGATTCGGCGTGTGTCTACTGCGGCAACTGCATCGCGGTGTGCCCGACCGGCGCGCTCATGTCGAAGGCCGAGTTCGACCGCCGCCAGGCGGGAACCTGGAACGAGGATGACGAGGAGGTCGTGCGCACGATCTGTCCCTACTGCGGCGTCGGCTGCAACGTGGAGCTCCACGTGCAGGGCAACGAGATCGTCAACGTCACCTCGCCGGACGACCACGACGTGACGCTCGGGAACCTCTGCGTGAAGGGCCGCTTCGGGTTCCAGTTCGTGCAGAACCGGTGAGCGGCACGGGCGTGACGCGCGTCCAGGTGCTCTACTGGCAGGACATCCCGTCGCTCGTGAAGGCGACCGGCGACGACGGCGCCGAGGTGAAACGGCAGCTGCCGGATTTCTTCCAGCAGGAGATCGACCGCGTGGCGATGGAGCAGGGGCTGCTCGGGAGCGACGGGTACCTCGAGCAGTGGCGCTGGAGCGACCCGGAGGAACGTCCCGGCACGCCGGCCGAGGCCGCGGAGGCGGTCGAGGCGGAGCTGCGCGCTCGCATCGGCTCGTAGCGCGCCGCCGTTACGCGGGCGGCGCTTCGAGCTTGACCGCCCGGCCGTGCAGGAAGAGCGGCAGCCGCTCCGCCCAGCGGCGCGACCTCTCGCTCGCAAGCGCCTCCTCCGGCATCGCCGGCTCCCGCAGCCGTTCGATCAGCAGCCCCGCGTCGGCAAGGGCATCCATGTACGCCTGCAGCGGCCGGTGCTCGCTCACGAACGTCATCTCGAGCCCGTCCCGTGCGACCGAGTCCGCGTAGTGCGAGCGTGCGAGGTAGGAGCCGGCGATCACGAACGGTGCATCCGCTTCGTCGCCGTCGAACTTCCCGGCCGAGTTGAGCGGGTGGACGATCGCGAAGCAGAGCCTGCCTCCAGGCTCGAGGACGCGCGCGCCCTCCCGCACGGCCGCCTCGAAGTCGTGAACGTCCTGGAGCGACATGAACGCGACGACGCAGTCGAAGCTCGCGTCCGGAAAGGGAAGGTGTGCGGCGTCGGCCTCGTGGACGGCGAGCCCGGGCTGGGCCTCGCGCGCCGCCGCGACCATCGTCGGCGACAGGTCGACGCCGACGACGTCGTGTCCGAGGCGCGTCAGATCGCGCGCCAGCCGCCCTTCGCCGCAGCCGAGGTCGAGGGTTGCCCGCCCGGGCTTCGGGACGAGCTCGAGGAACTGATCGCGGTGGAAGCGCCAGTAGCTGTCGTGGCCGGGGGTGCGGGCCCAGGCGATCCACTCGGCAGCATGCCTTTCCCAGGAGGAGCGCAGGTCGGCCCTCTCGAGCCGGTCGCGCGAGGTCGGACGATCCGGCGGGGCGTTCACGTGCGGACCGTACCGCGTTGCGCCGGCCACGAAGAGAGCGCCGACTCGAAGAGGAGCGCCGACTCGAAAGGAACGCCGACTCGAAAAGGAGCGGCGACCCGCCCCGCGCCGACATGCGCGGCGAGGCTGCCGCCCGCCGATCGGTGCTCGTAACAGTCTGTTACAAGCATTGAGAAGGCGCTGAATCGGCACAAACACCTGGCAGCCGGCCCGTCACACTCGCACCATGGTCACGGTCGCGGCTCCCAGGATCGACGAGCGCCTGCGCCGGTTCGTCATCGGGTCGAGCGGCCTGGACACGCCGGCGGCGATCACGCGCGCGACCGGTGAGCTCGCCTGGAGACTGGGATTGCCGCGCCCGAGCTACGAGCAGGTACGCGTTCTCGTGCGGGCAGCCGAGCCGCGGCGTGTCGATGTGGCACAGGTCGCAAGGGGCGCGGTCGCAGCCGTCGGCAAGACACTGGACTTCCTCTACCAGTATCCCGGGCCCGGTCTCGAGGAGTGGTACCGCCGCTACAAGCACGGCGGCGGCTTGTAACAGCCTGTTACACGCGAGCGACCGCGGCCCCACCTCGTAGACTGGGCGCCGATGCGAATCGGAGTTCTCACCGGCGGAGGCGACTGCCCGGGGTTGAACGCGGTCATCCGGGCGGTTGCCCGCCGAGCCTGGGGGAACGGGCACGAGGTGATCGGCGTCCGGGAAGGCTGGCGCGGGATGGTCGAGCAGAACTTCCTGCCGCTCGGGCGGCGGGAGATCTCCGGAATCCTCCCGCGCGGCGGAACGATCGTCGGCACGTCGCGAACGAACCCGTACAAGGTCGACGGGGGCGTGGATGCAGTGAAGAAGGCGTTCGAGCACGTCGACGCACTCGTCGCGATCGGCGGCGAGGACACGCTCGGCGTGGCCGCCAAGCTCCACGCGGAGCTCGGCGCCCCGGTGGTCGGCGTACCGAAGACGATCGACAACGACCTGTCGGGTACCGATTACACGTTCGGCTTCGACACAGCGGTGCACATCTGCACCGAGGCGATCGACCGCCTGCACACGACCGCCGAATCGCACAACCGCGTCATGGTCTGCGAGGTGATGGGACGTCACGCCGGCTGGATCGCCGTGCACAGCGGCATCGCCGGCGGCGCGGACATGATCCTGATCCCGGAGCAGGCGGTCGATCTCGACGACGTCTGCGCCGAGATCAAGAAACGGCACGGCACCGGCAAGAACTTCTCGATCGTCGTCGTCAGCGAGGGATGCGAGCTGCCGGGAGCGGAAGACCAGGGCGAAGTCGACCAGTTCGGTCACAAGCTGCTCGCCAAGCGCGGCGTCGGCGAGCGGCTCGGCGAGGAGATCGAAGCCCGAACCGGGTTCGAGACCCGTGTCACCGTCCTCGGACACATCCAGCGCGGCGGGACTCCGACCGCCCGCGACCGGATCCTCGCGACCCGGTTCGGCCTCAAAGCGGCCGACCTCGTCGAGGCGGGCGACTACGGGATGATGGCCGCGCTGCGCGGCGACGACGTGATCGCAGTCTCGCTCGAAGAAGCGACGGCCACGCTGAAGACCGTGCCCGACGAGTGGTACACGGTCGCGAAGACGTTCTTCGGCTAGCTACAGCTCCGCCAGCGGAAACGAGCGATGGCGCCTCGGCGGCACGAGGAAGTTCTGCCGGTGAGTCGTCCGCAGGATCGAGTTGAACCCCTGGTTCCGGTCGCGAGGCGGAAACGGGATCGTCGCGCCGGGCATCACGCCGTCCATCGCGAGCCGGTTGCGGCGAAAGTCGTCGGCGGTCGGATTGAAGACGACGAAGTGCACGCCCGTCGCAGGCCCCTCGGCGACCTCGCCCGCACGCTCCGACCACGCGAACGGGTTGTCGAGCGTGTTGAAGTCGGCTCTGATCGGGATCGCCGTCCCCTTCGGGTAGACGACCCCGTCTCCGGCGACGACGTCGCGGTCGAGCCGCGAGGTCGTCTGGATCGACGCGCTGTGGCCGATGCGCCGCGAGCTTCGATAGTCGCGGCGCACGTCACTGGTCGTCGAGACGTCCTGCGGGCCCTGCCGCACCGTCTGGGTTCCCTGGTGGACGGGGAGGTTCGGCCGGAACATCGTCGCCACCCGTTCGTCGAAGTCGAAGTTGAGGTACCACGCCTCGACGTCTTCGAAGATGTGCGACACGTGCACGTGCGTGCCTTGGCGGAAGTAGTCGCTGCCGCGGAAGTCGACGTAGCCGAGCGTCTCGAAGTTCGCGATCGGGCCCGGGCCGATGCCCGCCTTCTGGGTCGAGGTGAAGCCGAGGAAGAGCTCGGCCGTGTCGGGGATCAGGTCGGCGCCGCGCACCTGGGCGAAGGTCGCCATCTTCTTCGGCAGCGAACGGCCGCCCTCGAAGCCGCCGCCCGCGAAGCCGCGCCGGATCGAGGTGAGCCGGAAGAGCTTCGAGCCGCGCAGCCGCGCAGCGGCGTCGTCGATGTTGGCTCGAACATCCGAACGGAGCAGGATCGCGACCTCGTTCGCCTCGAGCCGTGTGTCCGAAGGGTCGCTCGGGAACCGCTCGGCGTCGAAGAGCACGGGCCGATCGGCACGGCGGTCGTGCGGCAGCAGCCGCCGCGTTGCGTCCGGGACGAGGCGATGGAAGTACGGGAGCCCCCACGCCACCGTGACGCCGAGCCCGGCCGGAGACGGCGCATAGTCGGCATCGAGACCGCCGAGCACCTGCTCGAGCTCGCGCTGCGCGTCGCGCATGTCGGCGCGGCCGGCGTTGACATGCGCGGTGAGGACCTCGTCGTGCAGCGGCGGGACGAGCACCTCGACGCCGTCGGACGAGACGACACGGACGCCGTCGAGGAGGTGCTGCTCCGGGAGCGTGACGGGATCGGCGATCCGCGTGGGCGTCGAGCCGCCGGTGAGCTGGTCGACGAGCTCGTAGATCCCCGTCGCGCCGATCGCACCCGCGGCGGCGCCGGCGAGCGCCTGCCTCCGGGTCAGCCTCATGCCGCGACGGGCCGGACGAGCACGAGCGCACCGAGCTCACGCTTCAGGTAGCGCTTGAGGTGCGGCCCGTTGAGCGGCGGCGCGAGATGCTCCGAGAGCGTGTACAGGTTGCCGAAGCGCCGCCAGAGCAGCAGGTAGTGCCACTCGTCGGCGTCCTGGTTCACGGTGTAGAGGCGCGCCTTGATGCCGCCGGCGGCGATGAAGCCGGCCGGCGCGGCGAAACACGGCACGTTGCGGCTCTCCGATCCCCCGGTCCGGCAGGTCGGGATCGTCGTCCGCCCCGGATAGGCACGGAGGTTCACGTGCAGCTCGCCGCCGCCGATGCCCATGCCCGTCTCCTGCCAGACGAAGCTCTCGAGGTAGCTGCGATCCTTCGAGACCGCGTTGATGTTGTTCCACTTGCCCCCGATCACGCCGACAAGCGGGTCGGGAAGCCAGCCGGGGCAGTAGACGGGAGCCCGGACGCGATTCGCAAGCTTCTGCCAGCCGGCGAGGCCGTGGCAGCGAGGAGCGACCGCAGTCGTCTCGGCGGCCGCCTGCACCTTCGCCGAACCGCCCCCGCACCCGGCGAGAACGAGCGCGCACGTGCCCAGGAGCAGGGAGATCGTGAGCAGCCCTCGCACCGGGGCCATGGTAGCTCCGTTCGTCTAGACGTCGACCGCCGGATGACCGACGAGCTCACGGACGTCGCCGCCCGCGACGAGGACGGCGTCGATGCCCGCCCGCTCGAGCGCGAGCACCTCCTCCCGGCTCGTCACGTCGACCTGCGCGATGGCGAGCTTGCCCGCCGGGACATCCGGGAGGAGCTCCAGCACCGCGTCGAGCGGATCGACCTCGTCGTCGGTCTCGGCCGCGGAGAGCAGGAAGATCTCGGGGTCGATCAGCTCGAGGGCGCGCTCGAGCTCGTCCTCGTCGCGAACGTCGACGACCGGTTCGGGGTCGTCTGCGGCCGACTCATCGTCGGGCCTGATCGCGACGGCGTCGACACCGCCGGGAGCGCCGTCGGCCCCGACCCACAGGAGCGGCAGGCTCGTCGCGTCGCGGATGCCGTCGATCGCATGGCTGACGGCGACCGCCTTCGCGCCGGCGTCCTCCGCGTCCCGCGCGCCGGCCGCGTCGTCGACGCGGACGATGATCGCGATCCCGTCCCCTTCCGAGATCCGTTGGCTGAGACGTCGTGTACCGGACACCTGCTCAGAAGAAATCTAGAGCAACCGGCCGTGCGCGGGCCCGTCGTTTACCTTCAGGTGCCTCGTGACCGGCAAACGGGCATCTCCGCGCATCCTGCTGGCAGCGGTCGTGATCGCCGGTCTCAACCTGCGGACGATCTTCGCGAGCCTCCCGCCGCTTCTGCACGACGTGCGCGCGGACCTCGGTCTTTCCGCAGGCGTGGCCGGGCTGCTCACGACCGGGCCGGTCATCTGCTTCGGCGCGCTCGCATCGCTCGCGCCCGAGCTCGCGCGACGTGCCGGGATCGAGCGCCTCCTTGCCGCGACGGCGCTTTTCGCCGCGGCAGGCGCCGGGATGCGAGGAGTCGGCGGCATCGCCGGGCTGTTCGCGGGGACGCTCCTCGCCGGTGCCGCGGTGGCGATCGCGCAGACGCTCGTGCCGATCCTCGTACGTGTCCGCTTTCCCGACCGGATCGGGCTGTTCACAGGGGCGTTCTCGACCGCGCTGACCCTCGGGGCGGCGGTCGCCGCCGGCACGGCCGTGCCGCTCGACCACGCGCTCGGCGGCTGGCGTGGCGCGCTCGCCTTCTACGCCGCTCCCACAGCGGTCGCGGTCGCGATCTGGCTCGTCCCGGCGGCGGGCTCCCCGACATCCTCGAGCGCGCCCCGCACATCCGCCTGCGCCGGCACGGCGGCGGGCCATGGTCGGTGGCGATCTACTTCGGGCTGCAGGCGATGGCGTTCTACACCGGGCTGACGTGGCTGCCGTCGATTCTCGAGGCGCACGGGTTCAGCGAGAGCGCGGCCGGCGGGCTGCTCGCGCTGGCCAGCCTGATCCAGTTCGTGCCCGCGTTCCTCGTCCCGATCTGGGCGGGGAGACGCTCGACCCAGACATCGCTGCTCGTCGGGGCGGTCCTCGCCGCGGTCGGGCCGATCGTCGGCCTGATCGCCGCTCCCGGTGCGGCGCTCCTGTGGATGCCGCTGCTCGGTATCGCCCAGGGCGGCGCCCTCGGGCTGTCGCTGATCCTTCCCGTGCTGCGCGGCGGAAGCGGCCCTGCGGTCGCATCGCTGATGGCGATGACCCTCGCCGTCGGCTACCTGCTCGCCGCCTGCGGCCCGTTCCTCGCCGGGCTCGCGCACGACGCGAGCGGCGGCTGGACCGCGAGCCTGCTCTTCCTGCTCGCGATCACCGTCGCCGAGCTAGCCGTCGGCATCCCGGCCACCCGTTCCTGGCGCGTCGACTAGAGGCCTGCGGGAGGCCGCGGCTCGAGGCGCGGCAAGCCGCCCCAGTCGGCGCGCGGCGGCGAGAACAGCTCGGCGAGGAAGGCGCCGTCGGGGCCGGCGGTGACGGAATGCGGCGTTTCGCCGGGGATCACCCACATGGCCCCGGGCGCGAGCTCCTTCGTCTCGTCGCCGATCCGGAAGGTGAGCGACCCGCGGAGCAGGACCCCGGTCTGCTCGTTCGGGTGGCTGTGCTCCGGCACGACCGTGCCCGGCTCGATCTCGATCACCGCCAGCGTCGCCTGGTCGCCTTCGACGGCCCAGCCGACGAGACCCTCCCAGATCTGCAGCGGCACGACCTCGCGAATGTCGAAGAACGCGCTCACGTCCCGATCGGATGCCAGACCGTCTTCAGCTCCAGGAACGCGGAGATCTCGTAGAGCGACTGGCCGTCGGGCCTGCCGGTGACGACCCGCTTCACGTTCTCCGCCGCGGCCGCCTCGAGCTCGGCGCGGAGGCCGTCGGCGCCGGTGACGTCGATCGCGTTCACGTCCATGTGCGAGGCGAGCCACGGCGCGAGCTCGGCGCGGTGGCCCGTGAGCAGGTTGACGATGCCTCCGGGAACGTCGCTCGTCGCCAGGGCCTCGGCGAGCTCGATCGCCGCCAACGGACGTGTCTCGGATGCGAGCGCCACGACCGCGTTGCCGCCGGTCAGGGCCGGCGCGATGCGCGAGACGAGCCCTTCGAGCGGCGGCTCGTCCGGCGCGATCACGGCGACGACGCCGGTGGGCTCGGGAATCGTGAAGTTGAAGTACGGGCCGGCGACCGGGTTCGAGGAGCCGAGCACCTGTGCGAGCTTGTCGGCGAATCCCGCGTACCAGACGAAGCGGTCGATCGAGCGGTCGACCTCGTCCCGGCCGGAGCAGAGCCCGGCGAACTCCTGGGCGCGCGCCTCCATCATCTCCGCGATCCGGTACAGCACCTGGCCGCGGTTGTAGGCCGTCGCCCCCGCCCACTTCGGCTGTGCGCCGCGGGCCGCGACGACCGCGTCGCGGACGTCCTTCCGGGAGGCCCGGGCGACGTTCTGGCCCTGCGCCTCGTAGGTCCGCCCCGACTCGCTGCGCGGGAAGGCGCCGCCGATGTAGAGCTTGTAGGTCTTCTTGACCGGGAGGCGTCCGCCGTCAGCCATCGGACGACTCCACGCCGTCGAAGGAGAGGTACGGCTCGAGGCCGTGCAGGCCGCCCTCGCGACCGAATCCCGACTCCTTGTAGCCGCCGAACGGGCTCGTCGGGTCGAAGCGGTTGAACGTGTTCGCCCAGACGACGCCGGCCCGCAGCCGCTCGGCGAGCCAGAGGATCCGCGACCCCTTCTCGGTCCAGACGCCGGCCGAGAGCCCGTACGGCGTGTTGTTCGCCTTCTCGACCGCCTCGTCGGGCGTCCGGAAGGTGAGCACCGAGAGGACCGGGCCGAAGATCTCCTCCTGCGCGATCCGGTAGCTCTGCGCCACGTTCGTGAAGACGGTCGGCGCGAACCAGTAGCCGCGCTCGGGGAGGACGCACGGCGGCTGGTAGATCTCGGCTCCCTCGTCCTTGCCCGCCTGGACGAGCTCGGTGATCCTGTCGAGCTGCATCCGCGAGTTGATCGCCCCGACGTCGGTGTTCTTGTCGAGCGGGTCACCCACGCGCAGGGTCGCCATCCGCCGCTTCAGCTTCTCCACGACGGGCTCGTAGATCGACTCCTGAACGAGGAGGCGCGAGCCGGCACAGCACACATGGCCCTGGTTGAAGTAGATGCCGTTGACGATGCCCTCGATCGCCTGGTCGAGCGCGCAGTCGTCGAAGACGATGTTCGCGGCCTTGCCGCCGAGCTCGAGCGTCAGCTTCTTGCCGCTGCCGGCGAGCCGCCGCTGGATCGCCTTGCCGACCTCCGTCGACCCCGTGAACGCGATCTTGTCGACGTCCGACTCGACGAGCGCCGCGCCCGTCCGCCCGTCGCCGGTGACGATGTTGACGACGCCGGCCGGCAGCTCGGCCTGGCGCAGCACGTCGCAGAAGAGCAGCGCGGAGAGCGGCGTCGTCTCCGCGGGCTTGAGAACGACCGTGTTGCCGGCGGCGAGCGCGGGAGCGATCTTCCACGCGAGCATCAGCAGCGGGAAGTTCCACGGGATGATCTGCCCCGCCACGCCCAGCGGCCGCGCGGCGCGGTTCGGGAACGCGTACTCGAGCTTGTCGGCCCAGCCCGCGTAGTAGAAGAAGTGCGCGGCGGCAAGGGGCAGGTCGACGTCGCGCGACTCCTTGATCGGCTTGCCGCCGTTCAGCGACTCGAGCACCGCAAACTCGCGGGAGCGCTCGGCGAGGATCCGCGCGATCCGGAACAGGTACTTCGCGCGCTGCGATCCCGGCAGCGCCGACCAGCCCGCAAACGCCTCGCGCGCGACCGACACGGCGTTCGCGACGTCCTCCGTGGTCGCCTGGGCGACCTCGGCGAGCGGGGCCTCGTCGCGAGGCGAGACCGTCGTGAAGTGCTCACTCGCCTCGAGCCAGTCGCCGCCGACGTAGAGCCCGTAGCGCTCCTGGAGGCGCACGATGTCGGTCGACTCGGGCGCCGACGCGTAGGTCCAGCCGGCAGGAACCGGGCTGCGGTCGCCTCTCCGCTCGACGTCGGTCATCCGGCCTCAGTCATTCGTGAAGTAGTCCTTCGACTGGTAGGCGCCGGTCCGCTCCTTGCGGAGCTGCATGAGGATGTCGTTGACGAGGCTCGACGCGCCGATCCGGTAGAGGTCGGGCGTCAACCAGTCGGGGCCGAGCGTCTCGTGCACCTGGACGAGGTACTGGATCGCGTTCTTGGCGCTGCGGATGCCCCCGGCGGGCTTCATCCCGACCCGGCGCCCGGTCTCCTCGTGGACGTCGCGGATCGCCTCGAGCATGACGAGCTGCACGGGAAGCGTCGCCGCGCCGGGCAGCTTGCCCGTCGACGTCTTGATGAAGTCGGCCCCGGCGGCCATCGCGACGAGCGACGCGCGACGGACGTTGTCGTAAGTCCCGAGCTCGGCCACCTCGAGGATCACCTTCAGATGGGCGTCGCCGCACGTCTCCTTGACCCGGACGATCTCGTCGAAGACCTTCGCGTAGCGGCCGGAGAGGAACGCCCCGCGGTCGATCACCATGTCGATCTCGTCGGCGCCGGCGGCGACAGCGTCCTCGACGTCGCGCAGCTTGACCTGGAGCGCGCTCTGGCCGCTCGGGAAGGCGGTGGCCACGCTCGCGACCTTCACGCCGCTGCCCGCCAGGCGCTCCCTGGCGATCGCGACGAGGTTCGGGTAGACGCAGACCGCAGCGACCGAGGGGACGTTCGCGTCCGAGGGATCGGGGCGGATCGCCTTCGAGCAGAGCGCGGCGACCTTCCCGGGCGTGTCCTGACCTTCGAGCGTCGTCAGGTCACAGCAGCGGATCGCGAGCTCGAGCGCGAAGACCTTCGACTCGCGCTTGATCGAGCGCTTCGCGAGCTCGCCGGCGCGCGCCTCGACCGCGACCTGGTCGATCGACCCGATGCGCGGGAGTCGCTTGGCGAGCGGCAACTCGAAGCCGCGCGGAAGTGCGGGCGCCTGCGCCACGCGTGCCAGTCTAGAGGCTCGCAGGTGGGCTCAGACGGGCTCGCGCAGCGCCTGCGCAACCGTCTCGGCGTCGTGCGCCGAGACGAAGAGCCGTCTGTACGGCGAACCGTCGAGCTCGCGGAACGGCGTCGTGGTGACGCGAACCTCGCGCACCGCGGATGCCGAAACGCGGACATCCCCGTGGAACGCGCCCGCCTTCTCCAGGTCGTTCAGCAGCAGGACGACCTCGTCCCCTTCACGCCTCTAGATGGTTGATCGGGAAATGCGGTCGGTGCGGGGAGGGCATGCACCAAGCAGTGGGGACGGCTCGACCGGGGGCAAGGCCGGTGGGCCTTGGCGCCGGGCGAGACGGCCGCAATGCGCCGTGTGCAGGCCCCCAGCCGCGACGGCCTCGATTTTCCGATCAACCATCTAGAGCCCCAGCCTTTCGAGCATCGTCTCGTTCCGCCGCCACTTCGGCGACGCCTTCACCTGCAGCTGGAGGTAGACGGGACGGCCGAGCAGCTGCTCGACGAATGGACGGGCCGCCCGTCCGATCTCGCGCACCATGCTCCCTCCCTTCCCGATCAGGATCCCCCGCTGGCTCTCCGTTTCCGTGTACAGGCGGACGTGAACCCGCTGCCCGTCGATCTCGACGAGCTCGGCGGTGACCGCGTGCGGCAGCTCCTCGCGCACGAGGCGCAGCGCCTGCTCGCGCACGAGCTCCGCGATGCGCGCCTCGAGCGGCATGTCGGTGTCGGTCTCGGGCGGGTAGTAGAGCGGGCCTTCCGGCAGCAGCTGGACGAGGTCGCCGCGCAGCTCGTCGATCCCGTCACCCGTCTTGGCGCTGACCGGATGCAGCGCGTGGAACGGCCCGAGCGCCGCGGCGGTCTTCATCTGCGTCGCGATGTGGGCGGGCTTCAGGCGATCGACCTTGTTGAGCGCGATCACCACCGGCACCTCCAGAGCGAAGATCCTCCGCGAGACGAACCGGTCGCCCGTCCCGATCCGCTCGCGCGCGTTCACGACGAGCAGCACGGCGTCGACGTCGCTGCCGAACGTCTCGTCGACACGGCGCTGCATGCGCTCGGTCAGCGTGTCGACCGGCTTCTGCCAGCCGGGCAGGTCGACGAGGACGAGCTGCGCGGCGTCGGTGGTGTGCACCCCGCGGATCTGGTGCCTCGTCGTGTGCGGCGTGTGCGACACGATCGC
This sequence comes from uncultured Thermoleophilia bacterium, assembly GCA_963784765.1. GTDB lineage: Bacteria > Actinomycetota > Thermoleophilia > Gaiellales > Gaiellaceae > PALSA-600. Next base: position 40,676 of record CAWASP010000025.1, read on the forward strand.
CACCTTCGTGCCCGTGAGCGCGTTGACGAGCGTCGACTTGCCGACGTTGGGCCGGCCGGCGACCGCCACGAACCCCGACCTCATTCCGGGAGGTCCCAGGTGTCCGGCAGGAGGTCGCCGGCGGGGACGGTGCGGATCGTCCCGTCCGCCCTTCGGTAGCTGACGGCGCGAATCCGCCACTCGTAGAGCCACTGGCGGCAGCCGCCGCACGGCGAGGCCGTGATGCCGATCGCGACCAGGTCGCCGGGACGGCACCCCGAGGCCGCGGCGGCGCCGATCGCGGTCTTCTCGGCGCACTGGCAGAGGGGATAGGCGGCGTTCTCGACGTTCACGCCGGTGAACTCACGCCCGTCCTTCGTTCGCACGACGGCCCCGACGGCGTAGTTCGAGTACGGCGAGTAGGAATGCGCGGCCGCGGCTTCGGCCTTCTCCACGAGCTCGATGCCCGGCTCCGTCACGAGAACACCTGGAAGACGACGAGGGTGGCGAGCGCCCCGACGAGCGCGCCGTAGGTGACCTCGAGCGCCGAGTGCACGCCCGACTCGACCCGGGTCTGCGCGACGAGGAACGCCATGATCAGGGCGAGCGACGAGATCAGGAACCGGTGCCCGGCGTCCGCGACGTACGTCGCCGCCATCCAGCCCGCGAAGGCGAGCGCGGCGTGGCCCGACGGCACGCCGCCCCGGAGCGGCGTGCCGCGCCCCGTGTACGCCTTCGTCCCGATCACGATGATGACGGTGAGGACGAGCGCGACGAGCGTCAGCTCGGCGGGCGCCTGGCGGAGCCGCTCGAGGAGGTTCGCCGACCGGTCGGCGATCTTGCCCGCGAAGACGAGGTAGCCGACCGCGAGGGCATTCACGGCCGCGATCAGGACTGCACCGGCGGCGATGTCCTTGGCGAGCTTCGCCATCGGATCGAACGAGGTCGTCGCGATGTCGATCGCCGCCTCGATCGCCGTGTTCAGCATCTCCGTGATCAGCACGAACGCGATCGAGATGAGCAGCACGATGAGCTCGAGCTTCGTCACGTTCACGACGAGCGCCAGCACGAGGACGAGGAAGGCGATCGCGAAGTGGATCCGCAGGTTCCGCTGCGTGCGCAGCACGTGGATGATCCCCTCGAACGCGTAGTTGAAGGAGTCGAAGATCGTCGGCGCCCGGCGCGCGCTCATGCGCCGCTCCCGAGCAGCTCCCGCTCGCGCGCCTCCATCACGGCTCCGTGCTCGTAGCCGAGCAGGTGGAGGAGGCCGTGGGCGAGCGGCGCCCGCCATTCCTCGCCCACGACCTGCGGGCAGAGGACGACGTCGCCCAGCGCCCGCGGCAGCCCTTCCGGGAGCTCGTCGCGGCCGTCGATCGGGAACGAGAGGACGTCGGTCGCCTCGTCGATGCCCAGGTGCTCGCTCTTCAGCGACCGCATCTCCTCCCGGCCGACGAACGCGATCCCGAGCTCGCCCTCGTCGATCCCCTCGCCGCGGAGCACGCGGCCCGCCAGCTCGACCGCTCCCGCCTCGTCGACCGGAAGCCCGCTGCGGTTCTCGACGTCGACCGTCAGCATCGGTCATCCGCTTCGACGCCGGCGACGCCTGCCGCTGCGCTCATGTCCGGTTGCGCTCGTCCGTGTGCTCCTTGTAGGCCTCGACGATCCGCTGGACGAGCTGGTGGCGGACCACGTCGCGGTGCCCGAACTCGACGAACGCGATCCCGTCGATCCCCTGCAGCACGTCCCGTACGTGGACGAGGCCGGAGCGCGAGTCGCGCGGCAGGTCGATCTGCGTGATGTCGCCGGTGACGACCACCTTCGAGCCGAACCCGAGCCTGGTCAGGAACATCTGCATCTGCTCGGGCGAGGTGTTCTGCGCCTCGTCGAGGATGATGAAGCTGTTGTTCAGGGTCCGGCCGCGCATGAAGGCGAGGGGCGCCACCTCGATCGTGCCGCGCTCGATCATGTTGAGCGCCTTGTCGGGGTCGAGCATGTCGTAGAGAGCATCGAACAGCGGGCGCAGGTACGGGTCGACCTTCGCCATCAGGTCTCCGGGCAGGAAGCCGAGCCGCTCGCCCGCCTCGACGGCCGGACGCGTCAGGATGATCCGCGCCACCTCCCGCTCGTGCAGCGCCGCGACCGCCAGCGCCATCGCCAGGTAGGTCTTGCCGGTCCCGGCGGGGCCGATCCCGAACGTCATCGTGTTGCGCCGGATCGAGTCGACGTAGCGCTTCTGGTTGACCGTCTTCGGCGAGATCTTCTTGCCGCGGTGCCGCCAGACGACCGAATCGAACACCTCGCGAACGTCCTGCCCCGCCTCGAGCGTCCCGAGCACGGCGTCGACCGTGTGCGAACCGACCTGATGCCCGCCCTCGACGAGCTCGACGAGCTCGTCGATCACGGCCCGCGCCTCGGCGACGTGGCGCTCGTCGCCCTCGAGCGTCAGCCGGTTGCCACGCAGGCGAACACTGCACTCGAGCCGGGCCGTGAGCGCGTCGAGGACGCCGTCGGAGATACCCGCCAGCTCGGCCGCGACGGCGTTCGAGACATCCAGGGTTTCCTGCACCGTTCTCAGTGTAGGTTGACCGGATGCCGCGCAAGTGGTGGACATTGGTCGCCGTCTGCATCGCGACCTTCATGCTCCTGCTCGACATCACGATCGTGAACGTCGCCCTGCCGGCGATCGAGCGCGCCCTGAAGGCGTCGTTCTCCGACCTGCAGTGGGTCGTGGACGCCTACGCCCTCGCGCTCGCCACGTGCGTGCTGACCGCCGGAGCGCTGGCGGACCTGTACGGCCGCAAGCGGCTCTTCCTGCTCGGGATCGTCCTCTTCACCGCCGCCTCGACCGCCTGCGGGGCGGCCTTCGACCCGCTGTTCCTGATCGTGGCCCGCGGCGTGCAGGGACTCGGCGGGGCGATGATGTTCGCCACCGCGCTGGCACTCCTCTCACAGGAGTTCCACGGCCGTGAGCGCGGCACCGCGTTCGGCATCTGGGGCGCGACGATCGGGGCCGCCGTCGCAATCGGGCCGCTCGCAGGCGGCGCGCTCACCTCGTGGATCTCCTGGCGCTGGATCTTCTTCGTCAACATCCCGGTCGGCGTGGTCGCCGTCGTGCTCGGGCTGCGCGAGCTGCACGAGTCGAGCGACCCGGAGCACAGCCGCCTCGACCCCGCGGGCCTCGTGACGCTGACGGGCGGCCTGCTCTGCCTGATCCTCGCCCTGATCGAAGGGAACCGGCACGGCTGGACGAGCACGTTCATCCTCGCCCTCCTCGCGGCGGCGGTGCTGCTGCTCGCGGCGTTCGTCGCGACGCAGGCGGTCGAGAGCACCTCGATGATCGACCTGTCGCTGTTTCGGCGCCCCGCGTTCGTCGGCGCGCAGATCACGGCATTCGCGATCTCGTCGTCGATGTTCGCGATGTTCCTCTACCTGACGCTCTATCTCCAGGACATCCTCCGTCTCTCTCCCCTCGCGACCGGCGTCCGGTTTCTCCCCCTGAGCGTCGTCTCGTTCTTCGCAGCGCCGCTCGCCGGCCGGCTCTCGTCCACCCTCCCGATCCGGGCGCTGCTCGGGCTCGGCCTCGGACTGAATGCGATCGCCATGTGGCTGATGAGCCGCGTGACGGTCAGCTCGCACTGGACCGTGCTGCTTCCCGGGTTCGTCGTCGGCGGGATCGGGATCGGCTTCGTGAACGCGCCGCTCGCCTCGACGGCGGTGTCGACGGTCCGTCAGGAGCGGGCCGGCATGGCCTCCGGGATCAACAACACGTTCCGCCAGATCGGCATTGCGACGGGGATCGCTGCGCTCGGCGCGATCTTCGCGAGCAAGGTCGGCGGCGAAGCGCTCGGCCCACGCGGCGGAGCGGCGGCCAGGGCATCGTTCGTGCACGGTCTGCACGACATCCTGCTCGTCGGGGCCGGCGTGGCGGGGGTCGGAGCCGTGCTTGCGGCCCTGCTCGTCCGCCGGCGGGACTTCGTCGCCTCAGGCCCGCAGCCGGGCTGAGAAGACTGCGACTGCCTCTCCGACGAGCGGCGCGTCGGAGACACGGGCGAGCCCGTGGTCGGCGCCGTCCAGCTCGAGCACGTCGCCGGAGAGCTCACGCGCGAGCGCGCCGTCCCAGGCCGGGTCGGCCGTCCCGCCGACGAGCAGCGCCGGCGCCGTGCGCTTCCGATAGAGCGGCAGGGTCTCCTCGTCGAAGAGCGGTGTCAACCAGACGGCCGGCCAGGCGTGCTCGGCGGCGAGACCCGCAGCCCTGGTCGTGAGCGACTTGGCGATCACGAGGGAGACGTCGCCGGCATACGCCGCGGCGGCCTCCGCTCGCGCACGCACCCACTGCGTCGCATCCTGGGAACGGTCGAGGAACTGGTCCCAGACGAGCACGACGCGCCAGCCGTCCTCGAAGAGCGGCCCGAACGCGAACCACAGCGAGGGCATCCCTGCGAGCATCGCGCCCGGCAGCGCGATCGCCGTCCGCGCCGCGTCACCCTCGAACTCGTACCCCTGGCAGACCCCCAGGTCGATCGGGCGGATCACGCGAGCTTTTCGCGGACGAGCTGGCTCACGGCCGAGCCGTCCGCACGGCCGGCGATCTGCGGCATCACGTCCGCCATCACACGGCCCATGTCACGCATGCTCGTCGCCTTCACCTCGGCGATCGCGTCGTCGACGATCCGCTCGAGCTCCTCCTCGGAGAGCGGCTCCGGCATGAACTCCTCGAGCACCTCGAGCTCGGCTTCCTCCTTCTCCGCCTGCGACTCGCGCCCGGCGCTCGTGAACGCCTCGATCGCCTCGAGGCGCTTCTTGCGCTCGCGCTGCAGGACCTGGAGCTCCTCGTCGTCCGACAGCGGCCGCAGGAGCTCCTTCTCGGCGGAGCGAAGGCTCGCAAGGATCAGGCGCAGCGCGTCCCGGCGGTCAGCGTCATGGGCGAGCATCGCCTCCTTGACCTCCTGCTCGAGCTCCGCGATCAGGCTCACAGTGTGCTCTCCTCCATCGTCTTGCCTCCGAGGATGTGCCAGTGGAGGTGGTAGATCGTCTGACCCCCGCCCGGCCCTACGTTGACGACCACGCGGTAGTCGGTCAAGCCCACACGAGCCGCCGTCTCGGCGACGAACTCGAGCATCCGCTTCGTCTCGCCGGCATCGAACTCGCCGATCTCGCGAAACGTGTCGACGTGGTGCTCCGGCAGCACGAGCACGTGGACGGGCGCGAGCGGGTTGATGTCGTTGACCGCGACGAACCCGTCGGCGCGGTGCACATGCTCCCCGTCGCGGACGAGCGAGCAGAAGAGGCAGTCCTCATGCGGCCCGGGCAAGGATCCCCTCCTCGGTGACACGTGCCGCGCTGACCGGGACGAGGTCACCGACGGGCGCATCGACGAGCCAGGGCGTGTAGTCGTCTCCGTAGCCGCGGCCCGGCCGGTCGACGAGCACGACGTCCTCCCGCTTCCGGCTCCAGCGCTCGACGCAGAGGTCTCGCGAGAGGGCACGCAGCCGTGCGCCACGCTCCTTCTTGACGTGCGGAGGAACCGGGTCGGCCCCGGCGGTGACAGTCCCCGGGCGAGGCGAGTAGGGAAAGACGTGCACCTTCGTCACCCCGGCACGCCGGACGGTCTGCAGCGTCCTCTCGAACGCACCGTCGTCCTCGGCGGGGAAGCCGACGATCACGTCGCTCGTCAGGTTGAACTCCCCGGCGAGCGGCGCGAGCCGGCGCAGGAAGGTGTCCGTCGTGTACCGCCGACCCATCTCGGCGAGCACGCGGTCGTCCCCCGACTGGAGCGGCACGTGAAGGTGGCGGCTCGCGACCGGCGTCTCCCGGAGCGCCGCGACGAGCGCCGGCGAGACGTGGTTGATCTCGATCGAGGAGAGACGCAGACGTTCGAGCCCCGGGATCGCGCCGACCTCGCGGACGAGCCTCGGCAGGTCGTAGCCGGCAAGGTGGTCCCGGAAGCAGCCGAGGTTGATGCCCGTGAGCACGACCTCCCGGTGGCCCTGCTGCACGCGGCGCCGCACTTCCGCGAGCACCGCGTCGGCGCTGCGGCTGCGCGAGCTCCCGCGGACGAGCGGGATGACGCAGAACGCGCACGCGAACGAGCAGCCGTCCTGGATCTTGACGAATGCGCGCACGCGGTCGAGGCGCGCATCCGCCTGCACGCAGCCGATCGCGCCGACGTCGCCCGCGACGAACGCCGCCGTCTCCTCGCTGCGCCGCGGCACGACCACGACGTTCGCGGGCAGGCCGGCGAACGGGGCGGCCGGGAGGTTGGCGCCGCAGCCGGTGAGGTAGACGCGGGCGTGAGTGCGCGCTGCGCGCGCAGCCGCCTTCCGGCTCTTCGCGAGAGCCTCGTTCGTGACGCAGCACGTGCTGATCACGGCGACATCGGCGCCGGCATCGTCGCGCTCGACGTGGCCGCCGGCAAGCAGCGCCTCCCGCACCTCGTGCACGTCGACGTGCGAGACCTTGCACCCGAGGAAGTCGACCCGGAACGTCGTCACGCCGGGGATCGTAATCGGCTCCGGGCTCCGAGCCTCCGGATGACCGGCTCAGGAGGCTAGGAACGTCGGTGGAGGTCGGCGGCCCAGCCGTCGATCGTCCGCCGGAGGACGTGCCGGTACCCGCCGAGACGAGGTCGAGCCGAGACGAGGTACCCGGAGGTGAGCAGGAGGCGCGCGTGAAGCCGGGTCGGAAGAGCCTCGACGGCGTCCAGGGAGATGTTCGCGACCGCGAGCGAGGCGTCCGGGAGGGGGTCGTCGGCCGCGACGAGCCGGAACTCCGCACCGACGCCGTTGCGAACCGCGTTCGCGCGCGAGGCGTCGATCGCGGCACTCTCCACGTCGACCCCGAGGACGGGCCCGTGGCCGAGCATCGCCGCCGCGATCGCCAGCACGCCGGAGCCGCAGCCGATGTCGAGCACCGGCTGGGGCTCGACCTCCTGCAGCACCTCGAGGCAGAGCCGGGTCGTCGCATGCGAGCCCGTGCCGAAGGCGCGCCCCGGGTCGACGACGACGGCGAGGACGTCCGCCGGAGGCTCCTCCCAGGGCGGCCCGACCCAGAGGCGCCCGACACGCACGGGGCGATGGAAGGCCCTCCACTTCTCCTCCCAGCCCCCTTCCACGTCGATGCCGCGCGCACCGCCGAAGAACGCCCACAGGCGCTCCTCGCCGGCGGCGTCGGTGTAGGCAGCGAGCTCGACGCCGCCGGGGCGATCGACCTCCTCGAAGCCCTCGGGGAAGAGCTCGATCATCGTCGCTCTGGCCTCCTCCAGACGCTCCGGGGCGACTTCGACCGCGACGCGACGCAGACCGCTCAGCGAAATGCGCTCTTCAGCTTCTCGAAGAAGCTCTCGTCGTGATGGTAGGTGTGCTCGTCGCTCACCGCGTCGAACTCCTGAAGCAGCCGGCGCTGCTCATCGGTCAACCGGCGCGGGACCGAGACGTTGACGAGCACACGCTGGTCGCCGCGCCCGAATCCCTGCAACACGGGCATTCCCTTGCCGCGAAGCACCTTGACGGCCCCGGGCTGGGTCCCGGGCTCGAGCTCCAGCTCGACCACGCCCTCGAGCGTCTCGACGTCCTTCCGTGCGCCGAGCGCCGCCTCGACGATCGTCAGATCGACCTGCGAGTAGACGTCGTTTCCCTCCCGCACGAACCGCGGGTCCGGCTTCACGCGAACGAGCACGTAGACGTCGCCGGCGCGGCCGCCGCCGGTCCCGGCGTGCCCCTCGCCCGACAGCCGGATCCGCTGGCCGTCGTGGATGCCGGCCGGGACCTCGACCGAGAGCTCGCGTCGGTCGAGGGTGCGGCCGGCGCCGTCGCACTCGTGGCACGGGTGCTCGACGACGACACCGCGCCCGCCGCACTGCGGGCACGGCTGCGCGCGCACGAACTCGCCGAAGACGCTCCGGGACACCTGATGCAGCCGGCCGGTGCCCTCGCAGCGCGGGCAGCGGGTCGCCTGCGTCCCGGGCTCGACGCCGTCGCCGCCGCAGACCCCGCACGGCACCGCGAGCTCGAACGGCACCGAGACGGTCGTCCCGCGCGCCGCATCGACCAGCTCGATCTCGACCTCCGCCGCGACGTCGGCGCCGTGCCGCGTGGACGAGCCGCGCATCGCCCCGCCGAAGATGTCGTCGCCGAAGAAGGTCGCGAACAGGTCGCTCAGGCCGCCCATGTCGAAGTACGTCGGGCGGAAGCCCCCGCTTCGCAGGCCGGCATGCCCGTACCGGTCGTACAGCGCACGCGTCTCGGAGTTCGACAGGACCTCGTAGGCCTCGGTGACCTCCCGGAACCGCGCCTCCGCCTCCGGCTCCTGCGAGACGTCCGGGTGAAGCTGCCGCGCGAGGCGGCGAAACGCCTTCTTGATCGCGGCGGCGTCGGCGTCACGGCCGACCCCGAGCAGCTCGTAGTAGTCGCGGTCGGTCGTCGCCATCAGTCGTCGGCGTAGACATCCTCGACGAAGCGGGACAGCTCATGGGCGGCGGAGCGAACGGAACGGAGCGCCTTCTCGTAGTCCATCCGAAGCGGCCCGAGCAGGCTGACCGCACCGAGGGTCTGGTGCGCGAGGCCGTACGTCGCCCCGACGAGCGCAAGCTCGCGGAGCCCGGGCTGCTCGAGCTCCTCGCCGACCCGCGCGAACGGCCGGCGCGGGTCGAGCCGCTGGGCGAGCACGTCGAGCAGCGCAGCCCGCTTCTCGAGCGCGTCCATCAGGCTGCGGTAGGCGCCGATCTCCTCCGCGCGCATCTCGTCGAGCAGGCCTGCGGTGCCGCCGACGAAGAGCTCGCGGTCCTCGTCGGCCGCCTGCTCGAACGCCTCGCGGAGCACGAGCAGGAACGCCGCCTCGCGCGGGCCGAGACCCGGCTCGTCGAAGACGAGCTTGACCGCCCGCGAGCCGATCCGAGCTCCGACGAGGCGCTCGCTCAGGTAGTCACCCGCCCAGGCGACGAGGCCCGCGTCGACCGTCTCGGGGAAGGCATGGCGGAGGCTCGTCACAGCGCCCGTCGACATGATCACGACGACCATCACGACCTCGGGCTGGAGCAGGAGCACACGCACGTCCCGGACGGTCGCGGCGTGCAACGGCGGGGCGGAGACGAGCGCGAGCAGCCTCGTGACGTGCGAGAGCGTCTCGGTCGTCGCCTGGAGCGCCTCGTCGACCCGCGCCCGCTCGACGTGCAGCCTCAGGTCGAGCTCCTCCGGCCGGGAGTCCTCCCGGACGAGGAGCTCGTCGACGTACATCCGGTAGCCGGCCTCGGTCGGCACGCGCCCGGCCGACGTGTGCGGGTGGGTGAGCAGGCCGAGCCGCTCGAGCTCGGCAAGCTCCGCCCGCACCGTCGAGGGGGACACGGACAGCGCCGCGTGCTCGACGAGCAGGCGGGAGCCGACGGGCTGCCCCGTCGCCACGTACTCCTCGACGACGAGCCCGAGCAGCGCGCGCTGTCTCCCGGTGAGGGTCGCCATACCACCCCATGGTAGGCCGCGACGCCGCGGACGCGCCCGCGGTCGCCCCGGCGCTCAGGCGAGGAGGCGGGCGGTGACACCGCCGCCGAGAAAGCGACCGCGGGTCGTCAGGGTCACCGTCCCCCCTTCTCGCGTCACGAGGCCTGCCGACGCGAGCCGGTCGAGAGAGGGCAGGTCGACCACGGCATCGATGCGGTGGAGCTCGACCGGCTCGTCGAGCCGGAGCCCGAGCATGAGGCGCTCGACGGCACGCACCTCGGCGGAGAGCTCCTCGACCTCGCGCTGCGGTGCGCTCCCTCCGGCGAGCGCGGTGAGATACCGGGCGAGCGAGGGCGTGTTGCGCCGCCGCTGATTCTCGATTGTGCTGACCGCTCCGACGCCGAGGCCGAGGTAGTCCCTTCCGAGCCAGTAGCCGAGGTTGTGGACGGCACGGAGATCGCGCCCGCGTGCCGCCTCCCTCCGCCGGCAGAAGTTCGCCGTCTCGTACCAGCGGAAACCGGCTGCCGTCAGCGTTTCGACGACGTGCTCGAAGTAGTGCTCCATGTCCTCGCGCCGGCGTTCGAGCTCGGCCCCGTGGACGTGCGTGAAGCGGGTTCCGGGCTTCGCCTCCAGCTCGTACGCGGAGATGTGCTCCGGCTCGAGCGCCAGGGCCTCGGCGAGGTCGCGTGCCAGGTCGGCGGGGCTCTGGCCCGGGATGCCGTAGACCAGATCGAGCGAGATGTTGTCGATTCCGGCATCACGGAGAGCGTAGAAGGCGCGCCGGACGTCGTCGGCCGAGGCAACACGGTCGAGCGTTCGAAGGAGTGCCTGCGAGAAGCTCTGGGCGCCGAGCGAGATCCGGTCGACACGCGCGGCGAGGAGGCGGGCGAGCTCGGGAGTGACCGTCTCGGGGTTTGCCTCGACGGTCACCTCGTCCGCGGCCGGGAGCCCGTCGAGCAGCCGGCCGAGCGCGGCAGGCGCGAGCCGGGTCGGCGTCCCGCCGCCGAGGTAGAGGCTGCGAAGCCGCGGCGCGAGCAGCCCACGTTCGAGCGCGAGCTCGGCGAGGACGGCGTCGACGTAGCGGTCGTGGTCGGCATCGCGTCCGACGACCGTGACGAAGTCGCAGTAGCCACAGCGAGAGGCGCAGAACGGGACGTGGACGTAGAGATGCTCGGCCGCGGTCAGCTCACCCTCCGCGGTCGCGGAACGAGCTCGCCGCCGCAGTTCGGGCAGACGTGCTCGAGCTCGGAGGCGCACGCAGGGCAGAACGTGCACTCGTAGGAGCAGATCCGGGCAGGCCCGTCCGCGGGCAGCGCGGCTCCGCACCGTTCGCACTCGGGTCGCAGCTCGAGCGCCACGGCTACCGCTTCGCGGTGTCGTTCAGGTTGAGGACGGCGAGGAAGGCCTCCTGGGGCACCTCGACCCCGCCCACCTGCTTCATCCGCTTCTTCCCGGCCTTCTGCTTCTCGAGCAGCTTCCGCTTGCGGGTGATGTCGCCGCCGTAGCACTTCGCGAGCACGTCCTTGCGCCGTGCCTTCACGGTCTCGCGGGCGATGACCCGGGAGCCGATCGCGGCCTGGATCGCGACGTCGAACATCTGCCTCGGGATCTCCTCGCGCAGCTTCTCGACGAGCTGCCTGCCGCGCTCGTAGGCGAAGTCGCGGTGCACGATCAGCGAGAGCGCGTCGACCGGCTCGCCGCCCACGAGGATGTCGACCCGTGCGAGGTTGCCGGGGCGGAACCCGGCGACGTCGTAGTCGAAGCTCGCGTAGCCGCGCGTGCGCGACTTCAGCTGGTCGTAGTAGTCGAGCACGATCTCGGCGAGCGGCAGCTCATAGGTCAGGTGCACCCGTTCAGGTGAGAGATACTGGAGTTCCAGAAAGCGTCCGCGACGGTCGTTGTTCAACTCCATCACCGTGCCGACGTACTCCTTCGGGACGATGATGGATGCCGTGATGTACGGCTCCTCGACCTCGTCGAACGCATCGGGCAGGTCGGCAGGCGTGTGCACCTCGACCCAGTCCTCGTTCAGCGGCTTCACGCGGTAGGCCACGTTCGGCGCGGTGACGAGGAGGTCGAGGTCGAACTCGCGCTCGAGCCGCTCACGCACGATCTCCATGTGCAGGAGGCCGAGGAAGCCGCAGCGGAAGCCGAAGCCGAGCGCCTGCGACGTCTCCGGCTCGTAGAAGAGCGCGGCATCGTTCAGCTTCAGCTTGTCGAGGGCGTCGCGAAGCTCGGGGTAGTCGTCGGAATCCGTCGGGAAGAGGCCCGCGAAGACCATCGGCTTCACGTCCTTGTAGCCGTGGAGAGGCTCGGCCGCCGGCCGGCCCTCCTGGGTCAGCGTGTCCCCCACGCGGAGCTCGGACACATCCTTGAGCCCGGTGACCACGTAGCCGACCTCGCCGGCAGCCAACTCGGCGACAGGTCGCATCGCAGGTGACATGAAACCGATCTCCTGCGCCTCGAAGCGCGTCCCGAGCGCCATCGCACGCAGCTGCTCGCGACGGCGAAAGACCCCGTCGACGACGCGGACGAAGGCGACGACGCCGCGATACTGGTCGTAGGACGAATCGAAGATCAGCGCCCGGGCCGCAGCGTCGGCGACCCCGGCCGGCGAAGGAATGCGCTCCACGATCGCATCGAGGACGGCCGCGACGCCCTCGCCGGTCTTCGCAGAGATGCGGAGGACACGGTCCGGGTCCTCGCCGATCAGGTCGGCGACCTCGGCGGCCGTCGAGTCCGGGTCGGCCTGGGGCAAGTCGATCTTGTTCACGACCGGGACGATCTCCAGGTTGTTCTCGATCGCGAGATACGCATTCGCCAGCGTCTGCGCCTCGATCCCCTGCGCCGCGTCCACGACGAGCAGCGCGCCTTCGCATGCCTGTAGCGAACGAGAGACCTCGTAGGTGAAGTCGACGTGGCCGGGCGTGTCGATCAGGTTCAGCTCGTGCCCCTTCCACTGGACGCGTACCGCCTGCGCCTTGATCGTGATCCCGCGCTCGCGCTCGAGCTCCATCGAGTCGAGGAGCTGGTCGCGCATCTCCCGCGCGGACACGGTTTCGGTCAGCTGCAGGATGCGGTCGGCAAGCGTCGACTTGCCGTGGTCGATGTGCGCGATGATCGAGAAGTTGCGGATGTGCTGCTGGTCCATGGCTCGCTCAGCCGCGACCGGCGCGGCTGCGCAGGGAGAGTAGCGTCCGCATCTCGCGCACCCGCAGCAGCCGGCAGCCGACGAGGTAGGCGGCGCCCGCTGCGCCGAGCGCAGGCAGGAGGGAAAGGAGCTGCCCCCCGAGCGAACGGCCGACCGAGCTGTCGATCGGCCGCCAGACCCCGTAGGCGATACCACCTGCGACGGCCGCGCAGACGACCACGCGACTGAACGACTCGGCGACGTCGCCGAAGTCGAGGCGGCCGATCTTGCCGCGGAGGAGCACGAGCAGCGCAGCGGTCCCGGCGACGTTGACGACCGCCGTCGCGAGCGGGATCCCCCAGGTCCCGAGTGGCGAGAACGCGACGTCGAGCAGGCCGTTCACGAACAGGTTGGCGAGCGCGACCACGGTCGGCAACCAGTTCTCCTGCAGGCTGAAGAAGGCGCGGTTCAGCATCAGCATCGTCCCGTTGAACGTGAGCCCGGCGGAGAACGCGGCGAGCGAGGCCGCGACGACCGGTGTCTGCGCCGGCGTGAACGCGCCGCGCTGGTAGATCAGCCGGGTGATCGGCTCGGCCAGCACCGCCGAGACGACGCTCGCCGGCACGAGCAGGAACGCGATCTGGCGCAGCCCGAGCGACGTCGTCGTCCTGAACCCGTCCAGATCGCGGCGGGACGCGAACCGCGCGAGCGACGGGAAGAGGACGGTCGCGATCGCGACGGAGAACATTCCCTGCGGGAGCATGTAGATGCGGAAGGCGGCGTCGATCGACGCCGGCGCGTTCCCGTTGATCAGCCAGCCGCCGATGACGCCGTCGATCAGCGCGTTGATGTTGATCAGGCCGAGCCCGAGAGTGACCGGCACCATCAGCCGGAAGACCTGCTTGACCGCGGGGTCGCGCCAGTCGATGACGGCGTGCAGCCGGCCGTCCCGCCCGCGCAGCCAGGGGATCGGCAGCAGCACCTGGACGACCGTCCCGGCCAGGATCGAGCCGGCGTAGACGTAGAGCTTGTGATCGGTGCCGTGGACGTGTGGGACGCCGAAGACGAGACCGGCGATGATGACGAGGTTCCAGGCGACCGGGGTGAGCGCCGGCACCGAGAACTCGTCGTAGGTGTTGAGGATCCCGACGACGACGCCCGAGACGCCGAGCAGCGCGACGATCGGGAAGAGGAGCTGCGAGAGCCCGACCAGGAGCGGGTGGTAGTGCGGGTACAGCGGCGGCATCAGCCACTGCGCCGTCACGACGAAGAGCGCCGTGAGCGCGCCGAGAGCGAGCAGCGTCAACCAGAACAGGCTCGAGGCGACCCGCCACGCGCGGCGACGCTCCCCTTTCTCGATCAGGTCGCTGAAGACCGGGACGAAGGCCGACGAGAGCGCGGCGTCGGCGACGAGCGCGCGCACCGTGTTCGGAACGAGGAACGCGATCTGGAAGGCGTTCACCGGGCCGCGAACCCCGAAGTAGTTCTTGGCGACGACCTCGCGGAAGAGCCCGAGAATCCGCGAGAGCCCGGTGGCGACGGAGAAGATCGCGGTCGAGAGGGCGAGGCGGCGCACCGGCCGCGCCGCCGGCGGCGTGGCGGCGGGATCCTCGCTCCCGCCCGCGCCGGTCGTCGTCGCGTCGTCGGCCACCTCGGCGAACGTTACGCGGGCGGTCGGCGGCAGAGGCCCTCTGCTACCCTTCGCGCGCCCGCGACAGAGCGGAGCGGGCGCTCTCGCATGCCGAACATCAAGCAGCAGAAGAAGCGCGTCCGGATCGCGTCCGAGCAGCGGCTCGAGAACCTTCGCTACCGCTCGACGATCAAGACGCTGACGAAGCGCCTCGCGGCCGCGGTCGAAGGCGGTGACGCGGCGGCGATCGACGAAGAGCACCGCCAGCTCGTGAAGCTGATCGACCGGGCGGTCAGTCGGGGCGCGCTGCACCGGAACGCCGCCGCCCGCAAGAAGTCGCAGGCCGCTGCAATCGCGGCCGGCACGCCCGAGAGCGCGTAGCGACGCTCAGCGAGACGTGCCTCGAGCGCGTCGCGCAGGGAAATCGTGCTCGGCGCCGGCGTCTTGCTCAGCGCGCCGCGCCCGCCTGCGGCACGGCGCCACGCAGGTCTCGGGTCGTGATCTCGACCAGCGCGCGCTCGAGCTCGAGCTCGTTGGCGAGGCGCGAGCCGCCCTTCAGGGCGTGGTCGAGCCGCGCGAGCCGGACCACCGCCGCGTCGAGCTCCTCGCCGCTGTAGTTGCGGACCTGGGCGAAGAGCTTCTGCGCCGGATACGGCTTCAGACCGAGTCGGGTGGCGGCGTCCGCGGCCGAGAGCCCTTCCCCCTCGAGGCGGTGCGCTGCACGCGCGTTGCGGACGTGCCTGGTGAGGCTGGCGACGAGCCGGGGGATCGTGCGCGAGACCGGGTCGCCCGTGCGGTCGAGCATCCGCTCGGCGGCACGGAGGACGCCGCCGACGTCGCGGGCACCCCACGCATCGGTCAGGTTCCAGGGCGGGCTGTCCGCCCGAGGCGCGACGAGCGCCTCGACATCACCCTCCGTCACCTCGCTCCCGTCGGCCCACGTCGCGAGCTTCTCGACCTCGCCCGCAAGCTCGTAGAGGTCGTCGCCGACGAGATCGACGAGCAGCCTGCAGGCCTCCGGCTCGGCGCGCACCCCGTGCAGCTTGAACTGGTCGGCGAGCCAGCGCGGAATCGCCTTCGTGGGGACGTCCCAGACGAGCACGTCGCCCGCGGCGGCGACTGCTTTCGCGATCGCGGCGTCCTTCCGCAGCCCGCCCGCGACGAGCGCTAGCGTCGTCCCGGGCGTCGGCGCCTTCAGGTAGTCCGAGACCGCCTTCACGTCGGCGGCCTTCCAGACCTCCGCGTTCTCGACGATCACGAGCCGGCCGCCGGATCCGAACAGCCCGAGCGCGTTGCACGCCGCAACGGCGTCCTCCCCGCTCATCGTCCCGGCATCGTGGAGCTCGGTTGCCCCGTCGTCGAACCGCCCGCGCAGTCGCGTCACGGCACGGTCGACCTTCGGGCGGTCGCTGCCTGCGATCAGGTAGGCGGGCTTCAGCTCGTCGGCCACGGCGCAAGCATAGGCGCCGCCCGAGCGGCGACAATCCGGCATGGACGTGGAGCGATTCCGGACGGTCGACGCCTTCGTGGCCCGTTCCCACGCATTCCTCTCCCGCGACGAGGCCGAGCACAATCTCCTGCTCGGGCTGATGGGGAGACTCGCCCACGATCCCGGGTTCTACGGCGACCCGGATCTCTGTCTCGCGGTCGTGAGCTCCCGCGGCGCGGTCGCGGGAGTCGCGCTGCAGACGCCGCCCCACAACCTCGCCCTGAGCAGGTTCGCCGACGAGACCGGGGTCGCCGCGCTCGCGGCCGCACTGCGCGCCGACGGCCGCACGTTCCCGGGCGTCGTCGGGCCGGTCTCACCCGCCGGCCGGTTTGCCGAGCGCTGGGCCGCCCTCGCGGGGGTCGAAGCAGGCGTCGAGGTCGAGCAGCGGATCTACGAGGCGACGCACGCGGTCGCACCGGCGGGCGTCCCGGGGGCCTTCAGGCCTTATCGGAGCGACGACCGGTCGCTCGTCCTCGCGTGGGCCGGGGCGTTCATGGGGGAGGCGCTGCCGGCGGCGCCTCCGGCGGACGCGAGCGGCTTCCTCGCGCGGCGTCTCGCCGAGCCGAGCGGCGGCATCGTCCTCTGGGAGGACGGCGGCCGTCCGGTCTCGTTCGCAGGCTACGGCGGCGAGACGCCGGACGGGATCCGGATCGGCCCCGTCTACACGCCCCCCGAGCTTCGCCGCGTCGGGTACGCGACCGCCCTCGTCGCGGAGCTGACGAGGCGGCTCCTCGCCGATGGGAGGCGGTTCTGCTTCCTCTACACCGATCTCGCGAACCCCACCTCCAACTCGATCTACCAGCGGATCGGGTACCGGCCGGTGGCGGACGTCACCCAGTGGCGCTTCGCGCCTGCCTGAGCCGCCGGACGAGGAGGGCGACGAGGAGCAGCGACGCGGCGGTCGCGAGCGCCGCCCCGCGCCCGGTCGCCTGCGCGAACGGCGCAG
The DNA here is from genome assembly GCA_963784765.1 of uncultured Thermoleophilia bacterium. Classification (GTDB taxonomy): domain Bacteria; phylum Actinomycetota; class Thermoleophilia; order Gaiellales; family Gaiellaceae; genus PALSA-600. Next base: position 57,281 of record CAWASP010000025.1, read on the forward strand.
CGCCGATCGTGCGCGCGCACCACGCGATGTAGGCGGCCACGGTCCCGTTCGCAGCGGCGAGCGCCCGGGCGAGAGCCGGCGCGACGAGGTCGACCGCGGCGGTGGCGAACGCGAGCCCGAGCAACGGCCCGACGACGAGCTCGACCAGCGCGTTCGCCGCGACGCCGAAGAGCGGGACGGAACCGAACTGGAGCCAGAGAATCGGCGCGGTGACGATGCTGCAGGCGGCCGCGATCGCGAGCGGGCCGCGGAACCGCTCCGGCACCGGGTACCCCTCGAGCAGCCGGGTGAGCGGTGCGCCGAGGACGAAGATCGCGACCACCGCGGCGAACGAGAGCTGGAACCCGGCGTCGAAGACGGTGTACGGGTTCCACGCGAGCAGCACGAGCGCGGCGAGAAGCAGCACGTGCCAGCCCTCGGACTCGCGCCCGAGGAGCCAGGCGACCGAGACGGCCCCGCCGGACACGGCGGCCCGGATGACGGACGGCTGCGGCCCGACCGCCAGCACGTAGGCGCCGATCGCCCCCAGCGCGCCCACGTGCGCGACGCTTCGGGGCGCGCCGACCAGAACGCCGAGCGCGAGCATGCCCGCGGCGAGCAGGACGACGTTCTGGCCCGAGACGGCCAGCAGGTGGTAGAGGCCCGACCGGCGGAACGCCAGCTTGACCGCGTCGGAGAGCCCCGCGTCGTCGCCCAACACGATCCCTTCGACGATCGAGCGCCGTTCTCCCGTAAGGCCCGGTGCCGAGGCGCGCCGGAGCCACCGGCGGAGCCGGTCGCAGACACCGCCGAAGCCGCCGCGGCGCCCGACGACGGTGAAACGGTCGACACGAAGGACGACATGAACGCCCTGGTGCCGCAGCCACGTCCGCTCGTCGAACCCGTGCGCCGGCCCCCGCGGAGCGGTGATGCGGGCGAGCACGCGCACTCGCGCACCCTGGGGCGGAGCCCGGCCGAGCGGCAGCTCGAGCTCGACCCGCTCGTCGAGCCTCTCGCCCTCGAACGAGAGCGCGCTCGCGAACTGGCGCTGCGCGAAGCTGCCGGGCCGGGCCTCAGCCGTCGTGACGACGAGAAGATCGCCGGCGCGGCCGACGTCCGCTGCCAGCACGCTCCTGTCCAGCACGTCGAGGCGGTGGCTCCCCCACCACCAGCCCGCGCACGCGGCGACGAGCGCCGTCGTGACGAGCGGCGCCGCGCGCGGAAGCACGAGCCCCGCACACGGCACGGCGGCGAGCGCAAGGAGCCCGGCGCCTCGGACACGGGCCAGATTCGCGAACGCCAGACCGACGAGGCAGGCGGCCACGACGACGTGGGCGGGGAGCACGCGCCTCAGGGGACGACCAGCCCCTGCAACTGCGAGATCTTCGCCGGCCCGATGCCGGGAATCGCATCGAGCTCGTCGACGGAGCGGAAGGCTCCGTGCTGGGCGCGGTAGTCGACGATCTTCTGCGCCGTCACCGGCCCGATTCCGGGGAGCGCATCGAGCTGCTCGGGGCTCGCCGCGCTCAGGGAGACCGGCCCTGCGGGCGAGGCACCGCCGCCCGCAGCCGCTCCCGCCGCGCCACGCGCCGGGACGAGCACCTGCTCGCCGTCTGCAACGGGTGCGGCGAGGTTGACGCCGCTTCGCTCGGCGCTCCGGGCGAGGCCGCCCGCGCGGGCGATCGCGTCGGCGACCCGCGACCCCGGCGGGAGGCGGACGAGGCCGGGACGGTGCACCGCGCCCGCAACGTCGACGATCAGGAGCCGCGGCGCTGCGGATGCCGGTCTCGTGCCCTGCGGGCCGCCCTGTCCGACGACCGGCCGGACGCGCAGCGCCGGCGCGGCGGCCGTGCCGCCCGTGAGATGGCGAAGCCCGACGACGAGCACGACGACGAGCAGGAGCGAGGCTGCGAGGAGCCGCCGCCCGGAGACGCCGAGGGAGCACAGGGGCATGGATCAACGGTGCCCGGAGACGTGTCACGGGTGGGAAACGCGACTGCCACGAAAGCGTGACGATCGCTCCACACGAGCGGCATGCGCGCGCCGGCGGCCGCGCAAAACGCGCTCAGACGACGATGTTGACGAGCTTGTCCGGGACGACGATCACGCGTCGCTCCGCCGCCCCGTCCACGTGCGCCTGCACCTTCTCCGAGGTCCGGGCGAGCGCCACGAGCTCCTCCTCTGGCAACCCCGCCGGCACGCGGACGCGATCACGCACCTTCCCGTTCACCTGCAGGACGAGCTCGATCGTCTCGCGCTCGAGCAGGGCCGGCTCGGCAACCGGCCACGCCGTCTCCCACAGGCGCCCCTCACCGCCGAGCACCTCCCATAGCTCCTCGCACACGTGTGGCGTGTACGGCTGCAGCAACGAGACGGCCGTCTCGGCCGCGAAGCGGGCGGCCGGGTCCTCGGGTGAGCGCGAGAGCTCGTTGATCAGCTCCATCACGGCGGCGATCGGCGTGTTGAACACGAAGCGGCGGCCGATGTCGTCGGTGACGCGATGGATCGTCTCGTGTGCCTTCCGGGCGAGCGGCGTGTCGATTCCCGCCGGCGAGGCGGGCCGCGCGGCGGCCTCGGAGACCACGCGCCAGAACCGGCGAACGAAGCGCACCGTGGCCTCGATCCCGTCGGGCGTCCAGTCGATGTCCTGGTCGGCCGGGCCCTGGAAGAGGATGTAGATGCGGATCGGGTCGGCACCGAACTGCTCGATCAGCTCGTCGGGCGACACGCCGCCCTGCGACTTCGACATCCGCTTGCCGCCGAGCCGCACCCAGCCCTGGTGAAAGAGGCGCTGGAACGGCTCGCGGACGCCGAGCATCCCCCAGTCGTTCAGCGCCTTGCAGAAGAAGCGCGAGTAGAGCAGATGCCCCTTCGCGTGATCGATGCCGCCGATGTACTGGTCGATCGGCATCCACGCATCGGCGACCTCGCGGTCGAACGGCGCGTGCTCGTTGTGCGGATCGGTGTACCGCAGGAAGTACCAGGACGAGTCGACGAACGTGTCCATCGTGTCCGCCTCGCGGCGGCCGGGGCCGCCGCAGCGCGGGCACGGGACGTTCATGAACTCCTCGTTGGAAGCGAGCGGCGGCTGCCCCTTCGGCCGGTAGTCGGAGACCTCGGGCAGCAGCACCGGGAGCTCCTCCTCGGGCACGGGCACGATCCCGCAGCCGTCGCAGTGGACGACCGGGATCGGCGCGCCCCAGTAGCGCTGGCGCGAGAAGCTCCAGTCGCGCAGGCGGAAGTTGACGGCGGGCTGCCCCCGCCCCTGCTCCCCGAGCCAGGCCGTGATCGCCCCGACCGCCTCCCGCCACGGCAGCCCGTCGAACTGACGCGAGTTGACGAGCTTCCCGTCGTCGTCGATGACCGGGATGACGGGCAGGTCGAACGCGCGCGCGAACTCGCCGTCTCGCTCGTCGTGCGCGGGGACGGCCATGATCGCCCCGGTGCCGTACTCCATCAGGACGTAGTCGGCGACCCAGATCGGGATCTCCTCGCCCGTCGCCGGGTTGACCGCATGGCGCCCGGTGTCGACGCCCGTCTTCTCCCGCGCCTCGCGCTCCTCGGTCGGGCGCGCCGCGGCGACGCGCGCGTAGCCGAGCACCTCCTCGGCCCGCTCGGTCCCCTGGACGAGCCGCTCGACGAGCGGCGACTCGGGCGCGACGACGAAGAACGTCGCGCCGAAGAGCGTGTCCGGCCGCGTCGTGAAGACGGGGATGTCGAGGTCGAGCTCGGGGACGCGGAACAGGAGCTCGGCGCCCTCGGAGCGGCCGATCCAGGCGGTCTGGATCTTCTTCGTCCGCTCGGGCCAGTCGATCGTGTCGAGGTCGGCCAGCAGCTCGTCGGCATAGGCGGTGATCTTGAAGAACCACTGCGCCATGTTCCTGGCCTCGACGACCGCGCCGCACCGCCAGCAGCGGCCGTCGACGACGTGCTCGTTCGCGAGCACCGTCTGGTCGTTCGGGCACCAGTTGACCGGGGCCTCCTTGCGATAGACGAGGTCGTGCTCGAGGAACTTCAGGAAGAGCCACTGCGTCCAGTGGTAGTAGGTCGGCTCGTGCGCCGACACCTCGCGCTGCCAGTCGATCGCCCAGCCCATCCGGCGCATCTGGCGGGTGATCGAGGCGATGTTGCGCTCGGTGATCTCCAGGGGGTTGCCGCCCTCCCGGATCGCCGCGTTCTCGGCCGGCAGCCCGAACGAGTCGAACCCCATCGGGCGCAGCACCTTGAAGCCGTGGCGACGCCGGAAGTGCGTGACGACGTCGCCGAGCGTGTAGTTCAGGACGTGCCCCATGTGCAGGTGGCCGGACGGGTAGGGCAGCATCTCGAGCTGGTAGAAGCGCCGCTCCTCGGGCGACGGGTCGCCGACGTGGAAGGACTGCTCGTCCTCCCAGACGCGCTGCCAGCGCCCCTCGATCCTGTGTGCGTCGTACCCGTCCATCACGCTTCGTTCCCTCCAGAGACGAAAAAGCCTCTCGCGAAGGAGAGGCCGTGGGAAGCCGACGCGGGGGTCTCCCGCGGTGCCTCCTCTGGCTTACGTAAGGCGAAACTCCATCGGCCGTATGTTAGCGGCGGAGCCTGCCGGGTGCCCACCAGTTCCAGGAGCCGAGGAGGGCCATCAGGCTGGGAACGAGCAGCGCGCGCACGAGCGACGCGTCGATGATCACCGCGAGCGCGATCCCGATCCCGACCTCCTTCACGATCACGACCCCGGACGTCGCGAACGAGCCGACGGCGACGCAGAAGAGGAGCGCCGCGGCGGTGACGACTCTCCCTGTCCGTTCGAGCCCGAGGGCGACCGCCTCACGGTTCTCGAGCCCGGCCTCGTGCGCCTCGCGAATCCGCGCGAGCAGGAACACGCCGTAGTCGGTCGCGAGGCCGAAGGCGATCGCGGCGAGCAGCACCGGCTCGGTCAGCTCGAGCGCTCCCTGGCTCCGGTACCGGAGCACGTGCTCGAGCCGGCCGTCCTGGAAGACGAAGACGAGGATCCCGAACGCGGCGAAGAGGCCGAGCACGTTCATCACCACTGCCTTCACGGGCAGCACGAACGAGCGCGTGACGAGAAAGAGAAGGACCATGGTGGTCGCCGCGAGCAGCGCGAGCGCGTACGGCAGGTGCGCGAGCAGGCTCTTCGACGTGTCGAGATACCAGGCGGTCCGGCCGCTGACCGCGACGCCGGGGAGCTTCCGGATCGCGCGGACGAGATCCTTCGCGGAGCCGCTCATCGCATCGCTCCGCGGCACCACCTCGACGTCCCAGAGACGCGGCGCGACACGGACGGGCTTCGCGATCGCCGCGACGCCGGGCAGCCGGCGCACCGCCGCGACCGTCGGGCCGGGCGACGGCGCCGAAACCGCGATGTGCACGGGCGAGTCGGCGCCGGCGGGGAAGTGCGCGCGGAGGGCCGCCTCCGCCTGCCGCGCGCTCGCGGAGGGAGGCAGGACGGTGGCGTCGATGCCGACGAACCGGATCTGGAGCGCCGGTAGCCCGAGCACGACGATCACTGCCGCCGAGGCGAGCGCCACGGGAATCGGCCGCCGCATCACGCCGTGGGCGAAGCGGTACCAGCCGCCCTCGTGCCCCGGCCGCGCGGCGAGCTCGGCGGCGCGCCGGAACCGCGCCGGGGCGAGGGCGTCGATGCGGCGGCCGAGCAGCGCGAAGAGCGCCGGAACGGCGGTGAGCGCGACAACGCCGGCGAGCGGCGCGACGACGAGCCCACCGAGCGCCATCGAGCGGAGGAACCCGAGCGGGAACACGAGCAGCGACCCGAACGCGGCGGCGACGGTGACCGCGCTGAACGCGACCGTCCGCCCGGCGGTCTCGAGCGTGACGCGCAGCGCCTGCGCCGGGTCGTCGCAGCGGACGAGCTCCTCGCGGTAGCGCGAGACGAGCAGCAGGCTGTAGTCGATCGCGAGGCCGAGGCCGGCACCCGTGACGAGGTTGAGCGCGAAGATCGAGATCGGCGTCGCGAGGTTCACGACCCGGAGCACGGCGAGCGTCGTGACGATCGAGAGCACGCCTGCGACGAGCGGCAGCAGGGCGGCGACGAGGCCACGGAAGACCCAGAGCGCGAGCAGGAGCAGCAGCGGGAAGGCGATCAGCTCGGCGCGCACGAGGTCGCGCTCGGACGCGGTCCGCACCTCGTCGTTCGCGACCGCCGTGCCGCCGACGACGCCCGGCAGCGTGCGGGCGAGGCGCCGGGCGACGCCGGCCTGGTCGCGGCTCGCGACGCGGAACGAGGCCGTGACGAGCACGTAGCGGCCGTCGGGCGAGACGGCGGCCCGGGGCTGCACGGTCGCGATCGTCGGCTCGCGGCGGAGCGCGGCGGCGGCCCGTGCTGCCTGTGAGCGCGTCCCGACGACGAGGATCGACGGGCCCGGGACGACGCCGGAGGCGCGCGACAGCAGATCGAGCGTCCGGAAGCTCTCCGAGCTCCGGTCCTGGAACTCGGTGTCGCTCGAGCTCAGGTGCCGCGGCGTCGACGCCCCGAACACGGCCGCGGCGACGGCGACCACGAAGGCCGCGGCGAGGACCGCGCGGGGGCGCCTCGAGACGAGGTTGGCGAGCATGCGCATCATCGACATGAGCACAATGCCCGACGTGATCCCGGAGCTCCTCCCGGAAAGCGCGCAGATCGAGCGCGGCGAGCTGGTGCTCGGCGGCGTCGCGGCGACCGAGCTCGCGCGCCGGTTCGGGACGCCCGTCGTCGTCTACGACGACGCGACCCTTCGCGCCCAGGCGCGGGCCTACCTCGGGGCCGCTCCCGACGCGCTCGTCGCGTACGGGACGAAGGCGTTTCCGTCGGTGGCGCTGCTACGCCTGTTCGCCGACGAGGGTCTCGGCGCCGACGTGTCCTCGGGCGGCGAGCTCGCCTTCGCCCTGCAAGCGGGCGTCCCGCCCGAACGGCTCGTCGTCCACGGGAACAACAAGGAGGACGAGCTGATCGAGCGCGCCGCTGCGGCGAACGCCCTCCTCGTGCTCGACTCGCTCGACGAGCTCGACCGCGCGCTCGCCGCCGGTGTCGGGCGGATGCTCGTCCGGGTCACGCCCGGAATCGAGGCCGACACGCACGAGGCCGTGAAGACGGCCCACCACGGGTCGAAGTTCGGGCTGCCCCCCGAGGACGCGCTCGCGGCGATCGAGCGCGCACCGCGGATCGAGGGGCTGCACATCCACGTCGGCTCGCAGCTGATGCACTTCGGCGCGTCGTTGATGACGGTCGACTGGGTCGCGCAGTTCTGCGCGCGCCTGCGGGCCGAGCTCGGCTGGACGCCCCGGATCGTCGACCTGGGCGGCGGCCTCGGCGTCCGTCACGTCCCGGAGGAGCCGACGTTCACGATCGGCGAGTTCGTCGGGGGCATGATCGGCGAGCTGCAGCGCGCGTGGCATCTGCAGGGCCTGCCTGCACCGGAGCTCGTGCTCGAGCCGGGCCGGTCGCTCGTCTCGCGCGCCGGCGTCACGCTCTACACGGTCGGCGGCGTCAAGCGCGCGAGCGCCGCGACCACCTACGTCAGCGTCGACGGCGGCATGTCGGACAACCCGCGGCCCGCGATGTACAACGCGCGCTACACCGCCCTGCTCGCGAACCGGGCCGAGGAGGCGGCTGCCGGCGCCTACGCGGTCGCCGGCAAGCACTGCGAGTCGGGCGACGTGCTGATCGAGCGCGTCGAGCTGCCCGAGCCGCGCCGGGGCGACCTGCTCGCGGTTCCCGTCACGGGCGCGTACACGCTCGCGATGTCGTCCACCTACAACGCCGTACCGCGGCCTGCGGCAGTGCTCGTGGGCGGCGGGGAGGCGACGGAGATCAGGCGCCGCGAGACCGTCGACGACCTGCTCGCGCTCGAGAAGCTCAGCCCGCCCCGCCCGGCGGCGGCGAGGCGCGGAGGGTCGCCGCGAGGCCGCGCATCAGCGCCTGCTTGTCGGTGCCGGAGAGCCTGGCCTTCGGATGGAGGATGACGTAGAACCAGGGCGGCATCGACCCCGACGAGACCGCCTCGGCCGCGTCCCCTGCTCCGTCCTGCGGCCGGTTCCACTCGCTGAAGTTCAGTGAGCCGCGGCCGCCCGCAACGTCACGGTAGACGAGCCAGGAGACCGGAGCGACGTTCGAGTACCACGGCCAGGTGGTCTCGTTCGAGTGGCAGTCGAAGCATGCCTTCTGCGCGAGCTCCCGCGTCCTCGGCGTGTCCCAGCGTGGCTCCGCCTGCACGGCCGGGTTCGTGTGATTCCGGCCGTACGGGACAATCTGCGCGAGCCCGAACAGCACGACGCCGGCGATTGCGATGCGCACGAGCCACTTGACCATCACCGCAACCGTGGCGCGCAGGCCGTCGAGGCGCGTCGGTAGCGGCTACCGATCAGCCGGCGGAGCGACGACGTGCGCGTGAATCTCTTCGGCGATCCGGCGGATCTCGAGCGTCAGGCGCGTGTTCTCGTCGAGCAGCTTCTGGTGGGCGAGGGCGAGCTCCTCCATGTGCTTCGCGCCTGCCTCGGCATGGGCCTGGTCGCGAGCGGCCTGGCGGGTCTGGGCGAGGAGGATCAGCGGCGCCGCGTAGGCGGCCTGCGTCGAGAACGCGAGGTTGAGCAGGATGAACGGATACGGATCCCAGTGGAGCGACCACCCGATCGCGTTGGCGACGATCCAGAGGACCACCCCGACCGACTGGCCGACGATGTACCGGGGCGTCCCGAAGAAGCGCGCCGCGCGTTCGGCCGCCCGCCCGAACGCGTCGCTCCCGAAGGCGCCGCGCAGCCGCTCGTGCTCGGAGAGGTGGCGCAGCGGATCGCGGGGTGCCACGGCTCGACGGTACGCGCGGCGGCGGACGGCTACATGCGGGCCCTCAGCGCCAGCACGTTGTCCACGAAGGGCTTCGTCTCGACGTAGATGCCGACCTTGCGGACCGCGCGCTCGCCCTCGTACCAGCCGGCCAGCGCGAGGCGCTCGTCGCCCCCGAACACCTGCAGCAGGTGGCGCAGGTAGAGGATCCCGACCTCGATGTCGCCGTCGACCGTCTTCGGGATCGGATGACCCACGAGGACGGTCTCGACGTAGTCGCGGGTCGAGGGAAGCGTCTGCAGGACCCCGCGCGCTCCCGCGGAGGAGACGATGCGCGTCTGGTAGCCGGACTCCATCCAGGCGAGCGCCCGGACGAGATGCGGGTCGACACCGAGCTTCGCCGACCAGGCGTCGAGCCGCGCCCGCACACCGGCCTGCGAGGCGGCAAGCGACGCAGGCGCGGGGACGCGGAGCCGCTGACCGATCAGGATCGGCTTCGCCGGGTCGATCTTGTTGAGGGCGGCGAGCGCCGTGACCGTCGTGCCCGCCCCTGCGGCGATCGAGGTGAGGGTCTCCCCCACGCGCACGACGTGCACGGTGACGGGGGTTGCCGGCGTCGGCGCCGGGGCCGACGGCTGCTTGCGCACGGGCACGCTGTCGCGCCGGACGATCGCCGACAGGGTCCGCGGCCCGAGCACCGCATCCGCGGGCAGATCGAGCGCCGCCTGGTAGCGCTTGAGGGCCGACGCGGTCTCCGCGCCGAGGTACCCGTCGAGCGCACCGGAGTAGAACCCCCGGCGCGTGAGCAGGAACTGGAGCACCGACACGTCGAGGCCGAAGTCGCCCTTGCGGAGGACGCGGGAGCCGAAGAGGGGACGTCCGAGCGGGCCGAGCGCGGTGCGGGTGCGCGCATCCGCATAGCCGACGGGCAGATGGTGCTCGCTCTGGAAGCGGTGGATCGCAGCGGCGGTCCTCGGGCCGGCGATCCCGTCGATCTTGGCGAGGTAGAGGCCGTGCGCGCGCAGGGCGACCTGCAACCCGGCGATCTGCGGGTTGACCTCTGCGTGCGCGGCAGCCGGGGCGACCAGTGCCAGCGCAGCCGCGGTGACCGCGAGGCGACGCACGAGGCCGGTCCTTTCGCCCCGGCCGGGCGACCTCCTCCCCGGCTACCCGCCGCGACGCGTCCGCGGGCCGGCGAGCGCCAGTGCAAGCGGCGAGAGCACGGTCACCGCGACGAGCGCGACCCCGAACGCGAGCGTCCACGGCCCGCGCCCGGCGCGCTCGAGCCCGACCAGGTCGGGGACGTACTGCAGGGCGAGGGCGCCGAGGAGCGCACCCCGGGCGGTGCCGAACGCGCCGAGCGCCGCGGCCGCCACGAGGACGAGCGACAGTCCGGGCGGGAAGGACCCGGGCGCGACGTGACCGCTGCCGAGCGTGATCAGGGATCCGGCGATGCCCGCCGCCCCGGCGGAGAGAGCGATCACGCGGAAGGTGTGCCACGCGCGCCCCACGCCGGAGGTCACCGCAGCCGGCTCGTTGTCGGCAAGCGCCCGCAGCGAGCGCGCAAACCGCGACCGCGCGATTCGGGGCGCGGAGGCCAGCACGACGCCCGCGATCGTCCAGCTGATCGCGTAGTGGAGGATCGGGCCGGGCGGATCGGGGAGCGTCAGCCGTCCTTCGTGGACGAGGAGCCGCGGCGCGGCGATCGCGAGGCCGAGCGTCGGCAGCGCGAGGTAGGAGCCGGGCAGCCGGAGCACCGGGATCGCGGCGAGGGCCCCGACCGCGGCCGCGACGACCGCGGCGATCGGGATCGTCGCGAGCGCCTCGACGCCGTGGTGGGCGCAGAGGACCGCGGTCGTGTAGCCGCCGGCGGCCATGAACGCTCCGTGGCCGAGCGAGAGGCGCCCAGCCTGCCGCACGAGGAGGCCGATGCCGGCGAGGGCGACGGCGTAGGCACCGACGCCGGCGAGCTCGGTGGTCCGCGCATCCGAGAGCACGAGCGGCAGCGCCGCGACCAGGGCGACCGCAGCGAGGGTCGCTGCCGCCTGCACCCTCACGGCCGCCGCACCGCCAGCCCGACGGCAAGCACGGCGAGACCGACCGCCGGCCCGATGCCGCCCTGGAGGGCGTGGACGTGTACCCCGATGAGCTCGACCGCGACGCCGAGCCCCAGCGCGACGACGACCGCCCGGAAGGTGGACTCGAGCCCGCCGGCCGAGGCCGCGGCGAGCCCGTAGAGCAGCACCGGTCGCATCATGTTCGGCTCGAGGCGGAAGGACGGCGCAGCGAGGATGGCGGCGACCGCTCCGAGCGCCGTGGCGAGGCCCCACGCGGCCGCGAGCGTGCTTCCGACGTGAACGCCTGCGTAGCGTGCACCGGCAGGGTTGGCGGCGGCCGCGCGCAGGCCGAGACCCAGCCTCGTGCGCCCGTGGAGCAGCCCGACGAGGATCGCGACGCCGAGCGCGACCCCGAGCACACCGAGATCGCGACGCCCGAGGGTGAGGCCGCCGACGGTGACGTGACGGACGGCGAATGCGCCGGGGAACGTCCGCGGCGAGGTGCCCCAGATCCACGTGTCCAGACCGTTGACGGCGAGGAAGAGCCCGGCGGTCAGGAGGAAGAGCAGCGGGAGCGGCCCGCTCTGGAGGGGCCTGACGAGCACGGTGTGCACGACGGCGCCGCCTGCGAACGAGAGCACGATCGTGACGCCGAACGCGGGCCAGAACGCCCACCCGTGCCCGACGAGGCTCGCGCATCCGAACGCGGAGAGCGTCGCCATCTCGCCCTGTGCGAGATTCACGACGCCGCTCGAGCGGTGGACGACGACGAGCGCGACCGCGACCAGGGCATAGACGCCGCCGGCCGCGAGCCCGGAGACGACCTGCTCCGTGATCGCGGCCACGCGTCAGTACCCGAGGTAGCGCCGGCGGAACGCGTCGTCCGCGCGCAGCCCGGCCGCATCGCCTGCATGGACGACACGGCCTGCGTCGAGGACGTAGGCGCGTGAGGCTGCGTCGAGCGCGGCGCCTGCGCTCTGCTCGGCGAGCAGCACCGCGGTTCCCGACTCGCTGAGCTCCCGTGCCCGCGCGATCAGCTCCCGCACGAGCGCCGGCGCCAGGCCGAGCGACGGTTCGTCGAGGAGCAGCAGCCGCGGATGGGCCATCACCGCCCTGCCGAGCGCGAGCATCTGCTGCTCCCCGCCCGAGAGCGATCCCGCGTGGCGGTCGCGCCGGTCGTACAGCTGCGGAAAGAGCTCGAACACGCGCACAAGGTCGCGGGAGGACGTGCCGCGCCGGACCCACGCGCCGACGCGGAGGTTGTCGAGCACGGAGAGGGAGGCGAACGTGCCCCTGCCTTCCTGGATGTGCACCACTCCCTGTCGCGCGACCCGCTCGGGCGTTCTCGGGAAGAGCCGCTCTCCGTCCAGCAGCACCTCGCCTTGTGTCCGGACCGTGCCGCAGACCGCCCGCAGGGTCGTCGTCTTCCCGGCACCGTTCGCCCCGAGCAGCGCCACGACCTCGTCCTGCTCGACCGTGAGCGAGACGTCGTGAAGCACGCGAATCCCGCCGTACCGCGCCTGGACGCCGCGAAGCTCAAGCAGCGACAAGGCGCTCCTCGAGCGCTCGGACCGCCTCCTCGCCCAGTCCGCCGCCGCGCAGGTACGACGCGACGCTTCCGTATCGCTCCTCGAGCGCGGCGAGGACGCGGCGCATCGCCTCCGCCGGCGAGGGCTGGAGAAGCGTCCGGCGCCGCCGCTCCGTGTCGTCGGACGCCGCGTCGATCCACTCGCGCGCGGCCGGGGCGAGTGCAGCCTCCGTCAGCGCGTAGTCGGCGGCAACCGCGGGGACGGGAACGCCGGCGAGCCGGAGGAGGAGCGCCGAGACGAGCCCGGTTCGGTCCTTGCCCCCCATGCAATGGACGCACACCGCGCCTTCGGGTGCGCCGGCGACCGCATCGACGGCGGCGGCGAACCGGTCCGGGCAGCGGTCGAGGAACATCCCGTACGAGGAGACGAAGTACGTGGTCGCATCGGCCGCTACGTCGATCACGGCGTTCTGCTCGGCCTCCCACTCGGGCGTCCGCCGGTCACCGAGGAGCGAGACGTGCACGACCTCGACCGGCGGAGCGGCGGCGCGCTCTTCGGGAAAGCGGAGGTCGACGATGCGCTTGACGCCGTACGCGACGAGCGCCTCCCGGCCGGCCGGCGACAGCGCGTCGAGGTTGTCGGCCCGCACGAGCCGCCGGAACCGGGTTCGCCTCCCGTCGGCTGTGGGCAGGCCGCCGAGGTCGCGGACGTTCAGGCATCCGTCCCAGTCGAGCGCGGTCACGCCGCGGTCGGCTCGGCGCCCAGGTACGCCTCGATCACGGCCGGGTCGCGCTGAACCTCTTCGGGCGTTCCCTCCGCGATCTTCCGTCCGAAGTCGAGCACGTGGATGCGCTCGGCGAGGCCCATCACGAGACCCATGTGGTGCTCGACGAGGAGCACGGTCAGGTCGAAGTCGTCGCGCAGCGTGCGAATGAACGTCGAGAGGGCCGAGACCTCCTCGTGGTTCAGGCCGCCGGCGGGCTCGTCGAGGAGCAGCAGCCGGGGCTCGGCGACGAGGGCCCGCGCGAGCTCGACCCGCTTGAGCGTGCCGAACGGCAGTCCGGCGACGGGCCGCCCGGCGAGGGAAGCGATGCCGACGTAGTCGAGAACGTCGAGGGCGCGGTCGGTCGCCTTCTGCGACCGGAACGGCCTCGTGCGGGTGTGGGCGCCGACGAGAACGTTGTCGAGGACCGTCATCGTCCGGAAGAGCTCGACGTTCTGGAACGTCCGCGCGATCCCGCGCCGGACGATGCGATGCGGCGGCGTGCGCAGAAGGCTCCTGCCGTCAAACTCCAGCTCGCCGGAGTCGGGCTTGTAGAGGCGCGTCACGACGTTGAACAGCGTCGTCTTCCCCGCTCCGTTCGGCCCGATCAGGCCGACGATCTTCCCCTGCTCGACGTCGAGCGAAACGTCGTCGATCGCGAGGATGCCGCCGAAGCGCCGGGTGACGTTGCGAATCGAGAGCAGCGCCATCGCGGCCACTCTAGATGATCGTTTGCGCGCTTCCAGCGCCAGCGGATGCGGCAGGACTGAGCACCGGCTTGGCGACCCGCGCACCGCGAGGCTTCATGCGAACCGTGTGCGGGCACTTCTCCGTTGAGATCGAAAGGAGGCGATTCAGTGGAGATGAGAGGAAACGGTGTGACCCGTGCCCTCGCGACGCTGCTCGGGGCAGCGGTTGCCGGCGTCCTGCTCTGGCTCGCGGCGCAGATCGGGCGCAGTACGACAGGCGGCTACTGGGCGGCGTACGTGGTCGTCGCATCGGCCGGCTTCGCGTTCGCGATCTCCCAGCTGCGGGGGAGGCGAACCGGCTTCGTCCCGATGCTGGCGCTCGCACTCGTCCCGGTGCTCGTCGTCGTCGGCTGGGTGGTCGTCGCAGGCCAGCCGACCGCGAACGACACGCGCGGCCACGTGCTCAACTGGTCCGGTGACATGGGCATCGCCGACGTCGTGTCCGCGGTCGGCAAGTGGCTGGGTGTCCTGGCGTTCGGCTTCGGCTACACGGTCGCCGCCACGCTCGAGCCGCTCGCGCTGTCCCGGCGGCGGCAGGAGGCGGTGCCCGTGGTGGAGCCGGCCGCAGCGGACGCCCCGACGACGGCGGAGCGCCGCGAGGTCGCGGAGCCCCGTGTTCCCCGGCGCGAGGCCGTTCCGCGCTAGAGAGACAGCATGCCGGGCTCCGTCACCGGAGCCCGGCATGCGAACCGCTCGCAGACGTAGACGGCGGTGCGGCCGTCGACGGTGCCGCGTCCTCGAAGCAGCGGCACGTCCTCGGCGGGGCCGAACGCAAGCACGTCGGTCGCGGCGGCGCCCGCGACGGCGGCCACGGCGACCGGTGCCCCGCGCTCGCCGACGACCGCGATCTCCCGGTGGGGCGCGAGGTGCTGGTCGAGCGCGACCAGCATGAAGCCGAACGCGGTCGGCGCCTGCGTCAGCGCCTCGCGCACGAGGCGGAGCGCCGAGACGCCGAGCCGCTCGAGCTCCGCGTCGCCCCAGATGCGGGCGAGCCGCAGCAGCACGTAGGAGAGCAGTGCGTTGCCGCTCGGCGTCGGATGATCCTCGAGCTCCTTCTTCCGTGCGACGAGCCGCTCGCCGTCGGCCGGCGTCTGGAAGAAGCCGCCGGCGTCCTCGTCGGCGAACAGCTCGACTGCGAGCAGCGCGAGCCGGTGCGCCTCGAGCAGGTGCCCGGGGTCGCCGGAGGCGACGTGCAGCTCGAGCAGGCCGTGCGCGATCGCTGCGTAGTCCTCGAGGTAGCCGGTTCCCTTCGCGACGCCGTCCCGCCACGTCCGGTGGAGCCGGCCGTCGCCGTCCGACAGCGGGCCGAGCAGGAACCCCGCGAGCCTCGTCGCCGGCTCCACCCTGCCGGCCTGGGCGAGGGCCGCGAGCAGGAGCCCGTTCCAGGAGGCGATCGCCTTGTCGTCGCGCAACGGCCTGGGCCGCTGCTCGCGGAGCTCGCGCAGCCGCGCTCTCGTGTCGTCGTCGAGCTCACCGCGAAGCACGAAGCGCCCGTGCTCGAACGGCTGCAGCAGCTCGTCCGGCGCCCCCTCTCCCGGCGCCCACGTGAACGTCAGCCCCTCGACGCCGTCGGTGTCCGCGTCCTGAGATGACGCGTAGCCGCCGCCGTCGAGGGCGAGCTCGTCGCCGACGTAGTCGAGCGTTCGCTCGGCGATCAGCCGGTAGCGCTCGTCGGCGAAGCGGCGGGCGGCGTGCAGGTACACCGAGGCGAGCAGCGCGTTGTCGTAGAGCATCTTCTCGAAGTGCGGCACGAGCCACCGCTCGTCGACCGAGTAGCGGTGGAATCCGCCGCCGACGAGGTCGTGCATCCCACCGGCGGCCATCCCGTCGAGCGTCGTGCGCACGAGCTCCTCCTCCCCGCGGCGCAGGAGCAGCTCGAGGACGCTCGCCGGCGGGAACTTCGGCGCGCGCCCCCACCCGCCCCAGGTGGAGTCGAACCCGTTGCGCAGGTTGCGCTCCGCCTCCGCGAGCAGCTCGGCGTCGAGCGGCGCCCGGGACGGCCGGAGCCGCGCCGTCGAGCGGACGTGGTCGGCGAGCCGTCCCCCCGAGCGTTCGATCTCGTCGCGCTGCGCCGTCCACGACTCGGCCACGGCGAGCAGCAGCTGGCGAAAGGCCGGCAGGCCGTGGCGTGGCTCCGGTGGGTAGTACGTGCCGCCGAAGAAGGGCTCGCCGGCGGGCGTCAGGAACACGGTCATCGGCCAGCCGCCCTGCCCGGTCAGCGCCACGACGGCGTCCATGTAGACGGAGTCCACGTCGGGGCGCTCCTCCCGGTCGACCTTCACGCTCACGAAGTGCTCGTTCATGATCCGCGCGGTCGCGGCGTCCTCGAACGACTCGCGCTCCATCACGTGGCACCAGTGACAGGCGGCGTAGCCGATCGAGAGCAGGATCGGCTTGTCGTCGGCGCGAGCACGTGCGAACGCCTCGTCGCCCCAGGGGTACCAGTCGACCGGGTTGCCGGCGTGCTGCAGGAGGTACGGCGAGGACTCCGCGGCGAGACGGTTCACGGCCCTAGCGTAGGCACCGCTCGTCTGCTCGCGAGACACACCCCGTGTGGTCAGACGCCAAACGCCCGCGTCAGGGCCACCGCGCGGCGCGATAGAGGCCGCCGGGAAGCTGCCGGCCGAGCAGCTCCTCGAGCCGCCGCGCGATCTCGGCGAGCGCATCGACGGAGACGCCGGTGCGCACCCCGTCGCGCTCCAGCTGCCAGACGAGGTCCTCCGTCGCGATGTTGCCCGTCGCGTTCGGCGAGAACGGGCACCCGCCGATGCCTCCCACGGATGCGTCGAGGAGTGTCGCGCCGCCCTCGAGCGCGCCCCAGGCGGAGGCGTAGCCGGCGTTGCGCGTGTTGTGGAGATGCGCCCCGACCGGCGGCCCGAGGATCGACACGCGCTCGACGAGCCTTCGCACACGCCGCGGCGTCGCGACGCCGATCGTGTCCGCGAGGACGAGCTCGCCGGCGCCCTCGATGCGCTCGCACAGCGCGGCCACGGCGGCCGGATCGACCTCGCCCTCGAACGGGCAGCCCCACGCGCACGAGACGGTCACCGTCGAGGGCCGGTCGGTCTGGGCGAGCACCGCGTTCACCCGCGCCACGGCCTCGTCGAGCGTCGCGTTCGCGTTGCGCCAGTTGAACGTCTCCGTCGCGGCGAGCGTGCACGTGACCCGGTCGAGGGACGTCGCCGCCAGGCGCTCCCAGCCGCGAACGTTCAGGACGAGGCCCGCCAGCGACGCATCACGACGATCGGCCGACGCGACGACCTCCTCCGCGCCCGCCATCTGCGGCACGAGGTCGTCGCGAACGAACGAGACCGCCTCGATCCGCGGGAGGCCCGCAGCCGCGAGCGAGGTGACGAGATCGGCGCGAACAGAGGGAGCGAGGATCTCCTGCTCGTTCTGCAGACCATCACGGGGACCGACGTCACAGATGGTCACATCCACCGGCGTAGTTTCCCCCGATGTGACCAGCCGGGGCCACTCCTACCGTTGGCGGCATGCACACCTCCGCGTCCTACAGCACCACCTTCCGCATCCGGCTCGACGACTCGCCGGGCACCTTCGCGCGCTTCGCGGCCGCCGTCGGCTCCTCGGGAGCCTCGCTCGGGGCGATCGACCTCGTCCGCGTCGAGCGCACGACCAAGGTGCGCGACGTGACGATCCTCGCCGCCGACACGGCTCACGTCGACGAGGTCGTCGCGGCGGTCCATGCCCTTCCCGGCATCGAAGTGCTGCACGTCTCCGACCGGACGTTCCTGCTCCACCTCGGAGGCAAGATCGAGGTCGTTCCGCGCGTACCGGTGAAGACGCGCGACGACCTGTCCATGGCATACACCCCGGGCGTCGCCCGGGTGTCGAAGGCGATCGCGGAGGATCCCTCCAAGGTCTGGGCGCTGACGACCAAGCAGCACATGGTCGCAGTCGTGACCGACGGGTCGGCCGTGCTCGGGCTCGGGGACATCGGCCCGGAGGCAGCGCTGCCCGTGATGGAGGGCAAGGCGATGCTCTTCAAGGAGTTCGGCGAGGTGGACGCGTTCCCGATCTGCCTCTCCGTCCGCTCGACGGACGACGTCGTCGCGGCCGTGAAGGCGATCGCACCCGGGTTCGGCGGCATCAACCTCGAGGACATCGCGGCTCCCCGGTGCTTCGAGATCGAGGCGCGGCTCCGCGAGGAGCTCGACATCCCGGTCTTCCACGACGACCAGCACGGCACCGCCATCGTCGTGCTCGCGGCGCTCCTGAACGCGCTGCGCGTGGTCGGCAAGAAGCTCGAGGACGTCAAGATCGTGACGACCGGCGCGGGCGCAGCCGGCACGGCCGTGACGAAGGCGCTCCTGCACGCCGGCGCGCGCACCGTCATCGGCTGCGACGAGGGCGGCGCGCTGTATCGGGGCCGGCCCGACCTCAACTCGGCCAAGCAGGAGTACGCCGAGCTGACGAACCCGGACAACGTCCAGGGCTGCGCCGACGACGTGCTGGAGGGGGCTGACGTCTTCATCGGGCTGTCGGTGCCGGGCGCGATCTCGCGCGCGGGCGTCGAGCGCATGTCGCCCGGGCCGATCGTCTTCGCCCTCGCGAATCCACGGCCCGAGGTCGACCCCGAGGAGATCGAGACGCTCGCCGCCGTGATCGCGACAGGCCGCTCCGACTACCCGAACCAGATCAACAACGTGCTCGCCTTCCCCGGCGTCTTCCGGGGCGCCCTCAACGTCCGTGCGACCGCGATCACGGAGGAGATGGAGGTCGCGGCCGCCGAGGCGCTCGCCGCCGTCATCCCGCCGGACGAGCTCGCCGCCGACTACGTGATCCCCAGTGTCTTCGACCGCGGGGTTGCCCCCGCCGTGGCCCAGGCCGTCTCCGATGCGGCGGTCGCGGCCGGCATCGCCCGCACCAAGGAGGCCGTGCACCGATGACCGTCACGCTCCCCGAACTCCAGACCGGAACCGTCGGCGAGGCCATGAACCCCGGCGTCCTCACCTGCCTGCCGGTGACGCCGCTCCGCGACGTCGCCCGGATGATGGCGCGGCATCGCATTCACGCGATCGTCGTCTTCGGCCAGGACGACCGCCTGCATCCGTGGGGCGTCGTCTCCGACCTCGACCTCGTCGCCGCCATCGGCACGCACTCGAACGCGGGTGCGATCGCCGGCTCGCCCGTCGTCACCGTCACGCCCGAGACGTCGCTCGTCCACGCGGCGCGCCTGCTGGAGGAGAACCAGACCCAGCACCTGCTGGTGGTCTCCGACAAGGGGCTCCCGGTGGGCGTCCTGTCGACGCTCGACATCGCCCGGGCCTACGCGGCCGAGGGCGACCCCGGCGACGCCTGAAGCTCGACGGTCAGGCGGGCGCCGGCGCAGGCGCAAGCTCGACCGCGTCGCGCGGTCGCGCCGGAAGCAGTGCGACCACGATGCTCGTGACCGCGACGCCCGCCCACTGCGTCGTCGTGAGCGTGGCCCCGAACGCCACGTAGCCGACGAGCGCCGCCGTCACCGGAAAGGCCAGCTCGGCGATCGTGGCGGCGACCGCCGGCGTCGTGCGCAGGCCGTAGTAGTAGAGACCGAGCGCCAGCGCACCGGTGACGAGCGCGAGGATCGCGATCCAGAGCGAGTCGTGCGCGGACGCGAAGGCAGGCCCGCCGAGCACGATCAGCGCCACGGCGCTGCCGGCGAGCCCGAACACGAACCGCAGGGTCGCGACGTGCTGGAACGGCAGCGCGCGCGCAAGGTACCTGCCGAGCACGGTGCCGAACGCCCACAGCACGGCCGCCGAGACGGCGTACAGGGCCGGCAGGAGGGTGCTCGACACGGTGATGTCGGCCGGATGGGGGAACGCCATCAGCCAGGTGCCGCCGAGGGCCGCGAGGACATACCACGCGAAGCGCGGCCGCGGATGCTCGCCGAGCACGACACGCGCACCGACGACCGCGATCACCGGCTGGATCTTCTGCAGCACGACGGGCGTCACCGGGTCGCCGCCGACGAACGCTTGTGTGAACAGGATCGTCGCGACGGCCGACGCCCCCGCGCCGATCGCGATCGCCGAGAGGATGTATCGCGGACCGAGCCGCCACACGGCGACGAGCGCCGGGACGACGAGCGGCAAGGCGACCGCGACGAGGACGACGTGCTCGCCGAAGACGATCGTGGCGACGCTCGTCGAATGCGCGAGCGGGCGCCGGAAGAGCGCGTCCGTCCCCCAGAGGACGGCCGCGGTGGCAACGAGGACGATCCCGACCGGCCGGCGCACGCTCGTCAAAGCGTAGTTGCCGCCGCCCGGTCGACGAGACGCCCTGCGTCTACTTGACGGTCGTCGGGATGTTCGTGATCGCGCCCGAGATGATCTCCCGGCGGACGTGCTCCACCTTGGTGGCGATGCCGGCCGGCGCCTTCGGCGAGAAGGTGCCGATCCCGACACCGTTGTCGGTGATGCCGTAGACGGCGTCGTGCCCGCCCTTGAAGTGGCCGCTCTTCGCGTCGCTGATCGCCTGATAGACGGCGACGTCGACGCGCTTCAGCGCCGAGGTGAGCACGTAGTTGCCCAGGTAGCCCTGGTCGGCGTCGACGCCGACGCCCCAGACGCCCTTCTCCTTCGCGGCGTCGAGCGCGCCGAGCCCGCAGCCGCCGGCGACCTGAAAGATGACGACCGACCCGGCGGCGATCTGGTTGAGCGCCACCTCCTTGCACTTCGCGAGCGCCGTGAAGTCCTGCGAATAGCCGTTCAGCGTCGTGACGCCCGGGAAGGCGGCTTTCGCGCCCGCCTGAAAGCCCGCGATGTAGCGGTCGACCGGCGGCTGCTTCTGGCCGCCGACGCTCGAGACGACCGTGCCGCCGCGCGCCTTCGCGGCGATCCCGGCGGCGTAGCCGGCGAGGTAGCCGGCTTCCTGCTCCTTGAAGAGCAGCCCCTCGACGTTCTTCAGCCCGCCCTCGTCGGCGTTCGAGACGTCGACGATCGCGAAGTGCGTCTTCGGGAACTGCTTCGCCACCGCCTCGATCGCGTTGATCTCCGTGTAGCCGACGCCGATCACGAGGTTGTACCCCTGCTGCGCGAGCTTGCTCAGGTTCGGGATGTACTCGGACGGCGAGCTCGCCTCGACGACGCGCGTCTCGACGCCGAGCCGGGCGTGCGCACGCTGCAGGCCGACGTAGGCGAGGTGGTTGAAGCCGCGGTCGTTCAGGCCGGCCGTGTCGGTCGAGAGACCGACGCGGTAGGCGGGCGCCCCGCTCGTCGAGGTCGACTGCTGTCGTCGTCGAGCCCGAGGACGACGTGCCGGACCCGCCGCAGGCGGTCGCGCCGAGCAGGACGGCGGCGAGGAGGACGGCGGGCGGAAGCAGTTTCTTCATCGACTCTCCGAGGTTTTAGACTCCGGGACGAAAACCTGTGCGCGATTCTACTTCCCACGTGGTGGTCGGCGTCGTGCTTCGCGTCCACGCCGGCCGGCTCGAGTCGATCGTCGAGCGCGTCCGCCTGCGAGCGGGCGAGACGCTCGAGGATGCGCTGGCGCGGGCGGTCGACGTCTCGTCGCTCGCCCATCGCGAGCAGCTCGAGACGCGCTTCCTCGCCGACGGGACGCTCGCGACGGCCTATCTGGGCCTCGCCCGCAGCGACCGCGACCTGGAGGGCCCGTGGCGGCCGCACGCCGGAGGCACCGCCGCCGGGGACGACGCCCAGCTCGTCGCGGCGGCCGAGGCGCGACTGCGCGCGAAGCTCTCGTACACGAACGTGGGGTTCGCGCTCGCGCCGGCGACGTTCACGATCTCCGAGCTCAGGGAGATCTACGTCGCCGCGCTCGGCCACGACGTGTCGGCGACGAACCTGCAGCGCGTGCTCGTCCGCCGCGGCGTGCTCGAGCGGGTTCCGGGCGTGCGTGCGCCGGGACGCTCCGGCGGGCGCCCGGCGGCGCTCTTCCGCTTCGCGTCCGACCGGCTCGAGGTGACGGACGAGTTCGCGGCGCTCCGGCCGCCGCCTAGCACGCGCGGAGGTCGGCGAGAATCTCGCGCCAGCGGCTGAAGAGCAGCTGGTGCCCGTCGTCGACGAGGCGCACCGTCGCGTCGGGAAGGCGGCGGGCGAGCTCGTCGGCGATCTCGGGCGGGCAGACGCGATCCCGCTCGCCCCACCAGAGACTCACCGGCGCCTGGACGGCCGCGAGCTCGAACCCCCACGGGCGGCCCAGGTACGCGAGCTCGCGCGCGAGCCACAGCCCACCCGCGCAGAACGCCTCGCGGCGGCCCCGGCCGTAGGCGTCATCGGTGGCGGGGTCGCCGGTCGGCGGTGTCGGCTGCCGTCCCCAGCGCTCGAGCGGGCGCGCGGCGAGGCGAGGCGCGACGCGCGCGAGGCGCATGATCGTGCGAACGTCGCCCGGCAGCGTGTCGGTCCTGTCGGGCGGCGGCATCGAGCCGACGAGGGCGACCCGGCGGACGCGCGGCCCGGCAACGGCGGCGAGCGCGAGGGCGTGCGGCCCGCCGGCCGACCAGCCGACGACCGCGAACGGCCCGTCGACGGGCAGCAGCGGGAGCACGTGCTCGCCCCAGTCGCGCAAGGTGCGGTAGCGGCCGGCCGGACCGGAGCGCTCGACGGCGAGGAGCCTGATCCCGAGCGAGGCCGCGATCGTGTCGTCCGGGTGACGGGAGAGCCGCGAGTCGCCGCCGCCGTGCAGGTAGACGACCGGCTCGCCGGCGGGGTCGCCGACGTCGTCGAGTCTCAGCGCGTGACGATCAGCGTCGCCTGCATGCCGAGCGCGCGGTGATTCGCGACGGAGCACCAGAACGAGTATCGCCCGGGCGGCAGGTGGAGGGAGAGCATCGCGCGCGCTCCCGGATTGACGATGTGCAGCCCGGCGATGTGCCGCGACCCGACGCGCCGGATGCGCAGGTCGTGCTGGTCCTGGCCGAAGTTGTCGAGCTCGATCAACGCCGCGCCCGCCTTGAGCTTCATGCGCGAAAACGTGAACGAGTACTCCTTGGCG
Organism: uncultured Thermoleophilia bacterium; assembly: GCA_963784765.1. Lineage (GTDB taxonomy): Bacteria > Actinomycetota > Thermoleophilia > Gaiellales > Gaiellaceae > PALSA-600. The sequence goes on from CAWASP010000025.1 coordinate 80,086, forward strand.
ACGACCTGCAGCCGCGCCGGCGGGCGCTTCGGCGCCGGATGGTGCGTTCCCGCCACGCTCAGGGTGGCGAGGAGCGAGCCGACGAGCAGCCTCACTTGACCAGAGTGGGCCGCTTGAACTTCGACGCGCCCGGGATCACCCGCCCGGCGTCGAACGAGAGCCACTGCTCGAGCAGCCCGGCGTAGACGCCGCGGAAGTCGGAGGTGGCGCGGAGGTTCCCGTCCGGGTCGAGCTTCGCGAGCCCGGGGAACTCGCCGACCTGCGTGCCGGCGGCGCGCGCGCCGATCAGGAACCCGGTTCCCGCGGCTCCGTGGTCGGTGCCTCCGGAGCCATTCTCCTCCGCCCGCCGGCCGAACTCGCTCCAGACGAGCGTCAGCACCCGGTCGGCGATGCCGCGCGCCTCCAGGTCGCGCTGGAACGCGTAGAGGGAGTCGCCCGTCGTCTGCAGCGCCGGGCCTAGCTCGGACGTCTGGCTCGCATGGGTGTCGTACTGGCCCGTCGCCTCGAGGGCGACGCAGCGCAGCGGCAGGCCGGCGGCGATCATCGCCGCGAGCCCCTGCAGCTGCTTCGGGAACGAGTCGTCGGTCGCCGGGTAGGCGACGGAGGGCTTCACCGCACCGTCCTTGGCGAACGGCAGCAGCTGCCGGCGCAGCGTGGCCGACTGCTTCGTCACGCGGGCGGCCGTCGCGAAGGCCTCGTCGTGCGAGTGGATCGAGCCGAGGGCGCCGATCGTGTCGAGCATGCGCGTCTCGACGTCGCCCCAGACGCCGGGGGCATAGAAGTCGTACTGATCCGGGCCGTCGATCGCGGCGACGGGAACCTTGGCCGTCGCGAGCGCCGGCGAGAGCGAGCCTGTGAGCGACAGCCCCTGCAGCGGGTTGTCGGCGGTGCCGGCGACGTCGAGGTAGCGGCCGAGCCAGCCTGTGAGCAGCCGCGGGTCGGTCGCGCCGACCTCCCAGAAGTGCCGGGAGGTGAAGTGCGACTGGTCGGGGTGGTCGTAGCCGACCGCCGGCAGCACCGTCACCTTGCCCTCTCCGTGCAGGGTCGCGAGCGACGAGAGCGCCGGATGCCAGGCGAGGCGGGTGTCCTCGGCGAACGGCGTGCCGCCGGTGACCGCGAGCTGCTGACGGTACTTCGGGTAGAGCGGGTCGCCCTCCGGGTAGAGGAGCGAGAGCGAGTCGGCGCCGCCCTGCAGGAAGACGGTGACGAGGATCGGGTGCGCGCGGGTGGACGCCGCGGCGGCGATTCCCTCCTCGAACAGCCCGAGCCGTCCGGCGCCGTAGACCGAGAGCGCGAGGCCGACAGACCGCGCGACGAAGCTCCGCCGCGTCAGGCCCGTGCCGGCGGGGACCGGCATGCCCGGCTCGATCGCGGGCAGGCCGCGCCCGGCGACGGCCCGGAGGACGTCGGCGCGCGAGCACTCGTCGCAGACGACTCGCTTCATGCCGTCTGAAGGTCGGGGGAGACGGCGATCAGCTGGCGCAGCGCGTTCTCGACGAGCACCGGGTACTGCACCTGCTTCCAGTCGGCCTTGCCGGCGGAGCCGATCGCGTGCTTCGCGAAGGAGAGCAGCACGCGGCGCGTCGGCGCCGAGAGCTCGGGCTCGTTCCAGAACTTGAGCGCGTTCTCGAGCGCGGTCTCGGCCGTCTCGGGCTTCTTCGCCTTGCCCGGGTCGAGCTTGCGGTCGGTGAGGATGCGCTGCACGGCGATGAACCGGCCCCGGAACGTGGCGGTGTCGAGCCAGCGGGTGTCGTCCCAGCCGGCGACGTTCGGCGGGTAGAAGAGCTGCTGCCCGGAGAGCGACCCGATCCACGCCCAGTCGGTCGTCGTGATGCCCGCCCGGATCCGGCGCAGGAGCCCGGCGAGATGGACGATCGGCGGCTTCACCATCCGCGGCCCGGCATAGAGGACCGGGTGCTGGAGGATCGCGGAGACGACCGGCTTCACCTGGTAGTCGGCGCGGTAGATCTCTTCGAGGCCCTTCAGCGTCTCTCGCTCCGGCGCGACCGGGACGAAGTACGACCAGAGCTTCGTGACGAAGAACGACGGATGGAGCGGATGCTCGAGGCAGAGCTTGCAGGAGCCGCGCCAGTCGAAGGTGCCGGTGTGGTGGAAGATGCGCTTCCCGCCGTCGTCGTGCCGCTTCGCGTCGAAGTGGAAGTCGTAGTCGCCGCGGCCGCGCGACCAGCGGTTCGTCCACCCGGTCAGCGCGCGTGCCTGCTCGCGGACGTCCTTCTCCGAGTAGGCCCCGCGGTTCGCGCCGAGCGTGAAGAGCTCCATCATCTCGCGGCCGTAGTTCTCGTTCGGCGCGCCCTTCTCGTTCTCGGTGCCGTTCAGCCACAGCAGCATCGCCGGGTTCGCGGTGACGTGCAGCAGGAGGTCCTGGAACGAGCCGAGCGAGTGCTTGCGGAAGAGGTCGTTCTGCTCGAGCATCAGCTTCTGGCTGCCGACCCCGTCGTTCGAGGTCGCGAACCAGTCGTGCCAGACGAGCGTCATCCGCTCGACGAGCGGGCGGCTCGTGCGCACCATGCGGTCGAGCCACCAGCAGTGGTCGTGGCCCCACGCGTCGGCCGGCGCGAGCGGCCGCCCCTTCGAGTCGTGCGGCTTCGGGCCGACGAGCTTCTCGACGCCCGGGTTGCAGAGCGTGTGGACGGCGTCCGCGAGGCCCCGCTTCGCGAGCGCCTCGGCCTCGCCCGGCCGCGGGCCGAAGCCGGCGCGCCAGAGCAGCCGCTCGGCCTGCGAAGCGTCGAACTTCCCCCGGTAGACCGGCACTCCCACGCACTCTTCGTCGGCGCGCGACGCACGCGGGAGGATCCCTAGACGGGTTAGAGGTGCTTGACGAGCAGGACGCGGGCCTCGCCGCGCCCGTCGTAGTCCTCGTCGATCCGCTCGACCTCGAACCGATCGCCCGGTGGAACGCCACCGAGCCCGTGTTCACGGGCGAGGTCACCGCGCGCACGATGCGGCGCGGCTCGACGACCGCGAAGAAGCGCTCGTAGAGGGCGCGCCCAAGGCCGTCGCCGCGACGGGCCGGGTCGACGCCGACGAAGTGCACGTAGGCCTCGTCGGCGAAGGTCTGCGAGCGGAACCCGCAGAGGAAGCCGGCGAGCCCGGCGCCGTCCTCAGCGACGAACGAGGTGTCGCGGAAGTGCACGAAGAAGAGCTTCGGCAGCATCGCCGCCATCCGGCGGCCTCCCCACCACTCGTCCACGACCGCGACGAGGCGCCTGTAGTCGTCCGGCTCGGCATGGCGGATCACCGGGGGCATACGCTCAGCGTATGCGGATGCTCGTCCTCGGCGGAACGGCCTTCCTCGGGCGGCACATCGTCGAGCGC
>CAWASP010000026.1:0-109137 GCA_963784765.1 uncultured Thermoleophilia bacterium
TACCAGCAGGCGAGCTCGCGCTCCGGTCCCGTCCAGAACACCCAGACCGCGTGCATCTCGCCGGGCCGCTGCAGCATCAGCACGCCGTGGCCCTCCCACGCGCCACGTCCCGCCCAGGGATGCGTCTCGCGCCCCGGCGGGAAGGTGAACCGCGTGCCCTCGGCGAGGTAGGTCGCGAGCAGGTCGGGCTCGTCGCGGACGACGACGACGGGCATCTCGGCCCACGCCCAGCCGTCGTTCCGCACCTCCCGCCGCAGGATCGTCTGGCCTTCAGACCACATGCTCCGCTCGACCACGACGCCGCCTGCCCGCCATCCTGCTCCCGACCCTACGGTGCCGCGATCAGGGTGCTGTGAGGACGATGTTCGGGTCGGATAGCCTCCGGCGGGTGCCGGAGGCCCCGTTCGAGCGGATCGCACACCTCGTCACGGTCCCGGTCGTGCTGAACGGCGTCGAGACCCGCTTCGTCGTCGATTCGGGCATCGGGCTGACGATCGTCCGGGACACGCTTGCGGGCTGCGTCGCGACCGGCGAGTCGTTCACCGGCACGCGGATGTCGGGCCAGTCGGTCACGACCCCGCTCGGGGTCGCGCCGTCGCTTGCCCTCGCCGGCGAGGAGCACCGCGACGTCCCCGTGGGGCTGCTCGACATGCGCGGGTTCCCGAGCGTGCTCGACCACGTCGGCGGGTTCGTGTCGCTCGCGTTCTTCGCGGAGACGCCGCTCACGATCGACTACCGGCGGGACCGGCTCGTCGTCGGCGAGCGCACCGAGGGAACGGCGCTTGCCTGCAGGGTCGAGCGCGACGGTCCCTCGATCGCCGTGTACCTGCCGCTCACGCTCCCCGACGGCCGGTCGATCGAGGTGGAGGTCGACATGGGCAGCGACGTGCTGATCCTCGACGAGCGGTTCGCGGAGCTTGGCGCGGGTGAGTCGCGCCGCGTCGACGGCACCGACGAGACGGGGTACGCCTACACGAGAACGTTCACGACGCTTCCCGGCCGCATCCATCCGACCGGGGCGCCCGAGCTCGCACAGGACGACCCCGACGTGATGTTCCAGTCGATCGTCTACGACGGCCTCGTCGGAGACGCGTTCCTCCGCCGGTTCCCGGCGGTGACGTTCGACGTCGCCCGCGGCTCGCTCGTGCTCGCGCGGTCGGGTTAGGGTCAGCGCGTGGACGTCTCCGTCGTCGTCACCGTGCTCAACGAGGCAGGCTCGGTCGACGAGCTGTACCGGCGCCTCGCGGATGTCCTCGAGGGCCGCGAGTGGGAGGCGATCTTCGTCGACGACGGCTCGACCGACGCGACCTTCGCCCGGCTCCGCGCGCTGCACGAGGCCGACCCGCGTGTTCGCGTCGTCCGCTTCAAGCGCAACTTCGGCCAGCACCCGGCGATGCACGCGGGGCTGGCGCGGGCGCGCGGCGCGCACATCGTCACGATGGACGGCGACCTGCAGAACGCGCCCGAGGACATCCCGCAGCTCCTCGACGCGCTCGAACGGGTCGACGTCGCCTCCGGCCGCCGCGTCGGGCGCCGTGACTCGGCGGGACGGACCCTTCCGAGCCTCGTCATCAACGGGCTGCTCCGCCGGTTCACCGGCGTGGCGATCGCCGACTTCGGCTGCGCCTTCAACGCCTACCGCCGGAGCGCCGTCGAGCCGATGCTCGGAGCCATCGGGCGCCAGAAGTTCACGAAGGCGCTCGTCCTCTCGAGCGGCGTGACGGTCGAGGAGATCGACGTCTCCCACGTTCCCGCGGCGGCCGGTTCCCGCTACTCGCCGTTCCGGCTCGTCCGGCTCGCGCTGCACGTCGTCGCCGGCTTCTGGCCCCAGCCGGTGCAGTGGATCGGCGTGACCCTCGGGCTCGTCTGCTCCCTGGTCGCCGCGGCGACCGGGATCTACGGCATCGTCTACTGGATCGCACGAAGCAACTTCCCCGGGCCGCTCTTCGCGGGAACAGGCATTGTTCTCGTCCTCGGCGTGCAGGGGTTCGTCCTCGCGCTGATCGGAGAGTCGCTGGGCAGGATCCAGAAGGACGTCGAGAAGAGGCCGCTGTACAGGATCGAGGAGGAGCTGTGAGATCGAGTGACGCGAAGCGCGTGCTGGTCACGGGCGGCGCGGGCTTCATCTCGTCGAACGTCGTCCGTCACCTGCTCGAGGAGACCGGGCACGAGGTCGTGACGCTGGATGCCCTCACGTATGCCGGCAACCTGGAGAACCTCGCCGACGTGATGAGCCACCCCCGGCTCTCGTTCGTCCACGGCGACATTCGCAACGCTGCGCTCGTGCGCGAGGTCGTCGGCGGCGTCGACGTGATCGTCAACGCGGCGGCCGAGTCGCACGTCGAGAAGTCGATCCGCGACGGCGCCTCCGAGTTCGTGACGACCAACGTCGAGGGCACCCAGATCCTCCTCGACGCCGTGCGCGAGACCCCGGTCGAGCGCTTCCTGCTGATCTCCTCGTCGGAGGTGTACGGCACCGCCGCGGCGGCGCCGATGGACGAGGAGCACCCGTTGAACCCGCGCTCGCCGTACGCCGCCACGAAGGCGGGCGCCGACCGGCTCGCATACTCGTACTGGACGACCTACGGCCTCCCGATCGCGATCCTGCGGCCGTTCAACAACTACGGCCCGCGCCAGCATCCCGAGAAGGTCCTGCCCCGGTTCATCACCCAGGCGCTCGCCGACGAGCCGCTGACGATCCACGGCGATGGGCACGCCTCGCGCGACTGGCTGTACGTGATGGACGACGCCGAGGCGATCCAGGCGGCGATCGCCGCGCCGATCGAGGACATCGCCGGCGAGGTGATCAACGTCGCAACGGGCGTCGACATCACGGTCGCCGAGATCGCGCACGCCGTGCTCGACGCCCTCGGCAAGCCGGCCGATCTCTGCACCCACGTCGCCGAGCGGCCCGGTCAGGTCGACCGGCACATCGGCTCCACCGAGAAGGCGGGGCGGGTGCTCCGCTGGCGCGCCCGCACGTCGTTCGAGGCCGGTCTCGAGCGCACCGTCGCGTGGTACCGCGACAATGAGGCGTGGTGGAGAGCGATCCTCGCGCGGGAGGCCCGCGCCTACTCGTCCTAGGCGCCGGGCCTGCGCAGCTCGGCCTGCTCGAGGCCGCGCAGAAGCGCGGTGTCTGGCTCGCCGTCGTCGACCGCGACCCCTCGGCGCCGGGCTTCAGGCTCGCCGACCGCCGCTGCATCCTGTCGACCGAGGACGAGCCTGCCGTCGAGCGGCTCGTGGCCGCGCTCGGGGTCGACGGTGTGATCGCCCCGGGCACCGACTGGCCGGTCGGGGTCGCGGCCCGGATCGCCGCGCGAACCGCGCTGCCGCACCCGATCGATCCGGCCACTGCCGTGCTCGCCACGAACAAGCTGCGGCAGCGCGAGCGGCTCGCCGAGGCGGGTGTGCCGCAGCCCAGGTTCTGGGTCGTCGGCGGCGACGACGCGCCGCCGCGGGCCGACGGCCCCGTGGTCGTCAAGGCGCCCGACCGGCAGGGGCAGAAGGGTCTCACGCTCGTCCGGCGCCGCGCCGCCCTGCCGGCGGCGATCGATACCGCGCGTGCCGTCGCACGCAACGGCCTCGCCCTCGTCGAGGAGCTCGTCGACGGGCCGGAGGTCACCGTCGTCGGCTTCTCGGCCGACGGTGCGTTCACCGCGCTCGCCGTGAACGACCGCGTCGTCGCCGACCCGCCGGCTTTCGGGGTCGCCCTGGCGCACGTCTGGCCGAGCCGTGACGGAGACGAGGCCCCGGCTGTCGCCGAGCGTGCCGTATCCGCTCTCGGCATCGGCGAAGGCCCGTCGTACACGCAGCTGCGGATCGGCCCCGACGGCCCGAGGGTGATCGAGGTCGCCGCGCGGCTCGGCGGCGGCCACGACGCCGAGCTCGTCGAGGCGGTGACCGGTGTCGGCCTGAACGACCTCGCGCTCGACGCCGCTCTCGGGCGCACCGTCGCGCCGCCGGTCGCCCGCGTGCTCGCGGGAGGCGCCGTCATCCGCTTCCTTGTCGCGCCGCCCGGCATTCTCGAGTCGGTGGACGTCCCCGACGACCTCGAGGGAGTCCGGCTGGTCCGCCTCTATCGCCCGCCGGGCCACATCTTCACGCCGCTGCGACGGGGAGCCGATCGTGCCGGGGCAGTGCTCGTGGTCGGCGACACCCGCGACCAGGCGATCGCCAGTGCCGAAGCAGCCGCGGAGCGAATTCGCTTCGTCCTCTCCGACGTGGCCGTCGAGGCTCGCTGAGCGGGTCTCCCAACACATTCATCATCGTCCGCCAGTAGCATCGACGCGGTGAGCGGCCGGATCACCATCGACGGCGTCGAGATCCACGACGGCAGCGACTGCTACGTCATCGCCGAGATCGGGCACAACCACATGGGGTCGGTCGAGACCTGCAAGGAGCTCTTCCAGGCGGCGAAGTACTGCGGCGTCGACGCGGTCAAGCTGCAGAAGCGGGACAACCGCTCGCTCTACACCCGGTCCTTCTACAACCGGCCGTACGACAGCGAGGAGAGCTACGGGCCGACCTACGGCGCCCACCGCGACGCGCTCGAGTTCGGGCGCGACGAGTACCTCGAGCTGCAGGCGTTCGCGAGGGAGCTCGGGCTCGCGTTCTTCGCGACCGCCTTCGACTTCGCGAGCGCCGACTTCCTCGCGGAGCTCGACGTCCCGGCGTTCAAGATGGCCTCCGGCGATCTGACCAACACGCCGCTTCTCCGGTACGTCGCCGAGCTCGGCAAGCCGATGATCGTCTCGACCGGCGGCAGCCTGCTCGAGGACGTGCGCCGCGCGCACGAGACCGTGGCGGAGATCAACTCCGAGGTCGCGATCCTCCAGTGCACCGCCGGCTATCCCGCCGAGTGGAACCAGCTCGACCTGAAGGTGATCGAGACGTACCGCGAGTGCTTCCCGAACGTCGTCATCGGCTTCTCGAGCCACGACAACGGCATCTCGATGCCGCTCGTCGCCTACATCCTCGGCGCCCGCATCGTCGAGAAGCACTTCACGCTCAACCGCGCGTGGAAGGGCACCGACCACAAGTTCTCGCTCGAGCCGCAGGGGATGCGGAAGCTCGTCCGGGACCTCGACCGCGCCTACGTCGCACTCGGCGACGGCACGAAGACGATGTATCCGAGCGAGGCGGAGCCGATCCGGAAGATGGCGAAGATGATCGTGGCGGGGCGCGACCTGCCTGCCGGCCACGTCCTCTCGCGGGACGACCTCGCCCTCAAGTCGCCTGCGGACGGGCTTCCCCCGTACGAGATGGATCGGCTCGTCGGCCGCACGCTGCGGCAGCCAGTGCTCTCGGACACGCCGATCATGTTCGAGCTGCTCGAGGGCATCGTGCCCGAGCTCGAGCAGGCACAGGCGCTCTCGCATTCGCTCGATGAGCGCTGACACGAGGCGCGCGGTCGTCACCGGCGCTTTCGGGCGGCTCGGCCCTGTGTGGTGCGCGGCGCTCGAGGACGCCGGCTTCGAGGTCGTGCGGATCGATCGAGAAGCGGGTGACGGAGCCCACCGTGCCGACGTGACGGATGCCGGCGCCCTGCGCGCCGTGCTTGCCGAGACCGGCGCTCCGGACGTGCTCGTGAACAACGCGGGGATCGATCAGCCGCCCGACCCTGCCGCCGCCGGTGAGGAGATCGCGTCGCTCTCGTCCGAGGACTTCCTGCACGTCCTCGACGTCAACACTCGCGGCGTGTTCGTGTCCACCCAGGTCTTCGGCTCCGCGATGGCCGCGGCCGGGCGCGGCTCGATCGTGAACATCGGCTCGCTCTACGCCTCCATCGCCCCTGACCCGTCGTTCTACGACCACATCGACGGCTTCCTGAAGCCGCCGGCCTATGCGGCGTCGAAAGCCGGGGTCGTCGCGCTCACGCGCTACTTCGCCAGGCTCTTCGGGCCGAGCGGCGTGCGCGTGAACACGCTCTCGCCCGGCGGCGTCCGCGGCGATCAGGACTCGGAGTTCGTGCGGAAGTACACCGCGCGCGTGCCGCTCGGCCGGATGGCGGAGCCCGACGACCTCACCGGCCCGCTCGTCTTCCTCGCGACCGACGCTTCCCGCTACCTGACCGGCCACCATCTGCTGGTCGACGGAGGCTTCACGGCGTGACCGAGACCGCTCTCCGGGCCGTGCACAACGTGATCGGCGGGGCCGAGCGGCCGGCGGCGTCGGGGGAGACGTTCGAGAAGCTCGCCCCCGCCACCGGGAAGCCGCTCTCGCGCGTCGCGCGATCGGCGGCCGTCGACGTCGACGCCGCCGTCGGCGCTGCCGCCGAGGCGTTTCCCGCCTGGTCGGAGCGACCGGTCGAGGAGCGCGGGCGGCTCTTGCGCGGGCTCGCCCAGCTGCTCGAGCGCGAGCGCGAGGCGGTCGCTGCAGTCGTGGCCGAGGAGACCGGCAAGTCACCGCGCGACGCGCTCGGCGAGACGGGAGGCGCGATCGAGCTCGGCTACTTCGTGGCGGGCGAGGGCCGGCGCTTCTACGGCCGGACGATCCCGAGCGCGACGCCCCACCGTCAGGGAATGACGCTGCGGCAGCCGATCGGCGTCGCGGGGCTGATCATCGCGGCGAACACGCCGATCGCGAACGTCGCGTGGAAGGTCTTCCCGGCGCTCCTCTGCGGCAACGCCGCGGTGCTGAAGGCGTCCGAGGACGCGCCCGAGACCGCGCTCGCCTTCGCGCGGCTCGCCGCCGAGGCGGGGCTGCCGGACGGGGTGTTGAACGTCGTCCAGGGCTACGGCGAGGAGGCGGGACGGCCGCTCGTCGACGACCCCCGCGTCGGCGTGCTCTCGTTCACGGGGTCGACTGCCGTCGGCCGCATGATCGCGGAGGTCGGCGGCCGGCGGCTCGCCAAGGTCTGCCTCGAGCTGGGCGGCAAGAACCCCCTCGTCGTCTGCGACGACGCCGACCTCGACCGGGCCGCCGAGACGGCCGTGCTCTCCGCGTTCTCGAATGCGGGGCAGCGCTGCGCCGCGGGGAGCCGCATCGTCGTCTTCGGCGCCGTCTACGACCGCTTCCGCGAGCTTCTGGTCGCCAAGACGGCCGCGCAGCGGGTCGGCTCGACGGACGACGACGACTTCGGCCCGGTGATCAACGAGCGGCAGCTCGAGGGGATGCTTGCAGCCGTCGAGCGCGCGCGCGCAGCCGGCGCGACCGTCGTCACCGGCGGTGAGCGCCTGCCGCGGCCGGGCTTCTACGTCGCGCCGACGATCGTCGAGGGTGCGGCGCCCGACTCCGAGATCGCGTGCACGGAGCTCTTCGGCCCGATCACGACGCTGCACCGCGTCTCCGGCTTCGAGGAGGCCGTGACGGTCGCGAACGCGAGCGCGTACGGGCTGACCGCTGCGATCTGGACGCGCTCGCTCCACCGCGGGCAGGAGTTCGCCCGCCGTGTCGTCGCGGGCGGCGTCCAGATCAACGGACCGACGTACGGCTTCGAGCCGCACGTCCCGTTCGGCGGCCAGCGAGACTCCGGCACCGGGTGGCGCGAGCCGGGGACCGAGGCGCTCGACGTCTACTCCGACTGGAAGATGGTCTACGTCACGCACGACCCGGAGGCCGTCTGATGCCGGCGGCAGTGGCGCTCGTCCCCGCCCGCGGGGGCTCCGAGCGCGTGCCCGGCAAGAACGTCCTGCCGCTCGCCGGCCATTCGCTGATCGCCTACACGATCGCGGCCGCGCGCAGGAGCGGCCTCTTCGACGCGGTTGTCTGCTCGACTGACTCGCCGGAGATCGCGGCCGTCGCGCGGCACTACGGGGCCGAGGTGCCGGGGCTACGCCCGCCCGAGCTCGCCACGTCGACATCTCCCGACATCGACTGGGTGACGCACGTCCTCGACGGCCGCGACGAGGAGCTCTTCGCGATCCTGCGCCCGACGAGCCCCTTTCGCACCGCCGGGACGATCCGTCGCGCCTGGGATCGGCTGCTCGAGATCGAGGCCGACTCGATCCGCGCCGTCGAGCTCGTCAAGCAGCATCCGGGCAAGATGTGGCTGCTCGACGGCGAGCTGATGCGGCCGCTCCTCGAGCAGCCGGCCGACGGGACGCCGTACCACTCGCAGCAGTACGCGGCGCTGCCGCAGGTCTACGTGCAGAACTCGAGCCTCGAGATCGCCTGGGCCCGGGTCGTGCGCGAAGACGGGTCGATCGCCGGCCGTCGCGTGGCTCCGTTCTTCACCGAGGGGTGGGAAGGCTTCTCGATCGACTATCCGGGGGATGTCGAGCGCGCCGAGCGTGCGATTGCGACCGGGGAAGCCCGTCTCCCGGACCTCGCGGACGCTGCCGTCCCGTCTCCCGACTGACCTCCGGGAGCCGTCGAGTACGCTGTCGGCCGTGACTCTGAGGTACGTCCCTCGCTCCGAGCTCGAGCGGATCCGGGCCCTCGGCGGTAACGCCGTCGCGCGCGCGGCATGCTTCGCCGACGCATGCCGGCTGAACGCGTTGTACATGATCCAGCGGGCAGGCTCCGGTCATCCGGGAACGACGTTCAGCTCACTCGACATCGTCTCGTGGCTGCATCTCGAAGAGCTCCGTGACGGTGACCGCTACTTCTCGTCGAAGGGCCACGATGCGCCCGGCCTGTACGCGGTGCTGGCCGCGCTCGGGCGGATCGATTTCGACCTGATTCACGGGCTGCGGCGCCTCGGCGGGCTGCCCGGACATCCCGACGTGGCGACGACGCCGGAGGTCGTGACGAGCACCGGTTCGCTCGGGATGGGCGTCTCCAAGGCCCGGGGCTTCGTGCTCGCCGACCGGCTGCAGGGGCGCAGCGGCCGAGTCTTCGTGCTTGCCGGCGACGGCGAGCTGCAGGAGGGCCAGTTCTGGGAATCGCTGCAGCCGACGGCGAACCGCGGGCTGCACGAGATCACGGTGATCGTCGACCGGAACGAGGTGCAGTCGGACACCTGGGTCTCGCAGGTGAGCGACCTGGGCGATCTGACGGCGAAGGTCGCGGCGTTTGGGTGGGCAGTCGCCGAGTGCGACGGGCACGACCACGCTGCCCTGCGCGACACGCTCGCCGGGCTCGCCGGTGACACGCGACCGAAGCTCGTCGTCGCGCACACGCGGAAAGGTGCCGGCGTCTCGTTCATGGAGCCGGCCGGCCACCTGCCACGCTCCGACACGGCGCTCTACGGCTACCACTCGGGTGCGCCCGGCGCCGACGAGTACGAGCGGGCGGTGGAGGAGATCCGGACGAGGATCGACGAGGAGCTCGCCTCCGTCGGCGCCGGGCCGATCGAGCTCGTCGAAGCCGCGCCGCCGGCGCACGTCTCAGCCGGTGAAGGTGTCCGCCAGCAGCTCGTGCCGGCCTACGGTGAGGCGCTGCTCGAAGCCGCGGCGCGTGAGCCACGGCTGGTCGTGCTCGACGCCGATCTCCGCTACGACTGCGGCCTCGTCGACTTCCGCCTCCGGTATCCGGAGCGTTTCTTCGAGTGTGGTATCGCCGAGCAGGACATGGTCTCGCAGGCGGGGACGATGGCGCTCGCCGGGCTGCTTCCGGTCGTGCACTCGTTCGCATGCTTCCTCTCGACGCGCCCGAACGAGCAGATCTACAACAACGCCACCGAGGACTCGAAGGTGATCTATGTCGGCTCGCTCGCCGGCCTCGTCCCCGGCGGCCCCGGCCACTCGCACCAGTCGGTCCGCGACATCTCCGCGCTCGGCTCGGTGCCGGGGCTCGCGCTGCTCGAGCCGTCGTCCGAGCACGAGGTGCGCGCGGCTGTCGACTGGGCCGTCCACGACGCGCCGGGGTCGGTGTACCTGCGGCTCGTCAGCGTGCGCTGGCTGCTGCCGTTCGAACCGCCGGCGGTGACCGAGCTCGTTCCCGGCCGCGGCACCGTCGTCCGGACCGGGAAGGACGGGCTGTTCGTCGCCGCGGGGCCGGTGATGCTCGGCGGCGCCTGGCACGCGGCGGAACTGCTCGCGGGGGAGGGGCTCGAGCTGGGCGTCGTCTCTCTGCCCTGGCTGCGGGACGTCGACGGTGCGTGGGTCGCGGAGATCGCCGACGGGGCGCCGATCTTCTGCCTCGACAACCACTACGCCGTCGGCGGACAGGGCGACGCCGTGCTCGCGGCGCTCGTCGCCGATGCACCGGAGGCCGCGGCGCGCGTTGCGAAGATCGGCGTCGACGAGGTGCCGAAGAGCGGCGAGAACAACGAGACGCTGCACGTGCACGGCCTCGACGCCGAGGGCATCGCGGCACGCGTCCGCTCCCTCGCTGCGGCCCTGCAGCCTGCGCCGTGACAGGGGCGACGCTCGGGTCGCCGTGATCATCGCGACGGAGGAGCTTCCCCGACTCGCCGGCGTCGTCACGATGGCCGACGGCGGCTTCGATCCGCTGCACCCCGGCCACGTCGACTACCTGGAGGCGGCGGCCGACCTCGGCCTGCCGGTTCTCTGCAACGTCTCCTCCGACGACTGGGTCGGGCGCAAGCATCCCCCGCTGCTCGGGCACGCCGAGCGCGGCCGCCTGATCGACGCGCTGCGCGCCGTCGCCTACACCCATCTTTCGACGACGAGCACCGCGGAGGTGCTGCGGCTTCTGCGTCCTCGCTTCTACGCCAAAGGCGCCGACTGGCGCGGACGACTTCCGGCCGATGAGAAGGCCGTGTGTGACGAGCACGCCATCGAGGTGGTATTCCTGGACACGGTGACCGGCTCCTCGACGGCGATCCTCGAGCGCTACGACCGGGCGAGAGCGCATGGCTAGGCAGGCCGTCGACGCGGTTGTGACGCATCACCTCGACGGATTCCGCTCGGGGGTCGCGCGCTTCAACCAGCTGCTCGCCCAGGGGCTCGGCGTGCCGCTGCTCGGGCTCGACGGGCTCCGCTCCGGCTGGGCGTGTCCCCTGCTCTCGTTCAAGGTCTCCGAGCTCGGCGCCGACGACGCGGCCGTCGGCGCGTTTCTCGACGAGTCGACAGGGACCTGGGAGCTGTTCCTCCACGAGTACCAGGGGCTCGAGGTCGAGCGCCGGCTCGTCGAGGGGGCGCGGCGTGTGCACTGCGGCAACGGGGAGATCCTGGCCGCCGTCGCCCCGCTCGCCGCAGACACGCGGGCAGCATGGAGCCCCGGCCTGATCCTCGACGATCGCCCGTTTCGCCCAGCCGAGATCTCCGTGTTCTCGTTCGGGATGGCCCACAAGGTCCGCGTCGACATGTTCCGTCGTCTGCGCGTCCTGCTCGATGCATCAGGCTCGAGCTACGCCGTCTACGTGTCGGCGGCGAATCACGAGACCGCTTCGCTGCGCGACTCCGAGGAGATCTTTCGCGAGATGCACGAGGTGTTCCCGAGCGAGCTCTACTTCCTCGGCAACCTCTCCGACGTCGCCGTGTTCAACCAGCTCACGACGTCGACCTACTTCGCCGCCTTCTTCGATCGCGGCGTGCGCGCCAACAACTCCTCGGTTGCGTCGGCGATGGAGCGCGGTGCCGTCGTGATCACCAACCTCGACGAGTACTCGCCGCCCGAGTTCGCGCACATGGACAACCTGATCGACATCGAGCAATGCGAGGCCCTGCCTTCCGATCCGCTCGTGCTCACGCGGCTTCGCCTCAGGGCGATGGAGACCGGACGGATGCGGGGCTGGGACGCCCTGCTGGAGCTGCTGGCGTGAGCGCCATCGGGGAGCGGGCACGCGCGTCCGTCTCCGTAGCCGCAGGCGCCGGGCTGACCGTGACGACGATCGCGCCGCGGCGCCACGGGCTCCGTCCCGCTGCTCGAGAGGTCTGGGAGTCGCGCCGGTACATCCCGTACTTCGGCCGTCTGTTCATCCGCAAGCGGTTTGCGCGCACGTGGCTCGGCCTGATGTGGTTGCCGCTGCGCCCGTCGATCTCGCTCCTGACCCGGCTGCTCGTCTTCGGCGGCCTCGTCGGCATCAGCGCCGGGAAGACGCCCTACCCGGTCTTCTTCCTGACCGCCTCTGCGGCCTGGCAGCTGTTCAACGAGTGCGCCTACTGGTCGACAAGGAGCATCGAGGTGCACCGTCGTGTGCTTCGCGTCGTGCACGTGCCGCGACTGACCCTCGTCCTGTCGGCGATCGTTCCGAGCATCGTCGACTTCCTCATCTATTCGTCCTTCGCGGCCGCGGCGGTGCTCTACTACGTTGCTCGCGGAGGTGGGTTCTGGCTCGACCTGACGGCGCGCTCGCTCCTGTACGTCCCGCTCGGGCTCTTCCTGATCCTCCTGATCGGGATCGGAGTGGGTCTGCTGACGTCGTCGTTCGGCGCACGGGCCCGTGACGTCCGCTTCACGCTGAACTACGCGCTCTCGTTCGTCTACTTCCTGACACCGGTGATCTATCCGCTCTCGCAGGTTCCGAACAAGTACAAGCCGCTCGCCGAGCTCAATCCACTGACCGGTGCGTTCGAGATGGTCAAGGACGGGCTGTTCGGCGGCCATACGCTGTCGAACGCCTCGCTGGCCGTCACCCTGTTCGCCGTGGCCGCGATCTGGATTCCCGGAGTGTGGCTCTACCAGCGCGCCGAGCTGTCGGGCCTTCCCGAATGATCGAGGACACCGCCGTAGCGCTCGACTCCGGGCTCGCCGTGGCAGTGGAGGCGCTCTCCCGGCGAAGCAGCGCCGCCGCCGCGGACTACCGGCCGGTCACATCGGTCTTCCACCGGTTCTTCCGGCGCGAGTGGCGGGAGATCACGCTCGGCGAGGACGCCGGCGTGGATGACGAGGACGACGACGACGAGATGCCGGAGGAGGAAGCGGGAGAGGACCTGGACGGGATGGAGGCAGACGAGCGCTGGGCGCTTCGGGACGTGTCGTTCACGGTGCCGCGCGGGAAGGCGGTCGCGCTCGTCGGGACGCCGTCCGGCGGCCGGGTGCTGCTCATGCGGGTGCTCGCCGGCCACGTGCTCCCGACGGCCGGACACGCGTTGATTCGCGGCCGCCGCGGGCCGACGGTCGAGGCGGCAGAGAAGCTGATGCGCCCGGACATGACCCCGGACAAGAATCTGCGCCTCCTCGCCGGGCTCATGGGCGTTCCCCGCGCGGAGCGAGAGCGCTTCGTCGGAGAGCTGCTGGACGTCGCGTTCGGCCCTCGTGAAGCCCCCGGCGGGAGGAACCTGAAGAACGCCTTCGCGAAGATCGCGGCTGCGAGCGTCCTCGACCCGACCGCGGACGTGCTTCTCATCGACAGCTTCCCGACCTCCGACCAGCAGCTCCGCCGCCGCTGCCTCGAGCAGCTCTCGTCCGCGCTCGCAGGCGGCGCGACGGTGCTCATCTCGTCGGACGACCTGGAGCTTGTTCGCGGCGCCGCGACGGAGGCGATCTGGCTCGAGCACGGATCCGTCGTCGCGCAGGGACCGGTCGAGGATGTCCTCGCCGAGCTCGAGCGGGCTGCGGGCGCCGGGCGGCGGCGCGACCGCGGCGTGCCCCGGCCGTTCGACGCGCGGGCGGCGATCCTCGAGCTCGCCGTGGAAGCCGCGGACGGAGCTGTCTCGGCTGGGGGAGAGCTCGCGGTTGCGGCGTTGCTCGAGCTCGTCGAGACCGAGGCGAGCGCTGTCTTCCGACTGCGCGTCCGGGACCAGGAGGAGACGCTCGCGCTCGCGGTGAGCAGCCCGCAGTCGCTCGGCGAACGCGGGCGCTATCGGGTCTGCGCTGCGATTCCGACGGCGCTCCCGGAGGGGGCGTACAGGGTGGAGCTCGAGGCCTCGGTCGTCGCAGGTGGCGAGCCCTCGACGCTTCGCCGCAGCGTCCCGGTCAGGATCGGCTCCGACCCCGGCGACGTTCCCGAGGTGACGGAGGAGACGGTCGGAGAGGCCGGCGGTCCGGTCGAGGGCGAGCCGGAGCCGGTGGGAGCCGACTGGACGGTGACCCTGCTCGAGGAGTGATTCCGGCCCCCGCCTCAGGTGGACGGGTCAAACAGCTCGAGGGCGTTCGAGCGCGCTTCGGCGAGGGGGACGGGCCCACGGAAGTGCGGGTCACCGATCAGGCGGAGGACGTCCCGGAAGAGGCGAAGATGAAACGGGTTGTAGGCGGTGTGATCCGCGATCGCCAGGGTCGGGACTCCGACCTTCGGCCCGAGGTACGAGAAGCCGCCGTAGGTCGAGACGAGCCCTGTGGCGCGCGCGAGCACCGCCGTCTGCTGGCCGAGGTTCATCGCCGGCTCGAGCTGGTCGCGCAGCACGAGACAGCGATCGCCTGGGAGCTCCGCGTGCTCGTCGACCGCGGCGGGTGTCCCGAGGAGCACGACGGACATCCGCTCTGCGAGGGCTGCGAGGACCCTGCCGAATGCGGCCCGGCGGGCGGCATCGTCGGGCAGCGCCAGCTCGCTGAAGTACGCCTTCACGGCGACGAACGGGCCATCCGGCAGCAGGTCCGTGAGCGCGCCCGGCTCCGGAGGGGCGACAACCTCGTGCGTCGTTCTTGCAAGCACCCGGCATACGTCGTCGTCCCAGCTCCACGCTCGCTCGAACAGCCGGTACATGACGCTGGGATGGAGCCAGGCGTACGAATCCAGGCCGCGCTCACCGGCGATCTCCTCGACGAGCGCCCGCTCCTCGGCCAGGATCGTCCCCTGCTTCTCGCTGCCCGCCTCCCGGCGCCGGCGGAGTCGGAGCGCAGCGATCTCGGCGGGCTCGAGCCGGTCGAGCAGCTCGACGTAGCCCGCCGCGACGTTCGCATACCACGAGCCGACGCCCCCTCTCGAGACCGCGACCACGTCGGCGGGAGGCACGCCGTGCTCCGCGAGGACGTGGCGGAGCAGCGGAATCCAGTAGAGCAGCTCGAAGCCGACCTCCGAGAGCCACGGGCCGACCAGGAGCGGCCGCGGGCCGGAGACGATCCGCTCGAGCTCCGCCTCGGCTGCGTGGGAGGCTCTGCGGGCGGCGGCACGGCGGACGACCCGGGGCGTGTGTCGCGCGAGAGCGGAGCGCGTTCTCATCCCGCGAGGAGCGCGACGGTGGGGACGAGCTCGCGATCGACGAGCGAAAGCGGGGCGTCGAGCCGGCGCGCTGCCCGGTAGGCGGTCTCGACGTCGGGCTCGCCGCGCTCGCCGGGCACGAGCGTGACGAGCGTCGGGACCCGGAAGAAGAGACCGAGCAGCGTTGCCGCGCCGAAGCCGCCGACCACGCTGCGGCACCGCTGTACGAGGTTCGTTTGCCTCAGGGCGAGCTCGCTGCCGGACAGGCCGACGAGCGGCTGCTCGAGGCCGGCCTCGATCGGCTGGGGATCCACCCAGACGAGCTCTGCCTCTCGCTCGGCGCTACGGCTGATCGCGTCGAGCAGGCGCTCGCCCGCCGCTCCGGAGAAGGCTCCGGAACGTCCCGCGGTCACGAGCACGGTGTCCGCCCCGGAGGCCTGGCCGAGCGGCTCGAAGCTGAGCCGGGCGAGCATCGGCGCGAGCGGCCCGGAGTCGGAGCGGTACGGCTCCACGAGCACGTCGAGCAGCTCGGGCTCGAGAGGCTCTCCGGAGCCGGTGCCGGTCGCGAGGGAGGCATACCAGGAGGCCTCGCCGGACGCGGTGGTGGCCGTGAGGCGATCCGGGCGGATCCCGAGCCGGCGCAGGAACGGGATCCAGTAGAGGAGCTCGAGCTCGACGGAGCCGGCCCAGTGCGCGGTGTGCCGGGCCTCGCCGGTTCGCAGGAGCTCCACGCGCCGGTCGAGCTCGACCAGCTCGGGCGGGTCGCTCATCCTCTCCGGCATCCGGTCCTCCGGAAGCGGGACCGGACCGTTCCGCGGCCGACCGGCCCACGGTCGTCCGAGCACGCGGTTGGCATGCGTCCGCCAGGTGCCTGTCCTCACAGCGCCGGCTTCTCCTCGGGCGGTGCGCCGAGCCGCTCTGCAAGCCCGAGCGCCCGGCGCATTCGCCGGACGGCGCCGCCGACCAGGGCCATCAGCGCCGCCGAGGCGGCGACGACTGTCAGAGCCGCACGGAGGGCAAGCGTCACAGGGCCGTGTGGAGCCGTCTCGAGAGGGCCCGGCGTCCGGGCGAGCCGCTCGATCTCGTCGCTGACGCAGACCGCCGCGGGACGGTCGAGCCCGTTCGGCCGTACGAAGGACGAGACGAATGCGTCGATCCGCTCGCCGTCGTCGATCTCGCCCCGGGCGAGCCCGGAGATCGACTCGAGGTGCTCCTCGAGCGAGCGCGCCTGGTGCACGAATCCACCCTCCTCGAGGAGCAGATGGTGAAAGTGGAGCGTGCCCTCCTGCGTGTGCGCGAACTCGGGCGGGCAGATCGTGAAGACGCTCTTCCGCATGATCGCGGCCTCGATCAGCGCGCTCGTGTTCAGGCCGACGACTGCCCGGCAGTGGAAGAGCGAGTCGAAGTACTCGGAGCGGCTGGACGTCTCGTCGGGCTGGGCGCCGCCGCGGGGCCAGATCGCCACGCTACCGAGGTGCGAGAGATCGACGTCCTGCCATTGCGCGGCGTTCTGGGGATGGGGCCGCACCAGCACGCCCAGCCTGCTGACGTCCTCGTCCGCGGCGGCTCGGAGCGAACGCACCCAGCGCTCGACGAAGCCGACCTCGTCCGGAGCGATGAACGGGGACGAGCAGACGTAGAGGAGGTAGGGCGCTCCGGGATCGAGACCGACGCGCGCCGCGAAGTCGTCGGCCCGTGACGAAGGCTCCCAGTCGAACCACCAATCGAAGCGCTGTGCTCCCGTCAGCGCGACGCGCTCGGCGGGCACGCCGTGCAGCTCCGCCGCCTCGCGCCGCTGAGCGTCGTTCCACACGATCACCCCGTCCGGCAGGAACCGCATCAGGCCTTTGTTCGTCAGGTTGTCCCAGCTGGCGATGCAGGCGCCGGTCCTGATGCCGAGCCGGCGAGCGCTCTTGAGGTACTCGACCTGCGACGAGGCGAACTCGACGAGCGGCGAGACGAGGACGAGATCGGGGTGCTGCTCCCGCACGAACGCGTCGATGCGTCCCGAGGTCGGGATCGCCGCCTCGATGTGGTCGAAGGCGGCCCCCCAGCGGGCAGCCGCGCGGGCATCGTGCGTCGACTCGAGCCGCCGCACGACGCGCAGGATCACGAGGCGCGTGAGTGGGTCGGTCCAGCCGTTGCGCACATGCTGGACGAGCTTGTCGTGGAGGCGGCGACGGAGCCCGACAGCTTCCGCATAGCGAGGATGGGAGTAGCGAGAGAGGTCGTTCAGCGCCCGGGTCATCCAGGCGATCGGATGCCACCCGTCCCTCTTGCGGCGTTTGGGAGCGAGCCGGAACTCGATCGTCGGCGCCGCCTCGCGCAGCGTCTCGATCAGGCGGTAGTCACCGGGATCCTTCTCCCAGCGACCGACGGCGACTGTCACGTGATGCCCGCGTTCCGCGAGCAGCCGGAGCGGCTCCCCGTAGTGGCGCAGGTAGCCCGTGTGGTGCAGGAAGAAGAGGACCCGCAGCTGGTTGGGGCGGCTCATCACGCCGCTGCGATGACCGGCGCGCAGACGGCCCCGACCGCCGCGGCGTGGCTGGAGTCGACGAGCGAGAGCGGCGTGCCGAGCCGGTCGGCTGCGCGGCTCGCGACGAGGTGATGGTAGGGCAGGAGTTGCTGCGGGTGCGAGACGATCGAGACGCTCGGGATGCCGTAGGAGAGCGCGAGGTACGAGAGCCCGCCGTACGTCCCGACGAAGAGCGCGGCGTCCGCGATCACCCCGGTCTGCGCTTCGAGGTTCCTCGATGCGTCCACTCCGACGAGCGGCCGCCGCACGCTCTCCTCCTCGCCCGGATCGACGTCGGCGTGCTCGTCGATCCGGTGACCCGTCGAGAGGAGCACTACGGGTCGCAGGGAGGCGAGCCGCCGCACGGCCCGGCGGACGAACTCGCGGTTTCCGTCCGTTTCCGGGAACGTCTTCCGGTAGTAGAACTTGGCCGCCGTATACGGCGTGCCGTCCGGCAGGGCGCCCGGCGGGTCAGGACGCGCCAGCGGCTCGTGAACCGTGTGCTCGAGCACGTGCCGGACCGAGGTGCCGCCCTTCCACGAGAGGCGGAACAGCTCGTACATGAGCGACGGATGGAGGAGGTCGTGCTTTGCCGGCAGCCGGCCGGCCCTGACGGCCTCCCGCACGAGAGCCCGGTCGAGCTGTCCGACCGTCCCCTGCTTCTGACCGCCCGCGGCCGCAGCCCGGGCGTCGACCGCCTCCCTGAACGCGTCCGCCGTCCGCAGCTCGAGCACATCGGCATAGCCGCCGTCGCAGATTCCGCGGTACCAGCATGAGACGCCGCCGCGGGAGAACGCCACGAGACGTTCCGGGTCGAGCTCGAAGGCACGTGCGGCCCAGCGGAGGAAGGGAATCCAGTACAGGAGCTCGAAGCCGACCTCCGACGTCCACGGGCCGACGACGACGGGTCGTCGGCCTTGCGCGAGACGTGCGAGCTTCTTCCGGGCTGCCTCCGTCGCCTCCGCCTCGAACTCGGCGGGCGTCGGCAGGTGTCTTCGGTGCGAACGGATCACGAGCCTCGCTCGTAGACGAGCACGCGTCCCTTCCCTGCCCAGTCGAGCTGCTCCTCGAGGTCGGGGCGGCTCCGGAACCCCTCGAGGACGAAGAGGCAGCGCAGGAAGTCCTTTGCCAGGAGCGTCACGTGGGTTGGGTCGGTCTCGAAGTCCGTCGTGAAGTCGAGCAGCGTCTTCGGCGCCGGGTGGAAGCGCGTGGTGACGTAGACGAGCCGGGAGCTGGCACGGCAGAGCTGTTCCACGGTGCGCCGGACCTGAAGCGCGGTCAGGTGCTCGAGCACCTCCCGGCAGACCACGAGGTCGTACGAGCGCTCGGGGACGTGCGCGCGGGTGACGTCGCCGATCAGGATCCGCTCGGCCATGCCCGGCGGCGCGAGCGTGTGGCTCGACGGGCTGAAGTCGATCCCGTCGACCGCGATGCCGAGCTCGGCGAGGAAGTACATCAGGAACCCGGGGCCGCATCCGACGTCGAGCACCCGGGCCGGCTCGAGCACGTCGGCGATCAGGGCGGGGTTCCGACCCTCGATGCGGCGGCGCGTCTCCAGGTCGTAGCGGTTCCCCTCCTCCCGCCAGTCGGCGGCAAAGTACTCGTCGTCGTAATGCTCCGCAGTGACCGCCTCCTGGGAGAACACCGCATCCTCGAAGTCATCGACTACGGCGCGGAAGTGGTCGAAGGGGCCGCCGTGAATCGTGGGCACGGGGACAGGTTACTGGCCGCTGCCGAGAGTCAGCCCGCGGGTCTGTCGACGCCGATGCAGAGGAGGTCGGTGAACCAGTTCGCGTAGCGGTCGAGCAGCGGCTCGAGCCGGGCCGCTTCGAACGGGTCGTCCCGGGGCTGCCGGAGGTCGTGCACGAGCGTGAAGGAGGAGGCGAGCTGCTCGAGCAGCAGGTCGAGGCCGCCCGCCCGTCGGAGATCCTCGGGCGAGAACTCGAGCACCGTCGGCACGGGCCGCGCGAGGAGGCTCGGGCATCCCGCCAGCACGTGCGCCTCGTGGCCCTCGACGTCCATCCAGAGCAGGTCGACCGCTTCGGGCTCCACGCCGGCGGCCGCGAGTGCGTCGTCGAGGCGTTCCGTCCGGACCGACACCCTACGGCCGTCCGCGTCCTCGCTCTCCGAGGCGAGCCAGTAGCTGCCGGAGTTGGGCGAGGAGACGACGAGAAGCGCCTCGCCGGCGTGATCCGACAGCGCGGTCCGGTACGTGCCGACCCGGTCCTCCAGGCCGTTGAGCGCGAGGTTCGCCCGGAGCAGGCGAAAGTTCATCGGCTCGGGCTCGAACGCGAGACCACGCTCGAAGCCGTGCTCGAGCAGGGCCGGGACGACCGTTGTGCCGATGTTGGCGCCGACATCGAGGAGCGTTCCCCGGCCGTCGATGCCGGCAGCGGCCAGGAGATCGACCGCGACCGTGAGCTTGCGGTGTTCCTTGCGCTGGCGCTTCGTGACGAGCGCACGGCCGACATTGGTATCGGCGGTGCTGACGAGGTAGGCACCGTGCTCGGTCTCGACCCCGACGTACTCGACGAACGAGGCTGCCGCGCGGAAGAACCGGTTGCGCGCCATGCGCCGCAGACGCCTCCGGGCCTGCTGGTAGAGACCGTGCAGCCTGGTCGCGGCGATCATCGCGGCACCGGGCACAGTTGCGTTCCGCACGCCACCCGGCTCTGGACGAGTGTGCTCACGCTGCGGCCCCGGCCGCAGGAAGGCCGACGAGCTCGGCGAGCCCGCCCGGAGGGGGAAGGCGCTCGAGTACGCGCCACGGCTCGCACGCCGCGAGGTCGTCCACGGAGAACGATCCGGTCGCGACGGCGATCGTGCGCGCGCCGATCGCCGTCCCGCAGGCGACGTCGCTGGGCGTATCGCCGATCACGTACGACTCTGCGCCGGGGGCCAGACGAAGCGCCGCGCGGGCGATGTCGGCACGGTCGCCCGGCCCGACGCAGAAGGCGCCACCCGCGGTGAAGTACCGATCGAGCCCGTAGTGGCGCAGCTTGGCGTACGCGCCTGCCTCGATGTTCCCTGTCAGGAGCAGGCTCACCACGTCGTCGCGGCCGGCGAGCGCCTCGAGCGCCTCCCGCACCCCGGGCAACACGCTCCCCTCGCGCCGATGGAGGTACGCGGGAAGCTGCTCGCCGTGAATCCGGAGAAACTCGCGCACCGTCGCCTCCGACGCAGGATCGCCGACCCGGCGGAGCGCCGCCTCCGCGATCGCCCAGTCGGTGAGCCCGGCGGTCGCCATCCCCTGAAGATCCGCGCGAGCCCCGCTGACGCGCTCCAGCGCGTCCTCGAGCGAGTAGACGCCGGCGCGCGCAGTCGTGAGCAGCGTCCCGTCGACGTCCCAGAGGAGGGCGACGCTCGCGCTCACAGGACGCTCACGCGAGCGCGACCCGCCGTTCGGCCACCGCCTGCTCGGCCACCTGCTCGATCGACCCCGCGAGCGCGACGGCATTCTCGTCCGAGCGGTCGACGAGCACGGGAGCGCCGGGAAGGGTCGTGCGCATCGCGGCGGCCAGGAACCGGACGATCCGCTCGTGATCCGGCCGGAAGCCCAGGAGCTCCGGCACCTTCGCGCGGATCTCGGCGAACGAGCCGACGTCCAGCGTGACGCCATAACCCGAGTAGAACGGCTCGCCGAGGGTCAACACGGGCTTGTCGTAGAGAAGCGCCTCGATGCCCACGGTCGAGGAGATGACCGCGATCGCCTCGGCGCGCCGGATCAGCTCGTGGGACGAGGTGTGCGCCTCGACGAGGCGCACGTTGGGGCGTGTCCGGAGCCGGCGGAGCAGCGCCAGGCTGTTCCGGCCCACCGACATCGGATGCTCCTTCAGGACGAGGTCGTGCCCGGGCGGCAGCGCGTCCGCGACCTGCTCGACGAGTGACGCCTGGTCGACACAGTGCGGGATCACCTTCCGGATCTTGTAGTCGTCCGTCACGTGCAGCGGGAAGTAGACGAACGGCCGCTCGGGGTGCAGGCCGTCGTAGAAGGGCCTCGCCGCCCGCGCGCGAACGGTCTCGGAGACGTTCATCGCGAGCAACCGCCACGGCTCGAGGTACTCGTTGTCCTGGTCCTCCGTGCGCTTACGGCGTACGTGCTCCGCGAACAGCTTTGCGCGGCGCCACTCGACGTTCCAGCGGCGGTACCCCCTGATCGGCTTCGCGGCCTCGGTGAACCGGCGGCGGAACTCCTCCACGGCCTCGCGCTCGGCTGCGGTCGGCTCGACGAGCTCATCGGGGTCGACGATCGGGGCGTGCAGCGTGTCGACCGTGAGCCGCAGGGGCTGCGGGAACATCGTGTACAGGAGGAACAGCACGGGGATGCCGCGCTCCAGGCCGACCAGGTGCGACGCGACCCGGATCGTCTCGTTGCCGACCTCCGGCACCAGCACGTCCGGCTGCTCCTCCTCGACGATGCGCTCGAGTGCGCGGATGTGCTGCACCGCGCGGTGCACGCACCACTGCTCGGGCTGCCGCTGGCACGCCCGGTCCGCGTAGTAGACGTCGCGGATGTGCGGGATCGGATACTGCGCCTCGATCCGGCGCACCTCGTCCGCGAGCGACCCGGGCTCGCCCAGCCCGGCGATGACCTCGTGGACCGAACGTGCGATGTAGCCGTCCTCACGGAGGAGCCGCGCCGCCTCGCGTGAGACGGTGACGTGCGAGACGTCGTGCCCCCGTGCGGCGAGCTCGGCGCCGACGCGGCCGTAGAACGCGCTCTCGTAGGTCTGCAGCGTCGTGAACAGGAATCGCATCTCTAGCGTGTGGACGCGAGCAGGGGACGAAGAAGCTCCCGAAGTCGATCGGGCGAGTGCTCGCGTTCGACGTACGCGCGGCCCTGCGAGCGCATCGCGGCGAGCGTAGCAGCGTCCCCGAGCAGCGCCGCTGCGGCGCTCGCGAGCTCCTCGGGCTCGAAGGACTCGAGCAGGCGACCGCCGCCCGAGCGCCGGAGGAGCTCCTCGGGACCACCGCTCCGGGTCGCGAGCACAGGCACGCCGGAGGCGAGCGCCTCGGCTGCGACGATGCCGAAGCCCTCCTGCCACGACGGGAGCACGAAGAGCGACGCCGTGCGTAGCTCCCCGGCAACCGACGGCACCGTGCCGACCACCTCGACGCCGTCGGGCGCCTCCCCCGCGGGCGGGCGCCCGACGAGACGGATCCGCGCCGACGGCGCGAGCCGCCGCAAGAGCGGGGCTGCGTCGAGAAGCAGCCGGACGTTCTTGCGCGGATCGTCCGCGCGGCCGACGAAGAGGACGACGGGGGAGCTCAGCCGTTCTCCCCACACGGCCTCGTCCTCCGGCCGGAAGAGCTCGAGGTCGACCGGGATCGGCAGGATCCCGATCCCCTCCTCCGGCAGACCGGTCGCCTCGGCGATTCCGTGGGCGGCCGCCTCTCCGGTCGCGAAGAGCGGCGATGCGCCCGTGAGAACGTCGCGCTCGAGGCGGCGCAGGTAGGGGAGGCTCACGGAGTAGGCCGCCCGGCGGGCCGCTGACAGTCCCCTCGCGCGGCCGCGCCACTCGTCGGCGAGCGACGTGCCGATCCAGGCGGAGTACTCGCGCCCCGAGCGCGCCGCTGCACCTCCCTGCACGGCGACCGTCGACACGACCCAGGCAGAACGTGCTGTCCGGAGGGCCGGCGCGAGCCGGCGCGCCGCGCGCGCCTGCCGCACCGCTTCGATCCGGTCGAGGCTCGCCCGCCGCCCGGCGAGGCCCGGATGCGCCGGGTACAGGACGGACGGCGACCGGCCGAGTGCGGTCGCCGCGGCGACGAACGCCTCCGTCTGCGCGCGTCCGCCGCCGCCGAATGCCGGATCGGGGGCCGCCACCGCGAGGTCGACGACGGGGGCCTGCATCGGGTGGGAGCCTAGATGGTTGATCGACAAGCCTCGAGACGAGCTTTGCGACCGCGACCGTAGACTGAATACGCTTCCTGGTCGCCGATGCTGCAGTCGAAACGCGCCGAGCTCCTCTCGTTCCAGCCGCCCGCGATCACCGAGGAGGAGGTCGAGTCGGTCGCGGCCACGCTCCGGTCGGGCTGGCTGACGACCGGCCCGCGCACCGCCGAGCTGGAAGCCCGGATGCGGGACTATCTCGAAGCGAAGCACGTGCTCGCCGTCTCGTCGTGCACGGCGGCCCTTCATCTGTCGCTCGTCGCGCTTGGGGTTGGACCGGGCGACGAGGTGATCACGAGCTCTCTGACATGGCCGGCGACCGCGAACGTGATCGTCCACTGCGGCGCGACGCCGGTGTTCGCCGACGTCCGGGACGACACCCTCAACCTCGACCCCGTGCGCGCGGGTGAGCTCGTCGGCGAGCGGACGAAGGCGATCGTTCCCGTCGACCTCTACGGCCAGCCGGCCGACCTCGACGAGCTCGCCGCGCTCGGGCCGCCGCTCGTCGAGGATGCGGCGCACGCGGCCGAGTCGCGCTATCGCGGGCGCAAGATCGGGTCGATCTCCGATCTCACCTGCTTCTCCCTCTACGCCACGAAGAACATCGCCGCGGGAGAGGGCGGCCTGATCGCCACGGAGAGCGACGAGCTCGCCGCGGCGGTCGACGACCTCCGCGTCATGCGCCGCGGCCACGGCTCTCGCTACGACATCGCCGTCCCCGGGTACAAGGCGAACTTGAGCGACGTGCTCGCGTCGATCGCCCTCGTGCAGCTCGACAAGGTCGAGAAGCATGCGGCGATCCGACGCCGCCACGTGGCGCTCTACGACGAAGGGCTTGCCGGCCTCGACGGCGTCGCGCGCGTTGCTCGCGACGCGAGGGACGTCCACGCCAACCACCTCTACGTGATCCGGGTCACCTTCGCCGACCGGGACGAGGTGCAGCGAGCGATGCTCGACGAGAACATCGCGACGTCGATCCACTTCCTTCCGGTGCATCTCCTGTCCGCGTACGCGGACCGGCAAGCGCCGCACCAGCCCGCGCTTCCGGTCACCGAGCGGGCGGGTGCCGAGGTGCTCTCGCTCCCGCTCTCCCCGGCTCACTCGGACGATGATGTCCGCGACGTGATCGCGGCGCTCCACCGCGTGCGCGCGCGGCTCGGCGGATGAGACGCGCCGTCCGCGTCGCAGCGACGCTCATCGTCACCGGCGCCGCCGTCGCCTACATCCTCTCGAAGGTCGATCTCGGCAAGACCGCGCACATCATCGGCGCCGCGAGCATCCCGTGGCTCCTGCTCTCCGCCGTCCTCACGATCGTGACAGTCCCTCCGATGGCCTGGCGCTGGCAGCAGCTTCTCGCCGCGCGCGGCGTGCGGGACCGCGTCACGTGGCTCACGCGCGCCTACTTCGTCTCGTACGCGTTCGGCCAGGTTCTTCCGACTTCGGTCGGCGGCGACGCCTGGCGCATCTTCGAGACGAGCCGGCGGCACCGCGGCAACGTCACGCCCGTGACGGGCTCGGTGCTGCTGGAGCGCTCGCTCGGCGGTGCGGTCACGCTCGCGCTCGCGGGGGTCGGCCTGCTGCTCGCGATCGGCCGCTACCCCATCGGCGCCTACCTCTGGATCGAGGTCGTCTTCGTGATCGCGACGATCGCCGCCGGCTTCGTCTTCTTCTCGCGGCGCATCCGGTCGCGGCTCCGGTTCGCGCTGCCGCTCGTCCGGCGAGTCCGGCTGGAGACGGCCGCGAGAGCGGTCTACGACGGCCTCCACGGCTACCGCGAGCACGCCGGGACGCTGGTCGTCGTCGCGCTCGTCACAGCCGCCGCGCAGCTGACCCGGGTCGTCGCGATCTACGCATCGGGCCGCGCCGTCGGCATCCATCTCTCGCTGCTGCCGTACGTCGTGCTCGGGCCGCTGCTCTTCCTCGTCATGCTCGTGCCCTTCACGGTGAACGGCATCGGCGTCCGCGAGGCGTTCTTCGTCAGCTTTCTCGGGAAGCTCGACATTCCCGCCGACCCGGCCTTCGCGTGCGGGTTCCTGTTCTTCGTCATGACCATCCTGCTGGCGCTGCCCGGCGTCGGCTTCCTGCTCTGGGAGAACGTGTTCAACCGACGCGCGCCCGTGCCCGATGGAACAGCCTGACGTCTCCGTCGTCGTCGTCACGTGGAACGCGATGCCCCACGTCGAGCAGTGCCTCGCCTCGGTGCGCGGGCACGACGTCGTCGTCGTCGACCACGGGTCGACCGACGGCACGCTCGAGCTCGTTCGGAGCCGGTTCCCCGGGGTCAGGATCGTCGAGCAGGAGAACCTCGGCATGGGCGCCGGCAACAACGCGGGCATGCGCGCGGCGGAAGGGCGCTACTTCTTCCTGCTGAACCCCGACGCGTGGGTGGAGGAGGGTGGGCTCGACGAGCTCGTGGCGCTCGCGGACGCGCATCCGGATGCGGCCGTCGTCGGCCCCAGGCTCGTCAACACCGACGGGTCGCTGCAGCGGTCGGTGCGCGGCGAGCCAACCCTGTGGCGGCTCGCCACGGAGTACTTCTTCCTGCGCAAGCTCGGGCCGCGGACGAATCTGCTCAACCCGCTCTACGTGGGCGGGTTCGCCCACGATGAGGTGCGCACCGTCGACTGGCTCTCGGGCGCCGCGCTCCTCGTCCGTCGCGAGGCGGCCGACGCGGTCGGGCTCTTCGACGAGGAGTTCTTCATGTTCAGCGAGGAGGCCGACTGGCAGACGAGATTCCGCCGGGCGGGCTGGCACGTGTACTTCTGCCCGGGCGCCACGGTCGTCCATGTCGGCGGCGCGTCGCACGGCGGGCAGCTGTACGTCGAGAACCTGCGGGGCCACCTGCGCTACTTCGCGAAGCATCGAGGCCTGCGCGAGGCCGAGCGCGTCCGCCGGCTGCTGCTGCTCGCGCTGCGACTGCGGGCGCTCGTCCTGCGCCGACCCGAGTATCGCGAGGGCATCCGCTTTCTCTCGTCCGGCAAGGCCCGCACGCTGCTTTCGTGATCGAGTACCTCCGACTCGCCTTCGGCACGGCGCTCGTGCTGCTGCCCGGCGTCGCGGTCGCGGGTGCGTTCGGACGGCGCACGGTCTCCGCCGTCCTCGCCTGGACGCTCGCCGCGGTGTTCGCTGCCTGGGCGGTGGTCTTCGCGGTGCACTCGACCATCCGGCTCGCGGCCGGGCTCCTGGCGGTGATCACCCTGGTCGCGTTCGCGGTCGGCCGCCGCACGCACCGGCCGCGCGTGCGGGACGCGCCGGCCTTCGGGTCGGCGGGATGGCTCGCTGCGGGCGTCGTGCTCGGCTGGTTCCTCTGGCTGGTCGAGGGAGCGGTCGTCGGGGACGGGCTCTTCCACGAGGGGCGCGTCCGGAAGCTCGTCGCATTCGGCGACCTGCACCTGCGCACGGTCGACGAGTTCCGGGACGGCGGACTCCATCCCGGCTACGCCTTCCCGCTCTGGCACGCATTCGTCGCGCTGGTGTCGTTCCTCTCGGGCGTCGACCCCGCCGGGGTGATGCAGCGTGAGCCGTCGCTCCTCGCTCCGCTTGCGGTGGCGGTCGCGTACGAGGCAGGGGTCGCGGTGTTCCACCGGCGTTCGGGCGGCGTCGCCGTCGTGCTCGCCCAGCTCGCGCTCTTCTGCTTCGCGCCCGGCCACGGCGGCGGCTATGCGACGCTCGCCCAGCCGGGGACCGCGTCGCGCCAGCTGCTCGTACCTGCGGCGATCGCTCTCTTCTTCGCCCGCGACCGGCTCGCGACCGCCGCGATCTTCGGGGCGCTCGCGCTCGTCCATCCGACCTACGCCGTCTTCCTCCTGATCTCGCTGCTCGCCGTCGTTGTGTGGGAGTGGCGCGGGCTCGTCGCCGCGGTGGTGCCGCTCGCGGGCGCGGTGCTCTGGCTGCGCCCGCTGCTCGCGGAGACGAACACCCACAATCCGACGACGTCGACGCGCCTCAACGAGCTCGCCCAGTACCGCGACCAGCTCGTCGTGCACGGGCCGCACGACTTCCGGCTCGCGCCCGAGGTGCTCGGGCGCACGGGCGCCGTCGCCGTCGCAGCGCTCGTGCTCGTCCCGGTGAGCGCGTTCGCGCTGAGGCACCGCTGGGCGTGGTTCGTGCTCGGCGGATCGCTGATCGTGCTCTTCCTCATGGAGGTGCCGTGGCTCTTCGTGCACTTCTCGGACGCCGTCTCGCTCTCCCAGTCGCGCAGGGCGGCGGGCTTCCTGCCGTTCCCGTTCGCCTTCGCGGCGGGGCTCGCGCTCCTCGCCCGTCGTGCGGTGCTCGTGCCGGCGGCGTTCGTCGCCGGAATCGTCCTGCAGCGGCTCTGGCCCGGCGACTTCGCGTACGGCCTGCGGCACGGCGGGCCGGCTCTCGCGACGTGGTTCGCGCTGCTCGGGGGCCTGGCCGCGCTCCTGCTCTGGCTGTTTCGGCGCCCCCGGCTCGAGCCCCGCTTCGATCTCGGCGCAGCCGCGGCCCTTGCATTCGTGCTGCCCGTCTTCGTACACGGCATCTGGCACTGGAGCTCCGCCCACCCCACCGACCCGAATGCGCTCCCGCCGCGCCTCATTCACGACCTGCGCACGAAGGTCCCGAAAGGCGCGACCGTGATCGCGCCCATCGAGACCAGCTACGAGGTCGAGGCGGTCGCGCCCCTCTACGTCGTCGCGGCGCCCCTCACGCATGTTGCGAACACGAAGGCCAACGCCCCGGTCGCACGGTTCCGCGCGGTCAAGCGCTGGGTGCGGACGAACGACCCGAAGATCCCGAAGCAGTACGGCGCCACCTGGGCGATCCGCGGCGGCCGTCTCTATCGTCTCACCGGGTGAAGGTCCTGCTCGTCAGCCTCTACTTCCCGCCCGCGGGCGGCGGCGGCGTGCAGCGCCCCCTGAAGCTGGCCACGCACCTGCCCGAGCTGGGCATCGAGACGCACGTGCTCGCGCCGGACGACCCGAAGTGGATCCACCGCGACGACGAGCTCCAGGCGCCGACCCTCGCGTGGGTGCATCGCGCCCGCTACCTCGGCCCGCGCGGGCGCAAGCCCGCCGAGGAGCTGCACGGCAGCGCCGGCCTCGAGCGGGCCGCCAAGCAGCTCCAGCTCGCGGGACGCCGTCTGCTCGTGCCGGACGAGAACGTCAGCTGGAACGTGACGGCGATCCCGGCCGCGATCCGGATCGCGCGCAGCGAGGGCATCGACGTGGTCCTGACGACCTCGCCGCCCTCCTCGGTGCATCTCGTCGGAGCCGCGGTCAAGCGCGCCACGGGCATCCCCTGGGTGGCAGACCTGCGCGACTCGATCGTGGCGCACCAGCATCGAGACGCAGAACGCCTCCTCGTGCGCGCCAAGGAGCAGGGCGAGCACGCGGTCGCGCGGCTCGTCGCACGTTTTGCCGACGCCGTCACATGCGTGTCGGACGCGATCGCCGAGGAGGTCCGCTCGCGCTCGCCGCACGGCCGCGTCGTGACGATCCCGAACGGCTCGGATTTCGACGACTTCGCCGGGCTCGAGAGGCAGCCGTCCGACCGGTTCCGCCTCACGCACACCGGCTCGTTCTTCGGCAAGCGGGATCCCCGGCCGTTCCTCACCGCGCTCGCGCAGTCGGGCCTCGGCGACGTCGTCGTGCGGTTCGTCGGCGACTTCCGTTCGGCCGATCGGGAGTGGTCCGAGTCGCTCGACCTCGGCGAGCGGCTCGAGCTCGTCCCCTACGCGCCGCGCCGGCGCGCGCTCGAGCTGCAGCGCGACTCGGAGGCGCTCCTCCTGCTGATCCCGGAGGCGGGCGGACGGGGGAGGGGAGTGCTCTCCGGCAAGGTCTTCGAGTATCTGGCCGCCGAACGGCCGATCCTCGCCGTCGTCCCGCCCGACGGCGCAGCCGCGGAGCTGATCCGCGACTCCGGGGCAGGAGTCGTCGTCGCCCCCGGCGACGTCGAGGGGATGACGGCCGCCCTGCGCGACCTCCACGCGAGGTGGCGCTCCGGCGACCTCGAGCAGACGCCGCTCTCCGAGGACTGGAAGCGGAAGGTCTCGCGCCGTGCCCGCTCCGAAGAGCTCGCGCGGCTCCTCGAGGAGCTTGCTCGATGAGGCGGATCACGAGCTTCCTGTTCCTCGCGAGCGTCTTCTGCGTGACGTTCGAGAAGGTGCATTGGAACGCGGCAGGCACGGTGTCGATCGCGGACGTGCTCGCACTGCTCTTCCTGCTCGCGTTCACGATCGGGACGAGGCGCCTGCTCGTGCCCCGCACGACCGCGGTGCTCATCGGCTTCTTCGCCGCGTTCGTGATCGTCTACCTGCTCGGGTACTACGACCTCTCCGACACCGAGGCGCTCGCGCAATGGGCGAAGGGCCTGACGAAGTGGGCGATTCACTTCGCCTTCCTCGCGGCCGCCGTCGTGTGGCTGTCACGCCGCGGTCAGGCGTACTTCTGGCGGACGCTCGGCTGGTTCAGCGCGGGGATCGTCGTCAACGCCGTCTACGGCGTGCTCCAGCTGCTCGACGCCCGCCGGGGCGGCAACCTCGACGCGACGCTGCTCTCGCCGATCACCGGGGGCTCGAGCCAGATCAACGTCTACGGCGCCGTCAACGGGGCGACCGTCTACCGCCCCAACGCGATGACGGGCGACCCGAACCACCTCGGGATCATGCTGATCGTGCCGCTGCTCGTCCTCACGCCGCTCTATCTCCGGCTCGAGCGCGGCCATCCGATGCGGAACCGGCTCGCGGCGACGATCGGCTTCCTGCTGATCGTCGAGGCGGCGACGCTCTCCCGAAGCGGTGTGCTCGGGCTCCTCGTCGGCGCCGTCGTGCTGCTCTTTCCCTATCGCGGCTACCTGCGCTCGCGGACGCTCCTGATCCCGTTCGGCGCCGCGTTCGCGGTGCTCGCCGTCGTCGTCGCCACGCGGTGGCACTACTTCTCGGTCGTGCTCCGAACGCGTGTCGAGACGGGCGGGAAGTCGGAGAACGCGCACTTTCAGGTCTACAGCTTCATCCCGCACGTCCTGCACACGAACCCGCTCTTCGGGCTCGGCCTGAACACCTTCTCCGTCTACTACCAGTTCGTCACCGGCAAGACGAACTGGGGCCCGCACTCCTACTACGTCGCCCTGATCGTCGAGACGGGCCTCGTCGGCACCGCGCTCTTCGGTCTCTTCCTCGTCTGGGTCTTCCGCCGCCTCCGGGCGGCCCGTGCGCTCGGCCGCGCGCTCGCCGCCGCCCGCGACCCGCTCGCCGCGCGCGTCCGCCCGCTGGCCTGGGGTTGCACCGCCGCGCTCGCCGGGACGCTCGCCTCGAACGTCTTCTACCTGACGATGCAGTTCTATTACTTCTACGCGTTCGTGGCGATCTCGCTCGCCATTCCCGTCGTCTTCGCCCGTCGCGAGTGAAGGTCGTCGTCTTGACGACGTCGTACCCCGACGCCGCGCATCCCGTCGCCGGCCACTTCGTCGCCGCGGCGGTGGAGGAGGCTCGACGGGCAGGCGTCGACGTGGAGGTCGTCTCGCCGGCCGGCTTCCGGGACTTCGGGATCGCCTACGGCGGCGGGATCGTCCAGAACGTCCGAGCGGCCCCCTGGAAGCTCGCGCTCGCTCCCGCATTCCTCGCGGCGTTCGCGCTCGCCGCCCGGCGGGCTGCGAGGGATGCCGACCTCGTTCACGCCCACTGGATCCCGTCCGCGCTCGCCGCGCGCGCGACGGGGAAGCCGTACGCCTTGCAGGTGTGGGGCACGGACGTCGAGCTCGCGCGCCGTGCCCCGGCGCTCGCCCGCCCGCTCCTGCGCGGCGCGCGCGTCGTGGTCGCCGCATCGTCCTACCTTGCCGGCGAGGCGCGCGCCCTGGGCGCCCGCGAGACGGTCGTCGTGCCCCCCGTCGTGGCGGTCCCCGACCGCGTGAATCCGCCGGACGAGCCGCCGCACGTCCTGTACGCCGGCCGGCTCTCGGAGGAGAAGGGGATCCTGGAGTTCCTCGAGGCGACCGATGGCCTGCGGCGCGTGATCGTCGGCGACGGCCCGCTTCGCGGCCGGGTGCCCGAGGCGGTCGGCTTTGTCCCGCCGTCGGAGATGGGTGCCTACTTCGAGCGTGCCGCGGTCGCGTGCGTACCGTCCCGCCGGGAGGGCTACGGGCTCGCCGCGCGCGAGGCGATGGCGTACGGCCGGCCGGTCGTGGCGACGCGCGTCGGCGGCCTCGCGGACCTTCCGGGCGACGGCGTCGTGCTCGTGCCCCCGCGCGACCCGGAGGCGCTTCGCTCGGCGGTCGCGGGGCTTCTCGCCGATCCCGGCGGCCGCGAGCGACTCGGCCTCGCCGCTCGCCGCGCGGCCCAGCAGGAGAGGCAGGCGGCCGGGGCGCGTCTGGTGGCGCTCTACGAGCGCGTGCTGGTGGACTAGATGAGTGACTCCAACGTCGATGCGCCCGCGGGGCGGGGCCGGCACGCGGCGCAGTGCCCTCCACGCGGGCACAGCACGACGGAATCAATCATCTAGCCTGCTCGCGTGCGTCGCCCGCCGCGCATCCTTGTTCTGAACCAGTACTACCGCCCCGGTGTCGAGGCGACCGCGAACCTGCTCGCCGATCTCTGCGAGTCGCTCGCGGCCGACTTCGAAGTCACCGTCGTGACAGGCCGCATCCACGGTCGCGAGGATCTCCCCTCGAGCGAGGTCCTCGACGGGGTCCGGGTGCTGCGGACGCGCTCCACGTCCTTCGACCGGACGCAGCTCGGACGGCGCGCTCTCAACTACGTCACGTATCTCGGCGATACCTTCGCCAGGGCGATCGGGCTCGCGCGGCCCGACCTCGTCATCTGTCTGACCGACCCCCCGATCGTCGGCGATCTGGGCCTCGCCATCGCGCGACGTCATCGCGTCCCCCTGCTGGTCGTCAGCGAGGACGTGTTCCCCGAGATCGCCACGGAGCTCGGCCGGCTCACGAACCCGGTGCTCGTCAGCGTTCTACGGCGGCTCGTCGCCTTCTACCTGCAGCGTGCCGACTGCATCGTCGCGATCGGCGAGCGGATGAAGGAGCGGCTGATCGCGAAGGGCGCCGCTCCCGACCGGATCGCGGTGATCCCGAACTGGATAGACACGTCGGAGATCGTCCCCGGGCAGCGCGCCAACGCCTGGGCGAAGGCGAAGGGCCTCGCCGACCGGTTCGTCGTGATGCACTCCGGCAACGTGGGCCACGCCCAGAATCTCGACAACCTCGTGCGCGCCACGACGTTCCTGCGGGATCTCGACGACCTCACCGTGCCTGTCGTGGGCTTTGGCGCCCGCTCGGCGGAGTTGCGCATGGTTGCCGAGAGACTGGAGGCCGACGCGGTCAGGTTCTTCCCTTACCAGCCGCGCGACGTCCTCCCGCAGTCCCTCGGCGCAGCTCACGTCCACTACGTCGGGCTCGCCAAAGGCCTCTCGGGCTTCGTCGTTCCGAGCCGTCTGTACGGGATCCTCGCCGCGGGCAGGCCGGTGATCGTCGCCGCCGACCCCGACAGCGAGACGGCCCGCCTTGTGTGCGAGGTCGGCTGCGGCGTTGTTCTCCCTCCCGACCGGCCCGACCTCCTCGCAGGGGCGATTCGGGATGCTCACGACGGGCGGATCGACCTCGAGGAGATGGGCCGGCGCGCTCGCGAGTACGCGGAGCGAGACGCGGACCGACAGGTCGCCCTGACCCGCTACCGGGCGCTGATCGACGAGCTGGTCGGTCGCTGAGCGATCGAATCCGGAGTGGGCGGTACGCTGCGACCCGCAGTGGTGAGCTCCGTGCAGGCAGAGAGCGCCCGGCTCGCGGTCGACCGCGATCGTGGGCGCGTCACGGTCATCGAGCCGGGGCGCCGCTGGTCGCTCGGGCTCGGCGAGGTGCTCCGGTCACGGGACCTTCTCTACCTGCTCATCTGGCGCGACGTGAAGGTCCGCTACAAGCAGACCTTCTTCGGCGCCAGTTGGGCCTTGATCCAGCCCATCTTGCTGATGGGCGTCTTCGGCCTCTTCTTCGGCCGGCTTGCAGGCCTGCCGTCCGACGGGCTGCCGTACTCGGTCTTCGTGCTCGCCGGCCTCGTTCCGTGGACGTTCTTCTCGAACGCCATGTCGCAGGCGTCGCGAAGCGTCGTGTTCTCGCGCGACCTGATCGCGAAGGTCTACTTCCCGCGCCTGCTCGTCCCGATCGGTGCGGCGGCGTCCTTCGGCGTCGACTTCTTCTTCGCGCTCTGCTTCCTCATCGCCGTCGAGCCGTTCTGGTCGATCTACCCGACGTGGCGGCTCGTCTTCGTGCCCCTGCTGGGCGTCTTCGCATTGCTCGTCGCCCTCTCGATCGGAGTGTGGCTCGCCGCGCTGAACGTTCGCTATCGCGACGTCGTCTACACGACCCCGTTTCTCGTCCAGCTGCTCATGTTCGCCTCTCCGATCGGTTACCCGAGCACCATCATTCCCGGCCACCTCCGTGCGCTCTACGGCCTCAATCCCCTCGCCGGCCTGGTGGAGGCCTTCCGTTGGGCGTCTGCCGACGCTCCGATTCACCCCGGCGCCCAGGTCGCCGTCTCCGCGCTGGTCACGGCGGTGCTGCTGCTCGGCGGGCTCCTCTTCTTCGCTCGCACAGAGCGCTCGTTCGCCGACATCATCTGATGCCGATCATCGAGGCCCGGGAGCTCGGCAAGCGCTACCGCCTCGGGGCGCTCGGCGGCGGCTACGGGCGGCTGACGGAGTCGGCATCGAGTGCGGTTCGCGCGCTGGTCGGACACGGTGTGGCCAAGGCGGAGACGCGGGACCTGTGGGCGCTCCGACACGCCTCCTTCGAGGTGGAGGTCGGCGAGGTGGTCGGAGTGATCGGCAGGAACGGCGCCGGGAAGTCCACGCTCCTGAAGCTGCTCGCCCGCGTGACGCCTCCAACCGAGGGTCGCGCTGAGATCCGTGGCCGTGTCGGATCGCTGCTCGAGGTCGGGACAGGCTTCCACCAGGAGCTGACCGGGCGCGAGAACCTCTACCTGAGCGGGGCGATCCTGGGGATGAAGCGCGCCGAGATCACGCGCAAGCTCGACAAGATCGTCGAGTTCGCCGAGCTCGAGCGCTTCCTCGATACACCGGTCAAGCGCTACTCGAGCGGCATGGGCACACGTCTCGCTTTTTCGATCGCCGCCCACCTCGAGCCGGAGGTGCTGCTCGTGGACGAGGTTCTCGCGGTCGGAGACATGCGCTTCCGGGAGAAGTGCATCGGGCGGATCGACGAGGTGAGCCGAGAGGACGGCCGCACCGTGTTCTTCGTCAGCCACGACCTGAACGCGATCTTGTCCACCTGCCGGAGGGTGATGCTCGTCGACGGTGGAACCATCGTGATGGACGGGCCCGCTCTTGACGTCGTCTCACACTACGAAGCGCAGCAGAGCGAGCTCGCCAGCGTCGAGGGCGAGTTCGTTCGGAGGAGCCCGGATCCGCGTTATCCGGTGCCGCTCTTCCTGCGCGCGTCGATCGCAGCCGGCGGTGAGGAGGGAGGGCACGTCGTGCACGGCGCACCGCTCCGTCTCCGTCTCGAGACGAATGCACGCGCGGACGTCCGCCAATTCGGTATCGACGTGCGAATCCTCGACGCCCGTCACCGGCCGGTCACGTTCGTCTCCTCCGGTGACATGCAGGACGCCTTCTTCGCTCCTGGAGACGTCGTCGACCTCGAGATTCCGTACCTTCCACTCGCCAACGGCCTGTATCTGGTCGAGCTGCAGGCCCGTACGACGAAGACGATCTACGACTCGTGGACGGGAGAGGTTGCCTTCGACGTCATCAGGTTTGACCCGTTCGCAACCGGGTCGACGTTCAAGGCGACGCCGGAGAGAGGGAGCATCGTCCCCGAGCATCGCTGGGCCGTCGTCGACGGCGTGTTGCCGCGCCAGTCGATCTAGGCCGACTCGAGGGCGGTGGGAGCCTGTCCGACCGGAACCGCGAGCCGACCTTCTCGGGTGCTGCTGCCGGCGGTGAGTGAGGCCGTCTCTACACTCGGCGCGTGATCGTCGCCGTCGTCTGCTTCTGGGCCTCGCTCGCGCTGCTCGTCTGGACCCATGCCGGCTATCCGGCAGTCGCGGCGCTGCTCGCGCGTGTCGCACCCCGGCGGGTTCGTGCGGCGGACGTGCTGCCGAGCGTGGCGGTGATCGTTGCCGCTTACAACGAGGAGGCGTCGATCGGGCGCCGGCTCGAGAACCTGCTCGCGCTCGACTACCCCTCCGAGAAGCTGCAGATCGTCGTCACGTCCGATGCGTCCTCGGACCGCACGGAGGAGATCGCGCTGGAGTTCCCCGGAGTGCAGGTGATCTCGAATCCGCGCGGAGGGAAGGTGGCGGCGCAGGATCGCGCGGTCAGGCAGACCGAGAGCGAGATCGTCGCCTTCTCGGACGCGAACTGCACGTGGTCGCCGGGGGCGCTGCGCAGCCTCGTGCGGGCCTTCGCCGACCCGGACGTCGCCTACGTCTGCGGGCAGCTTCGGATCCTCGACGCCGACGGTGGGAACAAGGAAGGGCTGTACTGGCGTTACGAGGTGGGCGTTCGGGCGTCGGAGTCGCGTCTCGGCTCGATCACCGGCGGTAACGGCTCGATCTACGCGCTGCGTCGGGAGGACTACGTCGAGGTCGACCCGCGCTTCGGCCACGACCTCTCGCTGCCCTACCTGATGGTGCAGCGGGGGAGGCGGGCGGTGTACGCGCCGGAGGCGCACGCGTTCGAGAAGCCGACGCCGACGAACGAGACCGAGTACCGGCGGAAGGTGCGCATGTTCGAGCATTGCTGGCTGATCGTCCTGCGCGGGCGGATGTTTCGAGGGCTGGGGGTGCTCTACCTCGTCGAGGTCGTCTCGCATCGTCTCCTGCGCTACGGCTCGGGCATCCTGCACCTCGTGCTGCTCGCCGCGTCCCTCGCGCTCGTGACGCGCTGGTGGGTCTACGACGTCGCGCTCGGCGCTCAGCTCGGGCTCGTCGCCGCCGCGGCGTTCGGCGTGGGGATCGCGCGCTACTACGTGCTTGTCACGTGGGCGACGCTCGTCGCGCTCTGGAACTACCTGCGGCGCGGCGTCCCGGCGGCCTGGGAGCCCGCACGTGCATAGAGCGCTCGACGTTGCGCTCGCGGGTGCCGGGCTCGTCGCGGCCGGGCCGGTGCTCGGCGTCGCCGCGATCGCGATCAAGCTCGAGGACGGCGGGCCTGTCTTCTTCCGGCAGACACGGGTTGGACGCAACGGCGTCGACTTCGAGCTCGTGAAGCTGCGGACGATGGTCGTCGGCGCGGAGCGTCAGGGCGCCGGCTTCGCCGTCAACAAGGGCGACGCGCGGATCACGCGGACCGGGCGCATCCTCCGGCGGCTGTCGTTCGACGAGCTGCCGCAGCTCTGGAACGTCGTGCGGGGCGACATGTCGATGATCGGTCCGCGGCCGACGCTTCGCTACCAGGTCGACGCGTACGACGACCGGCAGCGGCACCGTCTCGACGTGAAGCCCGGGATCACCGGGTGGGCGCAGATCCACGGCCGCGCGTCGCTTCCCTGGGCCGACCGGATCGAGCTCGACCTCTGGTACGTCAAGCACCGCGACTGGAAGACCGACCTCCTCATCCTGTTGCGAACCCCGCTCGCCCTTCTCGGCGGCACGTACAAGGGCGAGACGGGCGGCTGGCGTTCCTGAGACGCCGACCGACCGACCTGTCAGCATCGTCGACGCTCGTCCGCGTCGTCTTTCTGAAGGAAGGTGCGATGGATCTTTCGAAGCTCGCGCTCGGCTCGAAGGTCGTTTTCGGCGCCGGCGTCCTCCTGTTGATCGATTCGTTCTTGCACTGGCAGGAGGTCTCGTTCGGCCCGATCTCTGCCGGCGTCTCGATGTGGCATGGCTGGGGGGTCGTCGCCGGACTGCTTCTGCTCGCGATCCTCGCCTGGGAGCTTGCACAGCTCGCCGGCATCAGGATCGCGCTCGGCCCTCTCAGTGCGTCGATGGTGACAGCCGCACTCTCCGGTCTGCTCGTGCTGGTCACGCTGATCAAGGTGCTGACGAACGACTTCGTCGCCTCCTGGGCGTGGATCGGGCTCGTCCTCTCGATCGGCATTGCCGCGGGCGCATGGCTCGGCATGCAAGCCGCGGGCGAGTCGCTGTCCGACCTGAAGGCGTCGGTCACCTCGGCCGCCTCGAGCTCCGCAGCCGCCGCGAGAACGGCGGCCGCCTCTCGCACCGAGGACGCTTCCGCCCCCGCTCCGCCGCTCGCTCCGCCCGATGCGGAGCCGGAGACGCCCGACGCAGACCCCGGCTCCGGAGCCGCCTCGGCCTGAGGTCGAAGCCGAGCACCTCCGCGCCCTAACGGGGCCTTCGCTGCACGGCTGTGCCACCTTTCGGCGCTGGCTCCGCTGGACGCGTCCCTTGGTCAGACCAAGGTTACGGAAGTGCGACCGACGCTCCACAGGTCGCGAGACCCCCTGTGTCTCCACGCCCGACCGCGGTTGAC
The DNA here is from genome assembly GCA_963784765.1 of uncultured Thermoleophilia bacterium. Taxonomy (GTDB): domain Bacteria; phylum Actinomycetota; class Thermoleophilia; order Gaiellales; family Gaiellaceae; genus PALSA-600. The sequence continues at coordinate 37,698 of CAWASP010000026.1, forward strand.
GAACCGCCGCGGTCTGGTCAGACCAGGGTGTCGGAAGTACCACAGACCGTCCACGGGCGCTAACGGCGCCTTCACGGCTCGGCGGTACCCTGCCCCCGGGTGACGGCTGTCCTCTTCACGTGCGCCGGGCAACGCGTGGACATCGTGCGCGCCTTCCGCGCGGCGGGTGCGACGACCGTCGCGGCCGACATCAACCCGCTCGCGCCCGCGCTCTACCACGCCGACCATCGCGCCCTCGTCCCCCGGGTCGACGACCCGGGCTACGTCGACGCGCTCCGAGCGCTCGTCGAGGTGCACGCGATCAGGCTCGTCGTGCCGCTCACCGACCTCGACCACATGCACCTCGCCCGCGCCCGCGAGCAACTCGGCGACGCCGTCGTTCTCGTGCCGGGGCCGGAGACGATCGAGCTCTGCGCCGACAAGTTCCTGGCGCACGCGTTCTTCGTCGAGCGGGGCATCGGCTCCCCGCCGACGTGGCTGCCGGCGGAGGTCGACGGCCACCTTCCCTATCCGGTCCTCGTCAAGGCCCGCCGTGGCTTCGGATCGCGTCACATCTTCCGCGCCGAGAGCGAGGCGGAGCTCGAGTTCTTCCTCCGCTACACGACGGTCGACTCCATGGTGCAGCGCGCGTGTCGCGGCACCGAGTTCTCGATCGACGTGTTCTGCGACCTCGAGGGCCGCTGTCTCGCCGCGATCCCGCGCACGATGATCGAGTCGAAGGGGGGCGAGTCGATCAAGGGCGCGACGATTCGTGACGAGGAGCTGATCGAGTTCGGGCGAACCGTGTCCGAGACGCTTCGCATCATCGGCCCCGCAACCGTCCAGTGCTTCAGAGAGCCGGAAGGAGATCTCCAGGTGACGGACGTGAATCCGCGCTTCGGAGGCGCGTTCCCGCTGCCGACGGCGGCCGGGTCACGCTACCCGGAGCTCGCGATCGCGCTCTCCCGCGGCGAGTCGCCGGAGCCCCGCCTGGGGGAGTTCCGGGAGGGGGTCGTGATGACGCGGTACTTCTCGCACGTGGTCCTGGAGGAGCTCGGGGGGACGCTCGAGCGGGTGCAGGCGGAGGCGGTGCCGGGCGAGGCGTGAGAAGGCTTGCCCTGCTCCTCGCCGGGGCGGCGATTCTCAGCGGGTGCGGTGCGCGGGACGAGGCGGTGACGACCGCCCCGTCCGAGACGCTGCCGGTGCCGGTCAAGCCGCAGCCCCAGCCGCAGCCCCGGCCCCGCGAACCCGACGTTCGGCTCCGTCGCGTCCAGGTGACGGTCGTCGACGGCGATACGAACGCCCGCGTCAGCGGGGCGCGCGTCACGATCGGACGCCACGCCGGTCGCACGAATGCGAGCGGTGTCGCACGGATCCCGCTCGTGCACCGGGCTGCTCTCGTGACGACCGCGGCGAAACCGGGCTACGACACCCGGTCGGTGCGGCTCGCCTACCAACGGCGGCCGAAGTCGACGATCCGCATCTACCGGCGTGCGCTCCAGTGGACGATGTACGGCGCGACGCCGCAGCGCGTTCAGGCGCACCAGGCGATCCGCATCCGGCCGCCGTTCCGCGTCGTCTGGTCCCGTGGGCTCGGCTCGCTGATCGAGTTCCCGGCGGTCGTCTCCGACGGCATCGCCTACATCGCAAACGCACGCGGGACGATCCGTGCCCTGTCGATGCGCGACGGAACGGTGATCTGGCGGCACGACACCCCGGACGGGAAGATGGCGTCGTCGCCGGCGATCGTGGGCGACGAGCTCGTCGCCCACGGGATGGACGGCCACGTCTGGGTGCTCCGGCGCTCCGACGGCCGGCTGCTGTGGCGCTACACGGTCGGCTCGCCGATCGAGTCCTCGCCGGTGGTCGTCCACGGAGTCGACCTCTTCGGCGCGTGGAACGGCACCGTCATCGCGCTCGATCTGCGCACGCACCGCGTGCTCTGGCGCCGCTACGACGGCTGCAAGATCACCTCGTCCCTCGCCGTCCTCGGCCCGACCGTCTACCTCGGCGACTACTGCGGCCGCCTCCGCGCCCTCCGCCTCGCCGACGGCGCGCTGCGCTGGTCCGCGAGCGTCGGCGGGCGCGTCTACGGCACGCCGGCTGTCGCCGACGGCCGTGTGTTCGTGCCGAGTTCCACGGCGGGCACTCTCACCGCGTTCACGACGGACGGCCGGGAGCTCTGGCGGCGGAGCACGGGCGGCTACGTCTACTCGTCGCCTGCGGTCAGCGACGGGCGGGTGTTCTTCGGCTCGTACGACGGGACGTTCTATGCGCTATCGGCTCGCACCGGAGCGACGCTGTGGACGCGGTGGACCGGCGGTCCGATCTCCGGGGCGGCGGTCGTCGTCGACGGCGTCGCCTACGCCGGCTCGTTCGCGCATCGCATCGTCGGGGTCGACGTGCGCACCGGGAAGCTGCTCGTCGACTTCCCGCATGGGGACTACGTCCCGGTGTCGGGCAGCGGCAAGCGGCTTCTGCTGCACGGCTACTCGCGGGTGTACGCGGTGGCGGCGGCGCGGTGAGACGGCGGGTCCTGCTCGGAGCGGCGGTGCTCGTGCTCGCGATCGCCGGCGCCGGCATCGGCTACTACCTGCACGTCAAGCATGCATCCCGGGACATCCGCGGCTCTTCGACGATCGAGTTCGTCACGACGGAGGCGGCGCCCCCGCGCCCGAAGGAGCCCGGCGTCGTCTGGCCCACCTACGGCTTCGATCCGCAGCGGCGCCGCGTCGCGACCGGCATCTCGCTCGCGCCGCCGTTTCGACGGCTGTGGACGTTTCACGCCCTCACCCTGGTCGAGTTCCCGCCTGTCGTCGGGTACGGCCGTCTCTTCTTCGCGACGAATCCCGGAGTGCTCTACGCGGTCGGGGCGAAGAACGGCAAGCGTGCCTGGTCGTACAAGTCCCACCGGTGCACCGCGGCATCGCCGGCTCTCGACCGGAGCGTCGTCTACATGGCGTTCATGAACAAGCCGCCGTGCAACCGGTCGCCGAGCTCGTCGCTCACGGGTGAGATCGTCGCTCTGACCGTCGGGACCGGCCGCGTCATCTGGCACAGGACGATCGGGCCCTCCGAGTCCTCGCCGGTCGTCGTCGGGGCGAGCGTCTACCTCGGCGACTGGAGCGGGCGCGTCTGGGCTCTCGACCGCCGGTCCGGAAAGGTGCGCTGGGTGACGAGGCTCTCCGGGCAGGTGAAGGGCGCCGTCGCGGTCTCCGGCAACCGGCTCTTCGTCGGCGATTACTCGGGCCACGTCTACGAGCTCAACGCGTCGACCGGACACGTGTTGTGGCAGGCATCCGCGCAGCCTCGCTTCGGCGGGCTCGGCACGTTCTACGCGACACCCACGATCGCCTACGGGCGCGTCTACATCGGCTCGACCGACGGCAAGGTGTACTCGTTCGGCGCGTCGAGCGGGAAGCTCCGCTGGTCGTCGTCGACCGGCGGCTACGTCTACTCGTCGGCGGCGGTGTGGCGCGACCGCGTCCTGGTCGGCTCGTACTCGCGCTCCTTCTACTGCTTCGACGCCGCAACCGGCAAGACCCTGTGGCAGTTCGCTGCGGACGGCCCCATCTCGGGATCGCCGACGGTGGTCGCCGGGCGCGTCTACTTCGCGACGTTGAGCGGCACGACCTACGCACTCGACGCGAAGACCGGGCACGAGCTCTGGACCTACCCTGACGGCAAGTACTCCCCTGTCGTCGCCGACAAGGAGCGGCTCTACCTCGTCGGCAACGCCCGCATCTATGCGCTCGCGGAGCGCCGGTAGGCTCGCCCGATGCGCTCCCTCGTCACCGGCGCCGCCGGCTTCATCGGCTCCCATCTCGCCGAGCGGCTGATCGAGCTCGGCCACGACGTCACCGGCGTCGACTGCTTCACGGACTACTACGACCCTGCGCTCAAGCAGGAGAACGCGCACAGGCTGGACGTCCAGCGTCTCGATCTCGCGGAGGACGCGCTCGACTTCTCCGGTGTCGACGTCGTCTTCCACCTCGCCGGGCAGCCGGGCGCCCGCAGCTTCGGCGACGTCTTCCCGCTATACCTCCGACGCAACGTGCTCGCCACCCAGCGCGTCTTCGAAGCCGCGGTCGCGGCCGGCGTTCCCGTCGTGTGGGCGAGCTCGTCGTCAGTCTACGGGGACGCCGAGCGCTACCCGACACCCGAGGCCGCGCCGCCCCGGCCGAACAATCCCTACGGCGTCACGAAGCTCGGCTGCGAGCACCTGCACAGTGCGTACGCGCGCGTCTTCGGGCTGCGCGCCGTCGGGCTTCGCTACTTCACGGTCTACGGGCCGCGGCAGCGTCCGGACATGGCATTCGCGCGGATCGTCTCGGCCCTTGCCGCGGGAGAGCCGTTCGAGCTCTACGGTGACGGCGGGCAGTCGCGCTCGTTCACGTTCGTCGCCGACGTCGTCGAGGCGACGATCCGCGCGGTCGACGCCGCACCCGGCCTCTACAACGTCGGCGGTGGGGAAGAGGCGACCATGCGAGAGGCGATCGAGCTGCTCGAGGAGGTGTCGGGGCGCACGCTGGACGTCGTCGCCGGGCCGCCGCAGACGGGGGACATGCGCCGGACGAAGGCGGATACGACGCTGATCGAGCGGGAGATCGGATGGCGGGCGGAAACGCCGCTCCGGAGCGGGCTCTCCGAGCACTGGCGGTGGGCTTCGGCTAGGGTCGGAATCGGATGAGCGCCCCCCTCCCGGACACGGAGCGCGAGGTCGACCTCGCGCGTTGGCGGCGCGCCGTCGTCGGTCTCTGGTGGCTCCCGATCGGGGGGCTCGTCGTGGGCGCGATCGTCGGCGTGCTCTACTCGTACACCGGCGGCTCCAACTTCAAGGCGTCGGCTCTGATCTCGCTCGGGCAGCCGCTCTCACCGGGCGGCTCGCTCGTCCCGAGCTACTCGTCGAACCCGCGGGCGATCCAGCAGATCGTCACCTCGGCCGATGCGCAGGCGCAGGCGGCGGCCAAGGTGGGGATCGGCCCCGGAGCACTCCGCGGGCACGTCTCCGTGGCCGAGGTGGGGACCTCGACGCAGAGCACGCGCGCGACGCCGCTGATCTCGCTCACGGTGACGGGCGCGCATGCCGCGTCGACCGGCGATGCGGCGAATGCGCTCGCGAACATCGTCGTGCAGAAGACGACGGCGAGCTACGTCGCTCTGAAGATCCGCACGTACAGGGCGACGCTGAAGAGCGTCAACGACCAGCTCGCCTCGGTCAAGCGGCGCATCGCCGTCATCCAGACCGCGCTCGCCTCCGCGAAGAAGCTCGACCCGCTGCAGCAGCTCGTGATCGTGAGCCAGGACGACAACGCCGAGACCCACTACGGCAACCTGATCAGCCAGCAGGAGACGCTCCAGCAGCAGCTCGCCTTCTCCACGCAGGTCGAGAGTGCGAGCGTGGTCGTGGACGCCAGAGCCGTGAAGGCTTCGGCGCACTCCCGGGGGGCATCGCTCGCGATCGGCGCCGTGATCGGCCTGATCGTCGGCGCGATCGTCGCGATCGCCGGCGAGAGCCGCTTCCGCCGGGCGTAGGATCGGCCGCATGCTCGAAGGGAAGCGACTCGGCGTCGTCGTCCCCGCGTACGACGAGGAGGAGCTGATCGTCTCCACGCTGCAGGGCATTCCCGGCTTCGTCGACAGGATCTACGTCGTCGACGACGCGTCGGGCGACGAGACCGCCGAGCGCGCACGGTCGGTCGGCGACCCTCGTGTCGAGGTGATCGTGCACGACCGCAACAGGGGAGTGGGCGCCGCGATCGTCACGGGCTACAAACGCGCTCTCGTCGACCGGATGGACGCGACCGCCGTGATGGCCGGCGACAACCAGATGGATCCGGACGAGCTCGAGCGCCTCGCGCTGCCGGTCGTTCGCGACGAGGTCGACTACGCGAAGGCGAACCGGCTCTTCACCGGCAGCGCCTGGACCCTGATCCCGCGGAGCCGCTACATCGGCAACGCGATCCTGAGCATGCTGACGAAGGTCGCCTCCGGCTACTGGCACGTCGCCGACTCCCAGGCCGGCTACACCGTTCTCTCGCTGCGGATGCTGCAGCTCCTGGACATCGACCGCATCTATACGTCCTACGGCTTCCCCAACGACATGCTGGTCCACCTGAACGTCTGGAACGCCAGGGTGCGGGATTTCCCTTCGCGGCCGATCTACGGCGTCGGTGAGAGCTCGGGCATCCGGATCCGCCGGGTGGTGCCGCGCATCTCCCTGCTGCTCCTGCGCGGGTTCTTCTGGCGGATGCGCGAGAAGTACGTGATCCGCGACTTCCATCCGCTCGTCTTCTTCTACGGCCTCGGGTTCCTGATGACCGCGGCCGGGCTCGTGCTCGGTGTGCTCGAGGTCGTGCTCCGCGCGCTCGGCAACCACATCACGCCGGCGACGATCGTGCTCGTGGCGCTGCTCCTCATCTCGGGCAGCCAGTTCACGCTCTTCGCGATGTGGTTCGACATGGAGTCGAACAAGGATCTCCGCTGAAGCGCTGCACAGGGCCGTCAATCGCCGGGAAGGCGATTGTTACTGTGACCCATCGCCCCGGGTAGCTCATCGTCCCGACTCCCGCTGCGTCTGCCCGGTGCGCCGACGACGTGGCTCCGCCTCGTGGTCCTGCTTGCTGCGGCGGCCCTCGGATCCGCTTCGGGCCCCGGGGGGGCGGGAGCCCACGCTGGCCGCGTGTCCTGGGTCGTCGATTCCGACCCGTTCCTGATCAAGGTCCTCGACCACGGCAAAGAGCTCGTCGCCGGCGTGCCCGGTCCGGCAGGCCCGGCAAGCCGCTTCTCGTACCAGCTCTCGAACGGCGCGCTTCATACCGTCACGTCGCTCGTGAGCAGGCGGGCAGTCCCGAACGGCACGCAGTACCGGCTCGACACGGACGAGGCCGACCGTACGGCGACCGTCACCGTCACCCACATTGCGAGCGGGATCCACGTGTCGTGGCGGCTCCATCCCACGTCCGGGGTCAAGACCCTCTACACGGCGATGCAGAGCCCCGCGCCGCAGGAGCACTTCGTCGGGGGCGGCGTCTACCACACGGGCGTCGACCTGAACGGGCAGCTCGTGCAGCTGAAGGTCGCCTACCCGTGCTCCCGCTCGATCGTGACGCCGTTCTTCGCGAGCTCCGCGGGGTACGGCGTCTACTTCGAGACGAACGCCGTCGGCCAGATCGAGTTTCGCGGAACGCATGACGGGACGGCGTGCAGCAGCGCGAACTTCGACAAAGGTCTGTGCAAGGCCGTTTCCGCTCCGGATCGGGTGCAGGCATGTTTCGAGGGGTCGTCGCTCGACTACGACGTATTCGCCGGAACGCCCGCACAGGTCGTCGCGGCCTACCGTGTCTCCACCGGCAAGATGCCGGTCCCTCCCGTCGCCGAGTTCGGCGTCATCAAGTGGCGCGATCGCGTCACCGGCTCCGCAGAGATCCTGCAGGACGTCACGGAGTTCCATCGGCTCGGCCTGCCGCTCGGCACGGTCCTGCTCGACAACCCGTGGGAGACCGGCGGCTGCTTGGGCGCGCTGACCTTCGACCCGACCCGGTTCCCGCATCCTGCCTCGCTCATCCGGCGCGTCCACCAGCTGGGCGCACGGTTCATGGTGTGGGTCTCGCCGTGGGTGACTTCCACGCGTGCGTGCCGGAAGATCTCCGGGTTCCCCGACGGCACGACATTCCCGACTCCCGGGGGCCTGGCAGGGATCGACTTCACCAACCCGGCCGCGCGCGCGTTCTTCGAGCAGAAAGTCGCTGCGCTCGTCCGTCTGGGAGTCGACGGGTTCAAGGGCGACCGCGGCGACGAGACGGATCTCGCAGGGATGACGTTCGCGAACGGGTCCGGCCTCTCGATCCACAATCTGTATCCGGAGCTCTTCGCACGCGCCGTCGTCGCGGGGGCACGCTCCGCCGGCGAGCGGGCGCCGGTCACCATGTTCCGGGCCGGCTGGACGGGCACGCCGGCGACGGGCGTGGGTGTCTGGGCGAGCGACGAGATACCCGACTACTCCGGGGTGAGGGATGCGATTCGCTCGCTTGCCAGCCTCGGCGCGAGCGGCTTCGCGCTCGCCGGCTCGGACATCGGGGGCTACGGCTCCGGAACCGGGCAGCTCATTCTCACCCCGCAGGTCTTCGAGCGCTGGACGCAGCTCGGGGCGATCAGCCCGATCATGGAGATCGGAGGCGCCGATCGCGCGGCCACGTTCTGGAAGCTCGGCGCGCAGGCCACCGCGATCGCACGCGGCTCGATCCTCCTCCACTACGACCTCTTCCCCTACCTGTATGCGCTGGCCCGCGCGTCGGCGCGGACGGGCCAGCCGATCCTGCAGCCGCTCGGCCTCGCGTACCCCCACGACGAGCAGGCGTGGGCCCACGACCTCGAGCTGATGGTGGGACGCAACCTGCTCGCAGCGCCCGTCACGTCGGCGGCCCGCACCGTCTCCGTCTACCTGCCCGCCGGACGCTGGATCGACCTCTTCGACGGTCGCGTGGTCACCGGCGGGCGCGTGGTCCGGCGTACCACGCCGCTGCGCGAGTTCCCGCTCTACCTCCGTGCGGGGACGAAGATCGGGTTCAACCTGCGCGACGCGCACCTCTGGCCGCGGGCCTGGCCCCTGAACGCGCTGCAGCTCGCGGGGCGGGCCGGCTGGCTCTCCGGCGCCTCCAGTGTGGCGCTCACACATGCGCCGCGGGAGTCGGAGGTGCTCTTCCCGCGCGACTCGCCGCCGCATTCGGTGAAGGTGGACGGCCACACGGTGCGGCGCTTCGGCTCGGCGGCGGCCCTTCGCGCCGCGCCGACGGGGTGGACGTGGAACACGACACCGTTTCCCGGTGTGGTCGTCAAGGTGCGGCCGCGTGGAGGGCGTGCTCGCGTCTCCGTGTCGTAGCTCGCCGCCGGTACGTCGTGAAAGCAAAGGCTTCGTAAGGGATCGGGCGGGTCACCCGGCTCCGGCAGTAGGATCGGGCGATGCCGACTTCGGTCGTCACCGGTGGCGCGGGCTTTCTCGGCTCCCACCTCTGTGACTTCCTGATCGCGAAGGATCACCGTGTGATCTGCGTCGACAACCTCGAGACAGGGTCGCTCGAGAACATCGCGCACATCCGGGACGGGGCCTTCGTGTTCATGAACCACGACGTGACCGAGCCGATCTGGATCGACGGGCAAGTGGACTTCGTCTTCCACCTCGCCGCGCTTGCGAGCCCGGTCGACTACATGCGGATGCCGCTCGCCTCGCTGAAGGTCGGCTCGTACGGGACGCACCATGCGCTGGGCCTCGCGAAGTGGAAGCGCGCCCGGTTTCTGATCTCGTCGACCAGCGAGGTCTACGGCGACCCGCAGGTGCATCCGCAGCCCGAGACCTACTGGGGAAACGTCAACCCGATCGGGCCGCGCGGCGTCTACGACGAGGCGAAGCGCTATGCCGAGGCCCTGACGATGACCTACCACCAGCAGCAGGGCGTCGACACGAGCATCGCGAGGATCTTCAACACGTACGGCCCGCGCATGCGGCGCAACGACGGGCGGGCGTCCGTCAACTTCGTCAACCAGGCGCTGGAGGGGAAGCCGCTCACCGTCTACGGGGACGGATCGCAGACGCGGTCGCTGTGCTATGTCGACGATCTGATCCGCGGCCTCTATCTGCTCGCAACGAGCGGGGAGCACCTTCCCGTCAACCTCGGCAACCCCGATCACGAGGTGACGATGCTCGAGCTGGCGCAGACCGTGATCAAGGTGACGGGGTCGACGAGCGAGATCGTCTTCGAGGCGCTTCCGACCGACGACCCGCAGGTGCGCCGCCCGGACATCACGCGCGCGCGGCAGGTGCTCGGCTGGGAGCCGGAGATCGACCTCGATCAGGGCCTGCGACGCTGGCTGCAGGCACTCGGCCGGGAGCCACTCGCCGTCTGACATGCGGCGTGCCGGGGTCATCCTCGCCGTGGTCGCGACGGCGATACTCGCCGCGAGCGCCCGACCTGCTCACGCATCGCGCTACCTGCGCGTGGGCATCTACGACGACGCCCAGACGCTCTACGGGCCGGTCGACAAGACGTTCGCCTACATCAACGAGCTTCATGCCCAGGAAGTGCGCGTCACGCTCTACTGGGGCGGGCCGTTCGGCGTGGCCGCGCACCGCCCGGCTCACGCGACGAACCCGGATGACCCCGCCTACGACTGGGCCCTCTACGATCGCGCCGTCGACTACGCAACGCAGGCGGGCGCGCATGTGCTCTTCTCGATCTACGGCACGCCGGCCTGGGCGAACGGCAACAAGGCGATCAATGTCGCTCCCACCCGCATCGTCGACCTTCGCAACTTCGCGTACGCGGCGGCGCGCCGCTACAGCGGGACCTTCATGGGGCCGGACGGACGCGTGCTTCCGAACGTCAAGGAATGGCTCGCGTGGAACGAGCCCAACAACCCCGTCTTTCTCTCGCCGCAGTTCCAGTACAAGCACAAGACGTGGGAGCTACAGGCTGCCCATGACTACGCGCAGATCTGCAACGCGGTCTACAACGGCGTGCACAGGACGCTGATCGGGAGGGAGCGCGTCGGCTGCGGGGCGACGGCGCCGCGCGGGAACAACAACCCAGGTAGCAGCCGGCCGTCCACCTCGCCGATCGCCTTCCTCCGCGCCGCCAAGAAATTCGGCCTGAAGACGTTCGACGCCTGGGCGCACCATCCGTACTACGCGACGCCTGCCGACACGCCGATGTCGAAGCCGCACACGTCGAACGGCGCCGCCGCGACGGCCGTGACGCTGGGCAACATCGGGGAGCTGATCCACGAGGTGACCCGGTTGTACGGACGGAAGCGGATCTGGATCACGGAGTACGGCTACCAGACCGATCCGCCCGACCCGATCGTCGGCGTCACGTACGCCAAGCAGGCCGCGTACCTCAAACAGGCGTTCATGATCGCGCGCAAGAACCCCCGGATCGACATGATCCTCTGGTTCCTGCTCAAGGACGAGCCGAACCTGAGCGGCTGGCAGTCCGGCCTGCTGACCTATCGCGGCGCCAAGAAGCCGGCCTTCAACGCCTTCATCCAGGCGGCAGCGGCAGTGAGCGCTCACTGAGCAGCTCGCGGTAGAGCGCGTCCATGTCGGAGACGAGGCGCTCGACCCGGTAGCGCGGGACGACCCGCTCCGGCCCGGCCTCCCCCAGGCGCCCGCGCAGCTCCGGGTCGCTCGCGAGACGCTCGAGCGCCGAGGCGAGCGCCTCGACGTCGCCGGGCTCCACGAGGAGCCCGTCCTCGCCGTCAGCGACGACGTCCGGGACACCGCCGACCCGGGTGGCGACCACCGGCCGCCCGGCCGCCAGCGCCTCGATCGCGACGACCGGCGTCCCCTCGTTCCCCGACGCGAGCACGACCGTGTCGAAGAAGGAGTAGTACGGTGCGACGTCCCGCTGGTAGCCGACGAAGAGCACGTCGCGCATGACGCCGAGCTCGTGGGCGAGCCGTTCCGCCTCCTCCCGGTCGGGGCCGTCCCCCACGAGGCAGAGCGTCGCCGCAGCGCCCGACTGCCGGAGGCGGGCGAACGCCGCGACGATGTCCGGAACGCGCTTGATCGCCGTCATCCGGCCGATCCAACCGATGACGAACCGGTCGTCCGGGATGCCGTAGAGCCTCCGCAGCTCGGTGCGCCCGTCCGCGCCGATCACCCGCGCACCGAGGTCGATCCCGAGGCGAATGACGGTGAACTGCTCGGCCGGAGCGACTCCCAGAGCGACGAGATCGTCCCGCACCTCGGGGCCCACCGCGACGAGTCGTGTCGTGTGCCGGGCGAGCAGCCGCTCCGTCTCCCGGAAGAACTGGGTCCGGAGCGGATCGAAGTATCCGTGCAGCACGTGGCCGTGGTAGGTGTGGACGATCACCGGCGGCTTCGCCGCTCCGGCGAGCAGTGCGGCCACACGTCCGACCGCTCCCGCTTTCGCCGTATGGGTGTGCAGGATGTGGGGCCGGATCCGGCGGATCTCGGCCGTGAGCCGCTTGATGCTGATCGGGTCGTAGATCGGCGAGATCTCGCGATGCAGCTGCGGCACCTGGAGCACCTCGACGTCGAGGTCGCGCGCGACGAAGTCCATGGTGTCCTCGCCGCGGGCGAGCTCGCCGGCGATCAGCGTGGTGTCGTAGCCGAGCGGTGCGAGACCGTGCGTGAGGTAGGAGACGTGCAGCGCCGGGCCGCCCATGTTGAGGCGCGCGATGACGCGGAGGACACGAATGCGCTCGTGCCGCTCGCGCATCAGCCGAGGAGCGCCGAGGCCGTCAGCCGCAGGCCCTCCTCCAGGTCGACCGACGGCTCCCAGCCGAGCGTTTGCGTGCGGCCGTGATGTCCGCCCACGAGTCGCGGATGTCTCCGGCGCGAGGCGGTGCGCTGCGGCGCTCGACCGCCGATCGAGGATGCGGGCGATCAGCTCGGCGACCTCGTTGACGCTGGCGGGGCTGCTTGCGGCGAGGTTGAAGATGCGGCCGTTCGCCTCGTCCGTGTCGGCCGCCGTCAGCGTCCCGTCGACGACGTTCGAGACGTAGGTGAAGTCGCGACGCTGCTCCCCGTCGCCGTCGATCACGACGGGCTCTTCGGCCGCGATCCTCGTGATGAAGAGCGGGATCACGGCCGCGTACTGCGACTGCGGGCTCTGCCGCGGCCCGAAGACGTTGAAGTAGCGGACGACGACGCTCTCGATGCTCTCGTAGACGCGCGAGAACGCGATGCAGTAGCGCTCCGCGGCGAGCTTCGCGACGCCGTACGGGGAGATCGGGTCGGGTGCGGCGTCCTCCGCGGCGGGCAGCTCGCGGCGCGGTCCGTACACCGACGAGCTGGACGAGAAGACGACGCGTCGCACGCCCTCGTCTCGGGCGGCGAGGAGCACGTTGAGCGTTCCCTCGACGTTGACCGCGCTCGATGTCAGCGGGTCCTGCACCGACCGGGGGACCGAGCCGAGGGCGCCGAGATGGAAGACGACCTCCGAACCGCGTACGGCGTTGTGCACGCGCTCGTACGAGCGGAGCTCCCCCTCGACGACCTCGACGTCGAGGCCGTCCAGGTTCGCCCGGCTGCCGGTCGAGAAGTTGTCGAGGATGCGCACGTCGTCGCCGCGCTCGAGCAGCGCGCGAACGAGGTTCGAGCCGATGAAGCCGGCCCCACCCGTCACCAGCGCCTTCACGGTGCCTTCACCGCCGTGACGTGGTAGTTGGCGAAGAGCGCTCCGGGTTGCTTCACGCAGCGCCGGGACGCTCGCGTCGAGCGCGGCGGAGCGCGCTGATTCAGCACCGCGACGAGCGGCTTCGCGGCCCATGCGCGCGCATGGCCGCGCTTGGCGAGCAGGTGGAGGAATCGCGCGAGCAGCAACGCGAGGCTCGCCGACGGTTCCGCGCCGGGCTCGACGCGAGCGCGCCCACGCGCCGTTCGTCGTCGAACAGGCGCTGGAGGCCGGTGTGCGTCCATCGCCAGTGGTCGGACGGGGTTCGGGTGGTAGACCATGACGCCGTGCGTCGAGGCCAGCACTCGGCCCCCCGCCGCGGTGACCCGGTGGAGCTCGCGCGACCGCCTGCGCCGGGTCATCCACATGCTCGAGCACCTGCGTGCAGAGAACGACGTCGAAGGTCGCATCGTCGACCGGCAGCGCCTCGATCGCGCCGTGCAGATCGGCGTGCGGATTCTCCTGCACATCCACGCCGACGTACTCGGCAGCCGCGGCGAAGAAGGGGTAGTACGGCTTGAGCCCGCAGCCGACGTCGAGCACACGCTTTCCCGCCGCCGCTGCACCCTCACGATGCAGCCAGTCCGCAAGTGGTCGACGCACGGCCCAGCCGCTATCGGAGCGTGAAGGGTGCCTCTGGCTTCGCCCAGGCCACGACTGTTCCGGGTCGAACATCGCCGCCACCCTACACCGCGTTCTTCCCCTGCTCGTGGGGGGCGGGTACGGCGGAGCCTGCTCGTATACTGGCGTTCGGTCATGCCATCGGAGACTGTCGCCGCGCAGCGCGGACACGTGGGCGCGGGCGTGCGTGGCACACGGCCGCGCGTGCTGCTCGTGGGCCGGACGCGGTACCAGGTTCCGCTCAACCCGAGCCTGCGACCGAAGTTCGAGGCGCTGCGGCGGACGCTCGACCTGCGCGTCCTCGCCACCGCCGCGTCCACGCCTCCGGCCGCGCACGAGATGTTTCGCCTGGTTCCGGCCGCGCGCCCGCGGCTTGTCGACGGTGTCGCCTTCTACGCGGCGCTGCCGGTGCGTGTGGCGCGTGAGCTTGCCGATTTCTCGCCGGATGCCGTGATCACGCAGAGCCCGTACGAAGCCGTGGCTGTTCTGGTAGCCCGCCGGCTCACACGCCGGCGGACGCCCGTGATCGTGGAAGTGCACGGCGACTGGCGGACGGCCACGCGTCTGTACGGCTCCCGGGCAAGGCTGCTCCTCGCACCCGTTGCCGATGCCGTCTCGCGCCTCGCGATTCGCCGCGCCGACGCCGTGCGAACCATCTCCCCGTACACCTCCGCGCTCGTCGCGGAGTACGGCGTTGAGCCCGCCGACTCGTTTCCCACGTTCATCGATCTGTTTCCGTTCCTCGAGCAGCCGCCCGCGCCCCTGCCGGACCGCCCGGTTGTGCTGTTCGTCGGCGCACTCGAGCCGAGTAAGAATGTGGAAGGACTCCTGGCGGCGTGGCGGCGCGTGGCATCGGAGCATCCCCAGGCCGTGCTTCACATCGTGGGCTCGGGATCACGCCAGGAGGCCGTGGTGCGCGCGCAGGCCGAGCTTCCGGGGCAGGTGCAGTGGAGCCCGTCGCTGACGTCGGTCGAGGTTGCGCGTGCGCTCGACGAGGCGCGCGTGCTCGTGCTTCCGTCTCGCTCCGAGGGGCTTGGCCGCGTCGTGATCGAGGCGTTGTGCCGAAGCCGTCCGGTTGTCGGCTCGCGGGTCGGCGGCATCGTCGACCTTGTCGAGGACGGTGTCAACGGATTGCTCGTCGAGCCCGGGAATGTCGACGATCTCGCAGATGTGCTCACGCGCATCGTCGAGGACGGCGCGCTTGCCGAGCGGCTGTCGTCGGCGGCGAGGTCAAGCGTCGACCCGTGGCTGCTGACACCCGACGACTACGCCGAGCGCACGCGCGAGCTCGTTGCGCGGGTCGGAGGTGTCGAGCGCGACAGGCACCCGCGGGTCCTGCTCGTCGGTCGAACGCGTTACCACCTGCCGCTCAGCGCGAGCCTGCAGCCGAAGTTCGATGCCCTTGCGTCGTCGCTCGACCTGCGCGTTCTCGCCAGCGCGCCACGTACCGCGCGACTCGTGGACGGAACCTTTTACCTCGTGCCTCCCCTGCGACCGAGGCTGGTCGACGGGATCGCGTTCTACGCGCTGCTTCCATCCCGGGTGGCACGAATCCTGCGGCGCTTCGAGCCTGCGGCCGTGATCACGCAGAGCGCGTACGAGGCCGCCGGGGTGCTTGCGGGTCGAATGCTCGTTCGGCGGCGTACGCCGGTCGTCCTCGAGGTGCACGGTGACTGGCGGACCGCGACCCGCCTCTACGGCTCGCCGCTGCGACGGCTGCTGTCGCCGCTTGCCGATGCCGTCTCGCGTTTCGCCGTCCGACACGCCGACGCCGTCCGGACGGTGTCGCCGTACACGAGCGCGCTCGTCGAGGAGCAAGGCGTGCGGCCGGCGGATTCGTTCCCGGCCTACATGGACCTGTTTCCGTTTCTGGAGCGGCCGCCGGCGCCGCTGCCCCCGGCGCCTGTCGCCCTCTTCATCGGGGTTCTCGAGCCGTACAAGAACATCGACGGCCTCGCCGAGGCCTGGCGTGAGGTCGCCCACGAGCTGCCCGACGCCCGGCTGGAGATCGTCGGTTCGGGCTCCCGCGCCCACGTCGTCGAGCAGCTCGTCGCCGACCTGCCCCAACAGACGCGGTGGCGTCAGTCGCTCTCTGCATCACAGGTTGCGCAGGCGCTGGACGATGCAACGCTGCTCGTGCTGCCCTCCCGGTCAGAGGGGCTCGGGCGCGTGATCATCGAGGCACTCTGTCGCGGTCGACCCGTGATCGGGTCGCGTGTCGGAGGCATCGCGGACCTGCTCGAGGACAACGTCAACGGCCTGCTCGTCCCGCCCGGCGATGTCGAGGCTCTCGCGGGTGCGTTGCGCCGCGCCCTGTCGGACCGCGGCCTCGTCGAGCGCCTGACGAAGGCGGCCCGGGCGAGCGTCGACCCGTGGCTGCTGACGCCTGACGACTACGCGGAGCGGACTCGCGACCTCGTTGACCGTGTTGCTGGCTGAGACGGCCGAGGCCGGGCCGACGACACGGCCCGCGGGCCTGCCGTTCGGAGCGATCGCCCTCGCCGCGGCGCTGCCGGTTCTCTTCCTGCATGCGGCTTTCCAGCCGACCGCACATGTGCATCTCGGTAGACTGGGCGTGAGCCTCCGGGTCACCGACGTGATGCTGGGGCTCATCGTCATCGGTGCGGCGGCCGACGCACGTCGCGGCGTCTCCGTTCTTCGAGGCGGCCTCGTCGTCTGGATCGCCGCGGCTGTCTTCCTTGCGGATGTGTTCGCCGCCACGGTCTACCCCGTCGCGTTGGGTCACTCCTACCCCTGGCGGACGCACGTCGTCACCGCAGCCAAGTACACGGAGTACGCGGTGATCGGGCTCGCGGTTCCGCTCGGCGTTCGTCGTGCTTCCGAGCTGCGCGTCGTCCTCTGGTCGCTCGTGCTCGTCGGAGCCGCTGCAACCGTGGTTGCGCTCTTTCAGTTCTCCGGCGTCGCAATCTTCCGTGCGTGGCCGTCAGGTGGCCGCCAGCCCTCGTTTGTCGGTGTCGATGACTACGGGATGCTCTCAGCGGCCGTCTTCGTCGTCGCGGCCATCGTCGTCGGCCTCGGCGCATCGGCGAGGGGCGACGGCGCGCTGGCATCGGTCGGCGGCATCGCGGGCGGCATCGGGATGGTGCTCTCCGGCGCCCTTGCGAGCGTGCTCGGCATGTTGATCGCCGTCGGCGTGCTTGCCCTGGTGGCGCGCCGGAGGAGAGTGCTCGAACCGAGGCGCGCGGTGACTCTCCTGGCGATGACGGTCGTCGTGCTCGGCGGCAGCTTCTTCATGCGCAGCTCGGCACTGGGAAACTTCGCGGGTTTCCTCGGCCTCGGCGGACGCGCGCAATCGACCCGCGTAGAGAGCTACTCGCATCGGTGGGTCCTCGACTACGTCGGGCTGAAGATCTTCGAACGCCATCCTGTGCTCGGCGCCGGCTGGCAGGCGGGCTTCGATCATGCGGCGTACGGGCCTGTTCTGGCCGCGGCGCATCGCCGCTTCCCCTCGCAGCCTCCGCTGGCGTTCCCGAGCCCGGCGCATCCATGGGGAATCCAGAACGCCTATGTCGAGGCACTTGCCGAGCTCGGCCTCGTTGGGGCCGCCCTCTTCGTCTTCTGGATCTCGAGCGGTCTCGCCGCAGGGGCTCGAGGTGCGCTTGCGGCGTCGCCCGGGCTGTCCCCGCCACTCGTCGGGCTGCTGTTCATCTGTGTCGCGATCGGTGTCTGGAATGGGCTGTGGTTCATCGCCGGGATTCCATTCGATGCGCTCATATGGCTCGGCTTCGGGCTCGCCGCGACTCCGCCGGGTTCGACGTGAGATGAATGTCCGCCTGCTCTGGAGACGCGGCGCGACCGCGCTCGGCATCTACGGCGCGGCGGCGCTCGGGATCCTCGCGACGATCCTTGCAGCGCGCGAGCTCTCGACGTTCGCGTTCTCGCAGTTCGCGGTCGTCTTCGCGACGATGTCTCTGTTGCAGCTCTTCCTCGACGTGACCGTCGAGGAGGTGGTCGTCAAGTACGGAAATCGTTACGTTGCCCGGGGCGACTGGGGACGCTTCCACCGGCTGCTGCGACGGGCGCTCGAAGTGAAGCTCGCGGGCGGGCTGGTCGGATCCGTGGCGGTATGCGGAGCGGGCCTGCTCTCTTCCTGGATCTGGCCGAAGCTCGGTGACCTTCGCCTGCTCCTGATGCTCGTTGCAGCGATTCCGATCGTGCAGGCACCGGAAGGCATGGCGAGCGCGGTCTTGTTGCTGCGCAACCGCTACGACGTGCGCGCGATTCTGCTCACGTGGTCGATGGCGCTCCGGCTCACGGGCGTCGCGGTCGGTGCATCTGTGGGTGTCGCCGAGGCATTCGTCGGAGTCGTGTGCGCACAAGTCGTCGCAAGTAGCACTGCCGTTGCGGTCGGCTGGCTCGCGGTCCGTCGGTATCCGGCGGCACCGGCGGTGTCGCTCGGCGCCGATCGCCGGCCGCTCCTGCGCTTCGCCACGCAGTCGACGATCGCAAGCGGTCTCGCGTCGCTGCGTGGGCTCTTGCCGACGGTTCTCGTGGGGGTCGTGGCGGAGCCCGCGCAGGTTGGGTACTTCCGTCTCGCCCAGGCGCCGCAGACCGCGTTCTCCTCCCTCTCGGCGCCCGCCCGCCTTGTCTTGCTCGCCGAGCAGACGCGCGACATCGAGCATGGGCGCTCCGACCGTGCCTACCGGCTGCTGTATCACTACATCCTCGCCACGCTCGCGGGCGCCGTTGTGATCGTTCCACTCGTCTGGCTCTTCACGCCGACTCTCGTGCGCGTGATCTACGGCTTGCGTTACGTCGGTGCGGTCGACGCGGTGCGCCTCATCCTTCTTGCCGCGGCGGTCCAGCTCGTTTTCGGCTGGACGAAATCGTTCCCGGTCTCGATCGGACGACCGGGGCTGCGCACCGCTGGGCAGGTCGTCGAGCTCGCCGTCCTGATCCCGCTGATCGTGATCGGGGGGATCGTGCACGGGGCCGCGGGCGCGGCCGGCGGCGTGCTCATCTCGTCGGGCGCCCTCGGAGCCTTCTGGACGGTCGCGCTCGTTCGGCTCCGCGCCCAGCAGCGCTCGTCGCCCGCGGAAGAGGCCCCCGCGTGAGGATCGTCGTCGTCTCGGGCATCTGGCCGCCCGACGTCGGCGGGCCGGCGAGCCACGCTCCCGAGCTTGCCGCGTGGCTTGCCGCGCGCGGACATTCCGTCGAGGTGGTGACGACCGCCGTGGTGGCGCCGGCTGCCGAGAGGTATCCGGTGCGTTTCATCTCGCGGCGTCTGCCCCCGGGGCTGCGTCACGCCGCGGTGGCGCGTGTCATCGCCGTTCGTGCGCGCCACGCGGATGTCGTCTACGCCACGAGCATGGTGGGGCGGACGTCGGTCGCGGCCGCGCTCGCCGGACGGCCGTACGTGGCGAAGATCGCCTCGGATCCGGTGTTCGAGCGTGCGCGTCGCCGCGGGCTCGTGACCGGCGGGCTCGAGGGATTCCGGGTAGAGCGCGGCGGTCTCGTCGTGCGCGCCCTCACGTGGGGTCGCGACTGGAGCCTTCGCCGTGCGGCAGCCGTGACGTGCCCCAGCTCGTTCATGCGGGATCGTGTGGTCGCCTGGGGCGCCGATCCGCAGCGGGTCTTCGTGCTGCCGAACCCGGCGCCGTCCGCCGACGAGGCGGCGTCGTTCGAACTTCGCGCCGATCCGCCGCTCGTGGTCTTCACCGGCCGGCTGACGCCTCAGAAGGAGCTCGGTGTGGCTTTCGGGGCTCTGGGCATGGTGCCGCAGGCCACGCTTGCGATTGCGGGCGACGGCGAGGAGCGGGCGCGACTCGAGGCGGACGCGGCGCGCCTCGGGGTCGCCGACCGTGTGCGGTTCCTCGGGGCGCTCCCGCGGCCGCAGGTGCTCGGCCTTCTGCGGGCCGCCGACGTGGCCGTACTCTCGTCGGCCTGGGAGAACTTCCCACATGCCGCGGTCGAGGCACTCGCGATGGGCACGCCCGTCATCGCGACGCGGGTCGGAGGCGTGCCCGAGATCGTCCGCGACGGCGAGAACGGACTGCTCGTCGAGCCGGGGAGCCCGGACGCGCTCGGTGCGGCTCTTCGGCGCTATCTCGCCGATGAGGGTATGCGTGGCCGCATGCGCACGGCCGCCGCCCCGTCCGTCGAGCGCTTCTCGGCCGACGCTGTGTACGGACAGCTGGAGCGGATCCTGGAGGGGGCGGCGCGATGAGGCTCTGGTCGCTCGCGGGGGCATGAGGCTCGTCGTCGTCACGCAGCGGGTCGACGAGGACGATCCTGCGCTCGGCGCGACCGTCGCGATGCTCCGCGCTCTCGCCCTTCGGGTGGACGAGCTCGTCGTGCTCGCGCTGGCGGCAACGCCGACCTCGCTGCCGGCGAAACGCGTCGTGCGGACGTTCGGCGGCGCGACCCAGGCGTGCGCGGGGCGCGCCTGCTCGCCGGGCCTCGCGCCCGAGCTCCGCCGCCGGCCTGTCGCGGTGCTCGCTCACATGTCGCCGATCTACGCCCTCCTCGCCGCGCCGCTGACGCGACCGCGCGCGTACCGCTGCTTCTCTGGTTCACGCACTGGCGTGTCTCCCGCACGCTGCGCACCGCGGAGCGCTGGCTCACCCGCATCGTCACCGTCGACCGTCGCTCGTTCCCGCTGCCCTCGCCGAAGGTCGTCCCCGATCGGGCACGGCATCGAGCTGCCGGACGGAGCCGCGTTCCGCAGCGAGCACGATGACGGCGTGCTCCGGCTGCTCGCACTCGGCCGCACCTCTCCCGCCAAGGGGCTCGAGCCGCTCGTCGAGGCCGTCCGGTCCCTCGACGACATGTCGGTCGATCTGGAGATCCGCGGCCCTTCGCTGACGGAGGAGGAACGGCGTCACCGGCACCTACCTCGCCGCGCTCGGCGCCCGTGTCGAAGAGCCTGTGCCGCGGTCGGAGGTCGGCGCCGTCTACGCGCGTGCCGACGCCCTCGTCAACAACATGCGCGCCGGCGCGCTCGACAAGGTGGTCTACGAAGCCGCCGCGGCCGGGCTGCCGGTGCTCGTCGCCAGCGAGGGCTTCGAACCGCTCGTGGGTGGCATCGAGCCGCCGCTTCGCTTCGAGCAGGACGACGTCGCGTCCATCGCCGGACGGATTCGCGCTCTGAGCGGACGCGGGCCGTCTGCTGGGCGCCGCACGCGGCGAGGAACTGCGGGCGCGCGTCGCGCGTGACCACTCCGTCGAACACTGGGCCGACGCCGTGCTCCAGGCGATCGGATGATCTCGGTCGCCCACGTCCAGAAGGTGTCGGGCATCTCGGGCTCCGAGGCCCACCTGCTCTCGTTGCTGCCCGGTCTTCGCGCGCGCGGGTGGGATGCCCGGATGATCATGCTGCACGAGGACGAGCCCGGTGCCCGCGAGTTCGCCGACCGGCTGCAGGCCGACGGCGTACCGGTCACGGCGCACCGGCTGCATCTCGACCTCGACCCGCTCGCCTTCGCGCGACTGCTGCGCACGCACGCCACGATCGTGCACACGCACCTCGTGCATGCCGATCTCCTCGCCCTCCCCGCCGCCGCGCTCTCACGCGTGCCCGCCCGCATCTCCACCAAGCACGGCTTCAACGAGTTCCGGGCGAATCGTCTGCTCGCCGCCGCCGACCGGACGGTCGGGAGGCTTGCCCACCGCCAGATCGCGATCTCGGCGGGGCTCGCCGACTACCTCGCGCGCACCGAGGGATTCGACCGGTCGGCGTTCACCGTCGTCCACTACGGCATCGATGCCGGGCCGCCGCCGCCTCCGCCGCCGCCGGAGCCGCGCCTGCTCGCCGTCGGCAGGCTGATCCCGATCAAGGGCTTCGACATCCTGCTCGAGGCGTTCGCCCGGGCGCGCGAGCAGCTGCCGTCGCTCACCCTCGAGATCGCCGGCGACGGCCCCCTCGCCGACCCGCTGCGCGCGGCCGCGCCCGAGGGCGTGTCCTTCCTCGGCCGTGTCCCTTCGGTCACCCCGCTCTACGAGCGCAACGCGGTCGTCGTCGTGCCGTCGCGCGGGGAAGGCTTCGGGATGGTCGCCCTCGAGGCCGCGGAGCGGGGGCGCGCAGCCGATCGTCTCGCAGGTCGGCGGCCTGCCCGAGATCGTCGCCGACGCCGAGACCGGGATCGTCGTCCAGCCCGAGGACGCCGGCGCGCTCGCGGCCGCGATCGTCGCGCTCGCCGGCGATCCGAAGCGGGTCGGGCGGCTGGGCGCCGCCGCGCGGGCACGCGCAACGGAGCACTTCGGCCAGGATGCGTCGATCACGGGCGTCGAGCGCGTCTACCGCGAGGTGCTCGACGATGACCGCCGTGCCTGAGGGCACACGTCACGCCGTCGTCTCGTGCCATGTCGAGCGGCCGCTCGACGACCGGGCCTGGGCGGGGATCGAGAGCCTGCTCCGCCGTCGCCCCGGCGGCTTCGCCGTCACGCCGTTCCTGCGCCCGCCGAGCGCCGGGGAGGGGGAGGACGAGGCGCTCTGGCTCGAGCGCGCCCGCACCGCGGCGTCGCTCGCCCCGCTCGGGCACCACACCCACTGGGGCGGTGTGACCCAGGCCCGTCCGACGGGTGAGGTCGACGCGGCGGCCGTCGTCCGCCTCGAGGCCGAGTGGCTGCGGGCGAACGGCGTCGAGGCGCGCTACTTCTGCGGCGGCGGCTGGTACCTGGACGAGGCGCTCGCCGAAACGCTCGCAGGTCTCGGCTACGTCGACTGCACCGCGACCACGTTCCGGCAGTCGTACCTCGCCGACGACGCTCCGCGCCTCCAGCTGCCCGGCCCGCGGCGGCTCCGCCTTCGCTCGGGGGCGACGCTGCTCGAGCTGCCGGCGACCCACTCGGTCGGCATGCTCGGTCGTGGGCTCATGCGCTTGCCCGGGCACGTGCACGTGCACTTCCACGACTGGGAGCTTGCAAGCAGGCGGCGCGCCGCCGCCGTCGAGGCCCTGCTCCGTCTCCTCGGCCGCCTGCGAGAGCCCTTGACCGTCACCGAGCTCGCCGGGCGCGCCTCCGGGGCGCCTGAGCACGCCTTCGGCGGCGATACCATCCGCCGATGACGACGGAGGTCGAGGAGCGCCCGATCGAGGACGTGCGGGCAGCGCGTCCGTACCTCCTCTCCCGGGCCCCGCTCCGGACCGCGGGTCGGCGTCTCGCCAGCATTGCCGCGCTGGCGACCGTCGACATCGGCGGTCTGATCCTCGGGCTCTACGGCGCGCTCGCGCTGCGCGCCTACCTCTTCGACCCGAAGCCCGTCCTGTGGGCCCTCCTCTGGGACCAGGAGACGAGCTGGCTCGCATTCCTGATCCTGCTGACCGTTCTCGTCTTCTGGCGCGCCGGCCTCTACGCCCCGCGCGAGGCCCGGGAGGGTGCCGGGCGGGTCTTCCCGAGCGTCTTTCTCGTGTCGCTCCTCTCGCTGTTCTTCGCAATCGGCTCGGGTCAGCACTTCACCACGTTCGGGCTCTACATCGCCGGGCCGATCTTCGTCGCGCTCCTGATCGGGCTCTTTCGAGCGTCCTACGAGCTGATCACGGGTCTCGTTCTGCGCGCGGTCGGCGTGCGGCGCAAGGTCGTCCTCGTCGGTGACGCGCCGGCGCGGGAGCACCTGCGCGCCGTTCTCGGCGCCACTCGCGGCGGCATCGACTACGAGTGGGCGGGCGACGCCGAGCCCGATGAGAGCGTCGAGCAGATGCTCGCAAGCGAGCAGCTGGACGAGCTCGTGGTCGCCGACGGCGGGCTCGACGAGCAGCGGCTGCTGGAGATCGTCGAGGCGGCCCACCGCCAGGGCGTGAAGGTGCGCGTCGCCCCGCGCACCACCGAGCTCCTGATCGAGCGCGGCGAGTACGTGCCCGGGCAGGGAATGCCGCTGTTCGAGTTGCGGCCGCCGATCTTCGCGGGCACCGACTGGGCGACGAAGCGCACCTTCGACATCGTCGTCTCCGTCGCGATCGTCGTCCTCGGCTTCCCCCTCTGGCTCCTGATCGCACTGGCCGTGAAGCTGACGTCGCGCGGTTCGATCTTCTATGCCGACTCGCGCATCGGCCTCGGCGAGCAGCCGTTCCGGATGCTCAAGTTCCGGACGATGGTCGCCGGCGCCAGCGGGCAGCAGGGCGCGCTCGAGCACGCGAACGAGGCGGGCGGCGCGCTGTTCAAGATTCGCGACGACCCGCGGGTGACCGGGGTCGGGCGCGTGCTGCGGCGGCTCTCTCTCGACGAGGTGCCGAACCTGATCAACATCCTCCGTGGCGAGATGTCCCTCGTCGGGCCGAGGCCGCTGCCCGTCCGGGACTACGAGCGCCTCGAGGCGTGGCATCGGCGCCGGTACAACGTCCTGCCCGGTGTGACCGGTCTGTGGCAGATCGCCGGCCGTTCGGATCTCAACTTCGACGATCTCGTTCGGCTCGACTTCTACTACCTCGAGAACTGGTCGATCTGGCTCGACATCACGATCCTCTTCAAGACACCGTTCGTCGTGTTCGCCCAGCGTGGCGCGTACTGACCGACCTCCCGGCTTCGCCGGGGACCGCCGGTCGACGCTTCTGTGACAGGGGCGTCTCTTGAGCCGCTCCGCGCATCTCGCCGATAGTGCTGCAGATGCGCAGAGTGTCCTGGCCGGGCGCCGAGCGCCCCCCGATCCGAGCGGCGGAGTCGACAGTCGAGGGACCGGGGGGCCGGCGAGCGCGCGCGCGTCTGTGGAGTGTGTCGGCGGTCGCTCTTCTCGTGCTGGTCGCGGCCTGTGCAGACTCCGGTGGTGCGGCTACTCGGTCGGCGGCACCGGGCATCAGCCTCCTCTATGTCTCGCTCGTGGGGGAGGGCGCGGTTGCTGTCACGAGCTCGGGGGAGCCGGTCGGGCGCGGGATACCTGCCGGGCTGAACGAGGTGAGCTTCAGCGCCGACGGCACCCGGTATGCCGCCGACAACGGGCGTCTGCCGGTGATCGACTACGGGGACGGCTCGAACGTCTCCTCGGTCGTGGCACCGGGCGGCGACTCACCGGCCGGGCAGTACACGGCTGTAGGCCAGTGGCCGTCGCTGTCACCCGACGCGCGCTCGGTCGCCTTCGAGGGAGTCGAGCTATCGGGGGCGGGTGCGCAGATCGTCGTCTCCGATCTCGACGGCGGGCAACTGCGGGTGCTCACCTCAGACACCGGGATCGACGCCCAACCCGCCTGGTCTCCGGCCGGCGGCGAGATCGTGTACACGCACGACTCCCGGAACGACCCTCAGCTCTATGCCGTCAATCTCTTCGGCGGAGAGCGTCAGCTCGTGATCGGAGGCCGGTCGGAGGCATTCTCGATGGACGCGAGCTGGTCGCCGGACGGTTCGACGATCGCGTTCGCGCAGACCGGGACGACGGGGTACCACGTGGCGGTTGTTCACCCCGACGGAACGGGCTATCGCCAGGTCACGCCGGACGAGAACCTGCGCAGCCCTGTCGGCGCGACGGCCTGGTCTCCCGACGGCCGCCAGATCGCCTACGTGACGCGGCACGACGAGGTCAACATCGTCAACGCCGACGGGAGCGACCCGCACGAGGTCTATGTCGCGCCCACCGCCGTCGCGCGGCTCTCGTGGAGAGCGCTCAGCCCCGCCCTCGCCCTCTCGAGCGACGACTACCTGGACGCCCTTCTGCCCCGTCGGTCACGTCAGTCGGTCACCTTCGTCGCGCGCGCCGTCGGCGGCGCCGACCTGTCGGCCGTCACCGTTCGTGTCGGGTTCTCCCGCGCCGTGGCCGCCGCGGCGTCTGCTCCAGGCGCTTCCTGTTCGCAGACCTCGATGGTCGTCACCTGCTCGGCTCCGGCGCTGCCGGGCGACCAGGATCTCCCGGTCGAGGTCACGTTCGAGCCCCTGGCGCCGGGCCGGCTCGCCATCACCGGCTCGGCCTCCGCTGCCAACCAGTCGATCGGGGGCTCGAGCAGCAGTGTGGTTCGGTCGACGGTCGTCTCGCAGTGCACCGTCATCGGAACCAGCGGGGCCGATCACCTCCGAGCGAGCAAGGCCGGAGGCGACTACATCTGCGGGGGAGCCGGCAACGACACCATCAATGCCGTCAACGGCAAGCGGGACACCATCAACGGAGGCCCCGGCCGCGACACGGCAATCGTCGACCGCAAGGACATCGTCCGCCGCGTCGAGCACGTCGTGCGCCGCTGACCCGCGACCGCGGAGCGGTGCCGCGCCGACTGGCTGCGCCACGTTCTCCCCTGCTCGCGCGGCACCGCGCGGAGTGACCGGCCATCCCGGCCCTTACCGCTGCGTAATGCCCGTCTGAGACACTTCCCGGGAATGCGGGCCCCGAAGATCCTCGCCGTCGTCTCGTCGGTCGACCTCGGCTTCCGCTACGGCTGCACGCCGGCGTGGTGGCAGCTCTGGAAGGGGCTGTACGAGGAGGGGGTCGACCTGATCGTGACGCCGTACCGCGGGCGGCCGATCGAGTCGCCGTGGTGGCGCGTCGCCCCCAACCCCACCTACCGCGAGGCGGAGTCCTTCGCTTTCGCCCGCGACACGCTCGCGCGGCTGCAGGGCGACACGCACCTGCGGCGGGCGGAGGAGAGCCCCGAGGACACCCTCGGCGACCGGCTGACGCGCGAGGCGATCTGGCGCTTCGTCACGCCACGCTGGCGCAGGCACCTCGAAGGCCTCGTCGAGCGGGAACGTCCCGATGCGGTCGTCGTCTTCACCGTGCCGATGGCGCACATCCGCGGCATCCCGACCGCGCTGCGCGAGCGTTTCGGCGTGCCGGTCGTCTTCTACGACGGCGACCTGCCCATGAGCCTGCCGGAGTTCGGCGGCATGGACACCGGCTTCAACTGGTACCACGACGCCGACCCGGGAGAGTACGACCTCGTGGTCGCGAACTCCGAGGGCGGCCTCGAGCGCCTGCGCGAGATGGGTGCGCGCCGCGTCGAGCCCGTGCACTGGGCGGCCGACCCGGACTTCTTCGCGCCGCACGCCGTCGAGAAGGAGCTCGACGTGCTCTTCTACGGCTACGGCGACAAGTTCCGGCGCGAATGGATGCAGGCGCTGATCGGCGAGCCGTCGCGGCGCCTGCCCGAGGTGGACTTCGCACTGAGCGGGCGCGACTTCCACGGAGACGTCGGCGCGGCGCGCTACGTCGACGATGTCCCGACGAGCGGGATCTCCCGGCTCGTCTCGACGGCGCGGATCAACCTCTGCATCACGCGTCGTGCGCACGCCACGGTCTATGCGTCGTCGTCGTGCCGGATCTTCGAGCTCGCCGCCTGCGGCGCGGCGATCGTCTCGAATCCCTGGGAGGGCATCGAGCGCTGGTTCGAGCCTGAGGCCGAGGTGATCGTCGCGCGCAGCGCCGACCAGGCGGTGGACGCGTACCGGTCGCTGCTCGACGATCCAGGGCGGGCCGAGGAGATGGGCCGCCGGGCCCGCGAGCGCGTGCTCGAGGAGCACACGTACCGCCACCGGGCCCGCCGCCTGCTCCAGGTGATCGGCCTGCACGAGGCGGCGCGTGTCGCCTGACGCCGGCGCCCTGCGCCGGATCGCAGTCGTCCCGGCGTTCAACGAAGAGAGGGCGATCGGTGGCGTCGTGCAGGAGCTCCACGCCTTCGACCCGGGCCTCGAGGTGGTCGTCGTCTCCGACGGCTCGGTCGACGGCACCGCGCAGGCGGCGGCCGACGCCGGGGCGCACGTCGTGCAGTTGCCCTTCAACCTGGGGATCGGCGGCGCGGTCCAGACCGGGTTCCGGTACGCATGGGAGCACGG
This sequence comes from uncultured Thermoleophilia bacterium, assembly GCA_963784765.1. GTDB lineage: Bacteria > Actinomycetota > Thermoleophilia > Gaiellales > Gaiellaceae > PALSA-600. The sequence continues at coordinate 65,198 of CAWASP010000026.1, forward strand.
CTACGAGCTGGCCGTCCGCTGCGACGGGGACGGGCAGCATGTCGCGTCGGAGCTCGTGAAGGTGATCGAGCCGGTGGTCGCGGGCGCCGCCGACATCGCGGTCGGCTCGCGGTTCGTCGCGGGCAACGGCTACCGCTCCTCCGCATCTCGGCGCGCCGGCATCCGGCTGCTCGCACTCATCGTCTCGGCGATCGCACGGCAGCGCGTGACCGACACGACGTCCGGCTTCCAGGCGCTCAACAGGCGCGCGCTCGAGCTCTTCGCGGCCGACTATCCGCACGACTATCCCGAGGTCGAGGGGATGGTGATGACGATCAAGCACCGGCTGCGGCTCGTCGAGGTGCCCGTCGAGATGCGCGAGCGCGAGCACGGCCGCTCGTCGATCACGGCGCTCCGCTCCGTCTACTACATGGCGAAGGTGCTGACGGCCCTCTTCGTCGGGCTCTTCCGGCGCAACGTCGTGCCCCTGGAGGATGCGTGATCGCCGCCGGCACGCCGCTCAAGGTCTCGATCGCGGCGACGATCGCGTCGCTCGCGCTGCTCCTCGTGGTCTTCGAGCTGATCCGCTCCCGCCGCCTGCGGGAGCGATACGCGCTGCTGTGGCTCCTGACCGGCGTCGTGCTCGTCGTCCTCTCCGCGTGGCGCGGCGGGCTCAACACGATCGCCGGCTGGTTCGGCGTCCGGGGCTACCCGCCCGCCGTGCTGTTCGCGGTCGGGCTGCTCTTCGTCATCCTCGTGCTGCTCCACTACTCGACGGTCATCTCGCGCCTCTCCGACCAGAACGTCGTGCTCGCGCAGCGTCTCGCACTGCTCGAGGCGGAGCTGCTCGACCGTCAGGACGGCGACGCGGCTGGGCCGAGCAGCATGAGGTCGCTGCCGACGAAGTCGTCCCGGTAGTTCGCGAGCAGGCCGATCCGGTACCAGTGCCGCCCCCGGCCGGGATGCGCGTCGGTGAAGGTCGTTCCGCGCGTCAGGCCGATCTGGTTCATGTCGAGCAGGCACGCCTTCGCACCCTCCGGGGGCAGCTCACAGCCGTCACCCTTCGAGGAGCGGTAGACGGCAAAGAGAACCTTCGTGCCGTAGGTCGTGGGCCGGCGCCAGGCAAGCGTGACGTGGCCCGACGCCGACGTCCGCGTCGTCGCCGCGAGCGCGGCCGACAGCGGTGCCTCGGTCGCGTCCGCGAGCCGCGCATAGAGCGGCGTCGTCGCCGGGGAGAGCGCGAGCAGCAGGACGACCGGGACGACGCCGAAGATCGCGGTCGCGGCCCCGGCGGTGCGGAACCCGCCGGGAAGCGGGCGCACGGGCGCAGCGGGGACGTATGAACGGCCCCGCCGGGGCAGCAGGAAGACAAGTGCCGCGATCAGGAGCACGAGCGCGGGCAGGCCCGGGTCGACGAAGCGGAAGTAGGTCGTGTCGGTGACGCTTGCGAGCGTGCTCGATCCCTTGACGACGGCGTAGGCACCGAACCAGACGACGAGGAACGCACCCTTCACCCACGAGCGGCGCAGTGCTCCCAGCGCACCGCCGACGACGAGGAACTCGAGGAACCGGACGCTCCAGAAGACCTCGCGGAGCTGGACGAGCTCGGCGCGGAAGTACGACCAGTCGAGGTGCACGTAGGTCGTTCCGGCGATGCCGGCGAGCGGTGCGGCGCCGAGTGCCTCTCGGGCGACGAGCGCCGAGCCGAGGATCGGCAGGTGCCCGAGCCCTTCTCCCTTCCAGATCGTCGAGCGCGACGAGCGCCGGCACGACCGCCGCGCCGAAGACGGCGATCGGCCGCCAGGCGCGAGTGCCCACGACGAGCACGGCAAGCGCCGGGAAGATGAACCCGTTCGACGGCTTCATGAGCGATCGTCACGCCCGCGAGCACGCCGGCGAGGACGGCGTCGTCGAGCGCTCGGGTCTCGAGCAGCCGCAGCGCCGCCCACACCGCGGCGAGCACGGCGACGACCGACGGGAAATCCGCCATCTCCGTCAACTCCGTACCAGTGCGGCGCAAGGAACCACTGCTGGAAGTGAGGTCGCGTAGTCGCTTCGGAGCGCGGCGAGCATCAGGAGCGGGGCGACGAGCCAGAGATACGTCGCGCCCCACGCGAAGAGCCTGCCGAAGAGCAGGTCCGAGACGAGGAAGAAGAGGACGAGCGCGAGCGGCACGAGCACGACCATCTGGAGGACGACGATCACCGGCAGGCCCGAGAGCAGCGTGGTCCCGGTCAGGAGCGGCACCCAGGCGTAGAGCGATGGGGATGCCGTACCCGACGATCGTCTGCGGGATCGTCCCGTGGGCGACCGACCACGACGCGGTCCAGTACTCGGTCGCATCGCCGCCGGAGTACCAGAGCCAATGGTTGTGCGGCGTCCCGAACGCGAACCGGGCGGCGAGCGCCAGCTGGACGGCGCAGAGCACGGCGAGCGACGGCCAGACGGGGGTCGTGCGAAGCCAGGCGGGTGTCCTGCGAATCCAGGCGGCGACCCGCCGCCCGGCGTCAGCCGTTCGCACGCGCGAGCGCGTTGGCCCGATACCAGGCGATCGTGTGGCCAAGCCCCTCCCGCAGCGACGTCGTGGCCTCGAAGCCGAACCGCTCCCGCGCGCGTGTCGCGTCGAGCTGCCGGCGCGGCTGGCCGTTCGGCATGGAGGTGTCCCACACGAGCTCGCCGGTGAACCCGGTGAGATCGGCGATCGTGTCCGCGAGCTCGCGAATCGACGTCTCGACGCCCGTGCCGAGGTTGACCGGCTCGGGGCCCGAGTACCGCTCGGCGGCGAGGAGCAGCCCGCGGGCGCAGTCGTCGACGTAGAGGAACTCGCGCGTCGGCGATCCGTCGCCCCAGAGGATCACCGCGTCGTCGCCGGCGAGCATCTTGCGGATCAGCGCCGGGATAACGTGCGACGTCTCCAGGTCGAAGTTGTCGCGCGGGCCGTAGAGGTTCGCCGGAAGCAGGAAGACGGTGTCGAGCCCGTACTGCTCCCGGTACGCCTGCGCGCCGACGAGCACGCTCTTCTTCGCGACGCCGTACGGGGCGTTCGTCTCCTCTGGATAGCCGTTCCAGAGGTCGTCCTCCTCGAACGGCACGGGCGTGAGCTTGGGGTACGCGCAGACCGTGCCGGCGACGACGAGCTTCCCGACCCCCGTGAGACGGCTGAGCTCGAGGACGTGGGCGCCCATCATCAGGTTCGCGTACCAGTAGCGTCCGGGATTCATGCGGTTCGCGCCGATGCCGCCCACTTCCGCCGCGAGGTGGAAGACGAGCTCCGGCCCGGCGTCGGCGAAGAGGCGCGCCGCGTCGTCCCAGTGCGTCAGGTCGTAGTCGCGCCGCCGTGCCACGACGACGTCGTGGCCGTCGGCTTCGAGCCGCTCGACGAGGTGCGAGCCCAGAAAGCCCCCGCCGCCGGTGACGAGCACGCGGGTCATCGGGTGGGCTGCAGGTTGCGCGCGACCCAGTCGACACGGCCGATCCAGCGCTCGCGGTTCTCCGCGTACCAGCGAATCGTGCGCAGCACGCCCTCTTCCCACGAGACCCTCGGCTCCCAGCCTGTCTCGGCGTGGAGCTTCTCGAAGCCGACGCGCAGCGCCATCACGTCCGTGACGCCCGGCCTGAGCCGGGACTCGTTGACGACGACGCGGCGGTCGTCGGGCCAGAAGCCGTGCTCGTGGCCGAGCCGCAGGATCAGGTCGCTCCAGTCGCGCATCGCGATGTTCTCGCCCTGTCCGTAGACGTAGAGGTCGCCCGGAATGCCGCGTGCCGCAACCATCAGGTGCCCGCGCACGCCGTCCGTCGTGAAGCAGAAGTCGCGCATCGGCTCGAGCGCGCCGAGCTCCACCTCGGGGCGCGTCAGCGCCTGCGTGATGATCGTCCCGGTGACGTAGCGCGGGTTCTGGCGCGGCCCGTAGTTGTTGAACATGCGCGTGACGACGCCCGGGACGCCGTAGGCGTCGTGGTAATTCATCGTCAGGAAGTCGGCCGCGACCTTCGCGGTCGCGTAGACCGACTTGGGGTTGATGGGCGAGCGCTCGTGCAGGATCAGGCCGCCGTCCTGGTCGAAGTCGTGGTGGTGGGCGACCGCCTCGTGGACGTTTCCGTACTCCTCCGATGTTCCGGCGGTGTCGAACTTCTCGAGCTCGACCCGGTGGTCAACGACCGACTGGAGCAGGTTGAGCGTCCCGACCGTGTTCGCCATCACCGTCTCGTACGGGCGGTGCCACGACTCGCCCACGTGCGCCTGCGCACCGAGGTGGAAGACGTACGGCTTGTCGGGCGCGGAGACGAGATGATCGCGGACGAGGTAGTCGATCGACGTCTTGTCGGTCAGGTCGGCGAAGACGACGGTGAGGTCGCGTCGGAGGTGCGCGATGTTGTTGAGCGCGCCCGACGACGTTGCCCGGACGAACGCGACGACGTGCGCTCCGAGCGCCACGAGCGCCTCCGTGAGGTGCGAGCCCATGAAGCCGTCGGCGCCCGTCACGAGGCATGTCCGTCCCCGGTATTCCCCGCCGAGCTCCGCCTGCAGCGCCTCCAGCTCCTCTGGCCGCCAGGTCCGGGAGGTATCGTCGCCGGGCATCGGTGCAGGGTAACCGTTCACGCGGCCGGGCGACCCTCCGCTCGAGCGTCGTCACCGGCATCTCCACGGCCGCGGTCAGCGGTTCAGCGGCGATCGCGGGAATCATCCTCTCGCGCAAGTTCGGCCACGGGGCGAAGACCGACGGGTTCTTCGCCGCCTACGCCGTCTACCTCGCGCTCGTGCTCGTCGCCTCGGCGTTGCGGGTCGTCGCCCTGCCGGCGTTCGTGCGGGCACGCGAGGCGGGCCGGCTCGGCGCGGAGGTCGGGTCGTGGCTGGCGGCGCTCGCCGTGCCCTTCGTGCCGGCGATGCTGGTCGCGGTGTTGTGGCCCGACGGGGTGGCCCACGCGCTCGCGGGTGGGAGCGACGCCCGTCATGCCGCGGCACAGCTCCTGCCGTGGCTCGTGCCGGCGGCGGTCGCACAGGTGGCGGCGGGCGTCTTCGCGAGCGCGCTCGCGGCCTGCGACGAGTACGTCATCGCCGCGGCCGGATTCGGCTTCGGAGCGATCGTCGGCGTCGCAGCGATCGGTCTCCTGGTCGGGCACGGCGTCGTCGCATTCGGATGGGGGCTGGCGTTGAACGCCGCGCTCGCCGTCGGGGCGACGCTCGCGGGGGCAGTCGCCTACGGCGCCGCGGGCCGGCCGGACAACCGGCCGCTCGAGCGGCTCCGCGAGCTCGCCGAGGGTGTCGCGCTGCCGTTTGCACTGCAGGGGCTCTACGTGATCGCCCTGCGCTTCGCGACCGGGATCGGCTCCGGGAAGGCGACGACGTTCTCGTACGCCTACCTGATCGCAGCGACGCTCGTCGCCGTGACGGCCACCTCCTTCGCGCTCGCCGCGACGGTGCCCTTCGCCCGTGCCGGCGCGAGCCCCGAGCGAGTGACGCGGCACGTCGCCGCCGTCTCGTGGCTCTCGCTCGCCGTCGTGGCGGCGGCCGCGGGGTTCTTCGCGCTCGCCGGCGAGCCGGTCGCGCGCCGCGTGCTGGGCTCGAGCTACGGCGGCGACACGGGTGCGGAGCTGGGGCGGCTCGTCGTCTACCTCGCGCCCTGGATGGTCGCCTCGGTCGCGGTGACCGTGTCGTTCCCGCTGCTCTTCGTGCGCGGTCGCGCGCGCTGGCTTCCCGGGGCGGCGCTCGGCGTGCTGCTCCTGCATGTCCTCGTCGAGTGGGGCGGGCGCGCGACGGCCGGGCTGGCAGGCCTCGCCGGTGGGATGGCCCTGACGACCGCGCTCGTGCTCGTGCTGGTCCTCGTTGCGCTCGGCGCCGCCGTCCCGACCGCGCGGCGGCTGCTGCCCGCGGCCGTCACGTGTGGAGGGCTCGCCGCGCTCGTCTTCGGGCTGCCGGCGCTCGTGCTCGGCTCGCTGACGGCCGCTGCGGTCGGGCTCGTCCTCTATCTGGCCGCGCTCGCCGCGTGGCGCCCCGCCGGGCTCCGCGGCGCCTGGGCCTACGTCCGGAGCCTCGGCTGATGCGGCTCGTCGCGGTCGTGCTCAACTGGAACGGCGGCGACGACACGCTCGCGGCGCTCGACTCCCTGCGTGGGGTGGAGACGATCTGCGTCGACAACGGCTCGACCGACGGCTCCGCCGAGCGCGTGGCGGAGCGGTTCCCCGAGGTGGAGCTCGTGCGCACCGGCGACAACCTCGGCTTCTCGGGAGGCAACAACGCCGGCATCCGGAGGGCGCTCGAGCGCGGAGCCGACTGGGTGCTGCTTCTGAACAACGACGCCGTCGCCGACGCCGCCCTGCCGGCGGTGCTCGAGGCGGCCGCGCGGGAGCGGCCCGACGCCGGGGTCCTCGCCTGCAAGGTCTTCTTCGCCGAGCCGCCCGACACCCTCATGTACGCCGGGGGGACCGTGCACCTGCGGCTCGGCTACTGGGGCCGTCAGGACGGCTTCGGCGAGCGCGACGACGGCCGCTTCGACCGGATGCGGGACGTCGACCGCGCGACCGGCGCGGCCATGGCGGTCTCCCGAGAGGCGCTCGAGCGCGCCGGTCTTCTCGACGAGCAGCTCTTCGCCTACGTCGAGGACGCCGAGTGGTGCCTGCGGATCGCGCGCGCCGGCCTCGCGGTCGTCTTCGCGCCCGGGGCGACCGTCCGGCACGTCGGCTCGGCATCGACGGGCGGGCTCCGCTCGCCGACGAGCCTCTACTACGACACGCGCAACATGATCGTCGTCTGCGAGCGCTTCGCGCGGCTGCCGCCGGGCCTGCGCGCCCTGCGCCGGCTCGTGATCGTCGCCGCGCATCTCCTGAACGCGCGCAGCGGCACTGCCGCTGCGGCGGTGCTCTCGGGCTGGCGGGATGCGCGGCGTGGCAGGCTGGGGCGGCGATGACCGAACGCGCCGGGTTCTACGAGAGGGTCCTCGCCGGGCTGCTCGAGCAGGGGCTTGTGCGCCGCGACTGGCGTGTGCTCGTCGCAGCGGGCGGCGAGGTGGACCGGCACGCGTTCGCGGCGGCCGGGTTCACGGACGTGACGATCACGAACGTCTCGCCCGGGCCCGGCGAGGAGCTCCAGGACGCCGAGCGCCTCACCTACCCCGACGATGCGTTCGACCTGGCGGTCATCTCCGCCGGCCTCCACCACTGCGCGTCGCCGCATGCCGCGGTGCTGGAGCTCTACCGCGTGGCGCGCCGCGGCCTGCTCGCACTCGAGGCCCGCGACTCGGCCCTGATGCGGCTCGCCCAGCGCCTCGGGGTCGTCGACGAGTACGAGCTGACGGCAGTGGCGGACAACGAGTTCGCCTCGGGCGGCATGAGGAACTCGCAGGTGCCGAACTTCGTCTACCGCTGGACCGAGCGCGAGGTCGAGAAGACCATCGCCTCGGCGCATCCGGAGCGCCGGCACCGCTTCGTCTACTTCCGGGAGCTCGAGCTGCCCGTCTCGGTGCTCGAGCTCGGCGGCCGGGGGCACTGGCGGCACGCCGCGGCGCCGCTGCGGATCGTCACGAAAGCGTTCCCGCGGCAGGCCAACCTGTTCGCGTTCGCGGTCTTCCGCGGCGAGCTGCAGCCGTGGCTCCGCGACGAGCACACGGTCGATCCCGACGCAGTCCGGCGGCTGTTAGGGCAGTAGCTCGCGGTAGACGGCCTCGGTCGCACGGGCCGTCTCCGTCCAGGAGAAGCGCTTCGCCCGTTCGAGGCCGCGCGCGACCCACGGCTCGGGGTCGCCGAGCACGTCGAGCACGGCCTCGGCGATCGCGCCGGGATCGCGAGGGTCGAAGAGCCGTGCGGCGTCGCCGACGACCTCGGGCAGCGAGCCCGCGTGCGAGCTCGCAACCGGGCAGCCGCAGGCCATCGCCTCGAGCGGCGGGAGCCCGAAGCCCTCGTAGAGGGAGGGGAAGACGAGCGCAGAGGCGCGCTGGAGGAGGCCGACGACCCGCGCGCGGGGGACGTGCCCCAGCACCTCGACGCCCTCCGGGACGCTGCCGAAGTCGCCTCCGCCCGTGAGCACGAGCCGCAAGCCGGGGTGCGCCTTCCTGATCGCCGGGAGGGCGTCGAAGAGCAGCCGGTGGTTCTTGTGCGGCCACGGGCGCGCGGGGTAGTAGACGAACGGCTCCCGCTCCGCGGTGCCGGGGCGCAGCACGTCGTGGTCGAGCCCGAGCGGCGTGATGCGCACCTTCCCCGGATCGAGGCCGAGCCGCTCGACGGCCCGTTCCCGGACGAACTCGCTGATCACGACGACCCGGTCTGCGCGCCGCGCGGCGGCGTCGTAGGCGAGCGCACGGTACGCCCGCTGGGCACGCGAGCTCAGCCGAGGCAGGTCGCGGTGCTGGACGTCGTGGAGGGTCACGATCGTGCGTGCGCGCGATCGCGGCACCGGCACCGTGAGCGGATAGTGAACGACCTCGGCACCTGCGAGGTTGCGGGCGAAACGCGGGTCGGCCGCGGCACGGGCGAGCGCGAGGGCCCTCGGGCCGCGGTAGCCGTCCACGACCGTCGTCGGCAGCCCGCCGCCCGCGTCCGCCGCCACGGGCGGCACGAGCACCCGGTAGGCGAGGTCGCTCCCGGCCGCCAGCGAGCGCACGAGCTCGCGCGCGTACACCTCGCTGCCGCCGGAGATGCCCGGCGCGAGCGTGAGCAGTGAGATGGCGATCACAGGCGCTCCAGCCGCCCGGCCGGGTCCGCGAGAGGCTTCCGCGCGACGGTGACGTGCCATTCGCCCTCCTGCCGCCCGGGGCCGGGCTTCGCGATCCGGATCTCCTCCCGGCGCTCGGACGTCTCGGGCGGCTCGCCCTCGCCGGCGCACCGCGCCGACATCGTCGAGCTGGATGCGGCCACATGACGCTCGAACGCGCGGGGCCCTCGCGAGCAGTGGTGCCAGGATCGCACCGTCGCGTGGACGGTGCGCCGGCGGTCGCCCGCGCCGTGCAGCAGCTCGAGCAGGTCGCCGACGTCGCTCACCCGCCGATCGTAGTCTCCGTCCGTGCGCATCGCCCTGGCCGTCCTGCTCGCCGCCCTGACGGCCGCGCTGTATGCGCTCGCGACGTCGCTGCAGACCCTCGAGGCGCGGCAGGTGCCGCGAGAGGCGGCGCTGCGGGCAACGCTGCTCGGGCGGCTCGTGCGGCGGCCGCTCTGGCTCGCCGGCACGGTCGCCGGCGCGATCGGCTGGCCCATGCAGGCGGGCGCGCTCGCGCTCGGGTCGATCGCCGTCGTCCAGCCCGCGCTCGGCCTCGGCCTCGTCGTGCTGCTCGTGCTCGGGGGCCGCGTCCTCCACGAGCCGATCGGCCGGCGCGAGCTCGGCGGGACGGCCGCCATCATCGCGGGTGTCGCGGTGCTCGCCTGGTCGGGGCCGTCGGGCACCGGCTCGTTCACCGGGAGCGGCGAGTGGGCGGTCGGGCTCGCGCTCGTCGTCGTCGCGCCGGCGCCCTACCTGCTGCGCCTCGCCGGTCGCGGCGGCGGCCTCGCGACGAGCGTCGCGGCGGGCCTCGCATGGGCATGGACCGGTCTCGGCACAGCCCTCGTCGACGCGGCCCTCTCACACGGGCACTGGCTCGTCGCGCTCGGCTGGGCGGCAGGCGTGGGAGCCGCGACGTGGGGCGGCCTGCTCGTCGAGATGACCGCGCTGCAGCAGTGGCCGGCGACCCGTGCCGTGCCGGTCGCGTTCTGTCTGGAGATGGCAGCTCCGGCGGTCGTCGCGCCGTTCCTGACGAACGCCACGCTGCCGCATGCCGCCGGCTTCGGTCTCGGCCTCGCCGTCGCCTGCGCGGGCGCCGTCGTGCTCGGCACCTCCCGCGCCGTGGCGCGGGCGGTCAGTGTCGAGGCTGCGCTCTAGCGCGACGGCCGCGCACAGCTCCGACGACCGGTCGACCCGCACTGAACCCGCACCCGGACTGCGCAGCCCAGCCCGCGTAGCCGACACGCCCCGTTACCATCCCCGCATGGGTCGCCGTCCCGGTGAGATTGGCGCGATACCGGTGCACCGCCGGCGCGAGTCGTACGCCGAGCACCGCTGGCACCTGATGGACGTCAACCGGTATCCGAACAGGCAGGACGTCTTCGACGGCGACCTGTCCGCGCTGATCCGCGACTACGTCATCCCCGGCCACATCCCGACCGAGCCGCTCCTCGGCGCCGACGACCAGGTCGTCGCAGTCGGATCCTGCTTTGCACGCGAGCTGCGGAAATACCTCGCCGAAGCCGGCTTCGCGTCCGGCCACTTCTGGGTACCCGAGGGGCTGAACAACACCTTCGCGATCCTCGACTTCGTTTCGTGGATCGTCACCGGCGAGGAAACGGCCGGCGGGTTTCGCTACGACCGGCTCCCGAGCGGCGAGATCGCGGAGTGGAAGCCCGAGCAGGAGCGTGTCGACTATCAGGACGCGCTCGCGACCGCGGGTGTCTTCGTCTTCACGTTCGGCCTCGCAGAGGTGTGGGAAGACAAGGAGACAGGCGGAGTCTTCTGGCGAGGTGTGCCCGAGTCGATCTTCGACGGCGACCGCCACGTCTTCCGCCTCACGAGCGTCGAGGAGAACGAGGCGAACATCCTGCGCACGATCCAGCTGCTGCGCACCGTGAACGCGACTGCACCGATCGTGCTCACGCTCTCGCCGGTCCCGCTCGGCGCGACCTTCCGCGGCATCTCGTGCATGACCGCCGACGCCGTCTCGAAGTCCACGCTTCGCGTCGCGCTCGACCGCGTCATGGCGACGGGGCCGGCCGGCGTCTACTACTGGCCGTCGTTCGAGGTCGTCCGCTGGGCAGGCGGCCATCTCGACTGGCGTGCCTACGGCATCCCCGACAACAAGCCGCATCACGTGTCGCGCTATCTCGTCGCAAAGATCATCGACGCGTTCGTCGAGGCCTTCTACACGCCCGCCGCGCTCGCCCAGGTGCGCAGCACCCATCCCCGGAAGATCGAGCGCGCACCGTTCGGGCTACAGCGCCACGTGCAGCGGCTCGCATACCTCGCAAACGCTCGCCGCAAGAAGATCCTGAAGTCCGATTTCGCGCGCGCGACGCGCCGGCGCCAGCTTCGGCTTCTCGGCCGGTAGGAGCGATTTTCACGGGGCTGTCGGCCCCTTCGCCTCGCGCGTGTGTGCACGCGTCAGAGGCCGCGGCTCGCCCTCGCCGAGGAGCCGCCGGCCGCCCGAGGGCGTTGCTCGCTAACAGCGCCGTAATCGCCGCCTTTTACACTCCAGCGGATGTCCGACGAGACCGTCGACGTCGCCGCGCTCTTCGCGCGACTCAAGGAGGAGCTCCGGGCCGCCGGGCCGCGGGCCGACGGCGTGCCCCCCGTGCAGGTCCGCCTCTCGGTGCGCGACCAGGCCGAGCGGCTCTGGCCGATCTCGGCCGAGCGCCCGATCGTCGGCAAGGGCGGGCCAGTCAAGGCCGTCCTCCGCCGTCTGATGCGCTGGTACGTCGAGCCGGCCATTGCCGATCAGCGTGCGTTCAACGACGCGGTGCTGAAGCTGATCGACGACCTCGACGAGCGCATCACCCGGCTCGAGCAATCCCGATGAGGATCGCGGTGTGCGCGCCGCAGGTGCCGTTCGTACACGGCGGGGCGGAGCTGATGGCAGAGGACCTCGTCGCCGCGCTGCGCAGCCGTGGCCACGAGACGGAGCTCGTGACCGTGCCGTTCAAGTGGTATCCCGGCGCCCGCGTGCTCGACCAGGCGTTCCTCTGGCGGCTCGTCGATCTGGCCGAGTCGGACGGACGCCCGATCGATCGGGTGATCGCGACCAAGTTCCCCGCCTACTGCGTCCGGCACCCGAACAAGGTCGCCTGGGTGCTGCACCAGTTCCGGCAGGCCTACGACTACGACGGCACCGAGCTCGGCCAGTTCGACGCCTCGCCGCACGATCGCGCCACGCGTCAGGCGATCGTGCGGCTCGACGGTGTCGCGCTCGGCGAGGCCAGGCGCGTGTTCGCCACCTCGCGGAACGTCGCCGAGCGGCTCGCGCGCTTCAACGGCATCGAGGCCGAGGTCCTCCCACACCCGCCGCAGGCGCTCGCCTACCGCAGCGAGCCCTCCGAGGGCTACGTGCTCTCCGTCAACCGGCTCGACCGCGCGAAGCGGATCGACCTGCTGATCGAGGCCGCGAGGAAGGAGCCGGGTGTGCGGATCGTGATTGCCGGCGAGGGGCCGGACCGCGAGCGCCTGGCCGGCCTCGCGAGCGGGCTCGACGGACGGGTCGAGCTCGTCGGCCGCGTCGATCAGGCGCAACTCGCCGATCTCTACGCGCGTTGCCTCGCCGTCTACTACGCCCCGGTCGACGAGGACTTCGGCATGGTCCCGTACGAGGCATTCCTCTCCGGCAAGCCCGTGCTGACGACGACGGACGCGGGCGGCCCTCTCGAGGTCGTCACCGACCGGGAGACCGGTCTCGTCGTCGGGCCGGACGCCGCCGAGCTCGCCCGCGCGTGCGCCCACCTGGCCGCACACCCCGACGATGCCGGAGCGTGGGGCGCCGCCGGGAGGCACATCGCCGAGCGCGTCACGTGGGATGCCTGCGTCGACGCTCTTCTCGCATGAGGGTCGCCTACTACTCGCCGCTCCCGCCGTCCCGCTCCGGCGTCGCGGACTACTCGGCGCTTCTCCTGCCTGCGCTCCGGCAGCGTGTCGACGTCGTCGTCGGGGAGCCGGGGCGGCGCGTGCCCGCCGCCGACGTCGCGCTCTACCACGTCGGCAACGACCCCGATGCCCACGGCTTCGTCGTCGATGCGCTCCGAAAGCGGCCCGGCGTCGTCGTCATGCACGACTACGTCCTGCATCACCTGATCGCCGGCATCACGATCGGACGGGGCGACGGCCGCGGCTACCTCGAGGCGATGGAGCGCGAGCTCGGCGTCGCGGGGCGCCTGCTCGGGCTCGGCGTGCTCGACAACCTGCTACCGCTCCTCTGGGAGACCCAGCCCGAGCGTTTCCCGCTCGCCGGCACCGTCCTCGACCTCGCCGACGGGCTGATCGTCCATTCCGGGTACGTCGCGGAGCGGGCCCGCGCCGCCGGGTACGGCGGCCGGCTGTGGCGGATCCCGCACCCGGCCTGGCCCGTGCGCGACGTGGCCCCCGCGGACGACGTCCGCGGGGAGCCGCTGATCGGCTGCTTCGGCTTCCTGAACATGAACAAGCGCATCCCGCAGCTCCTGCAGGCGTTCGCCTCCTTCCGGCGCGAGCGGCCGGGCGCACGGCTGCTTCTGGTCGGCGCCGCCGGCGAGCGCTTCGACGTCGGCCGCCGGCTCGAGCGGCTCGGTGTCGTCGAGGGCGTCGAGCGGCTCGAGTACGTGCCCGAGGAGCGGCTCTGGTCGTTGATCGCCGCCTGTGACGTCCTCGTCAACCTGCGCTACCCGACGATGGGCGAGACCTCCGGCTCCGTGATCAGGGTGCTGTCCCAGGGCAAGCCGCTCATCGTCTCGGACGTCGGCTGGTTCTCGGAGCTGCCGGACGACGCCGTGCTCAAGGTGCCGGTCGACGAGTACGAGGTCTCGACGCTCGAAGCGGCGATCGGCGTCGCCGCCGACCACGGAGCGCAGCTCGGAGCGGCCGCCCGCGCCTACGTCGAGGGCGAGCACGCGCTGTCGAAGGTCGCCGATGCCTACGTCGCCGCGCTCGAGGTGGCGGCCGGCGGGGATGCCGTCGATGACGAGGTGCTGCTCGCGATTGCCCGCGCCGCGGCGGACGTCGGCATCGACGACGCCGCGATGCTGGCGCGCGCCGCACGCGAGTCCGGGGTCGTCACATGAGCGTTGGAGGAATGAGCCAGGCGGCCGCCTCGGTGCGCGCCCGCGCCGTCGCCGTGCCCGCATGGCTGTGGCTCGGCGCGATCGTCGCCGCTTCGATCGCCCTGCGCCTCGTGCTCGACCGGCGCATGGTCGCGCCGTGGATCATGGTCGACGAGCTCATCTACTCCGAGCTCGCGAAATCGGTCGCAGCCCACGGCAGCTTCCTGATCCGCGGAGAGCCTGCGCACGGCTTCGGGTTCCTCTATCCGATCCTGATCGCCCCGGCATTCCGGATCGGCTCGGTGCCGAGCGCGTACGGCGTCGCGAAGGCGATCGACACCGTGATCATGTCGCTCGCGGCGATCCCCGCCTACCTGCTCGCCCGCCGGCTGATGCGCCCCGGGCTGGCGCTCCTCGCCGCGCTGCTCACCGTCGCCGTGCCGTCGATGGTCTACACGGGCACGCTGATGACCGAGAACGCCTTCTATCCCCTGTTCCTCGGGGCGGCGCTCGCGCTCGTGCTCGTGCTCGAGCGCCCTACCTGGTGGCGGATCGCCGTGCTGTTCGCGCTGACCCTGCTGGCGTTCCTCACGCGCGCCCAGGCGGTGGCGATCGCCCCCGCGATCCTCACCGCGCCGCTCCTCCTCGGCCGCAGCCGGCTGCGCGAGTTCAGGGCGCTCTATGCACTCGTCGTCGCGGGCGGCGTGCTCGTCGTCCTGTTCGAGGCGGCCCGGGGCCGGACGCCGCTCGCCGTGCTCGGCGCCTACCGGGTGACGACGAGCGCCCACTACTCGGCCGGCGCCATCCTCAAGTGGCTGCTGTACCACGTGGGGGAGCTCGACCTGTACGTGGGTGTCGCCCCGTTCGCCGCCTTCATCTTCCTGCTCGCGACGCGCGAGCGACGGTCGCCGTTCCTCGCGGCGGCCGCGTCGCTCACCGCATGGCTCGTTCTCGAGGTCGCGGTGTTCGCAGCGACGCAGAGCCAGCGGATCGAGGAGCGGAACATGTTCTTCGTCGCGCCGTTCTTCTTCATCGCCCTGTGCCTCTGGGTCGAGCGGGGCCTGCCGCGGCCGCGCGCCGCCGCTCTCTCGGCGGTGATCGCCGCCGCTCTCGTCGGCGTCGTCCCCTACGACGGCCTGATCAACGGCAACGCGACCTCGGACACGCTCGCGCTCATCCCCCTGTGGACCCTCCAGGACACTCTCATCTCGCTCGACGAGGTCGGCGCCTTCGTGCTTATCGGCGGGATCGCCGTCGCGCTGCTCGTGCTCTACGTGCCGTCGCGCGTCGCCGTTGCGCTGCCGCTGCTCGTCCTCGCCCTCGACGGCGTCGCGCTCTGGGCGATCGAGACGAACCCGCACGGCGGCATCCACCACGCATCGGTCGGAGCGCTCTACGGCGGCACGGCCAAGCCCGAGCGCGACTGGATCGATCGCCGGCTCGGTCGCGACGCGCACGTCGCCGTCATCTACGACTCGCGGACGATGGACAAGTTCACCGTGTGGACGAACGAGTTCTTCAACCGCTCGCTCCGTGGCGTCTACGACGTCGCCGACCCGACGCCGGGATCGCTGCCCGAGACGCCGGTGCATGTGGATCCGCGCACCGGGCGCATCGCAGGCATCGACGCGCCGTACGTCCTCACCTCCGATGCGCTGGCGCTCGACGAGAAGCGCGTGCTGGCGGACCCCGTGAAGGGGCTCGCCGTGTATCGCGTCGTCCGCCCGCTCGGCGTGCGCAGCACGGTCACCGGCATCTCGCCCGACTCGTGGTCCGGCCCGACGGCCTCCTACACCGCCTACCGGTGCGTCTCCGGAGAGCGTCTGCGCGCGACCGTCGCCGGAGACACGAAGCTGATCCGCACCGAGTCGGTCGTGACGGCGACGAGCGGCGGGCGGCGCTTCGAGCTCAGGGTCCCGCACGGCGCGACGAGGACGCTCTCGGTCCCGCTCACCCCGGTCGGCGGACGCTGCGTCGTCCGCTTCCGCATCCTCCCCGTCGCGCAGCCCGCGGCGGTCGAGCCGGGGTCGACCGACACGCGCGTTCTCGGCATCCGCTTCCTGCGTCTCGAGACGCGATGAGGATCGCGTTCGACGTCTCGCCGCTCTCCCACGAGCGGACGGGCGTGAACAACTACATCCGCGGCTCGCTCGCCGGGCTCGCCGAGGCCGCAGCCGGGGAGCACGAGATCGTCGCGTTCGCACCGACCTCTCCGGCCGGGCGTCGCGTGATCCCCGAGGCGCTCGCCGGGATCGACGTCGAGCTGCGGCTGCTGGCGCTGCCGGGCGCACACGGGTGGCGCACCGCGTGGTCGGTCGCGGGCTACCCGCCGGCCGAGCGCGTCCTCGGCCGCTTCGACGCGCTGCACTTCAGCGACTGGATGTACCCGCCGCAGCGCCGGGGCGTCCGCGCCACGACAATTCACGACCTCGTTCCCGTGCACTATCCCGAGTGGACGACGAAGCGGACGCGCGCGATGCACGGCCGCAAGTACCGGAACGCCGCACTCACCTGCGACGTCGTGTTCGCGAACTCGGCGTTCACCGCCGACGACTTCGCCGAGACCTGCGAGTTCCCGCGCGACCGCGTGCTCGTCGCGCATCCCGGCATCGGCTCCGACTTCTCGGCCGACGGCGAGGCGGCCGACCTCGGCGGCCCCTACCTCCTGACCGTGGCGACGCTCGAGCCCCGCAAGAACCTCGGCACGCTGGTCGACGCCTTCGCGCTGCTCGGCGACAGCGGCGTCGCGCTCGTCCTCGTCGGCGGGCAGGGCTGGGGGCCGCAGCCGCAGCTCGAGCGCGCCCGGGATCGTTCGCCTCGGCCGCGTGCCCGACGAGGAGCTCGCCCGCCTCTATCGCGGGGCGGCCGCCGTCGTCTATCCGTCGCGGTTCGAGGGCTTCGGGATGCCGGTGACGGAGGCGATGGCATCCGGCGCTCCGGTTGTCGCCTCGTCGCATCCGTCGCTCGACGAGGCGGCGGGCGATGCGGCCGTCCGGGCGGACCCGGAGAGCGCCGAGGAGCTCGCCGCGGCGATCCGCGAGGCGCTCTCGCGACGGGAGGAGCTTCGCCGCAAAGGGCTCGAGCATGCGCGCCGGTTCTCGTGGCGGCGCGTGGGCGAGATCTTCCTGGAGGGGTACGCGCGATACGCGTAGCACTCGACACGACGCCGCTCCACCAGACGCGCGCCGGCACGGCGCGGTACGTCCGCGCGCTGCGCGACCGCCTCGACGTGACCGAGGTCTCGTTCCCGGCCACCTCGCGAACCCGCGCGGTCGCCGCCGACCTGCTGTGGTACCCGCGCCTGAAGGCGGACGCCGACGTGCTGCACTGCCCGACCTTTCGCGGGCCGCTGCGCGGCCGGCAGCCGCTCGTCGTGACGGTGCACGATCTCGCCGTCCTGCGCCATCCGGAGTGGTTCAACCGCTGGACCCGCTCCTACTCGCGCCTGGCCGTTCCACGCGTCGTCGCGGCGGCATCGAAGGTGATCGCCGTCTCGGAGTTCACGAGGCGAGAGCTCTGCTCGCTGCTTCGCACGCCGGACGCGAAGATCACCGTCGTGCCGAATGCCGTGGAAGACGTCTTCACGCCGGACGGCCCGCGGGCCGGTGGAGACTACGTCCTCGCCGTCGGGACGCTCGAGCCGCGCAAGAACCTGGCACGGATCGCGCAGGCGGTCGACGGAGAGCTGCGCGTCGTCGGCTCACGCGGCTGGGGGGGCGTCGAGCCGCCGGAGAACGTGACCTGGCTCCCGGACGTGGACGACGCCGAGCTGGCGGCGCTCTACCGGGGCGCGCGCTGCCTCGTCTACGCCTCCCTCTACGAGGGCTTCGGCATCCCGGTTGCGGAGGCGCTCGCCTGCGGCTGCGCCGTCGTGACGAGCGCCGGCTCGGCGATGGAGGAGCTCGCCGGCCCGGACGCGGTGTACGTCGACCCGACCGACGTCGAGTCGATCAGGGACGGGATCGCGAGCGCGATCGCCCCGCCCGCCCGCCGCGGGCCGGATTGGGCCGAGGTCGCCGCCCGGACGTGGGCGGTCTACGAGGAGGTCGCGGGATGATCGTCGTCGACGCCGACGTGCTCGGCCGCAGGCGGACCGGCGAGGAGACCTACGTGCTGAACCTGTTGCGGCAGCTGCCGGTGGTGGCGCCCGACCTCGAGCTCGCGGCGGTGACGCGCCACCCGCAGCTCGTGCCGGCGGGCGTGCGCCCGCTCCCGCTGCCGGCGCGCTTCCAGGAGACGCGGATGGCGTGGTCGCTGCCGCGCCTCCTGCGCAGGGTGCAGCCGCAGCTCGCGCACTTCCAGCACGCCCTGCCGCTCGGCTACCGCGGCCGCAGCATCGTCACGCTGCACGACCTGCACTTCGAGCACGACGCCTCTGCGATGGGCCTCGCGGACCGTGTCACGTTCCGCGCCGTCGTCCCGCGCGCCGCCCGCCGCGCCGATCATCTGCTCGCGGTCTCGGAGCGCACGAAGCGCGATGCGGTCGCGTTGTACGGCATCCCCTCCGACAAGATCACGGTCACGCCGCTCGGGGTCGACCCGGCGTTCACGCCTGGTGGCGGCGGTCACGGCGGCTATGCCCTCTTCGTCGGCGCGGTCCAGGCACGGAAGGACCCGCTCGCCGCGCTCGAGGCGGCCCGGCAGGCAGGCGTCCCGCTCGTCGTGGCGGGGCCCGAGAAGGAGCCCGCCCTCGCGCGGGAGCTCCGCTCGCGGGGCGCGGACGTCCGAGGCTTCGTCCCGACCGACGAGCTCGCCGAGCTGTACCGGCGCGCCGCGGCGGTCGTCCTGCCGTCGCGGTACGAGGGCTTCGGCATCCCCGCGCTCGAAGCGATGGCGTGCGGCACCCCGGTCGTCCTCTCCGACGACGCCGCGCTGCGCGAGGTGGCAGGCGACGCGGGCATCTACGGCGACCTGGCCGACGGCATCCGCCGGGCGCTCGCCGACCGCGACCGCTTCGCACGCGCCGGCCTCGAGCGCGCGAAGGGGTACTCGTGGGCCGAGACGGCGCGGCGCACCGCCGAGGTCTACCGGAGCGTGCTCGGGTGAGGGTCGCGGCGGTCGTCGTCAGTCACGGCCACCCCCGCGAGCTCGAAGAATCGCTGCCGGCGCTTCGCGGGCAGGTCGACGAGCTGGTCGTGATCGCCAACGTCCCGGGCTCGGTCCCGGCGGGCGTCGAGGCGATCCACAACGACCGCCCGCGCGGCTACGCGGCGAACGTCAACCGCGGCGTCGCCTCGACGAGCGCCGAGCTCGTCGTGACCGTGAACCCGGACGCCGTCCCCGAGCCGGGGGCCGTGGCCGCGCTTCGCGACTTCATGGAGGCCCATGCTCGCTGCGGGATCGCGGGGCCGAGGATGGTGTTTCCCGACGGGTCGTGGCAGCCGTCGCGCCGCCGCTTCCCCACCGTCACCGGCACGGTCGTCCGGCGCACGCCCTTGCGTCTCGTCGTCCCGCAGCGGCACCACTTCCACCTCGACGAGCAGCCGCCAGCCGAGCCGGTCGAGGCCGACTGGATGCTCGGTGGGTTCCTGATGCTGCGGCGGGCCATGCTCGACGAGCTCGGCGGTCTGGACGAGGGCTACCGCCTCTACGGGGAGGACATCGACCTCGCCTACCGCGCCGCGCGCGCCGGGTGGGAGCGCTGGTACGTCCCGGCCGCCGTCGTGCGCCACGAGCACAAGGCCGAGACCGACAAGCACTGGCTGACACGCCGCACGCTCTGGCACTGGGCGGGGATCCTCCGCTTCGTGCGCAAGCACCCCGAGCGGCTGCGCGCGCTTTAGCGCTTGAACGTGAAGCCGGGCTGCACACCGAACATCCGCGAGTCGGGCACGCCGTAGTCCGTCCCGGAGGTGAGCGGGGAGACGTGGATCTGCACCGCGAACGGCGGACGGACGCGCGCCTTGACGTAGTTGTGCGAGCAGTCGGCGACGTGGACGCGGCGGGTGATGACCGGGTGGTCGACGACCGGCGCCCGCTGCTCGTTCAGGGCGACCGGGCCGATCGTGACGACCGCGGTCGTTCCGGGCGAGTGGTTGCAGAAGCCCGGGCGTCCGACGTCCACGGTGACGAGTCCGGGCGCAGCGCCCGGGCCGAAGTAGGCGTAGCCGCCGTCGGCGCTCGTCGCATCGGTGCTCGCGGCGGCGATCCAGCCGTCGTCGCTGATGCCGAAGGAGGCCTGCTGCAGCCGCCAGGGGTGGGACGCGAGCTTCACCACGTCGAGGTTCGGACGGCTCGCGACGACGGTGCCGATCAGCTTGACGCCGTTCGTCTCGACGACGTAGTCGAGCCCGGGGTCGTAGCGCAGCTCGCCGTCGGCGCTCTGCAGGTCGGGGGTCAGCGTCGGTCCGGGCCCGGGCGTGCTGGCACCGTCGAGCGTCCAGATGTGCTTCACCGAGCGGTTCCAGAACTCGAGCAGCCAGACGCCGACGTCCTGGCCGAGCGAGAGGTTCTGGCCGAGGAAGGTGGTGCCCGCGCCGTTCGTCGCCTCGTCGACCCAGTCGGGCGGCTGCGGAAGGTGGGTGAGGTAGGAGCGCGAGGCCTGGGCGGTGCCGTCGGCGCTCGTGATCTCGCCGGCCAGCATCCAGGTGACGGTCGCGGCCGCTGCGAGGAGGACGACTCCGGCGCGGAGCCGTCCCGGGATGCGGCGTGCCCACGGCACGAGCATGACGACGAGGACGACGCCGCACGCGACCGCGAAGCCGATGCGGATCGTCGGCTGGTCCCACCGCCAGGCGCGGTTCGCCATCGTCGCGACGCCGTAGCCCGGGGACTCGAAGTACGGGTAGTCGAGCTGGTAGCCGTAGTGGAGCACGAGCCACGTCGTCACGGCCGTCGCGGCGAGCACGCCGGGCAGGAACGGCCGGCGGCTCGAGAAGTAGATCGCGGTGCCCACGATCAGGAGGGGGCCGAGGTAGATCAGGTTGCGCTCCTCGATGCGCGTCGCGAAGACGGTCGAGTTGTAGGCGGCCTTGACCGCGGTGTAGAGCCAGAAGAAGACGACGGCGCTCGCCGTGTAGGCGGCGAACGCCCGCCAGCGTGGGTCATGGCGCCACTCGGGAAGCCACAGCGACGCGAGCCCGGCGACCATCGGCAGGATCCCGAGCCCGATCGCGAGCGCGCCCGCCGAGTTCAGTCCGAGGGTCCACATGCGCCCCTGGTAGCTCTGCGTGACGACCGCCCAGGCATTCGAGCCCGAGCTGATGACGGCGTTCGCCGCGATGATCACCCCGACGAGCAGCACGGCGGCGCCGGCGTAGTCGGACCTGCTCCAGCCCTGCCTCAGGCGCCGGCCGCGCGGCCCGGTGATCCAGACGATGAAGGCGGCCACGGCGAGGATCGGCACGGTGACGACGAGCTCGCCGCGCACGGCGATCGCGAGCAGCGCGAACAGAACGGCCGCGACGACCCAGCGGCGTCCACCTCCTGCGAGCGCCCGGATGCCCGTGTAGGCGGAAAGCATGAAGACCGGATAGGCGAGCGGCTCGGGGATCAGGAAGCCGGCGTAGTACAGGGCCGAGGTGCAGATCGCGGCGAGCGCGGCGAGCGCGGCGATGCGCGCGGGCAGCAGCATGCGCCCGATCAGGTAGACGGGAACCGCCGCGAGGCACATCGCGAGCGTGTCGAGGTACTTCGCGATCGAGTACGCCGTCTTCGTGGAGTGCACCCACCAGGCCGGGGCGATGAAGTACGCGTAGAGCGACTTGAACGACGTCGGCTCGCCTCGCTGGGCCGCGTGACCGGTCGCTGCGATCGCGCGGGAGAGCTGGGCCCACTTGAGCTCGTCGGTGAACACGGTCGGGGTCTTCCGCGCGGCGGCCTCCCAGAAGAAGAGCGAGAGCAAGGCCAGCGCAGCCACGGCGAACGGGATCGCCGCGAGCAGCCGATCGGTCAGCGAGCGTTCGCTCACTCGCCGATCGAGCCCAGAACGACCTGCGGATCGAGATCGATGTCGCGCCGCACGAACCGGCAGTCGACGCCGGCCTCGGTGCATGCGTCGACGACCGCGTCCAGCCGCTCCCGCGGCGCGTCCGGGATCGTCACGAAGACGACGTCGGCCTCGTGGCGCCCGAGCAGCGCCGGCAGCTCGAGCGTCCCGCCGACGACGGGCACGCCGTGGACGCGTCGGCGCCGGAGCCGCGGGTTGTCGTCGATGAAGCCCAGCACCCGCTCGCCGGGAGTCTCGCGCAGCTCGCGCACGAGACTCCGTCCGGTCCGGCCGGCGCCGACGACGATGACGCGCCGCCCGCTGCGGTCGCGATACGCCTGCGCCCCCCCGATGAGCGCGCGCTCGGCCAGCCGCGACGCGCCGATCGCGACGAAGCAGAAGAGCCCGTCGATGACGAAGAATGCGCGCGAGAAGTCGCCGATCGTCTGCGTGATCGAGATGTACGCCAGCGTCGCGACCTCGGACGTGACGACCGCGCCTGCGATCGCGGCGAGGTCGCGGGAGCCGGCGTACCGCCAGACCGACCGGTAGAGGCCGAAGGGCATGAACGCGAGGTAGCGGGCCGCGATCAAGATCGGGATCGTCACCTCCGCGAGGTGGCGCTGCGAGACCGTGCCGGGCCAGCCGAAGCGGGCGACATATGCGGCCGCGAACGCCGCGGCGATCAGGGCGAAGTCGACGAGGACCTCCACGAGCCGTCGCCAGTGCACGGCGAACGCGTCGGAGAGGCGCGGCCCGTCCCTCTCCACCGATCGGGTCTCCACGTCGGCGAGAAAGCTCGCGAACTGCACGAGCAGGACGGCCGTCACGAGCACGCCGAGGACGGCGAGCCGCTGGTCCTGCAGCACGTTGTAGACCAGGCTCGTCGCTCCGAGTGCCGTTGCGAGCAGCGCAAGCAGCAGGATGGCGTGGTTCTCGGAAAGGCCGTAGCGGACGAGGCGGTGCGAGGAGTGGTCGCGCCCTCCCTGCGAGATCGGCCGGCCCTCGAGCAGCCGGAGCACCGTGACGAGGCTCGTGTCGAGGACCGGCACGGCGAGCACGAGGATCGGGAGCAAGAGCGTTGCGACCGTCGACCCGGCGACGTTCCAGCTCGCCGCGAGCCCGAGCGCCGCGAGGGTGAAGCCGAGCACCTGCGAGCCCGAGTCGCCCATGAAGACGAGCGCCTTCCGGTGCGGTCGCAGGTTGAACGGCAGGAAACCGGCGCACGCCGTGATGCCCGCGAGCGCGAGCACGAGGTGCAGGTGATCGGGGTGGATCGTCACCGCATCGATCGCGAAGAAGCCGAACGCGATCCCGGCGAGCGTCGCGGCGAGCCCGTCCATGTTGTCGAGGAGGTTGAACGCGTTCGTCATCCCGACGAGCCAGAGGAGGGCGAGCGGCCACGCGACGAGGTGCGTGTGCACGAGCTGGACGCTCGTGCCGGTTGCCATCACGAGAACCGCGGCGGCGATCTGCACCGCGAGCTTGACCCTGGGCGGGAGCGCGCGCAGGTCGTCGACGAGGCCGGCGAGGAAGAGCAGCGATGCGCCGCCGTAGATGCCGCTCAACTGCTTCGTCACGGGCATCGCGCCGACGGCCGCCGCGATCCAGATACCCGCGGTGAGGCCGAGGTAGATCCCGATCCCGCCGAAGAGCGGTGTCGGTCGGTCGTGCCAGCGCTCGCGGGACGGGAGCGCGACGAGCCTCCGGCTCAGCGGCGTCGCGAGCAGCAGCCGGATCGTGAGTGCCGACGCGGGCAGAGCGGCGATCGCCGCGAGCGTGCTCACGCCGAGCGAGGGTAGTGCAGCGGTGTTAGGGGCGTGTGTGCCCGCACGAAGCCTCCCTAGACTAGAAGCGGATCATGACGGTTTACGCCGACCTGCTGCGCTACCGGGAGCTCTTCGCGAACCTCTTTCGGCGCGACTTCCAGGTGAAGTACAAGGGCTCCGTCCTCGGCGTCGCCTGGTCGCTGCTCAACCCTCTCGTGCTGCTCGGCGTCTACCTCGTCGTCTTCGGACTGGTCTGGAGCGGCCAGTCGATTCCGCACTATCCGCTCTACCTGCTCGCGGGCCTCGCTTGCTGGGTCTTCTTCGCGACCTCGCTGCAGGCGGCCTCGCGCTCGATCGTCGACGCGGCCGACCTCGTCAAGAAGGTGCGCTTCCCCCGGCAGCTCGTTCCCTTCTCGACCGTGGCGACGCAGTCCGTCACGTTCGGCGTGATGCTGGCGATCCTGGTCGTGCTCTCGCTCATCTTCATCCCGGACGCCCGCACGACCGTCTGGGCTGCGATCCCGCTCGCCGTCGTCTTCGTGCTCTTCACCGCCGGCCTCGCGCTGCTCGTCGCGTGCCTGAACGTCCTCTACCGGGACATCGAGCACGTCGTGCTCGCCGGGCTCCTGCCGTGGTTCTTCCTGACGCCCGTCCTCTGGCGGTTCGCGCAGCTGCCCGCCCGCGCGCAGCGCCACCACGTCCTGCTCGACGTGCTCCGCTGGGGGAACCCGGTCGCCCCGCCGATCTACGCCGTGCGGGACGCGCTCTGGCTCGGGCAGCTGCCGCGGGCCGCCGACGTCGTCTACCTCGTCGTCGCCGCCGCGGTCGCGCTCGTGCTCGGCGCCGTCGTCTTCAGGCTGGTCGACGACCGGATCGCGGTCGAGCTTTGAAGCGCGTTCTGAGCACGATCCGGCCGTCGTAGACCCAGGGCTCGTCGCGCGGCGCCGCGAACGCGGGCAGCCCCGCGACGTCGTCGAGCCGCTCGAGCTCGACTCCGGGCAGGACCGACGGGCAGAGGAGCGGGGCGTCGAACCCGGGGATGCGTCCGGGGCCGGGCGCGTAGGGTGCGAGCGAGCGCGGCCGCCGGAGCCCCGGCCAGTCGATCGCGCCCGCGACGACCGCGTAGCCGGTCGCGTGCGCCTGCCGGACTCGCTCCCACCAGTCCGGCGCCGCCTCGATCCAGTCGGGCAGGTTCGCGTTCGGCTCGCCGGCGCGCTCCGCCACGACGACGTCCCGCACGAGCGTCGTGTTCCCCAGCTCCTGGAACCAGGCGCGGTGCTCGGCGACGAGGTCGAAGGCAAGCCGGTACGGCCCCGGCGGGATCGGCGCCCGGACCGCGATCTCGACCTCGGCCGCGCTCCCGGGAGGAAGCGGCGGCGCCGGGTTGCGGATCCCGTCCCACACGATCGGGTTGTCGCGCCCGTCGAGCCAGTGGTAGGAGATCCGGATCCCGCGGCGCCACGCGACCGACCCGACGTTCTCCACGTGCAGGCGCACGCGTTCGACGACGCCGGCCTGAGGGGCGATGTCGGGCCACGCGCCCCAGCGGACGGCGAGAGGTCCGTTCGACACGAGGCCGCTAGCCTAACCGCGCATGGAGCCGCTTCTCGTCCGTGCGCTGCGCCGCGAACGCGTGGAGCGCACACCGATCTGGTTCATGCGGCAGGCGGGACGGTCGCTGCCGGAGTACCGGGCAGTGCGCGAGCGTCACTCCTTCTGGGAAGTCGCGCAGACACCCGAGCTCTGCGTCGAGGTGACGCTCCAGCCGGTGCGCCGCCACGGCGTCGACGCGGCGGTGATGTTCGCCGACATCATGACGCCGGTGCTGGCGATGGGCATCGACGTCGAGCTCGTCGAGGGCGTCGGACCGGTCGTCGCCGAGCCGGTGCGCACGGCGGACGACGTCGATCGGCTGCGCGTACCCGACGACCCCGAGAAGGCGTTCGGCCCACTGCTCGCAGCGATCCGCCTCGTCCGCGGCGAGCTCGATCCGGAGCGTGCCGTGGTCGGCTTCTGCGGGGGGCCGTTCACCGTTGCCGGCTACCTCGTCGAGGGGAAGCCGTCCCGCGAGTTCGCGACCGTCAAGGAGCTCATGTACTCGCAACCCGCGGTCTGGCGGGCGCTCCTCGACAAGCTCGCCGACTGCTTCTCGGCGTACGTCGCGGCGCAGGCCCGGGCGGGCGCCGATGCCGTGCAGCTCTTCGACTCGTGGGTCGGCGTGCTCTCGCGTCCCGACTACGAGGAATTCGTCGCTCCGTGGTCGGCGCGGGTCCTGGCGGCCGCGGCCGCGCCGACGATCCACTTCGGCACCGGCACGGCGGGGCTCCTTCCGGCGATGGCGGCCGCAGGCGGTGACGCGATCGGTCTCGACTGGCGGTTGCCCCTCGACGAGGGCTGGGCGCTCGTCGGCGACCGCGCCGTGCAGGGCAACCTGGATCCCGCCGTTCTGCTCGGGCCCTGGGAGCGGATCGAGGCCGGGGCACGTGAGGTCATCGCACGCGCGGGCGGCAGGCCGGGACACGTCTTCAATCTCGGGCACGGGGTGCTCCCGCGTACCGATCCCGATGTGCTCACACGCCTTGCCGACCTCGTGCAGCGTGCGACCTGCTGAGCGGGCCACGGTGCGTCCCGCGGCTCGGATACCTTGACCGCGTGAGCGTAGACTCGGCGGAGCTCTCCGGGGAGCGGAGGCACGGGCTTCGCCCGCGCAGGAGCGGGAGGGCCATGGGACAACCGAAGGTCGTCCCATGAGCGACACCGCAGTCGTGCTGATGGCGTACGGCTCGCCGGAGCGGGTCGCCGACGTCCCGGCCTACTACGCGGACATCCGCGGTGGCCGCCCGATCGCCCCCGAGCATCTCGAGGATCTCGTTGCCCGCTACCGGGCTCTCGGGATCGAGGACGCGAACCCGCTCAACGCGATCACCGAGGAGACGCGCGCGGCGCTCGCGGGCGAGCTCGACCTGCCCGTGTTCACGGGCATGAAGCACTGGTCGCCCCGTATCGCCGAGGCGGTCGAGGCGGCGCTCGCGGCCGGGGCGAAGCTGCTCGTCGGCCTCGTGCTCGCGCCGCACTACAGCCGCTTGTCGATCGGCGGTTACCGCCGCCTCCTCGAGGAGGCGGTCGGGGGTCGCGCGGCGACGGCGTTCGTCGAGAGCTGGCACGACGACCCGGGCTTCGTCTCGTTCCTCGCCGCACGCATCCGCGGCACCGGCGCGCATGTCGTCTTCACGGCGCACTCCCTGCCCGCGCGGATCGTCGACGAGGGCGATCCGTACGTCGACCAGCTCGAGGAGACCGCCCGGCTCGTCGCCGGGGCGGCCGAGGTCTCCGACTGGTCATTCTCGTTCCAGAGCGAGTCGCCGACGGGGGAGCCCTGGCTCGGCCCGGACCTCCTCGACCACCTGGACGCGCTCGCCGCCCGCGGTGTCGAGGACGTGCTGGTTTGCCCGGTCGGGTTCGTCTCCGACCACCTCGAGATTCGCTGGGACATCGATCACGAGGCTCGCGACCGGGCCGGTCAGCTCGGTCTCCGGCTGCAGCGCATCGAGATGCCGAACGCCGACCCTGCGTTCGTCCGGGCGCTCGGCGACATCGCCCGGCGGGCCCTCGCGGCGGTCCCCGCGTGATCGCCGGACGCATCGTCGTAGACCGCGCATCGCGGACGTTTCGCGTCTATCCGAAGGCACAGCGGACGCTGAAGGACGTCTTCGTCTCCCGCGGACGCACCCACGCGCGCGAGGTGCAGGCGCTGCGCGACGTCTCGGTCACCGTCGAGCCCGGCGAGGCTGTGGGGCTGGTCGGCCGCAACGGATCCGGCAAGACCACGCTCCTGCGGCTGATCTCCCGGATCATCCGTCCGACGTCGGGCCGGGTCGAGGCAGGCGGCCGAATCGCCTCGCTGCTCGAGCTGGGAGCCGGGTTCCACCCGGACTTCACCGGGCGTGAGAACGTGTACCTGAACGGCTCGATCCACGGGCTCACGCGGGCCCGCGTGCGCGAGGTGATGGACGAGATCGTCGCGTTCGCGGAGCTCGAGCGCTTCATTGACCTGCCGGTTCGCACGTACTCCTCCGGCATGTTCATGCGGCTCGGCTTCTCGGTCGCGGCGCACATCGAGGCCGACGTGCTGCTGCTCGACGAGGTGTTCGCGGTCGGTGACGAGCAGTTCCAGCGCAAGTGCTTCGGCAAGGTCGCCGAGTTCAAGAACCGGGGTGGAACGATCGTCTTCGTGTCTCACGACGCGCAGGCCGTCGAGCGCCTGTGCGACCGGGCGGTGCTGCTGCGGGCGGGCGAGGTGGCGTTCGACGGCGCGACGCACGAGGCGATCGCGGCGTACCGTCGCCTCCTCGCCGCCGAGGCGAGCCCCGACGAGCTCGAGGGCGGCCTGCGGGAGTGGGGCAGCGGCGAGGCCCGTGTGGTTGCCGCCGAGCTGCTCGACGGCGATGCGGAGCCGCGCACCCAGTTCGCATCCGGCGAGCCGCTCACGCTTCGCCTCGTCGTCGCCGCCGAGCCGGGAGTCGCGCCTCCGGCCGTCTCGCTCGAGCTGCGCGACGACGGCGGCGCCGTGCTCGGATCCGTGACGCAGGAGACGGCCGATCTCGGCTGGCGAGGCGACGGAGGGGAGCGCGAGCTGCGTTTCGAAGTCCCGCGGCTGCCGCTCGCCGACGGGCGCTTTCACCTGCGCGTGACGCTTTCGGACGTCGATAGCGGGCGGCTCCTGCACGCTCGTGACGATGCTCTCCGCTTCTTCGTCTTCCCGGCCGGCGCCGAAACGGGGGCCGTCCTCCTCGACGGCAGCTGGGCGTTGCAGGAGATCGACGCGGCTGAGCCAATTTCGCGACCGTGAGCTCGCGCGCGTGTCCCGACTGGCCGGCACTGATGGAGATCGCGCCGGAGCTCCAGTTCCGCCACCACAGCCTCGCCGAGGCGCATCTGCCGGTGGACGCCTTCGTCCAGCTCGAGGGCGTGCCCCCGCACGAGCTCGTGCTCTGCTGTGACCTCCACGCGCACGTGTTCAACCCCGAACACACCGATCCGCGCGTGGTCGAGGCGCTTCGCGGCACGCACTGGATCGACGTCCGAGAGCTCCGCGGACGTAACGAGTAGCGCGCGCCCGGGAGGGCCGGGAGCCCGCCGATCCGACCGTCGTGGGTAGTGTGCGGCGCGATGGCGACGGTCATCGTTCCCTTCCGTAGCACGGACCCGAAGCGGCGCCTGGCGCGGGTGAGCGCGAGGCAGCGCGGCCGTCTCGCACGGGCGATGCTCTCCGACGTGCTCGCCGCGGCGACGCCTGTCGGGCACGTGCTCGTCGTTGCGCCCGAGGAGCCGCCGCTCCCGCCGGGCGCCGAGCACATCGAGGATCCGAGGCGTGGACAGGGGGCGGCGGTACGCGCAGCGCTCGACGCCGCCGTCGCCGCTGCGCTCCCGCCGCCGTACCTCGTCGTGAACGCGGACCTTCCGTGCGCGACGACGCGTGACCTGCTCGCCCTCGCGGGCGCCGTCCCGGACCAGGGCCTCGCGTTCGCGCCGGCGGCCGACGGGACGACCAACGCGCTCTGTCTCGCCGACGGGACGCTGTTCGAGCCCGTCTACGGCCCGGGCAGCGCCGAGCGGTTCGCCGCGCTTGCTCCGTCGCGGCGCTTCGACGCGCCGAATCTCGCAGATGACGTGGACACGATCGAGGACCTCACACGGCTCGCCGATCGGCTCGGGGAGCACACCCGCGACGCGCTCGTCTCGCTCCGGCTCGAGTCGGCCGCGTGAAGGTCGCCGTCCTGTCAGGCGGAGTCGGGGGGGCGCGGTTCCTCCGCGGTGTCGTCTCTGTCGTCGATCCAGGCAACGTTGCCATCATAGGAAACGTCGCGGACGACATCGACGTGCTCGGGCTGCATGTCTCGCCCGACCTCGACAGCATCCTCTACACGCTGACCGGCCTCGCCGACGAGGAGCGTGGCTGGGGCCGGGCCGACGAGACCTGGCACGCGCTCGAGACCGTCGCCCGGCTCGGCGGGGAGTCGTGGTTCCGGCTCGGCGACCGCGACATCGGCCTCCACCTCCTCCGCACCGAGCTCTTGCGCGCGGGCACCCCCCTCTCCGCGGTGACTGCACGCCTCGCTGCAGCCCTCGGGCTCGAGGCCCAGCTCCTGCCGGCCACCAACGACCCGTTGCGGTCCTTCGTCGAGACGCCTGCGGGCACGTTCCCGTTCCAGACGTGGTTCGTCGAGCGCCGGCATGCCGACGAGGTCGACGCCGTGCATGTCGCGGGCGCCCCGGACGCACGTCCGGCGCCCGGCGTCCTCGAGGCGCTCGCCGCCGCCGACGTCGTCCTGCTCGCACCGAGCAACCCGTACGTGTCGATCGGCCCGATTCTCGCCGTCGCCGGCATCCGCGCCCTCCTCGAGAAGCGGTCGGTGCCGTGCGTGGCGGTCAGCCCGCTCATCGCCGGTCGTGCGGTCAAGGGGCCGGCAGATCGCATGCTCGCCCGGATCGCGGGTGGGACGTCGCCGCGGCATGTCGCGGCCTGCTACGAGGGGCTCATCGACGCACTCGTCGTCGACCGCGCCGACGCCGCGGCGGAGCTGCCGGGAGAGGTGCGCCGCATCGTCACGGACACGCTGATGCGCGACCTGGATGCCGCCAGGCGTCTCGCCGCCACAGCCCTCGAAGCCGCGGGGGCGCACGCGTGAGGGTTGCGATCCTCGGCGGCACCGGAAGCTTCGGCCGAGCGCTTGCTGCGCAACTCGCCGCCCGTGCGGAGGACGAGCTCGTGATCGGCTCGCGGGACGCTGCGCGCGCCGCCGCGACGGCGGGCGAGCTCGGCGGCGGCCGGGTCACGGGCGCCGCGAACGTCGACGCGGTGCGCGGCGTGGACCTCGCCGTGCTCGCCGTCAAGGCCGACGGCGCGCTCGACACGGCGCGCTCGATCGCTGCAGCCCTCGGAGGGACGCCCTTGCTCAGCGTGGCGAGCGCGATCGAGTTCCGGAAGGACGTCGGGATGCTGCCCGACCCCGATGCGCGCAGTCTCGCCGAGCGGATCCAGGACATCGTGGAGGCTCCGGTCGCCGCCGGCCTCCACTCGATCGCTGCAGCGAGCCTGGACGGAGGGTTGCCCGACGAGGACGCGCTCGTCTGCGGTGACGACCCACGGGCCAAGGACCCGGCGCTCGAGCTCGCCGGGAAGGTGGTCGCCGGCAGGGCGCTCGACGCGGGCCCGCTCGCGAGTGCCCGGGCGCTCGAAGGGCTGACCGCGGTGATCGTGAACCTGAACCGGCGCTACCGGGCGCACGCCGGAATCCGGGTCACGGGGATCGAATGATCTCGATCCTTCCGGTGCGCGGCCTGCCGGAGATCCGCAGGGGAGACGACCTTGCGGGGATGGTCGCGGAGCGGGTACCGCTCGAGGATCACGACGTGGTTGTGCTCGCGCAGAAGGCGGTCTCGAAGGTGGAGGGACGTGTCGTCCGCATCGACAGCCTCGAGGCGTCGGCGAAGGCGATCGAGCTCGCGGGAGACGAGCGCGACCCGCGCGAGGTGGAAGCCGTTCTGCGCGAGGCGCGGCGCATCGTGCGCGAGCGGGGGCCGCTCGTCATCGCGGAGACACGACACGGCTTCATCTGTGCATCGGCCGGTGTCGACCACTCGAATGCGCCCGAAGCCGGGACGCTCGTCCTGCTGCCGCTCGATCCCGACGAGAGCGCCCGCACGTTCCGCGTCCGTCTGGAGGAGCTCACGGGCCGTCGGGTCGGCGTGGTCGTCACCGACAGCTTCGGACGGCCGTTCCGGCAGGGAACGACCGACGTCGCGATCGGGGTCTCCGGGATCCCCGCGATCCTCGATCTGCGGGGCACGACGGATCGCATCGGCTCGGAGCTGCGTGCAACCCGCATCGCGATCGCCGACGAGATCGCGGCCGCCGCCGACCTCGCCCGCGGGAAGGCGGAGGGGGTACCGGCGGTGGTCGTCCGCGGGCTTCGGCTCGACGGAGAGGGCACCGCACGCGATCTGGTGATCGAGCCGGAGCTCGACCTCTTCGCCTGATCCGATCGCCGGGTGGACGGGTCGAAGCCGGCCCGTGAGCCCCCCGTGAGCCTTTACAAAAGCTTTAGCACTTCCCGGCACAAGCGTTGCCTCGCTCGCTACCGTCCCCGCGATCACGTCCGGGTGACGCACCGACACCCCGAGACGGACGCCCTCGCTCGAGATGCCCACAAGGAAGACATCGTTCCTGCGCTGGTCTCTGGCGCTCGGCCTGGCGGCAATCGCTGCTCTGGCCGCCGTCGCGCTGAGCGCGCCCGCGCTCGCCGGGCGGAGCGTGCGTCCCGCGGATACCTCCTCCGTGGTCGAGCTGCGCAGCCTCACCGATCACTACCGGCAGCTCACGTGGACCTGGGAGCGGGTTGCGCATACCGGCCGGACGCACGCGTCGTTCTCGTATCGCCATACGAAGAGTCGGCGCTACCTGCGCTGGACGACCGACCTGTGGACCCGCCGCGCCTATCGGGCCCGCAAGCGCGCTCTCGCGAGCATGCGACACCGGTTCGGGGTGTCTCTTCCGAGCCAGCCGGGCCTGCGGGCGCGGCTCACCGCCCGGATCGCCTACGAGCGGCACCTCGCCATCCGGTTCCGCCACGTCTATCCCGGGCGCGTCTCGCATGCCTTCGCGACCGTCCACGCCGCCGACCGGCGGACGGCGCTGCGGGTCTGGCAGCGTCGAGGCGCGGCCGCGGCGCTCGCGGTCGCACGGCATGCGCCGGAGCGGAGGGCCGTTCCGGGGGTGCTCGCCGAGGCGTTTCTCTGCATCCACTCCTACGAGGGAGCCTGGAACGCCGACACCGGGAACGGCTACTACGGGGGATTGCAGATGGACCTGGCCTTCCAGCGCCGCTACGGCGCCGCGTTCGAGCAGCAGTGGGGAACGGCCGACAACTGGCCGGCCTGGGCCCAGCTTCAGACGGCGGTTCGCGCCTACGAGTCCGGTCGGGGGTTCTGGCCGTGGCCGGCGAGCGCCCGAATGTGCGGTCTCATCTAGAGGGTTGATGCGGGAAATGCGGTCGGTGCGGGGAGCGGATGGTGCTGCGAAGAAAGGGCCTCCAGCCCTGTCGTCTCGTGATTGGAGCACGAGTTGTCAGCATCGCTGGAGACTTGTTGTTGCGGCCTACATGTTCGCTGATGAGGCGGCGGTCCTCGTCCCGGCCCGGACGGTTTGACAACCGACGCCGAACTGGTCGCCCAGGCAGTGGGGAGGCGTCGACCGGGATGTTTGACGGCAGTTCTCGGTCTGATCGGCAAGCTGTGCCGGGCTGGTTCCCTCATCTGCCTTGCCAGTCGCAGTACAACGGCGGCTGCGCAGACTGGCACCGCTGTTGGCGGCGGTGCAGCTGCAGCTGGCGGAGCTGCTCGCCTCGAACGAGCTGCGGCTCGCCGACGGGACGTTGGTAGGTGTCGCCAACTACGCCGGTTGTCAGAAGCGCAGCGAGTTCGCTGGCACTGCGGCCTACGGGTATTGCGCGGCGAAGAGCCAGTACGTCTGGGGTATGCGGCTCGTCTTGCTCACCGATCGGGTCGGCGTCCCGGTGGGCTACACGCTCGTGCCGGCCAACGAGAAGGAGTACGAGCCGGTGCGTGAGCTGACCACCGCCCACACAGGCTGCCTGCTGATCGCCGACAAGGGCTACTGGGGCCGCGCCTACGCCGAAACGCTTGCGCTGCAGGGCATCACGATCCGGACGCCCGATCGCGTCCGTACTGCAGACAACCTCGCCCGCGAACGACGACTCGCGGGCCTGCGGCTGGTGATCGAGTCGACGATCTCGAACCTGAAATGCCAGATGCGACTCGAACAACACCTCGCCAAAACACCCCAAGGACTCGTGCAGCGAATCGCGCAACGACTGCTCGCCCTCACCCTCGGCATGCTCCTCAACGCCCTCAACGGACGCCCACCACGAGCCCCCGTAGCCGCGACGGCCTCGATTTTCCGATCAACCATCTAGCGGCTTGATGCGCAATGGGGGATGCGCGGGGATGCGCCGGCTCCGGTGCACCAGGCGCGTGCGCCCGCAGATGCGCTTCGAGGCTCAAGCACGCCGGGCGAGACGCCGATGAATGCTCCCAATGACTATTGACGCGGCTACCGCGCGCCTTGGCGCGGGCGAGGCCCGCGCGAACGGGAACGGGCCCGTGCGCTCCGAGGCGCTCGTCGAGTCCTACCAGCGCCTCGCCGAGGTGTTCCACAGCATGCTCTCGGAGCAGAGCCTCGATGCGCTGCTCGAGCGGGTCGCGACGGCTCTCGCCGATCTGATGCCGTACGAGGCGCTGCACGTCTACGTCGCGGACGAGCAGCGGCGCGAGCTCGTGCCCGTTCTCGCACGGTCACAGGCCTACGAAGAGGAGATCATGCGCGACCGTCCGCGCTTCGGCGAAGGCTTGACCGGCTGGGCGGTCGAGCATCGGCGCCCCGTCTGGACGAATCAGGCGCACCTCGACCCTCGTGTCACGGTCATCCCGGGCACGCCGCTCGAGCCGGAGGCGATGATCGTCGTTCCGCTGATCGCCCGCGGTCTGCTCAAGGGGGCATTGAACATCTACCGGATCGGGGAAGACGCGTCGTTCGTCCGTGACGAGTTCGAGCTCGCAAAGTGGTTCGGCGATGCAGCCGCCCTCGCCATCGACAACGCCGACATCCGTGCGCGCCTCGAGCATCTCGCCCAGACCGATTCGCTCACGGGGCTGTACAACCACCGGCACTTCCACGAGCGGCTGCGGGCGGAGCTGACCCGCGCCTCGCGCCAGCACGACCACGTCGCCCTGCTCATGCTCGATCTCGACGACTTCAAGCGCATCAACGACGTCTACGGCCACGGCGCGGGCGACCAGGTCCTCGTTCGTGTCGCGACGCTCGTGCGGGACACGGTTCGCGCATCCGACGTCGTCTGCCGGATCGGCGGCGAGGAGTTCGCCGTGATCATGCCCTCCTGCGACGCCGGCGACGCGCTCGGGCTCGCCTCGAGATTGCGGGAGAAGCTGCGCCTGCTCGAGTTCGAGGAGGAGCTCGGCACGACAGTCTCGGTCGGCGTGGCGGAGGGGCCGAGCCATGCGATGAACCCGCGCGAGCTCGTCAGCTGCGCCGAGGCGGCGATGATGACCGCCAAGGCGCGCGGCAAGAACAAGGTCGTCGTCTACGACGACGATTCGACGGAGCGGCCGGCGGCATCGACGCGCCGGGACGTGCGGTCGATCGCGCACCTGAAGCTGTTGCAGTCGCTGTCGGGCAAGCTGAACCGGCTCAACGACGTGCGCAAGATCGGCGAGACGATCGCGAAGGAGTTGCGGCTGCTGATCGACTACCACAACTGCCGCGTCATGCTGCGGGACGGGGACGTGCTCCGGCCGATCGCATTCGTCGGAGACTACGACGAATCGATCGAGTCGGCCGACGACGCGTACGCGCAGCGTGTCGGCGTCGGCGTGACCGGGCGCGTGGCCGAGCTGGGCGAGTCGCTGCTCGTGCCGAATGCGCTCGAGTGCGAATTTGGGTTCACGATTCCCGGCACGCAGGAGCTGGAAGAGTCGCTGGCCGCCGTCCCGCTCCGCTACGGCGCCCGTGTGACCGGCGTGATCGTCATCTCGAAGCTCGGCGTCAACCAGTTCGACGAGGACGACGTCCGGCTGCTCGAGGTGCTCGCCGGGCAGGCATCGGTCGCGCTCGAGAACGCCCGGCTGTACGAGCAGCTGCGTCGCGAGGCCGAGGGCGCCAAGGCGCTGCTCGCGTTCGCCGAGCGGATCTCGCGCGCCCAGTCCGTCGACGAGATCTGCGTGGAGGCTGTCGAGACGGCGTGCGCGCTGTTCGACGTCGAGCGCGCGTCGCTCTGGATCGGCGGCCGCCGGATGGCGGCGAAGGGGGAGCAGGCGGACGGCGACGTCGAGGTGCCGCTCCCGGACGGCGAGGTCGACGGCCGGTTCGTGCTCGGGGTACAGCGAGTCGACCATCACCGGGAGCCGCTGCTCGCGGCGTTGGCGTACCACGTCGCATCCGCGCTCGGGAAGGCGCTGCTCTACGCCCACCAGCGTGAATCGGCCGAGATCGCCAATGCGCTGCTCGAGGTCGGCCGCGAGCTCTCGTCTGCGCCGTCGCCCGACGATGTGCTGCGTCGCGGCGTCGACGTGACGGCGAGAGCGCTGGGGACGTCGCGCACTGCGCTCTGGATTCAGGACGAGCAGGAGCCGAGAGAGCTCGTTGCGCGCGCGTCGTACGGGTATCCGCATCACGAAGACCCGGTGCGCGGCCGGCGCTTCCCCGCCGAGGTTGCGCTGTCGTGGCTCGGTCAAAGCGAGCCGTTCGTGCTCGAGCCCGAGCACCTCGCACAGATCGACGGGGTCGACCCGGACCGGCACGGACGGATCGCGGTCGCCCCGCTCCAGTTCGAGGGCGGCCGGGTCGGAGCGCTGACGGCGACGCTGGGCGAGAGATCGATCGACGCCCGCCGGCTGCGGCTGCTCGCGGGTCTCGCCCATCAGGCGAAGCTCGCGATCGACAGCGGCGAGCACTACGTCGCGCTCGAACGCACCTTCGTCTCCACCGTGGCCGCACTGGCGAACGCGCTCGAGGCCAACGACGAATACACGTCCTCGCACGCGCGCTGGATCACCGATGCCGCGCTGCTCGTCGGCGGGGTGCTGCGCCTCGATCGCCGAGCGCTGAAGCGGCTGGAGCTCGGTGCGCTGTTCCACGACATCGGCAAGATCGGCGTTCCGTCGGAGATCCTGCGCAAGCCGGGGCCGTTGACCGACGAGGAGTTCGAGGTCGTGAAGGGGCATCCGGCGCTCGGCGAGCGGATCCTCGCCCCGATCGAGCGGCTCGCGGAGGTTCGTCCCATCGTGCGCGCCTGCCACGAGCGGTGGGACGGCCTCGGCTACCCGGACGGGCGGGCAGGCAACGACATCCCGATCGAGTCGCGGATCGTCTTCGTGTGCGACGCCTTCCACGCGATGGTGACGGATCGCCCGTACAGGTCGAAGCTGGCGGCCGGAGAGGCCGTGCGGCGCCTGCGCGAGGCCGCCGCCACGCAGTTCGATCCGCACGTCGTCGGCGTCTTTGCGTGGCTCTACGAGTCGGGCGCGCTGCCGCCCCTGTAGTCCTCGAGCCTCCGGATCGTGCAGACGTCTTCGAAGCCGAGGCGCTTCAGGATCGGGTACGACGTGTCGGGGAGCGCCTCGACGATCAGCCCGGGCGTGCCCCGGCGGGCCGCGTCTTCCCACCGGGCGCGCACGAGCGCACGGTAGACACCACGCCCGCGCGCCTCCGGGAGCACGGAACCCCCGATCAGGAACACGCCGCGATCCGAGAGCACCGACCGGCCGATGCCTGCGGGGCGGCCGTCGAGCTCCGCGAGGAAGGTCAGGGGGCTGCCGGCCTCCGCATGCGCGTCGAACTCCTCCCTCAGATGTGCGCGCGCCCGGTCGCGGCGATCGGGTGGTGTCTCGAACGCCTCCCACATGACCTCCATCGCCGCCTCGAAGCTCTCGAAGTCCTCGACGCGGCGGACGGTGACCTCGCGCGGGCCGGGCGGGGGCTCTCCGCCGGCCGCGAGAGCATGCACCAGGGGCGCGCGGTCGCTCGGATCGACGAAACCGAGGGCGCGGAGGCGGTCGTAGAGGTCGGCCGGCTGGGCGTCCGGGTCGATCCACCACGTCACCAGCTTCTCGGCCGGCACGAGCGCGCGAACGTCCGCGACGAGATCCTCCACTGCATCGGCGGAGACGCGGATCCCCGAGACGACGCCCCACACCGTGCCCTGGACGACGCACACGCGGTCGTCCATGTGGCGCTGCGCGTCTGCGCCGATGCGGGTGTAGCGGTCGGGGCACTGCGCGAAGTCGCGCAGCTCGGGGCTCAGCACGTCGCCGGGTCGAGCAGGATCTCGATCTCGGCGACCCGCTCGAAGCCGAGTCGCTCGACGATCGGGCGGGACATGGCACCCGCCTGGATGGTCAGAGCGGGCGTGCCCGCCGCGACCGCATCGTCCCAGCGGGCACGGACGAGTGCGCGGTACACGCCGCGGCCGCGTGCGTGCGGCAGGACGGCCCCACCGAGAAGGAGCACCCCCGGTAGGCCGCCCTCGTAGATCGCGCGTCCGACCCCGACCGGCTCGCCGCCGGCGAACGCGAGGAAGGTACGCGGGGCATGACCCTCCTGTTCGACGGCCCACCGCTCCTCCGCGACGGCGTCGCGCTCGGCGACCGCTTCCTCGGGCTCGCCGAAGGCGGTGCCGCTGATCCGGTTCGCGAGCCGGTACTCCTCCAGTGTCTCGACGCGGCGCACGTCGACGGCGCCGGGACCGCGTGGGGGCTCGGAGGTGAGCACCATCGAGCTGACGTGCGCCTCCCAGCCCGGACGGTCGGCGGGGACGAACCCGTGGACGCGGAGGCGGTCGACGAGGTCGCCGGGTGTCGCCGAGCTCCCCACCGACCACGCGGCCTCGCGGTGACCCCGAGCCGTGACGAGCTCCCGGATCTCCGCGATCGTCTCCGACACGTGCTCCGGATCGAGGCGCAGCCGCGAGATCGACGTGAACGACGCGAACGGGCCGAGGAACAGGCAGTAGCGCTCGTTGAGGATGCGCTCGTACCCGGATTCGGGGGTGACGGTCCCGAACGCGCCCGGATCCTCGGCGAAGGACCTAAGCAGTGAACTCGTCGGCAACCGACAGCGCGTCGTCGAGGATGTCGAGCGCCTCGTCGAGCTCGTCCCGCGTGATCGTGAGCGGCGGGCAGCACATGACGACGTTCCAGTGCGTCATCAGGTAGAGGCCGCGCTCGAGTGCCCGCTTCGACAGGGCGGCGACGGGCTTGGCCGCTTCACCGCCGCCGTTGAACGGGACGAGCGGCTCGCGGGTCTCGCGATTGCGGACGAGCTCGAGACCCCAGAAGCAGCCAAGGCCGCGCACGTCGCCGATGCACGGGTGCTTCTCCTGCAGTCGGGCGAGCTCGGTGCGGAACACCTCGCCCATCGCCGCCGCGTTCTCGACGATCCCCTCTTCCTGGAACGCCTCGATCGAGGCGACGCCCGAGGCGCAGGCGAGCGGGTGACCGCTGTAGGTGAGCCCGCCGGCGAAGAGCTTGTCCCGCACCCAGTCCGCGATCGGCTCGCGCACGATCATGGCGCCGAGCGGGACGTATCCGGAGTTGATCCCCTTGGCGACGGTCATGATGTCGGGCACGACCCCCCAGTTGTCGACGCCGAACCACTTGCCGGTGCGGCCGAAGCCGGCCATCACCTCGTCGCAGATCAGGACGATCCCGTGGCGGTCGCAGACCTCACGGATCGACTGCAGGTAGCCGTCGGGCGGGACGATGATCCCGTTCGTTCCCGTCACCGTCTCGAGGATGACGGCGGCGACGGTGTGCGCGCCCTCGTACTGGAGGATCTCCTCGAGGTGCGGCGCGCCGGTGCAGACGGGGCACGGGTCGGGGTGGCCGGCCGGGCAGCGGTACGTGTACGGGTCGAACATCCGGACGATGCCGGGAAGCCCCGGCTCCGCGGGCCAGCGCCGCGGGTCGCCGGTGAGCGTGATCGCGCCGGCCGTGGCGCCGTGGTAGGAGCGGTAGCGCGCGATCACCTTGTGGCGGCCGGTGTACCAGCGGGCGAGCTTGACCGCGTTCTCGTTCGCCTCCGCGCCGCCGTTCGTGAAGAACGACAGCGAGAGGTCGCCGGGAGTGATCTCGGCGAGCAGCTTCCCGAGGCGGGAGCGAGACTCCGTCGCCATCGGCGGGCCGATCGTGGCGAGCTTCTCGGCCTGGTCCCGGATCGCCTGGACGATCTTCGGGTGCGAGTGCCCGATCGAGACGTTGACGAGCTGCGAGGCGAAGTCGAGGTACCGGTTCCCCGCGTAGTCGTAGAAATGCCGTCCCTCGGCGCGTTCGACCGCGATCGGGTTGATCGCGTTCTGCACGCTCCACGAGTAGAGGACGTAGCGCTTCGCGTCCTCGACGATCTGCCTGCCAAGCTCGGTTTGTGTCTCAGTCGTCGCCATGCCTGGATGCTACTCCCGGGTCGGGGAAGAGGCGGAGGTCGCCGTGGCGCGCGAACCCGAGGCCCTCGAGGACCGGTGCGGACATCGGCCCCGCCTGCACGACGAGAAGCGGCGTCCCGCGCGCCGCCGCGTGGTCCCAGCGGGCTCTGACGAGCGCCCGGTAGACACCCCGGCCGCGAAACGCGGGCAGCACGGCGCTGCCTATCAGCGCCACGCCGCCGTCCATGTCGATCGCGCAGCCGAACCCGGCCAGGCGGCCGCCGAGCCGGGCCGCGAAATGGTGGACAACCCCCGAGCGCGCGATCTCTTCGAACCGCTCCTGCTCCCAGCCTCGCCGCTGCGCCCGCTCGTCGGCCGGGAGTCCCCAGACCGCCCAGTCGACCGTCTCGAGCGCCTCCAGCTGCTCCGCGAGCGTCTCGATGCGGCGCACGTCGACCGACGGCTCGGCCGGGGGCTCCCGACGGAGCGTCATCGCGGCCAGGAGCGGTGGGTCGCCCGGAACGAGGCCGAGGGCGAGCAGCCGCTCGGCGAGATCCCCGGGGGTGGCGGACCAGCCGGCCCACCATTCGAGCCGCGAGAGGCCGCGGCGCTGCGCCTCGGCGCGTGCCCAGGCGACCGCGGCCTCGACGTCGCCGAGCCGGATCCGCTGGACGCTTCCCCGGTGCAGGCCGGCCTCGAAGACGTACCCGGGGCGGTCGGTCATGGCGAACGTCGGACGCGGCCGGAGGTACACGGCCGCGTCCTCTGCCAGCTCCTCGATCGTCGGTCCCAAGCTACGCTCCTTCCTACCACGCAAGGAGGCTCAGCTATGACCGACGTCGTCGACGCACCGAAGGCCGTCAGGCCGATCAACCACTGGATCTCCGGCGCCCCCTACGAGGGGCGGTCGGGACGGACCGGCTCCGTGTACAACCCCGCGACGGGCAGCCAGACCGGGGAGGTCGATTTCGCGAGCGTCGACGAGGTGGGTGTCGCCGTCGAGTCGGCGAAGGCCGCGTTTCCCGCCTGGCGCGCACTCTCCCTCGCCAAGCGGGCCGAGCTCATGTTCGCGGTCCGCGAGCTCGTCCACGAGCGGCGCGAGGAGATTGCGAAGATCCTCACGGCCGAGCACGGCAAGGTGCTCTCCGACGCGCTCGGCGAGGTGACGCGCGGGCTCGAGGTGATCGAGTTCTGCTGCGGCATCCCGAGTCTCCTCAAGGGCGGCATGAGCGAGCAGGCGTCGACCGGGATCGACGTGTACTCGATCCGCCAGCCGCTCGGCGTGGTCGCCGGCATCACGCCGTTCAACTTCCCGGCGATGGTCCCCATGTGGATGTGGGCGCCGGCGCTCGCGTGCGGCAACACGTTCGTGCTGAAGCCGTCCGAGAAGGATCCGTCCGCGTCGCTCTACACGGCGCAGCTCTTGAAGGAGGCCGGCGTCCCGGACGGCGTCTTCAACGTCGTGCACGGCGACAAGGTCGCGGTCGACGCACTGCTCGAGCATCCGGGTGTCGCAGCGATCTCGTTCGTCGGCTCGACGCCGATCGCGCGCTACGTCTACGAGACGGCGACCGCCAGGGGCAAGCGCTGCCAGGCGCTCGGCGGCGCCAAGAACCACATGGTCGTGCTCCCGGACGCGGACATCGACATGGCGGCCGACGCGGCGGTCTCGGCGGGCTACGGATCGGCGGGCGAGCGTTGCATGGCCGTCTCGCTTGTCGTCGCCGTGGGCGATGTCGCCGATCCGCTGATCGACGCGATCAAGGCACGGATCCCGAACGTGAAGGTCGGCGACGGGATGGACTCCGCCAGCGAGATGGGCCCGCTCATCACGCGCGAGCACCGCGACAAGGTCGCCTCGTACCTCGAGGACGCGGGCGGCGGCGAGGTGCTCGTCGACGGCCGCGACGGCTGCCCCGACGACGGCTTCTTCCTCGCGCCGAGCCTGATCGACAACCTCGAGCCGGGCATGCGCGCCTACGACGACGAGATCTTCGGGCCGGTGCTCGGGGTCACGCGCGTCGCGACCTACGACGAGGCGGTGCGGCTCGTGAACGAGAGCCCGTACGGCAACGGCACCGCGATCTTCACGCGCGACGGCGGCGTCGCCCGCCGCTTCCAGTTCGAGGCGCAGGCCGGCATGGTCGGGATCAACGTGCCCATCCCGGTGCCCGTGGCCTACTACAGCTTCGGAGGCTGGAAGGCGTCGCTCTTCGGCGACCGCCACATCTACGGCCCCGAGGGGATCGACTTCTACACCCGCACGAAGGTCGTCACCTCACGCTGGCCCGACCCGGCGACGTCGAAGGTCGACCTGGGCTTCCCGCAGACGCGCTAGAAGCGGAGCCGCGCCCCGTCCGCCGCGCCGCGGCCGCCGAACACGAGCACCGCACCGCCCGTCCACGCGAGCAGCGGGTCGGCGCGCGCCTCGATCGGCGCGGCGGGCAGGCTGAACCAGCGCCCGGCCGCCGGGACGTACTCTGCAGCTCGTCTGCCGGTGCCGCCCCAGGCGACGATGCGCCCGCCCGCGTGCACCGCCGCGAAGCCGTAGCCGAGCGCCGGCATCTGCGGGAGCGTCGTCCACCGGTTCCGCGCCGGGTCGTAGGCGAGGCCCGAGCGCGCGACGGCGCGGCCGCCGAGGGGGCCCGCGCCGCCGAGGAAGAGCGCCCGGCTCCCGTCCCAGACCGCGACCGCCCCGGCCCGCCGCGCCGGCGGCGCCGGCAGCCGTCGCCAGGTGCGCGTCGCCGGGTTGTACGCGGCGGCGCGCGCGTAGTGCGCAGCGTATGGCTTGCCGTCCGGGTCGAGACCGGAGATCGTGATGACGAGCTCGCGCCCCGTCCACACGCCGCTCGGGCTCTGGCTCGGCGCGAGCGGCGAGTCGGGGAGCGCACGCCAGGTGTTCGTCGCCGGGTCGAAGGCGACGCCGCCGCGGGACGCGTCGCCGCAGCAGCCGCCGCCCCACGAGAGCAGCTCGCGACCGGTCCAGGCAAGCACGCCGTTCGGTGCGCCGCCCTTCGGCTGCGGAAGGCGCCGCCAGACATTCGTGCGCGGGTCGTAGGACTGGTTGTCGAGCGGCCCGAGGACGAGCAGCTTCGAGCCCGTCCACACTGCCCGGTAGCGGCCTTCGTAGTTTCCGGCGGGGCCGGGCAGCGGCCTGAGGGTGCGCCAGGTGTGGGTGACGGGGTTGTAGGCGGCGGCTCTGTCGACCGAGCGGGGCGGATGGGGCTGGGCGCGGACGAGAACGACGAGCTCGTGCCCGGTGAAGGCGCCGACGGTCTCGGAGACCGTCGGCGGCAGCGGAGCGGCCGGCAGCCGCTGCCACCGCGCGCCGTCACCGGCAGCGGTCGCGAGGACGGCTGCGATCAGGAGGGTGGGAACCGCGGCGAGACGCATCGGCTTCTCCGGCCGGAAGGTGGCGCGGCCGGCATGCGTCCGCATCGGGGTTGCCCACGAGAGGCGGATCTACCGTATGCGCGCCGGGAGCGCGGCCAGGCGAAGCGCTATGCCGTCTGCAGCGCCCCCGGCCTGAGCTCCTCGCGGAAGCGGGCGCGCTTCACGAATTGCCCGCTGCCGGCCTTCGCCTGGAGCTCGCCGCCCTCGACGATCACCTCGCCTCGCCGCAGCACGATCTCCGGCGAGCCGACCACCTCGGTGCCCTCGTAGATGTTGATGTCGCACGCCGAGTGGTGCGTCGACGCCGAGATCGTGTGCCGCTTCTCCGGGTCGAAGATCACGACGTCGGCGTCGCTCCCGACGGCGAGCGTTCCCTTGCGCGGGTACATGCCGAAGAGCTTCGCCGGGTTCGTGCACAGCAGCTCGACCATCCGGTTCAGGGTGATGCGCCCCTCGCGGACGCCGAAGTGGT
The DNA here is from genome assembly GCA_963784765.1 of uncultured Thermoleophilia bacterium. Taxonomy (GTDB): domain Bacteria; phylum Actinomycetota; class Thermoleophilia; order Gaiellales; family Gaiellaceae; genus PALSA-600. Next base: position 108,482 of record CAWASP010000026.1, read on the forward strand.
GGATCATGTGCAGCCGGTTCTCCATCCCGACCGCACCGTTCGGGATCGCCCGGAAGTCGTCCGTGCCGAGCAGCTTCTGCTCCTTGGTGTAGGCGCAGTGGTCGGTCGAGATCGCCTGCAGGTCGTTCAACCGCACGGCGTCCCAGAGGATCGGCTGATTCTTCTTCGGCCGCGGAGGCGGCGTGTAGACGTAGTTCCCCGCCTCGAAGCCCTCCAGCCGCTCGAGGAACGACTGGTCGACGAAGAAGTACTGCGTGCACGTCTCGCCCCAGACGTCCCAACCCTTGCGGCGGGCGGTCTGGATCGGCTCCAGCGACTCCTCACAGGAGACGTGGACGACGTAGAGCGGCGCACCGGCGACGTGGGCGAGCTGCACGGCACGGTTCGTCGCCTCGCCTTCCACCTCCGGCGGACGCGTCAGCGCGTGATAGATCGGATCGGTGTTCCCGGCGGCGATGGCGTCGGCGATCAGCACCTCGATCGCGTCGCCGTTCTCGGCGTGCACCATCGCGCAGGCGGCTGTCTTCGCGGCCACCTGCATCACCTGGAAGAGCCCCTCGTCGCTGATCCGCAGCGAGTCGTTGTACGCCATGAAGAGCTTGTAGGAGCTGACGCCATGCTCCTGCGGAAGCGTCGCGAGTTCTTCGAGCTGCCGC
>CAWASP010000027.1:0-87690 GCA_963784765.1 uncultured Thermoleophilia bacterium
TCGAGCGCCACCTTGGCGGCGCCCTGCTCGGCGTCCTTCTTCGAGCGTCCGGTGCCGGTGCCCGTCACCTCGCCGTCCACCACCGCCGCGGCGGTGAACGAGCGGTCGTGCGGCGGCCCTTCCACGTTCAGGGTCGTGTAGGTGACGGTCCGTCCGAGGCGGGCGAGCCGCTCCTGCAGCTCGGTCTTGTGGTCGACGTGCCCGGTGAGCGCGTACTCGATCTGGGGCTCGAAGGCGGCCACGACCGCCGGCTCGACCGCCTCGAAGCCGTGCTCGAGGTAGATCGCGGCGAGGGCCGCCTCGAGCAGCGCCGCCAGCACGTTGCGGTTGCGGGAGAGCCGCTCGACCTCGTCCCGCGAGAGGCTCGAGCCCATCTCGTTCAGCCGGTCGCCCAGGCCGAGCTCGAGGGCGACCTGGGCGCAGCTCGCCCGCGAGACCACGTGCGAGCGGACCTTCGCGAGCCGCCCTTCCGTGAACGCCGGGAAGCGGTCGAAGAGCGCGCGCGCCACGGCCAGCTCGAGCACCGAGTCGCCGAGGAACTCGAGCCGTTCGTACGAGTCCGCACGATCCGCGGCCCACGAGGAGTGGGTGAAGACCGCCGCGGCCCGCTCGGCGGGGAGCGCCTCGATCAGCTCCCCGAGGCTTGCCGTCCTACTGGTGCGACGTGACGTAGTCGACGGCCTGTCCGACGGTCGTGATCTGCTGCGCGTCTTCGTCGGAGATCTTGATTCCGAACTGGTCCTCGAGCTCCATGATCAGCTCGACCAGGTCGAGCGAGTCGGCGTCCAGATCCTCCTGGAACGATGCCTCCTCGGTGATCTGGTCCTCTTCGACACCGAGCTGCTCTGTCAAGACCTCCTTGACGCGCTCGAAGACCTCTTCACGCGACGCTGCCATGTCACCTCAGATTCTGTCGGGGGATTTGCGAGTAACGAAGCGGAGTCCGAAACCGCGCGATCATACACTGACGCGCTCGGGAAGCCGCTCCGCGAGCCGTTCCACGACCCGGTGGTCGACCCCGCGCGCGGCGAGCCGGATCGCGTTCGCGATCGCTCGCCGGCCCGAGTTGCCGTGCGCGACGACGGCCAGGCCGCGCAACCCGAGCAGGTACGCGCCGCCGTAGGTGTCCGGGTCGAGCTTCGTGCGCAGGCGCCTCGTCGCTGGCCGGATCAGGAGCCCGCCGATCTTTCCGACGGCGGTGGCGGCGATCTCGTCGCGGAGCTCGCCGAGGAGCTCCCCGATCGTCCCCTCGAGCAGCTTCAGGGCGATGTTGCCGGTGAAGCCGTCGGCGACGACGACGTCGGAGGCGCCTCGCAGCAGGTCGCGGCTCTCGACGTTGCCGCCGAAGTTGAGCCGGTCGTCGTCGCGCAGCAGCCGGTGCGCTTCGAGCGTCAGCTGGTTTCCCTTCTCGTCCTCCTCGCCGATCGAGAGCAGCCTGACCTCGGGATCGGGCACGTCGAGGAGCTCCCGGCTGAAGACGGCGCCCATGTGCGCGAACTGGACGAGGTGCTCGGGCCGTGCGTCGGCGTTCGCGCCGGCGTCGAGCAGCACGCTCGGGCCCTGGCGGGCCGGGATCGGGACCGCGATCGCCGGCCGCTGCACGCCGGGCAGCCGGCGCAGGTGCAGCAGCCCGGCCGCCAGCATCGCGCCGGTGTTCCCGGCCGAGACGACGGCGTCGGCCTCTCCGGCGCCCACGCCGCGGACCGCGGCGACGAGGCTCGAGTCCGGCTTCGACCGCACCGCCTCGACCGGCTTCTCGGCCATCTCGATCACCTCGGTCGTCTCGACGAGCGGCAGGCCGAGCGTGTCGAGCCCGCGGGGCCCGTAGAGCGTGACGTCGATCCCCTCCGCGGACGCGGCAAGGGCCCCGTGGATCACCTCGCCGGGTGCGCGGTCGCCCCCGAGCGCGTCCACGGCGATGCGGGGCACGGTCGGAGAGGCCTCTTACGGCGCCCGGAGGTCGAGCGGCTCGACTTCGCGGCCCCTGTAGGTGCCGCAGGTCGGGCAGAGACGGTGCGCGCGCTTCGGCTGTCCGCACTGCGGACACGTGTTGACGCGCGGCGCCTCGAGCTTGTGCTGGGCGCGGCGCTTGTCGCGACGGGCCTTTGAGGTTTTCCTCTTGGGGACAGCCATGAGCGGCCGCCCATCATAGCTATCATCGGCGGCGAGCCCACGCGCGGCTCGACCCATGACGGATCTCTGATCGATCACACCGAGCTCGTTTCCGTTCTCGATCGAAGGAGGTCCAGCCTCGTGCCGGGGTCGCTGGCAGCACGTGACATCTCGAAGAGCTACGCCGCGCAGGCGGTCCTCGACGGCGTGTCGCTCGTCGTCTCGCCGGGCGACCGGATCGGCATCGTCGGCCCGAACGGGATCGGCAAGACGACCCTGCTGCGCGTGCTCGCCGGGCTCGAGCGGCCCGACGCGGGGCGCATCGTCTCCGCCGGGCAGGTCGGCTACCTCCCGCAGGAGCCGGAGGCCCGGCCCGGCGAGTCCGTGCGCGACCATCTCGCCCGGAGGACCGGCGTCGGCGCGGCCGAGCGGGAGATGGACGAGCTCGCGGCGCGCCTCGGGGAGGAGCCGGAGCTCGTCGCCGCCCACGCGGAGGCGCTCGAGCGCTTCCTCGCGCTCGGCGGCGAGGACTTCGACGGCCGGGCCCGCTCGGTGCTCGCGGACGTCGGCCTGGGCGGTCGCGAGGCGCAGACGGTGGGGTCGCTGTCGGGCGGCGAGGCTGCGCGCGTCTCGCTCGCCGCGATCCTCCTCGCCCGCTTCGACGTGTTCCTGCTCGACGAGCCGACGAACAATCTCGACTTCGACGGGCTCGCCCGGCTCGAGCGCTTCCTCGCCGGCCTCACCGCCGGGGTCGTCCTCGTCTCCCACGACCGCGAGTTCCTCGACCGGACGGTGACGAGGGTGGTCGAGATCGAGGCCGAGACCCGCAGGGTGCACGAGTACGCGGGCACCTGGAGCGACTACGAGGCCGCGCGCGAGCGCGCCCGGGCCCGGCACGAGGCGGAGTACGCCGAGTACGTCGGTGAGCGCGACCGGCTGACGGGCCTCCTCACGGCGCGCCGAAGCGAGGCGAACCGCCTCGGCGGAGCGCGGAAGCTCGCCCGGCAGACGGGCGGCGCCGACCGCCGCGCGACGAACGCGCTCCGCGGCAAGGTGGCACAGGCAAAGCATCACCTCGAGCAGCTCGACGAGGTCGAGAAGCCGTGGTCGCCGTGGCGGCTCCAGCTCGACTTCGCGACGCCTCCGAAGACGAGCGCGATCGCGGCGCTTCGCGGCGCCGTCGTCTCGGTCGGCTCGTTCCGGGTCGGGCCGGTCGACCTCGAGCTCCGCTTCGGCGACCGGATCGCGATCATCGGGCGGAACGGCACCGGCAAGACCACGCTCCTGCGCGCGCTGACCGGTGAGCTGCCGCTCGCTTCCGGGTCGCTCGAGGTCGGCGCGGGCACCGTGTTCGGCGAGCTCGACCAGGCGCGCCGCCTCTTCACGGGGCCGCTCCTCTCCGACTTCGCGCGGCTCTCCGGGCTCCCGCCGACCGCGGCGCGGACGCTCCTCGCCAAGTTCGCGCTCGGAGCGGAGGACGTCGAGCGGCCGGCCGACTCGCTCTCACCGGGCGAGCGCACGCGGGCCGCGCTCGCGCTGCTCGCCGCGCGCGGCGTCAACTGCCTCGTCCTCGACGAGCCGACGAACCACCTCGACCTCGAGGCGATCGAGGAGCTCGAGACCGCCCTCGACGCGTACGAAGGCTGCCTGCTCGTGGTGACGCACGACCGCCGCTTCCTCGAACGGCTCCGCGTCGAGCGCACGATCCGGCTCGGTTGAGCCGCACCGGCCGCGCAGCGCGCGTGCGGAGCACGGCGGAGCCCGGCTAGTAACAGACTGTTACAAGGTGGCGTTGCGGCAGGCCGGCGCCCGTCCGAGCTTGTAACAGACTGTTACTTGGAGCGGGCGTGGCCGCTCGAGTCGGCAGACGCTCGGCCTCAGGACGGGCGCTCGCGGAGCGCCTCGAGGGCCGCCCAGCGCGGGTCGGGCTCCTCGTCGTCGTGGGTGTGCGGCTCGTCGTTCAGGTTCTTGCCGCACACGCCGCAGAGCCCGGCGCAGTCGGGGCGGCAGAGGATCTTGTCCGGCAGCGCGAGGGCGACCGCATCTCTTCCCCACTGCGAGAGGTCGAGGTTGTCCCCGACGATGTACGGCGTCTGAAGCTGCTCGTCGTCGGGCGCCGCGGCCTGGTACTCGCGAGCCTCGATCGGCACCTCGAGCACCGCATCGCCGAGGCAGCGGTAACAGGGGCCGTGCAGGCGGGCCGTGAAGCGGAGACGGAGAACCGTGCCGGTGTTCGCCCGCGTGATCTCGAGCTCGGCCGGGATCAGCTCCGGAACCGGGATGTAGCGCTGCCCCCCGAACGCGAATGCCGGCAGCTCGAGCTCGACCTCGTCACGGTGCTGCTGCCCCGGACGGAGCTTCACCCGGCGGAGGCTGAAGCTCGTCATGCACGGCACGGTAGCGTCTTGCGCTTGCCCGAAGACCCGCTCGAAGTTCGAGCGCGACGCCTGTCGCTCGGCGCGCGAAGGGCTCGAGCCGGTGACGGCCTCCTGCCGGCGAGCATGCCGGCGACCTCCTGCATTGGGTAGCGCGAGTGTCGTCCGGTTCCGGGCCGCGCTCATCAGCGCACGCGGATCCCGTCTCGGGCCGCGTCAAGCCTCTAGTAGCCGTCTTCGGAGAGGTCGACCGGCCCGATGCCGGCCACGACCGACTCCTGCGAGCGCTCGTGCAGCCGCTCCCGCCCGCGGCGGACGGCGGTGAGGAACTTGTCGAGGTTCGTCTCGAGCGTCGCGAGCATGCCGTCGGCCCAGTCCTCCATCTCGAGGCGCATCTCCCGGGCCTGCCGGCGCGCCTCGTCGATGATCTCCTGCGCCTGGCGCTCGGCCAGCTTGACGATCTCGGTCTGCGAGGCCTCCCGCACGGCCTGCTCGCGCGCCTCCTGCAGCAGCCGGTCCTGCTCGCGCTTGGCCTCGGCCAGCATCTCCTGGCGCTCCTTGACGATCCAGCGGGCCTGCTTGATCTCCTCCGGGATCGTCGCGCGCATCTGGTCGAGGATGTCGTAGATCTCCTCCCGGTCGATGCGGACCTGGTCGGTCAGGGGGACGGCCTTGGCGTTGTGGACCAGGTCGTCGAGCTTGTCGATCAGTACAAGGACATCCATATGACTTTCCAGTCTACTCCTGGTCTGAGACGGGAGCCCCTCCGCGGCCGTCGGGGAACATCTCCTTCAGGCGTTGCGCAACCACCCTCGGGACGAGCTCTTCGACATTTCCGCCAAACGACGCGATCTCCTTTACCCCGCTCGAGGAGACGAAGCTGACCTGGGGGCTCGCCATCACGTACACGGTCTCGATGTCCGGCGCGAGCGTCCGGTTCAGCTGGTTCATTTGGAACTCCCACTCGAAGTCGCTGACGACGCGCAGCCCCTTGACGATCGCCCTCGCGTCCCAGCGGCGGGCGAAGTCAACGACGAGCTCGCTGAAGACGTCCACCTCGACGTTCGTGACGAGCCCGTCGAGCGCCTCCTTGAGGAACTCGACACGTTCCGGCACCCGGAACATCGGCGTCTTGTGGTGCGGGTTGTCGACGACGCCGACGACGACCCGGTCGAAGATCCGGGCGGCGCGGGTGATGACGTCGACGTGCCCGTTCGTGACGGGGTCGTAGGTGCCCGGGTAGATGGCGGTGATCACGGCTCGTACAGGGTAAGGCGCGCCGACCCGTACGTGCGTGACGTCCGCACGGTCAGGCCGGGCAGGTCGGGCGGCTCGACGCGGCTCGAGGTCTCGAGCACGAGCAGCCCGTCCGGGCGCAGCACGCGGGGAAGGGCCGCCGCGAGCCGCCCGAGGTCGTAGTCATACGGGGGATCGCAGAGGACGAGGTCGTAGGTCTCGCGGTCGGCCTCGAGGGCCCGTACCGCGTCCTGGCAGCGCACCCTCGCCTCGAGGCCGAGCCTGTCCAGGTTGGCGTTGATGACGCGGCAGGCGGCCCGGTCGGACTCGACGAACGTCGCCCGGGCGGCGCCCCGGGAGAGCGCTTCGAGCCCGAGCGCACCGGAGCCGGCGAAGAGGTCGAGCACGTCGGCTCCGTCGACCGGCCCGATCAGGTTGAAGGCGCTCTCGCGAACGCGATCGGAGGTCGGGCGCGTCTCCCGGCCTTTGGGCGCGGCGATCCGGTGACCGCGGTGGGTGCCGGCGATGATCCTCACGCTGCCGCTGTCCGGGCAAACCCCGATGTGCGAGGCGCCGCGCGGAGGTACGAGGGTGGCATGAGCGTAGGCTCGACGGAAGAGTCAGCATGAGCAAGCCGATCAAGCAAGAGACGTGGAATCGGCGCTCGCAAGCAGCCGATCGGCTTCGTCCTGCCACGGCCCGTCCTCGTCCTGCAATGAGCCGGCAAGCGCGCGGGCACGTTCGAGGAGGTCCCGGTCGGCACGCAGGCGGGTGAAGCGAAGGTCGCCGAGCCCCGACTGCCGGGCGCCGAGCAACTGACCCTCCCGACGGAGCTCGAGGTCGACTTCCGCGAGCTCGAAGCCGTCCGTCGTCTCGACGAGCGCCTGCAACCGCCGGTCGGCGGACTCCGTCAGCTCTGCCGCGGGCCGGGAGACGAGCAGGCAGTAGCTCTGCTCGGCGCCGCGGCCGACGCGTCCGCGCAGCTGGTGGAGCTGGGCGAGCCCGAAGCGGTCGGCCTCCTGCACGATCATGATCGTCGCGTTCGGGACGTCGACGCCCACCTCGATGACGGTCGTCGCGACGAGCACGTCGAGCTCGTGCGCGGCGAACCGGCGCATCACCTCGCGCCGCTCGGCGGGCTTCAGCCGTCCGTGGAGCAGCCCGACGCGGTACGCCTGCAGCTCGATCCGGCGTAGACGCTCGGCTTCCGCCTCGGCCGCGCGCGCGAGCCGCGTCTCGGACTGCTCGATCAGCGGGCAGACGACGTAGGCCTGCCGGCCCGCGTCGAGATGCACCCGGAGCCTGCGGTAGGCCTCACCCGACCGCTCGGCGCCGACGCGGCGCGTGATCACCGGCTTGCGGTTCGCGGGCGGCTTGGCGATCTCGCTGACGGACAGGTCGCCGTAGATCGTCAGTGCGAGCGTCCGCGGGATCGGCGTCGCAGTCATGTGCAGGACGTGCGGCGAGCGGCTCTCGGCGAGCGCGTGCCGCTGCTCGACGCCGAAGCGGTGCTGCTCGTCGACGACCGCGACCGCGAGGTCGGCGAACTCGACGTCGCGCTGGATCAGCGCGTGCGTGCCGACCGCGATCTGTGCGGCGCCGCTGCGCAGCTCGTCTCGCACGCGGCGGTTTCCCGACGAGCCGGTGAGGAGCACGCAGCGCACGCCGAGCTGCGCGCAGATCGGCTCCACGGTCAGGAAGTGCTGCTCGGCGAGCGTCTCGGTCGGCGCCATCAGCGCCCCCTGATGCCCCGCCTCGACGGCGCGGAGGAGCGCGTAGAGCGCGACGACCGTCTTGCCCGAGCCGACGTCGCCCTGCAGCAGGCGCTGCATCGGCGTTCGTTGCGCGAGGTCGAGGTCGATCTCGGTGATCGCCCGCTCCTGGTGGGCGGTCAGGGCGAACGGAAGCACCGAGCGGTAGCGCCCGACGAGCTCCCCGGGCTCGGACAGCGAGGCCGCGACGGCGTCGGTGGTGCGCAGCCGCGCGACGGCGAGCTGCAGCGCGACGAGCTCGTCGAGCGCGAGCCGGCGGCGCGCCTGCTCCGCGTCTGCGGGCCGGTCCGGGAAATGGAGCACAGCGAGCGCGTCCCGGCGAAGGGGCAGCTCGAGCTCGGCGGGAAGCTGGTCGGGGATGCCGCGTCCGTGAGCGGCGAGAGCCGCGCGCACGAGCTCGCGCAGCCGCGTCGAGGGGATCTGCTCGCTCGCGGGATAGACGGGCGCGTGGTCCGCGGTCCGGCGCGCCTCGCCGATGTCGTAGCTCTTGACGTCGAAGCCGTAGCGGCCGAGCTTGCCCCGCAGCCGGAGCGGAGTCCCCGGACGCAGCCGATCCGCGAGCCACGGCTGGTTGAAGAACGTCGCGCTCACCTGGCCCCCGCTCCCGTCGGAGACGACCGCGGTGACCAGGGTACGCCGGCCGCGCAGCGTGCGCAGGCGCGCGCTCACGACGCGGGCGTCGATCGCCACCTCCCCCTCGACCGTCCCGAGCTTCGCGATCGCGACCTGCTCGACCGCGCTCTCGTACCGCCGCGGGGCGTGCTGGAGGAGATCCCAGACGGTGTGGATGCCGAAGCCGCGAAGCCGCTTCGCGAGCGTCGGGCCGACGCCCGCGAGCGTCGAGACGTCGAGCGAGGCGAGCTGCTCCGCGGACGCCCAGCCGCGCGGACGCGGCCACTCGTCCTGGACCACGCCTGCGAAACCCGCGTGCGCTCGGGTCATCGTCGCCACCAGGTCCGGAGGATAGGACCCCCACCGGACGTCGTCACGAGGGGAAACCTACGAGTTTCGGCCGAGCGGCTCAGACCTGGACGTAGCGCACGGTTGCGTCGACGCCCCCGCCGGGCGCCTCGCGCAGCTCGATCGAGCCCCCGTCGAGCTCGACGAGCCGCTTCGCGATCGCGAGCCCGAGCCCGGAGCCGCTGCGCTTGCCCCACGTCCAGAAGCGGTCGAACGCCCGCTCGCGCTGCGCGGCGGTCAGACCGGGCCCCTCGTCGACGACGTGGAGCTCCGGCCCGCGGGCGGCGACGGTGACCGTCGTGCCGGCCGGCGCCGCGTCGATCGCGTTCGCGAGCAGGTTGTCGAGCACCTGCTCGGCCCGCCCCGTCGCGGCCCGGACGACCGCGCCGTCGGCCTCCGCATCGAGCGAGAGGCCGTGCTCCTCGGCGAGCGGCCGCCACAGCTCGACCCGGCGGCGCACGAGCTCCCCGAGCTCGAGGTCGCCCGGCGCCTCCGCGGCGGTGTCCGCGCGCGCGAGGGCGAGCAGGTCGTCGACCAGCTGCCCGAGGCGCTCGACCTCGGCGAGGGCCTCCTCCGTCTCGCCGTTCTCCAGCCGGAGCCGCAGCGCCGTCAGCGGCGTGCGGAGCTCATGCGAGGCGTCCGCGACGAACTGCTCTTGCGAGGAGAGGAGCGCCGCCAGCTTCGCGGTGGTCCTGTTCAGCTCCGCCGCGAGCCGGCGCACCTCGGGCGGCCCCGCGTCCTCCGGCGCCCGGGCATCGAGCTGGCCCGCACCGACCCGCACCGCGGTCTCCTCCACCCGCCGGAGCGGAACACCGAACGAGCGCGCCAGCACGATGCCGATCGCGGCCGCGCCGGCAAGCACCGCGAGCGCGACGAGGAGCAGCGTGATGCGATCGCGCCGCACGCGCTCGTCGATCGTCGACGTCGGATAGGTGATGCGAACGGCGCCGTAGACCGTGCCGCCGGAGGCGACCGGGACCGCCACGTAGAGGAGCCGTTCCTGCAGCGTCTGCGAGTACCGGATCCCGGACACGTTGTCGCCCGTGAGCGCGGCCGCGACTTCCGGCCGCGACGCGAAGTTCGTCTCCCCGGGGTAGAGCGGCGCCGAGTCGGCGATGCTGTGGCCGGTCTTGTCGACGACGATGACGCGTCCGTGCGTGTCGGTGCCGTAGCGCCGGACCGCGACGAGGAGGCCGGGGTTCTTCTTTCCGTACTGGAGCTGGTCCTCCGCCAGCGACGCGAAGACGTAGGCGTTCTGCTGCACCTTGGACTCGAGGTCCTGCCGCTGGGTGCGGGCGTCGACGAAGGCGAGCGGAACCTCGAGCGTGACGAGGACGACCGCGGTCAGGGCGAGGTAGCTCGCCAGGAGGCGGCGCGTCACGGGGTCTGCAGGCGCAGGCCGACGCCGCGGACCGTCTCGATCAGCTCGGGACGGGCGAGCTTGCGGCGCAGCGCGGCCACGTGCACGTCGATCGTCTTCGACGACCCGTACCAGGTGGTGTGCCACACGTCCCGCAGGATCTGCTCGCGCGTGACGACGGCGCCGGCGTTCCGCGCGAGCAGCGTCAGGAGGTCGAACTCCTTGCCGGTGAGCGCGATCTCCTCGCCGTCGAAGAGCGCACGGTGGGCCCGCAGGTCGATGGTCAGCGGCCCGGCGACGACATCGTCGTCGTCGTGGGCCTCCTGGCGGCCGTCGAGGCGCCGGGTGACTGCGCGCATGCGGGCGATCAGCTCGCGCAGCCCGAACGGCTTGACGAGGTAGTCGTCGGCGCCGAGCTCGAGCCCGACGACTCGATCGACTTCCTCGCCGCGCGCCGAGACGACGATGATCGGGACGTCGGACCGCGACCGCAGCTCGCGGCACACGGTGAGGCCGTCGACATCGGGCAGCCGCAGGTCGAGCAGGACGAAGTCGGGCGCCTCCGCGGCGAGCGCCTCGGTTCCGGTTGCCGCGTGCTCGACGTCGAATCCCTCGCGGCGCAGGCCTTCGGCCAGCGGGACCGCGATCGACTCGTCGTCTTCGACGAGAAGGACCTTCATCGCCCCCATGTTTCCAGTGCGGGAAACCGCTGCCTCCGCGGATTTACCGATTCTTAGCGAACCCTTGCCGTTGCGCTGGCCCCTTCCTCTCCGGGCCGCTCCTACGCTCAGCGGCATGAAACGGATTCACGCACTCCTCATCGCCCTGGCGGTCTCGTTCGCAGTCGTGGCCGGCACGTTCGCCGCGATCCGCACGACCCAGCTGGGCTCGGCCGCGTCGCCGAGCGTCAGCCCGACCGAGGTCGCACGCCAGACCAAGATCCTCGACCAGACGAAGGCCCAGCTGAAGCGGGCGCTGAACAAGCGGCCGCCGAAGCTGCCGCCGCTGCCCTCGACGACCCTCGCAAGCAAGCAGACGCCGACGATCGTCGCGCCGACGTCGACGCCGCAGCCGAACGCGGCGCCTCCGGCGACCACGACCTACCGCGTGATCCACGTGACGCAGCAGCCGAGCGGCACGACCGTGATCACCGCCGTCCCCACGACGGCGACCGCACCGAAGCCGGCACCCACCACGACAGTCGCCCCCACGATCGTGAGCACCGCGGTCAAGACGCCGACGACTCACACCTCGAGCTCCGCGACCACCAGCGGCAGCGGCGAGAGCGAGGGGCACGAGAACGACAGCGCGACCACCGAGTCCCACGAGCACGAGGGCGGCAACGGAGGCGGCGCTGATGACTAACCACGTCGTCAGGCTCTACGCGCTCGCGCTCGCGACGCTCGTCTTCTTCCTCGCCTGGGCGGTCGTCGCCGCCCATCCGTGGCAGCAGCAGAAGGCGGCCGTCGACCCGCGCGTCGCTGCGCTGACCGCCCGGCGGGCCCAGCTGAAGAAGGAGGCCGCCTACGTCAACCGCGTCGTCGCGCACCGCTTCGCCGTGTACCACGCGGCGCTCAAGAAGCGCGAGCAGGCGATCGCGAAGATCCGCGTCCAGCTCGCAGCCGAGCGTGCCCGGCAGGCGCAGGCTGCCGCGGCCGCTGCGGCGGCCCAGATGGTCTCGAGCCCGGCGCCGGCGGCGAGCTCGTCGCCCCGCGTCGTGACGATCACGACCTACACGCCCGCGGCATCGGCGCCCGCCGCCGCCGCCCCGGCCTCCGCTCCCGCCCCGGCCCCCGCCCCCGCGCCGACGCCCGCCCCGGTCGCGGCGCCGCCGGTGGTCAGCGTCCCTGCCGCGACGACCACCCACACGTCGTGATCGCCCGGCACGAGTTCAGGTCCATGGGCACCACGATCGAGCTCCTCGTCGAGACCGACGACGACGACGGCACGTTCGCGGCGGTCGAGGCGGAGTTCGAGCGCCTCGAGCAGGTCATGTCCCGCTTCCGGCCCGACTCCGAGCTCTCGCGTCTGAACGACCAGGGCGAGCTGGAGGCCTCCCACGACCTCGCCGAGGTCGTCTCCCTCGCCCTGGAGGCGCGAGAGCGCACGAGCGGACGGTTCGACCCGACGGTTCACGACGCGCTCGTCGCAGCCGGGTACGACCGCACGTTCAGCGAGCTTCCGGCCGACACTCCCGACGCCCCCGCGCCGGTCGCGTGCGGCGGCCGCATCGAAGTCGACGGCCGCCGCATCCGGCTCGAGCCCGGCTTCCGGCTCGACCTCGGCGGCATCGGCAAGGGCTTCGCCGCCGAGCGCGCGGCCGAGCTCCTCGCGCTCACAGGCCCGTGTCTCGTGAGCGCCGGCGGCGACATCGCACTCCGGGGCGTCCCGGAGGACGGCTTCTGGCCCGTCGCGGTCGAGGACGGCCCGACGCTCGCCCTCAGCGAGGGCGGGCTTGCGACGTCGGGCAGCGACCGGCGGCGCTGGCACCGCGGCGGCCGCGAGCGCCACCACCTGATCGACCCCGTCACGGGCACGCCGGCCGAGAGCGACCTGCTGCGCGTGACGGCCGTCGGCGCCGACGCGATCGACGCCGAGGTGCTCGCCAAGTCCCTCTTCCTCGGCGGCCGCGCCGCAGCCGAGACCGCCGGCGTCCCGGCCGTGCTCGTGACCGTCGACGGCGAGACCGTGCTTGCAGGGGGGATCGGCTGATGCACCACGACCCGACCTTCTGGCTGCTCGCCCGCGCCGCAGGCATCGCCGCGTACGTGCTCCTGACCACGTCGGTGCTCGCCGGGCTCCTGCTCAAGTCCCGGCCGTCGAGCCGCCTGCGGGCGGCCACCGTGACGGAGCTGCACAAGTCGCTCGCCGTCTCGAGCGTCGCGGCGCTCGCGCTCCACGGGGTTGCGCTCGTGCTCGACACGACCGTCAAGGTGACCGTCCTCGCTCTCCTCGTCCCCGGTCTCGTCAGCTACCGGCCGGCCGCGGTCGCGGCCGGCGTGATCGCGGGTTGGCTGCTCGCAGCCGTCACCGTGTCGTTCTGGCTGCGCAAGCGCATCGGCGCGCGCGCCTGGCGGAAGCTGCACTGGGCGACCTACGGCCTCTTCGTCTTCGCCACGATCCACGGCATCACCGCGGGCACCGACGCCACGCAGCCCTGGGCCCGCAACCTCTACCTCGGCGCCGTCGCGGCGGTCGCCTTCGCGACCGTCTGGCGCGCGCTCGTTCGGCCCGCCCGGCGAGCCGCCCCGAGAAACACAACTCGGCCCACAGAGCAGGCCCTCACGAATGACACAGCGTGGCCCGCCCGACGGCAGGCCCTCACCGAAGGAGAAACAGCATGACCCTCTACCGCGTCAGCATCGATCGTTCCCTCTGCAGCGGCTTCGGCGCGTGCGTCGACGCCGCCTCCAACGCCTTCCAGCTCGACGGCTCGGGCATCGCAACGGTGCTCGTCTCCGAGACCGACGACCCCGCGGTGCTCGATGCCGCGGACGCGTGCCCCATGGGCGCGATCTTCGTCGAGGAGGTGGCCGCCGCATGAACCGGACCGTTCTGATCGCGGGAGCCGGGCTCGCCGGCTCCCGGGTCGCCGAGACGCTTCGCTCGCTCGGCTTCGAGGGCCGGATCGTCCTCGCGGGCGACGAGCCGCACCACCCCTACGAGCGGCCGGCGCTCTCGAAGGAGCTCCTCGCCGGGACCCGCACCGACGTCTCGCTCCGGCCCGACGGCCACTGGGCCGAGCAGGGCATCGAGCTCGTCACCGACAGGCCCGTGTCGCAGGTCGACCCGCTCCGCCGGACGGCGCTCGTCGGCGCCGAGCCGGTCCCGTTCGACGCGCTCGTCGTCGCGACGGGAGCCCGGCCACGCCGGCTTGCAGGCCCGGCCGGCGTCCACCACCTGCGCTCGCTCGGCGACGCACAGTCGCTTGCCTCCGAGGTCGACTCGTCGACGCGCGTCGTCGTCGTCGGCGCCGGCTTCATCGGCGCAGAGGTCGCTTCGACGCTGTTGCCCCTTGCTGCATCCGTGTCGATCGTCGAGCCGCTCCCTGCGCCGCTCGCGCGCATCCTCGGCCCCGACGTCGGCAGCCTGCTCGCCCGCCGCTACCGCGCGCACGGGGTCGACCTCAGGCTGGGGATCGGCGTCAAGGGCTTCGACGGCGGAGACCGCGTCCGCACGGTCGAGCTCGACGACGGCACGACGCTGCCCGCCGACGTCGTCGTCGTCGGCATCGGCGCGGTTCCGGAGTCGCCGTTCGGCGGCGCCGTCGAGGTGGACGAGCACGGCCGCAGCGCGGTCGACGGCGTCTACGCCTGCGGCGACGTCGCCTCGTGGTGGCGTCCGTCGCTCGGCCGCCGGATCCGCGTCGAGCACTGGACGAGCGCGGCCGGCCAGGCCCGCGCGGTGGCCGCGGCCATCGCGGGCGCCGACGCGCCCTACGACGAGCCGCCGTACTTCTGGTCGGATCAGTTCGGTCTGCGCCTGCAGCACGTCGGGCACGCCGAGGAGTGGCACGCCGTCGTCCTCGAAGGCGACGAGGACTCCTTCACGGCACGGTACGTCGACCGCGAGGGGAAGCTCCTCGCCGCGCTCGCCGTCAACCAGGCGCGAGTCGTCCCCGCCCTGCGCCGCGAGCTGGCCGCCTAGCGAGATCGCGCGAGCAGGCGCGCACGGCAAAGGCGGCCTTGTGTTGATTCAACACAAGCGGACCCGCGCGCCCACAAGGGAAAGCTTGTGTTGATTCAACACAAGCTCGGTTCCGCCCGCCCCGACGTCAGCCCTCGTCGGAGAACCAGAAGAAGCCGACCGTGCCGGGGCCTGCGTGGGTGCCGATCACGGCGCCGAGCTCCGTTGCGATCTCGATCTCCGCCCGCGGACGCACGTGCCGGACGAGCTTGCGGAGCGCCTCCAGCCGCTCGGGCGCAGCCGCGTGGGCGATCCCGATCCGCAGGGCGGGCGTATCGGAGGACGTCTCCTCGAACAGGGCCCGGAACTCGGCAAACGCCTTCTGGTTGCCCCGCACCTTCTTCAGCGGGACGACCTCGCCGTCGCGAATCGTCAGGATCGGCTTCACGTTCAGCAGGTTGCCCGCCAGGGCGGCGGCACGTCCGATCCGCCCGCCCTTCGCCAGGTAGTCGAGCGTCGAGACGGTGAAGAGCAGACGGTGCTCGCGCGCGTAGCGGGCGACGAACTCGTCGATCTCCTCGTCGGACGTCCCGCGCTCGAGCCGGCGCTCGACCCCGAGGGCGAGCAGCGCCAGGGACGCCGAGACCGTGCGCGTGTCGATCACGCGCACGCGTCCGTCGCCGAGCTGCTCCGCCGCCGTCTGAGCGCTGCCGTAGGTGCCCGAGAGCGTCGAGGAGATCTGGAGGGAGAGCACGCGCTCGTACTGCGGCGCGAGCTCCTCGTACACGGCGAGGAAGTCTGCCGGCGTCGGCTGGGAGGTGGTCGGGAGCACCGGGTCGCTGCGCAGGCGCTCGTAGAAGCGCTCGGGCGTCATCTCGACGTAGTCGCGGTACGACTCGTCGCCGAACCGCACGTAGAGCGGGACGAACCGGAAGTTCGGATACCTCGTGACCGCCTCGGGGAAGTCCGATGCCGAGTCGAGGACGACGGCGGTGTTCTCGGCAGTGAGGTTCACGCCTGTGCAGCCTCGCACACAACCCCGACCAGGTGGTCGAAGTCCTCGTCCTTCGTCACGCAGGCAACCGCGCCGGCGGCGAGCACCTCGTCCTTCTCCTCGCCCGTCACCGACGCCGACAGGCAGACGACGCGCGCGCCCGGGCAGGCCCGCAGCACCGCGCGCGTCGCGTCGGCGCCGTTCAGCCCGGGCATGCGGTAGTCCATCAGCACGACGTCCGGCCGCAGGCGGGCACAGATCTCCGGCGCCTCGTCGCCGCTCGCGACGGCCGCGACCACCTCGAGCTCCTCGCGCAGCCCGAAAAGCAGAGAGAGCGTCTCGCGGAACGTGTCGTTGTCCTCGACGAGGACGACCCGGACGCGCTTCATTCCGCGGAGAGCAGCAGCGGGTAGTGGGGCTGGCCCCCCTCGTGAAGGTCGAGCTCGACGTCGGGATGCTCGCGCTCGAGGTAGGTGAGCACCCCGGTCAGGCCGGGCGCCTCCCGGCCCGTCAGGAGCGTCAGAACGCCGCGGTCGTCGGCGAGAAGCCGCTCGAGGACCGCCTCGGCGACGTCGTCGAAGCTCTCGCCGCCGGCGACGGGCTCTCCCTCGTGGAGGCCGAGCCACGTCCCGGCGCGAACCGCGACGCCGTTCAGCTGGACGTCACGGCTCGCCACGGTCACCGCGCCGGTGGTGACGCCGTCGAGCGCCTCGCGCATGGCGTCGAGGTTCGCGTCGGGGTCGAGCGTCGCGTCGTACGCGACGAGCGCGGCGAGGCCCGCCGGAATGGAGCGCGTCGGGAGCACGCGCACGTCCTTCCCCGCATGCTCGGCGGCGTGCTCCGCGCTCATGATGACGTTCCCGTTGTTCGGAAGGACGATGACGGCGGGCGCACCCGCGACGTCAATCGCAGAGATCAGGTCGACCGTCGCCGGGTTCATCGTGGCGTTCGTGTCGACGACGACCGCGCCGAGACTCTCGAAGAGCAGACGGTTGCCCGGACCGGCGGACACGGCGACGACGGCTGTCTGCCCTTCGACATCCGGTACGGGGCGCAGCAGCCGCTCCTCGCGCTCCTCCGTCTGCGCGTGCATGTTCGCGATCTCGACGCCTTCGATCGTGCCGCGCGCCACGCCGAGCGAGAGCGCACGCCCGGGATCGTCGGTGTGCACGTGCACTTTCAACGCGGACGAGTCGCCGACGACGAGCAGCGAGTCTCCGAGCTCGGCCAGCTCGCCCTCCAGCGCGTCCAGATCGAGGCCGTCGCCCTCGACGACGAAGACCGTGCAGTAGCGGTAGCGCGACAGCTCCTGGTGGATCGCGTCCACGCCGAGCGTCTCCCCATGCTCCGGCGGCTCGGGCAGCGGCTGGCCCGTCAGGCGCGCCGCGATGCCGCGGACGATCTCCATCAGCCCGGCGCCGCCGGCGTCGACGACGCCCGCTTCCCGCAGCACGGGCAGCATCTCGCGGGTCCGCATGACGGTGTCGTCTCCACGCGCGACGATCACCGGCAGCTCCGCCCCGTGCTCGGCGGCGTCCGCCATCGCGGCGATCACCGTCAGCATCGTGCCCTCGACCGGCTTCCGCACGGCGCGGTAGGCGGCGTCGCTCGCCGAGCGGAAGATGCGGGCGAGATCGTCGCTCTCTGCGAGCGCCTCCGTGGCACCGCGCACGATCTGCGACAGGATGACGCCCGAGTTGCCGCGGGCGCCCATCAGCGCGGCACGCGCGACCTCTCTCGCGAGCCCGGCCCGGTCGTCGGGCCCGTCACCGCGCAGCGCCTCCTCGACCGCCCGAACCGTCAGCGTGAGATTCGTGCCGGTGTCGCCGTCGGGCACCGGGTACACGTTCAGGTCGTCGATGCGGCGCCGGTTAGCCTCGATCGCGATCCGGGCGCCGTCGACGAGCTCGTGGACGCGACGTCGCATCAGCTCGACCGCACCCGCTGGATGACTACCTCGACCGCCGCGACCGGAAAGCCGGCGAGGCGCTCCACCTCGTAGGCGACCTGCGAGCGCACCGTGGCGGCGACCTCGGCGAGGTTCAACCCGTGCTCGACGACGACGTGCAGCTCGATACGCAGCCCCTCGGCGTCACCCTCGACGTCGATGCCCTCACGCCGGAAGATGCGGCCGACGCGCGACCCGGACGAGAGCCCGACGACGCCGTAGCAGCCGAGCGCGGTCTCGGCGACGATCTCTGCCACCGCTTCGCGGGTGACGGTGAGGCGTCCGAGCTCCAGGTCGAGCGTGAGGTCCTCCGCCACGGCAGGAGCTTAGACCGCGGACGGCGGCGAACCGGTTGCAGGGCCCGCGGCTGCCCGCGAGCCGACGCTCTCAGACGGCCTTCGTGACCTTGCCGCTCTTCAGGCAGCGCGTGCAGACGTAGGCGCGCGTCGGCGAGCCGTCGAGCAGGATCCGCATCCGCTGCAGGTTCGGGTTGAAGCGCCGCTTCGTGGCCACCATCGAGTGCGAGCGGTGGTTCCCGAACGCAGGCTTCTTGCCGCAGATTGCGCAGACCTTGCTCATCGCGGGCCGGATTGTAGCGACCGGCTCCTAGGAGCGGGCGCCGGCGCGGAGCCGCGCGAACAGGTCCGCCATCTCGAGCGCCGAGCGGACTGCCTCCGCGGCCTTCGGGATCCGCTCCTCCGCCTGCTCTACGTTCTCGACCGTGAGGACGCCGAACGACACCGGCACGCCCGTCTCGATGCCGGCGAGCTGCAGGCCCGACGCGCACTCGGCCGCCACGTACTCGAAGTGCGGCGTCTCGCCCCGCACGATCGCTCCCAGCGCGACGATGCAGGCGTAGCGCCGCGTCTTCGCGAGCGCCATCGCCGCGAGCGGCAGCTCGAATGCCCCGGGGACCGGCATGACCGTGATCGCGTCCTGCGAGACGCCCGCCTCGGTGAGCGCCTCGAGCGCCGTCTGCAGCAGCTGGTTCGTCACACCGCCGTTGAAGCGGGAGACGACGACGCCGACCGAGCGGCGGCTGCCGAGCGGCGTGCCCTCGAGGACGGTGAACCCGTCGGGCACCTCCACCTCGCCGCGCACATGCTCGACGCTGCCGCCGTCCGCCGGCGCCTCCTCGATCACGGCGGCCGACTGGGCGGCGGGCCAGCCCTCGAACGGGTCGCCGACCGCCTCGCCGGACGGATCGGTGTCCTCCCCCGGGTCCTGCTCGGGCTTCAGGTCGGCCGGCTCGGCGCCGTCCTCCTCGTCCCTGGGGTACACGCCGGTCACGGGCTGCTGCTCGTCGAACTCGCTCACTCGGCCTCCGGTTCGTATTCGAGGTTCTTCAGATCCTGGTGGTGCAGTCGGTGTCCGAGCTTATCCCGCTTGGTGGCCAGATAGCGGACGTTCTCGGCGTGCGGCGGCACCTCGATGGGCACCTGGCCGACGACCGTCAGGCCGAAGCCGTCGATCCCGATCAGCTTCTTCGGGTTGTTCGTGAGGATCCGGATCGTCGTCAGACCGAGGTCGGCCAGGATCTGGTTGCCGATGCCGTAGTCGCGCGCGTCGGCCGGGAATCCGAGCTCGATGTTCGCCTCGACCGTGTCGAGGCCGCGCTCCTGCAGCTCGTAGGCGCGAAGCTTGTTCAGGAGGCCGATGCCGCGGCCCTCCTGCGACATGTAGAGGAGCACCCCACGACCCTCCGTCTCGATCTGCGCGAGCGCCTGCTCGAGCTGCTCGCCGCAGTCGCACCGCAGCGAGTGGAAGACGTCGCCGGTCAGGCACTCCGAGTGCACCCGCACGAGCACGTTCTCGGCGCCGGCGACGTCGCCCTTCACGAGCGCCACGTGCGTCTTGCCCGAGAGCTTCTCGCGGAACGCGATCGCGCTGAACTCGCCGAACTCGGTCGGCAGCCGCACGGACGCGCCGCGCTCGACGAGCTTCTCGTGGCGGCGGCGGTACTCGACGAGGTCGGCGACCGTCACCATCTTCAGCCCGTGCCGGCCGCAGTACGGCACGAGGTCGGGGACCCGGGCCATCGTCCCGTCCTCGTTCATGATCTCGCACACGACCCCGGACGGATCGAGTCCCGCGAGGCGGGCGAGGTCGACGGCCGCCTCGGTCTGGCCCATCCGCTCGAGCACCCCGCCCGCCCGCGCCCGCAGCGGGAAGACGTGCCCCGGCTGCACGAGGTCGTGACCGGTCGAGCGCGGGTTGATCGCCACCTGGATCGTGTGGCTGCGATCGGCCGCGGAGATGCCGGTGGTCACGCCCTCTCGCGCCTCGATCGAGACGGTGAACGCGGTGCCGAGCGGCGCCTCGTTGCGTTCGGTCATCGGGCGCAGGCCGAGCTCGTCGGCCCGCTCCTCTGTCAGGCAGAGGCAGACGAGGCCGCGGGCGTGCGTCGCCATGAAGTTGATCGCCTCCGGCGTCGCGAACTGCGCTGCGATCGTCAGGTCGCCCTCGTTCTCGCGGTTCGGGTCGTCGACGACCACGACCATGCGACCTTCGCGGATCTCCTCGATCGCCTCCTCGATCGTGGCGAACGGCGTCGTGACGGTCATCCCCACACGCTACCGAGCGAGCAGCTTCTCGACGTACTTCGCGAGCACGTCGACCTCGACGTTCACGGGGTCCCCGGCCTGCAGCCCGCCCATCGTCGTCACCGCGAGCGTGTGCGGGACGAGCGCCACGGCGAACCCGGCGTCGTCCACCTCGGCGACCGTCAGGCTGACGCCGCCGAGCGACACGGAGCCCTTCTCGACGAGGTAGCGGAGGAGCCCCGCGGGCGGGTCGAACCAGAGCCGTCGTCCGTCGCCTTCCGCGTCCACCGACCGGACCCGTGCCACGCCGTCGACATGCCCTTGCACCATGTGCCCGCCGAGCGGCTCGCCGGCGCGGAGCGCGGGCTCGAGGTTGACCCGCGCTCCCGGGGCGAGGGTCCCGAGCGTCGTCCGCGCGAGCGTCTCCGGAACCGCGTCGAAGGAGAGGGCGTCGCCCGCCGTCTCGACGACGGTCAGGCAGCAGCCGTCGATCGCGACGGAGTCGCCGACGTGCGCAGCGTGCGCCGTCGCGGGAGCCGTGACGGTGAGCCGCATCGCCCGCTCTCCGCCGGCGATGTCGAGAACTGTCCCGATCTCCCGTACAAGCCCGGTGAACATCTCTCTCCCAGCTTGATCTAGCTGCGCGGCCTGCGGCCGCGCAGCGCGTCCCGGAGCGGGTCGCCACGTGTCGGAAGGGAGGCTCGCGGGGGGAAACCGGAGGTCTCCACCCGCGCCTCAATCGCCATAGACGAGGGTCTCGACCGCCTCGCGGACGAGGACCTCGAGCTGGGCGCGCTCGCCGGGAACGGCGGCGGCCAGCTCGGCGCAGAGCTCGTTGACGGCGGCCCGCCCGCCCGGCGGCAGCTCGTCGGTGCCGATCTCCTGCACCTTGCGGAGCAACTCGTCGTTTCCCAGCTGGCGCGTCAGCCAGTGGGAGAGGTGCATGACGAGCTCGTCGTCGGCGCGGCGGGTGTCAGGGTTCGTGGACATAGGCCTCGAGGAGCACGTCTTCGCCGACCTCGCGGGCGCGAAGCCGCGAGAGCGTGCGAGCGGAGGGTAGCGCAGCGAACGCGGCCGGCCCCGCGCCGGCGAGCTTCGGCGCGACGAAGAGGAGCAGCTTGTCGACGAGGTCGGCGGCGAGGAACGCTGCGGCGAGCGTCGGCCCGCCCTCGAGCAGCAGCGACTGGACGCCTTCGCCGGCCAGCGCGCTGAGCTCCTCCTCGAGCCGACCGCTGCGCAGCTCGAGCTCGATCCCGTCCGGCAGTGGGCCGCGCGAGAAGACGAGCCGCCGCGGCTGCCCCCGGGGGGTCTCGACGTCGCGGGCGTCGAGACGCGGCCGGTCGGCGCGGGCGGTGCCGCCGCCGACGGCGACGGCGTCGACCTGAGCCCGGAGCTCGTGCACGAGCCGGCGGCTCGCCTCGCCGGTGACCCAGCGCTCGCCGGGCACGGTGACGCGGCCGTCGAGCGTCACCGCCGCCTTGTAGACCACGAACGGCCGGCCGAGGGTCACCCAGGTGCGCCACGCCTCGTCGAGCGCCCGCGCCTCGAAGGAGTCGACGACCTCGACGTCGATCCCCGCCGCCCGAAGCCGCGCCGCGCCGCCCGCGGCCTCGGGGTTCGGGTCGAGACCGCCGATGACGACTCGCTCGACGCCGGCGGCGACGATCGCATCCGCACACGGCGGCGTCGTGCCGTGGTGCGCGCAGGGCTCGAGCGTCACGTAGAGCGTGGCGTGACGGGCGCGCTCGCCGGCAGCGTCGAGGACGACCCGCTCGGCATGCCTTCCGCCGGCCTCGGTGGCGCCTTCCGCGACCACCTCGCCGTCGGCGACGAGCACCGCTCCGACCGTCGGCTTCGGATGCGCGCGGCCGCGCGCGGCCCGCGCGAGCTCAACCGCGCGCGCGAGCGTCACCCGAGCGCCTGTACGAGCCCGAGATACGCCGCCGGCGGGTCGCCACCGCCGAAGACTGACGTGCCGGCGACGAGCAGGTCGGCGCCCTCGGCGTGCAGGCGCCCGATGTTCTGCGCGCCGACGCCGCCGTCGACCTGGATGCGCACCTGCTCGGGCAGCGCGGCCCTCAGGCGCGGGAGACGCTCGTACGTCTCCTCCCGGAACGGCTGGCCGCCGTAGCCGGGGTGAATCGACATGCAGAGCACGAGGTCTGCGTCATGGGTCACGGCTGCCACCGCCTCCGGCTCGCTCTCGGGGTTGAACGCGACACCGACCTGCAGGCCGTGCCCGCGCGCGGCGGCGATCGTCGCCGACACGTCGCTCGCCGCCTCGTAGTGGAACGTGACGCTGTCGCCGCCCGCGGCCGCGACCGGCGCGAAGTACTTCTCGGGCCGTTCCACCATCAGGTGCACGTCGATCGCGCCGCCTGCGCGATGGACGAGCGGCGAGATCGACTGGAGGACGATCGGGCCCATCGTGATCGGCTCGACGAAGTGGCCGTCGCCGACGTCGAAGTGGAAGACGCGTGCGCCCGCCTCGAGCAGCGGCTTCATCTGCTCGCCGAGCCGCGAGAAGTCGGCCGCGTACAGCGACGGCTCGACGCCGGCGGCGGGAATCCAGTCGCTCCAGGGCACCTTGCGATCGTACGTGGCCTACGAGGCCGGGTCCGCCCCAGGCATGTACCGCAGGCACACGAGCCGCGAAGACGGTTTGTGTTGAATCAACACAAACCCAGGGCAGGGACCGCCGAACGGAGCTTGTGTTGACTCAACACAAGCTCGCTGAGCGCGCGCCTGGGATCGGACCCGCTCGCCCCCGCCCCGGCGGTCCGGCGCATCGTCCGGAGCGCGGGCGCGACACGCGGTTCACACACGCAGGCGGGCGATGAAGAAGCCGCTCGTCCGGTCCCGGTCGGGCCGCGTGAGCAGGAACTCGGGCCGCGTCGGGTGCGCATACTGCGGCCACTCCGGGCCGAGCGGCTCGGGCTCGAGCCCCGCCTCGTCGACGACCGCCTCGTTCTCGTCCGCATTCAGGGTGCAGACGGCGTAGACCACGGTCCCGCCGGGCTTCGTCCGCTCGGCGGCGGCGCGCAGGAGCTCGAGCTGGAGCTCCGGCAACGGCCGCGCACGCCACCGGAGATCGGGCCGCCGCGCGAGCACGCCGAGGCCCGAGCACGGCGCATCGACGAGCGCACGGTCGAACCCGCTCTCGTCGAGCTCGCGGGCATCGGCGTTGACGACACGCACGTTCTGGCCCGCCTCCCGCGCGAGCGCCGCGGCGCGACCCGGATGGATCTCGACGGCAGTCACCTCGCCGCGCAGCATCGACGTCTTGCCGCCTGGCGCGGCACAGCTGTCGAGGATCCGCTCGCCGTCCTGCGAGCCGACGACGAGCGCGGCAAGCTGCGAGGCCCTGCTCATCGGGCGCATCGTCCGGATGTCCACGGACTCGACCTCGAAGGCGCCCGGCACGTCGGTCGGCGTGCCGACCGGCGTCGCCGACCGCACCTCGAGGGCGGGCGGCTCGTTCTGGGCCGCCATCAGCGACAGCGCCGCCTCGGCGCCGAGGTCGCGCTGCCAGACCTCCGGGATCCAGTCGGGGTAGGAGTGCTTCACCGGCCCCTCCGGCAGCGACGCGACGAGGCCGCGGAGGCCCTGCTGGAGCCGCCGCATCACCGCGTTCGTGAACGGCACCGCCCGCTCGAGCCGCGCTTCCCGGACGAGCTCGACCGCGTCGTCGACGACCGCGTGGACCGCCTGCTCGGTGAACGCGAGCTGGTAGGCGCCGAGGCGGAGCGACGCGAGCACCGGCCCATCGAGCTTCCGGACGGGCCGCTTGCCGAGCTGGTCGATCCCGAAGTCGAGCGTCCGGGCGCGCTGCACGGTGCCGTAGGCGAGCCGCTGCGCGAGCGCGCGGTCGCGCTCGTCGAAACCCTCGACGGCCGAGGCCAGCGCCCGGTCGGCGTACGCCTCCTCCTCGAAGACCCGGCGCACGACCTCGTACGCAGCGCGGCGCGCGGGCGCGATCACCGGAGGCCGCGGAGGAACTCGTCGTAGCCCATCCGCCTCTTGCCCGCCGGCTGCACGACGTCCGGCACGAAGGCATCGCCGTCGAGGTGGCCGCTCCAGACGGTGACACGCCGCCCGTGCAGCTCCGCCCAGGCGCCGATATGAGGCGAGAGCGCGCGCACGCGGCGCCAGGTGTCGACCGGGTCGTCGAGCAGGAGCTCGCGGTCGGCGGCGACGATCTTCTCCGCGTACGTGGCGCCGGTCTCCGCCTGCGGCTCGAAGGACGGGTCGTCGAGCACGGCGTCGAGCAGCCGCGCCGCGAGCTCGCCGGCGCGCTCGAAGACGCCGCCCGCGTCATCCTCGCCGATCCCGAACGCCTCCTGAGCCGCGACCGGCCCGGCGTCGAGCGCCTCGACCGTGCGGTGGATCGTCACGCCCGTCTGCTCGTCGCCCGCGAGGATCGCACGCTCGACCGGCGCCGCACCGCGCCACCGCGGAAGCAGCGAGGGGTGGACGTTGAGGAAGAGCGACTGCTCGAGGAGGCGCGGCGGGATGTAGAGGCCGTACGCGCAGACGACCACGCGCTCGACCGCCTCGGGAAGCGCCGGCTTCGGCGGCTGGTGGACCGGAACGCCCAGGCGCTCGGCGGCGACCTTCGCGGCGGGCGGCCGGACACGCCGCCCCCTCCCGCTCGGCGAGTCGGGACGCGTGAGCAGGAACGCGACGTCGTGGGATCCGGCGAGCCGCTCGAGCACGTCCGCACCGAGCGGCGCCGTGGCGGCGACACCGATGCGCATGCGATTGCTACCGCAGGACGACGCGCGGGCGCAGGATGCCGAGCGCTTCCTTGCGGCTCTCGTCGTCGGTGCGGTCGATGATCAGCACGCCGTCGAGATGGTCGAGCTCGTGCTGGGCGACACGCGCTCCGTACTCGTCCAGCTCGAACCGCACGTCGTTCCCCTCGGCGTCCTTGCCTTCGAGCACGATGCGGATCGAGCGCTCGACCGGCACGCGCACGCCCTGCAGCGAGAGGCAGCCCTCGCCGTCCGACGCCGTCTCCTCCGCCCGTTCGGAGATCACCGGGTTCACGACCGCGTGCGGCCCATCCTCGCCCGGCTCGAACACGAAGAGGCGGCGCAGCACGCCGACCTGCGTCGCGGCGAGGCCGACACCCTGCGCGTCGTGCATCAGCGCGGTCATCCGCTCGACCAGGCGGCGCAGGTCGTCGTCGAAGTCCTCGACCTCGTGCGCCTTCAGGCGCAGGGCGGGATCGCCGTACTGGCGGATCTGCGCGAGCGCGAACCGGCGACGTGCCTCGGCTTCGGCCGCGGCGGCGCGCTCGGCGTCGTCGTGCTCGCCATCGCCGTGCTCGGCACCCTCGTGCTCGGTGTCGACCGGCTCGCCGGCATGGTCGTGCTCGTGGTCGTGATCATGGTCGTGCTCGTGGGCCACGGTTGGCCAGTGTAGACGGGCAGATCAGCCGGCCGGGAAGCGCTCGAGGATCCAGGCGGCGTCGAGCGGCTCCCGCCGGTAGTGGCGCCCACCGACCTTCACGTAGTCGCGGGTGCGCGGGTCCATGGCGAGCCGTGCCTCGGTCGGGTACCAGCGGTTGTGCCGCTCGATCAGGTCGTTGACCTCACCGAAGTCCCAGGCGGCGGCGAAGCGGCGCCACGCATCCGGGTCGCCGCGCAGCTCGTCGTAGGCCTCGGCGAGACGGAGCGTGTGCGCGTCGATCGCGTCCTCGATCTCGCGGAGGCGCCGCATGTAGGGGAGCGGCCCGCCGAGCGAGGCGAGGTACCGGTCGGCCTCGACCCGGAAGCGGCGGATCCGGCGCGGCAGCGCCGATCCCGTCAGCGGGTTGTACTCGCTCTCGTGCTCGAGCCGGCGGCGCTCCTCCTGCGACGGCGGCGTGACGTCCCGCACGCCCCACTCGCCGATGATCTCCTCCGGCTGCCGTTTCACGGCCTCATCGTGCCAAGCGATCTACACGCTCTGCGGATCGACGTCGACGACGGCCGTCAGACCGGCCCTGCGCATGGCGGGGGCGGCCGCGGCGAGCAGGCGGGCGGCGCTGCTCGCCACGCGTCGCGGCTCGCGCGTCTTCGCGACGAGCTGGGCGCGGTGGCGACCCCGCAACCGCAGAAGCGGCGCCGGGCCGAGGAGCTCGACCCCCGCGATGCCGGCCCGGAGCTCCTCGAGCGCCCGCAGGACGGGCGGCAGCTCCGGGCCCCCGACCACGATCCGGACGACGTGCGAGAAGGGCGGGTAGTCGAGCGCGCGCCGGCGTTCGAGCTCCTCCGCGAGGAAGCGGGCGACGTCGTGGCGGGCGGCGTGGACGATCGGGCGCGCGTCGGGCTGGAACGTCTGGACGATGACCCGCCCCGGCGCATCGCGTCCGCTGCGGCCGGCGAGCTGCGTGACGAGCTGGAACGTCCGCTCCTCGGCGCGGAAGTCGGGCAGGCCGAGCCCGGTGTCGGCGTCGACGACGGCGGCGAGCTCGACACCGGCGAAGTGATGGCCCTTGGCGACCATCTGCGTCCCGAGCAGGACGGCGGAGCTCGCGGCGGCGAAGCGGCGGAGCCGCTCGGCGAGCTCCTCCGGGCGCCGCACCGCATCCGCATCGAGCCGGATCAGCTCGAGCTCCGGCAGCTCCCGCGCGAGCTCGCGCTCGAGCTTCTGGGTGCCCGCGCCGAGCCGGGCGAGCTCGGGCGACCCGCAGGCCGGGCAGGTCGCCGGAGCGCCGGCCGCGTGCCCGCAGTGGTGGCAGCGCAGCGTCGCGTCGTCGTGGAGCACGAGCGCGACGTCGCAGTTCGGGCACCGGATCGTCGTCCCGCAGGCGCGACAGTGGAGCGCCGGCGCGACGCCGCGCCGGTTCAGGAGGAGGATCGCCTTGCCGCGATGCTCCGCGACCGTCCGCAGCCCGGCGAGCAGCGGCGCCGAGAGCGGATAGCCCGCCTCACGGCGCAGGTCGACGACGCGCACGGTCGGCATGTCCGCCCCGATCCGGCCCTCGAGCTCGAGCCGCTCGAGCGCCGCCCACGTCTCCGGGCGCGGCGTCGCCGAGCCGAAGACGCCCACCGCCCCCTCCAGCGCCGCCCGTTTCGCCGCCACCGTCCGGGCGTCGTAGCGCGGCTCGGAGTCCTGCTTGTACGACGCGTCGTGCTCCTCGTCGACGACGATCAGGCCGAGCCCGCGGACGGGCGCGAAGACGGCCGAGCGCGCGCCGACGACGATGCGCGCCTCGCCGCTTGCGATGCGGGTGCGCTCGTCGCGGCGCTCGGCATCGGAGAGCGCCGAGTGCAGGATCGCGACGCGGTCGCCGAAGCGGGCGCGCACGCGTCCGACCGTCTGCGGCGCGAGCGCGATCTCGGGGACGAGCACGATCGCGCCGAGCCCGCGTTCGAGCATCGCCGCGCACGCCTGCAGGTACACCTCGGTCTTGCCCGACCCGGTCGGGCCGTGGAGGAGGAAGTTGCCGCCTTCGCCGCCGACGATGCGGGCGACCGCCGCGGCCTGCGAGGGCGACAGCTCGGAAGGCGGCGCCTCACCCGGAAGCGATTGGCGCTCGGCCGGCGGGGACTGCTGCTTCCGCCGCTTCGGCAGCTCGGGCGCCACGAGCGCGAGCGCACGCGCCGGCGTCGAGCCGTAGTAGTCGGCGAGCCAGAGGGCGAGCTCGACGAGCGGCGCCGGAACGTCGCCGACGACGCCTTCCACCGGCCGTGCCTCGACGCCGTCGGGCGGCGCGTCGACGAGCGCGGTGACGATCCCGCGGACACGCGAGCGTCCGAACGGCATGCGGACGATGGCGCCGATGCCCGTCCCCGGCGGCACCTCGTACGTGAACGCCCGCGCGACCGCCCGGGCCGTCACGAGCGGGTAGACCGACGCGAAGCTCACGGCACCGGCTGCTGCTCGCGCTCCTGCTCGACGCGCGAGGCGGCACGCAGCCGCTTGAAGGAGAGCGTGCGCGCCATCAGCCCGATCGCGACGAGGCCCATCACGACGTTCGCCACGGTGAGGGCGATGTTCATGCCGACGCTGAACGCGAGCAGCAGCGTCCGCGAGATCGCCGAGCCGCGGAACAGGTACACGATCAGCCCCTGCTTCGTGCCTGCCCCGCCCGGCGTCGCCGGGAAGAGGGTCGAGAGCGACTCGACGACCTGCGCAAGGAGCGCGTTGTGGATCGTCGCGCGCACGCCGAACGCGTCCAGGAAGAAGTACACACACGCGATCCGGAGCACCCATGAGATCGCCTGCGGCACGAGCACGCCCCGCACGAAGCGGCCGCGGTCGGAGAGGATCGCGAACCCGAGCTTCACCCGCGCCCAGAAGTCGGTTATCCGCCTGCGCGCCCAGAGGAGGCCGAGGAGGCCCGCGAGCAGGAGGATCGCGAGCCCGATCGCGGTCGCTTCCTCGTGCCGCAGGAAGAACTTCCAGTCGACGGTCGGGATCCGCGAGTAGACCTGGTGCGTGGGGAGCACGCCGATGCTGAGCGCCCACACGACGAGGCCGGTCGCGATGACGAAGTCGAACATCGTCTCGACGACGAGCGTCGAGGCGAGCGTCGCGTAGGTCGACTCCTTCATCCGATGCCGGACGAGGTAGAGCTTGACCAGGTCGCCGCCGCGTGCGGGCGCGATCGAGTTGACGCCGACGCCGGCGACGTACGCCCCGACCGTGCTGCGGTAGCGGAGGCGTGACTCCGGATAGGACGCGCGCAGGATGTTCTGCCAGGCGCGCGCCCGGAAGAGCAGCTTGGTCACCTGGCACGCGAGCGCGATCCCGAGCGCCGACCACTTCACCTCCGCGAGGTGGTGGAAGAAGATTCCGACCGCGTGGAAGAAGGCGCCCAGGGCGCCCTAGGCTAGCGACGGCGCCGGTTGCGGATCAGGCCCCGGCGGCGACGAGGATCCAGTCGGTGCCGAAGCCGAGCAGCAGCCCAAGGAGGAGGCTCCACCCGACGAGCGTCGGCATGCGAGAAGCGCCGGCACACCTCGAAGAGCTGGATGACGACGTAGAGGATCGAGCCGCCGGCGACCGCGAAGAAGACCGTCTCGAGCGCCGGGCTCACCCACGCCTGGCCGATCAGCGTGCCGAGGAACGTCGGGCTTCCGCCGATCAGGCCCATCAGGCCGAGGAACCGGTAGCTCGGCCGCTCCGCCTCGCCCGTCATCGGGCCGACGATCCCGAACCCTTCCGTCATGTTGTGGAGGCCGAAGCCGATGATCAGCACGAGCGCCAGGCTGAGCTCGCCGGCGGCCGCCGACTGGCCGATCGCGAGGCCCTCGCCGAAGTTGTGCAGCCCGATCCCCGTGGCGATCAGGAGCGCGAGCCGCTTGCCGGGCGTGAGCGACTCGATGAAGCCACGCTCGGCGGGCTCGCCTCGTTCGAGGTCCCGTTCCGCGAACTCCTCCACGGCCGCGGCGCCCGGCCCGACGAACGGCGTCGAGCGCCGGCTCCGGAGCCAGCCGTCGTAGTAGACGAGGCTCATCAGCCCGGCCGCGAAGCCACCGGCGAGGAGCGCCGCGTAGCCGGCGAACGCCGCCCAGCTGTGCGCCTCGAGGTGCGTCTCGACCGGGGAGACGCCGTGCGAGACGACGTCCCAGAAGAGGAAGACGAGGATCCCCGTGGCGGTCGCGCTCAGGGCAGCGCGGACCTTCGGGGAAGTCCCGTCGAGTCGGCCCGCGGGCAGGCCGACGTAGATCGTCAGGCCCGCCACGGCGCCGAGAATGAGGGTGCTCGTCGTGCTCACGCTTGGCTGGTCTCCGCGGTGGTGTAAGGCAAACCTTACAGACGCTTCCCCATCTAGGATCGCTCGCACATGGCCGCCGGGCACGGAGTCGACGAGTACCTCGAGACGATCTACTTCCTCGCGTTCCCGATCGGCGAGTACCGGCCGACGGGCACCGGCACGCAGACGATCGCGTCGCGTGTCGCCGAGATGCTCGGCGTCTCCCGGGCATCGGCCGGCGAGATGCTGAAGCGGCTCGAGGCGGAGGGGCTCGTGGAGCGCGGCGAGCGGAAGGAGGCGATCCTGACGCCGGCCGGGACAGAGCGCGCCCGCAAGGTGGTGCGCAAGCACCGCGTGATCGAGCGGCTGCTCACCGACTTCATGGGCTACACGGCCGCGGAGGCGCACGTGCATGCGGACGAGCTCGGCGGCACGTTCTCGGACGACATGGTCGAGCGGATCGAGGAGCGGCTCGGGCATCCCGACCGCTGCCCGCACGGCTGGCCGGTCGACCCGGACGTCGAGCAGGCAGAGAACCGCGAGCTCGAGCCGCTGTCGGCTCTCCAGCCGGGCGAGCAGGCGACGATCGTGCGGCTCGCCGAGCACGACGGCGACCTCCTGCACTGGTTCTACGACGAGGGCCTCGTCCCCGGCGCGAGCGTCGAGCTGCGCGCCGCCGAGCCTGCAGCCGGGCAGTTTCGCGTGATCGTCGAGGGCGGCGAGAAGGCGATCGGCGAGAAGGCCGCACAGGGCCTCTTCGTCCGCCCGGCTGCCTAGTTCGTTCTAGACGCCGGCCGACTCGCGGGCGCCGAGCCCGGCGGCGGCGCGGAGCGCGTCGGCCTTGTCGATGCGCTCCCACGTGAAGTCGTGGTCGTCGCGGCCGAAGTGCCCGTAGGCGGCGGTCTTGCGGTAGACCGGCCGGCGCAGCTCGAGGTCGTGGAGGATCGCGGCCGGGCGCAGGTCGAAGTGCTCCTGGACGAGGGCCTCGATCCGCGGGACGGAGATCTTCTCGGTCGCGAACGTGTCGATCAGCACCGAGAAGGGCCGGGCGACACCGATCGCGTAGGCGACCTGGATCAGGCAGCGGTCCGCGAGCCCGGCCGCGACGACGTTCTTCGCGACGTAGCGGGCCGCGTAGGCGCCCGAGCGGTCGACCTTGGTCGGATCCTTGCCCGAGAAGGCGCCGCCGCCGTGGGGCGCCGCGCCGCCGTACGTGTCGACGATGATCTTGCGCCCGGTCAGCCCGGAGTCGCCCATCGGCCCGCCGATCACGAACTGCCCGGTCGGGTTGACGTAGAAGAAGTCGGGATCGTCCAGGCGGCGCTCGTCGTAGAGCTGCTTCGGGAGGATCGGATGGATGACGTGCTCGAGCAGGTCCGGCTTGATCATGGTGTCGGCGTCGAGCCCCTCGCGGTGCTGCGCGGAGATCAGGACGCGCTCGATCTCGACCGGCTTCTGGCGCCCCGCCTCGTCGACCTCGTAGCGAACGGAGACCTGCGTCTTGCCGTCGGGGCGCAGGTACGGGAGGACGTCGGCCTTCCGCACCTCGGAGAGCCGCTTCGCGAGCCGGTGGGCGAGCATGATCGGCAGCGGCATCAGCTCGCGCGTCTCGTTCGACGCGTAGCCGAACATCATCCCCTGGTCGCCTGCGCCGATCCGGTCGAGCGGGTCGTCGTCTCCCGGGCCGTGCTGCACCTCGTAGGCAGCGTCGACACCTCGCGCGATGTCGGGCGACTGCTCGTCGAGCGCGACGATCACGCCGCACGTCTCGGCGTCGAACCCGTACTTGGCGCGCGTGTAGCCGATCCCGGTGATCGTCTCCCGCACGAGCCGCGGGATGTCGACATACGTCTCGGTCGTCATCTCCCCCGCGACGACGACGAGGCCCGTCGTGACGAGTGTCTCGCACGCAACGCGGCTCGACGGATCGTCGGCGAGCGCCGCGTCGAGCACGGCGTCGGAGATCTGGTCGGCGATCTTGTCCGGATGGCCCTCGGTGACCGACTCGGACGTGAACAGGAACGTGCGGGCGGACATCGCCGCCAGCGTACCTCAGAGCCCGGAACCCGTCCTCAGTTGGTCTCGACCGAGACGACGAGATCCTGCACGTCGCCGTCGCGGGTGCCGTAGAGGAGGATCGACCGCAGCGGGCGCAGGTTGTCGTCGATCGAGGCAGGAAGCGGTTGGCCGGCCAGCTGGGCGATGCCCTCGATCATCGGGAGCGCGTCCTTCATGTTCAGGAAGACGAAGCCCTGGTTGCCGTCGGGCATGCCGGCCTTCTGCGCCGCCTGCTTGAAGACGGGATCGTCGGCGAGGCCGCCGGAGCCGCTCTTCAGCTCCGAGACGGCGGCCGTCGAGTCGCTCAGGAGCAGCTCGCCGTCGAAGCTCCCCCAGTAGAGCGCCACCGGCCCGACGTCGATCTTCTCGAGCGGGACGCCGTCGACCGTCAGCGAGGTGGTCTTCTGGTTCGGCAGCACCTTCGCGAGCAGGCCGCTGACGGCGCTCGCCGCGCGCACCGGGTCGGACGGCTTCGCCGCAAGCGTCACCTCGGGCAGCGGCGTTCCCGCGCGGACCCAGCCGACCACCGGCCCGTCGAAGACGCCGATGAGGCCGGCGATGTCGACGCCGAGGATCGCCGAGAGGCTCTGCAGCTGCGTGGTCGCGCTCGCCGGCAGCACGGAGCCGACACCGTTCAGGCTGAGCGCGAGCACCGATCCGGACGGGATCTTGTCGAGGAGCGCCGACTTCGACGCCGACGAGGACGGGGCCGAGGTCTCCTTCACGTGCGCCTCGAGCCTGAACGTCCCGTCCTGCGAGGTCAGGGCGGCCGCGATCCAGCGGAACCCGCCGCCGGGGGCCGCGGAGCCGAGGTTGGCGGAGGACATGGCCGTCTCGAGCGCCGCGGGCGAGGCGTACGCGCGGGCAATGGCGTCCCCGGAACCGGGGATCGTCGCGACCGCGGCCTGGAAGGAGGCATCGTCGGCGAGATTGGCGGTGCGGTTCGTGACGGCGTCGAGGAACGCCTGCGACTGGGCGAACACGGTCCAGCCCGAGATCGTCGTGTGCACCGCGCCCTTTGCCTTGGAGAGCTGCGCATCGAACGCCTTCTCGTCGCTCGGCTTCGCGAAGCCGACGACGCCGGTCTTCGAGGACACCTTCAGCACCGCCACCCCGAGCGTCGGCCCGACCGAGGACACGAGCGAGTCGAGGTCGACACCCTGGCTCGCGAGCCCCGAGCGGATCTGGGCGATCAGCTTCGGCTCGATCGGGAACTTCTGCAGCACCGCGGAGGCGTTCGTGATCTGGGTCGAGCCCAGGTCGGTGTCGAGCGTGACGTAGGCGAGCGCGTCGGCCGGGACGAGCGCTGCGGCGTCGTCTCCCCCGGACCCGCCGCCCGAGCCGGCGCCCGCACTGCCGCCGCCGCCGCAGCCGGCGACGAACGCGAGGGCGAGCAACGGGATGAGGAGCACGCGGAGCCGCATCGTCTTGAAGGTTATTCGGCAGTCGGACGGCGTCCCATGAGGCTTTCTGCAAGCTCGTGGAGCGGCCGCCCCTCCAGAACGGCGCAGACGCCCTCCGTGATCGGCAGCTCGACGCCGATGCGGTGGGAGAGATCCCGCAGCACCGGAGCGGTCGCGAGGCCCTCGACGACCTGGCCGATCTCGGTCTTCGCCTCCTCTGGGGTGGCGCCGCGCGCGATCAGCTCGCCGGCACGGCGGTTGCGTCCTGTCGGGTGGAAGCAGGTCACCATCAGGTCACCCATGCCCGCGAGACCCGAGAACGTATCCGGGGCGGCGCCGCACGCCTCGCCGAGCCGCGCCATCTCGACGAGCCCGCGCGTGATCAGCGCCGCCTTGGCGTTGTCTCCGAGCCCGAGGCCGTCGACGCCCCCGGCGGCGAGCGCGATCACGTTCTTGGCCGCGCCGGACAGCTCCACCCCGACGATGTCCTCGTTGACGTAGACGCGGAAGCTGAGCGAGTTGAGCGCCTCCTGCAGCCGACCCGGCGAGCCCGGCGTCGCTCGGAGGCGACGACCGCGACCCCGGGCAGCCCGGCCGCGACCTCATCTGCCATGTTCGGCCCCGAGAGCACCGCGACGCCGCGCCCGGTGACGAGGGTCGAGAGGCGCGAGCCGCTCTCCGGGTCGAGGCCCTTCGTGAGGATCAGGACGGGCGCGCTGCCGCGCACGCTCGCGAGCGCCTCCCGGAAGCTGCCCGCTCGGGACCGCGAGCACGACGAGGTCGGCCTCCTCGTAGGGGGCGCTCTCGGCCGACTCGCGGCGGGCGACGAAGACGTCGTGCTCGCGGCGGTGCAGGACCTTCGCGAACGCCGTCCCCCACGCCCCGCCGCCGACGACGACGGTTCTCATGTCCGCTTGCGGAAGTCGACCACGACCGGCACACCCTCCAGCTCGAACCGTTCCCGGAGCTGATTCTCGACCCAGTAGCCGTAGTCGCGCGTCACCAGCCCGGGATCGTTGACCGTGACGCGGAAGCGCGGCGGCCGCGTCTCGACCTGCGCGCCGTAGAGCAGGTTGAGCCGCCGCGTCCCGCGCGAAGGCGGCTGGCGCAGCTCCTTCAGCTCGCCGAGGAAGCGGTTCAGGTCGGCGGTGGCGATGCGGCCGGCATAGCGGTCATAGAGCTCGGCGACCTTGTCGAGGAGCCGCGAGACGCCGCGGCCGCGTGACCGAGGAGACGGTGATGAACCCCGGCCGCTGGCGCAGCCGGCGCTGCAGCTCGGGCCGGATCTCCTCGATCGTCACCTGGGAGACGTCCCACTTCGAGAGCACGATCAGCGTCGCGCGAATGCGAGCGCCGCGCCAACTCGACGGCGGTGATGTCCCCCTCGACGATCCCCTCGCCCGCGTCGATCAGGACGAGCGCGACGTCGGCCCGCTCGGCCGCTTCGCGGGCGCGCAGCTCCGAGTAGTACTCGATGCCCTGGCGCTGCCGGCGCTTGCGCCGGAGGCCGGCGGTGTCGACGAGCTGGAAGGTGCGGCCGCCGTGCTCGAGCACGGTGTCGATCGTGTCCCTGGTCGTCCCCGGGACCTCGGAGACGATCGTGCGCTCCTCGCCGACGAGACGGTTGTAGAGCGACGACTTGCCGACGTTCGGACGGCCGAGGATCGCGACGCGGATCGCGTCGTCCGTGCACCGCGGCCCCCGACGGGCCGGGCAGGCGCTCGAGGATCTCGTCGAGGAGGTCGCCGGTGCCGGAGCCGTGGAGGGCCGAGATGGGGATCGGGCTCGCCGAAGCCGAACCGGTGGAACTCGAGCCGCGAGGTGCTCCTGCGAGGGGTCGTCGATCTTGTTCGCGAGGACGAGCACCGGCTTGCGCGACTCGCGCAGGATCTGCGCCAGCTCCTCGTCGCCGGGCGTGATCCCGGCGCGCGCGTCGACGACGAAGAGCACGAGGTCGGCGCCGGCGATCGCGGTGCGCGCCTGGGTGGCGATCTGCCGCGTGATCGGGCTCGGGTCGGCGATGTCGACGCCGCCCGTGTCGACGAGCAGGAACTGCCTGCCCCGCCACTCGCAGACGAGCTCCTTCCGGTCGCGCGTCGTGCCGGCGGCTCGATGCACGACAGCCGGGCGGGTCGCGGTCAGCCGGTTGACGAGCGTCGACTTGCCGACGTTCGGGAAGCCGACGATCGCGACGGTCCCCTCCAGCTCCATGCCGATCGTCATAGCGGCGGGGTGAGGCCGGGCGGGCGCCCGCGGGCGTGCACGTCGGCGAGCCAGTCGAAGAGCGCATGGAGCCGGCGCTCCACCTCCTGGGTCGCCTCGCGGTAGCCGCGGCCGTTGCGGGGCAGGTCGGGGAACCGGAGCGGCTCTCCGAAGGCGACCGAGCACGGCGCGAAGTTGCCGATGCGCCAGAACTGCGTGCCGTAGACGGCGACGGGAATGATCGGCACGTCCTCCTGCAGCGCGACCATCGCCGCTCCCGGGCTGGGCGGTGCCGGGGCGGCCGCTCCGCTGCCGCGTGCCCTCGACGAAAAGCCCGACGACGTTGCCGTCGCGCGCCGTCTCGCGCATGCGCCGGACGGCGTCGCGGTCGGACTCGCCGCGGTGGATCGCGATCGCGCCGAAGAGGCGCAGGTACCAGCCGAGGATCCGGTGGTTCGCAGCCTCGGCCTTCGCCACGAACCAGATCTTGCGCGGCGAGAGGACGCCGACGAGCGGGATGTCGATCCAGTGCAGGTGGTTGATCGCGTAGACGGCGCCGCCCTCGCCGGCACGCGGTCGCGGCCGTACACCTTCGCCCGCGTCATCGACGCGCGCCGGCACGCCCATGTAGATGCGGCCGACCGCCCAGGCTCGGTCGACCCGCGTCACGGGTCGAGCGCGTGCGCCTGGACAAGCCGCTCGATGCGCGCGACCACGTCGGCCACCTGCAGCTTCGTCGTGTCGATCCGCACCGCGTCGGGGGCCGGCTGCATGCGTTCGCGGTCGGAGGCGTCGCGGACGCGCAGGTCGGTCGCGAGCGCGTCGGCGCCGATGTCCGGTCGCTCCGCCTGGCGGCGCGCCGCCCGCACGCGCGGGTCGGCCTGCAGGTAGACCTTGATCTCCGCGTCGGGGGCGACGACGGTGCCGATGTCGCGCCCCTCGATGACGACGTTCCCCTGATGGCCGAGGTCACGCTGGCGGCTGCGCATCACCTCGCGCACCTCGGCATGGCGGGCGACGACCGACACCATCCGGTCGATCCGCGGCTGCCGGATCGCCGAGGTGACGTCCGCGTCGTCGATGAAGACGCGCCCTTCCTCGTCGAACGTGACCGGCTGGCTGCGGGCGAGCTCGCCGAGCACCTGCCCCTCGGCCAGCGGCAGGCCCTCGCGCATCGCGAGCCACGTGAGCGCCCGGTACATCGCGCCGGTGTCGAGATAGCGGAAGCCGAGCCGCGCGGCGAGCTCCCGGGCGACGGTGCTCTTGCCGGCGCCGGCCGGCCCATCGATGGCGACGATCATCTGTGCGCGATCTCCCCCACGAGGTCGTAGAAGCCGGGGAAGGATACTGCGACGCTCTCGGCGTCCTCGATCTCGACGCCCTCGCGGCTGGCGAGCCCGGCGACGGCGGCGAGCATCGCGATGCGGTGGTCGCCGCGCGAGTCGATGCGGCCGCCGCGCGGCCGCGCCGGCACGCCGGTGACGCTGAAGCCGTCCTCGAAGCCGCGTGCGCGCACGCCGATCGCGCGCAGGCCGTCGACGAGCGCCTCGATCCGGTCGGTCTCCTTCACGCGCAGCTCGGCGGCGCCGCGGACACGGCTCTCGCCGCGTGCGTGGGCGGCGAGCAGCGCGAAGAGCGGCAGCTCGTCGACGAGCAGCGGCACCTCGGCGGCGTCGATCGTGGTCGCGGTGAGCTCGGCGGCGCGCACCTCGAGGTCGGCGACCTGCTCGCTCCCGAGCCGGCGCCTGGCGACGATCCCCACCCGGCCGCCCATCCGGTCGAGCACGTCGAGCAGGCCGGTGCGGCGCGGGTTGACGTTGACGTCGTGGATCGTGATCCGCGACTCGGGGACGATCGTCGCCGCGACGATGAACGGCGCCGCCGAGGAGAAGTCGCCCGGCACCTCGACGAGCGGCAGCGTGAGCTGCTCGACGGGGTCGACGGTGACCGAGGTGGAGCGGATGGTGACGCGGGCGCCGGCGGCGCGCAGCATGAGCTCGGTGTGATCGCGCGTCGGCGCCGTCTCGACGACGGTCGTGCGCCCGCGCGCGCCGAGGCCGGCCAGCAGCACGGCCGACTTGAGCTGCGCGCTCGCGACCGGCGGCGCGTAGTCGATCCCCTCGAGCAGGCCGCCGGTGATCGTCATCGGCAGGTGCCCGTCCGTCGTCTCGACCTGCGCGCCCATCCGCCGGAGCGGCTCGGCGACGCGTTCCATCGGCCGCGCGGAGAGCGACGCGTCGCCGGTGAGCGTGAACGTGCCGGCCTGGAAGGCGAGGAGGCCGGAGACGAGCCGCGCGAGCGTGCCGGCGTTCTCGCAGTCGATCGTGCCCGGGACGAGGCCGCGCAGGCCGACGCCGTGGACCGTCAGCTCGTCGCCGTCGTCGTCGACCTCGGCACCGAGCGCGCGCACGGCGGCGAGCGTCGCCTCGGTGTCGGCCGAGCGGCCGAAGCCGCGCACGACCGTGTCGCCCTCGCGAGACGGCGCCGAGCAGGAGCGCGCGGTGCGAGATCGACTTGTCGCCGGGGACGGCGAAGTGCCCGTCGAGCGCGGCGGCCGGCTCAACCTTCATCGAGCACCGGCGAGACGACGACGCTGTAGCCCTGCGACTCGAGCAGCCTCGCGGCCCGCTGCGCCTCGCCCTCGCCCTCGACGAGCACGGTCAGGGTGCCGCCGCGCTCCGGGGAGACGTGGTGGAGCTCGAAGTCCTCGATGTTGATCCGCTCGGCGCCGAGCGCCTGGGTGATGCCGGCCAGCACGCCCGGACGGTCGGGCACGTGCACGCGCAGGCGCTGCAGCGCGCCGGGATCGGGGTACTCGCGGTCGAGCATCCGGCGGCGGTTCCCCGACGCCTCGCCGATGAAGCGGGCGAGGAAGCCGGCGTCGCCCTGCTCGAGCGCCGCCTCGACCTGCTCGATGTGGCGCCGGTGCTCGCGAAGCGCCTCGCGGATCGACTCGGCGTTGTCGAGGAAGATGTCGACCCAGATGCGCGGGTTCGCGCCCGCGATCCGGGTCATGTCGCGGAGCGCCCCGCCCGCGTGCGCGAGCGGCTCGTGCCCGTCGATGCGCGAGGCGCCGGTCTGGTTCGCGACGATGTTCGCGAGCACGTGCGGCACGTGGCTCGTCAGCGCGACGAGCCGGTCGTGCGCGCCGGGCTCGATCGCGACGGGCGTCGCGCCGAGGTCGGAGACGAAGCCGTGCACGAGCCGGTGCCGGGCCGGGTCGGTCTGCGCGACCGGGGTGAGGAACCAGGTGGCGCCGTCGAAGAGCGCCGCGCTCGCGTTCTCGGGCCCGCGGGTCTCCGAGCCGCAGATCGGGTGGCCGCCGACGAACCGCGGCGAGCCCTCGGCCGCCCTGACGACGGACGCCTTCGTCGAGCCGACGTCCGTGACGGTCGCGTCGGTCGGCGCGGCGAGCACCGCGGCGACCTGGCCCGGCAGCTGGGCGATCGGCGCGGCAACGACGACGAGCTCGGCGCCGGCGAGCGCCTCCTCCAGGCTCCCGCTCGGCTCGAGCGCCTCCCGCCCCGCGGCGGCGGCGAGCGCCTCCGGGTCGGGATCGAACCCGACGACGGAGTCGCCGCGCCCGCGCGCGGCGAGCGCGACCGACGTGCCCATCAGCCCGGTGCCGACGATTGCAACCCGCACCGTCCCATTGAACATGCTCGGCTGGCACCCTGAGGGAGTGATCGTGGCCGCCGCACCGCCGAGCCCGCCCGCGATCGTGCAGCAGCTCCGGCGCGACGAGCGCGGGCTCGGCCCGGCGGTCGCGCGCTGGCAGGGCCGGGGCGCGGTGCCGAGCGCGGTGAAGGCGCTCGCCGTCGACCGCCAGCGCGCGGTCCGCGCGACCGGCACCGGCACGGCGGCCGACGCGGTGATGCGGCTCGCGCCGGCGGAGCGCGACGACCTCCTCGCGCGCCGTGCGCTCGCGCGGCTCGGAGCGGCGACGCCGCCGCTCCGGCAGACGATCCGCGTCGGCGCGCCGGCGCCGGCGGCGGAGCTCCTCGCGTGGTACCGCGAGGCCGAGCAGCGCTTCGGCGTGCAGTGGCAGCTGCTCGCGGCCGTCAACTTCGTCGAGAGCGCGTTCGGCAAGGTGCGCAACACGAGCGTCGCCGGCGCGCAGGGGCCGATGCAGTTCCTGCCCACGACCTGGAAGGCCTACGGGCTCGGGGGCAACGTCCACGACCCGCACGACGCGATCCTCGGCGCGGCGAACTACCTGGCCGCGAGCGGCGCGCGCACGAACGCGCGCGCGGCGCTCCACCGCTACAACCCGTCGTCCCTCTACGTGAGCGCGGTGCTCCACTACACCCACCGGATCGCGCACGTGCCCTACGCGTTCTACGAGTACTACGCCTGGCAGGTGTACGTCCGCCTGCCGGGCGGCACGGTCGTCGCGAAGGGCTAGACTAGCCGTCGCGCATCAGCTCGGCGAGCCGGAAGGCCAGGTCGAGCGACTGGCGCGCGTTCAGGCGCGGGTCGAGCAGGGTCTCGTAGCGGGAGGAGAGGTGCTCCTCGAGCACGTCGTCCGCGCCGCCGAGGCACTCGGTCACGTCCTCGCCGGTGAACTCGAGGTGCACGCCGCCGGGCCAGACGCCTGCCTCCCAGCAGGCGGCGAAGAACCCCTCGAGCTCGGCCATGATCGCGTCGAACTTGCGCGTCTTCACGCTGTCGGCGGTGAGGATCGTGTTCGCGTGCATCGGGTCGGAGGCCCAGAGCACCGGATGGCCCTCGTCGCGGACGGCGGCGAGGAGCGGCGGCAGCAGCTCGCGCACGCGGTCGGCGCCCATCCGCGCGATAGAAGGTGAGCCGGCCGGGCTGCCGGCCCGGGTTGAGGCGCTCGCACAGCTCGATCGCCTCGTCGGGCGTCGCCGCGGGCCCGAGCTTGACGCCGATCGGGTTGTGCACGCCCGCGAAGAACTCGACGTGGGCGTCGCCGACGGTGCGCGTGCGCTCGCCGATCCAGAGCAGGTGCGCCGAGCAGTCGTACCAGTCGCCGGTCAGCGAGTCGCGCCGGGTGAGCCCCTCCTCGTAGTCGAGCAGCAGCCCCTCGTGGCTCGTGAAGACGTCCACCTCGTGCAGCCGTCGCTCCGCGGTGAGGTCGATGCCGCAGGCGGCCATGAACCGCAGCGCGCGCTCGATCTCGTTCGCGAGCCGCTCGTACCGCCGGCCCTCCGGCGACGAGGCGACGAAGTCCTTGTTCC
This sequence comes from uncultured Thermoleophilia bacterium, assembly GCA_963784765.1. GTDB lineage: Bacteria > Actinomycetota > Thermoleophilia > Gaiellales > Gaiellaceae > PALSA-600. The sequence continues at coordinate 40,482 of CAWASP010000027.1, forward strand.
ACAGGTGCACCTGGGTCAGGTCGGCGTAACCGCCCTTCGTGAACGCGCGCAGCAGGTTGAGCGTCGCCGCCGACTGGTTGTAGCCCTCGAGCATGCGCCTGGGATCCGGGACGCGCGCCTCGGCCGACGGCTGGTCGCCGTTCACCATGTGGCCGCGGAAGCTCGGGATGTCGGTCTCGCCGACGCGCTCGGTCGCCTCCGAGCGCGGCTTCGTGAACTGGCCGGCGATCCGGCCGACCTTGACGACCGGGAGCGTCGCGCCGTACGTGAGCACGGCCGACATCTGCAGCATGATCTTCAGCTTCTCCCGGATGCGCATGGTCGAGATCTCGTTGAACGACTCGACGCAGTCCCCGGCCTGGAGCAGGAAGGCGCGCCCCTCGATCACGCTCGCGAGCGAGTCGCGCAGCGCGCGGGCCTCTCCCGCGAAGACGAGCGGCGGGCTCGCCTTCAGACGCTCGACCGCCGCGACGGCGACGGCAGGGTCGGGCCACTCCGGCTGCTGGAGCGCCCGGAGCTCCCGCCAGGAGGCGGGCGACCACGTCGAAGGCGTGACGGCCATTTCCTCAGTGTAGATGGGCGTTTTCCTCTATCCTCAGAGGCGTGCACTTTCCGTCTCGCATCTGGTGGTCATGGCGCCGCGGGCGAGGCGGAGGCCTGCGCTAACGAGACCGCCTCGTCCGCTGACCGGGACCCTGCAAGCCATGACTTCGACGAGGTGATCTGAACATGCGCGTCTTCTCCGGCATCCAGGCGACTGGTGCCAAGCACATAGGCAACTACATCGGCGCGATGCGCCAGTACGTCCAGACGCAGGACGAGAACGAGGGCGACGCCTTCTTCTGCATCGTCGACCTGCACTCGATCACGGTCGACTACGAGCCGCAGGATCTGCACGACCGCACGCTCGACCTGGCGGCGATCCTCTACGCCGTCGGCCTCGACCCCGAGCGGTGCACGCTGTTCCTGCAGAGCCACGTCACCGCGCACGCGGAGGCGGCTTGGCTGCTGTCGGCCGTCACCGGGATGGGGCAGCTCGGCCGGATGACCCAGTTCAAGGAGAAGACCGAGGGCAAGGCGTTCATCTCGGCCGGTCTCTTCACCTACCCGGTGCTGATGGCGGGCGACATCCTGCTCTACCAGACCGACATCGTCCCGGTCGGCGACGACCAGCGGCAGCACATCGAGCTGGCGCGCGACGTCGCCGAGCGCTTCAACGGCCGCTTCGGCGAGACCTTCAAGGTGCCGAACGGGGTCTACCCCGAGGTGGGCGCCCGGATCATGGACCTGCAGGAGCCGGCGAAGAAGATGTCGACGTCGGGCGGGACGCCGCAGGGCACGGTGCTCGTGCTCGACGAGCCGGAGGCGATCCGCCGCAAGTTCAAGACGGCGGTCACCGACTCGGGCCGCGACGTGCGCTACGAGCCGGACGAGAAGCCCGGCGTCTCCAACCTGATCGAGATCCTGTCGGTGTCGACGGGCCGTTCGATCGCCGAGGTCGAGGCGGCCTACGACGGCAGCGGCTACGGCGACCTGAAGGGCGACGTCGCCGAGGCGGTGGTCGAGCTCTTCCGGCCCGTGCAGGAGCGCTACGCCGAGCTGCGCGCCGACGAGGAAGAGCTCCGGCGGCGGCTCCGGATCGGAGCGGAGAAGGCGCGGGAGGCCTCAGCGCCGACGCTACGGCTGATGTACGAGCGAATGGGCTTCGTCGGCCCGTAGCTCGCGCCACTCACCTGCGGCGAGGCCCTGGAGGGTCAGGCCGGCGTACCGGCTCCGGTGCAGGCGGACGACGGGGTGCCCCACCGCCTCGAGCATCCGCCTGACCTGGCGGTTTCTCCCCTCGTGGATCGCGAGCTCGACGCGGCTCCCCTGCAGCCGACGCACCTGCGCCGGCCGGGTGGGGCCGTCGTCGAGCTCGACGCCCCGCCGCAGCCGCTCGAGCGCGGCGTCGGTCGGCCGCGTCCGGCAGTCGGCCTCGTAGACCTTCTCGACCTCGTAGCGGGGATGCGCGAGACGGTGGGCGAGCTCGCCGTCGTTCGTGAGGAGCAGCGCGCCGGTGGTGCCGGCGTCGAGCCGCCCGACGGGGACGATGCGCGAGCGGTGGCCGACGAGGCCGACGACGGTCGGACGACCCTGCGGGTCGCGCGCGGTCGTGACGACGCCGGCCGGCTTGTGCAGCAGGACGTAGGCGAGCGGCTCGAGCGCGAGCCGCTCGCCGTCGAGCCGCACGACGTCGCGCGACTCGACGAACGTGTTCAGCGCGCCGGGCTCGCCGTTGACGGTCACACGGCCGGCCTTGATCAGCTCGTCCGCCTTGCGGCGCGAGGCGACGCCCGCGCGGGCGAGGTAGGCGTTCAGCCGCACCCTCCCATTACACCTGGGCGGCGTGCCGGGGCGGGCCGACTGCGTGACGCAGCGTCGCACCCAGCCAGAGCGCGACGACCGCCGCGACGAGCAGCGAGAGCGGCGTCAGCGAGCCGCTCGCGATCGCCCAGACGGCCAGCGCGGCCGTCACCGTGCCGAGCACTGCGAAGAAGCGCTGCGTGTCGCCCTGCACGCGCTCGCCGAGCGAGCACGCGACGATGCCGAGCACGCCGATCACGATCGCTGCGGAGCGGTGGCTCGAGCCGACGAGCCACACGTTCCAGCCCTCGTGGGTCGCCGCGAACGTCAGCACGGCGAGGGCGGTCGCGATCGTCGCGGCTCCGTCCTTCGCGGTAAGTCTCACGAGATCACCTCCTCACCGACCAGGCTGGCGCACGCCGCGCGCCCGTGCATCCGGATTCGCTACGGAACGCCTTGTGGATCAGACGTGCGCGTGCAGCTCGGCGCAGCGCTTCTCGAGCGAGCGGAGGGCACGGGCGCGGTGCTGCGGCGCGTCGTCCCGCTCGTCGAACGTGTCGTCGAGCCAGGCGAGAATCTCGTCCTCGCCGACGATCGGCGTGCCGTCCTCGAGCTGGAGGAGCGGCACCGACGTCTCGTCGAAGCGCTGCAGGAGCTCGAAGCGCTCACCGGGCTCGGCCGCGACCTGACGGAGGATCACGTCGACGCCGAGCTCGCTCAGGCGCTGCCGGACGCGCTGGGAGGGGCGGCACCACTCCGCCTGCCAGAGCGTCAGCATGCCGCGACGCGGTCGACGACCCGCTGCAGCCGGTGCGCGATCTCCTCCGCGACGGTCGAGAGCTCCGCCCGGCCCGTGATCCCGAGCAGCGCCTCGGGGTCGACGGCCGAGACGTGGGTGGTCCCGTCCTCGACGTAGACGACGACGTTGCACGGGAGGAGCGCCCCGAGCTCGGCCTCGAGCTCGAGCGCCTGGTGGGCGTACGGCGGATTGCAGGCGCCGAGGATCAGGTACGGCTCACGGTCGACGTCGAGCTTCGCCTTCAGCGTCGCGCGGACGTCGATCTCGCAGAGGACGCCGAACCCTTCCTCGGCGAGCGCCTCGCGTGCGGTGGCGACTGCGTCGTCGAAGCCGCGCGGGGTGGTCGCGGCGAGCGTGTACGGATGTGCTGTCGTGCGCATGCCCTGATGGCAGCACGCGCGTCCGGCGGCGGCATCAGTAGATAGCCGTGGCGAGCCGCCGGCGGTACGCGACCGTGAGCGGATGCTCGTGGCCGAGCTCGCCGAAGAGCCGCACCATCAGCTCCCGCACCGCTTCTCGCTGGGCGGGATCGCCCTCGGCCCGCTCGAGCAGGATGCGGAAGGCGCTGTCGTAGTCGCCCGCGGCCAGCGCCGCGGCCACCTCGGCATCGTCGACCGTCTCCGCGACCGGCGGCTTCAAGAGCTCCTCGAGGAACGCCTCGATCGTCGTCGCCGACTGGACGCCGACGAACTCCGAGACGACGTGGCCGTTCCGGAAGGCCTTCACGGCCGGGATCCCCCGGATGCCGTATTCCCCGGAGAGCTGCGGGTTGGAGTCGACGTCGACCTTCGCGAGCTTGACGCCCTTCGCGGCGGCGGCCGCCTCGAGGAGGGGGCCGAGCGCCTTGCACGGCGCGCACCAGTCGGCCCAGAAGTCGACGACGACGGGGGCGTCGGCGGACGCGTCGATCACCTCGCCCTGGAACGTGCGCTCGCTGACGTCCATCGCCGGAACCGTAGCGCGCGATGCCGGCGTCCTTGACCTGACACCGCCGTCACCGTACGTTGCCGTCACCAACCAGTTGAGGAGGTGCGAGATGGCCGAAACGGGTCTTCTCGCGGCGGGCCTCGAGCCGGCGGCGGTCGAGGAGCTTCGCGCAGGCTTCCGCGGCGAGATCGTCGAGCCGGGCAGCGCGCGCTACGACGAAGCTCGCGTCTGCTTCAACGGCATGTTCGACCGGCGCCCGGCGGCGATTCTCCGGCCGGCCGGGACGGCCGACGTGATCCGCGCGATCGGCCTCGCGCGCGTCGGCGGGTTGCCGCTCGCCGTCTGCGGCGGGCGGCACTCGGTCGCGGGGTTCTCGATGTGCGACGACGGGATCGTGATCGACCTGGGAGCGATGAAGGGGATCCGGGTCGACCCGCGGTCGAGGACGGTCCGCGCGCAGGCGGGCCTCAACTGGGGCGAGCTCGACCGCGAGACGCAGGCGTTCGGTCTGGCGGTGACCGGCGGCCGTGTCACGACCACCGGCGTCGCGGGCTTCACCCTGGGGAGCGGCAGCGGCTGGCTCGAGCGGCTGCTCGGCTTCGCCGCCGACAACCTCGTCTCGGCCGACCTCGTCACGGCAGAGGGCGAGATCGTGACGGCGAGCGTGGACGAGAACGCCGACCTCCTCTGGGGCCTGAGCGGCGGCGGCGGCAACTTCGGCGTCGTCACCGAGCTCGAGTTCCGCCTGGCGCCCGTCGGCCCGATCGTCTACGGCGGCCTTGCGGCGTTCAGGCCGGAGCAGGGCGCGGAGCTGCTCCGCACCTGGCGCGACGTCACGGAGCGGGCGCCCGACGCGCTCGGCTGGGCGGTCGCGTCGATCACGCTCCCGCCCGAGCCGTTCGTGCCCGCCGAGTGGCAGCTGAAGCGGACGTACGGAGTCGCAGGCATGTTCGCCGGCCCGAGCGACAAGGCGGAGCGCGTCCTCGAGCCGCTGCGCGCGCTCGGACCGATCGTCGACCTGTTCCAGCCGATGCCGTACACCGCCGTCCAGGGACTGATCGACGGGGCGAACCCGTACGGCCGCCTGAACTACTGGCGGCTCCACAATCTTGCCGACCTCGACGAGAGCGCCATCGACACCTTCGTCGAGCGCGCCGCGCAGATCCCGTCGCCGTTCACGGCGTTCCTGCTGTCGCCGCTGGGCGGCAAGGTCGCAACCGTCGGCGAGAACGACACGGCGCTCGGCGGCCGCAACGCGCCCTTCATGGCGCACCTGAACGCGATGTGGGAGGGCGCCGAGAACTCCGACGTGAACATCGCGTGGGTGAAGGACACGACGCGCGCGCTCGAACCGCATCTCACATCCGGCAGCTCGCTGAACTTCTACACCGAGATCGGCGCCGACGAACTCGCTGCGAGCTTTCCGCGGAAAGCTCGGGCGCTTGCGCGCGCTCAAGGATCGCTACGACCCGACGAACCTCTTCCGGCTGAACCAGAACATCGCACCGTCGGCGGCGTGAGAAAGGAACTCGTCATTTCGAAACGAGTTCCGTACCACGGCGCAGAGGTGTCCGACACGTCGCCGTGTCGGACACCCTCCCCCTGTCGGCGGAGCCTGGAGGGATCTGGCGTCAGGCCGAACGCTGGGCGGCGACCGTCTCGAGCCGCTCGCGGATCTCGGTCACGTCGGCGCCGAGGTCGTCGACGCGCGGCAGCGCGGCGAGCGACTCGAGGCCGAAGATGCGTTCGAAGAGCGGCGTCGTGCGATAGCGGATCGCGCCGAAGTCGGCGTCGCGGCCGCCCTCGGCGATCAGTCCTCGCTCGTGCAGGCCGGCGACGACGCCGTCGACGTTGACGCCGCGGATCCGCGCGATCTCCGGCCGGGAGACCGGCCCGAGGTACGCGACGATCGCGAGCGTCTCGAGCGCCGCCTGCGAGAGCCCCTTGTCGGCCGGCTTGTCGAAGAGCCGCGAGCAGGCCTCCGACGCCGACGCGGCGCGCGGAAGGCGAAGCCGCCTGCGACGTGCTCGAGCACGATGCCGCTCTGTTCCTCGCAGTAACGCTCGTGGAGCAGCTCGAGCGCCTCCTCCACTGGGTCGGTGGCCGCATCGGCGGCGCGGGCGAGCTCGTCGAGGGCAAGCGGCTGCGCGGCGACGACCAGCAGCGCCTCGAGCGTGCGGGCGAGCTCGGCGGTGGGCGCCGGCTCGGTGGTGATCAGGCGGAGAGGTGCGCTGTCCAAGAGACGACTCCTTTCGACGTCGGCGCGGGAAATCCTTATCGGGGCGAACGGGGCTGCCTGCGAGATCGAGATCTCGTCCTGCTTGCGCAGCTCGAGCAGGGCCAGGAAGGCGATCGCGACCTCGACGCGCGAGAGCCCCTGCACCTCGCCGTCGAAGTCGAAGCGGCGGCGGCGGGCGAGGAGCGCGCGCCAGCGCTCGAGGAACTGCGAGACGGGCGGGAAGCGGAGCGCCATGTGCGCGGTCGACGGCTCGGGCGGCTCGACGGCCAGGGCGCGCAGCACGCCGGCGAGCTTCGCCGGGTCCTGCGGCGCGAGCTTCGGCTCGACCTTCGGCGCGAGGGGGGCCGGCCCGAGCCGGAAGTGCAGGTGGCGGCGCTCGTCGAGCCGTTCCCGCAGGAACTCGGCCGCCTGCTTCGCGCGGCGGTACGCGGCGAGCCGCCGGGCGAGCTCCTCGGCCGCCTCTTCCGGCTCCAGCTCGGCGAGCTCGGCCTCCTCGTCGGGGAACATCCCGCGCGCCTTCAGCTCGAGCAGGGCGCTGATCAGGATCAGGAACTCGCCGCAGGCGTCGAGGTCGAGCTCGCCGCGCTCGTCGAGATGCTGCGCGAACGTGACGACGATCTCGGCCAGGTCGATCTCGGCGAGCGGCAGCTCCTCCCGCAGCACGAGCGACAGCAGGAGGTCGAACGGCCCCTCGAACGCGTCGAGGTCGAGCTCGAGCTCGCGGACTGGCTGAGCCATCGCGGCAGGGTACTGCCGCTACCGGACGCGGCCCTTCGGGATCGCCATCTTCGGGCCGGGCGGAGGCGGCCTCCGTCGCGGCTCCCGCACGTCTCCGCGGCCGGTGCGCTGGCGCCAGACGACGAACGCGGTCGACGCGACGAAGACGACGATCGACACCCAGGCGTTCAGGCGCAGGCCGAGGAAGTGGTGCGCCGGATCGATCCGCAGGAGCTCCTCGAAGAAGCGGCCGAAGCAGTACCAGGAGACGTACAGCGCGAAGAGCGCGGGCGGCTTGATCCGGAAGCGCCGGTCGACGTAGAGCAGGAGCGCGACGCCGGCGAGATCCCACAGGAGCTCGTAGAGGAACGTCGGGTGGAAGGTCGTGTAGCCGATGTAGCGCGGGTCGGTGGGCAGGTGCGCGGTGTCGATCTTGAGCCCCCACGGCAGCGACGTCGGCTTGCCGTACAGCTCCTGGTTCCACCAGTTGCCGATGCGGCCGATCCCCTGCGCGAGCAGCAGCCCGGGGGCGACGACGTCCATGAACGGCGCGACGGGGACCCGCGACCGCCGCAGCACGAGCGCGCCGGCGATCGTGCCGAAGAGGACGCCGCCCCAGATGCCGAGGCCGCCGCGCCAGACCTCGAAGATCCCCTGCCACTTCGGCGACGGCACCTCGTTCCAGGAGGTGACGTCGTGGTAGGCGCGCGCGCCGACGACGCCGAACGAGACGCCCCAGACGGCGACGCGCGTGACGAGGTCCCAGTCGCCTCCGCGGGCGATCCACCGGCGGCCCGACAGCCAGATGCACGCGAGGATCGCGACGAGCAGCGTCAGCCCGTACATGTGCAGCTGGAGCGGCCCGAGATGGACGACGCTCGTGTGCGGCGACGGGATGGAGCCGAGGAGCACCGCCCATCAAGCTAGCGGAAGCCCCGGTAGCGGATCGTCGGGCTAGAGCAGGATGGCCGCGGCGAGCTCGGCCGTGCAGCCCTTCTCGACGAGCTCGAGCGCGTAATGCAGGTCGACGTCCGCCCGGATCGCGAGCTGCTCGGCGAGCTCGGGCGGATAGCCGCCGCGCTCGAGGGCTTCGGCGCGCCACCGCTCGACGAGCTCTTGCTCCGTCGGCCGCGTGTTGGTCTCCGCAGTGGACATCTTCTCGGTGCTCTCCTCGTCCTTGTTGTAGTGAAACGTGTCCGTGAGTTCCACTGATCCCGAAAATCCTGGACTTAACGGAGTGCTTACTCCCCCCGTTCGTCGTGGCCCGAAATGGGGGCCGGCATCGGGGGCGGCGAGTGCGGCGCCGCGCACTGCCGGGGGCGGCGCGAAAACGCCGCCCCCGGCCCGTGCGCGGTTACCGCGATGGCTGGATCAGGTTCCGTTCGGCGGTGCGATCTGGACCTGGACGAGCCGACGGGTGGAGGCGCCGGCCAGGAGGTCCTGGCCTTCCACGCGTGCGCGCAGGAACATCACGAGGTATCCCTTGCGCGGGAAGAACTTCGCCGGCTGGATGTAGACGGTCGCCCAGCCGTTTGCATCCGTGCGAACCTCCGGCATCTCGTTGATGCGGCTGTACGGGATGCCCTCGGCGAAGACGAGCGCGTTCGCCACCGAGTGCTTGTTGCTGTCGGAGACGTGGATGCGCATCGTCGTCGCCTGGTTCCGCGACTTGATCGGCGACTGCGAGTACGTCTGCTTGTCGATGATCAGCCGGTTCGGAGGCGTCACGTTCTGCGCGAGGATCTCCTTGCTGTTCGACGTGCCGGTTCCACCGCCGACGACGGCCGTCGGGTCGGAGTAGTTCTCGGTCGAGCCGACGTCGTTGTTCGCCCACACGTACGAGCGGATCGTGTGGCCGGAGTCTGCCGACACGAGCGTGTACTTCGTCAGCGTGGCGCCGACGATCTCCTGGCAGTTGTTGCCCTTCGTGTCACACCGTCCCCAGCGGTACTGGTAGGTGACGTGGCTCGAGCTCGACCACGTGCCGTTGTCGGTCGTGAGCACCTTCCCGACCTGCGCCGTGCCGCTGATCTTCGGCTGGCTGAGCGGCGCCGGATGGCCGTAGATGTACTCGGCCGAGCTCGACGAGCCGGACGCGATGGCGCCCGTCATCAGCATGACGGCGGCACCCGAGGTCAGAGCGGCGAGGAGCACGCTCAGGACATAGCGGTTCCTGCCTGGTTTCTGGGTCATCGATTTCGTCCCCCTTCGTGGGATCACGGACATGACGGTACGAGCCGCGCCTGAACGTCGAAACAGCCGGGGTCAGCGCTGCGCAAGGCTTGTGTAAGGGTCTCTTCACAGACGCAGGCGATACTTTCGGTGTGAGGCGGATCCGGATCGGGATGCGCTGGTGGCTCGCCGGCGCCTTCGTGGCAGTCGCGGCGCTGACCGCGAGCCTCGTTGCCGCGGTGTCGTCACGGGACGTCGGCCGGGAGGTCGCATCGAACGCCCGCAACATCGCGATCGGCGAGACGGTGTCGGCGGGCTTCGCGCTCGAGCAGGCGCTGCCGGAGGGGCGCGCGCTCGCGAAGGCGCGCGCGATCCGCGACCGCCAGGGCCTCGCGCTGTTCGTCTTCGCGCGCGACCGGCGGCTCGTCGCGCAGGCGCGTCTCTCCGGCGTCCGCTTCGCGAACGTGCCGCACGGCCGGCAGGCGCTTGCGAGCGCGCTCGCGGGCCGCCGCTTCGTCGAGTCGTTCGGGGACGGCAAGACGACCGTGGTCGCGCTGCCCCTGCGGCGGACGACGTCGGCGGCGGCGCTGGTGGCGTACGCGCCGCGCCCGCAGGCCTACAACGCGTCGCTCTCGATCTTCCGCAACGCCGTCGTGCGCGCGTCGATCTGGGCGGTGCTCGTCGCCGCGGTGCTCGGGCTCGTGTCGGCGTGGCTCGTCGCGCGGCGCCTGCGGCGGATCGCGGCCGCGGCGCGGGCGATCGAGCAGGGCGGCTTCGACATCGAGCTGCAGCCGGGCTTCCAGGACGAGATCGGCTCGCTCGCCTCGACCGTCGACCGGATGCGCAGCCGGCTGGGCGAGGCGTTCTCGCAGGTGCAGGCCGAGCGCGACAGGCTCGAGCTCCTGCTCGACCGGCTGCACGAGGCGGTGATCGCCGTCGACGGCGCGCTGACCGTGCAGTACGCGAACGCGAGCATGCGCCGGCTCGTGCAGGGCCTCGAGCCGGATGCGCCGCTCCCGGAGGCGTTCGGCGAGCTGCCGCTGCGCGCCGTCGCCGCCGGGCTGTTCGCGCCCGGCGCGCCCGTGTCGGAGGCGCGCATGGACTCCGGCGACGGCGCCACGTTCTCGCTGGTCGGCATCCCGGCAGCCGGCACCGGGCTCGCCGTGCTCGTGCTCGCAGACATCACCGCGCACGAGCGCCGCCAGCGGGCCGAGCGCGAGTTCGTCACGAACGCGTCGCACGAGCTCCGCACGCCGGTCAGCGCGATCGCGAGCGCGGTGGAGGCGCTCGAGCTCGGCGCGCGCGAGGTGCCGGGCGAGCGCGACCGCTTCATCCGGTTGATCGGCCGCCAGGCGCAACGGCTGACGCGGCTCACGAGCTCACTGCTCGTGCTGGCGCGGGCGCAGACTCGCGAGGAGGGCATGCCGCTCGTGCCGGTCGACCTGGAGCCGTTCCTGCGGCAGGTGGCGGAGACGTCGGAGGCGGCCGACCGCGTCCGGTTCGAGCCGAACGGCGGCATCGCCGCGCTCGCGCAGCCGGACGTCCTCGAGCAGGTCGTCGCGAACCTCGTCGCGAACGCCGTCAAGCACGCGCCCGACGGCGAGGTCGTCCTGCGCGCGTCGGCGGCCGCCGGCGAGGCGGTGATCGAGGTCGCCGACCGCGGTCCCGGCATCCCGGCGGAGACGCGGGCGCGCGTGTTCGACCGCTTCTACTCGGGCGGGGGCCCGTCGCGTAAAGGGTTCGGGCTCGGCCTCGCGATCGCCCGCGACGCGACGGCGGCGATGGGCGGGCGGCTCGAGCTGGACTCGGACCCGGGGATTGGAACGACCGCGCGCGTGATACTCCGTTCACCATGAGCCGGATCCTGCTCGCAGACGACGAGATCGACCTGGTCGAGCCGGTCGCCTACGCGCTCCGCGAGCACGGCTTCGAGGTCGTGTCGGTGCCCGACGGCGACCGGGCGATCGAGGAGGCGCGCACCGGCGCGTACGACCTGCTGATCTGCGACATCCTGATGCCGGGCACGCTCGGGACCGACGTGTGCAGGACGCTGCGCGAGGAGAGCGACCTGCCGATCATCCTGTTGACGGCGAAGGACGCAGAGATCGACCGTGTCCTCGGCCTCGAGCTCGGTGCCGACGACTACGTGACGAAGCCGTTCTCGTCGGCGGAGCTCGTGTCGCGGGTGCGCGCGCTGCTGCGCCGGCGCGAGCTCGATCGGTCGAGTAGCGCAGGCGGCGCGACGCTCGCCGTCGGCGGCCTGACGATCGACTACGCCCGTCACCTGGTGGAGGTCGACGGCAAGACGGTGTCGCTGACGCCGTCGGAGTTCAACCTGCTCAGCCTGCTCGCGGAGTCGCCCGAGCAGGTGTTCTCGCGGTCTCAGATCATGGAGCGGCTCTGGCAGACGCCGCACGTCGGCGACGGTCGCGCCTGCGACGTGCACGTGTCGAACCTGCGCCGGAAGCTCGAACGCGATCCGGCGCATCCCGCGCGGATCGTGACGGTGCGTGAGTTCGGCTACAAGCTCATCCCCGTGTGAGGGAATCCTTACGGTTCGCTAACAGGGCGTTGGGCGTGTCGCTTCCACCGCTCAACTCGCGGGCCTAGCCTCGCGTCGTGTCCTTCTCCTCGTCGATGGTGCGCGTGCTCGCACGCTGCAACGGCTACGACGTCGCGGTCGGCGACGAGGTTGTCGGGTCGGTCGAGACGCCGGTCTTCTCGGGCACGAAGCTGCTCCCGGACTACCTGCTCGTCCGGCTCGCCGACCGGGACTCCGGGTCGTTCAAGGTGATCCCGCCCGACCTGATCGTCGCCGCCGACCCGGAGGAGCGCACCGTGTTCCTCGGCGTCGAGCGCAGCGAGGTCGAGCGGCTCGACGAGCCGTACGAGACCCGGGAAACCTGGCGGGGAGCGTCGGGCCAAACGTCGCGACACCGCGTCGCAGCACGCGACGCGGCGGTGCCAGGCACGGTTGAGAAACCGTGTCCAACCCGTCACGACTCGGCAACGACCGCAGCCCTGTTCCCTGCGCGGACTGATGGGTACGGTGCCGGGCGCCGCGGACGAGGCTCCGGTGCCAGGCACCGAGGTGAAACCGTGTCGCACCTGTCTCGAAGCGCAACGGCCTCGCGGTCTTCCCTGCACAGAGGACGAATACGGCCGAGGTTCGCCGAACCCGCTCCGGTGCCAGGCACCGTTGAGTAACCGTGTTCCCTCCGCCGAACGTGCGACGCCGACGGCTCTGGCCGACGGAGAAGGCAGCGGGTTCCTAGGCGACCGCGGACTCGCCGAGCAGCATCTTCACCTCGGCGTAGAAGTCCGGCGCGGGCCGGACCTGGTACTGCGGCCCGAAGGCGTAGACCTTGCGGCCGTGCGAGGTGATCAGGTCGGCGTAGACGGGCGATTCGCCCGGGAAGTCGCGGATCAGCTGGGCGAGCTCGCGGATCGTGCCGGCGCGCGCCTTCGTCGCGTCGATGCGGAGCCGCACCTCGCGCTTCTCCGGCACCGCCTCGAATGCGTTCAGCTCCATCGCGACGAGCTTCGTCTCGCCTTCCTTGCGATCGACGCGCCCCTTCACGATCAGGATCCGGTCGGTCGTGCAGAGCTCGCGCGCGCGGTCGTAGGTGGAGTTGAAGACGACGGTCTCGACGCCGCCGGTCACGTCCTCGAGCCGCAGGAAGACCATCGCGTCGCCGCGCTTGGTCGTCATGTGCCGGAGCGAGGTGACGATCCCGCCGACGGTGACGACCTCGCCGTCACGGCGGCGGTCGAGCTCGGCGATCGTCGAGTCGGACTTGCGCCGCAGCTGGTCGCGGACGCCGGAGAGCGGATGCTCGGTGACGTAGAGGCCGAGCACCTCCTTCTCCATGCGCAAGAGGTCGCCCTTCTCGAACTCCTCGGTCGGAGTCGTCGGGTGATGCTTCGGCGCCTCTTCCTCGGCGAGGCCCGAGGTCGAAGATCGAGGCCTGGCCGGCGAGCCGGTCCGCCTGCTGCTTCTGCCCCCACGAGACGGCCTGCTCGAGCACCTCGAGCATGCCCTTGCGCGAGCCCGGCAGCGCGCCGCACTTCACGAGCGCTTCGAGCACGCGCTTGTTCGAGACGCTCGGGTCGACGCGCTCGGCGAAGTCCCAGATCGAGGTGAACGGGCCGCCCTCGTCGCGCGCCTGGATCAGGGCGCGGGCGGCGCCCTCCCCCACGCCCTTGACCGCGTTCAGGCCGAAGCGGATCTTCCCGCCGACGACCGCGAAATCGACCTGCGACTCGTTCACGTCGGGCGGCAGCACCTCGATGCCCATCTCGTGGCAGGCGTTGACGTAGAAGGGCACGCGGTCTTTCGTGTTCATCACCGAGCTGATCAGCGCCGCCATGTACTCGCACGGGTGGTTGGCGCGCAGCCAGGCAGTGCGGTAGGAGATCAGCGCATAGCAGGACGCATGCGCCTTGTTGAACGAGTAGTCCTGCGCCTTCTCCATGTCGTCCCAGAGCTGGCGGGCGACGGCGTCGGAGGCGCCGTTTGCGATCGCGCCCTCGATGAACTTCGACTTGAGCGACGCCATCAGCTTGTGGTCCTTCTTGCCGATCGCGCGCCGCAGGTCGTCGGCCTCCGGCAGCGAGAAGCCCGCGATCTTCTGGGCGATCTGCAGGCTCTGCTCCTGGTACACGCTGATCCCGAAGGTGTTGCCGAGGATGCCCTCGAGCCTCGGGTCGACGTGGGACACGCGCTCCTTGCCGTTCTTACGCGCCGCGTAGGTCGGGATGTACTGCATCGGCCCGGGGCGATACAGGGCGCCGAGCGCGACGAGGTCGTCGAACTGCGTCGGCTTCACCTGCCGCAGGGCCTCCCGCATTCCCGACGACTCGAACTGGAAGACGCCGGTCGCGTCGCCGCTCGCGAGCATCCCGTAGGTCCGCTTGTCGTCCATCGGGATCGTCGAGATGTCGAGGCCGCCGACGAGCTCGCACGCCTTCGAGATGACGTCGAGGTTGCGCAGCCCGAGGAAGTCCATCTTCAGCAGCCCGAGCGCCTCGATGTCCTTCATCGGGAACTGCGTCACGACTTCCTGGTCGGAGCCCTTCTGCTGGAGCGGGACGACGTTGATCAGCGGCTCGGCGCCGATGACGACGCCGGCGGCATGGATCGAGTCGGCACGCGTCAGGCCCTCCAGCGGCTGGGCGAGCTCGACGATCTCCTTGGCCGTCGGGTCGGTCTGCACCGCCTTGTGCAGCTCGCCTGCGTCGGCGAGGGTCTGCCCGGGCCCTTCGGGGATCAGCTTCGCGATCTTGTCGACGCTGCCGTAGGGGATCTCGAGGACGCGCCCGGCGTCACGGACGGCGGCGCGGGCGGCCATGGTCGAGAAGGTGATGATCTGCGCGACGCGGTCGGAGCCGTACTTCTCGCGGACGTAGTTGATGACGCGCTCGCGACCCTCTACCGCGAAATCGATGTCGATGTCGGGCATCGACTTGCGGCCGGGGTTGAGGAAGCGCTCGAAGAGGAGGTCGTAGCGGATCGGGTCGAGGTCGGTGATCTCGAGGCAGTAGGAGACGAGGCTCCCGGCGGCCGACCCGCGGCCCGGGCCGACGCCGACGCCGTTCCGCTTCGCGAAGGCGATGAAGTCCCAGACGATCAGGAAGTAGTCGGTGAAGCCCATCTCCTTGATCGTCTTGAGCTCGTACCGGAGCCGCTCCTCGAGCTCCGGGGTGCTGGCGCCGTAACGGGAGACGAGGCCCTTCTCGCACTGCTCGACGAGGTAGTCGAACGAGTCGCGGCCCTCCGGCACGTCGAAGCGCGGCAGCAGGATGCGGCCGAGCTCGATCTCGACGTTGCAGCGCTCGGCGACCTCGAGCGTGCGCCGCAGCGCGTCGTCGTGGCCGGGGAAGTCGAGCGCCATCTCCTGCGGCGTCTTGAAGTAGAAGTGGTCGGTCTCGAACCGCCAGTGGTTCGGGTTCTTGAGCGAGTCGCCGGACTGGATGCAGAGGAGCGCCTCGTGCGCCCGCGCGTCGGTGTCGCGCAGGTAATGGACGTCGCCGGTCGCGACGGTCGGAAGCTGCAGCTTGGTCGCAAGCTCGACGAGCTGCGGGAGGATGCGCGCCTGCACGTCGAGGTGGGCGTTCTGCAGCTCGACGTAGACGTTGTCGCGCCCGAAGGTGGTCGCGAGCCGGTCGAGCTCCGCCTCGGCGTCGGCGGGCCGGTTGTCCTCGAGCGCCTTGCAGACCCGCCCCGAGAGGCAGCCCGACAGCGCGATCAGGCCGTTGCTGTGCCGCTCGAGCAGCTCCCAGTCGACGCGGGGCTTGTAGTAGTAGCCCTCGAGGTAGCCGAGCGAGGAGAGCTTGATCAGGTTGCCGTAGCCCTCGTTGTCGGCGGCGAGCAGCGTCAGGTGCGCGTTGCCCTTCTCGTGCGAGTGGCGATCGTTCGCGACGTAGACCTCGCAGCCGATCACCGGCTTCACGCCCGTGTCGCGGGTCTTCCGCCAGAGCTGGACGGCCCCGGCCATCGAGCCGTGGTCGGTCAGGCTGACGGCCGGCATCTCGAGCTCTGCTGCCCGTGCGACGAGGTCGCCGATGCGGCAGGCCCCGTCGAGGATCGAGTACTCGGAGTGGACGTGCAGGTGGACGAAATCGGCCTGGCTCATGCGCGGAAGGCCAGTCTACGCCCGGGTCCTGACGGGCCCTCCGGGCGGTCAGATGAGCCCGAGAGAGAGCGCCAGAGCCTCGTCGAGAGCTCGCAGGCCCTCGGGCGAGAGCCGACCGCTGCGCCTTCCGACCCGCCCTCGATCGACGGTTGAGAGCTGGTCGACGAGCAGCCGCGTCCGGCGGCCGCCGATCGTCACCTCCGGTCGGAAGATCGCCTCTTCGGCGCCGGTCGACGTCGGCACGACGGTCACCGTCCCGAGCCAGCGGAACTCGTCGGACTGCACGACCACCGCCAGCCGGGACCCTTGTTGCTCCCGCCCACGCGCATCCCGGCGGGGTCTGAACGCGAAGATCTCACCCCTACGCGACGTGCTCATCGAAGAACTCGCGGATCTCGTCGACGACGGCGCGGTCGCGCGCACTTGCCGCGAGCCGCTTTGCGTCGGCTTCCGCCTGCTCCCGCCAGGCGATGCGGGAGAGCGAGACGAGCGCATCGCGGATTGCCTTCGACTGCGATCCACCATCGCGCGTCAGGAGCTCCAGTGCTCTCTGCGCCTCCTCGTCGAGCCGAACGGAGATCGCTCTCTCGGCCATCCGATGCAAGCGTATCACGTTTGTCATACAGGCTGGTTCCGCGGCCGTCAGGCCTCAGTTCAGCTCGGGCTTCGCGTGGTTCCGCGAGCAGCGCGTGGGCGACCACCTCCCAGACGTCGTCGGCTGCCGGATCGGCCGGCAGCGGTTCGGCGGCGATCTGCTCGAGCTCCGCCGCGAGCGCGGGCAGCGACGTACGCCCGAGTCGCCCCAGCCGACCGAGCCGGGCACGGACGGCCCGCCGCCGCTCGTCCGTCGCGAGCCTGCCCGGTGCGCTCGCCGCAAGGGCCTCGGCGACCTCCGCCTCGGAGACCTCGACGTTCCGCACGGCGAGGATCGCGGCTGCAACCGCCCGCCGTCGCCGCTCCTCCGACGTGACCGGTGCGAACGTGAGGCCGTCCTCGATGCAGCAGAGACAGAACAGGAACGGCCCGTCGTCCTGGCCGAGCCCCCAGGCGAGCTGCTGCACGACCGCTCGCGTGACGGCCGCTCCGAGCGGGTCGCGCGCGAACTCGGCGGCCGCCGCATCGGCCGCCGGCGTCCACTCGTCACCGAGCTGCGCGACCCGTGACAGCCCGTCTGCGATCTGCGTCTCGAGCTCGCGCGACCACAGCGCGTCGACGGCACGCGCCGTGGCCTCGTCCGACTCCGGGCCGTGCGCCCACATGAGCATCGCGTCCACGAGCTCGTCGAGCGCCGGGCGGGCCTCCGGGTCCGCATCGAGCCCGATCGCCATCGCGACGTCCCACGCGTCCGGCGTGAAGGCGTCGTCGCCGAGATCGACGTCGTCGCCGTCGTCGAGATCGAGTCGTCGAGAAGCTCGCTTCCTGGCATGACGACATGGAAGCGGCCCGACTCGCTCTTGTCATCGGCGCTTTCGGACGATGTGGAGCAACTCGTCACGCTCCGGTCACGGACCGCGGGCCACACGGCTCGGGCATGCTGAGCCGGTGCCGCTGCCGCTGCTCTCGGTGCTCGACCTCGCCCCGATCGCGGAGGGCCACACCGCAGGCGAGGCGCTCGCGAACTCGCTCGATCTCGCCCGCCGCTGCGAGGAGTGGGGCTACGCGCGCTTCTGGCTCGCCGAGCACCACAACGCGGCCGGGATCGCGAGCGCCGCGACGTCGGTCGTGATCGCGCACGTCGCCGCCGGCACGGAGCGGATCCGCGTCGGCGCCGGCGGAGTGATGCTGCCGAACCACGCGCCGCTCCTCGTCGCCGAGCAGTTCGGGACACTCGCCGAGCTGCACCCGGGCCGGATCGACCTCGGCCTGGGCCGCGCGCCGGGCACCGATCAGCTGACCGTCGCAGCGCTCCGGCGGGACCACACGAGCGCCGACACCTTCCCGCAGGACGTCGTCGAGCTGCAGCGCTTCCTCGCCGACCCGTGGCCCGGACAGCTCGTGCAGGCGACCCCCGGCGCCGGGACGAAGGTGCCGCTCTGGATCCTCGGGTCGAGCCTCTACGGCGCGCAGCTCGCGGCGCTGCTCGGGCTCCCCTACGCGTTCGCTTCGCACTTCGCACCCCAGGCTCTCCATCCCGCCCTCGAGCTCTACCGCCGCGACTTCAAGCCCTCCGAGCAGCTCGCCGAGCCGTACGCGATGGTGGGCGCGAACGTGATCGCCGCCGACACCGACGAGGAGGCGCGGCGGCTCTTCACCTCCGCGCAGCAGGCGTTCACGAACATCCACCGCGGCGCGCGCGGCCGGCTGCCGGCGCCGATCGACGACATCGAGGTGTTCTGGACGCCGGAGGAGAAGGTACGCGTCGAGGCGATGCTCGCCCGCTCGTTCGTCGGCGCGCCCGAGACGGTGCGCGACGGCCTCGAGGCGTTCGCCGCCGAGACGCGGGCCGACGAGGTGATCGTCGCGGCCGCCATCCACGACCACGCCGCGCGGCTGCGCTCCTACGAGCTCCTCGCCGAGCTCGCACACGACCGCGGCTAGCGAAACCTCCCCCGTAGAGGGGCTCGTGCTCCCGCTCGTCGCGGCCGACGCTCACCCCCAAGATGCCGATCGCCTCCGACCTGCAGCTGACACGACACGAGCCCGGCGGCAGGCAGGAGCCCGGGCGCTCCGACGCGCACCCGGGAGCGGCCCGGGTTCTGCGAGCCGCCCAGGCGAAGACGCCGCCGCGCCGATCCCCGCCGGGTGCGGCGAACGGTGCATCCTCCGATCGTTCACCGGGCGCGCGGCGCCGAGCCTCCTGAGGTCGAAGCGCAAAGAAGGAAGCTGGGTGCCACCATGGCGACGACACCGGCACCCGGCGTTGCCTACCTGCGTCTCAGCAGTCGGACGACCGTGCGATCACGCTGTTCCCCGCTGAGGAACATGACGTCCTTCGTGCTCCCGCGTCAGCTGACGGTGAGCTTGGCGCGCAGGATTCCGGTGGCTCCGCAGTCCACGTAGATCGTCCATCGCCCCGGAGTGGTGTTCGTCCCGACCATCCAGGTCCACGAGACTCTGCCCGCCCTCGAGCGGTGGGGCGTGAGCCCATGTGCATGAGACGACCCACTCTTGTAGAGCACCGTGATCGAGCATGTCGCGGGACGAGAGACAGCCGCGACCAGCGTCGCGTGCGCGCCCGGATGCACAGGTCTGGTGAGTGAGAGCAGTCGAACCTTGGCCAGCGCCATCGACGGCATGGCAAGGCTGACGGCGCTGATGAGCACGACGAGGAGTGAACGGTGACGCACTTTTGGCCCCTTCGGTAGCAGTCCCACTCTCTTTGAATCATCGGCTCGCTCCGGGTGTGCACCAGCGGGAATCACTCAAACACGTCATACGAAGCCGCTCTGACGGTCGACGCGCGACAGCGCGAGACTGGATCGTCGGCGGCACGGATCGACAACGTTCCACCGGCGGCGGCCACGAGGCGGCGCCGCCCCTCCGCCGTCGACGAGGAACCGCCGGCCGGCGCGCGGCGAGTTCCCGGTGCCGGCCCGTGCCTATCCTCGGGTGCGTGGGAAAGCCGCCCGTCTCCCCGTATCCGCCCGACCTCGCAGAGGACGCCGACCAGGTCGTCGAGCTCGGCGATCTCGTCGACGCGGTGGCGAGCGACCTCGACTGGGCGAATCGCCGGGCGCGCGGGCTCGTCGCCCGGCGCGTGGAGGTGAATCGCTGCCGCCTGACCGGCAGCGAGCTGGCGGAGGCGGTGCTGTCCGACGTGACGTTCGCGGACTGCCGGCTCGACCTCGTCGGGCTCCGGGCGGCGAAGCTCGAGCGGATCGTCTTTCGCGACTGCCGAATGGCCGAGTGCGACCTCTACGAGGCATCGCTCACCGACGTGCTCTTCGAGCGCTGCGAGCTGCGGGAGGCGACGCTCAGCGCCGCACGACTGAGGCGCGTCGAGCTTCGCGGCTGCGACCTCACCGGTCTTCGAGGAGCCGAGGCGCTGCAGGGCGCGCGCATGCCCTGGGCCGACGTGCTCGAGAACGCGCCGCTCTTCGCGACCGCGCTCGGACTGGAGATCGTCGACTGACCCGACGTCGCCTTTCGAGGTCGATCGCCGCTTGATATGACGTGAGGATGCCTCCGGCCGCCTACGACGAGGTCGCCGACGCATACAGCCGCGCCCTCGACCCCGACGGGGCCGGCCTCGTCGATCCCGTCCTCACGGAGCTCGTGGGCGAGGTCGCGGGCCGCGAGGTGCTGTCGCTCGCGTGCGGCCAGGGCCAGGACGCGCGGCTGCTCGCGCGCCTCGGCGCGACGGTGACCGGGCTCGACACGTCGGAGGAGATGCTGCGCCACGCGCGCCGCCACGAAGCCGACACTCCCCGCGGGATCGCCTATGTCCACGGTGACGCGCAGGATCCGACGGCGCTGGGGGATGCGAGCTTCGACGGCGTCGTCTGCCACATGGCGCTCATGGACATCCCCGACCTGGCCGCAGCGATCGCCTCGGTCGCCCGCGTGCTCCGGCAGGGAGGGTGGTTCGTCTTCTCGATCGTCCACCCGTGCTACGCCGGGCACGTCGCGATCCTGACCGACTACCTGCTCGACCACCGCTACCGCAAGCACATCCCGCCGGACTGGCTGCCGGCCCACGCATACCACCGCCCGCTCGGCACCTACGTCGCGCTCCTGACACGAGCCGGCCTCCGCATCGAGCGCCTCGAGGAGCCGCACCACCGGCCCGCCGACGCCGGCGGCGTTCCGGGCCTGCTCTACGCGCGGGCCGTCAAGACGTAGGCGAGACTAGAGCTTCGGCGCGATCGCCTTCGCGAGCTTCTCGAGCGCCGTGCGCGCGGCTCTTCGGCGGGTTGCCGCCGACCGTGTTCACGACGAGGATGACGACGTACTTGCCGGCGGCGAAGTGGATGCCCGGTCGAGTTGGCGCCCGTCGCCTCGAACGCGACGCCGCTTCCGATCTTGCCGATGCGCTTGGGCGCCGCCGGCAGCCCCTGCTTCAGGTTGCTGATCGCGAGCTTCTGCATCCCCGAGTCGGTGAACTTCTCGACCGTCACCTGCAGCGTCGCCGAGCGCGCCTTCGCGGTCGACCAGTTGCCGACGTAGTTGATCGAGCCGATGCCGCTCTGCCTCTGGCTCTTGCACGTCGACGGGGAGCCGACGACCGCCTTCACCTTCGCAGCGGGCGCGAGCTTGCAGACGTTGCCGGTGAAGCCCGGCTTCTTCGCGGCGCCGGCAGCCGACGACGGCCGCCAGGGCGAGGACGACAGACGGCCAGGATCGATGCGAGCGCGCGCACGCGGACAGCTCCTCTCGGTTCGCGATGTGCGCGCGAGCCTACCGCCCCGCTCGCCGCGCGGCCATCACCCGATCGAGAGAGGCCTTGACTCGCCCCGGCCGGCGCGCCATAGTCCCCCTGGTTAATGGGGCAATCTGTAGCCCATAACTGGGGGCTCGTCGACGAGGCGGTCGACGCAGCCCGGGAACGCGCGATCGATTTCCTGCAGCGGCTCGTGGCCGCGCCGAGCATGCTCGGGCAGGAGGCAGGCGCCCAGTCGATCGTGGCCGGCGAGCTCGCGCGCCTCGGCTTCGAGGTGCGCGAGCTCGAGATTCCGCAGCGACGATCGCCGAGAGCAGAGGCGCCGGCGTGCCGCAGCTCTCCTATGCGGGACGCCCCGTCGTCGTCGGCGAGCGCCCGGGCACGGGCCGGTCGCTGCTCGTGAACGGCCACGTCGACGTCGTCCCGCCCGGCGCCGCCGACCTCTGGAGCGCCGACCCGTTCGAGCCGCGGATCGCCGACGGCTGGCTGCACGGCCGCGGCGCGGGCGACATGAAGGCCGGCTTCGCGATGGCGCTCCTTGCGATCGAGGCGCTCCTCGACGCCGCGCCCGACGCCATCGGCGGCCCCCTCAGCTTCGCCTCCGTGATCGAGGAGGAGTGCACCGGCAACGGCAGCCTCGCCGCCGCCGAGGCCGGCGTGATCGCCGACGCCGTGCTGCTCCCCGAGCCGACGAACCTCGAGCTGATGCTCGACGGGATCGGGATCCTCTGGCTCGAGCTGACGGTCGAGGGCCGCTCCGCCCACGCCTACCTCCCCCAGGAGGGCGCGAACGCGATCGAGCTCGCCCTGCCGCTCGTGCAGGCGCTGCGCGCGGTCGAGGCCGAGATGAACGAGGACGGCGGCCGCCGCCACGCGCTCAACATCGGGACGATCCACGCGGGCGACTGGCAGTCGAGCGTGCCCGGCGTCGCGCGCATCGGCGTTCGCGTCGGCTACCCGACGGCGTGGAGCGTCGCAGAAGCGCAGGCGCGGGTCACCGGCGCGATCGAGCGTGCGGCGAACGAGCACGGCTGGCTCGCCGAGCACCCGCCGAGCCTCCGCTTCAACGGCTTCCGCGCCGAGGGCTACACGCTCGCCCGCGACCACGAGCTCGTCCGCGACATCTCGGCCGCGCACGCCGACGTGTTCGGAGCGGAGCCCGCGATCGCCGACGGCACGGCGACCACCGACGCCCGCTACTACCTGAACAACTTCGGCGTGCCGGCGCTCTGCTACGGCCCGCGCGTCCGCAACATCCACGGGATCGACGAGGCGGTCGAGCTGGACAGCATCGTCTCCGGCGCCAAGGTGGTCGCGCGCTTCCTCGCCCGCTACTTCGGGGGCGCGGCGTGATCGAGCTGGCGCCGGCCGGCGGCGTGCTGGAGCCGCTCGAGCTGCGCCGCGCCGAGGAGCAGCTCGCCGAGCGGTTCGTCACCGCGATCGCCCTCGGCGAGTTCATCCCGGGCCAGAAGCTGCCGCCGGAGCGCACGCTCTCGGCGCAGCTCGGCGTCTCCCGCAAGACGGTGCGCGGCGCGCTGCACGCGCTCGCCGACTCGGGCTACGTCGCGATCCAGCGCGGGCGCAACGGCGGCGCGGTCGTGAAGGAGGACTGGCTGCCCGCCTCGAGCGAGATCGTCCGCCGCACGCTCGGCGAGAACTGGGAGGCCTTCGAGCAGCTCTTCGACCTGCGCCACCTGGTCGAGCCGCTGATCGCGCGCACCGCCGCGAGCCGCCGCGACGGCGACGACCTCGCCCGCATCCAGGCGGCCTGCGACGCCTACGGCGACGCGCCCGACCGCGAGGCCTCGCGCGCCGCCGACCAGGCGCTGCACGCCGCGATCTCCGACGCGACGAAGAACGTGCACCTCGCCGCGCTCTCGAAGCAGATCCGCGCGCAGGTCAGCCTCGGCTTCGGCGCCGAGCCGTACACGCACGCGATCCGGCAGCGCGCGATCACCGACCACCGGCGGCTCGTCGCCGCGATCGCCGCCGCCGACGCCGCGGCGGCCGAGCAGATCGCCGCCAAGCACTTCCTGCTCACCGAGGATGCCCTGCGGCGCCTCGCCAAGCGCGTGAAGGTGGCGAAGTGAGCGCGCGCAGCCGCTTCCTCGCGACGCGCGTGCTGCTGACGATCCCGACGCTCCTTGCGATGAGCGTCTTCGTCTTCCTGCTCATCCGCCTCGTCCCCGGCGATCCCGTGCGCACGATGCTCGGCTTCCGCGCCACCCCCCAGAACGTGCGCACGATCCGCCACGAGCTCGGCCTCGACCGGTCGCTCGTGTCGCAGTACTTCTCGTGGCTCGGCGGCATCTTCCACGGCGACCTCGGCCAGGACTACATCAGCCACGAGCCGCTCACCCAGCTCCTGCGCGAGCGGATCCCGGTGACGCTCGAGCTGACGATCGCCTCGATGGCGCTCGCGCTCCTCGTCGGCGTGCCGCTCGGCGTGATCGCCGCCTCCGGCCGCCGGTTCGGCCGAACCGCGACGAGCATCTTCACGATCGCCGGCATCAGCATCCCCGACTTCTGGCTCGGCACGCTGCTGATCCTCGTCTTCGCGGCGAAGCTCAACTGGCTGCCGCCGACCGGCTACGTGCCGCTGCACGACGGCTTCGTCCAGAACGTCCGCTACATGACGCTGCCGGTGCTGACGCTCGCGACCGGCGAGGCGGCGTACATCCTGCGGACGACGCGCGCGTCGATGCAGGAGACGCTCGGCCGCCCGTTCGTCACCTTCCTGCGGGCGAAGGGCCTGCGCCGCTACGCGATCGTCTACAAGCACGCCCTGCGCACCGCGTCGCTGCCGATCGTGACGGTGGCGGGGATCCAGTTCGGCGTGCTGCTCGGCGGCGCGATCGTCGTCGAGACGGTGTTCGGGCTGCCGGGCGTCGGCAAGCTCGTCGTCACCGCGATCAACCAGCGCAACTACACGGTCGTGCAGGGGAGCGTGCTCGTGATCGCGGCGCTCTTCATCGTCGTCAACCTCGTCACCGACCTGCTCTACGGCGTCCTCAACCCGCGGCTCGGGGGCGAAGCAACGTGAGCGCGGTCGCGTTGACGCTGCGCCGCGTGCGCGGCCGCGGGCTCGCCGCGCGGATCGGCAGCCGCGAGGCGACGGTCGGGCTCTCGATCCTCGCCGTGCTCGCGCTCGTCGCGATCTTCGCGCCGCTCCTCGCCCCCCACTCGCCCGATGCGATCAGCGCCGACCACGTGCTCGGCCGGCCGACGTGGGCGCACCCGTTCGGCTTCGACGCGCTCGGCCGCGACGTCCTTTCGCGCGTCCTCTTTGCCTACCGCGCCTCGCTCGGCATCTCGCTCGGCGCCGTCACGCTCGCGCTCGTGCTCGGCCTGCCGATCGGCATCGTCGCCGGCTACTTCGGCGGCATCGTCGACAACCTGCTGATGCGGCCGGTCGACCTGCTGCTCGCGCTGCCGGCGCTGCTCCTCGCGATCTCGCTGATCTCGATCGTCGGGCCGGGCCAGCTCGTCGCGCTCTTCGCGATCGCGACGATCTACCTGCCGATCCTCGCGCGGGTCGTGCGCAGCTCGGTGCTCGCCGTCAGCCGCGAGGTGTACGTGGAGGGCGCGCGGGCGCGCGGCGTCTCGCACGCCCGCACGATCTGGAGCCACGTGCTGCCGAACGCGATCGGGCCGGCGATCGTGCAGGCGAGCGTGCTCGCCGGCTTCGCGCTGCAGATCGAGGCGGCGCTCTCGTTCCTCGGGCTCGGCGCGCAGCCGCCGACGCCGTCGCTCGGCCTGATGCTCGCCGACGGCTACCAGGTGCTGCAGCAGGCGCCGTGGGCGGACATCTACCCCGGCCTCGCGATCGCGGTCACGGTGGTCGCGTTCAACCTGGTCGGCGACGGGCTGCGCGCCCGGCTCGACCCGCGGGGGATCAGCCGGTGAGCGTGCTCAAGCTCGACCACGTGTCGGTGCGCTTCGGCCCCGTCTCGGCGGTCAGCGACGTGTCGCTCGAGGTCGCCGAGGGCGAGATCTTCGCGCTCGTCGGCGAGTCGGGCTGCGGCAAGACGACGCTCGCGATGTCGATCATGGGCCTGCTGCCGGAGACGGCCTCGCTCGCAGGGGCGATCGAGTTCCTCGGGCGCGACCTGACCGCCCTCTCCGAGGACGAGCGGGCAGCGCTCCGCGGCGACCGGATCAGCATGGTCTTCCAGGACCCGGGCAGCGCGCTCGACCCGGCGTTCTCGATCGGCGAGCAGATCGCGGAGACGGTCCGCGCGCACCGGCGCGTCGGCGCGCGCGAGGCGAAGGCGCAGGCGCTCAAGCTGCTCGACGAGGTCGGGATCCCCGACGCCGAGCGGCGCTACCGCGACCCGCCGCACCGCTTCAGCGGCGGCATGCAGCAGCGCGTCGTGATCGCGACCGCGCTCGCGAACGAGCCCGCCCTCCTGATCGCCGACG
Organism: uncultured Thermoleophilia bacterium; assembly: GCA_963784765.1. Classification (GTDB taxonomy): domain Bacteria; phylum Actinomycetota; class Thermoleophilia; order Gaiellales; family Gaiellaceae; genus PALSA-600. Next base: position 66,056 of record CAWASP010000027.1, read on the forward strand.
AGCCGACGGCGGCGCTCGACGTGACGATCCAGGCGCAGATCCTCAGCCTGATGCGCGAGCTGCGCCGGCGGCACAAGACGACGATCCTGCTGATCGCGCACGACTTCGGCGTCGTCGCGCAGGTGTGCGACCGCGCCGGTGTGCTCTACGCGGGCCAGCTCGTCGAGGTGGCGCCGGTCGCGAGCCTCTTCGCGGAGGCGCGCCACCCCTACACGGGCGCGCTCCTGGCGGCACTGCCGAGCGCGGCGCACGAGCGCGGCGCGCTCGCCGCGGCGCCGGGCCAGGTGCCCGACCTCGTCTCGCCGCCGCCCGGCTGCCGCTTCGCGCCGCGCTGCCCGATCGTGCGCGCCGAGTGCGACCGGGTGCCGCCGCTCGCGCCGCTCGGCGGGCACCTGACCGCCTGCTGGGCGCGGCCCGAGACGCAGGAGGCGGGCCGCGGCGTCGCGGTCGCCGGAGGCGCGCGGTGAGCGACGTGCTCGTGCAGGCAGAGCGGGTCGCGCGCGACTTCACGGTCGGCCGCGGCCTCGGCGCGAGCCGGACGCTGCGTGCGGTCGACGAGGTCAGCTTCGACGTCCGCGCCGGCGAGATCCTCGGCGTCGTCGGCGAGTCGGGCTCGGGGAAGAGCACGCTCGGCCGCCTGCTCCTGCACCTGATCGAGCCCACGAGCGGCCGCATCGTCTTCGACGGCACCGACCTCTCACAGCTGGACAGACGCGGCGTGCACGGCTTCCGCCGGCGCGCGCAGCCGATCTACCAGGATCCCTACAGCTCGCTCGACCCGCGCTGGAAGATCGCGCGCACGATCCGCGAGCCGCTCGATGCCTTCGGGATCGGCACCGCGCAGGAGAGAGAGGCACGCGTCGCAGAGCTGCTCGACGCCGTCGGCCTGTCGGAGCGCCACGGGCAGGCGCGCCCGCACGAGCTCTCGGGCGGCCAGCGCCAGCGAGCGGCGATCGCGGCCGCGCTCGCGCCGAAGCCCGACCTGCTCGTCGCCGACGAGCCGGTGTCGGCGCTCGACGTGCTCGTGCAGGCGCAGATCCTCAACCTGATCGCCGCCCTGCAGCGCGAGTTCGGGCTGACGATCGTCTTCATCACCCACAACCTGTCGGTGGTCGAGCATCTCGCCGACCGCGTCGCGGTCATGTACCTGGGACGCATCGTCGAGCTCGGCCCGACCGCCGACGTGCTCGCGGCGCCGCAGCACCCGTACACGCGGGCGCTGATCGACTCGGTGCCGCACCCCGATCCCGCCCGCAGCGTCGAGCTCTCGCCGCTGCGCGGCGAGATCCCCTCGCCGATCGACCCGCCGCCGGGCTGCCACTTCCACCCCCGCTGCCCGATCGCCGTCGATCTCTGCCGCACCGCCGACCCCGCCCTGCGGGCGGGCGCCGGCGGCCGGCTCGTCGCGTGCCACCTCGCCCCGGCGAGCGAGGACGCCGCCTGATCCCCCCGGAAGGAGACGCGTATGCCGACTGCGCACGTGAACGGAATCGACCTCAACTACCGGCTCGAAGGCGAAGGAGGCGAGACGATCGTGCTCGTCAACGGCCTCGCCGACGACCTCGAGACGTGGGCGTTCCAGATGGACGACCTGCTCGCCGCCGGGCACCGCGTGTTGCGCTTCGACAACCGCGGTGTCGGCTCGTCGAGCGCGCCGCCCGGCCCGTACACGACGAAGCTCTTCGCCGACGACTGCAAGGCGCTCGTCGACGAGCTCGGGCTCACCGACTTCCATCTGGTCGGCGTCTCGATGGGCGGGATGATCGCGCAGGAGTACGCGATCGCCTACGGCGGCGACCTGCGCTCGCTGACGCTCGCCTGCACGTATGCCGCACCCGGCCCGTTCTGCTCGCGGATGTTCGCGATGTGGGCCGACCTGGCGCCGCAGCTCGGCGTCCCGTTCGTGATGCGCGACGTCACGCTCTGGGCGTTCACGGTGCCGTTCTTCGAGGAGCGCGAGGAGGAGCTGAAGGAGTTCGAGGCGGCGATGGCCGACCTGCCGCAGCCGCTCGAGGCCTACCTCGCGCAGCTCTCCTCGATCCGCACGCACGACACGACCGGCCGGCTCGGGCAGATCGCCGTGCCGACGCTCGTCGTCGCGGGCGAGGAGGACATCCTGATCCCGGTGCGGCTCTCGCAGCGCCTGCACGCCGGGATCGAGGGGGCGCAGTGGCAGACGACCAAGGGGGGTCACGCCTGCCTGTGGGAGCACCCGTCGGAGTTCAACCAGGCGCTGCTCGACTTCGTCAACGCCCATCGGGCAGGAGAGAGAGGGTGATCGGGATGGGAGACGCAGGACGCTCGGAGCTCGACGAGCTCTTCCAACGGGCCGAGGAGGGCCGGATCAGCCGGCGCGAGCTGCTCGTCAAGCTCGGGCTCGCGGGCGGGGCGGTGGCGGTCGGCGGCGGTCTCGCCGGTGCGCTGCGGGCGCCGTCGGCGGGTGCGGCGACGCTCCTCGCCGGTGCGAAGCGCGGCGGGACGCTGAAGGCGGCGCTGACCGGCGAGCCGGACAGCCTCGACCCGGCGAAGTCGGAGATCTACACCGGCGCGCAGGTGTACGACAACATCTTCAGCAAGCTCATCGACATCGGCGGCAACCAGAAGTTCTATGGCGTGCTCGCGAAGAGCTGGCATCAGCAGAACGCGAAGACGTGGGTGTTCGACCTGAAGCCGAACGTGCTCTTCCACAACGGCGAGAAGTTCACGGCGGCCGACGTGAAGTACACGTTCGACCGGATCCTCGCGCCGAAGACGGCGAGCGGCTACGCGCCGCTGTACGAGGCGATCGCCCGCGTCGAGGTCGTGAACGCGCACCGCGTCGTCTTCCACCTGAAGACGCCGTACGGGCCGTTCCTGACGAACCTGGCGAACAACGGCGAGATCGTCAACAAAAAGGCGATCGAGGGCTCGAAGAACCCGGCGCGCAACCCCGTCGGCACGGGGCCGTTCCAGTTCGTCGAGTGGGTGCAGGGCGACCACGTGACGCTGAAGCGGTTCGACCGCTACTTCGAGTCGGGGAAGCCGTACCTGGACGGGATCCAGTTCAAGTTCCTGCCGGTCGACCAGAGCCGCATCGACGCGCTGCGGTCGGGCGACCTCGACTGGCTCGATGCGATCCCGCTGCAGCAGCTGAAGACGCTGATGCACGACGGCTCGTTCAACTACGTCGGCTCGAAGCTCGCGGGCATCCCCGACTTCCTGTCGATGAACGTGAAGAAGCCACCCTTCAACAACCGCGCGCTCCGGCAGGCGGTCGCGTGGGCGGTCGACAAGGAGGAGATCCGCGCGGTCGCCTACTTCGGCGCGGGCGAGAACGGCTCGGAGGAGGTGCCGTCGCTCTCGATCTGGCACGACAACTCCGACCCGTACACGAAGGGCCCGAACCTGAAGAAGGCGAAGCAGCTGATGAACGCCGCCGGCCACGGCAACGGGCTGACCGTCCAGTACCTCGGCCTGCCGCAGTACCCGGAGCTGCTGAAGACCGGCGAGGTCGTGCAGCAGCAGCTGAAGAAGATCGGCATCAAGATGAACATCCAGCAGGTCGACGTCTCGGTCTGGTTCGACCGCTTCAGCAAGGGCAACTACCAGATCACCTCCGCCTACCAGGAGCGGACGATCGACCCCGACAACTTCTACTCGCTCGTCCTGAAGAGCGGCGCGGCGATCAACGCGACCGGCTACTCGAACAAGAAGGCCGACGCGCTGATCGCGAAGGCGGCCATGGAGACGAACTTCGCGAAGCGCAAGGCGCTCTACCGCCAGCTCCGGAAGATCATCTTCAACGACGTCCCGCTGATCTTCGTCCACTACGAGACGATCAACTACCTGATGCGCAAGAACGTCCACGGCTCGACCGTCAACCCGACGCTCGAGCTGCGGATGGGGAACGTCTGGGAAGGCTGAGGTTCGGCGCGTGGGGCGGCCTCGGCCGCCCCACTCCGCTTCCCTAGAGTCGCGGCATGGCAGAGCCTGCGCGAGAGGCCGAGCGCCGCACCGGCACGGTCGAGCTCCTCTGGGATCTCGTCTTCGTCTTCGCGGTCACGCAGGTGACGACGCTCGTCGCGCACAACCTGACCTGGGGCGGGTTCGCGCACGGGATGATCGTGCTCGCGCTCGTCTGGTGGGCGTGGTCGGCGTTCGTCTGGGCGGCGAACGCCGAGGACGAGGAGTCGCGCGCGCTGCGGGCGGTCCTGCTCGGTGCGATGGTGCTCGTGTTCGTGGCGGGGCTGGCGCTGCCGTCGGCGTTCGGGGGGCACGCGACGCTGTTCGCGGTCACGTATGCGGGCGTCAGGTTCCTGCATCTCGGCACCTACGCGCACGCGGCCAGGGCCGGCAATGCGTCGTGGTCTGCGATCAACGGCTTCGCGGCGGCGGTCGCCGTCGGGATGGCGCTGCTGGTCGCCGGCTCGTTCCTGTCGGAGCCGGTCCAGGTCGGGCTCTGGACGGCGGCGCTGCTGATCGACTACGCGGGGCCGGCGTGGCTCACCCGGGAGCGGCTGCGCGGCCTGCAGCAGGTGGCGGTCGCGCACTTCGCCGAGCGCTACGGCCTCTTCGTGATCATCTGCCTCGGCGAGTCGATCGTCGCGATCGGGCTGAGCGCGGACGGGCAGACGATCGACGCGCAGCTCGTCGCCGCCGTCGCGCTCGGCCTCGCGACCACGATCGGGCTCTGGTGGACGTACTTCGACCGCTTCGCCGCGGTCGCGGAGGAGCGGCTGCGCAACCACGACGACGTCGTCCTCGCCGCCGCCGACGGCTACAGCTACCTGCACCTGCCGATCGTCGCCGGCATCATCGTCTTCGCCGTCGGCATGAAGGTGACGATCGCCGACGTCGGCGGCACCCTCTCCGACGCCGGACGGCTCGCGCTCTGCGGCGGCCTCGCCCTCTACCTGGCCGGCCACGTCGCCTTCCGCCTGCGCCTCGTCGCCACGGTCGGCTACGCGAAGCTCGCCGGCGCGGCGGCGCTGCTCGCGCTCTTCGCGCTCGGCGGCGGGCTCTCGGCGCTCTGGGTCGTCGCCCTCGGGGCGGCGATCGTCGCCGGCCTGTGCGTCGCCGAGACCCTCGGAGCCGCAGGCGCCGGAGCCCGTCTAGATGTCGTCCTGTGAGGTGAGAAATCTCCTCGCGCGGTGGCAGGCACCGTGCGCACGTGTCTGGCATCCCGCCCGGAGCGTCCCGGTGTCTGAGTCCATAGAGCTGGCGACGATTCTCGTGACCGATCTCGTCGGCTCGACGCGATTGGCGACGTCGGTCGGTCCGGCCCGCGCGGACGAGCTGCGCGACGAGCACTTCGCGGTGCTGCGCGAGGCGATCGGCGCGTTCGGCGGGCGCGAGTTCAAGGACACCGGCGACGGGCTGATGGTGGCGTTCAACTCGGCGTCCTCGGCGGTGCAGTGCGCGGTGTCGATGCAGCAGCTGCTCGAGCGCCGCTACCGGCGCGCCGAGCAGCCGCTGCAGGTGCGGATCGGCCTCGGCGCGGGCGAGTCGACGGTCAAGGACGGCAACTACTTCGGGATGCCGTCGATCGAGGCGGCGCGGCTGTGCGCCCAGGCGCCGGCGGCCGGGATCCTGGCTTCGCCGGCCGTGCGGATGCTCGCGAACCGCGTCGAGGGCGTCCGCTTCGACTCGATCGGCGAGATCGAGCTGAAGGGCTTCCCCGACCCGGTCGAGGCCTTCGAGGTTCCGTGGGCGACGCTCGCGGACGAGGCGGCCGGGGTCGGCGGCTGGCCGCTGCCGGCGCTCCTGCGCTCGGCGCCGAGGGCCGCGTTCGTGGGCCGCGAGGAAGAGCGGGCGGTGATGGAGCGCTCGCGCGCTCACGCACGCGCGGGGATGCGGCAGGTGGTGCTCGTCGCCGGCGAGCCCGGGATCGGCAAGAGCCGCCTCGCGTCGCTCTCGGCGCACGCGTCGCACGGCGAGGGCTTCGCGGTGCTGTGGGGGGCGTGCTCGGAGGAGCTGGCCGTGCCCTACGAGCCGTGGATCTCGGTGTGCTCGCAGCTCGTGGAGAACGCGCCGCCGGACGTGCTCGAGCGGCACGTCGCCCGTCACGGCGGCGAGCTCGCGCGGCTGGCGCGCGAGCTGCCGCGGCGGCTGCCCGACGTGCCGGAGCCCGAGAGCTCCGACCCGGAGACCGAGCGCTTCCTGCTCTTCTCGGCCGTCGCCGGCGCGCTCTCCGACCTGGCGGCGTCGCTGCCCGTGTGCCTCGTGCTCGACGATCTCCACTGGGCGGACGCGCAGTCGGTGGCGCTCCTCAAGCACGTGGTGTCGGCCGCGGACGGCTCGGCGCTGCAGCTGATCGTCGCCTTCCGCGACTCCGACCTCGGGAAGGACCACCCGCTCGGCGCGGTGCTCGCCGACCTGCGGCGCATCGACGGCGTCGAGCGGATCGCGCTGCAGGGCCTCGGCGCGGACGACGTGTCGAAGGTGATGGAGGCGGCCGCCGGGCACGAGCTCGATGCGGACGGGCTGGCGCTGGCCGGGGAGATCGCGAGCGAGACCGACGGCAACCCGTTCTTCGTCCAGGAGGTGCTGCGCAGCCTGGTCGAGTCGGGGCGGCTGCTCTACGAGCCGGAGACCCAGCGCTGGAGCGTCGACCGCTCGGCGCCGCTCGGCCTGCCGGAGAGCGTGCGCGACGTGATCACGCGTCGCGTCGAGCGGCTCGGCGACGAGGCGCGCGAGGCGCTGACGCTCGCGGCGGTGATCGGCCGCTCGTTCGAGCTCGAGCTCCTCGCGCGGCTCGCCGGCACGGCGGAGAGCGAGCTGCTCGACCGGCTGGAGGCCGCGGTGACCGCGTCGCTGCTCGACGAGTCGGTCGAGCAGGTCGGCCGCTTCCGCTTCGTGCACGCGCTGATCAACCAGACGCTGTACGACGGGCTCGGTGCGACCCGGCGCTCGAGCGTGCACCATCGCGTCGCGCTCGCGCTCGAGGAGCTCCACGGGGAGGATCCGAGCGAGCACGACGCGGAGCTGGCGCTGCACTGGCGGCTGTCGGCGGTCGCGGCCGCGAGATCGAAGGCGGCCCGGTACGCGGCGCGCGCGGGCCGGCGCGCCCTCGAGAGCCTCGCCCCGGCGGAGGCGGCGAACCAGTTCGCCGACGCGCTCGACCTGCTCGGCCCCGTCGAGAGCGCGGAGCGCTGTCAGGCGCTGATCGGCCTGGGCCAGGCGCAGCAGCTGACGGGCGACGCCGCCTACCGCAGGACGCTCCTGAGCGCGGCGCAGCTCGCGTCGTCGCTCGGCGACGCGGATCTGGCGACCGCCGCGGCGCTCGCGAACACGCGCGGCTTCACGAGCCTGATCGGCCACCTCGACGACGAGCGCGTCGAGGCGATCGAGCGCGCGCTCGAGCTCGACGAGCGGACCGACCCGGGCCGGCGCGCGCAGCTGCTCGCGCTCGAGTCGCAGGAGATGCTCTACGAGCACGACCGCACCCGGCGGCAGGCGCTCGCGACGGAGGCGATCGCGCTCGCGCACGACGTCGCCGATCCGAGGGTGAGGGCGCGCGTGCTGCAGCACGCCTTCCACGGCCTGTGGAGCCCCGACATGCTCGCCGAGCGAGCCGACATCGCGCACGACCTGCTCGCGACCGCGCAGGCGATGGAGGATCGCGCGGTCGAGTTCTGGGCGTACTTCCTGCTGCTGCAGGTCAGCTCCGAGAACTGCGACTTCGCGCTGGCGCGCACCGCGCGGGAGCGCCAGCGGGAGCTCGCCGCGGCGCTCGCCCAGCCCACGCTCAGGTGGATCGCCGGGGTCGGGATCGCCGCCTGGGGCGTGCTCGAAGGCGACCTCGCCGTCGGGGAGCAGCTGTCGAGGCAGGCGCGCGAGCTCGGCGAGCTGGCCGGCCAGCCGGATGCGCTGCAGGTCTTCGGCGAGTACCGCGCGCTCGCCCGGACCTACCAGGGGCGCGGCGACGCGCAGCTGATCGAGCTCAGCCGGGGGGCGGCCGAGGCGCACCCGCGCATGGCCGTGTGGTCCGCGTCGACCGCCATGTACGAGGCGCTCTTCGGAAGCAGGGACGCGGCGCACGCGCTCCTGCGGGAGGCGGTCGCAAGCGGCATGGAGAAGGTCGGCTGGGACATCCTGCGGCTCTGCACGCTCGCGTTCTACGCGGAGGCGGCGGCGTTCCTCGATGTGCCCGACGTCGCGGCGCTCGTGTACGAGCTGCTCGAGCCGTGGCAGGACCAGTTCGTCTGGAGCGGTGCGAGCGGCTACGGCCACGTGCGCCTCTGGCGCGGGGTCGCGGCCGCGACCCTCCGGCGGGACGGCGAGGCCGACGAGCACTTCGCCTTCGCCTGCCGCTTCCACGACGACCACGGCCTCAAGCTGTGGTCTGCCCGGTCGCACCTCGGCTGGGCGCAGTCGCTCGCCGCGCGGGGCGAGCCCGCCCGGGCGCAGGAGCATGCGTCACGCGCGCTCGAGCTCGCGCGCACCTACGGCTACGGCCTGATCGAGGCCCTGGCGACGCCGATCGCGGGCGCCGGGGCGGTTGCACGTGCCTGAGTCACGACCGAGAAACGGAGAGACGCCATGACCTGCGAGGCCACCCCCGTCGTCCCCATCCCGCCGACGTCGGACCACGTCGCGAAGCTCCCGACGAGCGCGTGGGGCTTTGCCAACTGCCCCGCGATCCCGTACTGGGCCGACGCCTACGGGGATCCCGACCTCGTCCAGATCGTGAACACGACCCAGCTCCTGACGCAGCGTGCGGAGCAGGGCGCGGCCGCCTATTGCGGGCTCGACACGGTCTACACGATCGGCGGCCAGACGCGGCGTGCCTACACGTTCATGTACGGCGGGGAGCTGCCGGCGGGGTGCGGGTGTGCCGACGTGGCGCCGGATCCGTCCGCCAGGCCGACCGAGCTGCAGCTCGACGACGCGAGCCAGTACACGCTGTCCTGGACGACCTACCAGGGCGTGTACGAGGACTCGCAGGACCTCGTCAAGCCGTTCGCCGACACGCTCACGACGCCAGAAGAACGCGGAGGCGGGCTTCTGGTGGGCGATCTCCAACTTCGGGCTGCCGCTCAACCTGCTCGTCGTCGAGAAGGTCGACGCCGGCCGCTTCGACGAGCTCGTCGCGGCGTTCGGCGACGACTGGGCAGACGACGAGCACCGCGAGCTGCTCGCAGCCGGCCTTCTCTACGCGATCGACATGAGCATCCTCGAGTCGGTCGGGTCGACGTCACCGCCCGACGGCACCGTGCGCTTCGTTCCGGCCACGCTCACGACCCTGAAGCAGGATGCGACGTCGAAGCAGCTCATCCCGGTGTCGGTGACGGTCTGGACGAAGGGCGTCTCGCCTGTCACGTACGGCAAGACCGACAACGCGTGGCTCTGGGCGCTGCAGGCGGCGAAGGCGTCGATCACCGTGTGGGGCATCTGGCTCGGGCACGTCTACCACTGGCACACGACCACGGCCGCGATGCAGATGACGATGTACAACACCCTGCCCGCGAGCCATCCGCTCTCGCCGCTTCTGCGAGCGCAGTCGGAGTCGCTCATCAACTTCAACTACGTGCTGCTGACGCTCCTGTGGAGCCAGATCGTGCCGCCCACCCCGGTGACCGGCTACATGTCGCTGCTCCCGCTGCTCGACGAGTTCGCGAAGGGGCGCGGGTTCTTCGACGACGACCCGCAGAGCGAGCTGACGGCGCGCAAGCTCGACCCGGCGGACTTCCGCGTGGGGACGGACGACTGGAAGGCGTACCCGGTGGTCGGGCAGATGCTCGAGATCTGGAGCGCCACCGAGACGTTCGTGACGGCGGTCGTCGACTTCGTCTACACGAACGACACCGAGGTGGCGGGCGACGGCGACTTGCAGGCGTGGATCACGGCGAGCGGCGATCCGTCGCAAGGGAACGTCCAGGGAATCGGACTGGTGCAGACGCGCGCGGCGCTCGTCAAGCTGCTCACGAGCCTCCTGTACCGCGTGAACGTGCACGGTGCCTCCGGCCTGACCCCGTCGGTCAACCCGGCGCTGTCGTTCGTCGCGAACTTCCCGCCGTGTCTCCAGAGCGCCGTGATCCCGGAGCCGAAGGACACGCCGGACGTGCTCGAGTACCTGCCGAACACGGGCTCGATCGGCGCGATGACGACGTTCGTCTTCACGTTCGCGTACTCCCTGCCGTACGTGTCGCTGATCCCGGCCGGCGGCGACAACCTCAACCCGTGGTTCCCGCCCGAGCAGGACGAGCTCAACACCCCGCTGGCCGCGTTCAGGCAGAGCATCGGTAAGTTCATCGACCAGTACGTCGCCGACTGGAACGCAGCGCTCGGCAAGCTGGCCGGTCGTCAGCCGGGCTCGCCCCCGCCGGCGTACGCCGAGGGGCAGTACCAGCAGTGGGCTCGCAGCATCGAGATCTGAGCCGAGCGGTGGCAGGCACCGTGCGCACGTGTCTGGCATCCCGCCCGGAGCGTCCCGGTGTCTGAGTCCATAGAGCTGGCGACGATTCTCGTGACCGATCTCGTCGGCTCGACGCGATTGGCGACGTCGGTCGGCCCGGCCCGCGCGGACGAGCTGCGCGACGAGCACTTCGCGGTGCTGCGCGAGGCGATCGGCGCGTTCGGCGGGCGCGAGTTCAAGGACACCGGCGACGGGCTGATGGTGGCGTTCAACTCGGCGTCGACGGCGGTGCAGTGCGCGGTGTCGATGCAGCAGCTCCTCGAGCGCCGCTACCGGCGCGCCGAGCAGCCGCTGCAGGTGCGGATCGGCCTCGGCGCGGGCGAGTCGACGGTGAAGGAGGGCAACTACTTCGGGATGCCCTCGATCGAGGCGGCGCGGCTGTGCGCCCAGGCGCCGGCGGCCGGGATCCTGGCTTCGCCGGCCGTGCGGATGCTCGCGAACCGCGTCGAGGGCGTCCGCTTCGACTCGATCGGCGAGATCGAGCTGAAGGGCTTCCCCGAGCCGGTCGAGGCCTTCGAGGTTCCGTGGGCGACGCTCGCGGACGAGGCGGCCGGGGTCGGCGGCTGGCCGCTGCCGGCGCTCCTGCGCTCGGCGCCGAGGGCCGCGTTCGTGGGCCGCGAGGAAGAGCGGGCGGTGATGGAGCGCTCGCGCGCTCACGCACGCGCGGGGATGCGGCAGGTGGTGCTCGTCGCCGGCGAGCCCGGCATCGGCAAGAGCCGCCTCGCATCGCTCTCGGCGCACGCGTCGCACGGCGAGGGCTTCGCGGTGCTGTGGGGGGCGTGCTCGGAGGAGCTGGCCGTGCCCTACGAGCCGTGGATCTCGGTGTGCTCGCAGCTCGTCGAGAACGCGCCGCCGGACGTGCTCGAGCGGCACGTCGCCCGTCACGGCGGCGAGCTCGCGCGGCTGGCGCGCGAGCTGCCGCGGCGGCTGCCCGACGTGCCGGAGCCCGAGAGCTCCGACCCGGAGACCGAGCGCTTCCTGCTCTTCTCGGCCGTCGCCGGGGCGCTCTCCGACCTGGCGGCGTCGCTGCCGGTGTGCCTCGTGCTCGACGATCTCCACTGGGCGGACGCCCAGTCGGTGGCGCTCCTCAAGCACGTGGTGTCGGCCGCCGACGGCTCGGCGCTGCAGCTGATCGTCGCCTTCCGCGACTCCGACCTCGGGAAGGACCACCCGCTCGGCGCGGTGCTCGCCGACCTGCGGCGCATCGACGGCGTCGAGCGGATCGCGCTGCAGGGCCTGGGCGCGGACGACGTGTCGAAGGTGATGGAGGCGGCCGCCGGGCACGAGCTCGATGCGGACGGGCTGGCGCTGGCCGGGGAGATCGCGAGCGAGACCGACGGCAACCCGTTCTTCGTCCAGGAGGTGCTGCGCAGCCTGGTCGAGTCGGGGCGGCTGCTCTACGAGCCGGAGACCCAGCGCTGGAGCGTCGACCGCTCGGCGCCGCTCGGCCTGCCGGAGAGCGTGCGCGACGTGATCACGCGTCGCGTCGAGCGGCTCGGCGACGAGGCGCGCGAGGCGCTGACGCTCGCGGCGGTGATCGGCCGCTCGTTCGAGCTCGAGCTCCTCGCGCGGCTCGCCGGCACGGCGGAGAGCGAGCTGCTCGACCGGCTGGAGGCCGCGGTGACCGCGTCGCTGCTCGACGAGTCGGTCGAGCAGGTCGGCCGCTTCCGCTTCGTGCACGCGCTGATCAACCAGACGCTGTACGACGGGCTCGGTGCGACCCGGCGCTCGAGCATGCACCATCGCGTCGCGCTCGCCCTCGAGGAGCTCCACGGGGAGGATCCGAGCGAGCACGACGCGGAGCTGGCGCTGCACTGGCGGCTGTCGGCGGTCGCGGCCGCGAGATCGAAGGCGGCCCGGTACGCGGCGCGCGCGGGCCGGCGCGCCCTCGAGAGCCTCGCCCCGGCGGAGGCGGCGAACCAGTTCGCCGACGCGCTCGACCTGCTCGGCCCGGTCGAGAGCGCGGAGCGCTGTCAGGCGCTGATCGGGCTGGGCCAGGCGCAGCAGCTGACGGGCGACGCCGCCTACCGCAGGACGCTCCTGAGCGCGGCGCAGCTCGCGTCGTCGCTCGGCGACGCGGATCTGGCGACCGCCGCGGCGCTCGCGAACACGCGCGGCTTCACGAGCCTGATCGGCCACCTCGACGACGAGCGCGTCGAGGCGATCGAGCGCGCGCTCGAGCTCGACGAGCGGACCGATCCGGGCCGGCGCGCGCAGCTGCTCGCGCTCGAGTCGCAGGAGATGCTCTACGAGCACGACCGCACCCGGCGGCAGGCGCTCGCGACGGAGGCGATCGCGCTCGCGCACGACGTCGCCGATCCGAGGGTGAGGGCGCGCGTGCTGCAGCACGCCTTCCACGGCCTGTGGAGCCCCGACATGCTCGCCGAGCGAGCCGACATCGCGCACGACCTGCTCGCGACCGCGCAGGCGATGGAGGATCGCGCGGTCGAGTTCTGGGCGTACTTCCTGCTGCTGCAGGTCAGCTCCGAGAACTGCGACTTCGCGCTGGCGCGGACGGCGCGGGAGCGCCAGCGGGAGCTCGCCGCGGCGCTCGCCCAGCCCACGCTCAGGTGGATCGCCGGGGTCGGGATCGCCGCCTGGGGCGTGCTCGAAGGCGACCTCGCCGTCGGGGAGCAGCTGTCGAGGCAGGCGCGCGAGCTCGGCGAGCTGGCCGGCCAGCCGGATGCGCTGCAGGTCTTCGGCGAGTACCGCGCGCTCGCCCGGACCTACCAGGGGCGCGGCGACGCGCAGCTGATCGAGCTCAGCCGGGGGGCGGCCGAGGCGCATCCGCGCATGGCGGTGTGGTCTGCGTCGACCGCCATGTACGAGGCGCTCTTCGGAAGCAGGGACGCGGCGCACGCGCTCCTGCGGGAGGCGGTCGCAAGCGGCATGGAGAAGGTCGGCTGGGACATCCTGCGGCTCTGCACGCTCGCGTTCTACGCGGAGGCGGCGGCGTTCCTCGACGTGCCCGACGTCGCGGCGCTCGTGTACGAGCTGCTCGAGCCGTGGCAGGACCAGTTCGTCTGGAGCGGTGCGAGCGGCTACGGCCACGTGCGCCTCTGGCGCGGGGTCGCGGCCGCGACTCTCCGGCGGGACGGCGAGGCCGACGAGCACTTCGCCTTCGCCTGCCGCTTCCACGACGACCACGGCCTCAAGCTGTGGTCTGCCCGGTCGCACCTCGGCTGGGCGCAGTCGCTCGCCGCGAGAGGCGAGCCCGCCCGGGCGCAGGAGCATGCGTCACGCGCGCTCGAGCTCGCGCGCACCTACGGCTACGGCCTGATCGAGGCCCTGGCGACGCCGATCGCGGGCGCCGGGGCGGTTGCACGTGCCTGAGTCACGACCGAGAAACGGAGAGACGCCATGACCTGCGAGGCCACCCCCGTCGTCCCCATCCCGCCGACGTCGGACCACGTCGCGAAGCTCCCGACGAGCGCGTGGGGCTTTACCAACTGCCCCGCGATCCCGTACTGGGCCGACGCCTACGGGGATCCCGACCTCGTCCAGATCGTGAACACGACCCAGCTCCTGACGCAGCGTGCGGAGCAGGGCGCGGCCGCCTATTGCGGGCTCGACACGGTCTACACGATCGGCGGCCAGACGCGGCGTGCCTACACGTTCATGTACGGCGGGGAGCTGCCGGCAGGGATGCGGGTGCGCCGACGTGGCGCCGGATCCGTCTGCGAGGCCGACCGAGCTGCAGCTCGACGACGCGAGCCAGTACACGCTGTCCTGGACGACCTACCAGGACGTGTACGAGGACTCGCAGGACCTCGTCAAGCCGTTCGCCGCCACGCTCACGACCCAGAAGAACGCGGAGGCGGGCTTCTGGTGGGCGATCTCCAACTTCGGGCTGCCGCTCAACCTGCTCGTCGTCGAGAAGGTCGATGCCGGCCGCTTCGACGAGCTCGTCGCGACGTTCGGCGACGACTGGGCAGACGACGAGCACCGCGAGCTGCTCGCAGCCGGCCTTCTCTACGCGATCGACATGAGCATCCTCGAGCAGGTCGGGTCGACGTCACCGCCCGACGGCACCGTGCGCTTCGTCCCGGCCACGCTCACGACCCTGAAGCAGGATGCGACGTCCAAGCAGCTCATCCCGGTGTCGGTCACGGTCTGGACGAAGGGCGTCTCGCCTGTCACGTACGGCAAGACCGACAACGCGTGGCTGTGGGCGCTGCAGGCGGCGAAGGCGTCGATCACCGTGTGGGGCATCTGGCTCGGGCACGTCTACCACTGGCACACGACCACGGCCGCGATGCAGATGACGATGTACAACACCCTGCCCGCGGGCCATCCGCTCTCGCCGCTTCTGCGAGCGCAGTCGGAGTCGCTGATCAACTTCAACTACGTGCTGCTCACGCTCCTGTGGAGCCAGATCGTGCCGCCCACCCCGGTGACCGGCTACATGTCGCTGCTTCCCCTGCTCGACGAGTTCGCGAAGGGGCGCGGGTTCTTCGACGACGACCCGCAGAGCGAGCTGACGGCGCGCAAGCTCGACCCCGCGGACTTCCGCGTGGGGACGGACGACTGGAAGGCATACCCCGTGGTCGGGCAGATGCTCGAGATCTGGAGCGCCACCGAGACGTTCGTGACGGCGGTCGTCGACTTCGTCTACACGAGCGACACCGAGGTGGCGGGCGACGGCGACTTGCAGGCGTGGATCACGGCGAGCGGCGATCCGTCGCAGGGGAACGTCCAGGGAATCGGGCTGGTCCAGACGCGCGCGGCGCTCGTCAAGCTGCTCACGAGTCTCCTGTACCGCGTGAACGTGCACGGTGCCTCCGGCCTGACCCCGTCGGTCAACCCGGCGCTGTCGTTCGTCGCGAACTTCCCGCCGTGTCTCCAGAACGCCGCGATCCCGAAGCCGACCGACACGCCGGACGTGCTCGAGTACCTGCCGAACACGGGCTCGATCGGCGCGATGACGACGTTCGTCTTCACGTTCGCGTACTCCCTTCCGTACGTGTCGCTGATCCCGGCCGGCGGCGACAACCTCAACCCGTGGTTCCCGCCCGAGCAGGACGAGCTCAACACCCCGCTGGCCGCGTTCAGGCAGAGCATCGGCAAGTTCATCGACCAGTACGTCGCCGACTGGAACGCAGCGCTCGGCAAGCTGGCCGGGCGTCAGCCGGGGTCGCCCCCGCCGGCGTACGCCGAGGGGCAGTACCAGCAGTGGGCTCGCAGCATCGAGATCTGAACCCCCCGAGTGAAGACCGGCGGTCACTGGACCGGTCGCATGCGGATCCGAGGCGCCAAGGGTTCCGCCCTGCCTCAACGTCACTCCCCTGGCTGTTTCCAGGGTTCGTCGTCGCGCCGGCGCCGCTGCAACGGAGGGCGTCAACTTCTGTCAACACTAACCCTCAAGATCGGCGGCGACGAGGCCGACAATCGATCTGTGGGGTGGCGCGAGCGTGACTGGGCCAAGTTCACCGACGAGGAGCGTCGCGCATTATTCGGCGGCGGCTCACTTCCGCCGCACGACAACGAACCGCCCTCCTGGGGTACAGCCGCGCAGCCCGGAGGTGTGCCTCGGTCGCTCAAAGTCGGCCGCCCCCGAAGCACCCGCCGACGGGGCCGTCGCGTCGCCGATCGCCTCGCGCTTGTCGCAACCGCGGGGTGCGTTGTGACCGCGGTGGTCTTCGCCTGGCCGCACCTTCATCTCGGAACGCCTCACCGGATCGTTGTGATCGGCGATGGAGTGACCGGACTCAAGACAGCCTCACCTCCACCCGCGCCGGCCATCGTCAATCCCCCAGCTGATCTGATCTCCATCCGCTGGGGCGCGAGCGAACTCGCTCCGGCGGCAAGCGCGGGCCGGATCTGCGTTCACGACGCCCGGCACGGAACGATTTGCGCCAGCTACGTCGCCGGCGAGAAACCAGCCGACAACCTCACTCGACGGATTGAGAGCCTCGGACTTCGAGTTCAGAGCAGCGGGTAAGGCCGGGCAGACGGGCCGGTGCGGCCGCCTTTGCAGCCGGCTACTCTTCCCTCCGCGCTACGCCGACTCCCCTGCGCACAGGTTCCCCAGCCTGACGGCAGCGGAACCGGACGAGCGCCATGGCTACGGGTGGTTGATCCAGCGCTTGACGCCGCCGTGGTGTGAGCATGTCCCCGAGGCGTGCTCGGAGTAGCTGTAGCTCCCGTCCCAGCACTGCGCTGTCGCACCGGTCGGATCGCTCGACGGCCGATGCACGCAGTGGCCGGACGAGTTGCGGTAGTAGTCGCTCGGGCAGCTCGTCGAACTCGGCGTGCTCCGCGTCGCGGTGACGTGCTTGACCCGAAGCCGGGCCGCAGAGAGCCCGCTCAGGTTGGTGATCGTCCAGCAATTCGAGCACTTTCCCGTCTTCCGAAAGCGCAGCCGGAACGCGAGGTGGTCGTAGGTGTGCCCGCTGCACCAGAAGCGCTGCCAGCGGCGAGTCGAGCCGACCACCTTGCTCGCGCCGGCCCGATCGGGCGTGCATGAGACGGAAGAGATGTTGTGGAACCGCTTCGGCAGCGCCCGCGCTGCAGCCGTCTTCGACGTCAGCCAGACGGTCTTGGCCCGCGCCGAGGCGGGTGGCGCCGACGAGACGACGCCGCCCGCGAGAAGACCAACGAGCGAGGCCATCACGATCACCCTCCGCACCACGCACCTCCCGCCTAGCCGTCACCGATCCGTCCCAGCATTTTCGATGCCAGCCACGTTGACAAGAGTCATCGGTGTCGGTCTGGGGGCGTCGCGGAGCTGACCAAGCGCGCGAATCACGTGACCAGTCGGAAGAAGCCGCCGGCGGTGGAGCCGGCGAGTGTCCCTTGACGAAGAGCGAGTTGAGTCTCGGCTCGACCAGGGGAGCGAATCTTGGCTACCGTCGCTTAGGTGAGCGACTCTCTCCGTCGGGTTCCAATCGCTCCCCCGCCCTCCTCTCGAGCAGTAACAGCCGTGATGCGGGGCAACCGCAAGGTGGATACGCGGCCCGAGACAGCTCTACGCGGCGAGCTCCATCGCCGCGGTCGTCGGTTCCTCAAGAACGCCCGTCCGCAACCTGACATCGCCTGCCGCGCCGACATCGTGTTTAGGGGACAGCGGCTCGTCGTCTTCGTGGACGGCTGCTTCTGGCATGCCTGCCCCGACCATGGAACACGGCCGAAGACCAACGCCAGCTACTGGACTCGGAAGATCGCGCGGAACGTGGAGCGTGACCGTGAGAATGACGAGCTGCTCAGACGCCGCGGTTGGCATGTCATGCGCGTGTGGGAGCACGAACCGGCTGGGGATGCAGCCAACAGGGTCGAGGCTGAGCTCACTCAGTTGAGCTGAGGCGACTGCAGAGGTCGCTCCAGTACTGCTGGCCGGTCACGCTGACCTGATGCTCACGCATTCTGCGCAGGTAGACGTTGGGGAGCTTGTCCGCAAAGGCATCCGCAGTCAAACGCGATGCGAGGGCTGCGCCAGCCACAAGTTCGGGTACGCCTTCGTAGATTGAAAGCAGCACACCGTCATACATAAGCGCATCTCGCTGCACCTTCTCGCGATCAAGCCGCCGCTGCTGCGGAGCGAGTGCAACGAAGAGCGCTTTGTCGACCCCGCGCAGCGCGGCTTCCTGAGCAAGGTGAATCACGGCGGCCTCCGTAACTGGCTTCTGTTTCACCTCAATGCCCAGGATCAGCTTCCCCGCAATCGAGACGGTGACGTCAAGCCCGGTCGGGTTGTGGATCGAAGGAAGATGCACTTCGTCGTAGACGAGATCAAACAGTGCGGCAACAAGAGCCTGTCCTCGTCGGCCCCTCTCGGTGTCCTCGTTGATGAAGACCTGCAGGACGTCGAGCAGGTCGTCGATTGGCGTCTTCGCCACGACCTCTAGCCCGGCGAGCGCCCGCTGCTCCTCCGCTTCCACCTTCTGACGGAGCCGTATGAACGCGACTAGACCCGTCAGGGCGTCTGCCGAATTGCTCTGGTTGAGCTTCGGTCAGGTACCGAACCATGTCCCGGTGATACGGCTGCGCCTTCCGCTCGATACCAACGGCCCGATCCACGCGGTCGGAGTGAAACCACGGCTGGTTGTTCAACGGCTCTGGCCCCGTCCGTCCCAGGTGATAGCCATAGCGTGCCGCCTTCTCGACCAGCACCTTCACGACCCCGCGCATCGAGTATGCGCTGGCCCCGGCGCCGCGTTTCACGCTCAGCGCGTCGACACGCTCGTCTGAAGCTTTGGCCAGCAGCGCCGTTCCAAGAGCCGCGACGTAGGACTGCGAGGGGCAGCCGGCGATCCGCTGAACTCGCTCCTCCCACGTCTTCGAGAGCTTCTCGGCGCCCTCTGCTCGCGCGACGGCGTGTTCGAGCGTCAGCTCTAGTTTCTCTCGAGGGATCGTGATGCCCATCGCTCGAAGCGATGTTAGGCCGCAAGAGCCGGCGCGTCTTCACGGTCGATCGCGCCGAGCCGCTCTAGCTCATCGGCGATGCTCCGCGCGACAGCCTCGGCAAGCCGAGGCGGCACGGCATTGCCGAGCTGAAGTTGCTGCTCGCGCCGCGACCCGAGCACCACGAATTCGTCGGGGAAAGTCATCAGGCGCCTCACCTCGGCAACCCGCAAGCGCCTAGTCTCCCAGTGGAATGGCCCGACCCACGGCCCGGGCTGCCCCTGGATCGTGGGCGACGGCTTCTCGGGGTCGAGCTTGAGGAGGAAGCTCCAGTAACGTGAGCGCCACCTAAAGCGCGGAGCGGAATGTCCACGCTCCGCTGTCCAGAAAAGGTAGTTCTCACCTGGAGGCACGGCAGCCAGCTCGGCCTGGAACGTCCCCTCGGTAACCTCCTCGGGCTCGAACGGATTCATCTCAGGCGCAAGACCCGCGAGCGCCTCGCCCGCGGTGACGTGCGCAGCAAGCGAAGAATCCCAGGTCTTCCGGGTCTCGTGCGGTCCACCGTGAGTCGGGCGCGGCCATGCGTGCTTCCAGTCATCTGGCCTGCAGTCCAGCAGGTCGTTCCTAATGCCAACGCAGAACAGCCGTTGCCGGAGCTGCGGCACGCCGAAGTCCGCGGCCAGGAGGATCCGGAGGTCGACGGCGTACCCTGCTTGCCTCACGCCGCTGAGGAAACGCTCGAGTACAGCGCGGTTCTGGTTCCGATAGGCAAGGCCATAGACGTTTTCCATCAGAAACGCCTTCGGCTTCACGTCGCACAAGATGCGAACGTAGTCGTCAAGCAACGATGCCTTCGGATCCGCGCCAGCACGCTTGTAGTCAAGCCAATAGCCGCTCTTCGAGAAAGGCGTGCACGGCGGCCCTCCGTGGAGCAGGTCCCGCCTGCCCAAGCTCCAAGCGCGCTGCTCCAAGAGCTTTGCCCCTCGATCTTCGTGATGTCGCCAAGCAGCGCATCCGTGCGCAGGGCCGGAAAGAACGACGTGTGGTTACGGAGCATGGTCTTCCGGGCGATCGCTTCCCACTCAACGGCGGCAGTCGTCTCAAAACCAGCTGCTTCGCAACCGAGATCGAGCCCGCCGGCCCCTGAGAAGAGGGAGATCGCACGCACGGATCGCCAGTCTATGGTTGGACTCGGACAGGCCGGAATCGCGGAGTTGGTCAGGCAGCAACCCGAGGACTGGACGCGGCGCGTGAGCAGGGAGTTGGTCTGAAAGTGCGATGCGCGTCTTCGTGACTGAGGACGTGACTTGGCACGGGTCGCCAGCTACCGGCCGGTTCGCCTTCCCCGCCCGGCCTTCGAGGCAGACTCCTTTGGCCGTGCGTCCACGAAGATCGGGGTCACGGTGAAACCTTCGCGTATTGACACCGCTTTGGCAGCCTCGCGAACCCTATCCGTTCGCTCCCTCTCAAGGTCGGCGTCCCGAAATCCAATGCTGATGAAGTAGCCGCACTTGATCTGCGCGCTCTTCATGTACTGCGGCGTTTGCTTCTCTAGGCCATGCCAGTACTGAGTGCTGTTCGTCAGCTTAACCTCAGCCAGCGCCCGTTTGCTCCAGCCCTTGCTGAACTTGAAGTCAACGGGTCCCCGGCCAGCATTCGCCTCGGCTGTCAAATCGACATCGGAGTCCTTACAGACGCGGACGACAAACGTCCGCAGCAACGCCTGTGCGTAGCGCTCCTTACGCGGCTTGTCTTCGACCCACAGGTTCATCCAGCCGTCCTGCTCCCCGATGTTGTGAGCGAAGTCCTCCAAGAGTTTCCTGACCCAATCGCAGAACTTCTTTGGTTCGTCGGGCTGCTCGGGCAGCTTGACCGCCGCGGCCATCCGAAGAGCAGAGTCGTACCAGCGATACTCCGACCCAGGATCGATCTCGAGGTCATAGGCGGGCTTCGCGCCAGTCTCCTCAAGGTGCGCGAGGTACGCGTTGGCGAGGTCGGGGCGCCTGCGGGCGAGGTCAGCAATCGCCGCCGCGTCGACGCTCCTGCCGATGTCGTAGCTGAAGTCACCTCGCAGTTGGTCTCCACTGGTCTCCCACGCCCAATCCCAGAACTCCCCGGGGGCGACAGTCGGGAGCGGGCGAAGGAAGCGCGCCGGCACGAGGAGAACCCCGATCTGGGGAAAGAACGGGTTGACGGGCAGCTTCACGCGCTTGTTGACCCATCGCTCGTTTACCGGGTCCCAAGAGGCGTGTCGAACCGGAATCTCGTCCATCGCGATCCCGTGGTGCTCGGCGACCTCTTGCGTGTACTCGACGAAGTCGGCCTTCAGGACGTTGCAGACGATGTCACCGATGCGATCGGGACCAACGCCTGTCTCAAACAAGACGAGTTCCTCGAAATGGGCGAGGTCTTCGATGCCGGCCTTGATCGCTAGCTCGGCCCCGTTCAGCATGTCTCCGCCGAAGCCTGCGCCGGTTCCCGAACCGAAGGGCGACTCCCCGTATCCGAGACAGAACTCCGGTGGTTCCGGGAAGGCGAATTGCCGTTCTGCTTTCTTCCATCGCGACGAACCGCGATTGAAGTTGGAGGCGGCGATCAGCTTCATCGCGCCGTTAAAGAACTCGACCAGCTTGTTGTGGGCTCCAGCCCACCGATCGTCATCCTCGACGTAGACCCGAAATGGATCGACAAAGAGCTGAGTATCCGCCGTGAGGATGGGGTCGAACCAGTCATCCTCGTCGCCAACGTCGATCTCGAAGTAGTCGCTGAACTTCACGTGTCGACATTAGTCAATGAACGCGTGGGGACAAAGCAAGGCACCGGCTGCTCTTGCTGAAAGCTTCAGATCCCGGCGTGTCCGTGATGGCGTTCTGGTCCCCAAACGCATTCACCATCCGGT
>CAWASP010000028.1:0-22076 GCA_963784765.1 uncultured Thermoleophilia bacterium
TGGGCATCGAGGTGCTGCCGCCCGACGTGAACGAGTCGCAGGTCGATTTCGCGGTCGTCGGCGGGAAGATCCGCTTCGGCCTGAACGCGGTCAAGGGCGTGGGGGAGGGCGCCGCCCGCGCCCTGATCCAGGCGCGCGACGAGGGCGGCCCGTTCACCTCGATCTGGGACTTCGCCGAGCGCGTCGACCCGAGCGTCTCGAACAAGCGCGTGCTCGAAGCGCTCGTGAAGTGCGGCGCGCTGCCGGGCTCGCGCAAGGGCATGCTCGAGGTGCTCGAGCAGGCCGTCTCGTGGGGGCAGAAGCAGCAGGCGGACCGGCTCGCCGGCCAGGCCTCGATCTTCGACCTCGGGCCTCCCGAGGAAGAGGCGCCGAAGCATCACCCGACGACTCCCACCGAGGAGTTCGAGAAGGGCGACCTCTTGCGCATGGAGAAGGAGGTGCTCGGCCTCTACGTCACCGAGCATCCGCTCTCCGGCGTCCGCGACCAGCTGCGGCGCAAGTCCGACTCGACGATCGCCGAGCTCGACCGCCGCCGTGACGGCGAGGTCGTCACCGTCGGCGGGATCGTCACGTCGCTCCGGCACATGACGACCAAGCGCGGCGACGCGATGGTCTTCCTGCGGCTCGAGGACGTGACCGGCGGCGTCGAGACCGTCGTCTTCAACTCCACCTACGACCGCGCGCGCGAGCTCTGCACGACCGACCGGATCCTGATCGTGAAGGGGCGCGTCGATCGCAAGGAAGGCGAGACGAAGCTCGTCGCGATGGAGCTGAACGCATTCGAGGCGGTGCCGGAGAAGCGCGAGGTGCGGCTCCGCATCGACGCGACGAAGGCGCGCGCCGGCACGATCCGCGAGCTCGCCCAGCTGATCCGCGACTTCCCGGGCGAATCGCCCGTCTACGCCGACCTGATCACCTCGCACGGCCGCAAGGTCTACGCCTTCGGGCCCCAGTACCGGGTCCGGCCCGCGCCCGACTTCTACGCCGAGGTGAAGATGCTGCTCGGCGAGTCCGCGGTCGCCTAGACCCGCTGCCTGCGGCCGCCCGGCCGCACGCGCAAACCCGGCCCGTCCCGAAGACCGCGAAGGCCCTCCTTCGAGACGTCGCCCGCTTGGTCCCCGCTCGGTGCCTGGCACCGGAGCCTCGTCAGCGGCGCCCGGCCGAATTCATCGTCTGTGCAGGGAAAAGGGCTGTGGTCGTTGCAGAGTCGTGACGGGTTGGACACGGTTTCTCAACGGTGCCTGGCACCACCGCGTCGCGTGTGCGACGCGGTTCGCGACGTTTGGGACGCGCCCCGCCGGGTCGGGTCTCTACGGCTCGTCGAGCTGCTCGACCTCGCTGCGCTCGACGCCGAGGAACACCGTGCGCTCCTCCGGGTCGGCGGCGACGATCAGGTCGGGCGGGATCACCTTGAACGACCCGGAGTCCCGGTCGGCGAGCCGGACGAGCAGGTAGTCCGGGAGCAGCTTCGTGCCCGAGAAGACCGGCGTCTCGACCGACCCGACAACCTCGTCGCCGACCGCGACGTCGTAGCCGTTGCAGCGTGCGAGCACGCGCACCATCGACGAGGAGAAGGACACGACGCGAGGCTAGGCCCGCGAGTTGAGCGGTGGAAGCGACACGCCCAACGCCCTGTTAGCGAACCGTAAGGATTCCCTCACACGGGGATGAGCTTGTAGCCGAACTCACGCACCGTCACGATCCGCGCGGGATGCGCCGGATCGCGTTCGAGCTTCCGGCGCAGGTTCGACACGTGCACGTCGCAGGCGCGACCGTCGCCGACGTGCGGCGTCTGCCAGAGCCGCTCCATGATCTGAGACCGCGAGAACACCTGCTCGGGCGACTCCGCGAGCAGGCTGAGCAGGTTGAACTCCGACGGCGTCAGCGACACCGTCTTGCCGTCGACCTCCACCAGGTGACGGGCGTAGTCGATCGTCAGGCCGCCGACGGCGAGCGTCGCGCCGCCTGCGCTACTCGACCGATCGAGCTCGCGCCGGCGCAGCAGCGCGCGCACCCGCGACACGAGCTCCGCCGACGAGAACGGCTTCGTCACGTAGTCGTCGGCACCGAGCTCGAGGCCGAGGACACGGTCGATCTCTGCGTCCTTCGCCGTCAACAGGATGATCGGCAGGTCGCTCTCCTCGCGCAGCGTCCTGCACACGTCGGTCCCGAGCGTGCCCGGCATCAGGATGTCGCAGATCAGCAGGTCGTACGCGCCGGTGCGCGCCTCCTCGATCGCCCGGTCGCCGTCGGGCACCGACACGACCTCGAAGCCGTGCTCGCGGAGCGCGTAGGCGACCGGCTCGACCAGGTCGGTCTCGTCGTCTGCGAGCAGGATGCGGCTCATGGTGAACGGAGTATCACGCGCGCGGTCGTTCCAATCCCCGGGGCCGAGTCCAGCTCGAGCCGTCCGCCCATCGCCGCCGTCGCATCGCGGGCGATCGCGAGGCCGAGCCCGAACCCTTGACGCGACGGCCCCGCGCCGGAGTAGAAGCGGTCGAAGACGCGTGCCCGTGTCTCCGCCGGGATGCCGGGACCGCGATCGGCCACCTCGATCACCGCCTCGCCGGCTGCGGCGGACGCGCGCAGGACGACCTCGCCGTCGGGCGCGTGCTTGACCGCGTTCGCGACGAGGTTCGCGACAACCTGCTCGAGGACGTCCGGCTGCGCGAGCGCGGCGATGCCGCCGTTCGGCTCGAACCGGACGCGCTCCGCCGCCTCAGACGTCTCGGCGACCTGCCGCAGGAACGGCTCCAGGTCGACCGCCACGAGCGGCATGCCCTCCTCGCGAGTCTGCGCCCGCGCGAGCACCAGGAGTGAGCTCGTAAGCCGTGTCAGCCGTTGCGCCTGGCGGCCGATCAACCGGATGAACCGATCCCGCTCGCCCGGCACCTCGCGCGCGCCGAGCTCGAGCGCCTCCACGGCGCTCGCAATCGCGCTGACCGGTGTGCGGAGCTCGTGCGACGCGTTCGTGACGAACTCGCGCTCGGCCCGCTGGCGGCGCTCGTGCTCGGTGATGTCTGCGAGCACGAGCACGGCGAGCCCTGTGCCGGCTGCAGGGATGCCGACCAGCGAGAACGTGGCGCCGTCGCCGGAGTCCATGCGCGCCTCCGACACGGGTGCGCCGGGCGCGAACAGCCCGGCCGCGACCGCACGCAGCGGCAGCTCGCCGAACGCCTCCGGGAGCGGTGCGTCCGGCTCGAGGCCCTGCACGAGGCGCCGCATGCTCGCGTTTGCGTACTGCACGGTCAGCGCGCCGTCGACGGCGATCACCGCCTCATGCAACCGGTCGAGCAGCAGCTCGAGCCTGTCGCGCTCGGCCTGCACCTGCGAGAACGCCTCGCCGAGCCGGCTGCGCATCCGGTCGACCGTCGACGCGAGCGAGCCGATCTCGTCCTGGAAGCCCGGCGGCACCTCGATGTCGAAGCCGCCCTGCTCGATCGCACGCGCAGCGGCCGCGATCCTGCGCAGGCGCCGCGTGACGAGCCACGCCGACACGAGCCCGAGCACCGCGGCGACGAGCACCGCCCAGATCGACGCGCGCGCGACGGCGTTTCGGAAGATCGAGAGCGAGGCGTTGTAGGCCTGCGGGCGCGGCGCATACGCCACCAGCGCCGCCGCCGCCGAGGTCCGCCGCAGGGGGAGCGCGACGACCGTCGTCCTGCCGCCCTCGAACGACTCGACGAAGCGGTGGCCCGTGAGCGCGCTCGCGAGTGCCTGCCGCCCGTGGGGAACGCTCGCGAAGCGGACACCCGAGATCCGCGCCTGCGCGACGAGCCGCCGGTTGCGCGCGAAGACGAACAACGCGAGGCCGTCGCGGTCGCGGATCGCGCGTGCCTTCGCGAGCGCGCGGCCCTCCGGCAGGGCCTGCTCGAGCGCGAAGCCCGCCGACACCGTCTCGCCGATCGCGATGTTGCGGGCATTCGACGCGACCTCGTGGCCGACGTCGCGTGACGACACCGCGGCCACGAGGCCCGCGGTCAGCACCGCGACTGCCACGAAGGCACCTCCGAGCCACCAGCGCATCCCGATCCGGATCCGCCTCACACCGAAAGTATCGCGTGCGTCTGTGAAGAGACCCTTACACAAGCCTTGCGCGGCGCTGACCCCGGCGGTTTCGACGTTCAGGCGCGGCTCGTACCGTCAAGTCCGTGATCCCACGAAGGGGGACGAAATCGATGACCCAGAAAAAAGGCAGGAACCGTTATGTCCTGAGCGTGCTCCTCGCCGCCATGACCGCGGGTGCAGCCGCCATGCTCTTCACCGGCGCCGTCGCGTCCGGCTCGTCGAGCGCGGCCGAGTACATCTACGGCCATCCGGTGCCGGTCACTCAGCCGAAGATCAGCGGCACGGCGCAGGTCGGCAAGACGCTGGCGACGGACAACGGCAAGTGGTCCAGCTCCAGCACCCTCAAGTACCAGTACCGCTGGGGGCGCTGTGACAGCAAGGGGAACAACTGCCAGGAGATCGCCGGCGCCACACAGTCGAAGTACACGCTCGCCTCGGCAGACGCGGGGCACACGATCCGCTCGTACGTGTGGGCGACCAACGCCGTCGGCTCGACCGAGAACTACTCCGACCCCACCGGTGTCGTCACCACGACCGGTGGAACCGGCACGACGAACGGCAAGCAGATCCTCGCCCAGAACGTGAAGCTTCCGAACCGGTTGATCATCGACAAGCAGACGTACTCGCAGTCGCCGATCCGCTCGCGCAACCAGGCGACGATGATGCGGATCCACGTCTCGGACAGCAACAACAACTCGGTGGCGAACGCGCTCGTCTTCGCAGAGGGCATCCCGTACAGCCGCATCAACCAGATGCCGGAGGTGCGGACGGATGCGAACGGCTGGGCGACCGTGTACATCCAGCCGGCGAAGTTCTTCCCGCGCCTGGGCTATCTCGTGATGTTCGTCCGGGCACGTGTCGAGGGACAGGACGTGCTCTCAGGCGCCTCCACACGCCGGCTCGTCCAGGTCCGGATCGCACCGCCGAACGGAACCTGATCCACCCATCGCGGTGACCGCGCACCGGCTCGGGGACGGCGTTCGCGCCGCCCCGAGGGTGCGCGGCACCGCACTCGCAGCCGCTCGTCGCCAACCCCCCTTTGGGGCACGACGAACCGGCGGAGTAAGCACTCCGTTAAGTCCAGGATTTTCGGGATCAGTGGAACTCACGGACACGTTTCACTACAACAAGGACGAGGAGAGCACTAGAACGATGTCCACTGCGGAGACCAACACGCGGCCGACGGAGCAAGAGCTCGTCGAGCGCTGGCGCGCCGAAGCACTCGAGCGCGGCGGCTATCCGCCCGAGCTCGCCGAGCAGCTCGCGATCCGGGCGGACGTCGACCTGCATCACGCGCTCGAGCTCGTCGAGAAGGGCTGCACGGCCGACCTCGCCGCGGCCATCCTGCTCTAGCGACGATTCGCTACCGGAGCTTCCGCTAGCTTGATGGGTGGTGCTCCTCGGCTCCATCCCGTCGCCGCACACGAGCGTCGTCCATCTCGGGCCGCTCCAGCTGCACATGTACGGGCTGACGCTGCTCGTCGCGATCCTCGCGTGCATCTGGCTCTCGGGCCGCCGGTGGATCGCGCGCGGCGGCGACTGGGACCTCGTCACGCGCGTCGCCGTCTGGGGCGTCTCGTTCGGTGTCGTCGGCGCGCGCGCCTACCACGACGTCACCTCCTGGAACGAGGTGCCGTCGCCGAAGTGGCAGGGGATCTTCGAGGTCTGGCGCGGCGGCCTCGGCATCTGGGGCGGCGTTCTCTTCGGCACGATCGCCGGTGCAATCGTCCTGCGGCGCTCGCGCGTCGCCGTCGCGCCGTTCATGGACGTCGTGGCGCCCGGCCTCCTGCTCGCGCAGGGGATCGGCCGCATCGGCAACTGGTGGAACCAGGAGCTGTACGGCAAGCCGACGTCGCTGCCGTGGGGGCTCAAGATCGACACGGCGCACCTGCCCACCGACCCGCGCTACATCGGCTACACGACCTTCCACCCGACGTTCCTCTACGAGCTCCTCTGGGATCTCGCCGGCGTCGCGCTGCTGCTCTACGTCGACCGGCGCTTCCGGATCAAGGCACCCGGGGTCTTCGCGCTGTACGTCTCCTGGTACTGCTTCGGCCGCTTCTTCGAGGAGCTCCTGCGCATCGACCCTGCGCACCACTTCTTCGGCCTCCGCCTGAACGCCTGGGTGTCGATCGTCGTCTTCGTGACGTCGACCGCGTACTTCGTCTGGCACCAGCGCACCGCCTCCGAGACGGCGCGCGAGCCGCGACGGAAGCCGCCGCCGCCGGGCCCCAAGATGGCGATCCCGAAAGGCCGCGTCCGGTAGCGGCAGTACCCTGCCGCGATGGCTCAGCCCGTCCGCGAGCTCGAACTCGACCTCGACGCGTTCGAGGGGCCGTTCGACCTCCTGCTCTCGCTCGTGCTCCGGGAGGAGCTGCCGCTGGCCGAGATCGATCTGGCCGAGATCATCGTCGCCTTCGCGCAACATCTCGACGAGCGCGGCGAGCTCGACCTCGATGCCTGCGGCGAGTTCCTGATCCTGATCAGCGCGCTGCTCGAGCTGAAGGCGCGCGCGATGTTCCCCGACGAGGAGGCCGAGCTCGCCGAGCTCGAGCCGGAGGAGGCGGCCGAGGAGCTCGCCCGGCGCCTCGCCGCGTACCGCCGCGCGAAGCAGGCGGCCGAGTTTCTCCGGGAGCGGCTCGACGAGCGCCGCCACCTGCACTTCCGGCTGGGGCCGGCGCCCCTCGCGCCGAAGGTCGAGCCGAAGCTCGCGCCGCAGGACCCGGCAAAGCTCGCCGGTGTCCTGCGCGCGCTGGCCGTCGAGCCGCCCGAGCCGTCGACCGCGCACATGGCCCTCCGCTTCCCGCCCGTCTCGCAGTTCCTCGAGCGCTGGCGCGCGCTCCTGCTCCGCCGCCGCCGTTTCGACTTCGACGGCGAGGTGCAGGGGCTCTCGCGCGTCGAGGTCGCCGTCGCCTTTCTGGCCCTGCTCGAGCTGCGCAAGCAGGACGAGATCTCGATCTCGCAGGCAGCCCCGTTCGCCCCGATAAGGATTTCCCGTGCCGACGTCGAAAGGAGCCGTTCTTGGACAGCACACCTCTCCGCCTGATCACCACCGAGCCGGCGCCCGCCGCCGAGCTGGCGCGCACGCTCGAGGCGCTGCTGGTCGTCGCCGCGCAGCCGCTTCCGCTCGAGGAGCTCGCGAATGCCGCCGATGCGGCGACCGAGCAGGTGGAGGAGGCGCTCGAGCTGCTCCACGAACGGTTCTGCGAGGAGCAGAGCGGCATCGTCCTCGAGCAGGTCGCGGGCGGCTTCGCCTTCCGCGCCGCCGCGTCGGCGTCGGAGGCCTGCTCGCGGCTCTTCGACAAGCCCGCCGACAAGGGGCTCTCGCAGGCGGCGCTCGAGACGCTCGCGATCGTCGCGTACCTCGGGCCGGTCTCCCGGCCGGAGATCGCGCGGATCCGCGGCGTCAACGTCGACGGCGTCGTCGCCGGCCTGCACGAGCGGGGGCTGATCGCCGAGGGCGGCCGCGATGCCGACTTCGGTGCGATCCGCTACCGCACGACCCCGCTCTTCGAACGCATCTTCGGCCTCGAGTCGCTCGCCGCGCTGCCGCGCGTCGACGACCTCGGTGCCGACGTGACCGAGATCCGCGAGCGGCTCGAGACGGTCGCCGCCCAGCGCTCGGCCTAGCGCGAAGATCCCTCCAGGCTCCGCCGACAGGGGGAGGGTGTCCGGCACGGCGCCGTGTCGGACACCTCTGCCCGCGAGCGCCTTCGGTTCCGTGGAAGCCCGCTGTCGGACGGCGGTCGTCGCGCGCTACCGTTGCGGCGATGGACGTCACCGAGCGCACGTTCGATGCGGAGGTGATCGCCGCGTCCGCCGACGCGCCGGTCGTGGTCGACTTCTGGGCCGACTGGTGCGCTCCGTGCAAGGCGCTCGGGCCGCTGCTCGAGGCGGCCGCCGGCGCGAAGGGCGTCAAGCTGGCGAAGGTCGACGTCGACGCGAACCCGCAGATCTCGGGCGAGTACGGCATTCGCGGGATCCCCGCGGTGAAGGCGTTCCGAAACGGCCACGTCGTCTCGGAGTTCGTCGGCGTCCAGTCGGCGACCACGATCGAGGCGTTCCTCGACGAGCTGCTGAAGCCGCCGGTGGCGGAGACGATCGACGACCCCGAGGTGGCTGCGGCGCTGGCGGCGAGCGACTACGAGCGCGCCTTCCGCATCCTCATCGAGCGCGCGGAGGGCGACCCCGAGCAGCGCGACGCCGTGCGCGAGCTGATGGTGCGCCTCTTCGGCGAGCTCGGCCACGAGCATCCGCTCACCGTGACCTATCGCAGACGGCTCGCCACGGCTATCTACTGATGCCGCAGGTCAAGGCGCGTGCTCCCATCAGAGCATGCGCACGACTGCACATCCATACACGCTTGCTGCGACAACCCCGCGCGACTTCGACGCCGCCGTAGCCGCCGCACGCGCGGCGCTCACGGAGGAGGGGTTCGGCGTCCTCTGCGAGATCGACGTGCGCGCGACGCTGAAGGCGAAGCTCGACGTCGACCGCGAGCCCTACCTGATCCTCGGAGCCTGCAATCCCCCGTACGCCCACGAGGCGCTCGAGCTCGAGCCCGAGCTCGGGGCGCTGCTCCCCTGCAACGTCACCGTCTACGTCGAGGACGGGATCACGCATGTCTCGGCCGTCGACCCCGAGGCGCTCCTCGGGATCACCGGTCGCGCGGAGCTCTCGGCCGTTGCGTCGGAGATCGCCCATCGGCTCCAGCGCGTCGTCGACCGCGTCGCGGCATGCTGACGCTCTGGCAGACGGAGTGGTGCCGTCCTTCGCAGCGCGTCCGGCAGCGGCTGAGCGAGCTCGGCGTCGACGTGATCCTCCGCCAGGTTGCGGCCGAGCCGGGCGAGCGTTTCGAGCTGCTGCAGCGCTTCGATGAGACCTCGGTCCCGCTCCTCCAGCTCGAGGACGGCACGGCGCTCGTCGGCGAGGACGAGATCGTCGCCTGGCTCGACGACACGTTCGAGGAGCGGGACGACGCGCCCCAGCACCGCGCCCGCGCCCTCCGTTCGCTCGAGAAGCGCTGCGCCGAGCTGCACGCGCACGTCTGATCCGCAAGGCGTTCCGTAGCGAATCCGGATGCACGGGTGCGTGAGGCGCGCCAGCCTGGTCCCGAGGAGGTGATCTCGTGAGACTCACCGCAAAGGACGGAGCCGCGACGGTCGCGACCGCTCTCGCCGTGCTGACGTTCGCCGCGACGCACGAGGGCTGGAACGTCTGGCTCGTCGGCTCCAGTCACCGCTGGGCGGCAGCCGTGATCGGCGTACTGGGCATGGTCGCCTGCTCGCTCGGCGAGCGTGTGCAGGGCGGCGCGCAGCGCTTCTTCGCCGTGCTCGGCACGGTGACGCTCGCGCTGGCCGTCTGGGCGATCGCGAGCGGCTCCCTGACGCCGCTCTCGCTGCTCGTCGTGGCGGTCGTCGTGCTCTGGCTCGGCGCGACGCTGCGTCACGCCGCCGGCCCGCCGCGGCACGCGCCCCAGATGTAATACCCGTGTGCGCCTGAACGCCTACCTCGCCCGCGCGGGCGTTGCCTCGCGCCGCAAGGCGGACGAGCTGATCAAGGGCGGCCGCGTCACCGTGAACGGCGAGCCGGGCGAGCTGAACACGTTCGTCGAGTCGCGCGACGTCGTGCGACTCGACGGGAAGCCGCTCGCCCTCGAGCCGCTCGCCTACGTGCTCCTGCACAAGCCGGCCGGGGTCGTCACGACTGCGCGCGACCCGCAGGGGCGTCCGACGGTCGTCGGCCTCGTCGGCCACCGTTCGCGCATCGTGCCCGTCGGCCGACTCGACGCCGGCACGACCGGCGCGCTCCTCCTCACGAACGACGGCGAGCTCGCCCACCGTCTCGCGCATCCACGGTACGAGGTCGAGAAGGTCTACGAGGCCGACTGCCGGACGCGCCCGACCGACGCCGCGCTCGAGCGACTGCGGCGAGGGGTCGAGCTCGACGACGGCCCCACCCGGCCGGCGCGGGTGCGCCGGCTCGGAGGGAACCGCGTCGAGCTCGCGATCCACGAAGGCCGCAACCGGCAGGTGCGGCGGATGCTCGAGGCGGTCGGCCACCCCGTCCGGGGGCTGCACCGGAGCCGGTACGCCGGCCTGACGCTCCGGGGCCTCGCCCCCGGGGAGTGGCGCGAGCTACGGGCCGACGAAGCCCATGCGCTCGTACATCAGCCGCAGCGTCGGCGCTGAGGCCTCCCGCGCCTTCTCCGCCCCGATCCGGAGCAGCCGCTGCAGCTCGCCCTCGTCGGCGCGCAGCTCGGCGTAGCGCTCCTGCACCGGCCGGAAGAGCTCGACCACCGCCTCGGCGACGTCGCCCTTCAGGTCGCCGTAGCCGCTGCCGTCGTACGCGGCCTCGACCTCCGCGATCGAGCGGCCGGTCGACACCGACAGGATCTCGATCAGGTTCGAGACGCCAGGTTTCCCCTCCGGCTCGTAGCGGACGTCGCGGCCCGAGTCGGTGACCGCCGTCTTGAACTTGCGGCGGATGACGTCGGGCTCGTCGAGCACGAGCACGGTCCCCTGGGGCGTCCCGCCCGACGTCGACATCTTCTTCGCCGGCTCCTGCAGGTCCATGATCCGGGCGCCCACCTCGGGGTAGACGCCGCGCGGCACCTTGAAGGTCTCGCCGAAGCGGCCGTTGAAGCGCTCGGCGACGTCGCGGGCCAGCTCGATGTGCTGCCGCTGGTCGTCGCCGACCGGGACGATGTCGGTCTGGTAGAGCAGGATGTCGCCCGCCATCAGGACCGGGTAGGTGAAGAGGCCGGCGGAGATGAACGCCTTGCCCTCGGTCTTCTCCTTGAACTGCGTCATCCGGCCGAGTTGCCCCATGCCGGTGACGGCCGACAGCAGCCACGCCGCCTCGGGGTGCGCGGTGACGTGGCTCTGCAGGAACAGCGTGCAGCGCTCGGGGTCGAGCCCGACGGCGTAGAGGATCGCCGCCAGGTCGAGCGTCCGGTCGTGCAGGTCCTGCGGCTCGTAGTCGACCGTGATCGAGTGCAGGTCGACGATGCAGAAGAAGGCATCGCCTTCGTTCTCGTCTTGCGTCTGGACGTACTGGCGCATCGCGCCGATGTAGTTGCCGATGTGCTTGGCACCAGTCGCCTGGATGCCGGAGAAGACGCGCATGTTCAGATCACCTC
Organism: uncultured Thermoleophilia bacterium; assembly: GCA_963784765.1. Lineage (GTDB taxonomy): Bacteria > Actinomycetota > Thermoleophilia > Gaiellales > Gaiellaceae > PALSA-600. The sequence goes on from CAWASP010000028.1 coordinate 11,210, forward strand.
GTCGAAGTCATGGCTTGCGGGTCCCGGGTCAGCGGACGAGGCGGTCTCGTTAGCGCAGGCCTCCGCCTCGCCCGCGGCGCCATGACCACCAGATGCGAGACGGAAAGTGCACGCCTCTGAGGATAGAGGAAAACGCCCATCTACACTGAGGAAGTGGCCGTCACGCCTTCGACCTGGTCGCCCGCCTCGTGGCGGGAGCTTCGCGCGCTGCAGCAGCCGGAGTGGCCGGACCCTGCCGTGGCGACGGCGGCGGTCGAGCGTCTGAAGGGGAGCCCGCCGCTCGTCTTCGCGGGCGAGGCCCGCGCCCTGCGCGATTCGCTGGCGAGCGCGATCGAGGGCCGGGCCTTCCTGCTCCAGGCCGGCGACTGCGTCGAGTCGTTCAACGAGATCTCGACCATGCGGATCCGGGAGAAGCTGAAGATCATGCTGCAGATGTCGGCCGTGCTGACGTACGGCGCGACGCTCCCGGTCGTCAAGGTCGGGCGGATCGCGGGCCAGTTCACGAAGCCCCGCTCGGAGGCGACCGAGCGCGTCGGCGACGCCGAGATCCCGAGCTTCCGAGGCCACATGGTGAACGGCGACCAGCCGTTCGCCGAGGCGCGTGTGCCGGACCCCGGCCGCATGCTCGAGGGCTACAACCAGTCGGCGGCCACGCTCAATCTGCTGCGCGCGTTCACGAAGGGCGGCTACGCCGACCTGACGCAGGTGCACCTGTGGAACAAGGACTTCGTCGCCTCCTCGCCGGAGGGACAACGGTACGAGCGGCTCGCAAGCGAGATCGAGCGCGCGCTGCGGTTCATGGCGGCGTGCGGCATCGACCTCACGGCCGAGCGGCGGCTGCACGAGGTGGACGTCTTCACGAGCCACGAGGGGCTGCTGCTCGACTACGAGGAGGGGCTCACCCGGCGCGACTCGCTGACCGGCGACTGGTACGACTGCTCGGCGCACCTGCTCTGGATCGGCGAGCGTACGCGGGCCGTCGGCGACGCCCACGTCGAGTTCTTCGCGGGCGTGCACAACCCGATCGGCGTCAAGCTCGGGCCGGCGGCGACGCCGGACGAGGTGGTCGAGCTGTGCGAGCGTCTCAACCCGGCCCGGCAGCCCGGCCGGCTCACGTTCTACGCGCGCATGGGCGCCGAGCGTGTGCGCGAGCTGCTGCCGCCGCTGCTGGCCGCCGTCCGCGCCGAGGGGCACCCGGTGCTCTGGGCATCGGACCCGATGCACGCGAACACGATTCGCACCGCCGACGGTGTGAAGACGCGCAAGTTCGACGCGATCATGGCCGAGCTCGAGGGGTTCTTCGCCGCGTGCTGGGAGGCAGGCGTCTGGCCCGGCGGCGTGCACCTCGAGTTCACCGGGGAGGACGTGACGGAGTGCCTCGGCGGCGCCGACGACGTGCTCGAGGAGCACCTCTCCTCCCGCTACGAGACCCTGCTCGACCCGCGCCTGAACGCCCGCCAGTCGCTCGACCTCGCCTTCCGGCTCGCCGAGCTGATGCGCGACGGCCGTCTCTAGGAGCGCCGCCCTTCGAGGGGCGCGCCGTGCGGCGGCGGCCGCTCGAGCCGTTCGTGCCGTTCGCCCCGCGCGATCGTCGTCTTCCGGATGTTGGTCTTTCGAGACGGTCGTCTTTCGAGGCGTCGCCCCTCGAGGCGTCGCCCCTCGAGACGTCGCCTCTCGAGAACGGGAATCGTTCAAGACGGACGCCTCTCGGAGGGGCGCCTCAACGGCGCGACCGCTCCAAGACCCGGCCCGACTTTGTATTGAATCAACACAAAGTCGGGCTCACGGGTGCCGCCTCGGTTTCGATCTGTTGTCCGGCCGGCGAGACCGCTCCCCGGGCCGTCGAGGCTTGTGTTGAATCAACACAAGCCTCCGAGGGATCACCACCGACGCTCCTTGGTCGACGGGCCGTCCCGGTGCGGTCGGGTGTGACGGGCGTCGCCGGCTCGGCGTCGTGACGCTGCCCACAGTGGAAGAGCCCGGCTCCGCCGGCTCGGCGGCGTGACGCTTCTCCGACGGGGAAGGGCCCGGCTCCGCCGGCTCGGCGGCGTGACGCTTCCCGGCCGGGGAAGAGCCCGGCGCTGGCGGGCACAGCCGTCCGGCAGACGCCCAGCCTGCTCGGATCGCGCAGCCGGACACGCGGGCCAGTGGAACTGCTCGTCTAGCCCTTCGCGACGACCTTGCCGCTCGGCAGGCGGACGTACACCTGCCAGGCGTAGTACTCGTAGAACGCGTAGGGCACGTGCGTGAGGCGGTGGGTGTAGTGGAGCACCGCGTTCACGTAGAGGGACGAAGGGTTGTAGCGGTGGAGCGCCGCACGCGCGTTCGTGCGCGCGCCGCTCGCCGCCAGGTAGTTCGCCGCCCCGAGGATCGCGTCGTGCGGGTCGTGGACGTCGCCGCCGAGCCCGTAGGCCTTCCAGGTCGAGGGCAGGAACTGCATCGGGCCCTGCGCGCCGGCGACGCTCGTGTTGCGCACCTTGCCGAACGCGCTCTCGACGAAGTTGACGGCCGCGAGCAGCTGCCACTGCACGCCGAAGCGCTGCTCGGCCTCGCGGTACCAGGAGAGGAGCTGCGTCGCCGGCGCGGGCGCGGCCACGCGGATCGTCTGCCGCAGCGGCGGCGTCGCCGCGCCGAGCCGCGCGAGAGCGCGGCGCGCGAGGAGGTCGTCGCGTTCCGCCGGCGCGAGCTGCATCACCGCCGTCGCGGCCGTGCCCGTGCCGGCCGCACGGACCGCGCGCTGGCGGTCGACGGCGAGCGCCTTCACCGCGCCCGGCACCGGGCCCCGGCCCTGCCAGCCCGCGATCGCCGGGCCGAGCCGGCGCTCGTCGCGGCGGAGCTGCTGCACGATCGCGGGCGGGCTCGATGGGGCGGCGGCCACGATCACTCCCTCAGGGTGCCAGCCGAGCATGTTCAATGGGACGGTGCGTGTTGCAATCGTCGGCACCGGATTGATGGGCACGTCCGTCGCGCTCGCCGCGCGCGGGCGCGGCGACTCCGTCGTCGGGTTCGATCCCGACCCGGAGGCGCTCTCCGCCGCGGCCGCGCGGGAAGCGCTCGACCCGAGCGGGAGCCTGGAGGAGGCGCTCGCCGGCGCCGAGCTCGTCGTCGTGGCCGCGCCGATCGCCCAGCTGCCGGGCCAGGTCGCGGCCGTGCTGGCCGCGCCCACCGATGCGACCGTGACGGACCTGGGCTCGACGAAGGCCTCCGTCGTCAGGGCGGCCGAAGGATCGCCGCGGTTCGTCGGCGGCCACCCGATCTGCGGCTCGGAGACCCGCGGGCCCGAGAACGCGAGCGCGGCGCTCTTCGACGGCGCCACCTGGTTCCTGACTCCGGTCGCCCAGACCGACCCGGGCCGGCACCGGCTCGTGCACGGCTTCGTCTCCGACCTCGGCGCGACCCCCGTCGCGATCGAGCCCGGCGCCCACGACCGGCTCGTCGCGCTGACGAGCCACGTGCCGCACGTGCTCGCGAACATCGTCGCGAACCAGACCGGCGCCTCGCGCATCGACGGCCACGAGCCGCTTGCACACGCGGGCGGGGCGCTCCGCGACATGACCCGGATCGCCGGGGCGAACCCGCGGATCTGGGTCGACATCTTCCTCGACAACGCCGAGTCGATTCGCGAGACGCTGCGCGAGCACCGCCGCCACATCGAGCAGGTCGAGGCGGCGCTCGAGCAGGGCGACGCCGGCTTCCTCGCGCGCTTCATCGGCGAGGCGTCCGGGAACCGCCGCCGGATGCTCGACCGCGAGTACCCCGATCCGGGCGCGCTACAGCGCCTGCGCGTACACGTGCCCGACCGGCCGGGCGTGCTGGCCGGCATCACCCAGGCGCTCGGCGCCGAGCGGATCAACATCGAGGACTTCGAGCTCCACCACGTCTCGCCGGAGCGCGGCGGCACCCTGACGGTGCTCGTCGAGGGCGAGGGCGAGGCGCAGCGGGCCGCGAGGCTGCTCGAGTCGCAGGGCTACAGCGTCGTCGTCTCGCCGGTGCTCGATGAGGGTTGAGCCCGCCGCCGGGCTCGACGGGCACTTCGCCGTCCCCGGCGACAAGTCGATCTCCCACCGCGCCCTCCTGCTCGGCGCCGTCTCGGAGGGCGAGACGGCCGTGCGCGGCTTCGGCCGCTCGGCCGACACCGAGGCGACCCTCGCAGCCGTGCGCGCGCTCGGCGCGCGCGTCGACGACGACGGCGACGAGCTGACCGTCCAGGGGGTCGGCCTGCGCGGCCTCGTCCCGGGCACGATCGACTGCGAGAACGCCGGCACGCTCGCACGACTCGTCTCCGGCCTACTCGCCTTCCAGGCCGGCACGTTCACGCTGACCGGCGACGCGTCACTGTCCGCCCGTCCGATGGAACGGGTCGCCGAGCCGCTCCGGCGGATGGGAGCGCAGGTGGAGACGACGGACGGGCACCTGCCCATGACGATCACCGGCGGCCTGCTCGAGGGGATCGACTACGCGCCGCAGGTCGCGAGCGCCCAGCTCAAGTCGGCGGTGCTGCTGGCGGGCCTCGGCGCCCGCGGGCGCACGACCGTCGTCGAGACGGCGCCGACGCGCGATCACACCGAGCTCATGCTGCGCGCCGCCGGTGCCCGCGTCACCATCCGCTCCACGTCGGTCACGGTGGATCCCGTCGAGCAGCTCGTGCTGCCGTTCGTCGAGGTGCCGGGCGACTTCTCCTCGGCGGCGCCCTTCATCGTCGCGGCGACGATCGTCCCCGAGTCGCGGATCACCATCCACGACGTCAACGTCAATCCGCGCCGCACGGGCCTGCTCGACGTGCTCGACCGGATGGGCGGCCGGGTGGGGGTCGTCGCCAGGCGCCGGCTCGGGACCGAGCAGGTCGCCGACCTCGAGGTGCGCGCCGCCGAGCTCACCGCGACCACGATCGACGCGGCCGAGGTGCCGCTGCTCGTCGACGAGCTGCCGCTCTTCGCGCTGCTCGCCGCCCACGCACGCGGCGAGAGCCGCGTCCGCGGCGCCGCCGAGCTGCGCGTGAAGGAGACCGACCGGATCGAGGCGCTCGTCGACGGCCTGCGCGCGATCGGCGTCCGCGCACGCGGCTTCGAGGACGGCTTCAGCGTCACCGGCGTGCCGTCCCGGCCGCGCGGTGGCCGCATCGACTCCCGCGGCGACCACCGCATCGCGATGCTCGCCGCCGTCGCCGGGCTCGCCAGCCGCGAGGGCGTCGAGATCGAGGACGCCGAGAGCGTCGCAGTATCCTTCCCCGGTTTCTACGACCTCGTGGGAGAGATCGCACACAGATGATCGTCGCCATCGATGGGCCGGCCGGCGCCGGCAAGAGCACGGTCGCCCGGGAGCTCGCCGCGCGACTCGGCTTCCGCTACCTCGATACCGGCGCGATGTACCGGGCGCTCACGTGGCTCGCGATGCGCGAGGGCCTGCCCCTGGCCGAGGGGCAGGTGCTCGGTGAGCTCGCCCGCAGCCAGCCGGTCACGTTCGACGAGGAAGGGCGCGTCTTCATCGACGACGCGGACGTCACCTCGGCGATCCGGCAGCCCCGGATCGACCGGATGGTGTCGGTCGTCGCCCGCCATGCCGAGGTGCGCGAGGTGATGCGCAACCGCCAGCGTGATCTCGGCCATCAGGGGAACGTGGTCATCGAGGGGCGGGACATCGGCACCGTCGTCGCCCCCGACGCGGAGATCAAGGTCTACCTGCAGGCCGACCCGCGCGTGCGGGCAGCGCGCCGCCAGGCGGAGCGACCGGACATCGGCGCCGACGCGCTCGCAACCGACCTGCGCGTCCGCGACGCCTCCGACCGCGAACGCATGCAGCCGGCCCCCGACGCGGTGCGGATCGACACGACGAAGCTGCAGGTGGCCGACGTGGTCGCACGCATCGAGCGGCTTGTCCAGGCGCACGCGCTCGACCCGTGACGCGGGTCGACCGAGCCTGGGCGGTCGGCCGCCTCTACATGGGCGTGCCGGCGCGCGTCATGACGCGGGCGGAGGTGTACGGGCGCGACCGCGTGCCGGCCGAGGGCGGGGCCGTCTACGCAATCAACCACCTGCACTGGATCGACATCCCGCTGGTCGGCGTCCTCTCACCGCGCTCGATCTGGTTCGTGGCGAAGGCGGAGGCTGCGAACCACCGGATCCTCGGCTGGTACCTGCGCCTCTTCGGCGCGATCGCGATCCACCGCGGCGAATCCGACCGCGACGCCGTCCGCCGCATGCGCGAGACGGCGCGCGACGGCAACGTCATCGGGCTTTTTGTCGAGGGCACGCGCCAGCGGAGCGGGCGCCCCGGCACGGCCCAGCCCGGAGCCGCGATGGTGGCGCTGCAGGAGGACGTGCCGATCATTCCCGTGGCCGTCTACGGCACGCAGTTCTGGCGCATCGGCAACCGCGCGCCGTGCTCGGTCGCCTTCGGAGAGCCGCTCCGGTTCCCCGACCTGCCCCGCAACGGCCGCGGCTACCGCGAGGCGACCCGGGAGGTGGAGCGCAGGCTCCATGCCCTGTTCGACTGGCTGGCCGACGTGCACGCCCGCGGGCGGCCGCCCGGCCTCACCCCGCCGCTATGACGTTCGGCATGGAGCTGGAGGGGACCGTCGCCATCGTCGGGTTCCCGAACGTCGGCAAGTCGACGCTCGTCAACCGGCTGACCGCGACCCGCCAGGCTGTCGTGCACGAGACCGCCGGCACGACGCGCGACCGGAAGGAGCTCGTCTGCGAGTGGCGGGGCAGGCAGTTCCTGCTCGTCGACACGGGCGGCGTCGACATCGCCGACCCGAGCCCGATCACGCGGCAGATCGCCACCCAGGCGCGCGCCGCGATCGCCCGCGCCGACCTCGTGCTCTTCGTCGTCGACGCGCGCGCCGGGATCACGCCCGGCGACGAGGAGCTGGCGCAGATCCTGCGCGAGTCGCAGAAACCGGTGCTCGTCCTCGCGAACAAGATCGACGACCCCTCGCAGGAGCACCTCGCGCTCGAGTTCCACCGGTTCGGCTTCGGGGAGCCCGTGCCCGTCTCGGCCCTGCACGGCTCGGGCACCGGCGACCTCCTGGACGAGATCCTCGAGCGCCTGCCCGGGCCGTCGGGGGACGCGGTGACGGACGACGCGATCCGCGTCGCGATCCTCGGCCGTCCGAACGTCGGCAAGTCGTCGCTCTACAACCGTCTCCTCGGCGAGGAGCGCACGATCGTGTCCGAGGTCCCGGGGACGACCAGGGACACGATCGACACGGTCCTCGAGCATGGCGGCCGCACCTTCCAGCTGATCGACACCGCCGGCCTCCGGCGCAAGCGCCGGCAGCGCCAGGGCATCGAGTACTACTCGGAGCTGCGCGCCCGCGAAGCGGCCGAACGGGCCGACGTCGCGCTCGTCCTGATCGACGCGGGCGAGGGGATCGTCGAGGGGGACATCACCGCCGTCGAGTTGGCGCGGCGCTCGCATTCCGCGACCCTGATCGTGCTCTCGAAGTGGGACGTCTCCCAGGTGACGATCGAGGAGATCCGGCCCGAGCTGCAGCGTCGGCTGCGCCAGCGGCCCGGCTTCATCACGGTCTCCTCGGTCACGGGCCGCGGCATCTCGCGGCTCCTCGACAAGGTCGCCGAGCTCTATGACCGCTATGCCGGCCGCGTCGCCACCGCCGACCTGAACCGCTTCCTCGGCGAGCTGAAGGAGCTGCGCCAGCCGCCTTCGCGCGGCACGCGGCGGCTCAACCTGCTCTACGGCGCGCAGGTCGAGACGCGGCCGCCGCGCTTCCGCGTCACCGTCAACGATCCCGGGCTGGTGACGCGCGACTACGGCTACTGGGTCGAGAATCAGCTCCGGGAACGGTTCGAGCTGGAGGGTGTGCCGGTCGTGGTCGACTTCCGCAAGCGGACATGAGAACCGTCGTCGTCGGCGGCGGGGCGTGGGGGACGGCGTTCGCGAAGGTCCTGCACCGCCGCGAGCACGACGTCTTCGTGGCCCGCCGCGAGTCGGCCGAGAGCGCCCCCTACGAGGAGGCCGACCTCGTCGTGCTCGCGGTCCCGAGCGGGCACTTCCGGGAGGCGCTCGCGAGCGTGCGCGGCAGCGCCCCCGTCCTGATCCTCACGAAGGGCCTCGACCCGGAGAGCGGCTCGCGCCTCTCGACCCTCGTCACGGGGCGCGGCGTCGCCGTGCTCTCGGGGCCGAACATGGCAGATGAGGTCGCGGCCGGGCTGCCCGGGGTCGCGGTGGTCGCCTCCGAGGACGCCGGGCTCGCCGGGCGGCTGCAGGAGGCGCTCAACTCCCTCAGCTTCCGCGTCTACGTCAACGAGGACATCGTCGGGGTGGAGCTGTCCGGCGCGGCCAAGAACGTGATCGCGCTCGCCGCCGGGGGCGTCGACGGCCTCGGGCTCGGAGACAACGCCAAGGCGGCGCTGATCACGCGCGGGCTCGTCGAGATGGCGCGGCTCGGCGAGGCATGCGGCGCCGCCCCCGATACGTTCTCGGGTCTCGCGGGCATGGGTGACCTGATGGTGACCTGCTTCCACCCGACAGGACGCAACCGCCGTGCCGGCGAGCTGATCGCGCGCGGCGCCACACCAGAGGAGGCGAAGACCGAGATCGGCCAGGTCGTCGAGGGCCTCGCGACCGCTCCGGTGCTGCGGGATCTCTCCCACCGCATCGGCGTCGAGCTGCCGATCACGGAGGGCGTCTGCGCCGTTCTGGAGGGGCGGCCGCTGCACGAGCTTGCAGAAAGCCTCATGGGACGCCGTCCGACTGCCGAATAACCTTCAAGACGATGCGGCTCCGCGTGCTCCTCATCCCGTTGCTCGCCCTCGCGTTCGTCGCCGGCTGCGGCGGCGGCGGCAGTGCGGGCGCCGGCTCGGGCGGCGGGTCCGGGGGAGACGACGCCGCAGCGCTCGTCCCGGCCGACGCGCTCGCCTACGTCACGCTCGACACCGACCTGGGCTCGACCCAGATCACGAACGCCTCCGCAGTGCTGCAGAAGTTCCCGATCGAGCCGAAGCTGATCGCCCAGATCCGCTCGGGGCTCGCGAGCCAGGGTGTCGACCTCGACTCGCTCGTGTCCTCGGTCGGGCCGACGCTCGGGGTGGCGGTGCTGAAGGTGTCCTCGAAGACCGGCGTCGTCGGCTTCGCGAAGCCGAGCGACGAGAAGGCGTTCGATGCGCAGCTCTCGAAGGCAAAGGGCGCGGTGCACACGACGATCTCGGGCTGGACCGTGTTCGCCCAGTCGCAGGCGTTCCTCGACGCCGTCACGAACCGCACCGCCAATCTCGCCGACGATGCCTCCTTCCAGGCCGCGGTCGCGACGATCCCCGGTTCCGGGGACGCCATTGCCCGCGCGTACGCCTCCCCCGCGGCGCTCGAGACGGCCATGTCCTCCGCCAACCTCGGCTCCGCGGCCCCCGGCGGCGGGTTCCGCTGGATCGCGGCCGCCCTGACCTCGCAGGACGGGACGTTCAGGCTCGAGGCGCACGTGAAGGAGACCTCGGCCCCGTCCTCGTCCGCGTCGAAGTCGGCGCTCCTCGACAAGATCCCGTCCGGATCGGTGCTCGCGCTCAGCCTGAACGGTGTCGGCTCCGTGCTGCCGGCGAGCGCGACGACGCAGCTGCAGAGCCTCTCGGCGATCCTCGGGGTCGACATCGCCGGCCTCATCGGCGTCTTCGACGGGCCGGTGGTCGGCTGGGTCCGCGCGGGAACGCCGCTGCCCGAGGTGACGCTTGCGGCGAAGCCGTCCGACCCGGTGCGCGCGGCGAGCGCCGTCAGCGGCCTGCTCGCGAAGGTGCTGCCGAACCAGAAGACCACCTCGCTGACGGTCGACGGCGTCCCGCTCGAGAAGATCGACGTCGGGCCGGTGGCGCTCTACTGGGGGAGCTTCGACGGCGAGCTGCTCCTGAGCGACTCGACGGCCGCCGTCTCGGAGCTGAAGAGCGGCTCCGGCGGCCTCGCCGACGATCCCGTCTTCAAGCAGGCGGCGCAGAAGGCCGGCATGCCCGACGGCAACCAGGGCTTCGTCTTCCTGAACATGAAGGACGCGCTCCCGATGATCGAGGGCATCGCCCAGCTGGCCGGCCAACCGCTTCCTGCCTCGATCGACGACAACCTGCGCCCGCTGCGGTCGATCCTCCTCTACGGCACCCGCGACGGCGACGTGCAGGATCTCGTCGTCTCGGTCGAGACCAACTGAGGACGGGTTCCGGGCTCTGAGGTACGCTGGCGGCGATGTCCGCCCGCACGTTCCTGTTCACGTCCGAGTCGGTCACCGAGGGCCATCCGGACAAGATCGCCGACCAGATCTCCGACGCCGTGCTCGACGCGGCGCTCGCCGACGATCCGTCGAGCCGCGTTGCGTGCGAGACACTCGTCACGACGGGCCTCGTCGTCGTCGCGGGGGAGATGACGACCGAGACGTATGTCGACATCCCGCGGCTCGTGCGGGAGACGATCACCGGGATCGGCTACACGCGCGCCAAGTACGGGTTCGACGCCGAGACGTGCGGGGTGATCGTCGCGCTCGACGAGCAGTCGCCCGACATCGCGCGAGGTGTCGACGCTGCCTATGAGGTGCAGCACGGCCCGGGAGACGACGACCCGCTCGACCGGATCGGCGCAGGCGACCAGGGGATGATGTTCGGCTACGCGTCGAACGAGACGCGCGAGCTGATGCCGCTGCCGATCATGCTCGCCCACCGGCTCGCGAAGCGGCTCTCCGAGGTGCGGAAGGCCGACGTCCTCCCGTACCTGCGCCCCGACGGCAAGACGCAGGTCTCCGTTCGCTACGAGGTCGACGAGGCGGGGCGCCAGAAGCCGGTCGAGATCGAGCGCGTCCTGATCTCCGCGCAGCACCGCGAGGGGCTCGACGCCGACACCATGATCAAGCCGGACCTGCTCGAGCACGTCATCCATC
>CAWASP010000029.1:0-107434 GCA_963784765.1 uncultured Thermoleophilia bacterium
CGCTCGGCGCGGAGGAGGTGGCGGCCGCGAAGCGGGCGCTCGGCTGGGACCCCGACCGGCAGTTCGTCGTCCCCGACGAGGTCGCCGCCCACATGAACGGCGTGGAGCGCGGCCGGCAGATCGAGTCCGAGTGGCAGCAGCGGTTCGCCGTCTGGTCGCAGGCGTTCCCGCGCGAGCGCGAGCGCTGGGACGCGGCGTGGGCGGGCCGGATCGGGCCCTGGGAGCTGCCGGAGTTCGAGGCCGGCTCCGAGCTCGCGACCCGTGACGCCGGCAAGACGGTCATGCAGGCGTTCAAGCACGCTGCCCCGACGATGATCGGCGGCGCCGCCGACCTCGTGGAATCGACGAAGACCGAGTTCGTGGGCGGGGGCCTCTTCTCCGACAGCTGGGCCGGGCGCAACATCGCCTTCGGGATCCGCGAGCACGCGATGGGCGCGATCGTGAACGGCATCGCCGTCCACGGAGGCTGCATCAAGCCGTACGGCTCGACGTTCCTCATCTTCAGCGACTACATGCGCCCGGCGGTGAGGCTGTCCGCGCTGATGGAGATCCCCGTCGTGTGGGTCTGGACGCACGACTCCGTGGGGCTGGGCGAGGACGGGCCGACCCACCAGCCCGTCGAGATCTACGCCGCGCTCCGGGCGATCCCGCACCTGTGGTTCGTCCGGCCGGCCGACGCGAACGAGACCGCGTGGGCGTGGAAGGTCGCGCTCGAGCGGACCGACGGGCCGGTGGCGCTCTCGCTCTCCCGCCAGAAGGTGCCGACGCTCGACCGGAGCGACCTCGCGCCTGCCTCCGGGCTCGAGCGGGGCGCCTACACGCTGTGGGACTCCGGGCCGGCGCCCGAGCTGATCCTGATCGCGACCGGCGCGGAGGTCGGGCTCGCGCTCGACGCGGGACGGAAGCTCGCCGAGGACGGCACGTCCGTGCGCGTCGTCTCGATGCCGTGCTGGGAGCTCTTCGAGCAGCAGCCCGCCGAGTACCGGGACGAGGTCCTGCCGCCCGACGTGCGCGCGCGGCTGTCCATCGAGCCGGGGGTCGCGCTCGGCTGGAGCCGGTGGGTGGGCGACCACGGCGACTCGATCTCGATCGAGCACTTCGGAGCGTCCGCCCCCGGGCCGACCGTGCTCGAGCAGTTCGGCTACAGCCTCGACAACGTCGTCGCGCGCGCCGCCGCCCTCCTGGAGCGCGTCGCATGAAGGTCGCCGTCGCCTTCGACCACCGCGGCGTGCACCTGCGCGAGGCCGTGCTCGAGGTGCTCGCGGGCCACGAGGTGGTCGACTTCGGCACGCACACCGACGAGGTGCGGATCGACTACCCGGACAAGGCGCGGGAGGTCGGCGAGGCGATCCAGCACGGGCAGGCGCAGCGCGCCGTCCTCGTCTGCGGATCGGGTGTCGGCGCCGCCGTAGCCGCCTGCAAGCTGACCGGGATCCGCGCTGCGATCTGCCACGATTCCTACAGCGCCCACCAGGGCGTCGAGCACGACGACATGAACGTGCTCTGCCTCGGCTCGGAGGTCGTCGGGCCGTCGCTCGCCCGGGAGCTCGTGGACACGTTTCTGAACGCGACCTTCAACGGCGGTGAGCGCTACGTCGCGCGCCTCCTCAAGGTCGCCGAGCTGGAAAGGACGATGAAAGATGGCGAAATCCCGGCTGCATGAGCTCGCTGCGCGCGGGCAATCGGTCTGGTTCGACACGCTCTCGCGCGACCTCGTCCACTCGGGCGAGCTCGCGCGGATGATGGACGACGACGCCGTCACCGGCGTCACGTCCAACCCGACGATCTTCCAGAAGGCGCTCTCGCACGGGACCGCCTACGACGACGACATGAAGCGGCTGCTCGGCGAGACCGACGACCCCAGGGAGATCTTCTTCTCGCTCGCCCTGCAGGACATCCGCGACGCGTGCGACGTGCTCAGGCCCGCGTACGACGCGTCGGGCGGCGTCGACGGCTACGTCTCGATGGAGGTCGATCCGGGTCTCGCCTACGAGACCGGGCGCACGTTCGACCAGGCGCGCTGGATCGCGAAGGAGGTCGACCGGCCGAACATCTACGTGAAGATCCCGGCGACGCTCGCGGGGCTGCCCGCGATCGAGGACTGCATCGCGCACGGCACGTCGATCAACATCACGCTGATCTTCTCCCTCGAGCGCTACCGCGCGGTCGTCGAGGCGTACCTGCGCGGCCTCGAGCGGCTCGTCGCGGGCGGCGGCGACCCGGCGCAGGTCGTGTCCGTCGCGTCGTTCTTCGTCTCCCGCGTCGACACCGAGGCGGACAAGCGGCTCGAGGGCCATTCCGAGCTTCAGGGAAGGCTTGCCGTCGCCAACGCCAGGCTCGCGTACGAGCACTATCTGCAGGCCTTCGCCGGGCCGCGCTGGGAGTTCCTCCAGGGGAAGGGCGCCCACACGCAGCGCTGCCTCTGGGCGTCGACGTCGACGAAGAACCCGGCGTACCGCGACGTGCTCTACGTGGAGGAGCTGATCGGCCCCGACACGGTGAACACGATGCCGCTCGAGACGATCGAGGCGTTCCAGGACCACGGTGAGGTGAGGGGCGACACGGTCCGCGACGATCTGGCCGGGGCGCACGCGCTGCTCGACGAGCTCGCGGCCGCGGGCGTCGACTACGACGACGTGACCGCGACGCTCGAGGAGGAAGGCGTCCAGAAGTTCGCGGACTCCTTCGACGAGATCCTGGAGAGCATCCGCGCGAAGCGCAGCAAGCTGGCGGCGGCGTGAAACCTGCCGAGATCGTCGAGCGGATCTGGGAGCGCGACCCTGCCGTCTGGACAGGGAACGGCGAGGCGAAGTGGCTCGGCTGGCTCGACGAGCCGTGGCGGATGGCCGAGGACGTCGACCTGCTCCTGCAGTTCGCGGAGTCGGTCGCGGGCCGCGTCGACGCCGTCGTGCTGCTCGGAATGGGCGGCTCGTCGCTCGCACCGGAGGTGATCCGGCGAACCTTCGGCCAGGACGCGTTCCACGTCCTCGACACGACCCACCCCCAGGCGATTCGCGACCTGGAGGCGAGGCTCGACCTGTCGCGGACGCTCTTTCTCAGCGCGTCGAAGTCCGGGTCGACGCTCGAGACGCGCTCGCACACCGACTACTTCTGGGAACGGAACGGGCACAACGGCGACCTGTTCGCGGCGATCACCGATCCCGGGTCGGCGCTCGAGCAGCTCGCACGCGACCGCGAGTTCGCGGCCGTGTTCGCCGGCGAGCCGACGATCGGCGGGCGCTACTCGGCCCTCTCGCCCTTCGGCATGGTGCCCGCCGCCCTGATGGGCGTCGACGTCACGCGCCTGCTCGAGCGCTCGCAGGAGATGGCGGAGGCGTGCCGGCTCGCGGAAGGCAATCCCGGGCTCGAGCTCGGGCTCTCGCTCGGCGAGGGCTGGCGCGACGGCCGAGACAAGATCTGCATCGAGGAGAGCCCGTCGGGGTTCGGCCTCTGGGCGGAGCAGCTCCTGGCGGAGTCGACCGGCAAGCTGGGCAGGGGGCTCGTGCCGGCGCCGGGGGAGCCCGGCGACGGGCTCGACCGGCAGCCGCAGGAGGTGCGTCTCAGCGGTCCGTACGAGCTCGGGCAGGAGTTCTTCCGCTGGGAGTTCGCAACCGCCGTCGCCGGCTCGATCCTGGAGATCAACCCGTTCGACCAGCCGGACGTGCAGTCGGCGAAGGACAAGACGAACGAGGTGCTCGCGTCCGGGCAGGAGCCGGATGTCGCGCCCAGGGGCTCCCTCGACGAGCTCCTCGACCGCGCGCGACCCGGTGACTACGTCTGCATCCAGGCGTTCGTGAACCCGACGCCCGCGAACGAGGAGCGCATGCTCGCCCTTGCCGCGCGGGCGCGCGAGGCGACCGGGTGCGTCGTCACGCACGGCTTCGGCCCGCGCTACCTGCACTCGACCGGCCAGTTGCACAAGGGCGGCCCGGCCACCGGGCTGTATGTCCAGGTGGTCGACGAGACCGGCGACGACCTGGCGATCCCGGGGCAGCCGTTCGGGTTCGGCACCCTGATCCGGGCGCAGGCCGCAGGTGACTTCGCGTCGCTCGAGGACCGCGGGCGGCACGTCATCAGGATTCGACTCGAGGAGGTCTAAGCGTGCAGCTCGGGATGATCGGCCTCGGCCGCATGGGCGGGAACATGACGAAGCGGCTCGCCGAGCGCGGCCACGACGTGAAGACGTACGACCCGGGTGTGGACTCGACGGCGCAGTCGATCGAGGAGCTGCGTGACCAGCTGGAGGCGCCGCGCTCCTTCTGGATGATGGTTCCCGCGGGGAAGATCACCGACGAGACCTTCGACGAGCTGCTGCGCGTGGGCAGCCCCGGCGACGTGATCGTCGACGGCGGCAACTCGAACTTCCACGACTCGAAGCGCCGCTACGGGGCGGCCCACGAGAAGGGCATCGGGTTCGTCGACGCCGGCGTCTCCGGCGGTGTCTGGGGTCTCGAGCTCGGCTACTGCCTGATGGTCGGCGGCGACGACCCCGCCGTCCGCCAGGTCGAGCCCGTCCTGCGCGATCTCGCGCCCCAGGACGGCTACGCGCATGTCGGCGGTCCCGGCGGCGGTCACTTCGTGAAGATGGTTCACAACGGCATCGAGTACGGGTTGATGCAGGCCTACGCGGAAGGCTTCGAGGTCATGAAGGCGTCGGAGTTCGACCTCGACCTGCATCAGATCGCGGGCATCTGGCGCTACGGCTCGGTCGTGCGCTCATGGCTGCTCGAGCTGCTGCACAGCGCGTTCGAGGTGGAAGGGGGCGAGCTCGAGAAGATCAGAGGCTACGTCGAGGACTCGGGCGAGGGCCGCTGGACGATCGCAGAGGCGATCGCGGAGGACGTGCCCGTGCCGGTGATCACGGCCGCGCTCTTCGCCCGGTTCGCCTCGCGCCAGGACGAGTCGTTCGCCGCGAAGGTGAACGCTGCGCTCCGCAACCAGTTCGGCGGTCACGCCGTGCAGGCGGCGCGGCAGGCGCAGTGACGGCCACCGCCGAGCAGAACCCGCTCCTCGAAGGGCTCCGGCTCCGGCGCCGGCCGGATCCGTGCATCCTCGTCATCTTCGGCGCCTCCGGCGATCTCACCGCGAAGAAGCTGATGCCGGCGCTCTACTCGCTCGCGGCGCGCCGGCTGCTTCCCGAGCGCTTCGGGATCGTCGGCGCCGCCCGCACCGAGGAGACGGACGACGAGTTCCGCGCGCGTATGAAGCAAGCGGTCGCCGAGCACGCCCGCGACCCGTTCGACGAGGCGGTCTGGGACGAGCTCGCAACCGGCCTCCGCTACACGACTCTCGACTTCGCCGACGACAAGGGCGAGGACGAGCTGCGCGACACGCTGGCCTCGCTCGAGCAGGAGCTCGGGACGCAGGGGAACCGCGTCTACTACTTCGCCGTCCCGCCCTCTGCGATCGGCACCATCGTCGCGGAGATCGCCGAGCGGCGGAGCGCCTCGGGCTGGATCCGGCTGATCATCGAGAAGCCGTTCGGTCACGACCTCGAATCGGCCCGCGCGCTGAATGCGGAGATCCAGGGCCGGTTCGCCGAGAACGAGGTCTTCCGCATCGATCACTACCTCGGCAAGGAGACGGTGCAGAACATGCTCGCTCTGCGCTTCGCCAACGGCATCTTCGAGCCGATCTGGAACAGGCAGTTCATCGACCACGTGCAGATCGCCGTCGCCGAGTCGATCGGCATCGAGGGCCGCGCCGGCTACTACGAGCAGGCGGGGGCGATTCGCGACATCTTCCAGAACCACCTGCTGCAGCTCGTCGCGCTGACGGCGATGGAGCCCCCGATCGACTTCACCGCCGACTCCGTGCGCAACGAGAAGGTGAAGGTGCTGAAGGCGATGCACACGCCCGGCCCCAAGCACGTCGTCCGCGGCCAGTACGGCCCCGGCTTCGTGGAGGGCGAGGAGGTCCGCGGCTACCGGGAGGAGGACGGCGTCGCCCACGGCTCGATGACGGAGACGTTCGTCGCCGCGAAGCTGTTCGTCGACAACTGGCGGTGGGCGGACACGCCGTTCTACGTCCGGATGGGCAAGCGGCTCGCACGGCGGGAGACGACGATCGCGATCCAGTTCAAGCGCGCTCCGCACCCGCCGTTCGACGACGGCGGCGAGGGGTTGCGCCCGAACGTGCTCCTCATCCACGTCCAGCCGAACGAGGGCGTGTCGCTCGCGATCGGCGCGAAGGTGCCCGGGCAGGGGATGACCATCCGGACAGTGCACATGGACTTCCTCTACGGCGGGGCGTTCCGCGAGGGGCTGCCGGACGCCTACGAGCGCCTGATCCTCGACGCGATGCTCGGGGACGCGACGCTCTTCACCCGGTCGGACGAGATCGAGGAGCAGTGGGCGCTCGTCGACGCGATCGTCGCGTTCTGGAAGCGCGACCGCCCGTCGTTCCCGAACTACGCCGCGGGCACGTGGGGGCCGGCGTCCGCCGACGAGCTGCTCCACCGGGACGGTCGCTCATGGCGTCGTCACTGATCGAGGACTCCTGGACCGGCGAGGACACGTCGGTCTCGGAGATCGAGCGGGAGCTCGCACGCCTCCGTGACGAGTCGGCGCGGGAAGGATCGCAGCCGAACCTGCGCACGTCGGTGATGACGCACATCGCGTGGGTGCCGCCGGCGTGGCAGTCCGTGGCCGAGGAGACGCTCGCCGGAATGGCGGAGCGGCATCCGTCTCGCACGCTTCTCCTCGTTCCGAGGCCGGACGAGCCGGACGGGCTGGACGCACAGGTGTCGATCCGGTGCTTCCCCGTCGGCGACCGTGCGATCTGCGGCGAGGTGATCGAGCTGAGCCTGCGTGGCAAGCGTGCTGCAGCGCCCGCCTCGCTCGCCCTGCCGCTCCTCATCTCCGATCTCCCGGTGTTCCTGCGTTGGCGGGGGCAGCCGGACTGGGCATCGCCGGAGCTCGACCAGCTTCTCGGGGTCGTCGACAGGCTCGTCGTCGACTCGACCGAATGGCGGGATCTGCCGGATGCCTACGCGCCGCTTTCGAAGCTCTTCGAGCGCGTCGTCGTGTCGGACATCGCGTGGGAGCGCACCGAGCGGTGGCGGTCGCTGCTCGCGTCGTTGTGGCCCGCGATCGACGCGGTGGGCACGATCAAGGTTCACGGGACGCCCGCCCAGGCGTACCTGCTCACCGGCTGGCTCCGCTCACGCCTCGGCCACGATGTGCAGCTGGAGCTCGACGCGCGCGAGCGCCTCGACGGCATCGACCTCGACGGGAAGCCGGCGCCGTTCCCGCCGGGCAAGCCGCCGCATCCGAGCGACGTCCTCTCCTCCCAGCTCGACCGCTTCGCGCGCGACCCGATCTACGAGGCGGCTGTGCGCGCGGCTGCCGCGGTCTGAGCGCAGCCGCCGGGGTCAGCCCGCGAGCAGCGAGACCGCCGTGTCGTGGACACGGCCGTTCGAGCTGACGAAGCTCCCTCCCGGGTGCGGCGCATCGCCCGCAAAGGTGGTGCAGCGGCCGCCCGCCTCTTCGACGAGGAGCTGTACGGCGGCGTAGTCCCACAGCTCGAGCGACGGGTCGCAGGCGATGTCGACGGCGCCCTCGGCGACGAGGCAGTACTGCCAGAAATCGGCGAATCCCCGGGTGGCCCACGCGCGCTCGGCGAGCGCGGCGAAGCCGCGCGGCATCCCTCGTGGTGTCGTCGTCGAGACGACGGCATCCTCGATCCGGGCGACGGTCGATACGCGGCAGGGCTCGCCGTCCGCGAACGCGCCGCCGTCCCGGAGCGCCCACCAGCGACTTCCCAGAGCGGGTGCGGAGACGAGCGAGACGACGGTGACGCCGTCCCGGACGAGCGCGAGCAGCGTCGCCCACACCGGGATGCCGCGGACGTAGCTCTTCGTCCCGTCGATCGGGTCGACGATCCACCGAGCGTTCCCGCCGTCGTCGCCCTGCTCCTCGCCCAGCACGCCCTCGCCCCTTCCCGACGAGGCGACGAGGTCCCGCACCGCTTCCTCCGCCGCCCGATCCGCGTCCGAGACGGGCGTCAGATCGGGCTTCGTCTCGACCCGCAGATCGAGTGCGCGGAAGCGGGGCAAGGTCACGGCGTCGGCTGCGTCCGCAAGCGTCCGCGCGAACTCGAGGTCGCCGCTCACGCGAGCTCCCGCTCCAGGGCGACCCCTGCTCCGAGCACGAGGGCGTCGTCGCCGGCACGGCCGACCAGCTGGACTCCCCCGATCGCGAGGGCGGGCCAGCCGAGCGCGTTGAACGGGAACGTGTACAGCGTCATCGCGGCGCGGACGTCGACCTCGACGACATCGGCTGCCGGCACGGGGCACGAGAGCGTCGGCGTGACGAGCAGGTCGAACCCCTCGAGCGCTCCGGCCGCACGCTCTGCATGCTCGGCGCGGGCGCGAGTCCCGGCCTCGTACTCGGCATCCGTCACCGCGAGACAGCGCTCGATCTTCCCGCGGATGTTCTCGCCGTAGAGCTCGGCGTTCTCCGCGAAGAGGTCGCGGTGGACGTCCCCCACCTCCCGCATGAACGCCGGCACGACCGCCTCGGCGGTCGGGAACTCGACCGGCGCCGCCCCCGCCGGCGCGCTTCCGCCCCACGAGACGGCGAGCGAGAGATCGGCGAGCGACACCTCCGGCACGTCGAGATCGAGCAGGGAGATGCAGCCCGCGACGCTCGTCGCCATCGGCCCCGCATGGTCGAAGCTCGGCGCGAGCGGGAAGATCCCGTCGGTCGAGAGCAGGCCATAGCTCGGTTTGAACCCGACGATGCCGCAGCAGGCGGCGGGAATCCGCACCGAGCCGCCGGTGTCGGTGCCGAGCGCGACATCGGCTTCGCCGAGGACGAGCGCTGCCGCCGACCCGCCCGACGACCCGCCCGCTGTCAGGCCCGGGAAGCGCGGGTTCGGCACCGTCCCGTAGTGCAGGTTCTGCGAGGTCACGCCGTAGGCGAACTCGTGCAGGTTGGTCTTGCCGACCGTCACCCAGCCGGCTGCCTCCAGCTCGGCGACCCAGGGCGCCGTCTGCTGTGGCACATGGTCGGCGAAGACCGCCGAGCCGTACGTCGTGCGAACCCCGGCCGTGTCGAAGAGGTCCTTGACCGCGAGCCGCCGCCCGGGCGGGGCCTCTGCGACCTTCGTGATCCAGACCGCGGGCGGCGTGGCCTACGAGAGCCAGAGGTAGATGAAGGCGATCCCGACCGTGCCGCCGAAGAGCACCCAGAAGAGCCCGAAGAGCGCCCACCCCCAGCGGAGATTCCGCCGGGCGAGCTCCTCCTCGTCGCGTGCGGGGCTCGCAGGCTCGTGCGTCGTGAGCGGCGGGACCGACGGCTGCAGCGGCTCGGACATCTACGCGACCACCGTGTCGAGCGCCATCGCGACGAAGAGCAGCGCGAGGTAGAGGAGCGAGAAATGGAAGAGCTTCACGGCGACGGCGCGCTCCATCGTGCGACGCAGCTCCACGGCGAGCCAGAGGAACGCTCCACCGAGCAGCAGCGCGGCGACGCCGTAGACGACGCCGAACGTGCCGAGCCCGATCGGCACGAGCGTCACTGCGACGAGCAGCACCGTGTAGCGGACGATCTGCCGCGCCGTCTCGCGGTCGCCGCGCGCAACGGGGAGCATCGGCACGCCGGCACGCGCGTAGTGATCCTTCAACATCAGGGCGAGCGCCCAGAAGTGGGGCGGCGTCCAGACGAAGACGACCACGAACATCACGAGGGCGGCGAGGCCGAGATGACCAGTTGCCCCCGCGTACCCGACGAGCGGAGGCACCGCACCGGCGGCGCCGCCGATCACGATGTTCTGCGGCGTCGAGCGCTTCAGGTAGCGCGTGTAGACGAGCACGTAGAAGAGATTGCCGGCGAGGGCGAGCAGCGCCGTCGGCAGGTTGACGAGCGAGGCGAGGAGGACGAACGAGAACGCCGAGAGGGCGAGCCCGAACTCGAGTGCCCGCTCTGCGGGGACGCGCCCCGATGCGACCGGCCGCGTCTCGGTCCGTGCCCCCATCAGCCGGTCGATGTCGCGATCGAGGTAGTGGTTCAGCGCGGATGCGCCGCCGCACGCGAGGGCGAGCCCCGCCGTCGTCAGGAAGAACGTGCGCGCCGACGGCGCTCCGTGCGCCCCCACGAACGTGCCGGCCGCGCCGGTGAGCAGGAGCAGCGACATGATCCTCGGCTTCGTGAGGGTGACGTAGTCGCGCCAGGGCCCCTGCGCCGGGACGCGGCGGAAGGTCAACGCCGCGGCGTAGACGGTCGATCCCAGCGCGATCGCGGCGAACACGAGGTGGACGCTTCGTCCCGTGAGGAGGGCGGCGAGCCCGAACGAGACGAGCGCGGCGCCGGTCGCCGGGAGCAGCCGGCGGGCGGACACCCAGGCCGTGGCGGCGAGCGCCGCGAGCGGCGGGAGCGCGAGCGCGGCGAGCAGGCGGTGGGCCGTGTTCCACCCCGCGGCGCCGGAGACCACCGCGAGCGTCGTCCCTGCGACGGCCGAGAGCGCCACGAGCCGGGCCCAGCGGCCCACTAGAAGCCCCTCGTCTCGGCGAGGCGCCGCCGCAGGTCGCGGAGCGGCCGCGCGCTCGTCACATACGGGACGGAATCGAAGTTCCACGCGGGCGGCGGCGAGGTCGTGTACCACTCGAGCGTGTCGGCCTGCCAGGGGTCGTTGCCGGCCCTCGCGCCGCTGCGCGTCGTCTGGACGACGTTCCACACGAAGACGAGCATGCCGGCCGTCATCAGGAACGACCCGACGGTCGAGGTCATGTTGTAGGCCTCCCACAGCCCGCCCGAGCGGTACGTGTAGACCCGGCGCGGCATCCCGAGGAGGCCGAGCATGTGCATCGGGAAGAAGGTCACGTTGAACCCGACGAACACGAGCCAGAAGTGCAGCTTGCCCAGGCGCTCGTCGAGGATGCGCCCGAACATCTTCGGCCACCAGTAGTAGAGCCCGCCGAAGATGCCGAAGATCGACCCGCCGAAGAGCACGTAGTGCAGGTGCGCGACGACGAAGTAGGTGTCGGTCACGGCCCAGTCGATCGGGAAGGACGCGAGGAAGATCCCGGAGAGGCCGCCCAGCGTGAACACGCCGATGAATCCGAGCGCCCACAGCATCGGCGTGTCGAAGGAGATGTTCCCGCGCCAGATCGTCGCCAGCCAGTTGAAGATCTTCACGCCCGTCGGGATCGCGATCACCATCGAGCTGATCATGAAGAAGATGTCGAGACCGATCGGGAGGCCGACCGCGAACATGTGGTGGGCCCACACGAGCAGTGAATAGAACGCGATCCCGGCCGTCGAGATCGCGACCGCCTTGTAGCCGAAGATCGGTTTCCGCGAGAACACCGGGAGGATCTCCGAGATCATCCCCATCGCGGGCAGGATCATGATGTAGACCTCGGGGTGGCCGAAGAACCAGAAGACGTGCTGGTAGAGGATCGGGCTGCCACCGTGCTGCGGGTCGAAGAAGTGCGTCCCGACCTGCCGGTCCAGCAGCATCAGCGTCAATCCGGCCGACAGCGTGGGCAGGACGAGCAGCAGCAGCCATGCGTAGGTGACGATCGCCCAGCAAAAGAGCGGGATGCGCATCCACGACATGCCTGGCGCCCGCATGTTGTGGATCGTCACGACGAGGTTGATCGCACCCACGAGCGACGAGATCGAGAGGATGTGCAGGCTGAGGATCCAGAGGTCCTGCCCGTGGCCCGGTGAGTGCAGCGTCGTCAGCGGGACGTACGAGGTCCAGCCCGACCGGGCGGCGCCCTGCCCGGCGAAGAAGCTGAGGAAGAGCACGACGCCGCCGAGCAGGTACAGCCAGTACGAGAGTGCGTTCAACCGCGGGAACGCCATGTCGCGGGCGCCGATCATCAGCGGCACGAGGTAGTTCCCGAAGCCCGCCAGGATCGGGACCACGACCAGGAAGATCATGGTCGTCCCGTGGATCGTCACGGCCTCGTTGTAGGAGTTCTTCGTCAGGAAGTGCTCGTTCGGCGTGGCGAGCTGCACGCGAATCAGCAGCGCGAGGATCCCACCCATCGCGAGGAACACGAGCGCCGTGCAGATGTAGAGGATCCCGATCCGCTTGTGGTCGACGGTCGTCAGCCAGGACGCGACGCGCCCCTGCCGCCAGTCGGCGCGGTACGGCCTCGATGCCTCGACGTTGACAGCCATCGCTAGCCCGAGCCGCCCTGATTCGCGAAGCGCTTCGTGTAGGCGATCAGCGCATCGATCTGCCCGGACGTCCACTGCTTGCCGACGGCCGGCATCAGGATCCCGCCGTTTCGCAGCAGCGACTCGATGCCCTTGCGATCGGCAAGGAGCGGGTTGCCGCCGAGCGCCGGCCCGATGTAGGCGTGGTCGAGCCGGTGACACGACTGGCAGACCCCCTGCCACTCCTCCTTGCCGAGCGCCGCCGTGCCCGCCGGCGACGCGCGCTCGGCGATGAACGCGTCGTACTGGGCGCGCGGCACCACGTGCACCGTCGCGGTCATCTGCGCGTGCTGGATGCCGCACAGCTCGGCGCACTTGGCCGGGTAGTCGCCGACCGGCGCCTCGAACCACGTCTTGTTGACGCGCCCGGGGATGGCGTCCATCTTCCCGCCGAAGTCGGGGACCCACCAGGAGTGGTTCACGTCCCACGGCATTCCGACGACGTTCTCGTGGACGACCTGGTCGGCCGGCGCCACCATGCGGTTGATCGAGACGGCGCCGTTCGGGTAGCGGAACAGCCAGTAGAACTGGCGCCCCTCGATGGTGATCGTGGTCTGGTCGGCCGCGGCCGCCTTCGGCGCGTCGGCGATCCCGGGCAGCTTGTAGAACACGAAGCCGCCGATCGCGGCCAGGATCAGCACCGGGACGACCGTCCAGATGATCTCGAGCCGGGTCGAGCCGTGGATCTGCGGGCCCTCCGCCGTCCGCGAACGGCGCCCGCGCCGGTACTTGACGATGAACGCGATCAGGGCGCCCTCGACGGCGACGAAGATGATTCCGGTGAAGATCGCGACGAAGATGAATGCCGCCTGGATGCGGTGCGCGTTCGGCGAGTGAGCCTGGCCCGGCAGGAAGCCCGCGTTCCCTGCGTATGCCGCGCCGGTCACCGTGAGCGCGACGAGGGTCGTTGCAAATGCGGCGAGAGATCTGCGACGCACGGAGGATGGCATCGTATAGAGCGTGGAATCCTCGAGTCACGTCGACCTGCCCGACGCCGTTGCCGGCGCGTTCGAGGTCTTCGTCAACGGAGTCCCCCAGCGGGCCGGCATCGACTACGACCTCGTCGGCCGCCGCCTCGTCTTCCGCCGGCCGCTCGCCCGCGAGGGAAAGCTCGGCTTCTGGCGCTGGACGAGCATGTTCCTCGGGGTCGCGGGAACGTATCGACGGCACGACGCCGTCGACGTCGTCTACGACGAGGGCGGGTCGCGGACCGTGGTCAGCCTGGAGCCCGAGAGCGGCTCCTGAGCCGTGAGTGCGCTCGTGCCCTGACGGCACGAGCGCCTCGCCTCGCAGCAGTCGAGTCTACGATGCCCGTTCGTGGCGTCGGTCGCGGAAGCACTTCCCCGTCGGCTCGTTCTGCGGTTCGAGGAGGCGCTCGCCGCCCGCTGGGCGGTTCCCGTCGCCCTGCCCGCCCTTGCCCTCATCTCGCTCTTTTTCCGGACGCGTGAGCTCCATGCGGGCTTCTGGATCGACGAGGGGATCTCGGTCGGGATCGCGCACGAGCACTGGACCTCGATCCCGCACCTCCTGCGTCAGGACGGCTCGCCTCCCGCGTACTACATGCTGCTCGGCCTCTGGGTGAGGCTCTTCGGGGACGGCGAGTCGTCCACGCACACGCTGTCGCTCCTCTTCGGCCTCGCCTGCATCCCGGCCGCGTACTTCGCAGGACGCGCCGTCTTCTCGCGCATGGTCGGGCTCGTGGCCGCGGTCATCGCGGCTCTCGACCCGTTCCTCACCTACTACGCGCAGGAGACGCGCATGTACGAGCTCGAGGCGCTCGTCTCGATCTTCGTCGTCTGGAGCTACGTCGAGGCGATCATCCGCGGCAAGCGGCTCTGGCTCCCTGCGCTCGTCATCTCGGTCGCGATGCTCAACTACACGCACAACTGGGGGCTCTTCATGTGCGTCGGCCTCGCTGCGGCGACGGCGGCCGTCGCCCGCGAACGCCTCAAGCTGCTCCTCGCAGCGGCGACCGGGGTGGCGCTGCTCTACGGGCCGTGGCTTCCCACGCTGCTCTCGCAGGCGGCGCACACGGGTGCTCCGTGGTCGACCAGGCCGAATCTGCACGACCTCGTCATGTCGACCGGCGGCGTCATCGGCGGCGACGCCTCGTACCTCGCGTTCGCCCTGGTCGGCGGGGCCGCGCTCGCCGGGGTCATCGCCGGGCCGGCCACGGAGGAGAGACGGATCGTGCTCGCGCTCGCGACGATGACGGCCGTGACGGTCGGGACGGCGTTCATCTCCTCCCAGATCTCGCCGGGCTGGACGACGCGCTACTTCGCCGTCGTCTTCGGCCCGGTGGCGTTGCTCGCGGCGAAGGGCGTCATTCACGCGCGGCGGCCCGGGTTCGTGGCGCTCGTCATCGTCGTCTTCCTCTGGGCGGGCTACACGATGCACAACGACAAGGAGAACGCGAAGGGGATCACGCACGTCGTGCAGCGCTACCTGACGCCGGGCGAGCTGATCGTCTCGACGCATCCGGAGCAGACGCCGGTGCTGCGCTACTACCTCGGTGCGGGGTACCGCTGGGCGACCACGCTCGGCCCGACCCCCGACCCGCACATCTTCGACTGGCGTGACGCGGTCAGCCGGCTGAAGGCCGCGGATGCCAAGCAGACGATGGACAGCGTGCTCGCCACGGTGCCGAAAGGGCAGGAATTCGTCGTCATCGCTCCCGTCTTCCGCGACTACCGGGCGTGGCGCGCCACGTGGACGAAGCTCGTCTGGCGGAAGGCGACCGCCTGGAACTGGCTGCTTCTCCACGATCCCCGCTACCACGTCGTCGCCCACATCGTGAGCGACGAGATCGCTCTCAAGGAGAACTACTTCAAACCGCTGCAGGCTTACGTTTTTCGAAAGACTCGATAGAGTCATCCGCACGGCTCCAGGCCGGCTCTCCATGACGAACGACATGCAGACGACGCTCGTCCTCGGTGGCGGCCCGGCCGGGCTCACCGCGGGCTACCTTCTCGGCAAGGCCGGGCGGGACGCCGTGGTGCTCGAGGCCGACGGGCAGATTGGCGGGCTCGCGAAGACGGTCGAGCGTGACGGCTACCGCTTCGACCTCGGCGGACATCGCTTCTTCACGAAGGCCGAGGAGGTCGACGCTCTCTGGCACGAGGTGCTCGGCGACGAGTTCCTGCTGCGGCCGCGGATGTCGCGCATCTACTGGTCGAACCGCTACCTCGACTACCCGCTGCGGGGGCCCGACGTGATCCGGAAGCTCGGGCCGGTCGAGCTTGCCCGCTGCATGGCGTCGTACATCGCGGTCGCCGTCCGTCCGAAGGGCGGCGAGGAGTCGCTCGAGGAGTGGGTCACGAACCGCTTCGGGCGGCGCCTCTTCGAGCTCTTCTTCAAGAGCTACAACGAGAAGGTGTGGGGCGTGCCTGCCTCCGAGATCCGCGCCGAGTGGGCGGCGCAGCGGATCCGGGGGCTCTCGTTCTTCTCCGCCGCGCGGGCCGCGTTCCTCGGCAACAAGGGCGACCGGATCAAGAGCCTGATCTCGGAGTTCAACTACCCGCGCTATGGCCCGGGCCAGATGTGGGATGCGATGGCCGAGGCGATCCGGGAGCAGGGCGGCCGGGTGCTGCTCGACTCGCCCGTCGAGCGGCTTCAGCTCGACGGGGCGCGGATCGTCGGCGTCGACGCAGGGGGCGTCGAATACGAGCCGGCTTCCGTCATCTCCTCGCTGCCGCTTCGCGAGGTCGTCGCGATGGCCTCTCCGGCGCCGGACCGGGACGTGCTCGACGCCGCGGCGGGTCTTCGCTACCGGGACTTCCTGACCGTCGCGCTCGTCGTGGACGGCGAAGACCTCTTCCCCGACAACTGGATCTACATCCACGAGCCGGGCGTGCGCGTCGGCCGCATCCAGAACTTCCGGTCGTGGTCGCCGTGGATGGTCCCCGACCCGTCGAAGGCCTGCGTCGGCATGGAGTACTTCTGCTTCGCCGGCGACGACCTCTGGTCGATGGACGACGACGACCTGGTCGCGCTCGCGGCCGACGAGCTCGAACGGCTGCAGCTCGCCCCGCGGGCCAAGGTCGATCGCGGCTACGCGATCCGCGTGCCGAAGGCGTATCCGATCTACGACGCGGACTACGCCGAGCGGGTGCAGGTGATCCGGGAATGGCTCGACGGCCTCGAGAACCTCCAGCAGGTCGGGCGCAACGGGCTTCACCGCTACAACAACTCGGACCATTCGATGCTCACGGCGATGCGTGCGGTCGACAACATCCTCACCGGTGCCGACCACGACATCTGGGCGGTCAACGCCGAGAGCGTCTACCACGAGACCCACGTCGAGAGCGAGTCCCCGTACCGCTCCGCACCCGAGACGCCGGAGATGCAGGCGCTCGCGGCAACCCACACAGACTGACAGGCAAGCGCCTCCTCCTGCCGTTCGCGACCGCCGCGGGCGCGGGGCTCGTCGTCTGGCTCGCCTGGCCGGCCGTCCTCCGCGCCCCGCTCAACGTCGACGAGGAGCTGACTCTCCGGCTGGCCGACTTCTCGTTCGGCCACATCTTCCACGTCGTCTCCGCGGAACGCGGCGGCGGCCCGTTCCACTTCTGGCTCGAGCACGTTCTGATCGGCTGGTGGCCGGGGCTTCAGGCGCTGCGGCTGCCGTCCCTCGTCTTCTCGGTGCTGGCGCTGCCGGCGGTGGCCCTGATCGCCCGCCGCCTCTCGGGTGTCGTCGTCGCCTCGGGTGTCGTGCTGCTCCTCGCCGTCTCGCCGGTGCCCGTGCACTACAGCACGTTCGGGCGCCCGCACACGATGCTGTTCGCGTGGCTCTCGTGGGGCACCGTCCTCGCGCTCGCCGCGGCCGACACGGGCGACCGGCGGCTGTGGACGGCCGCCGGCGCCGTGCTCGGCCTGACGGTGTTCGTGCATCCCACCGCCCCGCTCTATGCGTTGACCGCCTTCGGGGCCGCCGTGGTCTACGCATGGCGACCGCCGCGTACCGTCGTGGCCCAGGCGTGGCCCGGAGCCGCGGCGCTCGTCGTCACGTTCCTGCCGTACTACCTGGCGACGCTGCACGTTCTGAGCGACCGCTACGGCGTCGGCAGCGGCACGTCGGGCCGCACCTTCTCAGGCCGGCCCGTCTGGGTCGACGCGATCCACTTCCTCGCGCCGGGCGCCCACGTCGTCAACGCGTTCACGGTCCTGGCGGCGCTCGGCGGTGTCACGCTGCTCGTACGCCGCTCCTACCGGGTGCTCGCGTTCTGCGCACTCACCGTCGCGTCCCCGATCGTCTTCTTCTCGGTCGTGCCGACGGGCGGCGTCTCGGCGCTCTTCTTCGACCGGTACATGATCCCCGCGACACCCGCGTTCCTCGTCCTCGTCGTCGTCGGGGTGGCGGGCGTCGCGCGGCTCGCCCTGACGCTTCTCCGCGCCGGGCGCTCGTTCCGCGGTCGTTCGGGCCCGATGCTGCGCGACCGGATGAGGCGGGGCACCGTGGAGCGGGCGCTCGGTCTCGGCATCGTCGCGGCGGCGGTTGCCGGCCTGCTCGCGCTGGAGCTCCGAGACGACCTTCGCTTCCGTCGTCATGTGGGCCGCATCCACGTCGACGCGGTCGTCCAGGCGGTCTCTCACGAGCCCCCCGGGACCGTGCTGTTCGGCTCGACCGGGACGCGGGGCAGGATCGGCTCCGGCTTCGACTTCGGTCATCCGCCGAATCTCCTCGACCACCTCGTCGCGCTGCGCGTGCCGTCGCTCCGGCTCGTGGACGACGACTCGTGCGACCGCGCCCGTCCCTTCCTGCGCGGCCCGCAGCGACCCCGCTACGGGTTGTGGCTCTTCTATGCCGCATCGAGTGCGGAGGCGAAAGCGGCGCGCACGGCGCTCCGAGTCGCGCCGGTCGCAGGGCACTTCTTCGTCGTGCGGACGGCCTCACCGCTTTCGCCGCGCGCCCTCATCGTGCACGGCCAGGCGCTCCGGCGCACCTGGAAGCGCGCCGTGCCGGAGAACGATCGCGTCGACGAGCTGCTTCGCGCCGATCGCGAGCTGCTGGCCGGCACATGCATCCCTTACGGGATCCTCGGCGATCCGGATATCTCTCCCCACTGGCCGCCGCTCGAGGGGCCGCACCAGTAGCTCGACCGGCCGACCGTCTCGGCGGAGGAGTAGATTCGTCGCATGACGGAGCGAAACTGGGCCTTCATCACGTCTCACGGCGTCGTTCTGATCGAGGTTGCGCGTGAACCGCACGCGACCGTCCGGGAGATCGCCGAGCGTGCAGGGCTGACCGAGCGGCAGGCACACCGGGTGCTCTCCGATCTGGTCGAGGACGGGTACATCCTTCGTGAGCGAGTCGGGCGCCGCAACCGCTACAGCATCCGCGACACGCATCCGCTGCGGCACCCGAGCGTGGCGGCCAGCCGCGTGAGCGATCTGCTCTCGCTGCTCGGGTAGTTGAGAGCCGACTGGTTCGTCCCGGCCCCTGCGGTGCACGTGCCGCCGCTTGCCCGCACGCTCGGCATCGACCGCCGGATCGATCGCGACGCCGTCGCCGTGACGTTCGACGACGGCCCGCACGAGCGCGGGACGCCCGCGATGCTCGAGATCCTCGCGGAGCGAGGGGCGCGCGCCACGTTCTTCCTCGTCGGGGAGCAGGTCGAGCGCCGGCCCGCCGTGGCACGGGAGATCGCGGCTGCCGGGCACGAGATCGCCCTGCACGGCCACCGGCATGTGCTGCTCCTGCGGCGCACCGTCTCCCAGCTCGGCGCCGATCTCGACCGGGCGGTTGCCGTGATCGAGGATGCGACCGGGCTCTCGCCGACCGTGTACCGGCCGCCCTACGGAGTCTTCAGCTCCGGAGCGCTGCTGCTCGTGCGGGAGCGCGGCCTGCGTCCGCTCCTCTGGTCGGCCTGGGGCAAGGACTGGCAGCGGCGGGCGACCCCTGCGTCGGTCGCCCGCCGCTCGACCCGACGGCTCCGTGCCGGAGACGTCGTGCTGCTCCACGACTCGGACGCCTACGGCGCCAGGGGCTCGTGGCTCGCCACGGCCGGAGCGCTTCCGTCGGTGCTCGACGCCGTCGAGCGCATCGGCGTCCCCGCCGACGCCGTGACCCAGTCGACGTAGCGACGCACTCCCTCCTCGAACGACGTCGTCGGCTCCCAGCCGAGCTCCCGCAGTGCGCGCGTCCCCGAGGCGTTCCCGGCCTGAAGGTCGCCCGCGCGCCCAGCGACATGCTCGACAGGCACGTCCCGGACGACCTCGCGGATCGTGCGGGCGATCTCCAGGACGCTCGTCTGCTCCCGCCCGACCAGGTTGTAGACGCGGCCGGCGGCAGCCGGGGCGAGCGCCGCGACGATCCCCGCGGCCAGATCCTCGACGTACACGAACCGCCGCGACTGGCTCCCGTCCCCTGCGATCCGCAACGGCTCCCCGGCGAGCGCCCTCGCCGTGAAGGCCGGCACGACGGCGGTCGGGCGCGCCCGCGGGCCGTACGGTATGCCGAGCCTGAGAATCGTCCACTCGAGGCCGCACAGCGCGCCGTAGGCTGCCGTGTACCACTCTCCGGCGAGCTTCGTGGCCGTGTAGAAGTGCGCCGGCAAGGCGACCGGGAAGTCCTCGTCGACAGGCTCCGCCCCGGGCGTGTTGCCGTAGACCCAGATCGTGCTGGCGTAGACGAAGCGCCCGATGCCGGCCGACGCCGCGGCGTCGAGCAGCACCCGGGTGCCGTGGACGTTCACCCGATCGGCGTGCGCCGGATCCGCCGTGACCGCGTCGACGTCCGCCACGGCGGCGAGGTGCAGGACGGCGTCGCAGCCGGCGACCGCGGCCCGGGCGGTTGCCGGCTCGCACAGATCGCCGAGGAGCGTGTCTGTCGACGCGTCGTGGTGGCTCGACGGGACGAGGTCGAGGATCCGGGGCTCGTGGCCCGCGGTCCGCACGCGGTCGACCACGTGCGAGCCGATGAAGCCCGCGCCGCCCGTGACGAGGATCCTCACGCGTCGCCTTCGTCCGGGCCCGGTCGGTAGTAGAGCGGCACGCACCAGTGGTTCGTCGCGACCCAGTCGCTGTTCGGAAGGTCGACGGCGTGCCCGAGCAGACGATGGCAGGGCTCGTCGTAGACCTTGCCCGTCGATCGCTCGATCGGCTCGAAGACGATGTACTTGTACAGCCCGGAGGTCATGCCGTCGGGCAGCCGGAGCCGCGACGGATGCTTCGGGTCGAGGATCGTGCGTGCCGCCTCGTTCTTCCAGGCGACGATCTCCGGCAGTCTGTCGACCTGGACGACGCCGATCGCGGCGGTGAACTCGTTCATCCGGAGGTTGAGCCCGTGGACCGCGTAGTCGGGCTTGCCGTAGTTCCGGAACGCCCGCGCGAACTCGATCGCGTCGGGATGGCGGGAGACGAGCATCCCGCCTTCACCGGTCGAGATCGTCTTCGTGGCGGCGAACGACCAGATGCCGACGTCCCCGAACGTGCCGGCCCGCCGGCCGCGCCATTCGGCACCGTGGGCGTGGGCACAGTCCTCGATCAGCATGATCCCCTCGCTGCGACAGAGCTCCGCGATCTGCTCGGACTCGAACGCGAGGTGCCCGCCGACGTGCACGAGGAACACCGCGCGCGGCTTGCGGCGGGCCACGTGCGCCTCGAGAGCGGCGAACGACATGCAGAGGTCGTCCCGGTTGCAGTCCACGAACTCGACGTGTGCGCCGGCGCGCATCGCGATGAGCGGCGTCGCCATGAACGTGTTCGACGGGCAGAGGACGAGCTCGTTCTCGACGCCTGCCCACTCGAGCGCCGCGAGCGCCGCTCCGGCCCAGCCGCCGAAGGCGACGGCGTCGAGCCCGTTCCAGGTTCCCCACGCCGACTCGAACTCGCGAACGAGCTCTCCCTCCGACCAGCGGTGCGAATCGAACACCCTGTCCCAGAGCTCGTGGAGACGTGTGCGGTCGCGTTGATCGAAGCCGATTGCGAACCGGTCGAGCCCGGTGTCGACGCCGGGAGCGAGCACGGACCTACCCTATAGAGGGCGATCCCCGGTCCGGGGTCAGCCGGTGAGGCCTGCCTCGGCGAGCGGCCGGCGGGCCCAGGCGAAGGATGTCGTCCAGCTCGACGAGAGCGGCAGGAGCGTGACGCCTTCGTCGCTCGACTGGATGAACCAGCCGTCTCCGAGGTACAGCGCTGCGTGGTCCACGACGCTCGGGCTCGACTTCGGCCCCCTCGGCCCGAAGAACAGCACGTCGGCCGGCTCGATCTTCGCCGGGCCGATCCGCTCGCGTTTCGGCACCTCGCCGCTCATCTCGTAGGTCGTCCGCCCGCGGATCGTCGAGGCGAGGTCGCCTTCGCCGGGATAGGACGTGAGCTTGTAGACGCGCCACACGAAGCCCGAGCAGTCGAAGCCGCCGCGAGACGTGACGCCGAAGAGCGTCTGCTCGGCCGGGCTCGTGCCGCCCCAGACGTAGGGGTAGCCGACGTAGTGGACGGCCGTCGTCAGGATCCGGCGCTGCCAGTCGCCGAGCTCCGGCAGAGTGAACGAGTCCGCGGCCTCCTGCACCGAGGCGAGCGCGTCGGGGTCGAGGTCGAGCACGCGCGCGAACGAGAACGCCGCCTCCGCGCGCGTCACCGGGCTTCCGGGGAGGAGCTCGAGGGCATCCTGCGCCGCCGGGTGGTTCAGGCGCAGCCCGAGCATGCGCGCCACCGCCTCCGTGCCCGTGTTCGTCGGGGGGTCGAGGCCCGCTGCGGCGAGCGCCGCCTGGATCTCGTGTGCTGCACCGCCGAGGCCGAGATAGGCGACGAGCGCCGCGTCGAGCTGCTTCACCGTGACCGGCTCCGTCGGTGAGCTCACGCGGTAGAGCGTGCCGTGGGCGGCGGGCGTCGGCGAGGGCGTCGGGGCAGGGGAGGGGGCGGGGAGCGACGACTTGGCGATCGCGAGCGAGACCACCGACGGGGCGGTCGCCGGCTCGGAGCCGTCGTTCGCGACGGTGACGTCGAAGACCGCGATCGCCCGCCCGCCGCCGGAGAACGCCGCGTTGACGGCCAGATGGTGCACGCCGTCCGCGAGCGGCGTGGTGTCGAGGTCGAGCTCGAAGGGCGCTGCGGTCGCGGTGGCGACGCCGGTCCCGTCGACGGCGAAGTCGACGTGGTCGAGTGGGCGGCCCGGGGCGTCGATCCGCAGCGGGACGGTGCCGGCGAGCACGGCGCCGGACCCGTAGGAGGCCGTGAGCACGACCGGCGCCGGAGTCGTCGCGGGAGGCGCAGGAGCCGCGGGCGCCGTTCGGATCGTGTCGGTCGCCCGGATCGCGGCAGCCAGCGCTGCCTGCGTCAGCGGCGCCTGCGGGCGAAAGGCCGAGGCCGATCCGGGGAAGACCCCCGCCTTCGTCACCGCGCGGATCTGGGGTGTCGCCCAGCCGTCGCCTGCCGCTGCCGCCGGGCAGGCGGTCACGGCTGCGAGGGCCGCGACGAGGATGCAGGCGCGCACGGGAACGAGGCGGGAACGGTTTGCCACCATCCCTCCTATCGGCCGGCCGGCCGGCGCGATTGAGTCCCGCGCACGGCGATTTTCCGGCGGCGACCGTCTACACTGTCGCCTGCACTTTGAGCGAGGACGGACGGTGCCTGCTTGCACCTTTCTTGCCCGTTCAGCGAAGTTGGCAAGGAGGTGAAAGACGAGATATGGCAACCGGAACTGTCAAGTGGTTCAGCGCCGACAAGGGCTACGGGTTCATCACCCCCGACGAGGGCGGGAAGGACCTGTTCGTGCACTTCAGCGCGATCCAGGGAGCCGGCTATCGCAGCCTCGACGAGGGCGCGAGAGTCGAGTACGAGGCGCAGGAGGGAGACAAGGGCCCCCAGGCCGCCAACGTGAACGTGATCGGATAGCCGGCCGGGCGGCGGGCACGAACTGCCCGCCGCCCGCCGCAGACCCCCGGAAAGGAGGAGACATCCCCCAGAAGGAAGACAAGGTCGAGATGACCGGTGAGATCGTCGAGGCATTGCGGAACGGCATGTTCCGGATCCGGCTCGACAACGGTCACGAGACGCTCGGCTACACCGCCGGGAAGATGCGCCGGTTTCGCATTCGCATGAATCCCGGCGATCGCGTTCGCATCGAGCTCTCGCCGTACGACCTCGACCGCGGCCGCATCGTCTATCGGCTGCGGCCGGGCGACGAGCGCCCCGAGTAGCCGCGCCGACCGATGGACGCCGAGGCCCGCGAGGCCCTCGAGCTGCCCGCGATCCTCGAACGCCTGGCCGCGGCCGCAGCGACCGAGCCCGGGGTGCTTCTGGCGCGGGCGCTCGAGCCGAGCGCCGACGACGACGAGGTGCGGCACCGGCAGGGGCTCACCTCGGAGGCGGTCGCGCTCCTCGATGAGGGGGAGGAGCCGGAGCTCTCCGGCGTCTCCGATGTGCGCGAGGCCGTCGCCCGCGCCGCACGGGAGGGCGTGCTCGGCGCCGCCGAGCTGCGTGCCGTGGTCACGACGGTCAGGGTTGCCCTCGCCGCCAGAGCCGCGCTGGAGGAGTCGACGCTCGCGCCGGGCCTCGGTCGGCTCGCGGCCGCGATCGAGCCTTCCCTGTCGCGTCTCGCCGATCGTCTCGACCGGGCCGTCGCCGACGACGGCTCCGACCTGCGCGACTCGGCGTCGCCGCTCCTTGCGCGTCTGCGGAAGGAGGTCGCGAGCGGCGCGGCCAGGATCCACGGGGAGCTCGCGCGGGTCGCCGGATCGACCGCCGTCCGCGAGGCGCTCCAGGA
Organism: uncultured Thermoleophilia bacterium; assembly: GCA_963784765.1. Taxonomy (GTDB): domain Bacteria; phylum Actinomycetota; class Thermoleophilia; order Gaiellales; family Gaiellaceae; genus PALSA-600. The sequence goes on from CAWASP010000029.1 coordinate 23,875, forward strand.
GTCGTTCCTCGCCGAGCGGGGCGGCAGGCCGGTGCTGGCTGTGCGGGCGTCCGCACGCTCGAAGGTGCCCGGGATCGTCCACGACGCGTCGAGCACCGGCCAGACGCTCTTCGTCGAGCCGTTCGCCGTCGTCGAGCTCGGGAACCGCCTCGCGGAGGCCGCCGCCGAGGCGCGCGAGGAAGCGGAGCGGATCCTCCGCGAGCTCTCCGCCGCCGTCGCGGCCGAGGACGCCGGGCTCGTCGCGCTCGTCGACGCGGCCGCCGCGATCGACCTGGCGCTCGCGTGCGGCAGCCTGTCGCGCCGCCACCGCGGCGCGCCCGTGCGGATCGACGGCGCCGTCTCGCTGATCGGCGTCCGGCATCCGCTGCTCGACCCGGAGCAAGCCGTGCCGATCGACCTCGACCTCGGCGGGCTGCGGGCGCTCGTGATCAGCGGGCCGAACACCGGCGGGAAGACCGTCGCGCTGAAGACGCTCGGCCTCTGTGCCCTCCTGCATCAATGCGGCATTCGGCCGCCGGCCGACGAGGCGACCCTCCCCGTCTTCGACCGGGTGCTCGCCGACATCGGCGACAGGCAGTCGATCGAGATGAGCCTCTCGACGTTCTCCGCGCACCTGCAGGCGCTCGTGACGATCCTGGCCTCCGCGACCGAGCGGTCGCTCGTGCTGCTCGACGAGGTGGCAGTCGGCACCGACCCCGAGGAAGGGTCGGCGCTCGCCCAGGCGCTCGTGGAGCGCCTGGCGCGCCAGGCGCGGTTGACCGCGGTGACGACGCACTACGCGGAGCTGAAGGAGTGGGCGAGCGCGACCGACGGCGTCGCGAACGCCGCGACCGGGTTCGATCCCGACACGCACGCTCCGCTCTACCGCGTCGCGCTCGGCCGGCCGGGAACCTCGCAGGCGCTCAGAACCGCCGAGCGCCTTGGCCTCGACCCGCAGGTGGTCGCCGACGCGCGCGCGCGCGTGGCGCCGGAACGGCTGCGCGCCGGCGAGCTGCTGGCCGAGGCCGAGGCCGCCGAGCGCGCCGCGGTCGAGCGGCGGGACGAGGCGGAGCGTGTGCTGCGGGATGCGCACCGCCGGGAAGCAGCGCTGGCGCAGGAGCTCGAGCGCCTGCAGGGCTCCCGCGAGAGCGCCCGCCGGGAGGCGCGTGCGGACGCCGAGCGAGAGCTCGCGGCGGCCCGGGCGGAGCTCGAAGAGATCCGCGCCGATCTGCGCCGGGCGCGACGGGCGCGGCGGGAGTCGCAGCAGGACCGGATCCTCGGGGGCGCGACCGAGCGCGTCCGGCGTGCGGAGCGCGCCTTCGCGGATCTCGGCGGCCCGGTCGACTTCGCCGGAGAGCTCGCAGTCGGCGATCCCGTCGAGGCACCCGAGCTGGGCGTCCGCGGCACGATCGCCGCGATCCGAGGCACCGAGGCCGAGGTCGTCGGCGCGACGGGTCAGCGGGTCCGAATCCGATTGACGCGTCTCCGGCCGTCCCGTGAGCGCGCGGCAGAGGAGCGTGCGCCGTCGGTGTCCGTGCGGGCAGCTGCGCGAGGCGACGTCTCCGACCAGCTCGACGTTCGCGGCCTTCCCGCAGACGAGGCGCGCGAACAGGTGCGCCGGGCGCTCGACGACGCAGCGCTCGCCGGGCTCCGGGAGCTGCGGATCGTGCACGGTCGGGGCACCGGCGTCCTGAGACGGGTGGTGCGCGAAGAGCTCGCCGCCCACCCGCTCGTCGATCGCGGAGCAAGCGACGCCGACGACGGCGCCACCGTGGCGCATCTCGGTTGACGCATTCGGCGTTTCGACTCGGGCGAGCGTGGAACCGGAGAGGGGACGCCACCTCGAGAGACCGACGATCACGAAAAGGGGGCCGCGATGGAGATCGGCAAGCCGCTTCGGGTGCACCGGGTGGAGCCCCTGAAGAGCCCTGTTCCGCGGAAGGAGCCGGCCGGGCCGCCGCAGCCGGAGCGCCGGCGTCCCCAGGCGGATCCCGCCCGCGCCGGGTGAGAGCCCCGCTCGCCGCGCCGGACTTCGCCGAGCCGTTCGAGGCCTGGCGGGTATGGCGCGTGCTCTGGAAGGACGGCCGCTACTCGCTCGGCAGCGTCGTCAAGCCGACGCTCTGGCCGGTGCGGCGATCGCTCCAGGCCGACTGCCTGCACTTCCCGTCGCTCGTTGCCTGGCTCCGCCGGCGACCGCGCCACGACGCCCCCGAGCAGGGCTGCGAGTGCGGGATCTACGCCACCGAGCTCGATCAGCTCGGCCAGTACCTGATCGAGGTGTTCGCAGGCCCCGCGGCGGGGCGCGTCCTCGGACGCGTCTCCCTCTGGGGCACGGTCGTCGAGTGCGAGCGCGGCTTCCGCGCCTCGAGCGCGTACCCGTCGCAGATCTTCGTTCCGCGCGACGCAGGCGGGCACAGCGGCCGCTGCGCGGCCGATCTCGCCGCGGGTCTCGAGCCGTACGGCGTTCCGGTCGAGGTGCTGCGCGCCCGCTGCGCGGACGCGCCCCGAGCGCTGGCACTCGGGTAGCCGGGAGGGCGCCCCGGCCGGGGCGCCCTCCCACCGACGTACGGGCTACCTTCGTGTCGTTGCCTGCGCCAGCGCCTTCGCCTGGTGCAACAGGATCACGCACCCCGCCAGGTCGCCGGTCACCGTTCGGATCGGGAGCTGGGCGCTCTCGAACTCGAGGCCGAAGAGGTCGTTCTTCATCTTCGTCGCGAGCGCGTCGCGGGCCTTGCCGAGCGCCGCGATCTTCGCCGAGACGTGCTCGTAGGTCGAGTCGTCCGCGAGCCGCGGACGAGCTCGTGCCGCCGACCGTGGCGGCGACGACCATCGCCCCGACCGCGACGCTCGCCGCAAGTGCGCTTCCGGCCCTGCGGAGTGTCTCTCCCATCGATGTTCCCCGTGGGAGTTAGCCGAAGGAGCCTAGGATCGGACGGCCCGGTGAGGAACGCGTCGGTACCGGACCGTCACCCTCCGGATACGGCTCGGTCATGCGGCGTGCCGGTCCGTGCGCGCGATTCATACGAGCTTCACATGCGGGTCGCTACGGTGAGCCGGTGATCGAGGCGGTCGGGCTGACGAAGGACTACGGCTCGAAGCGCGCCGTCGACGGGCTGAGCTTCACCGTCCGCCCCGGCATCGTGACCGGCTTCCTCGGGCCGAACGGATCCGGCAAGTCGACGACGATGCGCCTGATTCTCGGGCTCGACCGGCCGACTGCGGGCTCAGTCACCGTGAACGGCAGTCACTACCGCGACCTGGCGGCGCCGCTCCACGAGGTCGGGGCGCTGCTCGAGGCGCGATCGGTGCACACCGGGCGCTCGGCGTACAACCACCTCCTTGCGCTTGCGCAGACGCACGGCATCCCGAAGCGACGCGTCCACGAGCTGATCGATCTCGTCGGGCTGCACGAGGTCGCGTCAAAGCGAGCGGGCGGATTCTCGCTCGGCATGGGGCAGCGTCTCGGCATCGCCTCGGCGCTGCTCGGCGATCCGAAGACGGTCATGCTCGACGAGCCGGTCAACGGCCTCGATCCCGAGGGGATCCAGTGGATCCGCACGTTTCTCAAGCGCCTCGCCGCCGAAGGACGCACCGTCTTCGTGTCGTCGCACCTGATGAGCGAGATGGCGTTGACGGCCGACCACCTGATCGTGATCGGCCGCGGGCGGCTCATCGCCGACGCGAGCGTGGACGAGTTCGTGCGCGGGGCCTCCCGCGACGTCGTCCTCGTTCGATCCCCCGACGCCGACCGGCTCGTGCATGCGCTGTCCGGCGACGGAGCGGTCGTGACGCCGATCGAGCCGGGCGCGGTGCGGGTGGAGGGTCTCTCGGCCGCCCAGGTGGGCGACCTCGCGCTCGAGCACCGGATCGCAGTGCACGAGCTCACGCCGCAGCGGGCATCGCTCGAAGAGGCGTTCATGGATCTGACGCGCGACGACGTCGAGTTCAAGGCCTCGCTCGCGCCGGTCGAGGAGACGGTCGCGTGAGCGCCTTCCCCGACGCGCTGCCGTCGCTCGCGGGCAGCGGACGCGTCACCCAGGCGCGGGTCGTCGTCTCGGAATGGACGAAGCTCCGCAGCGTCCGCTCGACGCTCTGGTCGTTCTTCACCGCGCTGCTTCTCGCGATCGGCTTCCCGGTGCTCGCCTCCTTCATCGTCCGGTCGCACTGGAGCCACATGAGCCCGGGCGAGCAGGCGCACCGGCATCCCCTCGACGTCGCGCTCGTCGGCGTGAACATCGCCCAGCTCGCGATCGGCGTGCTCGGAGTGCTCGTGATCACCGGCGAGTACTCGACCGGCATGATCCGCGCGTCATTCACCGCCGTCCCTCGGCGTCTCCCGGTGCTCTGGGCGAAGACGGCGGTGTTCGGGGTGACCACGTTCGTGCTCATGCTGCCCGCGGTCGTGATCGCCTTCTTCACGAGCCAGGCGATCTTCCGCAGCCATCACATCCTGCAGATCTCGTTCTCGCATCCCGGTGTCACGCGCTCGGTGATCGGAGGCGCGCTCTACCTGACGGTGATCGGGATCTTCGCGCTCGGGCTCGGTGCGATCGTGCGGAACACGGCGGGCGGGATCGCGGTCTTCGCCGGAATCCTCTTCGTGCTGCCCCCGCTCATGAACGTGCTGCCGTCGAGCTGGAACAACGCGATCACGCCCTACCTCCCCTCGACTGCGGGCCGCGCCGTCTTCTCACTCGTTCCCGACTCGAACTCGCTCGCGCCGGGCCCGGGGTTCGCGCTCTTCTGCGGGTATGCGGCGGCCGCTCTCGCTCTCGCCGCGGTGCTGCTGCGGCGCCGCGACACCTGACGCGGCGAACCTGCCGGTAGCTCCTCGAAGCTGCGGCCGAACATCCCCCTTTCGGCGGTCCCCCCTAAAGGGGTATGGCGCGAGTGCCGAATACGTGTGCAGATGAGGCCGGGGGCAGGGTCTCACGGCTTTCGTGGAAGGTGATGCGTGGCACGAGCTCTGCGGACAACCTGGCTTGATCGAGTGACGGCGCTCTGCCGCGGGCGGCTTGCGTCCACGCGCGGCTTCATGATGGTCGAGGTCCTCGTCGCGAGCGCGATCTTCCTGGTCGTCGCCACCGCGATCGTCGACGTGCTCTCTTCGAGCACTCACAGCGTCGCGCTCACCAAGCAGAAGACGCTCGCCGAGCAGGGCGTCTCGAACCAGATCGAGAAGATCCGGTCGTTGGACTACGACGCCGTCGGCACCACGAGCGGAAACCCGTCCGGGTCGATCGCGCCGTCCGTCGCCTTCACGGGGCTGAACGGCGAGACGCTCGGCGTCCCGGCGACGATGACGACGAAGATCACCTACCAGAGCGCGAACGTGCCCGGCAGCGCCGGAACGAACGCCGATCAGAAGAAGGTCGTCGTCAAGGTCGTCCGCTCGAGCGACTCGACGGTGCTCGCCGAGGCGACGACGATCGTCGCCCCGACGCAGCGCCCGTCGCAGACGTCCGCCACGATCCAGGCGACCGTCGTCGACTACGGCAGCAGCAAAGTCGTGCCGGACGTCCAAGTGAACCTCTCGACCGGCCCGAGCGCACCTGCCTCCGACACGACCGACTCGGGAGGAAGCGTCACCTTCTCGGGCCTGACACCGAACCCGACGAGCGGGTCACAGGCCTACTACGACCTGAGCCTCGTGCCCCCGAGCGGGTACGTCGCCCTGAGCGACACGACCTCGCCCAACGCTCCGGCCCACGTGCAGCTCGCGCCGACGCAATGGTGGTCGACGTCGCTCGACATCTACCAGCCGGTGACGATCACCGTTTCGCTGCAGAAGCCCGACCTGACGGCGTACACCGGGACCGCGACCGTGCAGGTCAGCTCCTCGCGGGGAACCGGGACGTTCTCGTACACGGGCTCGCCGCTGACGATCACGACGCTCTCGCCGCCGAACGGCGAACTGCTCGTGCCTAACCTCTCCTACTCCCTCCAGGTCACCGCGCCCGGCTACCAGACCGTGAACGATTCCGGGACCGTCCCCGCAAACGGCGCGCTCGACTACCCGACGGTTCTCAGCCGCACGTTCACGGAGACGCTGACGGCGGCCCCGCCGGGTGAGCTCGACGTGACGGTGCAGGAGACGTACCAGTACACCTCCCACCGGCGGTTGTACAACCAGACGATCACGTGCCGCAACGCGACGGTGACCGTGTCGGGCGCGACCCCTCCGACGAAGCAGACCGGTTCATCGGGCCAGCCGGCGCAGTTCCCGAACCTCACGAGCGGGAACGGCTACCAGGTCGACGCGTCCTCGAGCGTCTCGGGGCTCTCGAACACGCTGACGAACCAGACGGTCGATCCGGGCCCGGGAGCGACGGCGCTGACGGTCGACCTCGGCACGTCGGGCTCCTCGACATGCTGACGCCGATCCGCATCCGGGACGAGTCGGGCTTCATGCTGATCGAGCTGCTGACGGCCACCATCCTCATGACGGTCCTCATCAGCGCGTTCTCCGCGCTCGCAGTCGTGCTCGTCAACCGCAACGGGACGATCACCCAGCAGGCCGTGCTCGCCACCGAGGCGCGGACGGCGCTCGACTCGATGGCGAGCGAGATCCGGGGCGCGACCTGCAACAACCTGACCGCCCCGGTGACGACCGCGACGACGACGCAGCTCGTCTTCTACACGCCCGACCGCGCCCAGCCCTACCACCTCCAGCAGGTCACCTACAACCTCTCCGGCGGGTCGCTCACGCGGCAGCTCGCGAAGAGCACGAACACGGGCGGCCCGCCGTGGACGATGGGCTCGGCGCTTCCCGCCCAGAAGGTCGCGCGCCTCGCCACGAACACGACCGTGTTCCGCTACTACGACTCGACGGGTGCTCAGCTGAGTGCCCCCGTCTCGGCCGCCAACCTTCCCAACATCGCAAAGGTGACGGTCACGCTCACGGTCCTTCCGACCGCATCCCACGGCACCGGCAGCCTGACCGCCCAGTCGAGCGCAACCCTGAGGACACCAACATGCAGCTGACGACCACACGCACGCGCCTCGCGCGGCTCCTCGCGCGGGAAGACGGCCAGTCTCTGATGATGGTGATGTTCCTGATCGCGGCGCTGACGCTGCTCACGCCGCTCCTGATCAGCTCGGTCACGAGCAGCGCAACCGAGGCCAACAACTCGCTCGTGCAGACGCGGTCGCGTGCGGCTGCCGATGCCGGCATCAACGACTATGTCGCGAAGCTGCTCCTCGACAACCAGTACTACCTCCAGTACCTCGCGCCGGGCGAGGCGACGCGCAGGCCGACTTCCGGGGCGGACGTCTCGTCGGTGCTTCCGCCCTCGTCGCCGACTCCCTGGCCGACCGCGAACGGCCGGACGTGGACCTATCCCTCGAAGGATGCGTGGGTCGACCTCGGCAACGGCTACTCCTACGACCTCGAGGTGGCGGCGCCGAACACCGGCACGAACACGTCGAACGCCGTGCAGATCGTCGCCACCGGCAAGCCGACGGTCGGCGGCACGACGGCCGATCACCAGGTCGTCCAGGTGCTGATCCGGCCGGCGTCGGTCGCGGACTTCCAGATGCTCGCGAACGCCAGCATCAGCTACGGCAGCGACGCGTCGACCTACGGCAAGATCTACACGACGAAGAATCTCGACTTCCAGGGGACGGCCTATGCCGACCTGTACGCCGAGGGCGACGTCACGCTGTCTGGCTCGGTCGTCTCGCCGGCGAAGTGGTACGACCACAACACCTCGCCGACGATTCGCAGCGTCATCAAGAGCCCGGTCAACTTCGCCGACTTCCAGGTCTCGCTGACGGACATCAAGCGCGCGGCCGCGAACGCAGGCGGCATCTACCTGAACAACCCGAACGTGTCGGCCTGGCAGATCGTCTTCAACTCGAACGGCACATTCACGTTCAAGTCGTGCCGCAGCCAGTACTCCGCGATCGAGAAGTCGCAGCCGACCTGCGACGGCTCGATCTCGAACCTGAACACCAGCCTGCTCGGCGGCGCCGGCTCCGGCACCGTGAGCATCCCCGGCAACGGCGCCGTCTACTCGGACCAGAGCATCGTCATCGGCCCGGGCAGCTCGAGCTGCGGCAGTCCGTCGATCACGAACGGCAACTGCGTGCACGGCCGCGTCACCGTCGCCTCCGGGCAGGACGTCGTCGTCGGCGACGACATCGAGTACGTCGACCGCTCGACCGACGTGCTCGGCCTGATCGCGCAGAACAACGTCTACGTCGCCGCGTGGACGGGCAGCAGCCTCACGTGGCGTGCCGCCTCCCTGGCCGAGAACGGCTGGTGGGGGCAGCCGCAGAGCGGCGTCTCGAACAACTCTCACAGCGGCACGATGACGTTCAACGGCTCGACGGGAACGAACACCGGTGGCGCCATGAGCATGTTCGCGACGCGTGTCTACAACTACGACACGAACCTGCAGTACCTCCAGCCGCCGTGGTATCCGACGCTCCAGCAGGCGTACACGATCCTGCTCTACCGCAGCCTGCCGAACGGGAGCTGACGCCGGACCTACGCGCCGGCGGTTCCGAGGCGCGCGACGACGACGCTCTCGGCGCGCGAGCTCGCGCGAGCATGGCCGGCGACGGCGTCGAGGAAGTCGTCACGGTCGAGCGCCCAGAGGGACACATCCGAGGCCGCCCGGACCGTTGCGGTGCGAGGGACGTCCCGCAGCAGGGCGATCTCGCCGACGAATCCCGGAGCGTCCTCGAGCTTCACCCCGTCGGGGAGGTCGATCGCGAGCTGTCCGGCGCTCAGCACGTAGAACGAGTCGCCGTGGTCGCCTGCGGCGAAGAGCGTCGAGCCGGCCGGGAGCTCGACCCGCCGCAGGCGTGACGCGAGAAACTCGATCGTCTGCACCGGGAGCGCGGCGAGGAACGGCACGGTGCGCAGAGCGTCGAGCTGCGCGGTCGGGACCCGCGCGCCGTGGTCGATCACCGAGAGCCGCCGCGTGGTGACGACGGCGAGCACGGGCAGAATCGCGCCGACGACGAAGAGCGCGCCGCGAATCCCGATTCCGTGGACGAGCAGCGGTGTCGCGACTGCGCCGAGCGCGACCGAGACGATGATCGTGCTCTCGAGCACCCCGAAGACGCGGGCCGCGACGTGCTGGGGCGCCGTCCGCTGGATCAGCGTCATCGCGGCGATGTCGACCACGCTGTTGCCCGCACCCAGCACGGCGAGCGCGAGGCCGGCGACGTATGCGTTCGGAACGAGCCCGATCACGACGAGCGGCGTCCCCCAGAGCACCAGGCCGAGGCCGAAGTCACGACCGAGCCGCGCGTGCGCGACGAGCGCGAGCGCGAGCCCGGCACCGAGAACCGCCCCGACGCCGCAGGCTGCCTCGAGCAGCCCGAAGCCGGCGTTGCCGGTGTGGAGCAGGTCGAGCGCCGTCGCCACCTCGAGCACGCTGAGCGCGCCCGCCACGAAGCACTGTGCGCCGTACAGCCCGATCAGCAGGGCGAGCCGCGGCTCGTGGGCGATCGTCCGGAATCCTGCGACGAGCGCTGCGAGGCCCTCGTCCTTGGGCGCCTCGGTGTCGGGGGCGGCCTCGGCCGGCGCGGGGGCAGCGGCGTCCGACGAGATCCGGACGACGTTGAGGCCGCTCCAGGCGAAGGTCGCCGCGACGAGCGCGAACGCCGTCGTGTAGCCGGAGGCGGCGATCAGGAGCGCGCCGGCTGCCGGCCCGGCGAAGATGCCGATACTGTCGAAGGTGCTGGAGGCGACGTTCGCAGCCGTCAGCTCCTGCGGCGTGCGCGCGACGAGCGCGACGAGCGCCGCCTCCGCAGGCCGGAAGACGGCGCCGAAGACGGACGCGACCACCGCGAGGCCATAGACGGCCACGTGCGGCGACCCGCTCGAGGTGAGTGCGGCGATCCCCGCCGTGCACAGCACCCGCCCGACGTCGGAGGCGAGCATGACGCGCTCCCGTCGGAACCGGTCCGAGAGCGAGGCTGCGAACGGGGCCACCGCGGCGGCTGCCGCCTGGCGGACGACGGTGACGAGCGCGACGGCGGTGACGCCGCCTGCGTGAAAGGTGTAGATCGTGACGGCGACGGAGAGCGCGTACTTGCCCACGGCCGCCCCTGCGAAGGCGATCTCGATGCGCCGCAGGCTCTCGTTCGCGAAGACGCTGCGAACGGAGCGCAGCGACTCCGCGAACTGCCCGCCCGGCCCGGACACGCGCAGCAGCATCGCACCCATTGACGCGGGATGGAAGTCCGAGGGAAGATTTCCGGGATGTGAACCGTCTAGTGGGTGTCGTCCGCGAAGAGCGGTCAAGAATTCAAACCAGCAGGAGGAGGACAACATGTCGGAGCGCGAGCGCAAGCGGCTCGAAGAGAACCAGGATCCCGAGCGCGAGGACGAGGACGTCGAGGCGCACTACAAGCAGATGAACCAGGACGCCGACGACTCGGACAGCGACGACGTCGAGGCGCACTACAAGCAGTAGTCGCACGGAGGTTTGGACGACCGGCAGAGGGCCCGCAGGCGCGGGCCCTCTGTCTGTTCGTGGTCTCTGAGAGAGCTCCCTACTCCTCGCGGGCCGCGGCGAGCAGCGCAGCGAGGCCCGCGAGCACCGCGTCGGCCGCCTCGCGGCTTCGCCCCTCGAGCCGCTCCAGGGCGGACGCGACCTCGGCGACGAGCGACGCCCGGCTGTCTCCGGCGAGCGCGGCGCGCGCGGAGCGCGCCGTCGAGAGGAGCGAAAGGGCGATCGCGGCCTGGTTCGCGAAGAGCCCGAGCAGCTCCATCTCCTGCAGCGAGAAACGGGCACGCTGCGGCCGGTCGAGCACCTGCAGCACCCCGAGCACCCGCTCCTCTTCCAGCAGCGGCACCGCCATCAGCCCGCTCGGGACGTACCCCGTCCCCTCCGCGACGTCCCGCGCGAAGCGGGGATCGTTGCGGACGTCCTCGAGGACGAGCGGTGTGCGAGCCGACGCCACCCACCCCGCGATCCCGCTCGACGACGGCATGCGCCGTCCGACGAGGAACTGCTCCTCCTCGCTCGCGACCGCGGCGAAGACGAGCTCGTCCGTCGTCTCGTCGAGCAGGAAGATCGACGAGCCCCTGGCGCCGAAGATCGCGCGGGCGACCTCGACGATCGAGCGAAGCAGGCGTCCGAACTCCTCCTCGGCGCCGAGGAGCCCGGCGGCCACGGCCGCGTGCAGGCGGTCGTCAGCCATCCCGGCGCTCAACGTTCGTCGAGGTGAGATGCAGAACCGTCTTCAGCTGGAACGGCGTCAAGCCGGGGTGCTTGCTCAGGATCAACGCAGCGACCGCCGAGATGCAGGGCGTCGCGAAGCTGTTGCCGCTCGCGCGGATGGTGGCGCCGCCGTACCAGGCGACATCCACGTCGACGCCGCGCGCGAAGAACTCCACCGGAGGATCGGGATTCGCGTAGTAGACGAGCGGATCGTCCTCTTCGTGGCTGCCCACGGAGATCACCGACGAGAAGCGCCACGGGAACGACTCCACGGGCATGTTGTGCGCCGCGGCGACGAGCACCGTGCGCCGGAAATACGCCTTGTCGGCCAGCTCGTGCAGCACCTCGCCGAACTGTCGCTTCGTCGTCGAGAGGCTCATGTTGACCACGTCGTAGTCCTGCTCGACCGCCCAGCGGAGGCCCGCCAGGAGCGTCTTGCCGGAGCCTGTGAACCCGGCGCCGAGGACGCGCACCGAATAGATCTCCGCGTCCGGAGCGAGCGAATGCACGATCGCGGCGCACGCGTTGCCGTGCCCGCAGAGGTCGCCCTCCTCGTCGGGTGTTGCGACCGGCTGTCCGTCCTCGTCCACCGAGATCGCCACCGCGCCGGCGAGGTTGCCGACGAGCGGATGGTCGGCGTCGATGCCGCTGTCCAGGATGCAGACCTTGACCCCTGCGCCGGTCGCCCCGCCGAATGCCCACTCGCGGTCGACGCGGTCGGGAAGGGGGTTCGCGATCGCGATCCGGTCCGTTGCATGACGGGGCAGCGACCAGGCAGGAAGCGACTCGTCGTGCTCGTCCTGCCCATCTGGCTCCGTCGGTGCCGCCGACATCCGTGCGAGCCTAGATGTCCCCGAACGAGGCGGCAACGTCAGCGGCGCGGGCGGCGACCCGGCGCGCGGCGATCACCTCGGGACCGTCGGGTGCGGCGGCGAGGTTGACGACGACGAGCCGCGCGGCTCCACCGGCGGCGCCGGCGGCGATCGAGGCGGCGGCGGCCAGATCGGCCACGTGGTCGGGCACCGCCGAGGCGCGCTCGTCGGCGGCGAGGACGGCGACGTCTGCGCACGCCTCGCCGATCTCGAGCGGGACGGCGAGCGCGAGCCGCAGCGCCCGCCCCAGCTCGAAGTCGCGGCGCTCCCCGCTCGCAGACGCACCTTCGGCGAACGTCGCGCGCGCCTGTCCGAGGACTTCGGCGTCGCTCCCGGCGAGGCGGCAGAGGCGGCGCTGGAGCGCCACCGCCTGCGCGGCGGATGCGCCGCGCTCGGAGGCGCGTGCCGTCTTCGCGACCACCGCCGCGGCGAGGGCTCCCGCGAACGCGGCCGCGGTTCCGGCGGCGGCAGCGCGCTCCACGGAGCCGAGCGTGCCGAGCGCCTCGTCGATCCCGAGGGTCGTGACGGCGGGCAAGCTCAGCCTGCGAGCCGGCGCCGCGCCTCGTCCAGCACGCGCGGAGTGGGGTGGACATTCGCCTCGGCGAGCGCGGTCTCGAGATCGGCGAGCACCCGCGCCCGGAGCTCGGCGTCGCGCTCGGCGCGCGCGACCAACCCGTCGAGCCCGGCTCTCGCCGGCGGCAGCTCCTGCGCCGCCTCGACCCACCCGGCCGGAGCCGGCGGCAAGAGCGCGAGCAGGCGCGCGATTTCCTCGATCTCGTACCGTGTCATCGAATTCACCCGTCTACAGGACGTTCGGGCCGCACGGGATCTTCCATCGTCGCGCGCAGCTTTTCCAGACAGCGGGAGATCCGGCTCGCGATCGTGCCGGCAGGCAGCTCGAGCGCCTCGCCGATCGTCCGGTAGCTCTCGTCGCGGGTGAAGAAGCGGTCGAGGATCTCACGGCAATCGTCGCCGAGCGCTCCGAGCGCCTCGTGCACGTCGAGCGCCAGCTCGAGGTCGGCGAGCGAGTCCGCGGGATCGGCGATCTCCGCGGTGTCCTCGTCGACCATCTCCCTCCGCCCGCTCCGCAGGCGGTCGATGCACGTCCGGCGCGTCAGCTGAGCGAGCCACGGCCGGATCGCGCCGTCGTCGCGCAGGCGGCCGAGCTCGACGTACGTCTTCGCGAAGACGTCCTGGAAGACGTCCTCTGCATCCTCCGCCCCGAGCCGGAAGCCGTGCGAGCAGATCGCATAGACGTAGCGGGCGAACCGGTCGACGAGCTCTTTCCACGCCTCCTCGTCGCCGTCGCGGCAGCGCGCGACAAGCCGTCCGTCGGAAAGTTCCCGCAGTCCCGCCACTTGCTGATTCTACGAGCGAAACGGCCGTCGGTCGTCAGTACGCTCATCCGCAGGTCAGGGACGGCGCCCGGCGGTGTCCCGCCGTCCCGGCCGAACGTACGGACGCGTGTACTAGGAACGCTGCTCGAGCTCGCGTGTGCGACGCGCCATCGCCTCGAGCAGCGGCCATGCGATCGAGGCGTTCTCCTCGACGAGCGGCCGGAACTGCCACGGCGTCATGCCGTGCATCTTCCCGTCGGCTGTCGCGGTCACGGTTGCCGTCCGGAGCCCGCCGTCGATCAGCGCGATCTCGCCGAAGTAGTCGCCGGGACCGAGCGTGCGGCGCTCCGCCCCCTCGACCGAGACCCGGGCCTCCCCCGACTCGATGACGAAGAAGCCGACGCCGCCCTTTCCCTCGGTGACGAGCTCCTGGCCCGACGTGAACGACCGCTCGGTGAAGCTCTGCGAGAGCGACCGCAGGTGCTTCTCGTCGAGGCCCTGGAAGAGCGGAACGCGTTTCAGCAGATCGATCGGGGCCGGCATAGGCGCGATCCTAGACGAGTGTGTCGGGTGGCGTCCATCTCGCTGCGCTCACAGCTCGAGCTCGAGCCCTTCCCGGCCGAGCACGAGGTCGTCGCGGCCCGAGCGCTCGCGAGCCTGCTCGAGCAGCTCCTCGAGCTCGGCGTCGGAGTGGGCGGGATCGTGGTGCACCATGACTGCGCGGCCGGGAGCCGCATCTTCCAGGTACGCCACGAAGTGGCTGAGCGAGCAGTGCCCCCAGCCGACGCGCGTGGCGTACTCCTCGTCGGTGAACTGCGAATCGTGCAGCAGCACGTCGGCGCCGTCCGCGAGCTCGAGCCCCGAGTCCCGCTCGAGGCCGGGCTCGTTGTCGGGCACGAATGCGAGCGACCTGCCGTTGGCCTCCAGCCGGTAGCAGAGGGTCGGCCCGGGATGGCAGACCCGGGTCGAGGACACGCGCAGGCCGTCGAGCTCCCATGACTCCCGCTCGACCTCGACGAAGCTGATCGACGCGTCGATGCGGTCGAAGGGCACCGGGAAGTACGGCGGCGACAGGTAGGCGCTGATCATCTCCTTCAGGCTGCCGCCGTCCGGACGCGGGCCGTGGATGCGGATCCGGCATTCGGGGTCGAAGAGCGGGGCGAAGAATCCGAGCCCTTCGATGTGGTCGAGGTGAAGATGGGTCAGTAGCAGCTCGATCTGCTGCACTCCGCGACCGGCAAGGTTGCGGCCGAGGTCGCGGATGCCGGTGCCGGCGTCGACGACGACGAGCGCACCGCTCGGGGTCTGCACCTCGAGGCAGGTCGTGTTGCCGCCGTAGCGGACCGTCTGCTCACCGGGCGAGGCGAGGGAGCCTCGGCAGCCCCAGATGCGGACCTTCATCGCGCAGGAACGCTAGTCGACGGACCGGCGAGCCATCCGGGAGTACGTCTCGCACGCGTGGCGTCGGCATGTCGATCTACACTCGGCGCGATGAGCCGGGCGGACGTGTGAGGCGGACGGCCTTCGGGCACGCGAGAGACATGCGGCGGCCGATCGGCACCGTTTCAGCCGTCTGTGCGGCCGTGCTCCTCGCCGCGTCAGGGTGCGGCGGCGGGTCCGGCTCGACGACCTCCAACGCGACCACGACGGCGATGACGCCGGCGGCCGAGCGGGCGCAGATCCGGAAGGCCTGGACGGACTTCTTCTCCGGCAAGACGTCGGCGGCGACGAAGATCTCGCTGCTCGAGAACGGTGCGGCGTTCGAGTCGGCGATCAAGGCGCAGGCGTCGTCGGCGATCGCGAAGCAGGCGGGCGCGACGGTGTCGAAGGTCACCCTGCAAGGGCCGACAAAGGCGACGGTCCGCTACACGATCTCACTGGCCGGTGCTCCGGTGCTCAAGAACCAGACCGGGACCGCCGTGAAGGTCGACGGCTCCTGGAAGGTCGGCGACGCGAGCTTCTGCCGCCTCCTCGCCCTTCAGGGGTCCGCGCCGAAGGCGTGCTCGCAAAGCGGCTGACGCCGGCGGGCCGGATCGGCGCGCGCCGGTGAGCGGAGCTCCGCGCGGCGGCAGGCACGGACGGTCGATCGCGCTCGGCGCTCTCTGCGCCGTCCTCTTCGTCACGTTCCTCGACAACACGATCGTCAGCGTGGCGCTCGCCGACATCCAGGGGTCGCTCGGCGTCGGTGTCAGCGGCCTGCAGTGGATCGTCAACGGCTACATGCTGGCGTTCGCCGCCCTGATGCTGACCGGCGGGACGCTCGGGGACCTGCTCGGCCGCAAACGCATCATGCTCGCCGGAGTCGCCGTCTTCTGCGCCGGCTCGGCGTTCGGCGCGGTCGCCCCCGACTCCGGCAGCCTGATCGCGGCGCGCATCGTGATGGGCGTCGGCGCGGCCGCCTCCGAGCCGGGAACGCTGTCGCTGATCCGGCACATCTACCCGATGGAGCGCGCCAGGGCCCGCGCGCTCGGCGTGTGGGTCGCCGTCTCCGGGCTCGCCCTCGCCCTCGGCCCGATCCTCGGCGGCGTGCTGGTCGGCGGGCTCGGCTGGCGGAGCATCTTCTGGTTCAGCCTCGGGCTCGGTGTCCTGGCGCTCGTCGTCGGCATCGTCATCCTCCCCGAGAGCAGCGACCCCGAGGGCAGGAAGCTCGACGTTCCGGGTCTCCTCTCCGGCGTCGGCGCGGTCGGGTCGTGGACGTACGCGGTGATCGCAGGGGAGGGGGCCGGGTTCACGACGTGGTGGATCCTGTTGCTGTTCTCGCTGGCCTGCGTCGCGACGGTGCTCTTCGTGCTCGTCGAGCGGCGCAGCCCGGACCCCGTCCTGAAGCTGGAGGATCTCCGCAACCCGATCTTCGCGGCCGCGAACGTCGTCGCGTTCGCGGTCAACGTCGCCGTCTTCTCCGTCTTCTTCTTCACGGCGCTCTACCTCCAGCTGATCGGCAGCTTCTCCGGCTGGGAGATCGCGCTCGCATTCGTGTCGCTCGCCGCGACCATGATGATCGCCGGGCCGCTCGCCGGACGGTGGACCGCCCGCCGGGGGCCGCGGACTCCGATGGCCGTCGGCTGTCTCATCGCGGGCGCCGGGCTCCTGCTGCTCGACCAGGAGCTGTCACCGCATGCATCGCTCACCACGCTCGCCTGGACGCTGTCGGTCTCCGGCTTCGGCTTCGGCATCGCGCTCGTGACCATGACTGCTGCGGTCCTGTCGCTCGTCCCGCCGGAGCGATCCGGTGCGGCCGCCTCGACCGTCAACACGAGCCGTGAGCTCGGCGGCGTCTTCGGCGTCGCGGTGCTCGGGGCAATCGTGAACGGCGAGCTGACAGGCGGGCTGGGCGACAAGCTGAAGACGCTCGGCATCCCCGCCAACTTCCGCCAGATCGTCATCGACGCCGTGACCCACGGCGCCGTGCCGTCGACGCCCGCGACCGTCACGAATCCTGCGGCCCGCGGCCACGAGACGCTCGTCGCCAAGGTGCTCCAGGCCGCGCAGGACGCAGCCGCGAGAGGGGTCCACCTCGCGCTGCTCGTCGCCACCGGGATCGTGCTCGCCGCGGGCGTCCTGGCCGCGCTCGTGGCGCGCGGCCCGCATCGCCACGTCGACTCGGCGACGCGGTAGGCTCGCCCGAACCGACCGGGAGGCACAACGTGTTGAGGGCGATGCAGCTTGCGGAGCTCGTGGCGAAGCGCGACGACAGCGCGAACGATCCCAGGCTCTGGTCGAACGTCCTCGCAGAGGTCCCGCTCTTCGCTGCGCTCGGCCGCCGCAATCGGCGCAAGGTCGCCGACGCGGCCCGCATCCGGCGCTTTCGGCCCGGGACGGTGATCATGAAGGCGGGGCGCCCGGGCGAGGCGCTGCACGTCGTGCTCGACGGCGAGGTCGCGGTGCGGCGCTCCGGCCGGCGCGGCCTCACGCTCGGCCCGGGAAGCGTCGTCGGCGAGCTCGCGATGCTCGACGGCGGCCCGCGGACGGCGACGGTGCTCGCGAAGGGAGAGCTCGTCACGCTGACCATCGGGCGTGCGCGCTTCCGCAAGCTTCTCGCATCGGAGCCGCAGCTCGGGCTGGCAGTCGCCGAAGAGCTCGCCCGGCGGCTCCGCTCCGTGATGGGCGGCGACGAGGGCTGATTCTCTAGACGACCTGCACCGACCGCGCCGCGGCGATCGCGCCCGCCACGAGCATCGCCGCCGCCGCGAGTCGCAGCACGACGCGAGCGGGCACGCGCGGCGCGACGAGCCGGGCCGTCACGAGGGCGCCGGCCGCCCCCGCGAGCAGCAGCACGGCGACGGCCAGCTCGGCCCAGTCGAACGGGGCAGGCGGCGCGAACCCGACCGCGTGCAGCGGCGGCAACGCGCCGCCGGCCGCGAGGTCGAGCGGCGCTCCGACGGCCCGCGAGGCCTCCTCCTCCGTCACGAACCCGTTCCTGACCATCGAGCGCAAGACCGCCACCTGGCGCGTGCGGGCAGCGTGCGGATGGCGCACCGGGTCGTAGAGCGCCGGCGACTGGATCAGGCCGGCCAGCAGGCTCGCCTGGGCCAGGTCGAGGTGGGCGGCAGATCGCCCGAAGTAGTGGCGGGAGGCGTTCGCCACGCCGTAGCCACCTTCGCCCAGGTACACGACGTTCAGGTAGTCGTCGAGCACCTGCTCGTGGTCGAAGCGATGTCCGATGCGAAAGCCGAGGGCCACCTCCGTCGCCTTCCCGGAGGCCGAATGGTCGCTGCCGCCGAGGTAGACGATCTTCGCGAGCTGCTCGGTGATCGTGCTCGCCCCCTGCGCGAGCGACAGGTGGGAGACGTCGTACGGGACCGCGCGCAGCAGCGACAGGAGATCGACGCCGCTCGTCGAGTAGAAGCGCTCGTCCTCGGTGGCGACGACTGCGTCACGGAGATCGGGCGCGATGCGGGACAGGGGGAGCGGCCGGACGCCCCGTGCGTGCTCGAACGCGGCGACCCGGAGCGGCAGGTCGGTGACCGACGGGGCTCGTGCGAACGCCGTCGCGAAGAGCGCGGTGAGCGCCGCGACCGGGAGCACGACCACCAGCAGAACGACGAAACGCAGGAGGCCGGGCCGGCCGCGGGCGAAGAGGCGGCGACGCACGTCGAGAGCCATCGTACGATGCTCGTGCCCCCCGCCGTCGGCCGTCACTCATCGCGGTGCGGGCTTCACATCCGGCTCATCTTCCCCGCGTACGCTCTCGGCGTGGAGGTCGCGCCGGTCGAGGTGGGCGCGCAGCGTCGTGTGCGCGCCGGTCGGGCGACACGCGCGCGCCGGCGGCTCCCCTCGTTGTTCTTCGCGCCGGTCTACGCCGCGTATACGCGCCGGTTGCGCCGGCAGGTCGCGACGCAGGCGCCTCCGCGTCATGTCGCGGTGATCCTCGACGGCAATCGCAGATGGGCAAGCCTGGCCGGGCTGCGGGAGCCGGGGGCCGGTCACCGCCACGGAGCCGACAAGCTCGACGATCTCGTCGTGTGGTGCACGAGGCTCGGCATCTCGGAGCTGACAGTGTGGGCGCTCTCGACGGAGAACCTCGCGCGCGGCAGCGCGGAGCTCGCCGCGCTCGTGGATGTGCTCGCGCAGAAGCTGACGGCGCTCGCGGTGCCCGACGGAGCCGGAGGCTCGCTTCGGGTCCGTGTCTTCGGGCGCATCGACACGCTGCCCGAGCGGCTCGCGACGGCAGCCCGCCGCGCTCAGGAGGCGACCGCCGGCAACGACGGGCTCTGTCTCAACATCGCGCTCGGATACAGCGGCCGGGACGAGCTCGTCGACGCCACGCGTGCCCTCGTGCACGCACTCGTCTCGAGCGGCGTCTCCCCCGAGCGGATGCCGGAGCAGATCGACGCCGCCGCCATCGCACGCCACCTCTACACCGCCGACCACTCCGACCCGGATCTGATCATTCGCACGAGCGGCGAGATGCGGCTGAGCGGGTTCCTGCCGTGGCAGAGCAGCCACAGCGAGTTCTACTTCACCGATGTCTACTGGCCGGCGTTCCGCGAGCTCGACTTCCTCCGGGCGGTGCGGACGTTCCAGGCCCGCGAGCGGCGGTTCGGCCGCTGAGCTCCGGGGCGGCCTCCGCCGGCCGGATCTCAGAGGTTCCTGGGGCGGCGGCGGGTGTCGAACTCCCGCTGCGCGCACGTCGGGCAGTAGAACCCGATCGTCGGCGCCTCGTTCGTCTCCGGATCGTCGACCCGGTAGGCCCGCCAGCCCCGCCAGAGCAGGTCGCTCGGCCGACCACACTCGACGCAGACGACGCGCCGTGCTCCCGCTCCCCCCTGCACTTCCATCTCGAGAATCATCTTGATCGGCAGGAATGGACGGGGAAACAGACCTTCCGGCTGGTTTCCCTGGATGATCGATCGGTGCGCGCGGAAACCGCTTCGCGACCGGTGCGGAAATCGTGTAGGAAACCGGGCAGGTGAGATTCGCCGCCGCGACGCTCGTGCTCCTCGCCGCCCTCGCGGCGCAGCCCGCCTCGGCGGCGACGCTTCCACGGGCCTGGCCGGGCAGCGTCGTCGGCTTCCGCGACCTGACCGGGCAGCACGGCTACCACCGGGCCGTCGCGCTGGCGGTGGCCGCGTGGAACCGGCTGAAGCTCGGGATCCGGTTCGTGCCGGCCCGCGGCCGTGCGGCGTCCGTCACGATCGTGTACGCGGCCGGGCGCTGCCTCTCGGGGCGCGCCGGCTCCGCGCCGCTCGGCTTCCGGCCGGCCGGTGCACGCGTCGTCGTGCGCTCGTGCCCCGACGTCGTGCGGCCGCTCCTCGTCGCGCACGAGCTCGGCCGGGTGCTGGGGCTCGAGAACGACGACCGGGGCTGCTCGCTGATGAACAGCAAGGGCGTGAGCGACGGTGCCAGCTACGCGGTCCCGGCGCGCTGCCCGCGCCGCGCCCGGCCGGCGTGGCTTCCGCGGCTCGTCGACCCGCGGGCGGTGCGCCGCGCGCGGACGGTCTACGCCGCCCCCGGGCCTCCGGCCGCCGTGTCGCTCAGCGTCCAGAACGGGCTTCGGATCGGCTGGAGCCAGCAGAGGCGCGTGCCGCGGACGGTGGTCGCCCGCGCACTCGGGCGCTGCCCGACCGCGCACGACGTCGCCCTGCGCACCGCGACCCTCGTCTACGACGAGCCCGGGTTCGCCGGCCCGCACTACGCGGTCGACACCTCGAGCTTGCGGCCGCGCAGCTCGTACTGCTACCGCGTCTTCAACGTCAGCCGATACGGCCGCGCGACGCCGTCGCCGCACACCGTCACCTACGTCGCCGACATCCCGCCGACCGCCGCGTTCTCCGTCGCCACGACCGCTCCCTCCGCCGGCAGCCCCGTGATGTTCGCCGACGGCTCGAGCGACCCGGACGGGTCGATCGTCCACTGGAGCTGGGACTTCGGCGATCCCGCGAGCGGAGCGGCCGACGCGCTCGACACCACCGACCCCACGGCGGGGCGGGCCCCGACCCACTCCTTCGCGGCCGCGGGGACGTACACGGTCACGCTCACCGTCACGGACGACGGCGGCCGGACGGCGTCGGCGACGGCAGCGGTGACGGTCGCCGCCGGCGGAGGCTCGCCGTGAACGGCGACGCCCTCCTGCCGGCGCTCGTCGCCGTCTCCGGGCTGCTCGTCGTCTCGGGGGCCGCCAAGCTCCGCGACCCGGCTCCCGCGGCGGCCGCGCTGCGGTCGCTGGGTCTCCATCGGGCGCGGCACGTCGTCCTCGCGGCCGCCGTCGCCGAGATCCTCGCCGGCGGGGCCGCCATCGCGCAGCCGGCCGCGGCGGCGCCCGCCGTCGGCCTCCTCTACCTCGTCTTCGCCGGGATCGTCGCGGTCGAGCTCCGGCAGGGAATCGACGGCCCGTGCGGCTGCCTCGGCTCTGCGGACACGCCTCCGTCCCCGGTGCAGCTCGTCCTCGACCTCGCGTTCGCGACGGTCGCCTTCGCCGCAGCACGGTTCCCGCCGCAGGCCCTGCCGCATCTCGTTGCGCACCATCCACTCGCCGGTTCCCTCGTGACGGTCGCCGCCGCCGCCGCGACCCTCCTCTGCGCCGCCGCGCTCGCTCTCGTCCCGCCGGCGCTGACCGCCTACCGGAGGCCGGCGGCATGAGCGTAGGCTCGACGCAGCTCGTCACCGGCGTAGGCTCGACGGAGCCGGCGGTGAGCGGAGGTGCCGGCTTTGCCGGCGCCGGAGCGGGGACGGAGCGCAGGCGCCGGCTTCGCCGGCGCTGGAGCGGGAATGTCATGGGACAACCGAAGGTTGGCCGATGAGCGGAGGCTGGACGAGCCGCCTTGTCCACGACGCCACCCGCCTGCTCGAGCGGCGCACCTCGCGTCGCGGCTTCCTCGTGCGGACGGCCACCGTCGGCTCGGCGCTCGTCGTCGCGCCGCTCCGCTTCCTGCTCCGGCCGCAATCCGCGCTCGCATCCATCGTCCGGCCGCGGGACTGCGCCGCGGGCCGCTGCACGGACGGCTGGACGGAGTTCTGCTGCACGATCAACGACGGCGTGAACATGTGCCCGCCGTACGCCTTCGTCGGCGGCTGGTGGAAGTGCACCGACTACCGCGGCCGCCGTCTCTGCGCCGACAGCGGAGTCCGGTACTACATCGACTGCAACCGGCGCCCCGGGCGGGCCGTGCCCGGAGGTTGCCACTGCGCCGGGGGCGACTGCGGCCACTTCCGGATCGGCTGCAACGTCTTTCGCTACGGGCAGTGCAACCTCGACATCCACGAGCTCACGGAGGTGGTCTGCCGGGTCGTCGTCTGCGAGCATCCCGCCTCGATCCCCGAGTTCAACTGCAACGCGACCTACAAGCAGGACAACAGGACGTGCGTCCACGACGCGCCGTGCCTCACTCCCGGAGCCGGGGCAAAGGAGTTCGTCTGGTGATCGACGTCCTCGTCGGTGCCGAGACGGCGCTGCTGGCGCTGCTCGCCCTGTTCGTCGTCGCGCTGCTGCGCAGCCACGCCGAGATCCTGCGGCGGCTCGAGCAGCTCGGAGCGGGAGGCGCGGATCTGCCCTCGCCCGGGGAGGCGCTCGCGGACGGCCGTCCTGCCGCCGACCTCGTCGGCTCGACACCCTCCGGAGGCGTCCGGCGGATCGCCGTCGGCGCAGCGGGCGGCGACACCCTGCTCGCCTTCCTGAGCAGCGGCTGCTCGACGTGCGTCGGCCTTCTCGAGCAGCTCGAGGGCGGGCTTCCGAGCCTGCCACACGGCACGCGGCTCGTCGTCGTCACGAAGGACCGCGAGCTCGAGCGCATCAGGCGGTTCCGTTCGCTCGAGTCGTCCGTCGACGTCGTCATGTCGTCATCCGCATGGGAGGCCTACCGCGCGCCCGGCAGCCCGTACTTCGTCCACGTCGACGGGCGGAGCGGCCGCGTCGCCGGGGAAGGCTCGGCTGCGACGTGGGAGCAGGTCGTCGACCTGCTCGTGGACGCGCTCGACGATCAGGGCCGCGACGCCGCGAGCAGGCCGCGGATCGACGATGCCCTCCGGGCGGCCGGCATCGGTCCCGGTCATCCGAGCCTCCACCCCGGCGGACGGGCCGAGAGCGGGCCGGCGTGATGCGGGAGCCGCTCCTCGGGGTCGCGCTCGCCCTGCTCGCCGGCGTCCGCTCCACCTGGTCTCCCTGAGGGGAGTCGATGCTCGCGAGCATCACTCCGCTCGGGGAGCGGAGCCGCCGGCAGCACTGGCCCACCACCGTCGCGTCTCTGATCGCCGGGGCGGTCCTCGTCGGCGCCGGAACGGGAGCGGTGCTCGGCCTCGCAGGCAGCCCGCTTCCGCTCGACGGCCGCGGCCGGCTGCTCGTGCTTGCCGTTGCCCTTGCGGTCGGTCTGGTGCTCGAGCTCGGCCCCGGGCGCCTGCGCGTTCCCACGCACCTGCGCCAGGTCGACGAGCGGTGGCTCCACCGCTACCGCGGATGGGCGTACGGATTCGGGTTCGGCGCGCAGCTCGGCGCGGGAGTCGTGACCGTCGTGACGACGTCCGCCGTCTACGCCGTGCTTTCGGCCGAGCTGCTCGCGCCGACGGTCGTCTCCGCCGCGCTCATCGGAGCCGCCTTCGGCGCGGCGCGCGGGCTCACCGTGCTCGCGACGGCGCGCGTCGACTCGCCCCGGCGCCTGGCTGCCTTCCACCGCCGCTTCGGTGCGCTCGACCGTCCCGCCGCCCGTGCGGCGCTCGCCGGGCAGGCGCTGCTTCTCGTCGCGGCGGCTGGGCTCGCGGCATGAGTCGCGTCGATGCGTTCGGGCTCTCGGTCGACGTTCCGGCGGGCTGGGAGGCGAGAGGCTTTCGCCACGACGGCGGCGAGCCGACGATCCACCTTGCGAACTTCACGCTGCCGCCCTCCGACGGCGAGTTCGGGACCCGGGCGACGGGCCACATGCGCGAGGGTTCGATCTTCGTGACACTGACGGAGTACCGCCTCGCTCCGGCTGACCTCGATCGCGGCATCTTCGCGAACGACATCCCGCGGGCCGTGTCCCTCGACGCCTTCAGCGACCGGTCGTTGCTCCTGCCCCGGCCGGGCCAGCGGGGCCACCAGCGGTTCTTTTCCGCCGCCGGGCGAGGCTTCTGCCTCTACGTCGTGCTTCGCTCGCAGAAGCAGGCGGGCGCGCTGCTCGGGGCCGCCAACGCGTGCCTCCACTCACTCGTCGTCCGTCCCGCCCCGTGAGAGGGCCGCCGTCAGCTCGCCTGCGAGCTGCTCCGGCGACGCGTCGTCCCTGCCGGCCATGAGCTCGTCCACCTGCGCGCCGCCGAGCTCCTCGCACAGCTTCGCACGGGTCGTGTCGTAGCTCTCGCGCTCGTCGCCGGTCAGCGTGATCCCGAGCGCGTCGAACAGCGCGCCGGCGGCGCGGAGCAGCCGCACGGAGTGCTGCAGCTCGCCGCGCGCGAGCATGAGGCGCGCACCCGCGGCGAGGCCGTACGCCGTCACCTCGCGGAAGCCGATCGAGCACGCGATCGACAGCCCCTCCGACAGGGGCGCCTCGGCACGGGAGAGGTCCCCGCGCTCGAGTTGCGCGCCCGCCGTGTTGATCAGCGAGATCGCGAGCCCGTCCGTGTCGCCGAGCTCGCGTTGCAGCGCGATCGCCCGCAGGCCGTAGTCGATCGCGTCGTCGAGCTCGCTTCGTCGGGATGCGATCGCCGCCAGGTTCGACAGGGACGTGGCGACGCGCGCCGGCTGGCCGAGCTGCTGGAACAGCGGAATCGCCTCGCGGTAGAGCGCGTCTGCACGCTCGAGGTCGCCCTCCCCGACGGCGACCGCGCCGAGCTCCGCGATCGAGCGTGCGACGCCGTCCGAGTCGTCGAGCTGCCGGTAGAGCGCGAGCGCCTCCTCGAAGCAGTCCCGTGCGGCCGCCATGTCGCCCTGCCGGTAGGGGAAGAGCCCTCCGCGGACGAGCGCGGAGGCGCGGAGCCCCGGGTCGGCGCCCTCGGTCGCGGCCTGCAGCCGCTCGAACACGAGCCGCCCTTCCTCCAGGCGACCCCGGACGTGCCAGTACCAGCGTTGCGCGCAGGCGAGCCGCAGCTCGACGTCCAGGTCGCATGCCTCAGCGGCCCATTCGAGCGCGGCCCAGAGGTTCTCCTGCTCCGCGTCGAAGAACGCGTAGGCGGCCGGCTCCTCGGCGGTGCTCATCTTCTCGGCCGCCGCCTCGGCACGAGCAAGGTAGTGCAGCGCGTGGCGGCGCCGGTACGCCGGCTCGGCGCCGAGCGCAGACAGCCGCTCGACCGCGTACTCGCGGACGGTCTCGAGCAGGTGGAAGCGGTCGTCGCGGCGGCGCACCAGGCTTGCGTCGACGAGCCCTGCCAGCTCGAGGGCGCACTCTTCGCCGGCGATCGCCTCCAGGTCATCGAGCAGGAAACCGCCCGAGAACACGGCGAGGTGAGCGAACAGGCGACGCTCCGGCTCGCCCAGGAGGTCGTGGCTCCAGTCGAGCGTTGCCCTGAGGGTGCGCTGGCGCGGCGGGACGTCGCGCGCACCGGCGACGAGGAGCTGGAGCGCACGCCGCAGCCGCTGCTCGAGCGCGGCAGGTGTCAGCGAGCGCACGCGCGCGGCGGCGAGCTCGAGCGCGAGCGGGAGGCCGTCGAGGCGACGGCAGATCGCCGCCACGCTCTCGCTCGTCCCGGCGGTCAGAGCGAACGACGGGTCGACGGCCTGGGCGCGCGCGACGAAGAGCTGCACGGCTTCGTTCGCCGCGAGCTCCTCCGGGGCCGCGTCGGACGCGGGGACGGGCAGCGGCGGCACCGGGTACTCGCGCTCCCCCGAGAGCCGAAGCGGCGTCCGGCTCGTCGCGAGCACCCGCAGCCGCGGAGCGCCCGCGAGCAGCTCCGCGACGGGACCCGTCTCGTCGCCGAGTTGCTCGAGGTTGTCGAGCACGAGCAGCAGTGAGCGCCGCCGGAGCTCGGAGATCACCTCCTCCTCGCCGAGCTCGAGCGCCAGGGCGATCGTCGGCAGGACGAGCTGCCGCTCTTGGATCTGGGAGAGGTCGACGAACACCGCTCCGTCGCGGAGCTCCGGCGCGAGCGCGGACGCCGCGGCGAGGGCGAGCCTCGTCTTGCCGGTGCCGCCGGGCCCCGTCAGGGTGACGAGGCGGCATTCCTCCCGCCGCAGCAGCGCCTCGACGGCGGCGATCTCGAGGCGCCGGCCGATGAGCGGCGTCGGCGGCACAGGCAGGTCGCGGAGCCGCGCCGGCGCCTCTCGGGCGGGCAGTGTGAGCGCCGGATCGTGGCGGAGGACCGCGCGCTCGAGCTCCTGGAGCTCCGGGCCGGGCTCGACGCCGAGATCGTCGACGAGCCGGCGCCGTGCCTCCCGGATCGTCTCGAGCGCATCCGCCTGCCGCCCCGCACGGTAGAGCGCGAGGGCGAGCTGCACCCGCAGACGCTCGCGGTAGGGATGCTCCGCGAGGAGGGTCTCGAGCTCGGGGACGAGGATCGCGCCCTCCTCGAGCTCGAGCCGTGCGTCGGCGCGAACCTCGAGGGCGCGAAGCCGCAGCTCCTCGAGCCGCGGAGCCTGGACGCGGGCGACGGGCTGGTCCGCGATGTCGGCGAGCGGCGACCCCGTCCAGAGGGCGAGCGCCCGTTCGACGTCCTCGACGGCGCCGCCCGGGTCGCCTCCGGCGAGCGATCGCTCGGCGGAGGCGAGCAACTGCTCGAAGCGGGCAGCGTCGAGCTCGCCCGGCTCCAGGCGGACGCGATAGCCGCTGCCGTGCGTCTCGATGCGGTCGGGGCCCAGCGCGCGACGGAGCCCGTGCACGTACACCTGCAGCGTGTTGTGGGCCGAGCTGGGGGGCCGCTCGCCCCAAAGCGCGTCGACGAGATGGTCGCGCGAGAGCACCTCCCCGGCGTGCAGCAGGAGCTCCGCGAGCAGCGCACGCTGCTTCGGCGCCCCGAGCGGGACGACCTGCCCGTCCGACCCGGCGCGCACCGCTCCCAGAAGCTGGAACTCCGTGGCTCGACCCCTCCTCAACCCCGCCTCAAGCGGATCTTAAGTCGGGGCGTGGAGCCTCTCCACAGCAGGTTCGAGCCAGAAGGAGAGGAGATTCGGATGATTTGCGCGGGTGACAGCATCGAGAACCCGGTGACCGGGGAGCGCATCGTCTTTCGCCAGACGTCGCGCGACACCGGCGGGGAGGCAGTCGTGATCGAGACGTACGTCGAGCCCAGCGGCTTCGTCGCGGCGGCACACGTGCACCCCGCCCAGGAGGAGCGCTTCCAGGTGCTGCGCGGCAGCGTCGGCTTCAGGGTCGGCCGGCGGAAGCTCACGGCCGGGCCGGGCGACCGGATCACGGTGCCGGCGGGCGCGGCGCACCGCTTCTGGAACGCGGGCGACGAGACGGCCCACTTCGTCTGCGAGATCAGGCCGGCGCTCCAGTTCGAGTCGCTGATCGAGACGATGTTCGCCCTGGCCGCCGACGGCCGGTGCAACCGCAGGGGCATGCCCAACCCGCTGCGGCTGGCAGTGATCGCAAACGCGTACTTCGACACGGTGCGTCTGCCGTTCCCGCCCGCCGCGATTCAGAAGCTCGGGCTCGTGCTCGGCGCTCCGCTCGGCAGGCTGCTCGGGTACAGCCCGGTCTACGTCCCGGCGGACGGCATGCCGGCGACGGTGGCGGCGTGATCCGGCTTCGCCGCCGCATCTATCTCGGCACCGCCCTCGCGGCCCTGCTCGCGCTCGCCGCCCTGGGTGTGCTCTACGGCGCCGGCCGCCGGCTGCGCGTCGCCCTCACCTGAACCCAAGGAGAAGAGCTCCATGAGAGATCGCACCGCATTGCTCGCGCCGGCCGTCCTGGCCGTCGCGCTCTGGATCGTCGGCCTCGTCGTCTCGCAGGGGACGACCGGCAATCTGTCCGACAAGGCGACCGATTCCCAGGTGCTCGCCTGGGTGCAGGGGAACAAGAACCCGCTGATCCTGGGGAGCTGGCTGTTCATGCTCGGCTGCGTGGCGTTCCTGTGGTTCGCCGGCATGCTCCGCGGCCGGCTCGCCGCTGCCGAGGGCGGGACGCAGACGTTCTCGAGCGTCGTCTTCGGGGCTTCGGTCGCGTCCGCCGTGCTCGGGATCGGCTCGCAGACCGACGCCGCGAGCGCCATCAACGCGAGCGACATCAGCCCCGCGACGGCCGGCGCGCTCCACCACGTCGGCGACCTCTTCTTCATGGGCGCCGAGCTCACCATGATCGCCGTGCTCGTGGCGGTGGGCGTGCTCGCCTTCCGGGTCGGGGTCGTGCCGCGCTGGTGGGCGGTTGTCGGCTTCGTCGTCGCGGTCGTGCTCGTGATCGGGCCGATCGGCTGGGCGGCGCTGATCTTCGGCACGCCGGTCTGGACGCTCGGAACGAGCCTGCTCGTCGGGCGCACGGGGGCACGGCGCCGCGTGGCGGTGCCGGCGCCCGCACGCTAGCGGGCGAGGGCCGCGGGCCCGGGGGCGTCCGGGCCCGCGGCCGGGGGGTAGATTGGCCGCAAGATGACGGATCCGTCTGCGCCGGACGTCGATTTCGAGCAGGCCGTCGACGACGCGCTCGCCGGCCTTCCGGCGGGCCTGCGCGCCGCGATGTCGAACGTCTCCGTCGTCGTCGAGGACGAGCCGCCGGAAGGCGCGCCGCTTCTGGGGCTGTACCAGGGCATTCCGCTGACCCGCCGCAGCAGCCGCTACGGGGGCGTCCTGCCCGACAAGATCTCGATCTACCGCGGCCCTCTCGTCCGGCGCTACGGCGCCGACCCGGCGGTGCTCCGCGCACAGATCAGGCACGTCGTCCTCCACGAGGTCGCCCACCATTTCGGCATCAGCGACGAGCGGCTGATCGAGATCGGCCGCTACTGAGACGTCCGATGAGGCAGCGGCCGGTCATCTGGAAGCCCCGCTACGCCACGCGGAGCATGCGGGAGCGCGCCTGGGCCAAGGCCGATCTGCAGCGGGAGCAGGCGGCGAAGGACGCACCGGCGCGGCGCCCGCTGCTCGCGCGTCTCCTTCGACGCGGCCGGCCCTGAGCCGTCCAGGGTTGGCCAGCCTGCTCGAACGAGCGTGTTCCGGCAGACGCCGGATCGGAGAGGCTAACGGGGAGATCACGCTTCCCACATCACACTGCTCCAGAATCGGAGGTCGATGAGACTCCTCTCGCTCGTTGCGTGCTGCTCTGTCGTGCTCGCGACGGCGGCCTGCGGCAGCCGCTCGAGCTCCTCCGGAACGACCAAGGGAGCGCCGGCGCCGACGACGACCGCTGCGACGTCGACGGCCGCCACCACGACCTCGGCGGTTCCCGGCCCGCCCGCGGGAGGACCGGTCCCGAGCAGGTTCGAGCCGGCGTCGTTCACGGCCATCTCGGCCCAGGACTTCTGGCTCCTCGGCGCGGCTCCATGCGCGAACCCCGTGTGTACCTCCATCGTTCGGACGACGGACGGCGGAGCCCACTTCGTCGGCATTCCGGCGCCCGTCGCGACGCTCCGGAGCCAGGGGGGAAGCGGCGCGATCGACACGCTGCGCTTCGCCGACCGGCTGGACGGCTATGCGTTCGGGCTGGCCGGCTCGACGCCCGCGGACGGCGGCTCCGGGGCGTTCTTCGAGACACACGACGGAGGAGCGCACTGGCACGAGACGACCCTCGGGCCGCTGCGCGCCTTCGGCACGGGCGGCGGCTACGTCTTCGCCGTGACCGGAGCCTGCGTGAAGGGCACCTGTGCACGGCTCGAGCTTCGCCGGTCCCCGGTCGGCGAGGACGCGTGGACCGCGAAGCCGCTCCCGGTCGGCGGGGTCGACCCGCTGATCTCGATGACCGTGCACGGCACCTCCGTCTGGCTCTCGGTCAGTGTCTCCGGAGGCACGCATCCGCATCAGACCCTCCTCGAATCCGACGACTCGGGCTCGACCTTCACGACACTGCAGAGCCCGTGCTTCACCGGTCTCGGCGGCACGCTCGCGGCGTCGTCGGCATCCATCGTGTGGGCGGTGTGCCCGACCGGGATGCTGTCCGGGGCGTTCCGAAGCGAGGACGGCGGGGCGACCTGGTCGCCGCTCCACCCGGGCAAGGAGCTCGCGAACAGCGCCCAGATCGCGCCTGCGAGCGACGAGGTCGCGGTGATCGCGACCGGCAACCAGGCGCAGCTGCTGCGCACGGCCGACGGCGGCGACACGTTCGCCTCCGTCTATCCCGTGTCGTCGGGATCGTGGAGCTTCCTCGGCTTCACCGACCCCACGACGGGGTCCGCCCTGCGACTCGTCGGGGGCTCGACCTCGACCCAGGGAGAGCGGCTCTACCGGAGCGCCGACGGTGGCGTCGACTGGCAAGGCCCGGTCGCGGTGCGCTGAGCGCGGGGTGGCGCGCCGGGCCCGCCGGAGTAGGGTCCCGCTGGAATGAGCAGCGGACGGTTCGGCGTCGAGGGACGCGTGGCGCTCGTCACCGGAGCGGCGCGCGGGTTGGGGCGCGCAATCGCCGTCGCCCTGGCCGAGGCCGGAGCCGACGTGGCGCTCGGGCTGCGCGATGCGTCACGCGACGACGGGCCTGCGGAGCAGGTTCGCGCGCTCGGCCGCCGGGCGCTGCCGTTGCAGCTTGACGTCTCCAGGCCAGACGAGATCGAGCGGGGAGTGGCGACGACGGTCGCCGAGCTCGGCTCCCTCGACATCCTCGTCAACAACGCGGGCGGCGGTGCGGGTCACATCCCTGCGGAGGACGTGCCCCTCGACGTCGTCGAGCGCACGATCGACGTCAACCTCAGAGGCACGTTCGTTGCCTGCCGGGCGGCGTTCCGACCGATGCGGGAACGCGGCTTCGGACGAATCGTCAACGTCTCCTCGCAGGCGGCGCTCGTCGCCCTTCCCGGCGAGGCCGTCTACTGCATGGCCAAGGCGGCCGTCTCCCATCTGACGCGGTGCCTCGCCGTCGAGTGGGGGCCGCGGGGGATCAATGTGAACGCGGTCGCTCCGACGTTCATCCGCACCCCGGGAACGGAGCCCGCCCTGTCCGACGGGGCGTTTCGCGCGGAGGTCGAGGAGCGCATCGCCGCGCTCCATCGCATCGGCGAGCCGGACGACGTCGCCGGAGCCGTCGTCTTCCTGTGCTCTCCGGCGGCGTCGCTCATCACCGGAGAGACGCTCGTGATCGACGGCGGCTGGACGATTCGCTAGCTTCGAGTCGGGCCTGCCCCGTCCGTTCGAGCGGCGCCGGACCGCCACGGTCGGCTCATGCTGCGACGTGGGGCGAGGGATGGTCGTTGCGGCAATCATCCCTCGCCACCCGTCCCGGCTCGCTGCCTGACGTTGGTCGGGATCGGACGAGACGATCGGCCGAAGCGCCGTTCCGGCTGCCGCCTAGCGTGTGAGGGGGATGGGGGAGCTGCGCTGGGGGTCGCTCGGCCGTGCGTCGGTGGACGTCCTCGGCGTCGTTCTCCTCGCGATGCTGCCGGTGACGGCGCTCGTCGTCGTGGCGGTGTCGAGCGACCGGGCCGGCGTGCTCGGCTACGACTTCCGCGAGTCGTTCCTGCCGGCTGCGGTGGCGGTGCTGCACGGAGGAAACCCGTACGCGGCGACGACGCTGCGCGCCCTGCACGCCGGCACGGCGTTCGTCTACCCACCCGTCGCGGCGTACTTCTACGCTCCGGTCGGGCTGCTGCCGCCGACGGCGGCCGCTGCCGTCGCGAGCGCCCTGGCCGCGGTCGCGGTCCCGGCGACGCTGTGGGTGCTCGGTGTACGCGACTGGCGCTGCTACGGCAGCGCGCTCCTCTGGCTGCCCGTCGTCTCCGCGATTCACCTGGCCGCCGTGAGCACGCTGCTTGCGCTGGGGGTCGCGCTGGCATGGCGTTTCCGCGACCGGGCCGTGACCTCTGGCGCGATCGTCGGGCTCGTGATCGCGCTGAAGCTCTTCCTCTGGCCGCTCGGGATCTGGCTCCTCGCCGCGAGACGGTTTCGCGGCGCGGTCGCGGCGGCCGTCTCGACCGTTGCCTTCCTGCTCGCTCCGTGGGCGGCGATCGGGTTCGCCGGCTTCGGCTCCTACCCGCACGTCCTGCGGCAGCTCTCGGCGATCGAGGCGCATGAGAGCTACACGCTCGCCGCGGCGTGCGAGCAGCTCGGTGCCGCCTCCACGGCGGGCCAGGCAGTCGGCTTGCTCGCCGGCCTGCTCTGCCTCGCGGCGATCGCGCGGGTGGCCCTTCGCGGAGGGCGGGAGCGCACCATCCTCGTCCTCGCGCTCGCGCTGGCGCTCCTCCTCAGCCCGATCGTCTGGATGCACTACTTCTCGCTGCTCCTCGTCGCCGTCCCGCTCTACACCGCCCGGTTCCGGGCTGCGTGGCTGCTTCCGATCGCGCTCGGCGCGTTCCCGGTCCTTCCCGGCGCCGCGTCCGCCTTGGAGATCGTCGCCGCGCTCTCTTTCGCGGCCGGCAGCATCGTCCTCGCCGCGTGCGAGCCTCGCCTGCTCGGCCTGCTTCGAGGCCGTGGCCGGCGAGCATCGGCGATCCCCGGAGCCGCCCGCCCGTACGACCTCGGCGTGTCGTCGACGTAAGCGCCTCGAGCTTGTGTTGACTCAACACAAACGAACCCGCACGCCCACAGGAAAGGCTTGTGTTGACTCAACACAAGCTGTGCCCGGCGATCACCCGGAGGCACAGTGCGGGTGGGCGGCGGCTCGTGCGACCGTCTGCTCACTCGACTTCGGCGACCCGTCGGCGTAGCGGACGCCGCTCTGCAGGCCCGGGAGCAGCTGCTCGTCCTCGAGGTGGAACAGGAGCAGCAGCTCGACCGTGGGCTGGCAGGCGGCGAGCTCGATCGCCTGCCGGTAGTACCGTGCCTGAGTCGCCTCGTCCACCGTGGGCACCACCTCGCGGCCCGAGTAGAGCGACGCCTTCGCGGGCGGGATCGTCGTCTCGACCCCGTACTCCCCGTAGACGATCGGCAGGCTGCGGGCCGGTTGCGCCGTCCCTTCGAAGGCGCGACCGAGGAGGCGCAGCAGCTTGCCGTAGTCCGCGATCCCGATCGACGTCGTGTGCGGATGCGTGAACGACGGAGGCACGCCGAACTCGCCGTAGGGGTGGATCGAGAGCGCGTCCATGATCGGGCGGTCGCGATGGGAGGATCGGTAGGCGGCGCCCAGGTCGAGGAGGAATCGCGTCGGCGAGTGGGTCGGCCGCGAGGCTTCCGGGTTGTCGGAGCCTCGCGGGCTGAGCCCGGCTCCGATCAGCTGCAGGTCGGGGCGGGCCGACTTCACGGCGTCGTAGGTCGTCGCGAGGAGCCGCTCGAACGAGCGCGCGGCCGCGTCACCGCCCGCCGCGTCGTACTGGGGAAGCCAGAAGCGGTTCAGGTTCGGCTCGTTCCCGACGATCAGGTCGTGCACGTCCGGCAGCCGCCGTACGAGCGCTGCCGCGTACGCGGCGAAGTCGGCGCGATCCGCACGGGACGTCGGCGTCTGCGGGCTGAGCTGGTACACCGCGACGATCGGCCGCACGTCTCGGCGGGCGGCCGCGGACGTCGCAGTGCGTAGGGCCGCCAGCTCGGCGGGCGCCGGTTCCCGAGCGCCGCGCGTCCACAGCGAGCTGAGCACGACGGCGTGGAACCCCGACTCCACGGTCAGGCGCATCTCGGCAGCCGCATCCCCGGTCTTCGCCCGGTCCTCGACGACGCCGACGACGAGCTGCGGCCGTCCGGCGGACGAGCCGCAGCCGGCGGTCGCGCAGAGGAACGCGAAGCAGACGGCCGCGAGACGACGAGTCACGGCGCCCGGCGGCTCGAATCGGTCATCTCAATCGCCGCTGTCGAGCCCGCGCGCGGCCGGCGGGCGTTCGGAGGAGAGCCCGCGCCCGATGCGCATCGCCGCCCACCGCACGAGCCTCGCCGTCGCGCTCGTCGCATGGCGCAGGAGCCGGATGCCCGTCGCGGCCGCCGTACGCGTTCCGGCGGCGATGTGCGGTGCCAGCCGCACGGCCTCGGCCCGTGCTCGGCGCGCAGCGCGGCGGCTGCCCGCGGCGGCTGCCGCCCCGGCATCGATGGCGCGCGGGCGCAGCCAGGAGGCTGCCGCCAGAAGCCCGGCGCGCGCCCCGCGTCCGGCAACCGCCGCACCCGCGGAGACGACGGTGTGGGCTCGAGCCACCGTCGCCCCGGCCGCGGCCAGGGTTGTGCTCGAGGGCCGCGGAATGCGCGAGTCTGCGTCCCGACGCGGGGCATCCAGCAGCAGGTGGCCGGCCGACGGGGCCACTGCCGCGATCGATGCGGCCGGGATCGTCCGCCTGCGCCGCGTCACGGGCGAGCGGACGATGAGCGCCTCCGCGCGCCCGAGCGGCGGCGCGACGACGACGCTCTCGACGGGCACGCCGAGCGGCTCGACGGTCAGGCCCTCGGCGTGCGCCAGCCAGTAGTCGAGGACGGTGCTGCCGCGCGTGAAGGTCAGCGTGGGGACGGACACGTCGGCCATGAGGCCTCCTTCCTCGCTTGGGGATCGGGATGTGTCTCTTCCCGACCGGCGCCGCCTCGAACCCCCTCGGCCGTTCAGGGTCCCGGCGCGGGGCCGGGGCCGGGGACGAGGAACCCGTGCAGGAAGCGGGCGAGGGCCAGCGCGCCGGTCGCGTTCAGGTGAATCCCGTCGGGTGCGAACCAGGGCTTGCCGCGGCTGTAGGCGTCCCAGTCGGCGACGGTCAGCTCGGGCCAGCGGCGGCTCGCCGCGAGGATGACTGTGTTCGTCGAGTGGTAGTTGCTGTACCGCTCGCGCAACGTCACCCAGACCACGTGACGGACGCCGCTCCGAAGCATGTCCCGCATGGCTGTGTCCAGCTCACTGCCGTACGTCGCCGCCGAGTCGTTGTAGCCGATGTCCATCACGACCACCTGCCCGAGCGCCCTGCCGTCGGAGAGGATCGTCTGCATCGCGGTCGGCGGAGGCGGACGGCCGCAGCTGGGGGCGGCCAGCCGGCGGCAGGAGAGCGCCTCGAGACGCAGGTCGAGCCCGTCCTCGAGCAGGCTCCGCGCGCCGGGCACGAAGCCGACGGAGGCCGCAACCGAGTCGCCGATCAACGTCACGGTCGTGGGGCCGTGCGCACGGCGAAGCCGCGGGAGGCGCTGCAGGTCGACACCGAGCCACTTCGCGCTCAGCCGGTGCACGAGCCTCCGCTGCGAGAGGCTTCGCAGGGCGCGGCGCACGAACGGGGTCAGCGGGCTTCCGGCCGGGAGTGCCACGGCATACCGGCTGTCGTGACCGGGAAGGGCCGTGAGAGCGCCGTAGCGGCCGCGCGTGACGGCGCGTGCCGCCGCAAGCCGGGCGGCATCGTCGACAACGGCGTCGCATTTCCGAGCGGCGAGCAGGCGCAGCTCGCGGTCCGCGGTTCCGACGAGGAGCGGTCGTCTGATCGGCCTGATCGACGCTTCGACGACGCGGGCGGCCGCGGATCCGCGTCGTGCGCAGAGCTCGACCCAGCGGAGATCGCCGGCCGACTGGAGCGACTCGTCGAGGCTGCGTCGCTCGAGGACGCCGAGCGGCACGCGCAGGTAGGGAACGGTCTGCGGCTTCTCGGCGGTGATCTGGCCGAGCGCGATGTCCCAGGGCTTCGGGCCGGGCGAGAGGAAGCCGGATGCATGCGGGACGTACCGGAACGCGGCGGAGAGGCCGAGCGACCCGGCGAGCGCGCGTGCCAGGTCGACCTCCAGGCCGCGCGGCGCGGGGACGAGGCCGTTCGTCACCCGGCCGGTCTGAAACCGGGGCGCGGAGGGCCGCAGGCCGACAACGAGCGTGCCCGGCAGCCGGGTCGGTGGGCCCGCGCCGGCGGGCGTCGCGGCAGCCGGGAGCGCCAGCGCGACGAGCAGGCCGAGGAGCGTTCGGCCCGCGCACGCCCGGCGACGCCGGTCGGCGCGACGGCTCACGCCGGCCGGGCGGCTCGCAGATCCTCGAGCGCGGCGATCGCCTCGTCGACCGACCAGCAGATCCGCCCCACGTCCTCGATCGCGCCGATGACGAACAGGTTCATGCCGGCGCCGACGGCGTCGCGCGTGCGCTCGCGGCGAAGGTCGGTCACGAGCCCGACGATCCCGCGGTAACGGGCATCGCCGCCGGCGACGAGCTGCGCGAACATGCCGATCTCGCATGCAGTGCCGTCGTCGACCGCGGGGCCGTCGAGCCAGGCGACGAGCGCGTTCGCCGACCGGACGCCGTCGGCGTCGACGCGGAAGACCGTCTCCGGTGTCAGCACCTCGACGCCGTCGAACTGCTCGGCGGGAACGAAGCAGTCGAAGCCCCGCTCGCGCAGCCGCGTGGCGAGGTCGCCGAGAAACGCACGCTCGGGAGCGGAGAACAGCGGGCCTGCCAGGTACACGCGCACGGGGCGCACGCTACGCGACGCGCGCGTCACGCGGCCCGCGCTACTCGTCGCCGGTCGGGCGGCGCTCGTCGCGCAGGACGACGACCCGGTGCGGGAAGGGGATCTCGATCCCCTCGCGGTCGAATGCCTCCTTCACGCGCTTGCGCAGCTCGCCCGTGACCTCCCACTGCTTCATCGGCAGCGTCGTGCCGAG
The DNA here is from genome assembly GCA_963784765.1 of uncultured Thermoleophilia bacterium. GTDB lineage: Bacteria > Actinomycetota > Thermoleophilia > Gaiellales > Gaiellaceae > PALSA-600. Next base: position 60,179 of record CAWASP010000029.1, read on the forward strand.
GATCTTCAGCTCGATCCCCGACTCTCCGAGGTCGTTCACGCGCAGCACTGCCGGCGCTTCGAGGATGCGCTCGCGCCAGTGCTCGTCCGCGGCCAGCTCGCGGCCGACCGCGTCGATCACGCTGCGCACGTGCTCGAGGTCCTCTCCGTAGCCGACCGAGACGTTGAGGTTGATGCGGGCGAAGCTGCGCGTCAGGTTGGACGAGACGCGGACCTCGCCGTTCGGGATCGTGTGGACGATGCCGTCGATGTCGCGCAGCACGGTGCGGCGCAGGTTGATCGCCTGCACGGTGCCCCCGATGCCCGCGACGTTGACGACGTCTCCTGTCGTGTACTGGTTCTCGAGCAGGATGAACAGGCCGCCGAGCACGTCGCGGACGACCGTCTGGGCGCCGAAGCCGATCGCGAGCCCGACGACGCCTGCCCCGGCGATCAGCGGCCCGAGCTGGAAGCCCGCCTCTCCGAGCGCCACGATCGCGGCGAGCAGGAAGGCCGTGATCTCGATCGTGCGGACGATCACGCGCGAGAGCGTCGCGGAGCGCTTCGCCTGCTCCTCGAGCGCGATCGCCTCCTGCGGCTCTTCGAGGTCGCCCAGCCGCTGCTGGGCGAGGGCGAGGCGCATCGCGCGCGGGACCGTGTGTCGCGCAACCCAGCTGATGAGCAGTGCGAGCACGAGGAGAACGCCGATCCGGATGCCGTGCGCGAGCAACCAATCCATCATCTCAGTATTGCGAGACGCCCTTCGAGACGCGCCGAGCTCAGATCTCCCCCGCACACAGGGCTTACCGCCTCTTCATGCGGGAGGGATAGCGTCACGACCGTGATCAGGCTCGCGCTTCTCCTCGGCCCGGCCGTGCTCTGGGCGGCGACCGCCGCCTCCGCGGGCGAGCTGCGGAGCGCGCGGGTCGTGGGTGAAGAGGTGCCGCCGATCAGCTCGACACGGGGCACCTTCGTCGGCGCAGCGCACGGAGGGCTCGTCGGGGCCTGGCGGATCCGGATCGAGCACGAGCCGCTGCGCACCGGGCCGACGGTCGCGATCACGGGCGGCGCCTTCTCGATGCTGCTCGACAGCGGGCACCGGCTCGGCTCGGCGGTCGTCGGTGGGTCCGTGACGGTCGCGAAACCGGGCTCGCACTGCCGGAACCAGGTCTACCGTGTCAACGTCCAGCTCGCCGCGGGCTCCTTCCGCGGCACGCTGACGCACCGTCGCCACTCGATCTTCGGCCACTGCCTGATCTACGGCGCGACGATCAGCGGACGCGCCTCGCTCGAGACCTGAGCCCGCGGGCGGTCCGGATCGCAGACCACAATGGCCGGGTGGATCGCCTGCGCGGGCTTGCCGCCGACTCGCTGCCGCTCGCGCTCGTGCCCGTCGTCCTCGTCATCCCGCTCGGGCTCGACCAGGGCGGCTTCGAGCCGAACGCGTGGGTCTGGGCCGCTGCCTTCGCCGCATGGGGCGCGGCGCTCGCCGTGACGCTCGGGGCTGATGTCGCATCGGTCCGGCGCGCCCGGCTGTGGGCCGCTCTCAGCGGGGCGCTGCTTCTCTGGACGACCGCCTCGCTGCTCTGGTCCGGTCGGCGGACGCAGACCGTGCTCGAAGCGAGGCGGACGGTGGTGTACGTGTCGGTCGTGCTCGCGCTCGCGCTGCTCGCACGCCGGGGCGCGAGCCGCGTGCTCGTCGGTGCGACGCAGGCGGCGGTCACCGCGCTGGTCGTCTACGCGCTCTTCCGCTACCTGCTCGGCCACCGCCACATCGATACGTTCGAGGGCGCCCTGCTCGCCCAACCGCTCGGCTATGCCAATGCGGTGGGGGTCCTGGCGGCGATCGGGATCGCGCTCGCGCTCGGGGTCGCCGCCGTCTCGGAGCAGCGTCGCGTGCGCATCGCGTCTGCTGCGTCGATTCCGGTGCTCGTCCTTGCCCTCACCCTCACCCAGAGCCGGGCATCGTGGCTCGCGCTCGGGGCGGGCGTCGCCGTCGCCGTCGTGCTCGAGACCGACCAGCGGCGCGTCGCCCGTGTGCTGGCCGTCGTCATCCCGCCGGCCGCGGTTGCGGCGGGGCTCGGTGTCTCTTCGCGTCTCAGCTACCGGAACGACACGCCGTGGCCGCACGCCGGTGCGATTCTCGCCGGCGTCGCGGTCGCGGCTGCGGCGGCGGCCGCCGCCGGTGCGACGTTCCTCCCCCGCGGCCCGGCCGGTCGTTTCGCCGGACGCGTGCGTGTGCTTGCCGTCGGCGCGGTCGCGGCGATCGGGCTCGTGGGCGCGGCTCTCGTCGTTCGCACCGGCTCGACGGAGCCGCGGGCCTCGCTCTGGGGCGTGGCCTGGCGGGACTTCGTCGCCCATCCCCTGCTCGGCTCCGGGGCGGGCACGTTCGCCGAGGCCTGGATCCGCTCCGGCCTCGCGTCCCTCCGGGGCGGTGCGCTGGATGCGCACTCGCTCTACGTCGAGATGGCGGCCGAGCTCGGGATCGTCGGGCTCCTGCTGCTCCTCGCATTCGTCCTGCTGCCGCTCGCCGGCGCGCGTCACGTTCGGTCTCCCTACGGGGCGACGGCCGTCGGTGCGTATGTGGTGTTCGTCGTCCATGCCGGCCTCGACTGGGACTGGGAGATGCCCGCCGTCGTGATCACCGGTCTCTGCTGTGGCGGCGCGGCGCTCCTTGCCGCCGCGGAGACGCGCTCGGAGGCGTCGGGGCGCCTCAAGGCCGTTGCGCTGGCGGCGGCGCTCGTCCTCGGCGCCTGCGCGATCGCCGGCGCGCGCAGCCACGCGGAGCCCGGTGTGGCCCCGGACAGGGGGAAGGCCCCTTCCGGGGCCTTCCGAGAGACTCGTGCGTTCGTGCCGGTCCTGCGCTAGCCGCGGCTCTCGTGCTTGCTCTTGCCGTCGGTGCTGTGCTTGCCCCGGCTGTTGCTCTTGCCGTTCGCGTGGCTCTTGTCGCTCGTCGCCACGACCGTCTCGACGGTCGTCTTCCCGTGCGACTCCCACTTGCCGTGGTGCTTCTTCTTGGCGTGGCGGAGGACGACGCACGTCAGGCGGTCGCCGTGCCTCAGGTGGCCCTTCAGCCCGTTCGCGTCGATCACGATCAGCACCCACGGGTGCTTCCGGGAATGCGTGCGGTGGCAGAGGACCACGCGGTAGCGGTACTGGCTGCACGACGAGCCGTACTGGCCGCCGGACGAGCCGTACTGGCCGCCCGAAGAGCCGTACTGGCCGCAGGACGATCCGTACTGGTGCCCGACCGCGGCGGCGGTCTGCGCGATCGCAGGAGCGCCGAACACGGCGAGCGGCACGAGGAGCGCCGCGGTGACGACCGTGCCCGCGAGGAGCCTGCCACGAGTTCCTTGCCTGGAATCGAGTCTCATCCGATGTGTTCCCCTCCAGCTGGGTCGATGCCGGTGCGGTGATCAAGCGCACCCCGAATGCCTCCTTGCGGAAGCCGTTCTGCCCATGATCGGCGCCCCTCCCGGCGCGCGGTATCACTCGATCGGGGGTCGCGGCGCGCCCACGAGCGCCCGGATCCTCTCGACGGCGCGACCGAGCGAGGGCTCGTCGAAGAGGTACGGGGCGGCGTTCGCGACGAAGTGCAGCGGCCCGTCCAGGTCGTCGCTCCCCGCGGCCGCGTTGACGGCGTAGCGCACGGGGATCTCGTGGCAGACGACGAGCGTCACCGGCTCCGTGCGCGCCAGGAGCCGCTCGAAGGCCGCGGCGTAGCGAAGGGCTGCCTCGTCGAGGCTCTCACCGCCCGGAAAGCGCTTCCGGCGATCGCCGTGCGCGGCCTGGGCACGGTAGGCGTCGAGCGTCTTTCCCTCGAGCTCGCCGATCCGGACGTCACCCAGGTCGTCGTCGACCACGTGCGGCACGTCTCGTCTTCCGAGCGCGAGGTTCGCGGTCTGCACCGCCCGCGGAAAGGGTGACACGAGGACGAGATCGAGCGGCAGCGGCGCGATCTGCCCGCCGAGCCGTCTCGCCTCCTCGATGCCGCGCTCGGACAGGCCGCGGTCGAGCAGGGGGTCGCCGTTGACGACGCCGTCGACGTTGAAGAGCGACTGGCCGTGCCGGGCGAGGACGACGATCCGCACGAGTGCATGCTGCCGGAAGGCGCGGCGCGGAGGCGATCCCGGCGCCGTCTCCGCCCGGGCGACCCCGGAGAGGCGCCTCCTCTGGTCGGCTCAGAACGGCGGCCGAGCGACCCAGCCTGACACGAGGAGCACGCCGAACACGGCGGCGACCAGCCACAGCACAACGGTGATCCGGCTCATCGATCGCACCCCACTCGGCCCACAACGTAGCTGCACCGCGGAAGCGCCTCAAGCAACCGGCCGGCGAGCCTCCCGGCCCGCGGGGCGCGTCCTGCGGCGTTTCCACGGCCCGCCACGGGGGCCTACCGATGTCCGGCTCCCGGCTCCGGGCCACCCTGCGGGGAACGATGGCCGTCAGCCACCTCGCCCGCTCGATTCGCGAATCCGCCACCCTCGCGCTGAACGAGCGCGCGAAGCGGCTCGCCGAGCAGGGCCAGCCCGTCATCCACCTGGGCGGCGGGGAGCCGAAGAACAAGGTGCCGCTCGCGGCCATCGTCCCGTCGGCCGCCCGTCTCGCCGGCGGCGACGTCAAGTACGTCCCGGCGGACGGAACGCCCGGCCTGAAGCAGGCGATCTGCCGCTACACCGAGGAGCACTACGGCCGGTCGCCCGCGCTCGAGAACGTGATCGTCTCCTCGGGCGCGAAGCAGGCGATCTACAACACGCTGCTCACGGTCGTCGAGCCGCAGGACGAGGTCGTGATCCTCGCGCCGTACTGGGTCAGCTATCCCGAGATGGTGCGGCTCGTCTACGGCCATCCGGTGATCGTCACGCCCGAGGACGGCAGCTTCGTGCCGCAGCTCCACGAGGTCGAGGCAGCGTTCACGTCGCGGACGAAGGTGCTGATCGTCAACAGCCCGAGCAACCCGTCGGGGGCGGTCTTCCCGGACGAGCTCGTGGCCGGCCTGGTCGAGCTCTGCGAGGAGCGCGGGGTCTATCTCGTCCTGGACGACATCTACCACCGGCTCGTCTTCGACGACGTCCACCCGACGCCCGGATATGCCTTCACGGATCGCGAGCTCGACGAGTCGCGGCTGATCGTCGTGAACGGCGTGTCGAAGCTCTACGGGATGACGGGTTTCCGGGTCGGCTGGACCGTGGCGCCCAGGGAGCTCGTCGAGGTGATGCGGACGATCCAGGCGCAGACGACCTCGTGCCCGGCTGCCGTGTCGATGGCCGCGGCAGAGGGAGCCCTCACCGGTGTGCAGAGCACGGTCGAGAATCTGCGGCTCGGCATCCAGAACCTGCGCGACGTGCTGCTGCAAGAGCTTCGCACGTTTCCCGATGTGCACGTGACGAAGCCGCAGGGCACGTTCTACTGCTTCCCCGACTTCCGTGCGTACAGCCGGGACTCCGAGGAGCTGTCGCGATTCCTGCTCGAACGAGCGCTCGTCGTCACCGTCCCGGGACGCGAGTTCGGGATGGAAGGGCACCTCCGCCTGAGCTTCTGCGGCGCCGTGAAGGACTTGACCGAGGGCGTGCGGCGTATCCGCTGGGCGCTCGACCCGACCGCGCCGAACGAGATCTATATCGGCGACCGCCGCTGCGTAAGGGACTGGTTGTGAGCTTCAACCCACTCGACGTCCGCACCCCGGCCCAGTCGTCCGCCGGCGGGCTTGCGAGCGAGTTCGGTCTCGAGAACCACGGCATCACGAACGTCCGCTGCGCCTACTGGAACCTCCCTGCCGAGGCGCTCGTCGAGGAGATCGTCTTCCGGGGCGAGGGCAGGCTCGTCGCCGGCGGCCCGGTCGTCGTCTCTACCGGCGGCCACTCCTCCCGCGCCGCGCAGGACAAGTTCATCGTCAGGGAGTCGCCGTCGTCCGAGCGGGTCGCATGGGGTGAGTACAACCGTCCGATCGCCGCCGGGACGTTCGACACGATCCTCGGCCGGCTGGTGGGTTACCTCCAGGGCCGCGACGTCTTCGTCCAGGACTGCGACGCGGGCGCACAGCCGGAGTACCGCGTGCCGATCCGCATCGTCACCGAGCTCGCGTGGCACAGCCTGTTCGCGCGCAACATGTTCGCGACACCGGAGACGCACGACGCCCTGCGCGAGCACGTGCCCGACTTCACGATCGTCTGCGCACCGTCGTTCCGGGCGCTCGAGCCGCTCGACGGCACGCGCACGAGCACGTTCGTCGTCCTCAGCTTCGAGCGTCGCCTGTGCCTGATCGGCGGCACGGCCTACGCCGGCGAGATCAAGAAGGCGGTCTTCACGCTGCTCAACTACCTGCTGCCGCTCGAGGGCGTGCTCAGCATGCACTGCTCGGCGAACGTCGGCCCGGGCGGCGACACGGCGCTCTTCTTCGGGCTCTCGGGCACGGGCAAGACCACGCTGTCCGCCGATCCCGGGCGGCGCCTCGTCGGAGACGACGAGCACGGCTGGAGCGACGAGGGCGTCTTCAATCTCGAGGATGGGTGCTATGCGAAGGTGATCCGCCTGTCGCCGGCGTCCGAGCCGCAGATTCACGCCGCATCGCGCCGGTTCGGCGCGATCCTCGAGAACGTCGTGTACGACCAGGTCACGCGCCACGTCGATCTCGACGACGATCGCCACACCGAGAACACGCGCGCGTCCTACCCGCTGGACTTCCTTCCGAATGCGGTCCCTTCCCGCACGGCGTCGCATCCGCGGGCGGTCGTGCTCCTGACCTGCGACGCGCAGGGTGTGCTGCCGCCGATCGCGCGGCTGACACCCGACCAGGCGCTGTACCACTTCATCTCGGGCTACACGTCGAAGATCGCGGGGACGGAGGCCGGGCTCGGCGCGGAGCCGGAGATCACGTTCTCGACGTGCTTCGGCGCGCCGTTCATGGTGCACAGCCCGCACGTCTACGCCGACCTCCTGAAGCGGAAGATCGAGCGGCACGGTGCCTCCTGCTGGCTGCTGAACACGGGCTGGGTCGGCGGCCCCTTCGGCATCGGACGCAGGATCAGCATCGAGCACACCCGGACGCTTCTCGAGGCGGCGCTGTCCGGCGCGCTCGACGGCGTCGAGCTCGACACCGATCCGGTGTTCGGGTTCCAGGTGCCGCGGACGTGCCCGGGCATCGACGCCGACGTTCTCGCGCCGGCCCGTGCCTGGGGAGACGGCGAGGAGTACCGGCGCCGCTACCACGAGCTCGCGGCACGTTACGCCGCGAACTTCCGCAAGTACGCCGAGGGTTGCCCGGCAGGCGTCGCCGCAGCCGGCCCGCGGCTCGATGCGGCCGCCTTCGGCCGCGTTCGGGCCTCGCCTGCCTGAGCCGCCGCTGACAGACTCTCGCGATGGCGTCCGTCTCCGAGCTCTTCGGCCTCGAGGGCCGGGTCGCCGTGGTGACCGGCGCATCGGGCGTGCTGGGCGGCGCGATCGCGCGTGGGCTCGCTGCGGCAGGGGCGCGGGTCGGGCTGCTCGCCCGTCGGCGCGCGCCGCTGGAGGCCCTCGCCGGCGAGCTGGGCGACGCGCTCGTCCTCGAGGCTGACGTCCTCGATGCCGACGCGCTTGCCCGCGCCCGCGATGCGACGGTCGAGCATTTCGGACGGATCGACGTCCTCGTCAACGCCGCGGGCGGCAACGTCCCGGCGGCGACGGTCGGGGAGCGGTCGTTCTTCGAGCTCGAGGCCGCGGCCCTCGACGAGGTCGTCCGGCTCAACCTCCACGGAACCATCGTGTCCACCCAGGTGCTCGGAGCGGCGATCGAGACCGGGGCGATCGTGAACGTCTCGTCGATGGCCGCACACCGCGCGCTGACGCGCGTCGTCGGCTACGGCGCGGCGAAGGCGGCCGTCGAGAACCTCACACGGTGGCTTGCCGTCGAGCTCGCTCCGGCGATCCGGGTCAACGCGGTCGCGCCCGGGTTCTTCGTCGGCGAGCAGAACCGAGCGCTGCTGCTCGACGACACGGGTGCGCTGACCGAGCGCGGCGCCCGGATCGTCGCCGCCACGCCCGCGGGGCGATTCGGCGAGCCGCACGAGGTCGCAGGGGCCGTCGTCTGGCTCTGCAGCCCCGCTGCGTCGTTCGTCACCGGTGCAGTCGTCCCCGTCGACGGCGGCTTCGGCGCGTTCGGCGGCGTCTAGGCGATTGCTCGCCAGAGGCCGAGGCCGGGGTCGGCGATGTCGACCGGCTCGGCGAGCGCCTCGTCGAGCGGCAGGTAGCCGAAGCCGGCCCGTTCGATCTCGGCCCGCGAGACGCCCGGGCCCGGGGCGTACGTGACGGCGAAGCGGCCCTCGGTCGAGCCGTGGATGAGGTGCGCCACGGCGGCGAGGTTGGCGGCGAGCTCGGGATCGGCCGCCATCGATCTGAGCGCCGCCTCGCGACCGTGGTAGCCGTGCCGCCTGATCAGCGTGTCGACGAGTGGATCCTCGCCGAAGCGGTCGAGGCCGGGCGCGACGACGACGAGCTCGCCGCCGTCGGCCATCGCGAGGCGCGTGCGATACACGGCCTTGTTGCCGAGCCAGGTCGACCGGTACTCGGCCGGGTCGAGGTAGGCGACGCAGCGCGAGTAGGGCGCGGCCACCGTCGTGACGTTCACCGCTGCGGAGAGGTCGGTTGCAGCCCGGAACGCGTCGCCACCGGGTGCGTGCGGCCCTCCCTCGCCGGCATAGATGCCGCGCAGAGCGGGCCCGTCCGGGAGCGACTGGACGACGGTCAGCACGAAGAGGACCCGGCAGCGCGGCTCGAGGAAGCGCTCGAACCCGCGGTCGAGCAGCTGCCGGACGGGGGCGTCGGCCCGGCCGAGCGTTCGCTCGATGCCGTAGACGGCGCTGATGTAGTGGCTGCGCTGGATCGTGTCGGGGCCGCCGAGGCCGATCGAGATGTGCTTCGTGAAGCCGCCGTAGCCGGCGACCTCGTGCGGGACGACCTGGCCGACCGACACGACGAGGTCGTAGGAGTCGTCGACGAGTGCGGTGTTCACGGCGAACGGCAGGCTCAGGCCGAGCTCGACGCCGGCGACGCCGTCGACCTCGTCGGCCGGAAGCTCTCCGACCGTGACGACGTCGTCGCGCCAGCGGTGGTGCAGCAGGCGGGCCGGATCGATCGCGTCGCCGAACATGAGGCGGCACTCCTTCGGCCCGAGTGGCCGGTGGGTGCCGAGCGCCGGCATCACGTCGACGTGGTCGACCTCTCCTGCGAGCAGCACGGCGAGGCGGGCGACGATCTCGCCGGCCCGCGAGTGCAGTCGCGTCTGGTCGGGGGGCACGAGCAGGACGCGCCGGGCCCCGGTCGCGCAGATCTCGTCGACCAGGGAGCGGACGAACGCCGCCAGCTCGGCGGAGCCGACCGTCACGTCCTGTCCGCCGATCGCGAGCCGGCGGCTGCTGCCCGTCATCCCTCCGCTTCGATCCGGCTGCGGGGAGCGAACCGGAGCATGACGGGGCCGAAGGCGCGGACGAGGGCGTTCGGTGTCTCGACGATCGGGCGGTGACCGTCGTCCGTGAACTCCGAGACGGCAGCCTCGACCCGGCGCTTGACGTCGCGGACGCCGGCGTGGAGGCCGAGCTCGTCGAGCCGGACGGCCAGCCGCTTGAGGTTCATCGCGTAGTAGTAGAGCGAGTCGACATCGGGCCCGTACGACTCGTAGAGGTGCGCGTCGATCAATCCATGCGACGCCTTCGCCTGCCGGAGCATCCGGTCTGCAAGGTCGAGGTACTCCGTGCAGGTGTCGAGCAGCCTCGCCTCGGCGCCCTCGTGCTCGTCCAGGAACTTGTGGGTGGCAAGCACGGCGATGCGGACGTGGCGTCCCTCGTCACGGCGGACGTTCGTCTGGCCCTCCCGCATGCCGGGCAGGTTGAACTCCGTGTACTTGTCGTTGCTCTTCGCCCGCCGCAGGACGACATCGCTGTTCGCGACGACGTCCTCGCTGAGGATCCCGTAGATGAAGATCGCCGTGTAGACGTTCTCGAGCGGGCGGCCGGGCCGAAGGAGCTCGGCCATCTGACGGTTGAAGCGGGCGAAGAGCGTCTCGGCGACGAAGTTGTTGTACTTCGTCGCGACGCGGTCGACGTCCCGGGGCGGGATGCGGAGGACCTCGGTGGCGACGCGGAAGAGGCTTCCCCGGTGCATCTTCTCGTCGTGCTCCTGGCCCTTCAGCGCCGTGCGGAGGGCGTCGTAGCCCATGCCGTGGGCCGGCTCGCCGCCGGTCTCCCGCGGAATCGCGGCGACGATCCGGTCCATCCAGTCGTCGACGATCGACTCGGCGCGGTAGATCGTCCCGAAGATCCGCAGGAGCGCCTCGCGCTCGCGCCGGTCGAGGTGCACGTAGCTGGCGGCGTCGACCGACAGGTCGACGCTGTAGGCATCCCAGGCATGCCTGTTCGCCGCGGCGGTGATGTCGTCGAAGCTCTTCCAGGCGCCTGAGATCTGCCGGTCTGCGACCTCGTCGGCGTCGATCAGGGCATCGATCTCCGCGAGCAGGCGGTCGATCTTCCCTGCCGGCGCTCTCTCGTCTGGGGCTTCGGTCGTTTCCATGACGTGCCTCTTCCGCGCTCGTAGTGGGGGGCCGGCTAGCGGTCCCCGAGGACCAGGCGCTCCTCATGCTCTCCCATCGGCGCCCGGTCCGTCGTCAGCATCTCACCGTAGACGTCCTCGAGGACGCCGGCGATGCGCGTCCAGCTGTACTCGCGCTCGGCGAGCGCGCGGGCGGCGGTCGCGCACGCGAGGCGCGCCGGCTCGTCCCCGAGCAGGGCGACGATCGCCTCGGCCAGCTGCTGTGGGTCGCCGGGCGGGACGAGCCGGCCGGCTCCGTCGACGACCACGCGCCGGTATCCGGCGATGTCCGACGCCACGACCGGTGTGGCTGCGGCGAAGGCGCGGGTGAGGACCATCCCGAAGCTCTCGCGGCCCAGTGACGGCGCGACGAGCAGCTTCGCCCGCTCGAGCTCGCGATCGAGGTCCTCGGCGGGCAGGATGCCGAGCAGGTCGACGCCCTCGGCCGAGAGCCCCTCCCGGCTCATCAGGAGGCGGACGGCGAGCGGGTCTGCGCCGATCACGCGCAGGCGCGCTCCCGTCCGCCGGTGCACGTGCGGCCAGGCGCGAAGCAGGACGGCGAGGCCCTTGCGGGTCTCCTGGCGGCCGACGAAGACGACCTGCTCGGTGCGGCCGTGAGGATCGGCTCGTGCGGGGAGCCGTACGCCGTTCGGCAGCAGCCGGTAGCGCCCGGGTGCGTAGCTCTGTGCGGTCTCCCTGGCTGCCTCGGAGACGGCGATCCGGACGTCGATCCGGTCGAGCAGGAAGCCCCACAGCGTGGTTGCGAGGCCCCGCCAGCGCGACGGCCCGGCGGCGTGGAACGTCGCGACGATCGGCACGGTTGCAAGCGCGAGGGTTGCGATGGCGATCGCCGGGGTCAGCGGCTCGTGGATGTGCAGGAGGTCGAAGCGCTCCCGTGCCAGGATGCGCCGCAGCCTCGGCACGAGCGATGGGCTGAGGACGATGTTCGCGAGCGAGTGGTTGGCCGGCGTGATGACCGAGCGCCCGAGCGGGATCACGTACGGAGGCGGCGCCTCGAACCTTCCCGCGGTCGGATGCAGCGCGCGCGAGAGCCGTCCCGGCGGGTCGAGCCCGATCAGCAGCCGCACGTCGAGACCTCGCTCTCGCAGGGCGAGCGCCTGATCCTGGGCGTGCTCGACGACGCCGCCCCAGAAGGAGAAGCTGTACGGGACGACGATTCCGACCTTCATCTCCGGGTCACCCGACTCCGAAGGAAACCAGGTCGGCTCGGGTCGGCGGGCCGGCCGGCCGCAAGAAGGAGAGTCGGGTGGCGGCCCGCTCAGCGGTGCCCGGGACGCTCGGTGTCGCACGCCCCCCGGTAGCCGAGTGCCCGGCCGAGCGGCCCGGCGAGGGCCAGGCCGAGGCGTTGCAGCGGGAACGCGGCGCGAACCGTGTCGCGATGGGCCGCCGCGATCACCGCTGCCTGCAGCGTGTGCGGGCGGCCCCGGGCATCCGTCTTCCCTGCGGCCGCGAGGGCGAAGAGCGTTTCGACGAGTGACTCGAGCCGTAGTGCGGGTGTCAGCTCGACGACGAGCTGCGCCGGCTCTGCGCCCGCGTTCCAGAAGCGGTGCGGCACGCCCGGGGGGACGGTGAGCCGGGCCCCGGCGCCGACCACCGAGCGTGCGCGCCGGAGCTGCACGCCGATGCTTCCGTCGAGCACCTCGACCCGCTGCTGCTGGCGCGGGTGGACGTGCAGTGCCGGGACGTATCCGTTCGGCGCGAGGAGCGCTTCCGCGACGACCGCGTGGCCTCCCGTCTCGGCGGACGTCGTGCGCCAGACGAGCCGCACGCCCGTGACGGGGTTCTCGAGGATGTCGCCGGAGCGGGCCAGAACGGCTCCGATTCTCGGAGCGAGTGCTTAAGATCGTCTTGTCGGACGCTTGACGAGAGGGGCCTCGATCGAGTTCGCCGTCCTGGGCAGCCTTGCCGTCGTTGCCGATGGACGGGAGCTTCCGCTGGGCGCGCCGAAGCAGCGCGCGCTTCTGGCTGCGCTCCTGCTTGCACGAGGCGCGCTCGTCGCCCGCGGCGATCTCGTCGATGCGGTCTGGGGGGAAGCCGTGCCCGAGGCGGCGGTGCGGTCGCTCCAGGTGTACGTGCACGGGCTGCGCCGCGTGCTCGGAAGCGACCGGATCGAGACGCAGGGAGACGGCTACCGGCTGAACGTGCAGCCCGGCGAGCTCGATCTCGAGCGGTTCGAGCTGCTCGTCGAGCGCGGCCGGCGCGCCCTCGCGGCCGGCGAGCCGGCGGCCGCTGCCGGGGACCTCCACTCCGCCCTCGCGCTCTGGCGCGGCAAGCCGCTGGCCGACCTCGCGGCCCAGCCGGTCGGGCGGCGCGCCGCGTCCCTCGAGGAGCAGCGGCTCCGGGCGCTCGAGCTGCGCAACGAGGCCGAGCTCGCTCTCGGCCGCCACGAGCCGCTGCTGGCCGAGCTCGACGAGCTCGTGCGCGAGCACCCCTACAACGAGCCGTTCCGCGCGCAGCAGATCCGCGCTCTCTACCGGGCCGGTCGACAGACGGATGCGCTCCGGGCCTACCGGGAGCTGCGTGAGTCGCTCGTCGAGGAGCTCGGTGTCGAGCCGGGGCCGGAGCTCCGCGAGCTCGAGCGGGCGGTGCTCCGCCAGGACCCGTCGCTCGCGGCGCCGGAGGAGACGGTGCGGGCTGAATCGGCGCCGCTTCCCGTCGCGCCGACCCCGCTCGTCGGGCGACATCTGGAGGTCGCGGCCGTCGCGGCGCTGCTTCGGCGCGAGAGTGTCCGACTCGTCACGCTGACGGGCCCGGGCGGTTCGGGCAAGACGCGGCTCGCGCTCGCGACGGCGACCGAGCTGGCCCCGGAGCTCGCCGGCGGGGCCGTCTTCGTCGACCTGGCCGCGGCGCAGGATCCGGAGCTCGTGCCGGTGGCAGTCGCACAGGCGCTCGGCGTCGACGCCGGCCCGGAGGAGACGCTCGACGCCGTCGTCGCACACGTGAGCGACCGGGAGCTGCTCCTCGTTCTCGACAATCTCGAGCAGCTGCTTCCCGACGTGGGCGCCGTCGCGATGCTGCTCTCGGGCGCGCCCCGGGTGCGGGTGCTCGCGACGAGCCGGGCGCCTCTCCGGCTCTCCGGCGAGCACGAGTACCCGGTGCCTCCGCTGCCCGTCCCGGACGCGACGGCGAGGTTCGAGGAGGCGGCGGAGTCCGACTCCGTCCGGCTCTTCCTCGCCCGCGCGCGCGCCGTCGATCCCGGCTTCGCGCTGACGGACGCGAACCTGGCGGCCGTGGTCGGCATCTGCCGCCGGCTCGACGGCCTGCCGCTCGCCCTGGAGCTCGCGGCGGCTCGCACGAGGCTTCTGCCGGCCGAGGAGCTCGAGCGTCGGCTTGCGGGCGCGCTCGACCTGCTCGTCGGGGGCGCCCGCGACCTGCCGCCGCGGCAGCAGACGCTCCGGGCCACCCTCGACTGGAGCTGGGGCCTCCTCGCCCCGGAGCAGCGGACGGCTCTCGCCCGGCTCTCCGTGTTCGCGGGCGGCGCCGCGCTCGGTGCGGCGGAGGACGTCCTCGGCGGCGGCGCGCTCGCCCACGTGGAGGTGCTCGCCGAGCACGGGCTCGTGCGGCGGTGGACGGACGGCGAAGGGACGGTGCGCCTCTCACTCCTGGAGACGATCCGCGCGTACGCCCGCGAACGGCTCCGAGAGGCCGGAGAGGAGGAGGAGGCCTGCCGACGGCACGCCGGTGCCTTCCTGGGCCTGGCCGAGCGCCTGCGTGTCGAGCTCGTCGAGGGCGACGTCGACGGTGCGCTTGCGCAGCTCGACCGGGAGCACGAGAACCTGCTGGCCGCGCTCGGCTGGTCCGCCGGCGCCGGCGATGTCGCGATGGAGGTCGGGCTGACCGCGAGCCTGCGGCTGTACTGGGTGATCCGCGGCCGGTTCGCCGAAGGACGCCGGCTCTTCGAACGGGCGATCGACCACAGCGCGGGCGAGCCCGCGCTCCAGGCGCCCGCGCTCTTCCACGGCGCCGCGTTCGCGATGCGACGCGGCGACCTCGCAACGGCGCGGGACGAATGGACGACCGCACTCGGGCTGTTCCGCGAGCTCGGCGACGCCGAGGAGAGCGCGCGCTGCACCGCCGAGCTCGGCAGCGTCGCCCTCGCCGAGGGCGACCTCGACCGTGCCGAGGCGCTCTACCGCGAGGCGGCCGCCGCGTTCGCCGCCCAGGGACGGAGGCTCCGCGAGGGTGCGGCGCTGGGGAACCTCGCCTCGATCGCCGCCGAACGGGGCGACTGGGCGACCGCCGAGAGCGAGGGAGAGCGCGTCGTCCTGATCCAGCGAGAGACCGGGGACCAGGAGGGGCTGACGATCACGATGCACAACCTGGCGCGGGTGAAGCTCGCCCTCGGACGGCTCGACGAGGCGAGGCAGCTCGAGGCCGAGGCGCTCGGAGCCGCGGCGCGGCTCGGCTACCGCGAGGTCATCGCGTACGGCCTCGGGACGATGGCCGAGCTCGTCCTCGCCGGCGGCGACGCCGAGCTCGCCGCGCGCCAGATCGGCCACGGCGATGCGATCTTCGCCGAGCTCGGGATCGCCCGCTTCGGGGAAGAGGCAGCGGCGTGGGAGGCGACCGTGGCGGCCCTCGCCGAGCGGCTCGGACCCGCGCGGCTTCGCGAGCTGGCGGGGGAAGGCGCGGCCTCGACGCTGGAGCAGGCGCTCGCCGGGACGGGCCCGGCGCGTTAAGACGCCGGCAACCGGCTCTTAAGCGCCCGGGGCCATCGTCCTCCTGTCAATCTCGAAGGAGGACGCGAATGACCGCGAAGACGATCGTCGCCGCCGTCGCCCTGGCCGCGCTCGTGGTGGCCGGCCCGGGCGCAGCCGCGCGGCACGCAGGTCGCGGAAGCAACCGTGCCGCCGGCAGGACGTGGGTGGTCGTCGCCGGCGCCCAGGCGCGGGTGGCGAACGCGAAGCACGGGATCCAGGTGGCGGAATACCTGCCTGCACAGATCTGGATCGACGCCGGCGACACCGTCGAGTGGAAGGTGCCGACCGGCGAGCCGCACACGATCACGTTCCTTGCGAAGGGCCAGCGTGCGCCGCGCTTCGACCCTGCGAACCCGATGGTCTCGCAGCCGCAGGGCGGGCCCACCTACGACGGAACCGGGTACCGCAACTCGGGCGTGATGCCGGCTGCCGCGATCGGTGGGCCGAAGAACGCCCCGACGACCTACCGGCTCACGTTCACGAAGCCGGGTGACTACTCCTACATCTGCCTCCTGCACGGCGAGATGGTCGGCACCGTCCACGTGCTGCCCGCCGGCACGCCGCCGCCGTTCACGCAGGCGGATTACCGGAAGCAGGGAGCACGGCAGACGAAGGCGCTGATCGGCCGCGGGATGATGCTCGAGCGGGTCGCGCTCCAGGTCGCGAAGTCGCGCGGCCACCTCGTCGTCGCGGGAACCGGCGACGGCGCGATCGAGGACCAGGACTACTTCCCGGCGCGGCTGACGGTTCACGCCGGCGAGACGGTCACCTTCCTCAACCTCGATCCCGAAGCGCCGCACACCGTCACGTTCGGCGCCGAGCCGAAGCAGCCCGGCGCCGTGCAGAAGCCCTACGGGGACCCGCGCCACTTCGCCGGCGGCAAGCTCAACTCCGGCTACTTCGGCGTCAAGCCGCCCTGGTCGGGACCGACGTACAAGGTGACCTTCGTCAAGGCCGGCGTGTACCGCTACCACTGCGCGCTCCACGACGACAACGGCATGAAGGGCGTCATCGTCGTCAAGCCGGCGAGGGCGTCGGCATGAGCGGGTACGACATCGCGCTCTTCGTCCATCTCTGCGCGCTCTTCGTGGCATTCGCGACCACCGGGATGCTCGGGCTGGCGCTCGCGCGGCTCCGTGCGGCCCGCACCTGCGGAGAGGCGCTTCCGTGGCTCGCGCTCGGCAAGGCGGCGGGGATCGTGTTCCCCGCCGTCCTGCTGACGCTCCTCGGGAGCGGGGCGTACATGGTGCACAGCGCGTGGACATGGCATGCGCCCTGGGTGGACGCCGGGCTGGCGGGGGTCGTCTTCCTCGGCGTCGCCGGGGACCGGATCGAGGGCGGGCGGGGCAAGCGGATCGCGCGGGTCCTCGCGGCCGACCCGGGCGCGCCGATCGAGGGGCGGGCAGCCGCCGTTCTGCACGACCCTCTCTGGTGGAGCGCCGCCGTCGTGAACCCGTGCGTCGCGCTCGGCGTCGCGTTCGACATGGCCACGAAGCCAGGGCCCGTGGCTGCGGGAGCGGCGCCCGCCGTCGCGCTCGCCGTCGGGCTCGCAGCCGCCGTCCCGCTCTGGCGGCCGCGGCAGCCGGCGGCCGGCGCGGGGGAGGGGGCGGCCGCGTGATCGCCCGCGCTACTCGGAGGTGCCCGGCGGCCAGCCGAACTCGGCTTCGAACTGCGCCCACGCGCCCTCCGCCGCCTCGGCCGGAGTCCAGCCGTGCCCGACCCCCGAGAGGATCGTCATGGTGTTCTCCCGGACGTACGGCGCGACCCAGCCGACACGGGTCCTCGTCTCCTCGCTCGTGCCCGGGTTGACCGGGCCGAGCATGACGAACCCGACTCCGGAGAAGCGCTGCCGGATCTCGTCGACACGGGCGTCGTGCTCGCCGCTCAAGAGCCGAAGTATCGCGTAACCCCGGGGGTCGTGCCTCCGGCACCTCGCCTGGACGGCCGTTCTCAGGCGTTCGCGAGGCGGGCGAGGGTCCCGGGCCTGAGGCGGGCCCGGGCGGCCGCTTCGAGGACTGCGGTGAGGGCATGTCGGCCGGCAGGCCCGGAGCCGACGGTCACGACGACGATTGCGCCGCGCCGGAGGCGGGGAGGCGACGCGCGGGCGGCGTCGATGCTGAGGGCGGCCGCGACCGGTCGTGCGCCCGCGAGTCGCGCGAGGAGGTACTGGCCGCCGCTGAGCCCGGTGGGCGGCGCGAGAACGAACGACCGGGAGCCGTGAAGGCGAAGGCGGACGTCCCGCACGACGTCGGCGGTGTCGAGCCAGTCGTCGAGCCCGGCCGGGGACAGAGCAGGCACGACGTCGTCGCCGTGTGCCGCGAGCGAGCGTACGATCGACGCGCCGGGCGGTCGCCGGAATGCGAACGTCGCGGTTGCGCCGGCGCTCGCGACGAGCCGGGCGAGTCGCGCAGCGGACGATGGCGACGTCTCGACGACGAGGCCGACGCGGGGTGTCGCGGTCGTGAGCACCGCGGGCGGCGTGAGGTCGAGATCGCCCGCGACGAGCGCGAACGCATGCTTGCTCGACGCGGCGAAGAACGCCGCGCCCGCTGCGAGCGCAATGCCCGCCGCGACCCGGCCGGCGCGAGGTCGCCGGGCCGTCCGGAGCCGGGCCGTGAGCACGAGCCCGGCGGCGGTGGCAGCGGGAGGGAGGGGGCTCGCCGGCACGGCGACCGGGAGCGCGCGGCGCAGCTCCTGTCTCGAGCGGGCATATGCGGCGACGCCTGCGGCCGCCATCGCCCGGGCGAGCAGCGGCGCATGCCCCGCGGGCGCGCCGAACGCCACGATCGGGCACCCGCTGACGATTGCCTCGAGGCAGGTGACGCCGCCGGTGGAGTGGACGAGGACGTCGGCGGCCGCCAGCAGCTCCGGCATCCGATCCGTGAAACCGAGCACGAGGACCCGAGGGTCACCCGCGAAGCGTCGGGCCAGCTCGTCTCGCAGCGACGTGTCGCGGCCCGCGAGACACACGACGGTGGTGTCCGGCAGTGCGAGCGACTCGGCGACCGCGCCGGCGAGGTCGCCGACGCCCCAGCCGCCCCCCGAGACCAGAACGACGCGGCCGGCGGCCGGCAAGTCGAGCCGGCGACGCGCGTCCACGCGGCTTCGGTGCTCGAAGAACGGTGCGGCCACGAGCGGCCGCGCGACCCGAACGCTGTTCGGGCCCGCCTCCCGCTCGACGGCGCGTACGAGTGACGGGTGCATGACGAGGTGCAGGTCGATCCCGGGGTGCGACCAGAACGCGGCGCCCGCCAGGTCCGTGATCGTCGCGCACGTCGGCACGTCGATGTGCCCGCGCCGTCGCAGCGAGCCGAGGACGCTCGTCGCGGCGGGATAGGTCGAGACGACGAGGTCGGGCCGCAGCTCGCGCAGCGCTCGACGGAGCCGTCGGCCGCCGAGGAGCGAGAGGGCGGCGCGGCCGGCCGAACGGGCAGCGCGGAGACGGAGGAAGAGGAAGAAGAGGACGCCGAACATCCAGGGCGCCCGCCGCAGCTGCAGCCGGTAGCCGTCAAGAAGCAGGAGCTGCAGCGTCCCGCCCCAGAGCTCGAGCACGTCGACGACGAGCGCCTCGACGTCGGGGTCGGCCTCGCGGAGCTCCGCCGCGAGGGTGCCCGCGGCCGCGAGGTGCCCGTGCCCGACGCGTGCGGTGAGGATGACGATCCGCTGCGGAGACCCGTCGCGACGGGACGGTCCGGAGGTGCTCAACCGGCCGGTCCGGTGCAGGACGGCGGTGGATCGAGGAGACCGTCGATGAAACCGGTCGGGGTTTCCGCCGCGTGGAGCACGAACGACCCCGGCCGGGTCACGTCGAGCTCGGTCATGTGTCCAGTCGCGGCGGGCTGCACGCACACCGACGACGGCCGTGTCCGCCACGTGCGGGTGTAGTGGATGCGCAGGAGATAGCGCCCGCGGCGCGAGGCACGGCCGGCGACGAGCGAGGAGGTCATCCGGGTGACCGTGGCCCGGCCCGGACCGGTGATGAGGGGTGTCGGCCGGGCGAGCTCGTAGATCGCGGTCGTCGCGTTCGACCAGACGCGGCGGAGCCCGCTGGCGCCCGAGCGGAGGAGCGTCGCCTCGCGCACCCCGTCGATCGCCTCGGGCGGGTCGGTCGAGAGGACGACGTAGCGGATGCCCTCCGACCGAAGCCAGCCGCGGTAGGCAGCGCCGGTGAGCGTCGGCGCATACAGCGCACGGTCGTCCGCGAGGTCGAGCTGCCGGTACCAGCCGCGGGCGAGCGGGAACCCGGCCCGCGCGACGAAGTACGCCTCCCAGTGGTTCGCCGTCGGGACGACCTCGACGCGGTAGTCGGCGGTCTCGTGGCGGCGAAGGTAGCCGATCGCCCCGCGCCACGAGGCGGGGCTGGCCAGCGGATCGGCGGCGCGCGCGTCGATCATCGAGAGGTAGGGGACGGTGACGACCCCGAGCGCACCCGCAGTGGCGGCGATCGTGGCGATGCGTGGCCGGAACCCGCGCAGTTGCGCGCCGAGCAGCATGAGCGGGAAGACGAAGACGGACGCCCGCAGGATGTTGTGCCCGACGGCGCTCGGAACGGCGAAGACGACGGCGGTGGCGAGCGACCACACGACGAACAGCATCGGCAGCGGCCCGACCCGCCGTCGTCGGCGGACGAGCGCGTAGCCGGCGGCGGCGGTGGCGGTGCCGACCAGGAACCGCCAGAGCCCGAACGGGTAGACGAGTCGCGCCGCGCCGACGAGCAGCGCGAGACCCCACACCCCGCCGCCGACGAGGACGAGCGTCATGCCGTAGACGGCGGCGCCTCGCGTGACCCGGCGCTCGTGGAGGAGCACGGCGGCGGCCGCGATGACGAGGAACCCGAACGCGAGCGGGCTGAAGACCACCGTCAACAGGGCAGCCGCGGAGGCGAGAGCCCGTCTGCCCCGCTGCAGCGCCCAGAGCGACGCGAGCAGTGCCGCGAGGCCCGCGTCGAAGGGGTACGCGGCGGTGAAGAGCTGCCCGGTGACGAGCACCGCGAACGACCGGGCCGGCCAGCGGGCGATCGGTCCCCAGCGCCGCTCGAGAATCGAGCCGAAGAGCACGGCGGAGAGCACGATCGAGGCGAACGCGAGCGTGAGATTGCCGACGAGCGCAGCGAGCAGGTAGTAGAGGACGCTGTAGGAGAGGAGCGGGTAGCTCCCTGCGAACCAGAGGTTGTCCCACACGAGGATCCCGTGGTGGACGAGCGACGTCCGGTAGAGATGGGCCGCGGCGTCGCCGCCCGGTGCCGGGAGGAGCGCGGCGGCCGCCGCCGCGGCCGCCGCGAGGGCCGCCTGGAGCGCGAGCTCCTTCGGCACGCTCCAGCTGCCCGAGCCGGTGGCGGCTGCGGGGCCCTCGACCGGCTCAGTGAGGCTCATGCGCGCGATTCTCACAGGCCGCAGATGAGAGGAGACTGGGGAGCTCCCACTCCCGGCGCCCGGAGCCAGGATTGATGACATCGACTTCCCGGGTCGCTCCCGGTCAGGGATGATTGCCGGGGTGGGCGCTGTCGAGGTGACGCTGCTCGGTGGGTTCGGAGTCGCCGTCGACGGCGCTCCGGTTCCGGCGGGCGCGTGGAGGCTGAAGAAGGCACGAGAGCTCGTGAAGCTGCTCGCACTGGCGAACGGCTTCCGTCTCCATCGCGACCAGGTGCTGGACGCCCTCTGGCGCGAGCTGCCGCCGGGATCGGCGCTGAACAACCTCCACCAGGCCGTGTACGTCGCGAGGCGCGTCCTTGGCCCGGGCGCGATCCTGTCGGAGGACGAGTTGCTCCGGCTGGCGGCGGAGGTCGACGTCGAGCGGTTCGAACGAGCCTCGCGCGAGGCGCTCCGTATCTGCACCGCGGCCGCGTACCGCTCGGCGCTCTCGCTCTACGGCGGCGAGCTGCTGCCGGAGAACCGCTACGACGACTGGGCCGAGACACGGCGGACGGAGCTCGCCGAGCGTGCGGCCGAGCTCGAGGAGGCGCTCCGCACGCTGGACGGCGACGGCCCGGAGGTGTCGCTTCCGGTCGAGACCAGCTCGTTCGTCGGCCGGAGCCGCGAGCTCGGGGAGCTGCGGATGCTCCTGCGGCGGACGCGGCTGCTGTCGCTCTGCGGGCCGGGCGGCGCCGGAAAGACGCGCCTTGCCCTGGAGCTCGCGCGGACCGTCGACGACCCTCCGGCGAACGGCGCCGTTCTCGTCGAGCTCGCCTCGGTCTCGGATCCGTCGGCGGTCGCAGATGCCGTCGCGCATGCGGTCGACGTCCGGGCGATGCCGGGCCAGGCGGTCGTCGAGGCTCTGACGGAGTTCGTCTCGTCGCGGTCGCTCCTTCTCGTCGTGGACAACTGCGAGCACGTCCTTCGCGACGCGGCGGCGCTCGTTGCGACGCTGCTTGCCGCCGCACCCCGGCTGACGATCGTCGCCACGAGCCGGGAGCCGCTCCGTGTTCCCGGCGAGGTCGTGTTCCGTGTCCCGCCGCTCACCGCGCCCGACCCGGAACGCGCACCGGACCCGCGCCGGCTCGCACGCTACGAAGCGGTGCAGCTGTTCGTCGAGAGGGCGGCGGAGGCTCTGCCCGGCTTCGAGCTCGACGACGACAACGCGTCCGACGTCGCTCGGATCTGCTCGCTCCTCGACGGGTTGCCCCTCGCGCTCGAACTCGCCGCCGGAAGGGTCGCGGCGCTCGGTCCCTACGAGCTCGCCGGACGGCTCGATGACCGCTTTCGCCTGTTGCGCTCGGGAAGCACCGCCGCGCCGACGCGCCAGCAGACGCTCTCCGCCACCCTCCAGTGGAGCCACGAGCTGCTCGAGCCCGACGAGCGCGCGCTCCTGCGTCGGCTTGCCGTCTTCGCGGAGGGCTTCGAGCTCGGCGCCGTGGAGGACGTCTGCTCCGACGAGGATCTCGACGTTCCGGGTGTCGCGGACGTGCTCGCGCGCCTGGTCGACAAGTCACTCGTGCACATCGACGAGCGCACCGCCCGCGAGCGACGCTACCGGCTTCTCGAGACCGTGCGTCTGTATGCGCTCGAGCGGCTCGACGAGGCCGGAGAGACGGTTGCGCTTCGTGAACGGCACGCAGGCTGGGCGGGCCGGCTCGCGGCGGGCAATCGCCACTCCCCGCGGCTCGACCGCGAGGTCGCCAACCTGCGGACGGCGCTCGAGACGCTGCAGGCGCGGGCGCCCGAGCAGGCGCTTCGCCTCTGCATCGACCTGACGCCACTCTGGCTGCGCCGGATCGATCTCGACGAGGCGCGGCGACGGTTCGACGATGCGCTCTCCGCCGCCCACGGGCACACGCTGCTGCTCGCCGAGGGGCTGCTCGCCGCGGCCGCGATCGACCTCCGCAGGGGCGCGGTGGCCGAGGGTGTCGCCCGCGCGGAGGCGAGCCACGGCATCGCAGCCGAGGCCGATGCGCCCCTCGTCGAGTGGCGGGCGCTGCAGCTTCGCGCCGAGTTCGGGATCGCGACCGACGACGCGGATGTCGCGGCGACGCTGCTCGAGGCGGCACTCGACCTCGCACGTCGCGAGGAGCTGGCCGCGCCTTTCGCGATCAGCACGTACACCCTCGGGGTCGTCCACTGGATTCGTCGTGAGCTCGATCGCGCCGAGAGCCTTCTGGGCGAGAGTGTCGAGCGGTTTCGCCTGCTGTCGGGGTCGGATGCGCCGATCCCGTCGCTCGTCAACGTCGAGGACTTCGACGCCTCTGCGATCTGCGGCTGGTCGGGCCGCCGCATCGTCTTCGAGGACACGCTCCAGCCGTTCACCGAGATCACGTGCGAGGCAGCGGTCGGCTACGTGCTGGCGAACCAGGGTGTGATCGTCCGCTCGCGCGGCGACCGCGAACGGGCGCGCAGCCTCCTGAGCGAGAGCGCGGAGCTGTTCGACGCGCTGGAAGACGCGGAAGGACGTGCCGCCTCGCTCGTTCGCCTGGCGTACCTCGAGCTTGCGGAAGGAGCCGTCGTGACGGCGCGCGAGGCGCTGGAGGAAGCGCTTCGCATTCGACGCGGGCGGAACGACCGGCGGGGCGTCGGGTTGGCGCTCTCGGGTCTCGGGCTCGTCGCGATGGCCGCCGGTGACGGGGACGGAGCAGAGCGTCACCTGATGGAGGCCCGCGAGCTCTTCCGACGCGCCGGCGACCGGTGGGGGCTCGCGACCACGCTCTGGCGCAGCGCCGAGCTCGCGCTCTCCCGCCACGAGCTGCAGCCGGCCGAGTCGGCGCTCGAGGAGGCCCGGGCGGTGTTGCAGCCCACGAAGCGGGAACGATGGATCGCGAACACGCTTGCCGGCCTCGCGGAGGTCGCACGCCGGCGAGGGGACGCCGACACGGCGAGAGCGCTGCTGCTCGACGCACGCGACCGGTACGCGGCCCGGCACGACGCGCTCGGCGTCGCCGACGTGGAGGAGCGGCTTCGACCGCTGCTAAGTGCGCGCTAAGTCGGCGATGAGAGGCGCCCGTTTCAATGCCCGCTCCCAACGAGAGAGGAGACGGACATGAGCGAGACAATCGCCCGGGTGCTCGGCGAGGAGAGCGTCGAGGAGCTTCGCGGGGCCGTGCGCGGCGAGGTTCTGCTGCCCGGCGACGAGAGCTACGACGAGGCTTGCAGAATCTGGAACGGCGCCCACGACGACCGCCGGCCGGCCGTCGTCGTCCGCTGCACGGGCGCGGCCGACGTGATCGCCGCGATCGGGTTCGCCCGCAGCAACGACCTTCCGGTGGCCGTGCGCGGCGGCGGGCACAGCGTTGCGGGCTTCTCGACCGTGGACGACGGCGTGGTGATCGACCTCTCGCCGATGAGGAGCGTTCGTGTCGACCCGTCGCGTCTGACCGCGTACGTCGGCGGCGGCGCCGTCTGGGCGGACGTCGACCACGAGGCGCAGATCCACGGGCTCGCGACGACCGGCGGCCTCGTCTCGAGCACCGGCGTCGCCGGATTCACGCTCGGCGGCGGCATCGGCTGGACAATGCGCAAGTTCGGCCTTGCCTGCGACAACCTCGCCGCCGCGGACGTCGTCACGGCCGACGGCCGGCTCGTCCGCGCGAGCGAGCGCGAGAACCCGGAGCTCCTGTGGGGCCTGCGCGGCGGCGGCGGGAACTTCGGCGTCGTCACCCAGTTCGAGCTCGACCTGTACCCGCTCGGGCCGATGATCTACGGGGGGCCGGTCTTCTACCCCGCGGACGCGGCAGGCGAGCTGCTGCGTGCGTTCCGCGCCTGGTCGGCCGGCGCCCCCGACGAGATCACGGCGATCGTCAACCTGACGACCGCGCCTCCTCTGCCGGTCATCCCGGCGGAGTGGCACGGCCGCAAGGTCGTCGCGCTCGTCGCCGCATCGACAGGGCCGGTCGACGAGGGCGCCGAGCTCGTGCAGCCGCTGCGGCAGGTCGCTGCTCCGATCGCCGATCTGCTCGGGCCGATGCCGTACCGGATGCTCCAGAGCCTTCTCGACCCGCTCTGGCCGAAGGGCATCCACGCCTACTTCAAGGCGACGAACCTCGCCCGATTGGACGACGAGCTGATCGAGCGGCTGTGCGAGCTTCACCTCGTCGCGCCAGGTGCACAGTGTGAGCTGCACGTCCACCATCTCGGCGGGGCAATCGGTCGCGTGCCTGAGGATGCGACGGCGTTCGGGGATCGGTCGATGCCGTTCCTGCTGAACGCGGTCACGGGGTGGAACGATCCCGACGGGGCCACCGCCCACCGCGACTGGGCGCGCTCGGCGATCGCTGCGGCGTCCGGTGCGTCGACAGGCCGTGCGTACGTGAACTTCCTCGGTGACGCCGGCGCGGCGCGCGCCGCCTACGGCGAGGAGACGTATGCCCGTCTCGCCGCACTCAAGGACGAGTACGACCCGGGCAACGTGTTTCGCCTGAACCAGAACATCGAGCCGACGGTCGGACGGTGACGACGACGTTCCCCCCTCCCGGGTGGCTCGGTCGCGTTCCGTGGCCGGGCCGCCCCGCCTGACATGACCATGAACCCGCACATCCATCACGAGCTCGCGCGCGCCCGCCAGGAGCGGCTCCTCGCCGATGCCGGCAAGCCGCTTTCTCGGTGGGGAGATCCTCGCCGCGCTCAGACGGCTGGCGGCGAGGCGGAAGGCACCGAGAGCCGACCTCTCGCCGGGATCCGGGCCTGCACAGGCGGCGCCGTGCGCCGGAGGATAGCGTCGTGACGCTTCCTGCCATCGTCGTCGCCGGCAGCGACCCGGACGGCCTCGAGCCGGTCGAGGCGCACCTGGTGGAGCGATACGCGCGGCGCTACCGAGTCGAGTGCCATACGGATCCGGACGCGGCGCTCGCCCTCCTGGACACGCTCGCAGACGACGGCGTCGACGTCGCGCTGCTCCTCGTCACGCCGTCGGCGGTGCGCGAGACGGACGGCGCTCTGCTGGATCGTGCCCGATTGATCCATCCGCAGGCGAAGCGGTGCCTCCTGGTGCCGCCGAACGTGTGGCTGGACCCGCAGACGGCGGCTGCGATCCGAGCGGCGATGACGCTCGGCCGCATCGACCACTTCGTCCACGAGCCCGGCGTCCCGCCCGACGAGGTCTTCCACGAAGCCGTC
The DNA here is from genome assembly GCA_963784765.1 of uncultured Thermoleophilia bacterium. Lineage (GTDB taxonomy): Bacteria > Actinomycetota > Thermoleophilia > Gaiellales > Gaiellaceae > PALSA-600. Next base: position 85,973 of record CAWASP010000029.1, read on the forward strand.
GGGAGCTTCCTGCTCGAGTGGGCGCGGGAGCGGCGCCTCGTGCCGCAGACGGTGCACATCGTCGGGGAGGAGTGGTCCGGCAGGGCCTACGAGCTGAGGGCGGTCCTCGAGAACTGCGCGGTCCCGCATGCCTTCTGCCTCGCCGACTCGGAGAAGGGCCGCGAGCTGCTCGCGGGCGCCGAGCCGCAGGCGCAGCTCCCGCTGATGGTGCTCCCGGACGGCCGTGCTCTCAGCAATCCCTCGAATGCGGAGATCGCCGAAGCCGCGGGGGCGCCGCAGGCGCTCGACGAGCAGACGGTCGACCTGCTCGTCCTCGGCGCAGGCCCGGCAGGCCTCTCCGCGGCGGTCTACGGGGCCTCGGAGGGGCTGCGCGTCCTCGTCGTCGACGGCGCAGGCATCGGCGGGCAGGCGCGGTCGAGCTCGCACATCCGGAACTACCTCGGCTTCGCAAGAGGTGTCAGCGGCAGCCGGCTCGCCGAGCAGGCGTACGAGCAGGCATCGGCGTTCGGAGCGACCTTTGTCTTCATGCATCGCGCGACGGCTCTCGACCGGGTCGACGACCAGCTGATGCTCGTGCTCGAAGACGGCCGCTCGGTTCGCGCGGCTGCGGTGATTCTCGCGACGGGTGCGAGCTATCGGCGTCTCGGCATCCCGGAGCTCGAGGAGCTGATCGGTGCGGGAGTCTTCTACGGAGGCCCCGCCTCCGAGGCGCCGTCGCTTGCGGGGACGGATGCCTTCGTCGTCGGCGGCGGGAACTCTGCGGGCCAGGCTGCGCTGCATCTCGCCCGCTACGCCCGGCATGTCAGCCTGCTCGTTCGAGGCGGGTCGCTCGCCGGCGGAATGTCGCGCTATCTCGTGACCGCGATCGAGAACGCGCCGAACATCACCGTGCGCGCCGGGACCGCCGTCGTCGCCGGCGAGGGCGAGAGCCACCTCGAGCGGCTGCTCCTGCGCGAGCTCGCGAGCGGGGCCGAAGAGTGGACGCGCGCGGATGCCCTCTTCGTCCTGATCGGCGCGGACCCGCTGACGGACTGGCTTCCTGCGGCGATCGAGCGAGACGCGGACGGGTTCCTGTTGACCGGTGAGGAGGTCGGCGGCGCGTGGCCGCTCGAACGGCGGCCGTTCTCCCTCGAGACGAGCATGCCGGGCGTCCTCGCGGCCGGCGACGTCCGGCACGGGTCGGTCAAGCGTGTCGCCGCCGCGGTCGGTGAGGGAGCGACCGCGGTCCAGCTCGTGCATCGTCTGCTGGTCGAAGCGCCGGCCGGCGCCCCAGCCGAGCGCTGAACTCCGGCGACCGGCCGGGCAGGTCACTCGCGTGAGTGAGATGCCCGCACTGGCAACGCGCCGATATCCCGGGGAAGCGATACCCCTCGCATACCTGAAGGAGACCCCGTGAAGCTGAAAGCTCTCTTCGTCGCAGCCGTCGCCGTCGCCGGGTTCGGCGCCTCCTACGCCCTCGCAGGAGACGGGCACGGACACGACAGCGCCGCGTCCGCGAAGTCGTGCAGGCGCAGCGGCGTCCTCGGCACGGTCGCGGCGCCGCAGACGTTCACCATGACGGTCACGCGGGCAGGCAGGCGAAGCTCGCTCGTCGAGGGCCAGGTCGTCACCGTGGCGGTCGGGACGGACGGCCAGCAGGTCAGGCTGCTCACCGAGGGCTGCGTCGGCACCGACGGGACGCTGACGGTGCGTGGCGCCGTCCTGCAGGCCCGCACGCCGCGGAGCAACGACGGAACGACGACCACGACCACCGACACCGGCACGACGACCGGTGACGGTGGCGAGACCACGACGACCACCGGCTTCTAGTACCGGCCCGGCCCGGCCCGGCCCGGCCGCCGCCGGGCCGGGCCCCGGCATCCCGAGCGAGGTCCCGGCGGAACGCGCACTACAGTCGGCGCGTGACTGCGGTCCTCGTCGTCGGTGGAACCTCGCTCGCCCTGTGGCTCGGCGTCCTCGCGCGTCCGGGCCTGCCCTGGCTGCCGGGGCCGTACTCGGAGGACCTGCGCGCGCCGGCGCCGACCCGGGCGCCGAGCGTCGCGGTGGTCGTCCCGGCGCGGAACGAGGCGCGCCATCTCCCGTCGACCCTGCCGCCGCTCCTCGCGCAGGGCCTCCCCGTGATCGTCGTCGACGACCGCTCGGACGACGAGACGGCGGCGGTCGCTGCGGAGCACGGCGCACACGTCGTCCGCGGGCTCCCGCTGCCGCCGGGCTGGGTCGGGAAGGTGTGGGCGCTCGCGCAGGGCATCGACGCTGCAGGCCCGGTCGACTACGTCCTCCTGAGCGACGCCGACATCCTCCACGCTTCCGGGACGGTGGCTCGACTGGTCGCCGAGGCGGAGGCGGACGGCCTCGTCCTGTCGAGCCGGCTCGCCCGGCTCCACTGCCGGTCGGGCTGGGAGCGCCTCCTGATCCCGCCGTTCGTGCTCTTCTTCAACATCCTCTACCCGATGCGGCGCTCGAACGCGGCCGCCGGCGGCTGCATGCTCGTCCGCCGCGACGCGCTCGAGCGGGCGGGCGGGATCGCCGCGATCCGCGGCGAGGTGATCGACGACGTCAACCTCGCGCAGCTGCTCGCCCGCGCCGGTGGGCGGCTGCGGCTGGCGCTCTCGCGCGAGGACGTGGTGAGCCTGCGCGAGCACGAGTCGCTCGGGGAGCTCTGGCGCATGGTGAGCCGTACCGCCTTCGTCCAGCTCGGCCGTTCCTACCTCCTGCTCGCGGCGACGGCCGTAACGCTCACGCTCGCCTTCGCCGCGCCGCCCGTCCTGCTCTTCTTCCCGCCGGCCGGCACTGCGCTCGGCGGGGCGGCGTGGCTCCTGCAAGCCGCGCTCGCCCTGCCCACCGTGCGCTACTTCCGCCTGAATCCGCTGTGGAGCCTCACGCTGCCGCTCGCGGGCATCCTCTACGGCGCGATGACGCTCGACTCGGCGCTGCGTCCGCGACGAGCCTGGTGAACGGCGGCGACCTTCCGGGCACGTCCCACATGGGTCGAGTGGTTTGCGCCATCCCGCGCCGAGAGGGATCCTGGTGCAATGCCGCTGCCGGAAGGAACGGTCACGTTCCTCTTCACGGACGTCGAGCGTTCGACCGAGCTCCTCGCCCGGCTCGGCGCGGAGGCGTATGCGGAGGCCCTCGCACGGCACGCGGCGGTTCTGCGCGCCGCCGTCGCGGGTCACGGCGGGGTCGAGGTCGACACCCAGGGCGACGCGTTCTTCGTCGCGTTCTCGCGGGCGAGCGACGCAGTCGCGGCGGCGCGCCGCGCGCGGGCGGCCTTCGCGGCCGGGCCGATCAGCGTCCGGATGGGCATCCACACGGGCGAGCCGCTCGTCACCGAGAGCGGCTATGCGGGGATGGACGTGCACCGAGCGGCGCGGATCGCCGCCGCCGCCCACGGCGGCCAGATCCTTCTCTCCCGGGCGACGCGCGACCTGATCCCGGACGAGGACATCGTCGACCTCGGCGACCATCGGCTGAAGGACCTGACCCGGCCGGAGCGCATCTACCAGCTCGGCCGCGAGCAGCATGCGCCGCTGAAGAGCCTCGACCGGTCGAACCTGCCCGAGGCGGCCCATCCGCTCGTCGGCCGCGCCAGCGAGCAGCGGGAGCTCATGCAGCTCGTCCGGGAGCACCGGCTCGTCACCATCACCGGCGCGGGCGGGACCGGGAAGACCCGGCTCGCGCTCCAGCTGGCCGGGGAGCTCGTGGACGATTTCGTCGACGGCGTCTTCTTCGTCCAGCTCGCAGCGCTCTCCGACCCGGAGCTCGTGATCCCGGTTTCCCTCGAGGCGCTGAACGCCGACGCGGATGCGGCCGCGCAGCGGCGGTGCCTGCTCGTGCTCGACAACTTCGAGCACGTCCTGAGCGCCGCGCCCATGGTGGCGGACCTCCTGGTGCGGATGCCGGGGCCGAAGCTGCTCGTGACGAGCCGGGCGCCGCTTCACCTGTCGATGGAGGTCGAGTATCCGCTCGATCCGCTGCCGCATCGCGCAGCGGTCGAGATGTTCCTCGATCGCGCGCGTGCCGTTCGCCGTCAGGCGGAGCCCTCGCCGACGGTGGACGCGATCTGCCACCGCCTCGACCGGTTGCCGCTGGCACTCGAGCTCGCCGCGGCGCGGCTGAAGCTCCTCGACCCTCCGACGCTCCTCTCGCGGCTCGAGACGCGGCTTCCGTTGCTGACGCACGGCCCGAGCGACCTCCCCGAGCGCCAGCGGACGCTCGAAGCGACGATCGCGTGGAGCTATGACCTCCTCGACGAGGATGCGCAGCGACTGTTCGCGGCGCTGTCCGTGTTCGCCGGCTCGTTCGAGGTTGCCGCCGCCGAGGCCGTCGTGGGCGCCGATCTCGATGCGCTCACGACCCTCGTCGAGGCGAGCCTGCTCCGGCCGAGGGGCGACAGCAGGTTCACGATGCTCGAGACGATCCGCGAGTTCGCGAGGAGCCGTCTCGGCGAGAGCGAGATGACGGCGCTTCCCCGCCGGCACGCGGCGTACTTCCTCGCAGTCGCCGAGCGGGCCGCTCCGGAGCTCCTCGGTCCGGAGGCGGCCGCCTGGTTCGACCGTCTCGAGGAGGACGAAGGGAACTTCCGCGCCGTGCTGGACTGGTACGCGCTCGTCGAGCCCGCGCTGCTGCCCCGCCTCACGAGCGCGCTCTGGCGGTTCTGGCTCGTCCGCGGCCGCTTCGAGGAAGGGCAGATGGCCGTCGAGCGGGCGCTGGGCGTCGGACCGCCGCGGGCGGAGCGCGCGCTCCTCGCCTACCAGCTCGGCGCGCTCGTGATGTCGCGGGGCGCGACCGGTCGCAGCAGGGAGCTCTTCGCGGAAGCGCTCGGGCTGTTTCGCGCCGAGGGTGACGTCGACGGCGAGGGACGCGCTCTCGCCGCGCTCGGGCATGCGGCCGCCGATTCGGGCGACTGGACGCTTGCGATCGAGCAGTACGTTGCGGCGACCGAGCACTGGCGCCGGCAGGGAAACCGCCTCGCGGTCGGGGCGACCCTCTCCGACCGGGCGACGGTGCATCTCCGATCGGGGGACCCGGAGCAGGCGCTCGCGCTCGCGCGCCAGGCGTTCGAGCTCCACCGCGAGCACGGAAACCGGCAGGGCGAGTCGCTCGCGCTGGCGACGGCCGGCTACGCGTGCCTGCTGTCGGGGCGGGCCGACGAAGCACGGAGCCTGCTCGTCGAAAGTGCGAAGGCCGCGCACGCGCTCGGCTATCTGCACGGCCTGCTCTTCAGTCTCAACGGGCTCGCCCTCGCGGCGCACCGTGCCGGCGATGACGAACGGGCTGCGGCGATCTTCGCATCGGCCGATGAGCTGCGCGCCCGGATCGGCATCTTGCGCGATCCGGACGATGCACTCGTCGCCGATGCCCGCGCCGCGGCGTACGAGGCGGCGCCCCTGGAGCGCTCCGACGAGTTCGATCTCGACGCCGCGGTCGCGGCCGCGACGACGGATGTCTAGCCCGCGTCGTACAGACGCATCAGCGTCTGGCCGGTCAGGTCGGTCATCAGGCCGTCGATATCGCCGTCCCTGACGAGGACGTATGCGGCCTTCGGGTCGTGCGGATCGTCGAACCAGAGATGCTCGACGACGCCGTGGTGGCGCTTCGTGATCTCCTCGACACGTTCGCGCGTCCAGCGGCCGGGGTTGGGCGTCTCCGGCGCGATCCGGATGAAGTTGTGCGGCATCGTGGCCTCCTTCGGGAGCTCTCGTCGATCATCCCGGGACGGCCGTGCGGATGCAAACCGCCGTTCGGTCAGGGTGTGCGCCGCGGTTCGTCTACGGTTGCGCCGTGAGCGGGCCGCTGCCGTCCGGGACGGTGACCTTCGTCTTCACCGACATCGAAGGCTCGACGCGGCTGCTGCAGGAGCTCGGCGACGAGTACGCGACGGTCGCCCGGGACCACCGGCGCATCGTCCGCGAGGCGTTCGGCGCGCACGACGGCACGGAGATCGACACCCAGGGGGACAGCTTCTTCTACTCGTTCCGGCGCGCGCGCGACGCCGTCGCCGCCGCGGTCGAGGCGCAGCGCGCTCTCGACGCGCACGCGTGGCCGCGCGGTGCGTCGGTGCGCGTGCGGATGGGCCTGCACACCGGCGAGCCGACGGTCGGCGAGGAGGGGTACCTCGGCCTCGATGTCGTGCGGGCGGCGCGGATCTCCGCCGCCGGCAACGGCGGGCAGATCCTGCTCTCAGAGACGACGCGCGCCCTCGTCGGCAACGACCTGCCGGAGCACGTCTCCGTCCGCGACCTCGGCCGGCGGGAGCTGAAGGACATCCAGCACGAGCGCCTGTTCGAGCTCGCGTTCGACGACCGTGCGACCGAGACGCCGCCGCCCCGGACCGAAGCGGCCGACGACCGGATCGACGCGATGGCGAAGCGCTTCGAGGAGCGAGTCACGTCCTACGTCGAGCGGCAGCTCGAGGCGGCCTTCAGCGGTGGGGAGCTCGAGGGGGGCGGCGAGTCGCCGCAAGCCCTGTTCGGGCTTGCGGCACGCGGGCTCGGGCTGGCCACGCTGTCGCTGCTGATGCTGGTCTTGGTGATCGCGCTCGTCGTGGTGCTCGTGAAGGTCCTCTTCTTCTGAGGCCTGACCCCGGGCCCGGGCTCAGCCCAGGTCGGCGCTCATCTGGGCCAGCTTGATCGCCAGCCCGACCGCGCGCGGGTCGTCGAGGGTCGCGGGGTCGAGCGCGGGCGGCAGGATCAAGCTGTCGGAGACGGCGCTGCGGAGAGCGGCGATCGTCCCTGCCAGCCGCTCCCGCTCGACGCCGGGCAGCGGAGGCTCCTCGGCAGCCAGGTCGGCGATCGAGCGGGTGAGCGTGCGGAGATGCCGGTACTGACGTGCCGCCCGGGAGAGGCGGGTTCGCTCGGCCGCGAAGGCGCGGCGGTCAGGGCGGCGGAGCGGGTTCCAGCGCAGGCCGCGCTCGCCGCGCTCCAGCTCGAACAGGTCGCGTACCGCCTGGAGCGAGCGCTCGCGGACGAGGTCGAGCTGCGCCTCGGCGGTCTCCGGCTCGGGTGCGGCCAGCAGGCGGGCCGCCGCCCCGAGGTCCTCGTCGAGCCAGCCGCGCAACCGGGCGACCCGGCGGCGCGCCTCGGCCAGCGGGTCAGGAGGCCAGAGCAAGGCCGAGACGGCGACCGCGACCGCGGCGCCGAGCGCGGTCTCCCAGATCCGGTCGACGCCGACCGCCTCGGCGCGCCGGGCGGCGCCCAGGTAGAGCATGAACATGGCCGTGATCGCCACCTGATTGTTGAGCGGGCTGCCGTGAGCGCGCAACAGCAGACCGGCGCCGAGCGAGAGCGCGAGCAGCAACGCCACGAGCGCGGTACCGGGGAGGTGAACCGCGTAGAGACCGAGCCCCAGGAACACGCCCGCGAAGACGCCGATGCTGCGTGAGACGGAGACGTTGACCGCGGCGAAGGGGTCGCCTCCCATCGCCACCAGGGGCACCAGCACCGCGAACAGCGGCCGTGGCGCCCCCAGCAGGGTCGAGAACCACCAGGCGGCCGTGCCGGCCACGGCCATCTTGCAGACCAGGAGGACCTCGGCGCGGCTCGGCCGCGGCGGCGGCGGGAACGGCAGGCGCCCCATCAGGGATCGTCGCGCCGCTCCGGTCCGGCGCCGGCGAACGTGTCCAGTCTCGACGGAGCGGGCATGCACGCGATCCTCTCAAGACCGTCGGCAGGAGCCGCCGCGGCCAATTACCTCTGTCGCAGAGCTATTCTTTGGCGGATGACCGCCGACGAGCTGCTCGACGCCCTCTCGACGCTGCGGCGCGTGCTGCGCCGCCGGCACGAGCGGCCGGTCGAGCTGACGGCGCTGACGAGCGCGCAGGTGGAGCTCGTTCGGCTCCTGCGCCGGCACCCGGGGCTCTCCGTGGCGGAAGCCGCGCACGCGCTCCGCGTCGCTCCGAACACCGTCAGCACCCTGGTCGGCAGGCTCGTCGACGCGGGCGTGGTCGTACGCCAGATCGACGAGCGCGACCGGCGCGCCGTCCGGCTCGAGCTCGCGCCGAGCGTGCGGCGGCGGGTGCAGCTCTGGCGCGACCGTCGCGCCGCCGCGGTCGACGAGGCGCTCGCGCAGCTCTCCCCCGACGAGCGGCGGCTCCTCGACGCTGCCGTCCCGGTCCTGCGCCGCCTCGCCGAGGTCATCGACGCGTGAGGGCGGTCGTGCGGGCGCCGGAGGCGCGGGCGACCGTCGTCGACTGCAACGGCGTCCGCCATCGCTTCGGGGACAACGTGGCGGTCGACGGCGTCGACCTGACGGTTCGGGAGGGCGAGGTCTTCGGGCTCCTCGGCCCGAACGGGGCCGGCAAGACGACGCTGATCCGTCTCCTGAACACCCTGCTCCCGCTGCGCGAGGGTCGCATCGTCGTGCTCGGGCACGACGTTCGGCGCGAGCCGATGGCCGTGCGGGCCCGGCTCGGCTACGTGCCGCAGCAGCTGTCGATCGAGGGTGCGCTGACCGGTCGCGAGAACGTCGCCTGGTTCGCGCGGCTGTTCGACGTGCCGCGGAGCGAGCGGCGAGAGCGTATCGAGGAGGCGCTCGCCGCGATGGGCCTGACGGACGCGGCCGGGCGGCTGGCGGGCACGTACTCGGGCGGGATGATCCGCCGGCTCGAGCTCGCACAGGCACTCGTCAACCGTCCGGCGCTGCTCGTGCTCGACGAGCCGACCGTGGGGCTCGACCCCGTCGCCCGCGACGGCGTCTGGCAGCGCGTCGAGGAGCTGCGCGACGCAACGGCCATGACGGTGCTGATGACGACGCACTACATGGAGGAGGCGGATGCGCTCTGCGACTGCGTGGCGCTCATGCACCTCGGCACGATCCGCGCCGAGGGCGCGCCGGCCGAGCTGAAGGCGACGCTCGGCCCGGGTGCGACGCTCGAAGACGTGTTCCGGCACTTCACCGGCGGGAGCCTCGCCGAGGAGACGAAGGGGGGTCTGCGTGACGTCCGGCGCACTCGCAGAACCGCGCGCCGGCTCGGCTGACCTCCGTGCGGTGCGCGTCTGGCGCCGCTTCCCGAGCCGGGTCGGGACGTTCTGTCTGGTCGAGCTGCAGAAGCTCTCGCACGATCGGACCGAGCTCTTCACGCGGGCGGTGCAGCCGGTCCTCTGGCTGCTGATCTTCGGCGAGACGTTCAACCGGATCCACGCGATCCCGACCGGGAACCTGCCCTACCTCGACTTCCTCGCGCCCGGGATCATCGCCCAGTCGGGGCTCTTCATCGCGATCTTCTACGGCATCCAGATCATCTGGGAGCGCGACGCGGGCGTGCTGACGAAGCTGCTCGTGACCCCGACGCCTCGGTCGGCATTGATCCTCGGCAAGGCGTTCGCCGCAGGCATCCGTGCGCTCGCGCAGGTGATCGTCGTGCTGGTCGTCTCCGCGGCACTCGGCGTCGCGCTCACCGTGAACCCGCTGCGGATCCTCGGCGCGCTCGCGATCGTCGGGCTCGGCGCGGCGTTCTTCTCCTGTCTGTCGATGTCGATCGCCGGGATCGTGCTCAAGCGCGATCGGCTGATGGGCATCGGCCAGATGATCACGATGCCGCTGTTCTTCGCCTCGAACGCCCTCTACCCGGTGAAGATCATGCCCGGCTGGGTGCGCGTCCTCAGCAAGGTGAACCCGCTGAGCTACGAGGTCGACGCGCTGCGCGGCCTCCTGATCCACACGCCGTCGAATCTGGGTCTCGACTTCGGCGTGCTCGCCGCCGCGGTCGCCGTCGGGGTCACCGTGTCGGCGTCGCTGATCGACCGGCTCGCGCGCTGAGCCCGTCCCGCACTCGCCGGCCGTGTGTCAGGACCGGTCTTTCGGGGCGATCCGTCCGGTGCGCGATGCGGCTGAATCGGTCTCTTTGCAAGGAAGACCGATGGCCCCACGTGGCGCACGCACTGCCGTCCGGCTACAGCTTCGAGGCGATCGACCTGCCGATCTTGGTCATCTGGGCGCCGATCTCGCCGATGTTCTCGTCGCGGGAGCCGGCCTGGTGGGCGAGGTGGACGCTGACGTAGTAGCCGCCGACGACGAAGTTCAGGAGCTCCATGTCGCTGTCGATCTGGGCGCGCGCGAAGCTGCCGAGCTTCTTGATCGGGACGCCCGGCGAGTGCTTCTCGCTGAGCGTGAGAAACGCGGCGTTCTTGACCTTGAGCACCTGGATGCTGAGGCGGTGGTACTTCGGATCGGTGATGTTTCCCGGCCCGCCCCAGAAGGCGCCGTAAGCTGTTCCCAGGGCCTCGTGCAACGTCTTCACCCGCTTGCAGACGGGTTTGACGTCGACCGTCTTGACCTGGGACGGCTTGAGCAGGGAGCAGACGTTGCCGGAGAACTTGGCCGACGCGGACGTGTGCGCGTGTCCCGACGGGCGGGCGAGCGCGGCGCCCGCGGTCAGCAGCGCGAGGGCTGCGCAGGCGCCTGCGACTGCCGAGACGCTTCGCATGGGGTGGGCTGGACGCATCGATCTCCTCCTTCGCTCGGGTGCCGGTTCGCAGTCGCCAGGGGACCGTTCGAGCTCGAGGACCCGCTCGAACGGGATGTGCGCCTGCCTGGCCGCCTGGCGCACGGCGTTCGAGGTTCCCTCGAACTGGCAGAGCACGACCTCGTCCTCGCGCGGGAGCAGCGAGTCCCCGGTCACTTGCTGGTCGGCGATGCACGCACGGTAGGACGCTGCCCTGCCTCTCCGGTAGGGGGGAAACCCTAGGTGTGCGCGCCGGTGACCCTAGATGGTTGATCGGGAAATGCGGTCGGTGCGGGGAGGGCATGCACCAAGCAGTGGGGACGGCTCGACCGGGGGCAAGGCCGGTGGGCCTTGGCGCCGGGCGAGACGGCCGCAACGCGCCGCGTGCAGGCCCCCAACCGCGACGGCCTCGATTCTCCGATCAACCATCTAGTAGGCCTCGGTCGCCGTCTCGTCCGTCTCAAGGGCGAGGGCGAGCCCGCCGCGGGAGCGGATGCCGAGCTTGCGGTAGACGCGGGTCAGGTTCGCCTCGACGCCCTTCACGGTCAGGAATGCGCGCTCGGCGACCTCGCGGTTGGAGAGGCCGGAGGCGGCGAGCTCCGCGACCTGCCGCTCGGTTGCGGTCAGACGGCCGGCGGTCGGCAGGCCGAGCCGCCTGACCTCCGCGGAGGCGCGCTCCGCCCAGAGGGGCGCGCCCGCCCGCTCGAAGAGAGTGAGCGCCTCGGCGAGTACCTGCTTCGCGCGAAGACGCTGTCGATCGCGGCGCAGAACACGCCCGAGCACCAAGAGCGTGCGGGCGCGCTCGAGCGGCAGGTCGAGCCGCTGGTGCTCGGTGAGGGCTTGCTCGAGGGTCGCGACCGCGGCGTCCAGCTCGCCGCGGGCCGCGTGCACGAGCCCGCGGCAGCGCGCGGCGGCGGCGAGCGCCCAGGGGCGGTCGAGCCGCCGGCCGGGTTCCTCGAGCAGGTCGACGAGCGCCTCTGCCTGATCGAGCCGGCCGAGCTCCACCAGCGCCTCGATCTCGTCGGGAAGGAAGATGCCGAGCACGGGATCTCCCAGACCGGCCTCGGTCATGGCGACCGCCAGCGGGCCGAGCAGGGCATCGGCGGCGGCGGGGCTGCCGCGGGAGAGCTCCAGCAGGCCGAGCGCCCAGAGCGGCCAGATCGTCCCCGCTCGCCACTCAAGCTGCTCGAACAGGGCGACGGCCCGCTCGCCCTCCTCGCGCGCGCGGTCCGCCGGACCCCGGTGTGCATGTACGAGCGCGTTCGCGCTGAGCGCGAGCGCGGTCGCGACGTGGTCGTCGAGCAGCGCCGCAGTCTCGCGCGACTGGTCCGCAAAGGCGGCCGCGCCGTCGAGGTCGCCGCGCCAGACACAGACCCAGACGAGGTAGAGGAAGAGGAGGGGCACGTCGCTCTCGCGCCCCTGCTCGAGCGCCTCTCGCCGAAGCGCGTCGAGCGTGGCCTGCGCCCGGTCGAGCTCGCCCGTCCACAGTAGGAGCAGGCCGTGGACGAACCGGGGAGTCACCATCAGGGGCGCCGGGTGTGGCGCGCCGTCGAGTGCGAGTGCGCGGGCCATCCGCGCCTGCGCGAGTCCACCGCCGCGGAGGAATTCGGTCATCGTCCAGACGGCCAGCGGGCCGGCGGCGAGCCGTTCGTCTCCTAGACGCTCGGCAAGCTCGACCGCCGCCCGGGCGTGTGGCTCCGCGCCCGCGAAGTCACCCAGACTGGCGCAGTAGAAGGCGAGATCGAGCTCGATCCCGGCGCCGAGCAACCGGTCGTCGCCGGCGGCTTCGAGTGCCTCCGACGCCGCCCGGCGCGCCTCGACGAAGCCGGCGCGGCGGACGAGGACATGGCCGAGCGTCTGCAGCGCTCTGGCCCTCTGCGCTTCGCTCGGCGTCTCGCTCAGCAGCTGCTCGAGGAGCGCGTGCGCCCGGTCGAGGTCACCGGCCGCGAAGTGGTAGCCGGCTGCGGACAGCAGCCGCTCGCCGCGGTCGCCGTCTCCTGCCGGGGTCGAGCGCAGCGCGAGCTCTGCCAGCTCGGCCGCCGCGTCCGAAGCGCCGCGCACGGCGGCGCCGGCAGCCGCAGCGTCGAGCTGTCGGGCGATCGTCGGATCAGGGCGGTCGGAGCCCAGCGCGAGGTGGCGCGCGCCTTCCTCGCGGTCGAGAACGACGCCAGCCAGACGCCGGTGCAGGCCTCGGCGCGCGGGAGCGCTCGCCTGCTCGTACACGGCGGACGCGAAGAGCGGGTGCGCGAAACGTACGCGTCCCCGGTCGATGCTCACGATCCCCGCCTCCTCGGCTGCGGCGAGCGCAGCCGGATCGACGAGCTCGACCGTCGGATGAGACAGCGCCGCCGCCGTGAGGAGCGCCCGGCGCGTCGCGTGCGGGAGCCGCCGCACTCTCGCATCGACGAGATCGCTCAGAGTCGTCGGGATCGGAACGCGGCCGCTCTCCGGCGGTCTCCTCGCGCGCTCGCGAGCGATCTCGAGCGCGTAGAAGGGATTGCCGCCGCTGACGCGGGCGATCTCGACCAGGAGGGGGCGCGCCAGCGACTGCCCGGTCTGCAGCTTGATCGACTCGTGCAGCGCTCCAACCGAGAGCGGTCCGACCTCGACGACGCTGTGCCGCCACGTGGCCATGCGATCGTCGAACACCGGCCGAGCGCCGTCTCCTCGCCGCGTCGCCAGCAAGCCGACCGGCTCGTCGGCGAGCCGACGAGCCGCGAATGTGAGCACGCGGGCGGAGGACGGGTCGAGCCAGTGCGCATCGTCCACGCCGAGCACAAGCGGTCGTTCGGCGGCGAGCAGGCGCAGGAGCGAAAGGGCGGCTGCGCAGACGGCGCGCTCGTCGATGCCGGTGTCAGGCGGCGGGGTCTGCAACAGCGCTGCCGCAAGCGCGCGCCGCTGCGGGCCGGGGAGCTCAGCGCGGACGTCCTCTCCCACCCGCGAGAGCAGGTCGGCCAGCCCGGCGAACGACAGACTGACCTCGGCCTCGGCCGGGCGTGCAACCAGCACCTGCGCCGCTCGCGCTTCGGCCCGCCGGAGCCCCTCGAGCCAGAGCGTCGTCTTGCCCATCCCCGCCTCTCCCGTGAACACGAGGACACTGAATCCGCGCTCCACCGCCACGAGAAACTCGTCGAGCTCGATCAGCTCCCCGACGCGACCCACGATCCCGGCTGAAGACCCCCCGACAGGCACGATGCGGACGGATGCTAACGGCGCTCCAATCGCCCGAACCCGTGCAGGCGAGAGGGCCCGCGATCTTCAAGCGCCCGAGTTCCGCGGTTGATGGGCATGTTCGCCCGAAAGTGGCCGGGTAGCGGGGGTCTTGCGCGCTCTGATCGGCTTCGGCCGGTGCGTTACGCTCGGCGCCGATGGTTGCGCGCGATGCTGGAACTTGTCGCCTGAGCAATCAAGAACCTGCAAATCATGACGCTTGTCGCGATTTGCGGGATGCCCCCGGCAAGAATCGAACTTGCGCGCACGGTTTAGGAAGTCGGCCGGACCAGTGACTTGCTGTACGTCTCTGTACGTCTGTTCCGGCTCGTCCGGGTCGTGAGGTGTATCGAGTGCAGCCGAGTGTCGTCGTGTACGGCTGCGTCCGGCTGTTCCTGGTAGACGGACGGTAGACAGGTGAAGAGGCTCGCAGCCTAAGCGAGTTGGTAAAGCGTGCCCTCGGAGCGCGCGGCTGTCCCGCTGGAGTAGGTGCCGGTCCAGACGTAGTGGACGCGGTTCGTCGCGGTGCGCGTGAGGGTGACCGTCCCCGGGAGGCAGCTGCTGACCGACGGCGGGAACGTAAGCGCGAAGTGGACGCCTGAGGCGTCGGCTGACCGGAATGTCAACTTCCCCTGCTCTGCACTTCCTTCGCAAACACCGAGCAGCTGCTCTGTTCCTGGCGAAGACCGCACCGGGTTCGATACGCCGATCTGAACCTAAAAATCGCTACTCGCAGCTCCGGGTTGATGGACAGTTCCCCTCCATGTACCCGCAACTGCGTCTGCGCCGCCGTCGAGACGCTGCAGCAACCGCACGGCGACTTCGGCGGCTGCCTGCTGCGGTTCTCCATGAGCGGTGTAGTTCGTGTGCTGACGGAACGTGAATGCGCCCGGATCGAGAACCGGCGCCGGACCGATTCGGACGCCGACGCCTTGGCAGATCGGATCGTGGCTGTGGCAGTACGACAGGATGAAGGCCTTGTGGTCGAACAGCGGGCGCTCCCCGAGAATTCCGCCTCGCCGTCCTGAGTAACTACCGCGATCGACCTTCTTGTCCTGGCGGTTGAAGTACGGGTCGCCGAAGAGCACCATCGCTGCGACCATGGACCTTTCAGCGGGCGTAAGGGAGCGCTGGTAAACGTCGGCGGTGACCTGTGCGCCTTGGCTGTAGCCGACGAGTGCGACTGTCGTCTGCCTACGACAGCTTCGAGCGAGTTGGGACAGCTCTTGCGCGAGCTGCCGTTCTCCGCCTACGACGGAATCGTGGTATGCCCCGAGTCCCAGCCCGGACAGCTTGGTTCCGGCACCGACTCCGTTCAGCAACGTGGGGCCGAGCTTCTTGAGGTTCCAACTCCAGACCCCCACCGCGTTGTACGGATTGGGCCACGGCGCGACGCTTGGGACGAGCCCGACCAGCGTTTTGAGGGCAGGCACTGAGGGAACTGGCTGACGAGCGGTGGGCGTCGATCGCTGAAGCAACCACAACGAGAACAGTCGCTCCCACGACTGCCGTCACCCAAACCCGCGTGCTCTTCATATTCGCAGACGTTTCCCGACCATCGCGTGGGGGTTCATCGCGCTGGCGCTTGGAGGGCGTCGCCGGCCAGTGGCGCATGTAGCAGAGTTTCTAGAAGAACTGTTGCCGATTGTCCAACACAAGGGCGCCCGGTTTGGCGACGTTGGCCCGGCGGGCGACGTGCGCCTCGGCACACGGCAGGGGTTGGGCGTCGTGGTTGACGTGCGGCAAGATAGTGCGGTGCCCGACGGTTGGCGCTACCTCATCTGGTTGTCCCTGTTCGTGTGGCTTCCGACGGGCGTCTTGTGGTTGGCGTTCTTCCGCACGCTCAGGAAGTACCCGCGTACATTCATCACGGTGATCCTGGGCGCGTGTCTCGTCAGCGTGCCTTGGGACGTGGTCGCTGTGCGGACCACATCTGGCGGTTCCCAAACGGTTGCTGTATCGGTGCGCGGATAGTTGGGCTTCCGGTGGAGGAGTACCTCTTCATCGTGTTCGTGGCGATCTACATTGCGTCGATGACGCTTGCGGCACGCGATGTGGTCAGGCGAAGGACCCGTGGGTAGCTTTTCCTACCTTGCGACAGTCTTGCTTTTCGGCGGCGGGTCGCTCGTCATCATCTGGTTGCGGGCGCGTCACGAACCTCGGCGGCGGCGTCTTGCGTTCGTGGCCGTGTTCGCGGTGGCAACAGCGCCTTTCGCGTACTTCGAGTCGTTTGGCCTCCGATGGCATGCCTGGGCGTACAGCCACGGCAAGACGCTCCAGCATCACTTCTTGGGTGCAGAAGTGGAGTCCTTCGTGTTCATGGCGTTCGTTTCGGCGGCCGTTGCCTCGGTGACGCTTCTCTACGCCTCCCGCGAGGATGGACGCCGAAAGGCTGTTGATCGATCCGTATCTCCAGCAGTGGGGCTGGACAGTGATTCTGCGGGGCGTGGCCACGTTTCTTTAACCGCCCCGGTGCGATAACATCGGCTTCAGCTGTGGGGGCAGACGCGCCGCGGCGAGAGGCGCCTGAACGGACATGGGTGACGATTCTCCTTCGCCGTTTCAGCGCGAGGCGATGGCTGGCCGCGATGCTGTTCGCTGGCTCCGTCTTCTTGATCGGCGCGCTCTCCGCGGCTGTCGGCGGCTTTTCTCTCGGCTACCTATCTACGTACGCCGTCTACTCGGGCGTGATCGGGATTGGCTGGGTGAGCTATTGGGGAGCATGGGCGGACACTCAGCTTTCAGTCATCGCCTCGAAGGAGAGCAACGTCGCCGAGGCGTTCGTCGCACGCAGCAAAGCTAGACGGCAGATCGAGGTCGCGGCGTGTCGTATCCGGGATGCTCGGAAGAGCAGCGTGCCTGCGCTGCCTCTCGTTCTTCTCGCCTGGGTTTACGTATTCGCGCGGACGTGCTTCTCGCATCGCCTGCCGCTTTTCGACCAGGTCGGCATCCGTGGCGGGATGCAGTGGTCAGACGCCAGCGCATGGGGCTTGTTCTGGAGGAACGTCGTCCTCGACCTCTACGCCGTTCCGATCATTCTGCTTGTGCTCACGATGGCGCGAGGCGCTTTGTTGTACGTATGGCTCTGCCTTCGGCTGGCACGGCGAAGGCTCGTCTTTCCTCTCGCCGGGGCAAGGGCCCGCCTCCGCCCGCTGACTCGCTGGGGGATCTATACGGGCTTTGCATGGATGCTTGCGTTGTCCACCATTCTGCTGTTCTTCCTTCCAATCTTCCATCACCTCGCACGCGCTAAGGGAGCGACCTTTGTCGGCGCCCTGGGCCGTGGTGACGGGTACGCCTGGGCATTGCTCACGATCGCCGTTCTCGCCGGCGCCTGGCCGTTCGCGCTCGTCATGGGTCCGCGGATCGCATTCCATCGAAGTCTCGTGCGGGCCCGTGATTCGTTCGTGAGGGAGTGGATCACCCAGGTCACGGCTGGTCGGGCCCCTGGTGCGAAGCGATACGCGGAGTTGCTCGCAGGGAGCCCGGAGCTTCAGCGTCGAGCGGAGCTGATCGAAGGTGGTGTGGGGTCCCTGTGGGTGTATTCAGGACCGGCCGACCTCCTTCTATTCGCCGGGCAGGCACTTCTCCCTCTGGTTTCCATCGGGTTGAGCCTGCTGATCCGGAGCGGGTAGCGCCACGAGCTCCGTCGTGTGCGAACGACCGGCTACGCTCAGGCTGTGACGGCTGATTACGACGCAGTAGTTGCGGGCGCAGGACGGCTGGTCTGTCAACCGCTACAGAACTCGCGCGCTCGGGTAAGTCGGTCCTCGTCGTCGAGCGTGAGCTGGAGGTCGGGAACCCAGTACACACCAGCGGCGCCACAGCCCCCGTCACGGTCGAGCGTTATGGAGTCCCGCGCGACCTTTACCACCCGGTTCACACCCTGCGGTTCATAAGCCCCTCCCGTCAAGCGCTGTTCGGTTATCAGGAGCCCGTGCTCGTCATCATCGACGTACGCGGCACATACCGTTTTTTCGGAGAGCAAGCCGAGCAAGCAGGGGTGACGATCCGGACAAATTGCGCTGCTCGCGACGTGGCCATGAAGGGCGATCGGGCTTCAGGCGTTACGATCGAGACGGATGGCGTCACCGAGGCCGTGTCTTCGACGGTGCTCGTCGACGCGACTGGCTATCGTGCAGCGGTTTCGAAGGCCGCCGGCCTGCACACCGGATTTCAACGGTTCGGGGTGGGTGCGGAGGTTGAGTTGATCGCTCCTCACTGCAACCAGGACGAGGCTGTGATGGTGGTTGGGAGCAGGTACGCACCGGCAGGGTATGGCTGGATCTTCCCTGGGGTAACGGTCGTGTACGCGTCGGGGTCGGTGTTCACCACGGGGACGTTAAGTCGGACCCCCGGAGACACCTGGAGATGCTTGTGGCCGAGGCGCATCAACTCAACGTCGACTTGTCAGGTGCCGAGCAGACGGAGGATCACTTCGGGTTGATTCCCGCCGATGGGCTCCCGCCGCGCTTCGCGGGAAACGGCATTCTTGCCGTCGGTGACGCCGCTTGTCAGGCGACGCTGGTCGTCGGCGAGGGGATTCGCACGAGCCTCGACGCAGGTCGTGACGCCGGCCGAGTCGCTGCGCTCGCAATCGACGAAGGAACGGCGGCTTCCGGCGGGCTGGCCGCATACGAGAGGGCCTTCCGCGCGACCAACGAGAGGAGTCTCGGCGTGGGCCATTTCGTTAACCGGCGTCTCGCGACCTTCGATGACGCCGAGTGGGACGAGAAGATGGAACTCCTGCAGGCGATTCCCGCAAAAGCGCTGCCCCGTCTTCTTCAGTCGGACTTCTCGCTCAAGACCGCCGTCACGATGCTGACCGGGAGTCCGCGACTCTGGAGCAGAGTTGCCCGCTACGGTGGGCGTGCAGTGAAGCATCGCGTGAAGTCGCGCGCTTAGGGTCTCTCGCTCCGTGCGATTGAGTCCCGAATCTCCTGTTCTTGCGCAGGCTGAGTCGGCTGTTCTTAGTAGCCGGGCTGTAGACGGCTCTCTTTCTCGGTGCTACGGCGCCTTCTTCCGAAGGCTGTACGCGGCAGCGAGTCGCCGGCTGTTCGCGCATCCAGGTGGTCTGTGTGCGGAAGCTGGCGATGAGCGCCCGCTCGTGTGCTCGGAACGCCATCAAGATCGCTGGTATGAGAGAGGCGGCTGCCAAGGCAAGAGCTGTGGCTGTGTTGAACGTGGCCAACGAACGAACCTGCAGGCCGGCGAGGAGGCACGCGAGCGAGGCGCCTGACCCGTAGAGCAGTACGCTGACCACCGGTGAGAGGGCCCTCGTCTCACCGTGCTGCGTTCGCCCGTGGAAGTAGAGGATGCACCACGTTGCTACCTGTGGACTGACTGCTGCGACTACTGCGATTGGGGATCGTGTGTCGATCGAAGGGCCGAGCGCGTACGCGGCCGCGAGAAGCGAGACGAGGCCGATGAGGCCGATGTCGTCGTGAATCTCACCGCGGAGGGCGCGCAGCGCGCTGCGTGGTCTGAACTTGTTCCGACGGAACCGATAGCGGCTGGTTGCTGCTGCACCGAGCAGTAAGGCGTGCAGACCTGCCGCCGTGAAGAGAACAACCCGGGTGCTTGTCGTGCCGTGGCGACCCAGGCCGATGGAGGGCGACGCTGCAAAGAGCGTCAACACGGTGATCGACGTCAGCCCCACGAGGTAGATGCTCTCGAAGGCGATGCGGAACATCGATCCTGTGTACAGAGCTCTGTCGCGGATGGTCGGGGGAAAGGAAATGTCGAGCATCACGAAGTAGAGGTTCCCGGACGTGCCGTAGCCGCTCCTGTCCCGCGTCACGAAAGTGGCAGG
Source organism: uncultured Thermoleophilia bacterium (assembly GCA_963784765.1). Lineage (GTDB taxonomy): Bacteria > Actinomycetota > Thermoleophilia > Gaiellales > Gaiellaceae > PALSA-600. The sequence continues at coordinate 105,439 of CAWASP010000029.1, forward strand.
GTTTCGGGCTCGTTTGACTTGATGGTCTGATGGTCGTTGATGGCTTCGAGGTGGACGTCGAGCGGGCGGCGCATGGCGAGTGCTTCGTGCGGCCGGATCTGGTTGAAGAGCTGCCGGTAGGTCTCGACTTCGAGGCCGAGCTGGTGGCCGTCGTCGATCTCGTGCCGGTAGAGGTGCTCGTACTTGAGCGAGCCGAAGGCGCGTTCGCGGACGCCGTTTTGGTTCGGGCTCTTGCGTCGGGTGCGGATGTGGATCAGCTCCGGCCGCTTGTCGATGTAGGCGGCGAAGCGGACCGACTTGAAGCAAGGGCCGTTGTCGGTGACCAAGGCGATCGGCCGGATCTCGCCGCTCACGGCGTCGGTGAGCAGCTCCGTGAGCGGCCGTCCGGTCACCCGCTCGCTCTCGGTGATCGCCTGCTCGACGGTCTCGATCGCGTCGCGGTGGTTCTGCGTGGTGGAGACGTGCCAGCCGAGCTCGAGCTTCGACCAGTAGTCGGCAACCCCGCCGATCCGCCAGATGCCGCCGTGGCGGGTCTCGAACTCGCTGAAGTCGAGCTGCCAGACCTGGTTCGGCCCCGAGGGCGGCACCACGAACGCCGCCCGCCTGGCTTCGGCGAGTTGCCGGCGTTCGGCCTGGTAGTCGATCGGCTGCACCCGTCCTGTGCGCCTGAGCGCCCGCAGCACGGTCGAGTCCGGTGCATGGTGGCCGTCGACGCGCAGCAACATCGCCAGCTTGCGGTGCCCCCAGGCCGGGAAGCGATCCGCATACTCGATCGCGGCTGGCTCGACCCGGTCACGCTGCGGCGCCGGCCACGGCCCCCTCGCCGGCCGGCCTTGCCGCTCACGCTGCTGCCAGCGCCGATACGTGCGCTCCGACACGCCGATCAGCCGCGTGAAGCGTGTCGTCGGCATCTGTGCCTCGAGGCGGATCACCTCGAGGTCCTCGTAGGCCCCAGCCTGTGCTCGGCGCTCTTCTTCCAGACGCGCAGCTCGACGTGCGCCTCGCCGAGCGCCGCCTTCAGCTGCTCGTTCTCGTCCGCAAGCTGCCGCTCCCGTTGGCTCGGCTCGAGCCGGCCGCTGTCGGCAAGGCCCTGCTTGCCGCCCTCCAGGAACTGCCGCTTCCAGGTCGAGATCGACTGCTCCGACGCCTTCCCGCGGCGGGCGGCCTCAGCAATCGACATCTCCCCACTGACGACTGCGAGGACTAGCCGATATTTGTCTTCAACAGAGAAAACAGAAGGACGTGCCACGAACAGCTCCCTTCACGAGGAGCCCGACACTAACCCCACTGCCAGATTTCATGACGCGGGACACCAAGCCCCAATCCCGTCTTAACTCCGGATCCGCAGCCAATCTCTCATCCAGGGCCGGATTGTCGTCTACGGTTTGAAAGACCAGTGGGCTTCGGCACGGTTTGTGCGTGCCGCCTACTCGCCTCACATTCCTGATCAGGCGACTCGTCGCTGAGGTGCTTCAGCGGGTGCCTCCTCTTCGAGAAGCTGGCCGGACTGCTCCAACGTGATGAGTACCGCGCGCGGCTGGCTTCGACGCGTAATGACGACGCGCTCGAGTTCCCCGCCCTCTAGGCGTTCGAGCAGCGTCGGCAGGGTGCGGGCGGCTTCCTTCGATGGGACTATCTCGTCGAGCCGGACACGGAGGGCCATTGGTGTTCCCTTTCAGGTGTACGCCGGGGTCAGCATCCAGCCTTTCAGGCACACCGGACGACTTCCCCAAAAGGTGTCCTAGACGATGCCGTCCGAAGGCATTACTAAAGGCTCAGCTAAATGGCGACCCTTCGCGTCGATCCCTGGGACCCCGAGTATGGAGGCTCGTTGGAGTTCGATCCTCTCGACGAGCTGCCGCAGGCTGTGGAGCTCGACGTCGAGGATGTTCCTTGGCAGCCCGTCAAGCAGCAACCCGTGGATGAGCTCCCGTGTTGCGCGTTCCTCGACGGCGTCCGTCGCATCGACCTTCGCCTGTTCGCGGAAGATGAGACC
>CAWASP010000030.1:0-64996 GCA_963784765.1 uncultured Thermoleophilia bacterium
GAACATGAGCCAAGTTGACGAGAGCGGAACACAGGATCGGTTCCTTTCCCGCCTCGCGAAAGCCGAAGGAGTCTTGCTCTCGCTCGGCGTCGCTCGCGGGCCTGTTCCGGGTCCAGATTGGCGGCAAGACTTACGAAGGGATCGCGGCCGTACTGTCCCGCGTCACGAAAGTGGCAGGGTTTCGGGCTCGGTTGACTTGATGGTCTGACGGTCGTTGATGGCTTCGAGGTGGACGTCGAGCGGGCGGCGCATGGCGAGCGCTTCGTGCGGCCGGATCTGGTTGAAGAGCTGCCGGTAGGTCTCGACCTCGAGGCCGAGCTGGTGGCCGTCGTCGATCTCGTGCCGGTAGAGGTGCTCGTACTTCAAGGAGCCGAAGGCGCGTTCGCGGACGCCGTTCTGGTTCGGGCTCTTGCGGCGGGTGCGGATGTGGATCAGCTCCGGGCGCTTGTCGATGTAGGCGGCGAAGCGGACCGACTTGAAGCAGGGGCCGTTGTCGGTGACGAGCGCGATCGGCCGGATCTCGCCGGTCACGGGGTCGACGAGCAGCTCGGCGAGCGGGCGGCCGGTCAGCCGCTCGCTCTCGGCGATCGCCTGCTCGACGGTCTCGATCGCGTCGCGGTGGTTCTGAGTGGTGGAGACATGCCAGCCGAGCTCGAGCTTCGACCAGTAGTCGGCGACGCCGCCGATCCGCCAGATGCCGCCGTGGCGGGTCTCGAACTCGCTGAAGTCGAGCTGCCAGACCTGATTCGGCCCCGAGGGCGGCACCACGAACGCCGCCCGCCTGGCTTCGGCGAGCTGCCGGCGTTCGGCCTGGTAGTCGATCGGCTGCACCCGGCCGCGTGCGCCTGAGCGCTCTGAGCACGGTCGAGTCGGGCGCTGGTGGCCGTCGACGCGCATCAGCATCGCCAGCTTGCGATGACCCCAGGCCGGGAAGCGATCCGCGTAGGCGACCGCGGCCGGCTCGACCCGGTCACGCTGCGGCGCCGGCCACGGCCCCTTCGCCGGCCGGCCCTGCCGTTGCACGCTGCTGCCAGCGCCGGTAGCTGCGCTCCGGCACGCCGATCAGCCGCGTGAAGCGGGCCGTCGGCATCCCGGCCTCGAGGCGGATCACCTCGAGGTCCTCGTAGGCCCCAGCCGGTGCTCGGCGCTCTTCTTCCAGACCCGCAGCTCGACGTGCGCCTCGCCGAGCGCCGCCTTCAGCTGCTCGTTCTCGTCGGCGAGCGCCGCTCCCGCTGGCTCGGCTCGAGCCGGCCGCTGTCGGCAAGGCCCTGCTTGCCGCCCTCCAGGAACTGCCGCTTCCAGGTCGAGATCGACTGCTCCGACGCCTTGCCGCGACGAGCAGCCTCGGCGATCGTCATCTCGCCACTGATGACTGCGAGGACAAGCCGGTATTTGTCTTCAACAGAGAAAACAGAAGGACGTGCCACGAACAGCTCCCTTCACGAGGAGCCCGACACTAACCCCACTGCCAGATTTCGTGACGCGGGACAACATCGCTGAGGAGACCAGGACGTTCTACCTGCCGTACATCCCCAAGTTGCTACGTCGAAGATCTTGCCGGCAGCCACCAAAGAGCTGGTGCTGCGCTACGTGCTCGCCAAATACCGAACTGACGGATTCCACCGACTGTGGTCCGAGCGCCGGCTTGATCTGGCAGTTGAGAACATCGCCTGGAAGCATCGGAGCGTCTTTCCGCCGTCAGTCGGAAAGGCTGCGTCAGCGCGGCTGGCCGCAGCGGGCTTCGACGTCCGGACGCAGAGTCATGTCGCAGGTCTGTCGGTAGACGGCTCGTAGACCGGAACTACCAGAGCACCCCCGAAGGATGGTTTTGCGCCGTGGGGCGAGACTACCGCGCAGGCGGTTCGGCGGACCGCTCCTGGGCACATCGCGCTGACAGGCTGGCGGCACGGACATCGGGTCAACAGGTCACGGAGCCAAAGAGCGACCTGTTGATGCAGATCGAGCGCACAGTCTGCGTACCGTCGGCGTGATGAACGTGCACATGGTTGTCGTTTCTGTCTTCGAACCAAACGGACCGAAGTGGAGGCCGTAGGCGTGCACGACGAAGGGTGAGCTACTTGTGTAGTCGACCGTGCCGTCAGAGTCAAAGTCCCATCCGTAGCTCGTTGTTGGTGCCCCATTTGCATACACGGCTCCGGCGGAAACCCTGGTGTTGAGTGGGTTCGCGTCGCGAAATGCCTGCAGCTGACCGCTCGGGGCCGGTGGTGTTGCGAGGCCTTCCGCCTGTCGAACAGCCCAACGCAGGCCTCTGCCGCGTCCCTGAGCACTGGATTCGCGGAGCAGCCTCCAGTCGACCAGACCGAATACTCGGTTGGATAGTCGGAGGCTCAGTTGTCCCTGTGTGCAGGGGTCGTAGCCATGGGCATGGATCGGGAAGACGGAGGCGGTGATTCTCGCGACAGACAGATGGCGGTGGCCAACGTGCCAGATCCGAAGCACGCAACCGCTTGGAGGGGAGCCTGACAGACGGGATCGTTTGCGAGGCAGTAGGTGCGGGTGATTGATGAGAAACGAGCACGGATCTGTGATTCGCCAGCGAGGCCAAAGCGCGGCCACGAAGCGGGGAACGTCCCACGGGCATCAGGATCTGTTGGATTGAAGCGCGGAGATGCGAGGGGGGCGCTCATCGCGATTGATTCCCACGTCTGATCGCCGCTGCTGTTCGCTCGATCGTCGAGTTGCTCAAGCGCCAACTGGATGACGTGAGCGCCCTGCGAGTACCCGGTCAGCAGTATCGGGAAGTTCGTCCCACAGGTGGACCTAGGGGCGGAGATGTCCGTCAGCAGGTTCTTAGCGCCTGTCGAGACAGATACGCCGTACCCGACGACGTCCTTCGACAAGATGCTTACCGCCGGATAGATGACGCCGATGGCGTTGTCGTGCTCGTCTGGCGCGCCGTCGTAGAGGTGCACCCCGTTCGCCACTAGATAGTTCGCCAGGGCATACGCCTGGCGGCCGGCATAATCATCGAGCGTCGGCTGTTCGCCGGATCCCTTGACGCCGATAAGCGCTGCGTCTCCGCAATCCGGCCCGGATATGACCGACTTCTCGTTCTGTGCGTCGCAAGTGCTCGTCTCTGGTGGAAGGTTGACAGACGGATCACCGCTGTAGAAGGCACGCCAGAAGTAGGTGCCTGGGGCGATTGGCGTTGGCAGATCGTCAGACTGGTGGGAGCCGTCGCCGCTGATGGCCTTCGATGTCCCGACGACGGTTCCGTTCGTGTCTCCACTGCAGTCGGCGAAGGTGGAGTAGACCTTGAAAGTCAGGCTTCCGCTGTGACTCTTGCATTTCCCCCGGTGAGCGTTGCCGTGTCGTGAACGGAGTCCTGTTGTCCCCCAGTCGGGACGGCATGCGTCATGATGAACGGAGGGCCGACGGTAATCGTCGGCGCTGCCTCCTCCAGCGAGAAGTAGGCCGTGTCACCAGGTGCAAGTGGTGTTGTGAAGTCAACTTCCCCGCCGGAGGCATCCGCGGCAATGTTTGAGAAGCTGGTGTTCGGCCCCTCATAGCCGGTCGGCCCGAACGGGCAGTCCGTCGGCGGCGCTTCAAACGGCGTGATGCCCCCGGAATCGACACCCGAACATAGCCCGTCGCCGTCGAAGCCGAACAGATCGGTGTTGGAAGCGAGCTCGAGGCTACCCACAGCTTGGCTCGAGGAATTGACGACGCCAATGAGTGTGTCCTCTACACCGTCGTACGGAGGCTGAGTCGAATCGACGAAGACGTTTGCGCCACCGTTCGTAACCTGGATCAACTCCCCGCAGCTCGTGTCGTTGCCAATCGCAGGGCACTCCGCGAACGGTGGGGATGGTGTGGTCGCAGGAGTAGCGGTCTTCGTAGCCGTCTCCGCTGGCACGGCAGCCGCGGACTGGACCTTGATCGTCAGCGTTGTCGCCGGCCTCGGCTGCTCACCGGCCTGGGTCGCGGATGTGTCAGCTGTCACGGTCTCGGTTCCCGATGGCGATGAGGCGGTTGCGTGGATTGCCGTGGCAGTGAGGAGACCGCCCACCAGCGCGGCGCCAGCGAGCCAGCGCGACTTCTCCGACGCAACGCGCAAAGGCTGGTCTGTCCCTCTTTCATCGCTGCCTCCAATTCACCAACGTCGCCTCACCACGAGACGTGGACGCGCGGTTATGCCAAGTGACGATGATCAAGCCAGCTCTCACAACAGAAGTCAAGGAGGCAGCCGGGTCCAACGCGGGCGGCTCGTGCGCGACTGCCCGGTGTGTCTGTGGCGGTAGGCTCTTAGCTCAGAGGCAGGTGTTATCGCGACCCGGGTGAGGGGCGCTCAGCCGCTGCGGCGATGGTTCCAGTCCGGCGAGCGACTCTTTGTGCTGGCGCCGAGACTCGGCCTCAGTTTCTGTGGTCGAGCCCATCCATCTTGCGCGCGGTTTGGCGAATGGGCCCTGGCGGATGACCTATCTAGTCAACCGAAAGAGCTGCCTCGGGTGAAGCTGGCGAGGGTGGGATACCAGCGGATTGGGGCCGCCGGGGCGAGGCCGGCGTAGCGCTGGGATGCCGCAGCATCCGGGTTTATGACGTCTGCCCTACTTGAAGGCTCCGGTTGGCGGCGATACTTCTCTCGAACAGCTTCTCCGCCTCGATGTCGATCGCGGGAAGCGAGTAGCCGAAAAAGACGAACCGGTCGCACTCTTCCAGTGCTACGCGAGCGTCCTGCCATACCTCCTGGATTCGCCTGCGGAGCGTGGACCGCCCCCGGTTTGGTGGACACGGTTTGATTAGGCGGCTTTCTCTTCCTCTCTATTCATCTTCTCGTACTCGACTGGCGAGAGGTAGTCGAGTGTTGAGTGCAGCCTGACCGGGTTGTAGAACGCCTCGATGTAGTCGAAGACGGCGGTGCGGGCCTCCTGGCGTGTCGCGAAGGATTGCCGGCGTACGAGCTCCTTCTTGAGGGTGGCGAAGAACGTCTCGGCGACGGCGTTATCGAAGCAGTCGCCTTTCGAGCCCATCGAGCGGTGGATGCCGATCTCGCTGCAGCGCTCGCCGAAAGGCAGCGAAACGTATTGCGATCCCTGGTCGGAGTGATGAACGAGCCCGGCCTGCGGGCGACGGCTCGCGATCGCCATCTCGAGCGCGTCGACGACGAGCTCTGCCCGAGGTCGGTCGCATCGACCAGCCGACGATCCGGCGTGAAAGCAGTCCATCACCGCCGCCAGGTAGAGCCAGCCTTGCCAGGTGCGGACGTAGTTGATGTCGGCGACCCAGAGCCGGTTCGGCGCCGTGGGGATGAAGTCGCGCTCGACGAGGTCGTCGGCGACGCTGACGCCGGGCACCCGGATCGTCGTGCGCCGATACCGCTTCGGACCAGCCCGGAGATCTGCTGGCGCCGCATCAGCCGCTCGACCCGCTTGCGGCCGACCCGCACCTGACGGTGCCGAAGCGCCCGATGGACACGCCGGGCGCCGTAGGTCTCGCGGCTCGCCGTGTGGATCTCGAGATCCGCTCGGACAGCCAGGCGTCGGCGAGGGCACGGTCAGACGGCGCCCTGCGCTCCCAGGCGTGGAAGCCGGAGCGGGAGACGCCGAGCACCCGGCACATCTGCGAGATCGGGTAGTTGGCCTTCTCCGCCGCGATGAACCGGAACACGCTCACCGCGTCTCGCTCTCCCGCGCGAAGAAGGCCGCGGCTTTTTTCAAGATCTCTCGCTCCTGCTCGAGCGTGCGCACCTCACGGCGCAGCTCGCGCAACTCGTCACGCTCCTCGCTGGTCAGACCCTCGCGTTTGCCGGCGTCGACCTCGGCCTGCGCGACCCAGACTCGAAGCGACTCGGTCGAGACTCCCAGGTCGCCGGCGACCTCGCTCAGCGAACGACCGCTGCTGCGATACAGCGCGACAGCCTCACGCCGGAACTCCGGCGGATACGGCCTCTTGAAATTCGATCCCCTTGGCATGACGGACGATCCTTCCTGCCAGGCCGGACACTGCCGACCAAGCCCTCAGGTGTCCACGGAAACGGGGGAATTCCAGCGCCTGCTTCGCATAGACGGGTGGGATGATGACTGGCCATGTGTTCCAGGAAGCGCGGCCGCGAGTACTTCCGGCAGCGGCCCGGCCACGGCCGATGATCGTTCGTGTCTGGAGTTGTCGACCGTTGTACAGGTAGACCGTCCGCGGGCCGGACTCGCCGCTGAACGTCGGTGCGGTTGGGAGGTCGGAGTTCAGACGCCCCGCCCAATTCGGGAGCCGTGCAATTGAGACACGGATAGGTTCATCGTGGCTGCATAGGCCGTCGCGGTGGAGCGGAAAGAGCGGTCGAGTAACGCCGGGCTGGAGCGATCCAAGGCTGGCGCCATATGTGCCGTAGCCCTCGTTTAGGCACCAACAACGGCGTAGCTTTGAACGTCGGTAGATCTCGTTTTCAATGACGAGATCGTGGTTGAAGGTGATGATTGTGACCGCCTCACTCTTGTCCGCCGCGGCGGCGATGGTCCAACCAACCGGCCCTCCACCGCGGCGATCCTCACAGAGCCAGTTGGTCGTCTCGCGAAGTACGCGTACGTATAGGTCGACAAGTTCGGTGTAGGCCCTTCTGAAGCGCGCATCGCTCGGGGCGTCCTGGAAGTCGAAGAACAAGTCCTTGAAGAACTCTTCCATCCGGATTGCGCCGAGACGCTCCGCCGTTGGGTCGCCGCGGAAGATCGTTCTCATGTAGGAGCGGAGTGATGGACCGAGCACGATCCCGCGTCCCTGCACGGTCTGGAAGAACGTCATGTCGAGGGGAGGCCGCGTGTTGGACATCCTCGTCGGCCTGAAGTGAAGGGCGTTAGCGAGACTCGCCCCCGCACCCAACACGAGGCACGTCTTCACTCGACCAGCGTACGCTCGCTCGAGGACAGTGCCCCCAGGCCGAGTCGGGCGGCCCGCGCGCTTCAGGAGAGCGCGCTCGCCAACGGGAAACCGTGGGGCTAGTCATCGAGTCCTCACGTGTATCCAGGAGTCACAACGCGCCGAGTGCCTTCCTGACAAGACTGTCCGCCTCGGCGTTCATCTCCCGCGGTACCCAGCTGATGCGGATGCTCGCGAACTGGGCCGCGAGCTCCTGCGCAACCTCGTGCAGCTCCCTGAGATGTGCCTGCCGTACCGCGGAGACCCCGTTCATCTGATCCACCACGAGTTCCGAGTCCATGTAGACCCGAATCCGCTCGATTCCGTAGTCACGTGCGAGCTTCAACCCTTCGATCAAAGCTCGGTACTCGGCCACGTTGTGTGTGGCCCGCCCGATCGCCTCCGATACCTCAGCGACGGGGGCGAGGCCGGGCGTTCTCAGCAGCGCACCAATCGCGGCGACGCCCAAGGGTTCGCCGGAGCGACGGCGCCCGTTGGATGCCATGGCCCCGTCAGTGTTGAGGAGGTAGTAGCCGCGCTTCAGCTCAACGCTCATGTCTTACCGGTGCCATCGGGTTCCGACCATGCGGGGATCTTGTCGTATGTGAGACACGTCGGTAGACGACTGGTAGATGCACCGTCGGCGAGTGGCTCCGGATTGGCTTGAGCAACCCGCCTCGTTGGCCCAAGGCACTCGGTTTGGGCAACCGCTTCAGTCTGCTCGCGTAAGCTCCTAGGCGTCGGTAAGGGGTCGGTGCTGGATGTCGGTCAGGTTCCTGCTTAGCGGGCCTGACCGAAGTGGAAGCCTGCCTATCACCGGGCGCTGACCGCGGGCCTTAGGCACCACTCGGAGCGCGTCACGCCTACAAGACCGTCGGCACCTGGGCCGCGGGGTCGTGTTATCCCTGTGGCTTCCTCCTCGGCGATAGATTGATTTAGGGCGAGCAGTTGTGCGAGTACGTCGTCCTCAAGACTGAAGCCGTATAGCTCCGCGACCGCCGCATCAAGGGCCTTCTGGAGCGTTCGTAGGGGGTTGCGGCCGGGGTCGCTGAGAGAGTCGTATAGAGCGCCAAGCGTCATTCCGTCGGCGAGGGAGGCACGCTGGAGCTCCACGATTCCGGCTGCGCACTCCGCGACCTCCCTGACGGCGTCGGAGGTTGGCGCCTGCGGCCAGGGGAACGTGTCGAACACAGTGTTCGGTGTGTACCGAAGATCGACCCGCATCTTGGAGCAGCGCTCCTCGAAGTACATGCGGTGATAGGTGGAATGGAGAACACCGAGGCTGTAGTCATCCGAGAACGCGAATACCTGCAGTGCGTCGCCGGGTCGGATCTCTGGTGAGACAAAGGCGTAGACCGACTGGCGTGTCTCCACGGCAACACGTGACAGCGCGATATATCTCGGGAGCGCCGTGATCGCGTCGACCATGTCTCCCCGGCGACGCCATAGCTGCCACCAGTGCCGCATGAAGTCGCGTCGCTCCCAGTTCAGCCGCGCCCGTGGGTCGGCCTCCAGCAGTCGTCGATTGCGCTCCTCCTCGCGACGAACGTGTCCTCGCGGCGGGGCAGCACCCTTTCTCGGGACCCATTCGTAGGCGTCGGGGGCCATAGTTCGCGCAGTGATGTTGTCCTCGGCAGAAAGGTCGATGATGAAGCGAGTTGGCTGACCGTTGTCGTTGAGCTCGCGGCCAATCAAGTAGGGGTGGATCACAGCTGCGTTGCGCGCATCTCGACGAACGAGCTCCTGCGCTTCGGCGACAGTCAGGACGAAGCCGGCTGTGTCCTGGGGTGTTTGGCCCTGGAAGCAGACCTTCGGGTCGCGACGGTTGACTCGGAGCGGTCTTGCTGCTCGTAAGTCGGTGTTCGGCGAGAGTGAGCCGACGATCTCGTCAACCTCCATCCTCACCGTGCCCCCAGCCAGCCAGAGAGTGCGCTGCCCATCGAAGCTGCCCTTGATCCAGTTTACGATCGACACCTCGACCGTCGCGTCTCCTGACCAAGGCTGATGCGCGACGGCGTCGTAGATGACCCCGCCGTGATCAACGATGTAGTCGAGGGTGTTGGTTCGTGTGTCGCCGGAGCGAATGTTTGCGGTGCCAACGAGGCCAGCGCGGTTCCCATCTCGCATCAGGTCATGTGTCTTGCGGAACCAATAGGTGACGTAGTCTGAGGCTCCGGCGATGTCTGGGTACGTCCGTCGAAGCATCGCGATCTCCTCGGGTGTCTTCTCGGCCTGGAAGTTGCGTGCACCGAGGTATGGCGGATTGCCGATACACACATCGAACTCGGGCCATTCAGCACTGATCGCGTTCGTGGTTTGGAAATTGGCGTCTAAGTCATCGAGCGGCAGGTAGTTGTGCTCGTCGCCCAGCTCGTCCGCTGCGAGCTTGCGGCCGAGCATTAGCGTCACTTTGGCGACCTCCACTGCGAACGGGCGAAGGTCGATGCCGTAGAACTGCGTCGGCGATACGAAGCGCATCCGGATCTCTTCGTGCCTCCCGGCGCGACGACTGAGCAGCCCGCGCTTCTCGTCGAGCTGGTGTTCCAGCCGCCGGAGCTCGCGGTACGCAACGTAGAGAAAGTTCCCTGAGCCGCACGCCGGATCGAGCACGCGGAGCGCGAGCAGGTCACGTTCGACTTGGCCCAACTCGGCCAATGAGTCTGCGTCCTCGATGCGTTTGCGCCAGGGACGGACGATGCTGGGTAGGACGACCTTCTGGATGTCCGCTTCGCTCGTAAAGTAGGCGCCGTATGCGTGCCGTTCGGGCTTGCCGAGCGACTGCTCGAACAACGTGCCGAAGATCGCCGGCCGGACTGCCGCCCAGTTCTCACGGCACGCGAGCCCGAGAGCGACGAAGCCTCCGTGGTCAGATTGAATGGCGTTACTGCCGCGAACAAGCCGCCGTTGAAGTACGGCGTGCCTTCGAAGCGCCCGCCCGACGTCAGCCCTGGCGCGTTCATTTCACGGAAGAGGCCGAACACGATGTCGTAGGCGCTTCCAGCCCCTTCGACGACGTCTTCGATGGCTCGCGTGAAAGACCGGCGCGGGAGCAGGCCGATGTCCTCCGCGAACATCGCCATCACCGCCTGCAGGATGAAGCGCTGCGCTGTCTCACGGTTGATGCCGCGCTCGACAAGTCGGTTGAAGACCGCCGACATCATCGCGGCGGTTTCACGCGTGACCGCGACCAGGTCGTTGCCGAAGGTCGGCTCCTCGGCATGTGGCAGCAGGAAGGTAAACGCATCCCATCGGTGCGGCAGCTCATCGATGGGAACTCGGTCGACCGGTTCGTCGAGCTGCTGGTTCAAGTCGTAGATCCAGAACTCGTCGAAGTTGCAGAGGACAACGTATTCGGGTCGGTCAGGCACGAGGTCAATCCAGTACTCAAAAGCCTGGCGATAGTCCCGTCTGAGGTCACGTCCTCCTCTCTTCATTTCGATCAGCACACGCGGCTTCCAAACGAGGTCAGCGAACGCTGTACCGCGGTTATCACGACGTGCCACGCGCATCTCCAAGGTTGCGCCTGCCTCGCGGACGCCACCGTGACCGAACGCCTGGAACAGTCGGTCGAGAAAGACCTGTGCCTCGCCCTTCTCGTCGCCGGTCAAGTGCTCATGTCGGTACCGAAGAAACGTTTCGATGCGATTCCGCATCTCCTCGGCAGCGGGATTCACGGCCATCGCGTTAGTCTCGTCTCTGGCTCGGCCAACACATGTACGGCCCCGTAGAAGAATGCCTTGCCGCAGAGCCCACAGGTGAGGGCCAAGGTTCTGGAACCGCTTCCCGAGCGGGCTGGAGACTTATGTTGCGGGCAAGAATTGCGACTGCGCGCTGAGTCTAGGCGGCACTGGATCGGCTCGTGCTCGCGGTAGACGACTGGTAGACAGAAGGTTGCAGCCTGCCCACACCTAAGAAGTCGAAGAGGCCACAAACCAGCTTCCCAAGCGGCCTTGCGGCCAATGCCCCCGGCAAGAATCGAACTTGCGCGCACGGTTTAGGAAACCGCTGCTCTATCCACTGAGCTACGGGGGCGCCCGGCGAACGGTACCCCGGCGCGGGGAGCGTCAGTGGTGCCTTGCCCTGGCCCGGCGCTCCGCGAGCTCCTTCTCGACGCTCTCGAGGTCGGGCGCCGGGCCGTAGAGCCTCCAGCCGTTCCGGACGAGCGGGATCACCGCGATCAGGAGCGTCCACGCCGGCCAGAAGCTGCCGGAAGCGCCCGAGAAGATCCAGACGACTGTGCAGATGAAGAAGGGAGACAGTGCGGCGCCGGTGCGCTGCACGAGTTGCCGGCCGAGGTCGGCGCGGCGGGCGGCGAGCTCGCGCCGTGCGTCCGGCGGCAGCGCGGGGAGGTCGGCGCGGAGCGCCTCGAGCTCGCCCGTCGTCTGCGCCGAGTAGGCGCGCTCGAGCCGGTGGGAGAGCTCGTGGGCGTCGAGCCGGCCCTGGGTGAAGTGCTCGCGAATCTCGGCGGCGGTGCGCTCCCGATCGTCGTCCGATGCGCGCAGTCCGGGATGCTCGGCCATCACGGCAGAATCTATCCCCGCCGGGCTCAGCTCACGTGGCCGCCGTCGCCGTGCCACGACTCCCAGAGCGCGGCGTAGGAGCCGCCGCGCCCGACGAGCTCCTCGTGGGTGCCGACCTCGTCGACGAGGCCCTCGTCGATCACGACGACCCGGTCGGCGTCGTGGGCCGTGTGCAGCCGGTGGGCGATCGCGACGACCGTGCGCCCGGCGAGCACCGACGCGAGCGAGCGCTCGAGGTGGCGGGCGGCCCGCGGGTCGAGCAGCGACGTCGCCTCGTCGAGCACGAGCGTGTGCGGGTCCGCGAGCACGAGCCGCGCGAGGGCGATCTGCTGCGCCTGCGCCGGGGTGAGCGTGTGACCTCCGGCGCCGACGACGGTCTGCCTCCCGTGCGGTAGCGCCTGCACCCAGTCGAGCGCGTCGACCGCCTCCAGCGCCGCGTCGAGCTCGGCGTCGTCCGCGAGCGGCCGCGCGAGCCGCAGGTTTTCGTCCACCGTCCCGACGAAGATGTGCTGCTCCTGCGTGACGAGCGCGACCTCGGTGCGCAGCGTGTCGAGCGGCAGGTCGACGAGCCGCACGCCGCCGACCTCGACGCGGCCGATGCGCGGAGGATGGATCCCGGCAAGCAGTCGGCCGAGCGTCGACTTGCCCGCGCCGGACGGACCGACGACGGCCACGCGCTCCCCCGGCGTCAGATCGAGATCGACGCCGTGGAGCACGTCCCGCTCGTCGACGTACGCATACCGCACATCGCTGGCGGCCAGGTGCTCGTCGTCGGGCGTCTCTCCCGTCGCGGTCCGGTCGGGCGGGACGTGCGCGAGGCCGACGAGGCGCGCGAAGGACGTCGCGCCGACCTGGATCTCGTCGAGCCACGAGATCAGCCGGTCGACCGGGTCGGCGAGCTGCACGACGTAGAGCGCAACCGCCGTCACCTGTCCGAGCGTCGCGTGCCCGGCGGACACGAGCCAGCCGCCCCACGCGAGCGCCGCGGCCACGGGCAGCACGTACGCGAACTCCGCGGTCGGGAACCAGACGGTGCGGAGGAAGAGCGTGCGCCGCTCGGCACGATATGCCTCGGCGAGGTCGTCGTCGATCTTCCGGACCCGCTGCTCGTTGAGCGCGAGCGCCTCGATCGTGCGGCCGCCGTCGACCGTCTCTCCCACGGTGCCGGTGAGCGTCGCGTAGGCGGCGCGCTCCCACAGATAGCCCTTGGGCGCGCGCTTCAGGTACCAGCGGGTGCCGGCGATGAGCGTCGGCACGCCGGCGACGCAGGGCACGGCCGCGAGCGGGCTGACCCAGACCGACGCTGCCACGGTGAGAACGGCGGTGATCGCCGCGATCGACGTCTCGGGGATCGCGAAGCGAACCGTCCGGGTCAGGGCATCGACGTCCGCAGTCGTCCGTGACACGAGATCGCCTGTGCCGGCGCGCTCGACGGTGGAGAGCGGCAGCGCGAGCACCCGCCGCATGAAGTCCTCCCGCAGCTCCGCGAACATCTGCTCGGAGAGGACGAACGACGCGCGCCGCGCGAGCCAGGTCAGCGACGTCTGGGCGACGAGGAAGGCGACCAGGACCAGGGCGAGCTCGTCGATGTGGCGCGCGGTCGTCCCGCCGCGGACGTCCTCGACGAGCCTGCCGAGGATCGGCGGGCCTGCGAGGCCGGCGGCCGCGGCGCATGCGTGGAGCGCGACCGTCTTGCCGAGGGCGAGACGATGTCGGCGCGCGAGCGCCGCCGCCTGCGCGCGGAGCTCGGCGCCCTCCGCGATCGGGAGCAGTGCGCTCACTCCTCCTCCCCCCGTGTCACCACGTCGCGATAGGCCCGGCTCGAATCGAGAAGCGCCCGGTGGGTCCCCGCGGCGACGACCCGTCCGTGCTCGATCAGGACGACGCGGTCCGCGAGGTCGAGGACGAGCGGGCTCGTCGTCACGATCACGGTCGTTCGTCCGCTGCGTGCCTCGCGCAGCCGGCGCGCGATGCGCGCCTCCGTGTGCGCGTCGACCGCGCTCGTCGGCTCGACGAGCACGAGCACCTCGGCGGCGGAGAGGAGCGCCCGGGCGAGCACGATCCGCTGCCGCTGGCCGCCGGAGAACGAACGGCCGCGCTCCTCGACTTCGCCGTCGAGGCCGCCCGGGAGCGCCTCGACGATGTCTTCGGCGTTCGCGACGCGGATCGCGTCGAGCAGCTCCGCATCGCTCCGGACGCGGCCCCACGGATCGAGCTCGCGCCGCAGTGCGCCGGCGAAGAGCACCGGGTCGGCTTCGCTGACGACGACCCGGCGACGGATCGTCGCGGTGGGAAGGTCGCGGAGGCGTACGTCCCCGAGCAGCACGCCGTCGACCGGCCCGAAGCCGCCGAGCCGATCGGCGATCGCGGATGTCTCCTCGGGGCGATCCGACACCAGGCAGACGAGCTCGCCCGGCGCCACCACGAGCCCCGAGGATGGATCGACGAGCGGGACGCCCGCCGGCGGCTCGGCGGCCGGCTCGAGCGGTTCGGGCGACTCGCGCTCGACGGTCAGGACGTCCAGCATCCGCCGCGCGCCGACAAACGAGCGCGTGAACTTCTCGACTGCCTCCGCGGACGTGCGCAGCGGGATCACCAGGAAAGCCGCGTAGCCGTAGAAGGCGATCAGATCGCCGATCCCGATCGACCCGGAGAGCGCGAAGCGGGCGCCGATCCACGTCACGACGACGACGAAGAGCCCAGGCACGAACACCTGAGCCGCGTCGAGGGTCGACTGCGGCAGCGCGACGCGGACGCCGGCGAAGCGCACCTCCTGCGACCGCCGCCGGTAGCGCTCGAGGAACGCCGGCTCGCCGCCGATGCCGCGCAGCACCCGCAGCCCCGCGGCGGTGTCGGCGCCGAGTGCCGTGAGCAGGCCGACCTCGTCGCGCTGCTCGCGCTGCCGCCGGTGCAGCGGGCGGATCACCGTCCCGACGAGCGGCACGAGCACCGGCACGCCGATCAGCACGATCAGCCCGAGCGTCACCGAGGACGTCAGCAGGATCACCGCGACGATGACGTAGGCGACGACCGCTCCGGCGAGCCGCGCCGTGATGTCGAAGGCGCCGCCTGCCCGCATCGCGTCGTTCGAGACGGTGGCCACCACCTCGCCGGTCGACAGGCGCGCCCGGACGGAAGGGCCGGTGCGGGCGGTGTGGTGCGCGACGACCTGGGCCAGGCGGAAGGACGCCTGCAGCCAGTTGAAGACCGCGAAGCGGTGGCGAAGGACGCCCGCGACCGCCTGCGTCAGCCCGAGCCCCAGCAGCAGCAGCGTCCAGAACGCGAGCGCCCGGTTGTCGTGCCGCGCGATCCCGTTCTGGATCGCACGGCCGATCGTGAACGGCATGAACGCCTGTGCGGTCATCCAGATGATCCCGAAGACGACGCCGAGCGCGAGCGTCGGCAGCTGGGCGCGGCCCACCCAGAGGAGCAGGCGGGCAGGCGAGCGCGTGTCGGGGACGCCGGGGTCCGCGACCGGCAGCACGATCTTCATCGCGATCCGTCCGTCATGGAAAGCGCGGGCAGGGGGCCCGCGCCTTCGATCCTAGCGGCGGCTTTTCACGAGGCCGGGGCGGACTTCACCCGACGGCGCCCGGAGCCGGAAGAGCCACAGCCGGGAGAGGTCTGGCCGGTGGGCAAGGTCAGCGGTCGGCGCGCAGCCGTGCCGCCTCACGCTCGATCTGCTCACGGGTGAACGGCCGCCGGCCGTACGCCTCCCACGCGTGGAACCCGAGGCCGATTCCCCAGCCCGCGAACGGGAAGAGCACCCACGGGAACCAGAAGCCGGTTGCCGCGTAGACGACCCCCCATGCGAGCCAGAGCAGCGCGTTGACGGCGAGAAACGCGCTCAGGTGGATGTGGAACTCGCGCTTGCGTTCGAGCCGGCGAACCGCCTCGGCACGGAGGTCGTCCGGTTCGATGCCGGCGTCCGCGAGCCCACGCGAAGCCTGCTCCAGGACAGTGGACATCAGCAGCTGCCCCCTTTCGAATCGCGTTCTCCGCCACGCTCCCATCTCGACCCCGAATCGGTCATCGGGCGATCCCGGCAGCCCAGCTCCCGGGGAACTACCGACGCGTGAGCTGCTCGATCAGGTCGGCGGCGCGCACCGTTCCCGGCTCGGCCTGCACGCGCGTCGCGACCGAGCGCATCCGAGCGTGCAGGGCGGTGTCTGCGAGCAGCCGGTCGATCGCCGCCCGCAGCTCGCGCCCGTCGAAGGTGTACGGGGCGAGACGCACGCCGAAGCCGGTCTCGTCGACGCGCTGTGCGTTGTCGTACTGATCCCAGAAGAGCGGCAGCGCCACCATCGGCTTTCCGAAGTGGAAGCACTCGGTGGTCGTGTTGTTGCCGGCGTGCGTGAGCACGAGGTCGACGAGCGGCAGCACGGCGGGCTGCGGCAGATACTCGGCGCCCCACATGTTGTCGGCGAGGTCGTACTCGCCTGCCTGCGGGCCCTTCGAGACGACGAACCGGTACGGCGTTCCGGCGAGGACGTCGACGAGCCGGCGCATGAGCTCGACGTCGGCCGACCCGAGCGAGCCGAGCGAGAGATAGACGAGCGGACCGTCCCGTCCCGCGAGCGCGTCGGGAAGGTCGAACGCCTCCCCGGTCTCGCGGACGCAGGTCTCGAGCCGGTGCCACGTCGGCGCGAGCGGCACCGTTCGCGCGTAGTCGAGCTCGGCCGGGTAGACGTAGAGGTTCAGGTACGACGACTCGTGGATCAGGTCGCCCGGCGGGAGCGGCCCGGCGCCGCGCTCCTCGCAGAACGCGCTGAACTCCGCATGCAAGCCGGCGAGCGACCGGTCGTACTCGGCCCGGAAGGCGTCCCAGCCGGCCCGGCTCGCGGAGGGATAGCCCGAGAAGACGGGCGGGATGCCGGGGTCCTTCACCTCGAGCGGGTTGCACGAGACGATCCGCGCCCACGGGCGGCCCGAGCTCTGGACGGCGGGGAACGCGACGACGTTGTCCTCGACGATCGCGTCGGGCTCGAGCTCGCCGAAGATCTCCCGCAGCCTGTGGTCGACGTAGCGGGCGCCGTCGCAGAGGGCGCGGAACGTCGGCTCGACGAACTCCGCCAGCTGGTCGATCGTCGGCTTGTGAAAGACCGGCGCCGTCTCCCGGATGAAGTCCTTCCAGAACTGGCCCGGAGCCTCCTCGACCTCGGGCGCCGGGCCGAGCCGCATCAGCCGCTCCTCGAACCCCTGCGCCTCGAGGCTGCCCCTGAACGACTCCTCGACGACGAAGACGACGCGGTGGCCGCGGCGCTGCAGCACCTGCCCGATCCCGACGCAGTTGTTGGTCGGCCCGTAGGCGCCCTCCGGGAAGAACACGACCGTGCTCACGGCCGCATGATCCCCTACCGCCCGGCGCGGCGTCGTCGTAGGATCGCGCGGTGAGTGTCGCAGCAGAGGCGGTCCCCGCCGCGCAGGCGCCGCCTGTCCGGCGCGAGTTCCAGATCGTTCCCCTCCGCGGGCTGCCGATCGTGGCGCTCGTGCTCGCCGGCGTCGTCGTGGCGATCGCGCGCAACGCGGAGTGGGGGCTCACCTTCTTCCACGTCGTCGGCGGCGCCGCATGGACGACAGTCGACCTGCTGCTCGGCTTCGTGATCGGGCCGACTCTGCGTCGGATGCCGGTGCCGGCGCGCATCGAGTTCACCACGCGCTTCATGCCGAAGATGCTCCTGGTCATCCCGACGACGGTGACGATGACGCTCGCCGCGGGCTTCCAGCTCGCGCGCCACGGCGGGTTGCTCGACACGTCCAATGCGCGCCATGCATGGGTGGTGGCGTCGTTCTGCGTCGTCGGCGTGATGGCGACCGCGGCGCTCGCGTATCTGCAGCCGGCGAACATCGCCGTCCTCTTCGAGCTGCGCAAGCCGCAACCGGACCCGCGCGTGATCGAGACGCTCATGAAGCGCTTCCTCTACGTCGCCGGCCTGACCGGTGCGATGCAGGTCGCGACGCTCGTGATCATGACGAGGCTCGCGAGTTGACGAGCGCCGCCGCGCCGCTCTCGAGCCTCGTCGAGCGCCGTCTCCCGCCGGTGACGGAGATCGGCGCGGCGTCCATGGCCGTGATCGCGGCCGGTGTGATCGACGAGGCCGCCTACCTGCCGAAGCACGCGCCGGCGGTGCTGCCCGTCGCCCTGCTCGTGCTCGCCGCGGCGCTCCAGGCGGCGAACTGGCTGCTGCTCTCGCGGGTCGGCGAGTTCGCCTGGACCCGCTTCCGGCAGGTCTTCGGCTGGGGGCTCGCCGCCTACGTGGTGATCGGCGGCATGATCGAGTACGCGTTCCTCTACGACCACACGCGTGGGTCGCAGCTCGTCGTGCTGTCGCTGATGCTGGCGCTCTTCATGCTGAACGTGCCGACGCTGATCGCGTTCACGGTCGCACGGTACGAGCGCGTCCAGGGCTGACCCGCGGGCGACGCGACGAGCGGACGCGACTGCGTTCCTAGGCGGTCGCGAGCAGCTCGTCGCCGCCGAGGACGACGCGCTCGATCTCGATCCGGTCGTTCAGCACCACGATGTCGGCCGGCAGGCCCACGGCGAGCCGGCCGATCCCGGGCTCCCCGAGCATGTTGGCCGGCGTCGAGGTGGCTGCCCCCACGGCTTCCTCGAGCGGGACGCCGAGCGCGTGCAGGTTGCGAACCGCCTCCACCATCGTGAGGACGCTGCCCGCCAGCACTCCGTCAGGCCCGCGCACCGCGCCCTGGTCGACGAGCAGGTCGAGCTCGCCGAGGCTCGTCGGCCCGTCGGCCCCGGGTGCGGCGGCGACGGCGTCGGTGATCAGTGCCACGCGCCCGCGGGCCGAGCGCCACACCGTCTGCACCGTCTCCGGGGCAAGGTGGATGCCGTCGACGATGATCGAGACGATGACGTCGTCACGGGCGAGCGCCGCGCCGACGATGCCCGGATCGCGGTGCAACAGCGGGCGCATCGCGTTGAAGAGGTGCGTCACGGCCCGGGCGCCTCCGGCGAACGCTGCATTGGCCTGGGCTGCGGTCGCGTCGCTGTGACCGAGCGAGACGACGACACCGCGATCGCGGAGCGAGGCGATCAGCCTCTCTGCACCCGGCAGCTCCGGGGCGAGCGTCATCACGCGCACCGGGCCGGCGCCGAGGAGGCGGTCGAGCAGCGCGAGGTCGGGGTCGCGGCGAGACGACGCCTCGTGCGTTCCGAGCCGGTTCGGCGAGAGGAACGGCCCTTCCAGGTGGATGCCCAGGATGCGCGGCCCGCCCTCGCCGGACGGCACCTCGCGCATTGCGGCGAGCACCTGCGACTCGGGGCTCGTGATCAGGGTCGGTAGATAGGCGGTCACACCGGTCTCGAGCAGCGCTGCGCCCGCTCGCCGGTAGGCCCCGGCGTCCGCGTCGAGGAAGTCGACGCCGCCGAACCCGTTGACCTGCAGGTCGACGAAGCCGGGCACCGCGATGCCGCGCCCGGCTCCGCCTCCGAGTCCGACGCCGACGACCGTCTCGTGCTCGATCTCGACATCGCCGCGCACGAGCGAGCCGTCGACGAGAGCCGCTTCGACCCCGAGCTTCACGACGGCAGTGTACGAACGAGGTTGCGCTAGCCTGGCTCGGCGAGGTGACGGTCGTCGAGGGACAGCGCCGCTTCGCGGCTCCGCCGGAGCGGGTCTTCGAGCTGCTCACCGCTCCGGACGTCATCGCGTCGGCCATCCCGGCGGTGCGCGGGCATCGGGTGCTCGACGCCGACCACTGGGAGGCGAAGGTGCGACCGCCACTGCCCCTTGCCCCCGGCGTCACGATCCGCTTCGAGGTGCTCGAGCGCCGGCCGCCGGAGCACGCGGCGCTCCACGCCCACGGCGGCGGCGCCGACGTCACGTCGCGGTTCGATCTCTCCGCCGTCGACGGCGGAACGCTCATGCGCTGGCGGACCGAGCTGCACTTCACCGGTCTCCTCGCGCGGCTCGGCGGGCACGGTCTGGAGAGCGTCGCGGAGCACCAGGCGGCTCGCACGCTCGACGCGGTCGAGCGCGCGCTGGAGGCTTGATGCGCATTTGCGGGCGTACGCGGCTGGTGCACCAGACGCGGCGCGGCGGCTGCGATGAAGACGAGCGGGGGCGGTTCCACACTCGGGTCAACGGCCGGGACCGGCCCGAGGTTTCGCGTCAGCCCTCGCGCGGCTGCCAGCGGAAGCCGCGCACCGCTCCGACGAGGCCGATCGCCCCCCAGAGCAGCACGACGCCGACGGCCGTGCCGTTCGACCAGAGATGGTGGTGGCGCACCATCACGTCGCGGACGAGCTCGGTGAAGTACGTGAGCGGCAACACGTCGGCGATCGCCTTCAGGAACCCCGGGTACTTGCTCGGCGAGAAGAACGTGCCCGAGATGATCGCCATCGGCAGGTACACGAAGTTGACAACCGCCGACGATCCCTCCGCGGAGCGCACCAACCCGGTCAGGCCGAGGCCGAGCGCCGCGAACGACCCGGCGCCGATCACGAGCGCGCCCAGGAGCGACAGCGCACGCGGCGGCAGCGCGACATGGAAGAGGAGGCGGCCGAGCACGATGAGGATGACCGCCTCGACGAGGAAGATCACGAAGGTCGAGACCAGCACGGCGACGAGGTACGTCCACGGGGGCAGCGGCGTCGCGCGGATCCGCTTCAGGACACCGCTCTCCCTCCGGATCACCATCGTGATCGCGAGCCCCGCGAATGCGGTCGACGCGACGCCGTAGCCGATCATGCCCGCCTCGAGGAAGGATGCTCCGTGGACGCCGTCGATCGTGTCGCTGCCGTAGATCGCCCCGAAGATCAGGAAGAAGATCACCGGCAGGAAGAACGTGAAGAACGCCGCCTCGCGGTTCCGCCAGAAGAGCACCTGCTCGGTCTTCAGCTCGTGCCAGAAGAGTGTCACTCGGTCAGCTCCAGGTAGACGTCCTCGAGGGTCGGCCGGCGGACCTCGAGCGCCTCGAGCTCTTCGCCGCGCTGCAGCGCCTCGGCGGTCAGCTCGTGCAGGCGGCGTGTCGGCTCGCGCGTCCGCTCGACGACGACCTCTCCGTTCCGCCGGAAGTGGATCTCGGTCGCGACCTCGCCGCCGGTGAGCTCGGACGGGCGTCCCTCCCGCACGATCACCCCTCCGCGGAGCACGGCGACCCGGTCCGCCAGCTGCTCCGCCTCGTCGAGGTAGTGGGTCGTGAGCAGGATCGTCTTGCCGAGCTCGCGCAGGTTCCGGATCGTGTCCCA
The DNA here is from genome assembly GCA_963784765.1 of uncultured Thermoleophilia bacterium. Taxonomy (GTDB): domain Bacteria; phylum Actinomycetota; class Thermoleophilia; order Gaiellales; family Gaiellaceae; genus PALSA-600. The sequence continues at coordinate 20,599 of CAWASP010000030.1, forward strand.
TGCGGTGCGTCTCGCTCCCGGGTCGAAGCCGGTCGTCGGCTCGTCGAGGAAGATGAGCTCCGGGTCGCCGACGAGCGCGAGACCGAGATCGAGGCGGCGTTGCTGGCCGCCGGAGAGCGTCCGCACGCGGTTCGCCTGCTTCTCGCCCAGACCGACGATCTCGATGACCTCGTCGACGTCGCGTGGAGACGCGTAGTAGCCGCCGAAGACGGTGAGGCTCTCGCGCACCGTCAGGTGCGGGTACAGGGACGAGGACTGGAGCATCACGCCGATGCGCTGGCGCCAGCTCGTCCCGGCCGAGTGGGGGTCGGTTCCGAGCACCTCGACTGTCCCGCCGTCGCGCTTGCGATAGCCCTCCAGGATCTCGACCGTGGTCGTCTTGCCGGCGCCGTTCGGTCCGAGCAGGCCGAACACCTCGCCTGCCTCGATCGTGAAGTCGATGCCGCACAGCGCGTCGTGGTCGCCGTAGCTCTTGCGCAGCCCGGTGACCGCAACGGCGCTCACAGCGTCAGCTCCCTGTAGGCGCCCGGCCCGAACGAGACACGGCGGCCGGTGACTGCCAGCACGATCTTGCTGCAGTCCGGCTGATGCCCGACGGCGACGACGGTCTCCCCGCGGCCGGTGGTGGCTTCGCGGAGCAGCGCGGCGGTGGCGCCGGGTGCGAGCCGGTCGTCCACTTCCGGCTGGAGCGCTGCGGCACGGGCGATCGCGGCGGCCGTCTCGCGTGCGCGAAGGAGCGGGCTCGAGATCACGGCGGCCGGCCGCTCGGCCGCGAGCCTGAGCCCGAGCGCGTCCGCGGTTGCGCGTCCGGCCTCGGTGAGCGCGCGCTCGGCGTCGGGCTCGCCGGGCGCCGCCTCCGCATGGCGGACGAGAAAGACCCGCAACTCGCGCTACCTCAGTGCGTCGGCCAGCTCGCCGAGCACGGCGACCATCTCGACGTCCTCGTGGACCAGGTGCTGCAACATCACGCGCTCGACCCCGGCCGCCTCGTACTCGCTCAGCACCGACGCGACCTGCTCGACGGTGCCGGCGATCGGCGGCGAGTCGTTGCCGGTCAGGTCGCGATAGGCCCCCAGCCGGTCCCGAAGCTCTCCGTCGTCGCGGCCGACGACGCAGCCGGTCATCATCGAGAAGACGAGCGGCTCGCGTCCTGCCTTCGCGGCAGCCTCGTCGAGGATTCGCCTTCGCTCTCTCGCCTCGTCGAGGCTCGGCCACACGGTGTTGTACTCATCGGCGTGGGCGACCGCGGCGGCGACGGTGCGCGGCTTCGCGCCGCCCCCGACGATGACCGGCGGGCGCGGGTCCTGAACCGGCTTCGGCCAGACGTCGTCGGCGTCCGTCCAGTGACGGATGATCTCGGCGAGCTGGCGGTCGAGCTCGTCCAGCCGCTCGCGGATCGGCGGGAACGGGAACCCGTACGCCTCGTGCTCCGACTCGTACCAGCCGGCGCCGAGACCGAGCTCGACCCGCCCATGCGAGATGTGGTCGACGGTGGCGGCCAGCTTGGCGAGCACCGCGACGGGCCGGAACGTGACCGGCGAGACCATCGTCCCGAGGCGCAGCCGCTCGGTGACGGCGGCGAGACCGGCCAGCGTCGCCCATGCCTCGAGCGAGCCGGCGGGGTCTCCACGCACGATCGAGCGATAGTGGTCGGACCGGAAGAGACCGTCGAGCCCGGCGTCCTCGGCAGCGCGGGCGAGCGCTGTCCACTGCTCCCAGGAGACGCCCTCCTGACCCTCGACCATCAGGCAGACCCGCATGGTTCCACCCTAGCGACGCGTTCTCAGACGGGCGTCACATACGCGGCGGTGAGCCCGCCGTCGACGAGGAACGTCGAACCGGTCACGTACGACGACTCGTCGGATGCGAGGAAGAGCGCGCCGTTGACGACCTCGCGCGGCTTCGCGAGCCGCCCGGTGGGCCAGTGGATACGGCGTCGTTCGAGCGCGGCCGGATCGTCGCCGTAGATCGAGAGGAGCAGCGGCGTCTCGACCGGGCCGGGGCAGAGCGCGTTGATGCGGATGCCCTCGCGCGCGAACTGCACCGCGAGCTCCCGCGTCATCGCGAGAACGGCGCCCTTCGACGCCGTGTACGAGATCTGACTCGTCGCGGCGCCGACGATCGCAACGAAGCTCGCGACGTTGATCACGCTGCCGCCGCCTCGCGCCTGGAGGTGCGGAATGCCGTGCTTGCAGCAGAGGAACACTCCGCGTGTGTTCACGGCCTGGACGCGATCCCATGCATCGACCGAGGTCTCCAGGACGGATGCGTCGTCGCCGGGCGAGATGCCGGCGTTGTTGTAGAGGACGTCGATGCCGCCGTACCGCTCGGCTGTCGCGCGCATCATCGCCCCGACGCTCGCCTCGTCGGCGACGTCGACCTGTACGGGGAATGCGTCGCGGCTGAGCGAGACCGTCTCTTCGGCGGCTGCGAGGTCGATGTCCGCCACGCAGACCTGGGCGCCCTCCTCGCTGAACAGCACGGCCGCGTCGCGGCCCATGCCGCCGCCGGCGCCTGTGATCACGCAGACCTTTCCGTCAAGCCGTCCCATCAGCCCTCCGTCGAGTAGAAGACGTTCTTCACCTCGGAATACCCGTCGAGCGCGTGCATGCCGAGCTCGCGTCCGAAGCCGGATTGCTTGAACCCGCCGAACGGCGTCGAGACGCGCACCGAGCTGTTCGAGTTGATGCTGAGCACGCCGGTCTCGAGCGCGCGTGCGACACGCAGGGCGCGCGCGCCGTTCCGCGTCCAGATCGAGCCGGAGAGGCCGTACGGCGTGTCGTTGGCGATCCGGACCGCGTCGGCTTCGTCGTCGAACGGGATCAGCGCCGCGACCGGCCCGAAGACCTCCTCCCGGGCGACGCGGTCGTCGTTCGAGGCTTCGACGAGCGTGCACGGGTACCAGAAGCCCTTGCCGGCCGGGACGTCGCCGCGGAAGAGCGGCTCGCCGTCCACGAAGCCGGCGACGGCCTCGCGGTGGCTTGCCGAGATCAGCGGGCCCATCTCGGTTCGCTCGTCGGCGGGGTCGCCGACCCTCACGTTGCGGGTCGACTCGATGACGAGCTCGGCGAACCGGTCGTAGGCGCTGCGCTCGACGAGGATGCGCGAGCGGGCGCAGCAGTCCTGTCCCGCGTTGTCGAAGACCGCGTACGGCGCTGCCGCGGCCGCCTGCTCGAGGTCGGCGTCGGCGAAGACGACGTTGGCCGACTTGCCGCCGAGCTCGAGCGTCACGCGCTTGATCGTCGCGGCGGCGCCTTCCATGATGCCGCGGCCAACCTCGGTCGAACCCGTGAACCCGATCTTCGCGACGTCCGGGTGCTCGACCAGCCGGCGGCCGGCGACCGAGCCGGAGCCGACGACGACGTTGAAGACGCCGGCCGGGATGCCGGCCTCGAGGGCGAGCTCGGCGAGGCGGAGGGCCGACAGCGGCGTCAGCGCCGCCGGCTTGAGGACGACGGTGTTGCCACACGCGAGCGCCGGCCCGAGCTTCCAGGACGAGATGTTCAGCGGGAAGTTCCACGGCACGATCAACCCGACAACCCCGAGCGGCTCGCGGAACGTCATGTCGACGCCGCCTGCGACCGGGATCGTCTCGCCGTGCCGCTTGTCGACCGCGCCGGCGTAGAAGTGGAAGACGTCGGCGACCATGCCGACCTCGCCGCGCGCTCCGGAGATCGGCTTCCCCACGTTGCGGGACTCGAGCTGCGAGAGCTCCTCGTGGTGCTCCTCGACGAGCGTGGCGAGTCGCCGGAGGAGCATGCCGCGATCCCTGGGCGAGACCTCCCTCCAGGCGGGGTATGCCGCGCGGGCGCGTGCGACGGCGGCGTCGGTCTCCTCCACTCCGGCCGAGGGCAGGGTCGCGATGACATCCTCGGTCGCCGGATTCAGAACGCTGACGGTCACGTCTGCGATTGAATCACGCTCCTTCTCCGTCGGAGCGGGCGAACTACACAACGTCGTCTGACCACGGGACATCTTCCAGACGGCCGGCTCCTTCTTGGACGAACCTGCAGTAGCGACGCAGAGCAGCTGCGGGCGTGACAGCGAAGTAGCGAAGGAGCTCAGCGGGCTGATGGAACGTGTACGGGTACTCCAGGCCGATCGTTGCGCGGTAGCCGCTCCAGCGCCACCCCTCCGGCTGCGAGACGAGCCCCGCCTTGACCGGATTCAGCGGCACGTATCGAAGGACCTCCCAGAAGTGCCCTTCGCGGCTGAGTGCGCGTGCCTTGAAGCGATTCTTGAAGAGGTGGCCCGTGCCGGTTCGCCCGGTCCGGGCATTGCTCCAGCGCGCAAAGCAGCCGTTGAGCTCACGCATCCCATCGGAGAGCCCGCCGTTTTCGAGCCGGATGACGAGGTGGAAGTGGTTCTCGATCAGACACCAGTCGAGAACGGTCCACTGTCTACGCCTCGCAACCCGAGTGAGCAGCCGGACGTACTTGGCGTAGTGGTCTTCGTCCAGGAAGATCTTCTGACGGAAGTTCCCTCTCGACATGACGTGGTAGAGGCCCTGCGGATCGATGTCGCGAGGAGGAGGCATTTCTCGACGGTACGGACGCGAGGGCGGGCTGTCATCGGCTGTGGACGGAGCGACCCACTCTCGTCACCCTGGTCTGACCAAGGGACGCGGCTCGCGAGGCCCGGTCCGATGGGCCTACGCGAGTGGATGCGCGGCTCGGTAGGTCGCCGCTTCGGCGACGAGCGCTTCGAAGAGCGCGACGTCGGTCTCTTCCTCTGGATGCCAGAGGACGCCGAGGGCGAACGTCCGCGCCGGGTCCTCGACGCCCTCGAGCGTGCCGTCGGGCGCCCGGGCGGACTCGCGCAGGCCCGCCCCCAGGCGGCCGAAGCCCTGGTGGTGGTGCGACTTCACCGCGTGGTGCCCACCCAGGATCGCCCCCAGATGCGTGCCCGGGTCGATCGCCACGTCGTGGTCGGCGAACACGCCGGGCGTCTCGCGGTGTGCCTCGCTGCCGACCCGATCGGGGACGTGCTGCTCGAGGTCGCCGCCGAGGGCCACGTTCAGCACCTGCGAGCCGCGGCAGATGGCGAGCAGCGGCAGATCGCGCTCGAGCGCCACCCGCATCAGCCGAAGCTCTGCCTCGTCCCGCTCGCGGACGATGCCCGCCGTCTCCGGATGAGCCGCCGCGTCGTACAGCTCCGGGTCGAGATCCGAGCCGCCGGAGAAGACGAGCCCGTCGACCCGGCTGACGACCTCCTCCGGGTCGGCGGCGGCCGGCACGAGCAGCGGGACGCCGCCCGCCCGCTCCACCGAGCGCACGTACGACGCCGGCACGAGCGCCGCCTCGAGCTCCCAGACGCCCCACGCCGCAGGCGTCAGGTACGTCGTGATGCCGATGACCGCCCTAGCCACGCTCGTAGAGCCGCTCGCGCTCCCAGTTCGTGACCACGCGGTCGAAGAGCTCCTGCTCGGTGCGCGCGTAGTTCAGGTAGTGGTCGACGACGTCGTCGCCCAGCGCGCCGCGCGCCAGCGTCCCCGTCTCGAGGGCCGCGATCGCCTCGCGCAGCGTCGACGGGAAACGCTCGACCTCCGACGTGTACGCGTTGCCGTCGAAACGGGGCGGAAGCTCCAGCTCGTTCTCGATGCCGTGCAACCCGGCCGCGATGATGGCGGCGAACGCGAGGTACGGGTTGACGTCGCCGCCCGGGATGCGCGTCTCCACCCGCAGAGACGAGCCCGAGCCGACGATCCGGAAGCCGCACGTGCGGTTGTCGAGCCCCCAGGCAAGCGTCGTGGGCGCCCACGACCCTGCCGCGAACCGCTTGTACGAGTTCACGTTCGGTGCGAAGAACACGGCGAGCTCCCGTGCGCACGCGATCTGGCCGGCGAGATACCGGCGAAACACGTCGCTCTCACCGGCGAACGCGCTCTCGCCGCCACGCCAGAGCGACGAGTGGATGTGACAGGACGAGCCGATCCACGAATGGTCCGGCTTCGCCATGAAGGTGATCGAGCAGCCGTTCGCGTGCGCGATCTCCTTGGCGCCGTTCTTGTAGACAACGTGATTGTCGGCCATCGTCAGCGCGTCGGCGTAGCGGAAGTTGATCTCCTGCTGGCCCGGCCAGGCCTCGCCCTTCGACGTCTCGACGCGGATGCCGGCGCCGTGCATCCCGTTGCGAATCTGCCGGAGCAGCGACTCGTCGAAGGAGGTGGCCAGGATGTGGTAGTCGAGGATGTACGGCACCGACGGGGTCAGGTCGGTGTAGCCCTTGCGGTGGGCCTCCTCGTAGCTCTCCCGCAGGAGGTAGAACTCGAGCTCCGAGCCGACCATCGCCTCGAAGCCGAATGTGCGTGCGCGCTCGACCTGCGCCCGGAGCACCTGGCGCGGCGACGGCCGAACGGGCGACCCGTCGCCCCAGTGGACGTCGCAGAGGACGAGAGCAGTCGCCTCGAGCCACGGGATTCGCCGCAGCGTCTGCAGGTCGGGCACGAGATCGAAGTCGCCGTACCCGCGCTCCCAGGAGGCGATCTCGTAGCCGGGTACGGGATCCATCTCCATGTCGAGCGCCAGCAGGTAGTTGCACGCCTCGGTGCCGTGGCCGTGATCGACCTGGTCGAAGAAGAAGTCGCGGTGCAGGCGTTTGCCGAGCAATCGGCCCTGCATGTCGGTGAACGCCATGATCACCGTGTCGATCGACGGGTCCCCGCGTAGCTCCTCGAGGGTCAGCACGAAAAAGCCTCCTGTCGTGGAGGGGGCCGGCGCCGCCGACCCCCTCCGATCCGGTGACGCGATCCTACGCCGAGGGTGCCGGCATGCCGGGATCGACCGGCGCCTCGTAGGTCGCCTCGATCTGCTCGAGCTCCTCCTCGGTGCCCTGCACGACCGGCCCCTTGAACCACTTGCGCGCCGAGACGATCCACCAGCCGCCGGCGAGGACGATCACCCCGCCCACGGTGATCGGCGCGTAGTTCACGACGTTCCAGTCGAAGCCGTTGTGCCACGGGATCCCCGTCGGCACGGTCGGCATCAGGAAGAGGACGACGACGAGCAGGATCCATGCGACGGCGATCGGGTTCACCCAGCGGTAGTGGCGGCCGATCGTCCAGGCGCCGGCCTCGAAACGGTCGCCCGCGCGCCAGCGCAGGTAGATCGGGACGCCGTAGGCGATGTACAGGCCGATCACCGCGACCGACGTGCCGACGAGGTAGCCGATCGCACCGTTCGCGAGCGTCGGAAGCATGAGAGCCCACGAGAGGACGGCGATCCCCATCACGGCGTTCGTCGGCACACGGTTGCGGTGGCTCACCTTGCGCCACAACTCCCGTCCGGGGACGGCCCCGTCGCGCGAGAAGGCGAACATCATGCGCGACGCTGCGGTCATCGATGCGAGGCCGCAGAAGAACTGCGCGACGCAGGCGATCACGAGCAGGAACTCCGCCCAGCGCGTGCTCATCGCGTTCTGCCAGATGTAGGTGACGTCGAACGCGCCTGCGTTGATCGTCCCCTGGACGTCGGGCACCGCGAAGGTGACGGCGAGCAGCAGGATCCAGCCGAAGATCACCGACATCACGACCGACATCAGGACTCCGAGCGCCGCGGCGCGCGAGGCTTTCCGCGTCTCCTCGCTCATGTGCGCCGAGGCGTCGTAGCCGGTGTACGTGTACTGCGCCATCAGCAGGCCGATGCCGAAGACGAACCAGAACACCGGGCTCGAGAAGTTGTGACCGCTGAAGCCCGACTCGTTGATCGTCTTCGTGAAGACGAACGACGCCGACTGGTGGTGGTCGGGTACGACGATCAGCACGAGCACGATCACGGCGACGCCGAGCATGTGCCACCACGCCGAGACCGAGTTGATCAACGCCAGCAGTCGCACGCCGTTCAGGTTGAGGAGCAGGTGTGCGGCCACGATGGCGCTGAAGGTGATGAACACCGTGTGCGTGTCCGTGCCGACGCTCGGGAACCAGAGGTTCATCAGCGCCGTCCAGAACGTTGCGGCGCCGTAGTCGATGGCCGCCGTGACGCCGATCTGGCCGATCAGGTTGAACCAGCCGGAGAACCAGCCCCAGCCCGGCGACCCGAGCTTCGATGACCAGTAGTAGATCGCGCCGGCCGTCGGCATGGCCGAGGCAACCTCGGCCATCGCGAGCGCGACGAGCACCACGAAGCCGCCGACGATCAGCCAGCCCCAGGTGATCGCGACGGGGCCGCCGTCGTTGAACGCGATGAAGTACGACGTCAGGCAGCCGGCGAGGATCGAGATGATCGTGAACGAGATGGCGAAGTTCGAGAATCCGCCCATCTCCCGGAAGAGCACCTGTGCGTACCCGAGCCGGTGCAGCAGCCTGGAGTCGTCATCGAGCGTGTGGACCCCGTGCCCTTCGGAACTCAACTTCGACCTCCTGTCCTTGGGGACCGTTGCGGTGGGGGACGAACGTAGTGCGCGCAGAGGCCATTTTCAAGACACAGCTGTCCTGACATGCAAGCCGCGCGGGCGATTCCGGCACGTAGAGTCCACCGGGTGCGCAGGCTCCGCTACGTCCTCTGCGACGTGTTCACCGACGTCCCGCTCGCCGGGAACCAGCTGGCGGTCTTCACCGACGGACGCGACGTCTCCGCCGGGGAGATGCAGGCGCTTGCACGGGAGATGAACCTGAGCGAGACGGTGTTCGTGCTGCCGGCGACCGCCGAGGATGCCGACGTCCGCATCCGGATCTTCACGCCCACGCGAGAGCTGCCGTTCGCCGGGCATCCAACACTCGGCGCGGCGTTCGTGCTCGGCGGACCCCTGTCGAAGCTCACGATCCGGCTCGAGACCGATGCGGGTGTGGTGCCGGTCGAGCTCGAGCGGGACGGCCCGCGGATCGTCTTCGGCCTGATGGAGCAGCCGCTCTTCTCCTGGTCCGAAGCCGGGACGGCGGAGGCGATCCTGGCGGCGGTCGGTGTTGCGTCGTCGGGGCTGCCGGTCGAGCGCTACGCGCTCGGGCCGGGGCACGCCTACATCGAGCTCGGCTCGCCGGAGGAGGTCGCGGCGCTCGAGCCGGATCTCGCGGCGCTCGCGCGGGCGACCCACGACGGCGTCAACTGCTTCGCACGCGACGGGGAGCGCTGGAAGCTGCGGATGTTCGCGCCGGCGGACGGCGTCCCGGAGGATCCGGCGACGGGCTCCGCGGCGGGGCCGCTCGCCGTTCACCTCGCGCGGCACGGCCGCACCCGGTTCGGCGAGCGGATCGAGATCTTCCAGGGCGCGGAGGTCGGCCGCCCCTCGACGCTCTACGCGGAGGCCCACGGCAGCCCCGAGCGGCTCGAGCGGGTCGTGGTCGGCGGCTCGGCCGTCGTCGTCGCCCGCGGAGAGTTCAGTCTCTAGAAGGACACGGTGATGACCTCGGGCAGCTCGGTGGCGAGCGCAGCCCAGAACCTGCCGCCGTCCCGGGAGAGATAGAGCCGGTTCCGGGTCGCGTAGACGACGACATCGGGGTCGTCGGGCGCCAGGGCGACCGCCCGGCCCGGCGGCAGCCCCCGCCCGGACTCGCGCCACGTCGTGCCCGCATCGTGCGAGACCACGAGCGGCGGCTTCGTGTCGACCACCGCCACGACGGTCGAGCCTGCCGCCGCCGCCGCGACGAGGCGCGGGAGGTTCAGCGCGGGCTGCGGCGGGGCGCTCGGCGCCTCGGGCACGGAGACGATCGTCTCGTCGTCGAGATCCACGGCGAATGCGCCGCCCACGGTCGCCACGAGCACGATCACGAGTGCAGCAGCGACCCGACGACGGCGGTCGCCCTCCGTGCCGCCCCCGTGGGGGCGAACCCCGCGTTGCGCGCGACGACGTAGGCCACCGCGAACGCGTCGCCCGCCCCGGTCGGGTCTGCGTCGATCGCATGTGCGCGGATGAACTCCTGCCGGCCGCCCCAGTGCACGGTCGAGCCGCGAGAGCCGTGCGTGACGATCACCTCCCGCACCCCCAGCGCTTGCAGATCGCCGAGTACCTCGGCCTCCTCCTCGGCGAGCTTGAGCACCCACACGTGGCGGAGCATCTCGCGGTCGAAGTCGTCGTCGAGCTGCAGGGGGCCGACGCGGGATGCCCGCACGAGCCCCTGGCCGTCGAACGAGACGCGCCGGCGCCGTGCGATCGCAGCCAGCGTGGAGGCCGGGAACTCGTGGCGTGCGAGCGCCGCGACGTGCGCCCAGCGCCCTGCCGGGATCTCGGGTACGTCGGACGGCCGCCATGTGTCTCCCAGCGCCTCGACCCGCATCGTGCGCACGCTTCCGTCGTACGTGAACGAGAACGAGGCGGTTGCGGCTCCGTCGACGAACCGCACCGGCGTTCCAAGCCGGACGACGCCCGGCAGCAGCGCGTCCCGGTCGGCGGTGGCGCAGCGCGCGACCACGCGCGCCGGCACGCGCAGGCGCTGGAGCGCCCGTGCCCCGTGGTACGGCCCGCCGCCGACGATCACCCCCTGCCCGGGGATGACGTCGCGCGAGAGATTGCCGATGAGCGCGATCACGCGTCGAGTGCGAGTGGGCGCCGCACGGCGAGCCGCGCCAGCGAGGCGAGCGCGAATGCCGCGGCGAAGCTCGGCAGCGACGCGCCTCCCCACGGCAGCGCGTGCGGATGCGCATGGGCGACGAGGCTGGTCCACCAGCTCGGGCCCTGCGGAGAGAGCCACTGGTAGAGGCAGAAGCCGGCGAGCCATGCGCCGAGCATCTCGAGGCGCAGGCCCGGCCGGCCGAAGACGTCGTCGCGGGCGTAGTGCCTGCCTCCGGCGAGCCAGTCGGCGAGGAGCACGGCAAAGAGCGGGACGAAGAACGAGCCGAGGAGGTAGAGGAACGGCTGGTAGTTGCGCAGGTCGACGAGCAGCGCTCCGACGGTCGCCGCGGCCGCGAACCCGCCGACGAGGAGCCGCTGCGGGACCCGCGGCGCCAGGTTCAGCAGGCTGACGGCGCCCGAGTAGACGTTGGCGAACGCCTCGTCGCTCTCGTCGACGGTCAGCGCGAGCAGCGCGAGCACGCTGCCGACGCCCCCGGCGGCGACGGCGGTGAGCAGGGCCGGAGCGTCGCTGATCTGGCGCGAGAGCGCGATCACGGCACCGAGGGCGAAGAGCGGCACGGTCGGGACGAAGTATCCGAGGCCCGCGCCCCAGAAGCCACCGGCACGTGTTCGGGAGAAGCGCGTGTAGTCGGCGACGAGCGGCGTCCAGCTGACGATCGAGGCGAGCGTCAGGTCGAAGCCCGGCCAGAACGCGTGCGTGCCTGCGCGGTGCCAGAGCGCGACCGGGTGCTGTCCGTGCAGCGACCACCAGCCGAGATAGAGGAGTGACGCCACGACGAACCAGACCGCGAACCTGCGGACATAGCGGCGCACGAAGCGGACGGGCCCGAGCAGGGCGAGCACTGTTGCGATCGCTCCGAAGAGGATCTTCCAGAAGAAGACGCCGCCGAAGCCGAACACGTGTCGTGAGAGCGCGCTCGCTCCCGTCGCGATCACGATGAGCTCGAAGATCGACCAGCCCAGGCACTGGAGGATGTTGAGCGCCGTCGGGAGATACGAGCCGCGGGCGCCGAGCGGCGCCCGGAGGAGCACCATGGTCGGGACGCGCGCATCGGCGCCGATCAGGCCACCGAGACCGAGCAGCACGTTCCCGACGACGGCTGCCGCCACGATCGCCGCGACCGCCTGGGGCAGCGACATCGCGAGGCCGAGCTGATCGGCCGGCAGCACGAGAAACGCCCCGGCGACGATCACGAGCAGCGACACCGAGAGGTTCGCCCAGAGCAGGAAGCCGTCGAACACGCCGAGGACGCGCAGCGACTCGGGAACCGGCTCGATGCCGAACGACGGTGTCTCGATCTGGCTCATAGGCCAACCTTCGGTCGTGTGAGCCTCGATGGTCTACCCCCAGCGGGGTGCGTCCGGGTCGGTTCGCTCGGCGAGCCGCACCGCCCCCTCCAGGGCAACGCGGAGGTGCCGCTGCTGCAGCCCGAGCGCCCACCCGGCGAGGTCGCAGACCGCCCCGTCCCGCGCGCGCACCGCGAGCGCCGTGACGGCGCTCCAGGCTGCGACCTCCGCCGCCTCGCCCATGGCAAGGAACGTCCACGAGGCGATCGGGCCGGTTCCCGCCTTGAACCAGGCCCCCGCCAGGTCGGTTGCCTTGTCCCTCGTCGAGCCGACATGGTGCAGCAGCTCGCGTCTCGTCTCCTCGTCGTAGCGCTCCTCGAGTGCGAGGCAGCGGGCGCGCGTCTCGGCGGCGTCCCGCTGCAACGCGTGCAGGTCGTGGCGGAGGTCGACATCCGCGATGCGCTCGAGCACCTTGGCGGTGACGGCATCGGCCGCGATCGCGAGCGCGTGCGCCTCCGCGAGCTTCTCTTCGAGCACGGTCAGCATCGAGCGCCTAGGAGACGGCCTTTGCCTCCCGGGTCGCCTGTTCGCGGCGGCGCTCGACCTGCTCGGACCGCTGCAGCTCGATGCACATGCGGTGAGCGACGAAGCCCGCCACGATCGGGCCGACGAAGACGAGCACCCGGTAGACCCAGATCTGCCACCTGTAGCTGATGTTGAAGAGCACGTCCACGCGATCGGAGCCACCGGCGAGGAAGACGAGCACGATCCACGTGAGCATGCCCATGCCGATCGCCGTGCGGAGCGGGGAGTCGCGCGGGCGGTCGAGCAGGTTGTGGAACGCGTGGTCGCCGGTCAGCTTCCGCTCGAGCCAGGGCCAGAGGTAGAGGAACCCGAAGACGACGAGCGGGAAGAGCGCTCCGCCCCAGAACGGGTTGGGAACGAGGGTGTACCCGTCGATGACGAGGTCGAAGCTCGGCACCAGCCGCAACCCGCCGATCAGCCAGCCGAGGTACCAGTCGGGCTGGGCGCCGTTCGTCGACGAGTAGGTGTGGTACGGGCCCCAGAGCCAGATCGGGTTGATCTGGACGAGACCGCCGAGCAGCACGAGCACGCCTGCGACCGCGAGGAGCAGTCCGAGCGACCGCGGCGCCTGCCCGGGGAACATCGGGACGCCGACGAGCTTGCGCTCGGTCTGCCGCTTCCCCCTGAACTGAGTGTGGTGCTTGGCGGCCACGAGGCCGAGGTGGGCGACGAGCAGCCCCGCGATCAGCGCCGGGAAGAGGAAGACGTGCGCGATGTACATCCGGGAGAAGAACGCGTGCGTCCCGGGAAACGGCCCGTCCCAGATCAGGTTGGCGAGGTTCTGGCCGAAGAACGGGATCGAGACGGCCACCGAGTAGCCGATCGCGAGCCCCATTCCCGAGAGCAGGTCGTCGACGAGCGAGTAGCCCAGATAGCCCTCGAGCAGCGAGACCGTGAGGATCGTCACGCCCAGCCAGTAGGTGAGCTCGCGCGGCTTGCGGTAGGCGCCGGTGAAGAACACGCGCAGCAGGTGCAGGGTGATCGCCGCGAGGAACACGTCGGCCGCCCAGTGGTGGGTCTGCCGGATGAGGAGGCCGGCCTTCACCGTCGTCGAGATGTCGACGACCGAGTGGTAGGCCTCGCTCATGTGCTGGCCCTGCAGCGGCTTGTACGGGCCGTGGTAGACCACGTCCTTCGTCGAGTCGGTGAAGAAGAGCGCCAGGTAGGTGCCGGTGACGAGGAGGACGACGAACGCGTACAGCGCGATCTCGCCGAGCAGGAACGACCAGTGGTCGGGGAAGGCGTAGCGAAGCGTCTTGCGCAGAAGCGGCGCCGTGCCGGACCGCGAGTCGAGATAGCGGACCGTCCTGCGGATCACGTCGGCTTCCTCATCCTGACGCCCCACCACGAGGGGCCGACGGGCTCGTCGAAGTTCCCGGCGGCACGGAGCTCGCCGTTCTCGTCGACGTAGATCGGCAGCATCGGCAGCTTGCGGCCCGCCGGCCCGAACTCGACGGAGCCGCCGTCGGCCGGATTGAACGTCGAGTAGTGGCACGGACAGACGAGGGCGGGCCGGGGCTCGTCGGGCTGGAAGAGCGGCGCGCGGTAGAGCGAGATCGCGCAGCCCGCATGCGTGCAGATCTTCGAGTACGCCACGATCCCGTGGGCGGGGTAGCTGCGCAGCGCGGGCGGAAGCTCGAGCTCGCCGGCCGCGAGCCGTACGAGGACGAGCGACGACGCCATCTGCTCCTTGTCGGCGCCCTCGGCGAACGCGGTGTAGAAGTCGTCGCGCTCGATGTCGGCCGCCTTCCAGGGCCTCCCGTTCTCGTCCACGAGCCGCCGGCCGCGACGCCAGGGCGTTGCGTAGTTCGGCGTCATGTCGATTGCCGGTCCGAGCGAGGCAAGCGGTGCGAGCGCGGCGACCCCGAGCGTGCCTCCGGCGGCGGTCAGGGAGAGTGCGAAGAGCCGCTTGCGCGTCAGCCTGCTGCCGCTCTCGGCGACCGTCTGCACGATCGCCTCCTGGTCGGCCTCGTGCTCCTGCTCGGGGTACTCCTCCTCGAGCTGCTCGGTCACCACGAGGCTGCGGCCCGTGATGATCAGCCCTGCGGCGAGGAAGATGAGGGAAAGGCCGAGGGACGCGCCCATCAGCTGCGTCTGGACGGGGAGCCGGTCGATCGCGTAGGCCGCGACGAATGCACCCGCGCAGAGACCCGAGGCGAGGAAGCATCCGATCGCGGCGAGCTCGGCCCGCGGGCTTCGGGGCCCGCTCGGCACGGTCCGCTCGCGCTCGTTGGGCGCGAGGCGGGAGCGGCGCCGCCCGGTCAGGAGCAGCACCACCGACACGAGGGTGTCCTTCATGCGGCCGCTCATTCGCGCCGCAGCCTCTCGCCGATCAGGATGCAGACGGCAACGAGGGCGGCCATCGCCAGGAACCACGTGACGAGGCCCTCGGGCACCGGCCCGAGGTGACCGATTGCCCAGCCGCCCCTGTCGTCCGGGTGCTTGGCGTAGTCGACGTAGGCGATGATCGAGTCGAGCTCGGCGTTCGAGATCGCCCTGGTCGAGAACTTCGGCATCACGTACGGGCCGATTCGAACCGCCTCGGCGATCTGGCGATTCGAGGCGTCCTCGAGCGGCGGCGGTACGGCGCCGGTCACGTAGCCGCCCTCGCCGACGACCTGGTGGCAGCCTGCGCAGTGCTGTGTGAAGAGGCTCAGCCCCTGGGAGAGATTGCCCCGCTCCGGATGCGGCGTGGGAATCGGCGGGCCCTTGCCGAGGGAGGCGACATAGTCGACGAGCGCCTTGATCTGGGCGTCGCTGAAGAGGACGCGCGCCCGGCGCGGCTGGAGGCCCAGGTGGGGAAGCGGCATGTAGCCGGTGCGCAGGTAGAAGTCGGCGGCGAGCGCGCCGACGCCCTGCAGCGACGGGGCGATTCCCGTCTTGCCGGACCGGGACTGCTTCCCGTTCCCGTTCGGGCCGTGACACGAGAGGCAGTAGCGGCCGTAGAGGTGGTCGCCGCGGGCGGCCGGGGTCCCCGGCTTCGGCGATGCCTGCGGCGCCGCCGGCACGAGCAGCGCAGCGACCGTCACCGCAGCGAGGGCGAGGAGGCGTCTCATGACTGCCGGCAGACCTCGTTGAAGATCGACGCGAAGCCGTCGAGCAGCACGATGAAGAGGACGACGGTGTTGATGGGCATCGCCGTGATCGCGAAGAAGCGGATGCGGCTCTCGGGCGGATCGTCCGTGTAGTGGCTCGGGCTCGTGCGGACGTAGACGAGGATCGCGAGTGCCTGCGCCGCCAGGATCAGCACCACGGTCACTGCCATGGTCGTCGCCTGCCAGACGGTGTTGTCGATGCCCCACTGCCTGCCGCCGAGCCCGCACTCCGCCTGGGTGACTCCGAAGCCGATCACGTGCTGGGCGGCCCAGGCGAGCGCGCCGAGGAGGAGCGCCGACCACTGCAGCGTCGAGAGGCGGCGCAGGGTCATACCGCCGCCGAGAGGATCGTCCCGATGACCATGAGGCTCAGGAGGTTGACCGCGTGCCAGTACCAGGTGATGCCCTGCAGCGCGTTCAGCCGGTAGGCCGTGAGGCCGCGCGCGAGCTTCCAGAGGAGCCAGACGTCGAAGAGCAGGCCGACGAGGACGTGGGCGTGGTCGGCGCCGAGGAGCGTGTAGTGGATCGAGCTGTACGCGTCTTTCGTGACCGGGAACCTGCCGAGCTGCGTCTGGAAGTCGTGCACTTCGTAGGCGAAGTACCCCGCCTGGATCACGAGGGCGACGACGAGGAAGAGCCGCGCCCGGGCGAGCCGTCCCGCGCGTCCCGCCAGCGAGGCGAGCTGCATCGGGACGCTCGAGAGCGCCAGCACGCAGACGAGGATCAGGGGGATCGCCACGTCCGGCCTGGGGATCCCGTCCGGCGGCCAGTGGAGCGTCTGGAACCGGAGGTAGAAGTACGTCCCGATCAGGCAGCCGAAGAGCGTGCTCTCGCTCGCGATCAGGATCAGCCAGCCCCAGAACGCCGCCGGGCGCGCGGTGCGGCTCGCCGCCGCACGCACGACCGCGTCGACGCCGGTCACCTCTGTCGAGCGCGGCACATCGGCGATCCGCCGGCCGCCGGCGAGAACATCGCTCACGGTGTCATGCCTCCTGCGGCTCCTTCGCGTGCCAGCCGAAGAGCGCGAGGACGCAGAGGACGCCCATGACGCCCGCGACGCCGTACTTGCCGATCACGAGCATGATGAAGACGAGGGTCAGCGCCAGCGCGAGCAGCACGGGCCACGGCGAGTCGTGCGGCATCTCGACGATCTCCGCGAGGTCGCCGTCCGCGACGGTGACGGCGGGCTGCTCGTGCCCGTGGTCGAGCACCAGGATCCCGCGCTCGAGCCTGCGCCGGTCTTCCGCCCGGTCGGCGTCGTCCCAGTTCGGATAGGCGCTCGTCACCTTCGGCGGAACCGCGAAGTTGTACTCGGGCGGCGGTGAGGGAATCGTCCACTCGAGCGTCGGCCCGTGCCACGGGTCGTGGCCCGCGTCGGCGCCCCGGACGTAGCTGTAGGCGAGGTTCCCGAGCAGCACCAGGATCCCGGCGAGCGTCAGGAAGCCGCCGATCGTCTCGGCGAGGTTGTACGCGCTCCAGCCGAGGCCGCTCGGATAGGTGTACTGCCGGCGCGGCATGCCGAGCAGGCCGACGATGTGCATCGGGAAGAAGAGCAGGTTCGTCCCGACGAAGATGATCCAGAACGAGATCTGCCCCGGCCGCTCGAACGGCAGCTTTCCGGTGACCTTCGGGAACCAGTAGTACATGCCGCCGAAGATCGGGAAGACCGCGGCGCCGAAGATGATGTAGTGGAAGTGGGCGACCACGAAGTACGTGTCCGTGACCTGCTGGTCGAACGGGATCGCCAGGAACATGATCCCGGACAGACCGCCGATCACGAACATGAAGATGAAGCCTGCGATGAAGAGCAGCGGCGTCTTGAACTGCGGGACGCCGCGGAGGAACGCGGTCAGCCAGGCGAACACCTGGATCGTCGACGGGATCACGACCATCGACGTCGCGGCCGCGAAGAACACCATCGACACGGTCGGCATCCCGGTCGCGAACATGTGGTGAGCCCAGACGCCGAAGCCGATGAAGACGACGGCGAGCTCGGCGATCGCCACGAGCGGGAACGCGACCATCTTGTGCTGCGTGAAGGCCGGGATGATGGACGTGGCGATCCCGAACGCCGGCACGATCAGGATGTAGACCTCGGGGTGGCCGAAGATCCAGAACAGGTGCTGCCAGAGCAGCGCCGCGCCGCCGTGGGCGGGATCGAAGAAGTGCGTTCCCACGTTGCGGTCGAGGAACAGGAAGATCGTGTCGATCGAGAGCGCGGGGAGCGCGAACAGCAGGCCGAGCGACGCGGCGAGGAACGCGAAGCAGAAGAGCGGCATGCGGTTGAACGACATGCCGGGCGTTCGCGACTTGAAGATCGTGACGATGAACTGGCCCGCCGTCAGCGACGACGCGATGCCGTTGAAGATGATCCCGAGGCAGTAGAAGTCGATGTTCCGGCCCGGGTCGAACTGCTTGCTCGCGAGCGGCACGTAGTCGAACCAGCCCGCATTCGGCGCCATGCCCATGAAGAGGCTCGTGTAGATGAAGATCCCGGAGGCGACGAAGATCCAGTACGAGAGGGCGTTCATCCGCGGGAACGCCATGTCGCGGGCGCCGATCATCAGGGGCAGCAGGTAGTTGCCGAACGCCCCCGTCGTCATCGGGATGATGAAGAAGAAGATCATCGTGATCCCGTGCATCGAGAACAGCTCGTCGTAGGTGCCGGGTGAGACGAGGCTCGAGTTGGGCACGGCGAGCTGCGTCCGGACGATCAACGCCTCGACTCCGCCGGCGCCGAAGAAGACGAGCGTCGTCCAGAAGTAGAGAAGGCCGATCCGCTTGTGGTCGGTGGTCGTGAGCCAGCCGAGGATCCCCGGCCTGCCCTGCCACATCTCGGCGAGGCGCTCGACACGCTGCGCGGCGATCGTGCCGGGGGGAGTCGCGACGGTCACTACCTGAGACCCTCGAGATAGGCGAGGAGCGCCTGCAGCTGCGGCCCGGTGAGATCGAGGCTGGGCATGTCGTTGCCCGGCTTCACGCTCTGCGAGTCGCGGATCCACCGGGCGAGGTCGCTTCTGCGGTTCGGGATCGTCACGGCTCCGAGCGTGGTGCGGCCGGCGAGATGCGTCAGATCGGGCCCGACGTTCCCGGTGGCGCTCGTGCCGCGGATCGTGTGGCAGCTCTGGCACGGCCCCTGCAGGAACACCTGCTCGCCGCGCCGTGCCTCCGCGCCGGCGGGGGCCGCCGCCGGCTTCGCCTCGTTCGCGAGCCAGGCCCTGAACGCGGCGGGCGGCTGCGCGAAGACGAGGAACGACATGTGCGCGTGCTGGAGCCCGCAGAACTCGGCGCACTGGCCCCGGTAGACGCCGGCTTTCTCGGCGACGAGCTCGACCTCGTTCGTGCGGCCGGGGATCATGTCGATCTTCCGGTTCAGCTCCGGCACCCAGAAGCTGTGGATGACGTCGGCGGAGCGGACGAGCACCCGCACGCGCGTGTGTGTCGGGATGTGGATCTCGTTGGCGGTGACCGCCGCCGTCCCCGGGTAGGCGATCTGCCACCACCACTGGTGCCCGGTCACGACGATCGTGAGCGACTCCTTCGCGGCGGCCTGTGCCTGCGTCGTCTTGATGACGAAGATGTCGGAGATCACGAACAGCGTCACGAGGACGACGATCGGGACCGCGATCCCGAGGACGACGACCGTGGTGACCGCCCGCTTCTCGCCCGGCTTGAACCCCGTGCGATCGCCGCCGAAGCCCACGGTCGCCCGCCGCTTGTACGACCACAGCATCAGGCCCACGACGACGGCGAGCCCGATGAACGCGCCGCCGGTCATCCACCAGAAGAGGCTCGCGATATCGCGGCTGGAGTGGCTTTCCGGTGCGAGGGTGTTCTGCCTCTCGCCGCACCCGGCCAGGACCAGCGCAAGCGGCGCGAGCATCCAGAGCGCCCGTCCCCGCCCCCAGCGGCGCCGTGGTCTCACCGCGGCGCGGCGCAGACTCGTCTCCCAACGCGTGGTGCCAATCCTGTGTCCGTATTCCGAGCACGAGGCGCGGCAAACCCGCCGTCCGTCGCTTCGTCAGCGAACGAGCGGCTCGACCCGGGCGCACACGTCGGCGAGCGGCGGCCAGGGAGACGTGCCGACGCGGACGAGCGCGCCGTCGAGCTCGAGCAGCTCGAACACGGCCGCTCCGAGCCGCCGGGAGCCGGCCTGCTCGATGACGCCGAGCGGGCCTGCGAGCGCCTCCTTCAGCGTGTCCTTCGCCAGCAGCGGCAGATCGAGCCGTTCCGCGAGCGCGGCGGCGATCGTCGTCTTCCCCGCGGCGGGCGGCCCCGTGACGAGCAGAAGTGCGGGAATCTCCGGATGTCCGCCTGCGGTCACCGCGGCAGCCTGACCGGCATGGAGCTCTGGATGCTCACCGTCGTCATCTGCGGCGCAGTCTGGGTGATCGGCTCGGTCGTCGTCGTGCTGGGCGCGACGTGGCTCGTCCGCCACGAGCCCCACTGAGCCGCGCGCGACCGACTCAGCCGGCGAGCCGGCGAAGGACGTACGGGAGGATGCCGCCGTGGCGGAGGTAGTCGCGCTCGCGCGGCGTGTCGAGCCGGACGCGTGCGCGGAACTCCGTCTCGCCGGCGCGAACCGTCACCTCGTCCGCGTCGCCGTTCGCGATCCCGGTGATCGAGAACGACTCCTGGCCGGTCAGCCCGAGCGAGTCGGCCGACTCGCCCTCTGCGAACTGCAACGGCAGGACGCCCATCATCAGGAGGTTCGCCCGGTGGATCCGCTCGTACGACTCGGCGATGACCGCGCTCACCCCGAGCAGCTTCGGCCCCTTCGCCGCCCAGTCGCGCGACGACCCGGAGCCGTACTCCTTGCCGGCGAGAATGACGAGCGGCGTCCCCTCGGAGCGGTAGCGCTCGGCGGCGTCGAAGATCGTCATCTCCTCGCCCGACGGGACATGGACGGTCCACGTCCCCTCGGACCCCTCGACGAGCCGGTTTCGCAGGCGGACGTTCGCGAAGGTGCCGCGCACCATCACCTCGTGGTTGCCGCGGCGCGCGCCGTACGAGTTGAAGTCCTTCCGCTCGACGCCGTGCTCGACGAGGTAGCGCCCCGCGGGCGAGTCGGGCCGGATCGCTCCCGCGGGCGAGATGTGGTCGGTCGTGACGGAGTCGCCGAGCCAGACGAGACAGCGTGCGCCGTCGACGTCCTCCACCGTCCCGGGCTCGCGTGACATGCCTTCGAAGTAGGGCGGCTGGCGGACGTAGGTCGAGCTCGGCTCCCACGCGAAGCGCTCGCCACGCGGCACCGGCAGTGTGCGCCAGGTCTCGTCGCCCGTGAAGACGTCTGCGTAGGTCTCCGCGAACTGCTCTGCGCGCACGGACGCGGCGATCGTGTCGCTCACCTCCTTCGCGGTCGGCCAGATGTCGCGCAGGAACACGTCGTCCTGCAGCGGCTCGCTCTCGAAGTCGATGTCCATCCGCCCGGCGAGGGCGTAGGCGACGACGAGCGGCGGCGAGGCGAGGTAGTTGGCCTTCACCTCGGGATGGATCCGAGCCTCGAAGTTGCGGTTTCCCGAGAGCACCGAGCACACGACCAGGTCGCCCTCGCCGATGGCCTCCGAGATCTCCTCGGCGAGCGGCCCGGAGTTGCCGATGCACGTCGTGCATCCGTAGCCCACCGTGTTGAAGCCGAGCTCGTCCAGATAGCGGTCGAGGCCCGCCTGCTCGTAGTAGCGGGTGACGACCTTCGAGCCGGGTGCGAGCGACGACTTCACCCATGGCTTGCGCTGCAAGCCCTGCTCGACGGCCTTCTGCGCGAGCAGCCCGGCGGCCACCATCACCTGCGGGTTCGACGTGTTCGTGCACGAGGTGATCGCCGCGATCACGACGGAGCCGTGGTCGAGCTCGTAGTCGGCTCCGGCGACCGGCACGCGGTGGTGCTGGGGACGCACGGCGGTCGCGACCGCCGCCGCCTCGTCCGCGAGCTCGAGCCCGGCGGGCTGCTGCTCGCTCGTCGGGTCGGAGGCGGGGAAGGTGTCGGCGACCGCCCGGTCGTGCGAGCCGTTCGCGTAGTCGACGCCGAAGCTGCCGAGCGTCTCGAGGAAGGCCTGCTTGGCGTTCGCGAGCGGCACGCGGTCCTGCGGCCGCCGTGGCCCCGCCACCGACGGCTCCACGTCGCCGAGGTCGAGCTCGACGATCTGCGTGTACGCCGGCGGCTCGCCGGGCTCGTGCCAGAGCATGTTCTCCTTGCAATACGCCTCGACGAGCGCGATCCGCTCCGGCTCGCGGCCCGTCAGGCGCAGGTAGTCGATCGTCACCTGGTCGACGGGGAAGAAGCCGCACGTCGCGCCGTACTCGGGCGACATGTTCCCGAGGGTCGCCCTGTCGGCGAGCGGCAGCGCGGCGAGGCCGTCTCCGAAGTACTCGACGAACTTCCCGACGACACCGGTCCTGCGCAGGATCTCGGTCACCGTCAGCACGAGGTCGGTCGCCGTCGCCCCCTCTCGCAGACGGCCGCTCAGCCGGAACCCGACGACTTGCGGAACGAGCATCGAGAGCGCCTGACCGAGCATCGCCGCCTCCGCTTCGATGCCGCCGACGCCCCAGCCGAGCACCCCGAGCCCGTTGACCATCGTCGTGTGCGAATCCGTGCCGACGAGCGTGTCGGGGAACGCGACGCCGTCGCGGTCCTCGACGACGCGCGCGAGGTACTCGAGGTTCACCTGGTGGCAGATCCCGGTTCCCGGCGGCACGACCTTGAAGCCGCTCAAGGCCTCCTGGCCCCAGCGCAGGAAGAGGTAGCGCTCCCGGTTGCGCTCGAACTCGAGCTCGACGTTGTGCTCGAAGGCTCCGCGCGAGGCGAAGAAATCGACCTGCACCGAATGGTCGATGACGAGCTCAGCCGGGATCAGCGGGTTGATCCGCGACGGGTCGCCGCCGAGCGCGGCGAACGCGTCGCGCATCGCTGCCAGGTCGACGACCGCCGGCACGCCGGTCAGGTCCTGCAGGAGGACGCGCGAGGGCGAGAAGGAGATCTCGTGCGACGGCTCCGCCGATGCGTCCCACGTCGCGACCGCCTCGACGTCCGCCTCGGTTCCCGAGCGGAGCACGTTCTCGAGCAGGATGCGAAGCGTGTACGGGAGCCGGGCGATGTCGTGCGACGCCTGCAGCGCGTCCAGCCTGAAGATCTCGTACGACCGATCACCGACGGTGAGCTTCGATCTCTCAGGCACGTTCTCGATTCAAGCAGAAGCGCGCCGCCTGCCCGGCCGGGAACGAGCAGACGACTTCGCCGCCCGGTGGGCTCTCGCCGTAAACTCGGGTGCGCATGGCGGACCGATGCATCGTCGGGATCGGCGGCGGCGCCGACGAGGAGCAGTGGGCGCGCCTGAACGCCTACGTGCTCGGTCTGACCGGGAAGGAGCGGCCCCGCGTCCTCTACGTGCCGACCGCGATCGCGGACGACGACTGGGCGATCGCGACGTTCTTCGAGCGCTTCGTCGGCCGGGCGGAGCCCTCAGTCCTGCGCGTCTTCCCGTGGCCGCCAGACGACCTCCGCGAGCTCGTCCTCTCCCAGGATGCGATCTGCGTCAACGGCGGCAACACCGCGAACATGCTCGCGATCTGGCGCGTGCATGGCATCGACGCGCTGCTGCGCGAGGCGTGGGAGAGCGGGATCGTGCTCTACGGGGCGAGCGCGGGGATGATCTGCTGGTTCGAGGCCGGCGTCACCGATTCGTTCGGGCCGCAGCTCGAGGGGATGGACTGCCTGGGCTTCCTCCCGGGCAGCGCGTGCCCGCACTACGACGGTGAGGAGCTGCGCCGGCCGCGCTATCGGGAGCTCGTCTCGGACGGCTTCCCGGAGGGGATCGCCGCCGACGACGGCGTCGCGCTGCGCTTCGCCGGCACCGAGCTCCACGAGGTGGTCACGTGCCGGCCCGGCGCGGGCGCCTATCGCGTCGGCCGCTCGGGCGAGGAGCGGATCGAGCCGCACACGCTCGAGTAGGAACGCCTCGAGAGCTACTCGAGCTCGTCGATCATCCGCCGTAGCTGGGCCCGTTCGGGGCCGAGCGCGGCGTGCACGCTGGCGAGACGGTCGCTGCCGAGGTCCGTGAGCGAGAGGTGGACGACGCGGGCGTCCTTCGTCGAGCCTCGCCGCTGAACGAGGCCGGCTGCCTCGGCGCGCTGGACGAGCTCCGTGACGGCGCTCTGGGTGAGCTGGAGCTGGTCGACGAGCTGGGTGACGGTTCGCGTCCCGTCGTCGCTGCCCGCGATCTGCAGGAGCAGGAGGTACTGCCGGGGGGTGATGCCCTCGCTGCGCGCGACGTCCTCGCTGCGCCGGAGGAACCGGCGCAGCTCGGCGCGGAACGCAGCCGCGTGGCGGTAGGGGCTCGCCATACGTCGCTCTTTTTGTCATGTCGCGACGCCACGTGCAAGCGGCTACCTCCTCGGGAGCCCGCGCCGACGCTTCGAGCTTCCGCCCGGCCTCCTCGGCTGAGCAAACCGCCTCCACGCCTCGCGGCGGCTCGCCACCGGGCTTTCGCAGCCGGCAGTGCCGCACCCGAGCCTCGCGGGTCGACGAACCGTCGCCCGCCTCGAGCACGCAACGACTCCGGCGTCCGTCCTGTCGCAGGCGGGACCGGGTCGAGCCGATCTTTCTCGTCCCGCCGTCAGAGCTCGTTCGTGAGCGCTGCGGCCAGCGCGTCGAGGTCGGACTGGTCGTTGTAGCCCTGCACCGACACCCGGAGGACCCAGCCGTCCGGCGTCTCGACCACCGGAACCTCGATCCGAGCGCGAGCTCGAACGGCAGCCCGTCGAACGATCTCCGGGGCGAGCAGGAAGAGATTGCGCACGCATGGTGACGCTACCGCCCGCCCCAGGGCTTGCCGGCGGGAAGAAACCCGCTGCGTCCTCCGTCATGTATGCAGTGTCATAAGGCAGTGCATCGGGAGGAGGCACGAAAGTGGAAGCACTCGGCACGGCACGTCTTGCCGACGAGATTCCGGCGCAGCGCGTACTCACCACCGTCGTTCCGCGGCAGGAGATCGCAGACGCACTGAAGGATCCGGAGGGCTCGCCGGCCCTGCTCCTCGACGTCGACCGCCGCAGCGAGAGCGGCGAGGAGGAGCACACGACGATCAGCATCACGTGGTCCCGCGACGAGCTCGAGACGTTGCTCGAGCGTGTGACGAGCGACCACGTCGTTCTCACCTTCGACGGGGACGAGATCGCGCTCGCCTTCGACGACGTCGAGGCCCACGGGCTTCGCGAGCGCGCGGTCGTCTTTGCCGTCGCGGTCGCAGGTGCCCTCGGGTCCGGGGCGGCGATCGCCAACGCGACGCCGATCTCGGAGCCGGGCACCGCCGGCGTCGTGCCGGCCAGCTCGACCGCTCCGGCCGATCAGGGCTCCGGGAGCGGCCTGATCATGTCCGACCGTGGCGTCCTGAACGTCGCCTCAGCCGCGAGCACCGGCTCTGCGGCGTCGAACGTCCATACGCCGGGGCTGCAGATCGGCGACGAGGGTGCGGCACCCGTGCAGGCGTCGGCACCGTCGGTCGAGACGGACACGAGCGGCCTGATCATGTCCGACCGTGGCGTCCTGAACGTCGCCTCAGCGGCGAGCACCGGCTCTGCGGCGTCGAACGTCCATACGCCGGGGCTGCAGATCGGCGACGAGGGTGCGGCGCCCGTGCAGGCGTCGGCACCGTCGGTCGAGACGGACACGAGCGGCCTGATCATGTCCGACCGTGGCGTCCTGGACGTCGGGTCCGCTGCGAGCGACGGCGCTGCGGCGTCGAACGTCCATACGCCGGGGCTGCAGATCGGCGACGAGGGTGCGGCGCCCGTGCAGGCGTCGGCACCGTCGGTCGAGACGGACACGAGCGGCCTGATCATGTCCGACCGCGGCGTGATCGAAGCAGGGAGCGCCGCGCAGGCGACGGCAGGCCCCGGTCGGTCGTCCGGCGAGATCATGGGGGTCCCGACTCGCGACCTGAACGACGCCCTCATCGCGGGCGGCGTGCTGCTTGCGATCGCAGGCGCCACGTTCGTCGGTGCGCGCCGCGTGGGGACGGCGCGGCCGGTCTGACACAGGTCGTGACGAACGCGGAGGTGGAGGCGGGCCGGGAGCGGCACCGCCTCCATCCCGCGCATGGAGGGGATCGATGCCGGGCAGCGACGAGTACCTCGAAGTGACCCTCTCCGGCCGGAGCCGGCCGGAGCGCATCGCGGTCACCGAGGGCGTCTCGGTCCGCGACGAGCTGGCGCGCTTCCTCAACCGCCAGGGGCCGTATGCCCAGCTGTGGATCCGGCTGGGCTCGGGGGAGTACGTGCGCTACGACCTCGTGGAGTCCGTCCGCGCGCCCTCGCTCGAGGGCTTAACCGACGATTAATCGCGGCACACGTCGGGCTGAACGTGCCGTCGTTATAACGGTGCGGTGGCACAGAGCCGCACGTTGCGCCTGCTCGAGCTGCTTGTCGTTGCCGTCGTCGGCGGAGGGCTCGCCCTTGGCGGCGCGGCGCTCTTCGGCAAGCTCGGCGGCGGAACGACGATCGAGCAGGTCACGTCGGGGACGAGAACGGTGCCGGCCTCGCTCAAGAGCGGCCAGCCCTCGTCTCAGGGAGCGACGACGAACACGCCGTCGACGCACACCCTGACGCCGGAGCAGATCTACACGAAGGACGGTCCCGGGGTCGTGCAGATCACGGCCACGAGCGTGCAGCAGTCGCAGACCGATCCATTCGGCCTGATTCCCTCCGCGCCGCAGACGTCGCAGTCGCTCGGATCCGGCTTCGTGATCGACAAGGCCGGCCACATCGTGACGAACTACCACGTGATCGAGGGCGCGCAGAAGGTCCAGGTCTCGTTCTCGGGCCAGGACGAGCTCGCGGCGAAGCTCGTTGGTGAGGACCGCTCGACCGACATCGCGGTGCTCAAGGTGGACGAGCACGCGCGGGCGCTGACGCCGCTGCCGCTCGGTGCATCCGACTCCGTCGCCGTCGGCGACCCCGTCTACGCGATCGGCAACCCGTTCGGGCTAACGCGCACCCTCACCACGGGTGTCGTAAGCGCGCTGCAGCGGCAGATCATCGCGCCCAACAGCCTGCCGATCGAGAACGTCATCCAGACGGACGCCGCGATCAACCACGGCAACTCCGGCGGCCCGCTGATCGACCGGTTCGGCAGCGTCATCGGAGTCACGTCGCAGATCGAGACGGGCTCGAACTCGCAGAGCGGCAACGTCGGCATCGGCTTCGCGATCCCGATCGACACGGTTCGAAGCGTCGCTGCGCAGATCATCTCCAGCGGCCGCGCGCGGCACGCCTTTCTCGGCGTGCGTACGGCGCCGGTCAACCGCCAGCTCGTGCAGCTCTTCCGCCTTCCGGTCAAGAAGGGGCTGCTCGTGCAGGAGGTGACGAAGGACAGCGGTGCTGCCAAGGCGGGCATCAAGGCGGGCCCGACGCGTGTGGTCGTGCAGGGCGAGAGCTACCAGGTCGGCGGCGACATCCTCGTCTCCGTCGATCACGAGCCCGTCACCACGGCCGCCGAGCTGTACACGGTCGTCAACCAGCACCAGCCCGGCGACAAGATCTCGGTGGAGCTCTACCACCAGGGAAAGCGAAAGACCGTCACCGTGACCCTCGGCGAGCGTCCGGGGTCATAGTGGCCGAGGCTCGGCCCTCCCCCTAGGGCCGAACGAGAGACCGGCCGTGGCCCGTCTGCCTGCCCGGGCCGCGGCCGGTCCTCCCCAACGTCACTGCCGCTACCGTGTGCGCCGATGGAGCGCGGTCAGATCGTCCTCGGCGACACGGGGATCGAGGCGGACGATGAGTTGTGGCAGGAGGACGGAGCCGACCACGAGGGGTGGTTCTGCGTGCGGACGGACCCGTTTCCGTGCCCCGCGCCGGCGTGCACGTTCGTCGCCGAGTTCATGACCGCCGCGCATCTCATCCTCGTGTGGCAGGAGCTCGACGACCCGAATCTGCTGCGGCATGCCGCACGTGCCCGGGATGTCGGCCGGAACCCTCACGTCACGAACTACCGATCCGAGTTCGGGCCGAGCGCGTCGTACTACGCGTGGATCGCCGCCGGCCGGCCTGTGCACGGCGTGAAGGCGCACGAAGAGACCAGGTGATCGAGGAGCGCTTCGGCGCTGCGCCGCCGCTCTCGCTCGGCGTCGAAGAGGAGCTGATGATCCTCGACCCGGCGAGCCTGGACGAGGTGCCCGCCGTGCTCCGTGTCCTCGGGCATGCGGA
This sequence comes from uncultured Thermoleophilia bacterium, assembly GCA_963784765.1. Classification (GTDB taxonomy): domain Bacteria; phylum Actinomycetota; class Thermoleophilia; order Gaiellales; family Gaiellaceae; genus PALSA-600. Next base: position 48,273 of record CAWASP010000030.1, read on the forward strand.
CGGCGTCGGCCGCCTTCCCGGGCAGCTGAAGACCGAGCTCTTCGCGTCCGTCTTCGAGACCAACACCGACCCGCTTCCGACCGCACGTGCGGTCGACGAGGCGCTGCCCGTGCTCCGTCGTGCGGCCGCCGATGCAGCGCAGGCAGAAGGGCTCATCGTCGCGGCGGCGGGAACGCATCCGTTCGCCCTGCCCGAGCAGCAGGAGGTCGTCGACGAGGAGCGCTACACGAGCTTCGTGGGCTACGGCGGGATCTCGGTGCGGCGGCAGGGCGTGCAGGGCCTGCATGTGCACGTGGCCATGAGCTCCGGCGAGGAGTGCTGGCGGTGCCTCGAGCTCGTGCTCCCGTGGATGCCGGTCATGCTCGCGCTCTCGGCGAACTCGCCCTGGTTCCGGGGCGAGCTCACCGGGATGGCGTCGAACCGTGCTCCGGTCCTCGCCGAGCTCCCGCGTGCCGGAGCCCCGCCCGCGTTCGGGTCGTATGCGGCCTGGGAGGCCTGGGTCGAGCGGCTCGTGGGTCTCGGTGTGACACAGGACTACACGCGGATCTGGTGGGACGTGCGCCCGCATCCGCGCTTCGGGACGCTCGAGATCCGGATGCCGGACCAGCCGACGGACGTCCGGCTGTCCGCCGCGTTCGCGGCGCTCGCCCAGGCGCTGTGCGCGGCCGCGCTCGCCGGTGAGCTGCCAGAGGCCGGCTCCCGGCTGGGCGATGCCGGGCGCGCCGACTACGCCCAGAATCGCTGGGCGGCCGCGCGCTTCGGCCCGCGCGCGGAGCTCTTGCATCCCGGCGGCCGGTCGGTCGCCGCCGCGGCAGAGCTCGGAGCGGAGCTCCTCGAGCTCGTCCGCGCCGCTGCCGGCAGGCTGGGCTCGCTCGACCTGCTCGGCCGGATCGACCCGGATCGGTGCGAGGCCGACGAGCAGGCAGCGTACGACTCCGCGTACGAGGCGACGGCGGCCGTCGCGGCGGGGACGCTCGCGCAGCTAGATTGAGGCCGTGGCGAGCGTCAGCGAGACGATTCAGGTGTCCGGCATCCGCTGCGAGAAGTGCGTGCAGCGGCTCGCTGTCACCCTGGAGGGCGCCGAGGGTCTCGAGCTCGCCAATGCGAACCTCATGGGGCAGGTCTCGCTCACCTGGGACGACGAGGTGACGACGCGGGTCGCGCTGCTCGAGCGGATGGCCCGGGGCGGCTTCCGCGAGCAGCCTTTCGTCTGAGAACCCGCCGCCGGCCGGGAATGAGCCACGGCCGACCGCCGTTGGACCGGTTGCTAGGGTGGCCGCGCGATGAGTGAGAACGCTCCGCCGACCGCCGATACCCGCAGGCTCGCCGAGGAGGCGCGTGCGCGTGTCCGGTTCGAGGAGGAAGCGCTTCAGTTGAGCGATCAGGTGTACCGGGTCGCCCGCCGGATGGCGGGCTCGCGCGAGGAGGCCGAGGATCTCGTGCAGCAGGCGTACGAGCGGGCGTTTCGCTCGTGGCGGCAGTACACGCCCGGGACGAACCTGAGAGCGTGGCTGCTGCGGATCGTCACCAACCTGAACATCGACCGCGGCCGCCGCCAGCAGCGGGCGCCGCAGACGACGTCGCTCGACACCGAGGCCGGCGACTACTTCCTCTACAACAAGCTGGAGGCGCAGCTCCCGGAGGAGAATCCCGACGAGGAGCGCGTGCTCGAGCGGCTGTCCCAGGACTCGATCGTCGAGGCGCTCGCCGACGTCCCGCACGACTTCCGCGATGTGATCGTCCTCGTCGACATCGGCGAGTTCTCCTACGCGGATGCGGCCCAGATCCTCGACGTGCCGATCGGCACCGTCATGTCGCGTTTGCACCGCGGCAGGCGTATCCTGAAGAAGAACCTCGCCGACAGGGCAGTGACCGCATGACCGTCGACTGGTGCGACAAGTGCGAGGAGTTGATGCAGCCGTTCCTGGACGGCGCGCTCTCGGACGAAGAGGTGAAGGAGGCCGAGCGGCATCTCGAGCTCTGTCACTGGTGCGCCAGGCGCTACCGGTTCGAGGAGCGTCTCCGGCACTACGTTCGCGTCGCCGTCAGCGAGCCGATGCGGCCCGAGCTGAAGGCGAAGCTCGCGGCGCTGCGAACGCCGCTCTAGTCTTCCGCCGTCGGCCGAACGTCGACGTCGCCGGGCGGCTGCAGGTCACGGCAGTCGACGAGCGTCGCCTCGAGCGCCCGTCCGCCCTCGTCGGGCACCGCCGGCCAGCTGCCGCGGTCGAGCGCGACGGGATGGCTGCGCGTGCGGCCGTCGTAGGACGCCGCCGCAACGGGTGCCTCGGCTGCGAGCACGCGCTCGACCGCGCGCGGATCGAGGTCGGGACCGTCCGCGAGCACCACGACGGCGCGTGCCACCGTCTCGCCGAGTGCCGCCAGCCCCGCTCGCAGCGACGCGCCCGGTCCGCGCTCCCAGTCGGCGCAGGCCACCACCCGCGCTTGTGTTGAGTCAACACAAAGTGGGTGGGCGCCCTCGACCACGACCACCTCGTCCAGGTCCGCGAGAGTCAGCGCCGCCAGCACCTGCGGGAGCAGCTCGCGCTGCTTGACGCCTCCGTAGCGCGACGACGCGCCCGCGGCCAGGACGACGGCGCCGACCATCTAGCGCACGATGAGTGTCGCCTTCTCGATCTCGACGGTCTCCGTCGGCTGCTCCGTCGACGGGTCGCCGAGCTTGCCGATGCGCCGCACGACCGCGAGCCCTGCGACCACGCGGCCGAGCACCGCGTAGTCGGGCGGGAGTTGCGCGTCGTTCGCGGTGACGACGAAGAACTGGCTGCCGCTCGTGCCCGCCGGCTGGTTGCCCGCCTTCGCCATGGCGGCGACGCCGAGCGTGTACCTGGTCGACGCGGGCGGCCTGTCGACGACGCTGTAGCCGGGGCCGCCCAGCCCGCTCGCGGTGGGGTCGCCTCCCTGGATCACGAACCCCGGCACGATCCGGTGGAAGACGGTCGCGTCGAAGAAGCCCCGCCGAACCAGGCTCGCAAAGGAGGCCGTCGTCCGCGGCGACGTCTTGACGGCGAGCCTGATCGTGAACGCCCCGCAGTTCGTCGCGAACCGGACGTCGTAGGTCTTCGCCGGATCGAGCGAGGCCGTCGGTTTCGGCGCACTGCGCGATGCCGCCTTCGGCTGCTGCACGGGGACGCAGCCCGCGGCGTCGGTGCTCGTCGCGGCCCCCTTGCCGCCGCTTCCGCCGCAGCCCGCGAGCGCCACGACGAGCACGGCGAGCGCTCCTCGTCTCATGAGGCGACGGCGGCTCGAGCGCGCCGGACGAGCGCTTCGGCGATCTCGATCTTGTACGCGTTTCCCGGCAGCGGCGTCGCATCCTCGAGGGTCCCGGTGTGGAGCCACGGGACGGGTGCGACGCCCGCCAGCGCGACGCGGACGCGGTCGCCGGTGCGCACTGCTGCGACGCCGACGAGCGGGAACGAGAAGAGCCTCCGCTCACCCGCCTTCAGGTAGGCGGACGCGTCGCAGGGCGGGACGTCGACGGAGAGGATGAGCTCGCCGGTCTCGAGCGTCGTCGTTCGCCGGTCGTCGGCGGTCGGGACGCGGTAGAGGTCGGCGAGGGGCAGCTCGCGCCTCGTCGTTCGGACGGTCGCGTCGAGCGCGAGCAGCGCGGCGGCGATGTCCGAGGGGTGCGCCGACGCGCAGTAGTCGTTCGCGAGGATCGCGTGCTCGCGATGCTCGCCGTCCCGTGCGAAGCAGTCGTCGCCTCCGTGCAGGCGGCACGGCCAGCGCAGCCGCCAGTACCAGCAGCGCGTCTGCTGCAGCAGGTTGCCGCCGAGCGAGCCGACGTTGCGAAGCTGCGGGCTCGCCGCGAGGCGCGACGCCTCCCGCAGCGCCTCCGGAACCCCCGGGTCGGAGGCGAGCTCCGCGAGCGTCGTACCGGCCCCGATCTCTGAGCCGTCGATGCCGCGCGGGACGACGTCCCGCACGTCGACCAGCACGTCGGCCTGGAGGAGCCCGGAGCGGTAGAGCGGCACCACCTCGGTGCCGCCGAAGATCGGCGTCGCCTCGCCGACCTCCGTGTCAGACGCCCGCCGGAGCTCCACGCCGTTCCCGGTCCCGCGCGGCGCGGAGCGCGCGAAGCATCTCCTCCCGGCTGACCGGCAGCTCGCGCACCTCCGCTCCCGTCGCGTCGCGAATCGCGTTGGCGATCGCGGCGGCCGTCGGGACGATCGGCGGCTCGCCGAGCCCCTTCGACCCGAGGTTCGTGAGGTGCGGGTCGGGCTCGTCGATCAGCTCGCTGACGATCTCCGGGACGTCGGCGGCCGTCGGCAGCTTGTAGGCGTCGAGGGTGGTCGTCAGGATGCGCCCGCTCGCCGGATCGTGCAGCCGGTGCTCCGACAGGGTATGGCCGATCCCCTGGATGATCCCGCCCTCGACCTGCGACGACGCTCCGAGCGGGTTGATCACGCGTCCGACGTCGTGGATCGCGGCGATCCGCTCGACCCGGACCTCGCCGGTCTCGACGTCCACGGCGACCTCGGCCACCTGGACGCCGAACGTGAGCACCTGCATGCCGGTCGGGTTCGGCCCGCGCGCGCCCTTGCCGAGGATCTGGGCATCCTCGAGCACGGAGACGACCTCGGCCACCGGCGCTCCGGGCTTGCCCATCTGCTCGGCGATCTCGTCGATCTGGCGGCGCGCGTCGCCGGCGGCGGCGCGGACAGCCGGGCCCATCGACGGTGTCGTCGACGAGCCCGCCGAGATCGACGCGTACGGGCCGTGCGCCGAGTCCCCGAGCGAGACCGTGACGTGCTCCAGCGGGATCCCGAGCTCCTCGGCGGCGATCTGCGCCATCGCGGTGCGCGTGCCGGTGCCGATGTCCTGCATCGCGGTGACCACGGTCGCCCGTCCGTCGGAGCCGACGCGCACCCAGGCGTAGCTGGGCGGCCCGCCGCCGCCGAACCAGACCTGCGATGCCATCCCGACACCCCGCTTGACCGTCTCGGTCGAGCGGGCGCGCACGTCGTGGCGCCGGTCCCAGTGCTGCTCGGCCCGCCGGTAGCACTCGAGGAGCTGCTTGCCGCTGTACTCGCGGTCGTCGGCGGGATCGTGGTCGGCGTGGTTGCGGCGGCGCAGCTCGAGCGGGTCGATGTCGAGGCGGGCTGCGAGCACGTCGAGCAGCGCTTCGAGGCCGAACGTCCCCTCGACGAAGCCCGGTGCCCGGAACGCCTTCATCGGCGGCTGGTTCGTCTTCGCCGCGTGGGTCGTCGTACGCACGTTCGGGCAGGCGTAGAGCTGGTTCATCGGCCCTTCGACCGGCGACGACCAGCCGCCGAAGCCGACCGCGTTCACGTACTCGCCCTCGAGCGCCGTCAGCGTCCCGTCGGAGCGCGCACCGATCCGCAGGCGCTGGATCGTGGCATTGCGGTTGCCGGTGACGAGGTTCTCCTCTCGCCGTGTCAGCGCGCACCGCACGGGGCGGTTCGTCCGCCGCGCGAGCTCGATCGCCACGAAGGTGTGGTCGTCAGGCGAGTTCTTCGACCCGAACCCGCCGCCCATGTAGTTGCAGACGACCCGCACCTTGTCGCCCGGGAGAGCGAGCTTCTCCGCGATCTCGTCGCGGATCCCCCAGATGTACTGCGTCGAGATGTGCACCTCGAGCGTGTCGCCGACGAAGCGGACGACGGCCTGGTGGGTCTCGAGCGAGTTGTGCAGCACGACCTGCGTGCGGTACTCGCCCTCGACGACGACGTCGGCCTCGGCGAGCCCCGCGGCGACGTCGCCGCGCTCGCGCACGCGGGCCGGCCCGTGCACGTGCCCGGCGGCGACCGCCTCGTCCGGGTCGAGCACCGGTGCGAGCTGCTCCCACTCGACCTCGATCGAGCCGAGCGCCGCGCGGGCGGCGGCGTACGTGTCGGCGCAGACGGCGGCGACGGGTGCGCCCTGGTAGCCGCACTCGCGCCGCAGGACGTCGACGTCGTCGGGGCCGATGGCGGCGTGGACGCCCGGCTGCTCGAGCGCTCCGGTGAGATCGAGCCGCGTCACGCGCGCGTGGGCGAAGGGAGAGCGGAGGATCGCGGTGTGGAGCATCCCGGGCAGCTTCACGTCGGCCGTGTAGACCGCCTCGCCGCGGGCGCGCTCGAAGCCGTCGAGCCGAGCCGCCGGCCGCCCGACGACCCGGCGCGGCCCGGAGGGCCACTGGTCGAGCGCGTCCTCCTCGACGACGAGGAAGACCTCCTCGTACCGTCCCTCGACCTCCTTCTCCGTGCGGATCAGTCGCGCCACGTGCGAATCGCCTCCTCGATCTTCGGATACGTGCCACAACGACAGAGATTCCCCGCCATCGCGTGGCGGATCTCGTCGTCGGTCGGGTGCGGGGTCGCCTCGACGAGCGCCACCGCGCTGACGATCTGCCCGGGGGTGCAGAACCCGCACTGGACGGCGTCGCAGCGCACGAACGACTCGACCATCGCGTGATCCCGCAGACCCTCGATCGTCGTGACCTCTGCGCCGTCTGCGGCGTGGAGCAGGGTGATGCAGGAGAGCACGGGGAGGCCGTCGACGAGGACGGTGCAGGCGCCGCAATGGCCCTCCGCGCACGCCACCTTCGTGCCGGTCAGGTCGAGCTCGTCCCGGAGCGCCTCGGCCAGCGTCGTGCCGACCTCGGCGTCGACCTCGTAGCGGTGGCCGTTGACGCGAAGCTCAGGCACACGTCACCGCCTCGATGTCGGCCAGGTGCAGCAGCCGCTGCGTCAAACGGGTCGCCCGGCGCCGCTCCACGTCGTCTTCGATGCCGGGGATCGCCGTCCACAGGTCGCGTGCCGCGACCAGGAGCTCCTCGATCCCCTCGATCGCCTCGACATGGCCGTTGCGCTCGGCGCAGGCGTTGATCGCGAGGCCGAGGACGCCGATCGTGTCGGGCTGCCGCGTCCAGAGGAGCGGCGTCGCCATCGAGAGGTACTGGTGGATGCGCGCGAGCTGGAGCGGCTGCGCGAGCTCGCCCGCCCCGACCGGCGACGTCGGCTCGGGCAGCTCGCGGCCGTCCGCGAGCGCGTTCGCCGTGCCGGCCAGGAGCCCCCGGAGCCGGCGCTCGTCGTAGCCCGCGCGGAGCGCCGTCTTCACCGCGATCAGGAGCGAGGACGGCTGTTGGCCGTAGGGGTAGTCGCTTGCGTAGACGACCTGCTCGGGCGGCACCTGGCGGTAGAAGTCGAGCAGGTCGATCGGGCTCCACGTGGAGGTGTCGAAGAGGACGCCGCGGCGCCCCGCCATGCAGCGGGCCAGGTCGGCCAGGTCCGCGATCCCGGCGTGCGCGATGATCAGCGTCGCGCCCGGGTTTCGCTCGACGAGCGACTGCAGGCCCTCTGCGATCGGCGGCAGTCCCCGGCCTCCGTGGATGAGGATCGGCACGCGTCGTTCGGCGGCGAGCGCGAAGACCGGACCGAGTCGCTCGTCGGTGGCCGTGAAGCCCTGTGCGCGCGGGTGCAGCTTGATGCCGCGCGCGCCGGCGTCGAGGCAGCGCGTCGCCTCGTCGAGGGGCGACTCGTTCAGGTCGAGTCGCACGAACGGGATCAGGCGTCCGCCGCTCCGTTCTGCCGCTCGAAGCGTGCGGTCGTTCGCCGCGCTGAAGGCGGGATGCCGGTCGGGCTCGTCGAGGCAGAAGGCGAAGGCACGGGAGATGCCGTACCGGCTCATCACTCCCTCGAGCTCGTCGTAGTCGCCGACCATGCCGTCGATGTCGTGCCCGAGGTGCAGGTGCACGTCGAAGATGTCCGCGCCCGCGGGCAGCAGCCGTTGCAGCTCCTCGTCCCAGCGCTCGACGAGCTCGAGCGCCCTCGCCCGTTCCTCCACGGACCTGAGTGTAGATATCGTCGGGCGCGTGGCAGACGTCCTCATCTACGCGGACACGTATCGCTCCCCGGAGCTGCGGCACGAGGTTCCGCTCGCCGTCCCCGATCCGTTCCTCTACCTCGAGCGCGACGGTGTGAGGCACGTGGCGACCAGCTCGATGGAGGCTCCGCGCCTGGAGGCGCTCGGCCTGTTCGAGGTGCACGTCGCCGAGGACTACGGGGTCGACGAGCTCATCGCCTCGGGCGCCGGCTGGCGGCAGCTTCGCGGCGAGCTCGCCCTCCGGGCCGTCCGCGCGATCGGCGTCAGGAGCGCGGTCGTTCCCGAGGCATTCCCGCTGTGGCTCGCAGACGGGCTCCGAGCGGAGGGGGTCGAGCTCACGGTCGACGGGACCTTCTTCGACGACCGTCGGCGTGTGAAGACGGCGGTCGAGCTCGAGGGCATGCGCCGTGCGCAGCGGGCGGCCGAGGCGGCGATGGACGCGTGCAGGGCGCTCCTGCGTCGTGCCGAGCAGAGAGGGGACGGCCTCGAGGTCGACGGAGAGCGGCTCACCGTCGAGCGCGTGAAGGCGGCGATGAGCGTGGTCTTCGCGGAGCACGGGACGACCGCCGAGGAGTTCATCGTCGCGCCGGGGGCGCAGGGCGCCGTCGGGCACGACATGGGCTCCGGCCCGATCCGCGCCGGCGTGCCCGTGGTCGTCGACCTCTGGCCGCGCGACAACGAGACGGGGATCTTCAGCGACATGACGCGTACGTACGTCGTCGGCGACGTGCCGGACGACGTCCGCGAGTGGCACCGGCTCGTCAAGGAGGCGCTCGACCGGGCGGTCTCAGACATCCGCGAGGGCGCCGCGGCGCGGGCGGTCTTCGACGGGACGTGCGAGGTCTTCGAGGCGGCAGGCGAGCCGACTCAGCGCACGAAGACGGCCGGCTCGACGCTGGCCGACGGCTTCTTCCACGGCCTCGGACACGGCGTCGGTCTCGAGGTGCACGAGCAGCCCTTCCTCGGGATGACGGCCAAGCTGGCGCTCCGCGCGGGCGACGTCGTCACGGTCGAGCCCGGCCTGTACCGTCAGGGCTACGGCGGAGTTCGCCTCGAGGACCTCGTTCTCGTCACGGAAAACGGTGCGGAAAACCTGACCGAATACCCGTACGAGCTCGCACCGTAAGTTGCACGTGCCGCGAATCGGTTAAGCTCGCGCTTCATCGGGTTCCGTTTCGAGTGCCCGGTCTCGCGCCGGGCGAGAGGAGGGAGGCATGGCAGCAAGCGCTCCGACGCTGGTGGAGTCGGTCCCCGCGGCCGATCCCGCGCCACTCGGTCTTGCAGGGTTCGCCCTCACGACATTTCTCCTGAGCGGCCACAACGCGTCCTGGATTCCCGACCTGATGTGGGTCGGCCCCGCGATCTTCTACGGCGGGATGGCCCAGTTCCTTGCGGGCATGTGGGAGTTTCGCAACCGCAACGTCTTCGGCGCGACTGCGTTCTCGACGTACGGCGGCTTCTGGATGGGGCTCGGGCTGTTCGTGACGCTTGCAGAGACCACGGGCTTCCTGAGCGGTTTTTCGGGCGGTGATCTCACGAACTCACTCGCCTGGTATCTCTTCGCGTTCGCGGTCTTCAACACGTACATGCTGATCGGCAGCATGCGCGTCAACATGGCGGTCTTCCTCGTGTTCTTCACGCTGGAGATCACCGAGATCGTGCTCGTGATCGGGTTCTTCAACCTGTCCCACGGCGGAACCGAATGGTGGCTCCACTTCGGCGGCTGGTGCGGCATCGTCACCGCGGCCGTCGCCTGGTACACATCGGCGGCAGGCGTGATGAACGGCGTCGCCGGGAAGGTCGTCTTCCCGGTCGGCAAGCCGTTCGTGGCGGCTACTGCTTGACGTAAGCTTCGTAGTGCGATGGACCGGACCCGTCTTCGGGCGGGTCCGATCCACATTGACCTCACGTATCTGGGAGGTGAGCAGTGGGATCGGGCCAGCAAGTCGAGATCTCCGAGGCGCAGATCGCAGTCCACTGGCGCGAAGAGGAGTACTACCCGCCGCCGGCGCGGATCAAGGAGGTAGCAAACGCGAACGATCCGTCGATCCGCGAGCGGTTCTCCGAGGAGCACTTTCCGGAGTGCTTCGAGGAATACGCAGAGCTCCTCGCTTGGGACCGTAAGTGGGACACGATCCTCGACACCTCGAACCCGCCGTTCTTCAAGTGGTGGGTCGGCGGCAGGCTCAACGCCTGCGTCAACTGCGTCGACCGGCATCTCGAGTCACGAGGAGCCGAGAACGCGATCATCTGGGTGCCCGAGCTCGAGGATCAGGACACCGTCGAGATCACCTACGACGAGCTGCACCGGCGGGTGAACGAGTTTGCGGCTCTGCTCAAGGACTTCTGCGGCGTCAAGCCACAGGATCGCGTCACGTTCCACCTGCCCATGGTTCCCGAGCTACCGGTGGCAATGCTCGCGTGTGCGCGGCTCGGCGTGATTCACTCCGAGGTCTTCGGCGGGTTCTCGGGTGCCGCGTGCGGTCAGCGAATGGCCGACGCGCACAGCACGATCCTCGTCACGATGGACGCCTACTACCGGAACGGTGAGCTGGTCGACCACAAGGTCAAGGCGGACGAGGCGATCGAGGAAGCTCGCAAGGAGGGCATCGAGGTCGAGAAGGTTCTCGTGTGGCGTCGCCGTCCCGGCGAGTACCACTCGGCGAGCCCGATGGTCGAAGGACGCGACTTCTTCCTCGACGAGCTGCTCGAGCGCTACAGCGGACAGACCGTCGAGCCGGAATCGATGCGGGCCGAGGACACGCTCTTCCTCATGTACACGAGCGGCACGACCGGCCGCCCGAAGGGCGCGCAGCACTCGATCGGCGGCTACCTCTCGTACGTGACCGGGACGTCGAAGTACTACCAGGACATCCATCCGGAGGACACGTACTGGTGCTTCGCCGACATCGGATGGATCACCGGGCACTCCTACATCGTCTACGGGCCGCTCTCGCTCGGGACGACCACCGTCATGTACGAGGGAGTGCCGACGTATCCGGACCCGGGCCGGCCGTGGAGAATCGCGGAGAAGCTGGGCGTGCAGATCTTCCACACGGCGCCGACGACGATCCGGATGCTGCGGAAGCTCGGCCCGGACGAGCCCGCGAAGTACGACTACCACTTCAAGACGATGACCACGGTCGGCGAGCCGATCGAGCCCGACGTCTGGCGCTGGTACTTCGAGGTCGTCGGAAAGGGCGAAGCGGCGATCACCGACACGTGGTGGCTGACCGAGACCGGCGGCTTCCTTGGCTCGACGCTGCCGGGGCTGGAGAAGATGAAGCCGGGCAGCTGCGGGCCCGGCGTCCTCGGCATCTACCTCACCCTCCTCGACGAGAACGGCGAAGAGGTGGCGAAGGGCTCCGGGAAGGCGGGCAACATCTGCGTCCGCAACCCGTGGCCGGGCCGGATGCTGACGGTCTGGGGCCAGGACGAGCGGTATGTCCAGACCTACCACGCGAAGTACAACCGCGACCCGAAGAGCACCGACTGGCACGACTGGCCGTGGCTGTGCGGTGACGGCGCCGTGCAGGCGGCGGACGGCTACTTCCGGATTCTCGGCCGGATCGACGACGTGATCAACGTCGCCGGCCACCGGCTGGGAACCAAGGAGCTCGAGTCGGCGGCGATCACGGTCGAGGAGATCGCGGAGGCGGCGGCGGTCCCGGTTGTCGACGATGTCCGGGGCAAGGCGGTCGAGATGTACGTCTCGCTCAAGCCGGGCGTCGCCGATGACGGGGTCGCCGACAAGGTGACGGCTGCGATCGAGAGGGAGATCGGCAAGATCGCGCGCCCGAAGAACGTCTGGGTCGTCTCCGACATGCCCAAGACGCGCTCGGGCAAGATCATGCGTCGCGTGATCGCGGGTATCTCGAACTTCACCGACGTCGGGGACGTGACGACGCTCGCGAACCCGGAGATCGTCGTTCAGATCCGCGAGCACGTGCAGGGAGAGAAGGTCGCCCGCGGAGAGGTCCCGAAGGATCTCTCCGAGAAGGAGCTCGAGGAGATCAAGGCCTTCGGGCACGCCGAGTAGGACCTTTCACGGATGTCGCCCGGCTCCGGCCGGGCGACACTCCGTGCATGCCGCCTGCCGCCGCTCAACTCGAGCTCGAGGTCGTCCAGCTTCCCGCCGAGACCTTCGCATTCGTCGTGCGTCGCGTGGACCCGGCGGATGCAGGCGAATTCATCCGCGGGGCGATCGTCCGCGTCGCCGAGTTCGCCGGCGAGCATGGCGGTCCGGTCGGCCCGCCGCTCGCGATCTCCTCGGCCCCCGACGACGAGGGGGCGCTGGTGATCGAGGCGGGGTGGCCCGTCCGGGGCGGGACGATGTCCCGGCCGCCGGTCGAGGTCCGGGTGCTCGCCCCGACCCGGGCAATCGTGCACCGTCACGTCGGGCCGTATGAGGAGTTGAACGCGGCGTTCTACGCCGAGCTCTTCTCAGAGGCCCACGATCGCGGGCTCACGCCGGTGTCGGGTCCGCGCGAGCGCTATCTGACCGACCCGTCGTCCGGCCGGCCGCCCGTCACCGAGATCGTCTGGCCGATCGCCTGAGCGCGGCTAGTCTGGCCGCGTGCTCGGCGCGTTCGCTGTCTCGCTGCTTCTCGCGGTCGTGCCTGGCCACGCGGCGACGGTGCGCGTCCCGGTCGCGAACGTCTGGGAGGCGCCGGATGCCGGCCACCTGCCGCTCGACCCGCACGTCTGGCCGACCGCCGCCGTCCCGGTCTCCGTCCGGCTTGCGCTCGTCGGGCACATGCCGACGCAGGTGCTGTACGGCGAGCGCGTGCTCGTGATCGCCAACCGCCGGGGCTGGACGAAGATCGCCGTCCCCGATCAGCCCTCGCCGCTCGACCGGCGCGGCTACCCGGGCTGGGTGCGCTCCTGGCAGCTCGGCTCCGTGTTCGCGGCTCCGCTCGTCGTGACCGCCGCGACGGCCAGACTTCGAAACGGCACCGAGATCGGCTTCGGATCGCAGGTCCCCCGGGGCGCCGTCCCGGCCTCTGCCACCCGGCGGCTTCCCCGGACGCGGGCGGACATCGTCAGGACCGCCGAGCAGTTCGTCGGCCTGCACTACCTGTGGGGCGGGCTCTCCCGCTGGGGGTACGACTGCTCGGGGCTCACCTGGGCTGCCTACCGGGCCCACGGCATCACGATCCCGCGCGACGCGGACGCGCAGTTCGCAGCAGGCACCCCCGTGCCCCTCTCCCGCCTGCTTCCCGGCGACCTTCTCTTCTACGAGCATCCGGTCGTCGGTCATGTCGCGATGTACGTCGGGGGCGGGAAGATGGTCGAGGCGCCGAACTCGCGCAGCGCCGTCCGCATCGTGCCCGTGCGGACGGCCGACTTCCGTGGTGCGCGGCGGTTCCTGTGAAGTCCCTCATGCTCGCCGGCTCGATCGCGATCGTCTGCTTCGCGACCATCGGCCAGCTCTCCCATCACGGCGGGGTCACCCTTGGCGGCTACGCGGCCGACCTGTTGCCGTTCCTCGGCGGGTGGCTCGTCGTCGCGGCCTCGACTCGCCGCTTTCTGCCGACCTGGCTTCTCGGCGTCACGGCGGGTGTCTGCGTTCGCATGCTGGTGCTCGGCCACGAGCGCTGGAGCGAGCTCGCGTTCCTCGCGGTATCGCTCGCGTTCATCGGCCCCGTGGCGGGTGCCCTCATGTGGATGGTGGCCCGGTGGGGAGCCCGGACCACCCTGGTCTGAGCCCGGATCACCCTGGTCTGACCATGGGACGAGGCACCGCGAGCCGTGTCCGAAAGGCCTAGGCGAGGAGCTGCTCGAACCGACCGGGGTCTCGAAAGGGCCGATCACGGCGAGTAGCGGGCCGGCGTCGCCGCTCAGATCCCTGCGGCGCGGTGCACGTCCTCAACCGCCGGACCACCCTGGTCTGACCAAGGGACGGGGTACCGCAAGCGGTGTCCGAAAGGCCTAGGCGGGGAACCCGATCACCCTGGTCTGGCCATGGGACGGGGCACCGCAAGCGGTGTCCTGATGGCCTAGGCGAGGAGCTGCTCGAACCGTGCGGCGTCGTCGAAGGGGCCGATCACGGCGAGTCGCAGGCCGGCGCCGCCGATCAGATCCTTGGCGACGCGGTGTACGTCCTCGACCGTGACGCCGTCGAGTCCGGCGAGCACATCCTCCGGCTCGACGGCGGCACCTTCCAGCACCTCACGGCGCAGCCCGAACAGGAGCAGGCCGTTCGGGCTCTCCGTCTGCAGGACGAAGCGGCCCTTCGCGAGCGCGCGCGCCTTCTCGAGCTCGTCCTCCGGCACGGGCTCCTCGGCGAGCTTGCGGAACTCGGTCGCGATCACCTCGACCGCCTCGTCTGCGCGCTTCAGGTCGACGCCGGCCTGCGAGAAGAGCGTTCCGGTGTCGGTGAACGGATTGTTCAGCGCGAAGACGTAGTAGGCGAGCCCGCGCCGTTCCCGCACCTCGAGGAAGAGACGCGACGACATGCCCGTCCCGAGCACGGTGCCGAGGAGCTGGAGGGCGTAGCGGTCGGGATGCTGCAGCGGGTAGCTCGGCACGCCGATGCAGACGTTTGCCTGATCCGAGTCCTTGTGCAGGAGCCTCACCTTCGGGGTCGTCGTGCGTTCGACCTCGGCTGCCGTCGGGGTGGACGAGCCGTTGCCGGAGATGTCGCCGACGAGCTCCTCGAGCCGTTCGAGCAGGCCGTCGCCCACCGCTCCCGAGACTCCGACGACCATCCGTGCGGGCGTGTACCACTCGCCGATGTAGTCGAGGAAGGTCTCGCGAGTCGCCGCCTGAACCGTCTCCTTCGTGCCGAGCGTCTCCCAGCCGAGCGGGTTCGAGCCGAACACGAGCTCTTCGTAGAGCGAGCCGACGTAGTCGCGGGGCGTGTCCATGTACATGTTCATCTCCTCGATGATCACGCCCTTCTCGCGCTGCACCTCTTCGGAGTCGAACTTCGAGTGGCGGATCATGTCGACGAGGACGTCGAGCGCCGTGTCGCGCTGCTCGCCGGCGCAGCGGATGTAGTACCCCGTGTACTCCTTGCTCGTGAAGGCGTTGAACTCGCCGCCGATCCGATCGACCTCGAGCGAGAGGTCACGCGCGGTCGGGCGCCGCTCCGTTCCCTTGAAGAACATGTGCTCGGCGAAGTGCGCGATGCCGCGGTTCTCGGCGCGCTCGTACCGCGATCCCGCAGCGAGCATGACGTAGCAGGCGACCGACTGCGCGTGGCCGAGCGGCGCGGTGAGGACACGCAGGCCGTTACTCAGGGTATGACGCTCGTACACGCTCATGCAGTCGATCTCCTTGTCGGTTGGTCGTGTCGTCTCATGCTGCCTGCTCGAACCGTCCGAGCAGCTCGTCAGGCGGCAGGTCGGCGAGCGAGCCGAGCACGAGGTCGGCGGCGTCGCCGAGGCCGAGCTCGGCGGTGACGGCGTTCGGAATGCCGACGACGTAGATGCCTGCGTCCCTGGCGGCGCGCGCCCCGTTCGGGGAGTCCTCGAAGGCGACGGCCTCGGACGGCGCGACATCGAGCAGCTCGAGCGCTTCGCGGTACATGGTCGGCCGCGGCTTCGCGCGCTCCGGATCGTGGTCCGCGGTCACGATGGCGTCCCAGCCGACGGCCCGCTCGAGGCGGGCGAGATGCATGTCGACCCATGCCCGTGACGCGCTCGAGACGATCGCGCGCCGCAACTTGTGCCGGTCGGCGGCATCGAGGTAGTCGGCGATGCCGGGCCGGAGCTCCTCGGCCTCGAGCAGCGAGATCTCATGCGCGAACCGGCGCTCGTTCCAGGCCGCCCGGTCGAGCGGCTCGCCGACGAGTCCCTCGAGGTGGCCCCAGATGTCCCAGCCGTCGACGGTGCCCACCATGAGCGCCCACTTCTCGGGCGGCAGCTCGTGCCCGAGCTCGCGATAGAGCCACTGCCAGCCGGCACGGGATGCCGTCTCGGTGTCGAGGATCAGGCCGTCGAAGTCGAAGAGAAACGCGCGCACGGGCACCGGGCGATGGTATAGACACGTCGTGGCGGGCGAGACGAGGCGGGCGGTCGAAGCACAACCCGAGTGGCTTCGAGCCGTGCCGACCGACCGGCGGCTGCCCGAGGGCGCGACGGTCGTGCACACGGGCTGCGGCACGTCGTTCCATGCCGCCCAGACGGGCGGCGTCGCCGTGCAGGCGCTCGAGGCGGTGCTCGACCCTCCCGGCGCCGACATCCTCGTCTGCGTCTCGCACGAGGGCGAGACGGAGCTCACGAGAGATGCGGAGCGCGCGTTCGGGGGCGACGTGTGGCTCGTCACCGGCCGCGCCGACTCGCCGCTCGCCGAGCTCGTCGACGAGGTGATCGTCTGCACGCCGGAGCTCGAGCGCTCGTGGTGTCACACCGCGAGCTACACGTGCGCCGTCGCAGCTCTTGCGGCTCTGCACGGCGAGGAAATCGATCACCTGCCCGGGGCCGTCGAGGCCGAGCTGGCGAAGCCGGTGCAGGCGTTCGAGCAGTCGCGCGTCGTGATCGCGGGAGCCGGCCGCGACTGGCCGACGGCACAGGAGGCCGCGTTGAAGCTCAGAGAGGGTGCGTGGGTCGATGCGGTCGCCTACGAGACGGAGCAGCTGCTGCACGGCTTCCTCGCGGCGGTCGACGAGCGCGTGCGCGCCTACGTGCTCGAGGGCGAGGGTCGTGCGTCGGAGCGGGCGGCGACGCTCGCCGGGGCGCTCGAGAAGCTCGGCTGCGAGACGACGCTCGTCCCGACGAGCGACCCCGTCGTCGACATCGTGCAGTTCCAGCTCCTGACGCTCGCCGTCGCGGAAGCGCGTGGTATCGACCCCGACCCGATCCGCCGCGAGCCGGGCTCGCGCTGGGCCGAGGCCGCCGGCGAGCCGTACCCGTACTAGAGCGTCGAGAGCTCGGCGA
>CAWASP010000031.1:0-124222 GCA_963784765.1 uncultured Thermoleophilia bacterium
GCATCCCGGACTTCGTGCAGTTCCGCGTATCCAAGTGGCTCGCTGTAGGCGTCGTTCAGCGCCGTCGCGGCGTCGAGGGCGAGGACGGTGAATACTGGTGTCCTCTTCGTCGGGGTCAAGTTCGATCAACGCGAGTTGGAGTTCGTGGATCCAGTCTCTCTCCGGCACAATTCATCACCACGCAACCTCTCCCTGTTCCGTCGAGCAGTTCGCTGGCGTCGTCCGGGAGCCTTCGCGCCGTGGAGCGCGAGCAGGACATCCACGCCGTCGGCCACCGGAGCGATCTCCTCGCGGACAACCTGGCGAAGCTGGATACCTGTCCAGTCCACCGCCGCGACCGATTGCTCATACTCGGCCCAGTCGTCTTCCGTGTGTACTGGCGGGGTTGTCTCTTCGAGACTTTTTGTTCGCGCTGTCGGGTGACAATGGGAGCACCCGAAACGGGTGCGACCCCGACCAGCCTTCACTGACTCACCCTTCGCGTCGGGTGCGCCCGGCAGGCGTAGCCCCCGAAGCATCTGAAACGCCCTGCACTCCTGAGAGTGCTTCATGTGTGTCTCGTAGAGACACTTCAACTGGAACTCGAAGCCTCCTTCTGAGGGGGGTCAGGGAGGGGGGTCAACCAGGGGGGGTCAGAGGAGGGGGGTCATTCTGGGCTGGAGGGGGAGGGGGCTAATTCTTGACCCGATGACCCACCCAATCCCGTCGTCTGCCGACCATTCTTGTCGTATGCCTCGGAGGCAACGAGAAGCCCCGACTGCCTGATCTGGGCGCAGGTACCGCTTGATGGTGCTTGTGTCCTTCCCAAGCACCTTCGCGAGCGTCTTCTTGCTCACGTTGATGCAGTCGTTGCCCGTTCCCGGCAGGGGCAGGTACGAGCGCACCATCATCTCGACGCAACGTCGAGCGCCTGAGTTGAGGTCTTGCCAGGTGATCTCGGTCTTGATCTCGCGCATCGTGTCCCAGCGGTGTGCGCCGAGCGAATCCGAGGGACGGGTCGTCGCCGAACTTCGTGGACATCTGGTCACGCTTGCCTTCCGTGGTTGTTGTTGAGGACGGCGGCGACGAAGAGGAATGTGTGGGGGAACCGGCACGCCAATACCGGCTCCCCCAAGGCGTCCTCAACGCCACCACGACCCGGGTTGCTCCGGGGTCTTGCTGCCCCCGCTTGAGGGGCGCGAATCGTCGTACTGTGATCGAAGCGGGAGCGAGCTTCGCCGCGACCACTCCGGCCCGCCAGCCGCTCTACCGCTTTCACTTCCGCAGCCTCGAACACGTCGCAGTAGCGGACGATGGCATCCGCTGCAACGTCGAACGCTGAAACATGGTTGCGGTCGCAGAGTGCGCGGAAGCGCTCGAACTGCTCGGTAGTCAGCTTCGCTGTCACATAGCGTGTGCCGTCAGCGCGCATGAGCAAACTCCAAGTCGTCCGGCAAGCTGTCCCCATCTCGGAAGGGTCAAAGAAGAGCGCGCCGAGGCGCGCAAACAGGCGAATCGAGCGACCCCTCCCAAGGAGAAGGGTCGCTCCGTTCGCTTCGATCAGATAGCAGCGCCGTTGTCCAAGACGGGCTGCGGGTTACCAGGAACGGACTCCGACGAACGTCCCGGTGAAGCTCTAGGTGGTGCTTCCCTACCTAGGAACCGGCGGGGGTGGTTGCCGTAACAACCCCCCGCGCGTGCTAGCTATGAGCGCGGCTGTGGGCGACCCGACACCTGGTTGAGCAAAACTTGGCGGACGCCTTCATGCCCGCTAGAGGGGGGCTCCGCACTGACGGCAACTGTCCGGCGACAGGTGCGTTCCCATCCTGCGTACGGCAGCTTCAAAATGGTCGCGGACGGTCGTCCGATCTCAACCCGAGCAACTCGGCCATCGCGGCGAAGCTCGGCCGGAAGCGCGAGATCGCGTTCATCAAAGATCCGCACGCCGAGCCGCCACTCAACGATCACCCGCTGTACACCTTCGAGTTGACCAGCAGCCTCTGCCAGTTGCTCGAAGTCGTATCGGGGTAGCGTCGTTTCGTCGCCTTCGTCAGAGAACGCCTCGTCGGCGGTCGGATCGTCGTCCGCGTAGAGGTCGGCCGATTCGCGCGACGCGCGTTCCGCATAGTCGGTGTCTGTGATGACCGTCGAGCGACGGCCCCGCTTTGTACCTGGACGGTCCAGAGTCCCGCCACTCTTGGCTGACTCTGGTGCCGCTATCCAGCCCTAGGTCGTCGTGAAGCGGGCGACGCGGCTTCTTGATGTTCTCTGAGGGATGTCTGGTTCGGGCGCTAGCGAAGGGACTCCTCGGTTCTGTCGCCAGTCGGAGCAACGAGGAACGAGGGAAGTTGCTGATCCTGCATGTCGGAGTCACTTTCTGCACCCGCTTGGACGGGCGACGACCGGCTGGTCGTTCGTACGTCGTGTCGTGCTTGGTGTTCCACACGCTACGCCCAGAGGGGGGTCGTTCTCTTGACTCAGCCCGCGATCTGCGGCAGTTGCCGCGCGAACACCTGTTCGTATCTGGCTTATCGGCAGGGATCGCGAAGACTTCTACCCCCTCGAACGAGTGATCTTTCAGCGATGGGGCTTGGCGCGGTCATGCGAGGGTCATCGCCGGGCCATGGCGGTCTGACCCGTCCGATGCGCCCCCTACGCTTTCCGGCACAACACCAACTGGCCTCGCAACCAGCCACCGATGCGTCTGCGCGATCGCGGACGTGCCACCTCAGCGGTTCGGGCGTGCAGCCCTGGCGGGCGGAAGAAGTGGGTTCGAGGAAGGAGTTCTCCCCCTCGCCACTGGCCTCCGAACGTGGAGGTTCGACGTGTCCGCAGGACCTGTTCGAGGATCTATCGAGCAGGCCGCTCGGGCGGCTGCTCAGAGCGCCGTACAGGCGCTGGGAAGACCGCCTCACCGCTCCGGCGCTACTCGACGCTCGGGGAGCCGCAGACTTGCTGGCGTTGTCCGAGGAGAGCGTCTCCACGATGGCGAAGCGACGCTCCCACGGGCTACCGCTGATCAAGCTGCCAAAACGGGCGCATCCGCTTCGAGCGCGATGCGTTGCTCGCCTGGGCAAAGGGGCAGGCATGAGCGCTCGCTTGACGCGTGACGCGAGGTGGACCTACGATCCGCCCGACAACGCAAACGGCGGGGCAGCCGTCAGGTGCGCCAACACCATCAAGCCCCCCGCCCGGACACGGAGGTACAGACTCCATGTCGGACGCATCATCCATCAAGCGCGTGCCCGTAGGGCGTGAAGAACCTGTTCCAGCGGGGCGAATCGTATTACCTGCTCGTCTCGATCAACGGCAGGCAGCACTACGAGAAGCTCGACGCCGCCAACAAGACCGAGGCGACGTTGCTCGCGACAAGCGCGTCTCCGAGTTGCGCTCCGAGGGCAAGATCGAGTTGAAGGTTGGAGAGGATCTTCTCTCCGAACTCGCTGCGCGGTTCATCGAGCACCAGCGCGGGCCGAGCGGGAAGCTGACGACGCGGACGTGTGATCTGCGTGAGCAGCTTCTCTCGAAGCACGTCCTCCCCATCCTCGGAGAGATGAAGGCCAGGGCGATCACCACGCCACACGTACAGGCGCTCAGTGACCGACTAACAAGCAAGGCCTCTCGGGTTCGAGCGTGCGCGGGATCATCACATCAGTGTCTTGCGTCCTCTCGTACGGCGCTCGGTACGGACACGTCGCGGGCAACGTCTGCCGCGAGGTGTCGCTGCCGTCAGCCACCCGGACAACGGAGCCGCGCTACCTCGATCACGCTGACGTGCTGCGCCTCCTGGACGCCCCACGCCGACGTTCAAGCCGGTGGCAGCCTGCGCGTACTACGTCGCGCTCCGAGCCTCGGAAGTGCTCGCGTTGCGCTGGGCCGATGTCGCGCTGGAGACAGCGACGATCCACGTACGTGCGGGCAAGACGAAGGCGTCAGTGAACTCGGTGCCGATCCCGTTGCCGCTCCTGGGCATCTTGCGGGCGCACAGGGACGTTCAAGCGTCCAAGGGCATCCAGTGGATCAGCGAGGACGCTCTGGTCTTCCCCACGTCCACGGGAGCGCCTCAGTCGAGGCGCAACGCCCTGCGGGCTGTGAACCACGCGAGCAAGCTCGTGGGCCTCTGGAGCGACGAGGACGGACGCGAGCCGGTGGGCCTGCATGACCTGCGCCACAGCGCAGCGAACTACTACTTCGCAGCAGGCTGGAAGAACGCGACGTGTCGAGGCTCCTGCGCCACGCCAACCCGGTGATCACGCAGACGGTGTACGGGGGCCTCGCGCCGAAGGAAGAAGCCGAGATCCTGGAAAACGGACGTAGCGTCGGTGACGTGATCTGACTCACTCGCTTCAAGAGGAGGATCCTCTCGGGCCATCTTCCTCGTGTCGCCCCGTCCATCGTCGCGTCACTTGTCGGCTCTTCCGGCGCAGCGGGCGTGTTCGGCTCATCGTCATCTCACCCCCTCGATGCAAGCTGCCACCGGCTCAAGCGAGGGCGGCAACGCCCATCGCATGCCGTGAAGAGACGGTCGAGCCTGGGCCGTTGCCGTGTATTCCTGTCGTCTCGGTCGCAAGAATCCGATACGCGTCGTCAACAGTGGGCGAGTTCCGAGTCATGTTCAGATGACGCGGCACGCTGATCGAACTTCCACTGGTAGGGCCGAGGATCGCGACCGCGCCAGCAACAGCGAGCACCATCAGGCGAGCGCCGCCCAGCCTGAGATGCTCACCTTGTCGATGACCTTCCGTGGTCCCAACGAACGCTGACCAGCACCGAGCCCCAAGGACAGACGTGACAGTGTGGCAACGGTCACGACGCCATCAGCGCGAGATCAAGATTGCCGGAAGCACAGACGCGAGTGCAGTAGCGGTCGAACTGACTCGACTACGCGACCTTAGCCCCCGCCCCTCCTTCGGGTCGCTGATGCGCGTTCTCTGCGCAGTTCAATCTAGCTCGACAAATCAGATTGTGAGGATGCGCGGCGTGGTGCACACGCACTCCTCGCCACCGCCGTCTCCCGGCCAGACGTGAAAAACCGTGAAACGAAGGGGGAGCCGCGGAGGCGCCCTTCGTCATTTCTGGCTACAGTCCTTGCCTCAGGGCGCGTAGCTCAGCGGGAGAGCACTCGCTTCACACGCGAGGGGTCGCTGGTTCGATCCCAGCCGCGCCCACTGCTGGCAAGGGCCTGCTGCGCCCGCGCAGCGTGTCGACCTTCGCCTCCGGTTCGGCGAGACGGGTCTTGAACCGGCCCGGCTTGAGGTCACCGCCCTCGAACGGCTTGTAGTGAAGTTCCCCCGTTTCTCCGGTCATCCGAGCGCTTGGCGAGAGTCGTCTCGGGAGGCGAGGAAGGAGAAGCGAGCTGCCCCGACGATCTGGCGGCGAGGGCAGATGCGCGCCTCCGGCGCCGTCCATCACGGCGGACGCTCGTCGTCCTCGAAGCGAGGCGCGCCGGGGACCATGGGGCCTGCCGGCCCGGTTCACGCGCCGACCGGGGTGCGCGGCGCACGGGGCGCAACGGGCGTTTCGGGCGTGACGCGCGGCAGCCACTCGAGCCAGCGAGGCAGGTACCAGTTCCAGTCGCCGAGGAGCTTCATCGCCGCCGGGAGGAGGACGGCGCGGACGATGGTGGCGTCGAGGAATACCGCGACGGCGAGGCCAACGCCCATCATCTTCATGTCGACGAGCCCGAGCGTCGCGAAGACCGAGAACACGGCAACCATCACGATGGCGGCGCTCGTGACGACGCCCGCCGTTGCCTGGATGCCGTGGGAGACAGCGCGCTCGGTGGACATGCCGGAGTCGTAGGCCTCGCGCACGCGGCTGAGGATGAGGACGTGGTAGTCCATCGAGAGCCCGAACAGGATCACGAACAGGAAGAGCGGCAGCCAGGAGGTGACGCCGCCGATCGAGCGGTAGCCGAGCAGCGACTCGAGGCGGCCGTCCTGGAAGACGAGCACGAGCACGCCGTAGGCGGCGCCGACCGAGAGCAGGTTGAGCACGATCGCCTTGATCGGGATCACGATCGAGCGGAAGGTGACCAGCAGCAGCAGGAAGGCGAGCGCGAAGACGAAGGCGAAGACATACGGCGCGTGTGACTTCATCGAGTCGTTGAAATCGCGCGAGTCGGCGGTCAAGCCGGTCGTGTGCACCTCGACGCCGGGGACGTTGCCGATCGTGGCGAGTATGACGGTGTCGCGCAGCGTCGAGAGGGCGCGGTCGGAGGCGGCGTCGGTGCCCTGGCCGGCGAGCGAGATCCGCACGCGGGCGGCACGGTGGGAGGCGCTGACGTCGACCGCGACCGGCTCGCCCATCTGGCCGGTGGCCAGGGCTTGGCGCTCGAGCGCGGCGATCCCCGCAGTGACGGCCGGGACGGTGACGTCGGGCGCGGTGACGACGACCTCCGCCGGCAGCGGCTCGCCCGGGAACGCCTTGACGGTGCGCTCGTACACCTGCATCACGGGCAGGTTGCGCGGGAGCCCCTGCACTCCGGAGTTGACGGTGTGCAGCCGGAACGCGGGGATCGCGAGCGCGACCAGGAGCGATGCCGCGAGACCGCCCCAGAGGACCGGCCGGCGCAAGACGGCGCCGACCACCGCCGGCCAGAGTCGCGAACCGCCGTCGCGTCCGACAAGCGGTCGCAGGAACGGCAGCCGACCCCGGTCGACGCGATCACCGAGTTTCGAGAGCACCGCCGGCAGCACGCTGAGCGAGCCGACGATCGAGATCGCCACGACCAGTTCGGTGCCCATGCCGAAGGACTGGAAGGTGCGCGCACCCATCAGGAACATGCCGGCCATCGCCGCCATCACCGTCAGCCCCGAGACGAGTACCGCCCGCCCCGATGTCGCGGCGGCCACCTGGAGCGCCTCGCCGGGCGAGCGTCCGCGCCTCCGCTCCTCGCGCTCGCGGCGCAGGTAGAAGAGTGAGTAGTCGACGCCAACCGCGAGCCCGATCAGCAGGATCACCGAGTTGATCGAGGAGTCGACGTGCAGCACGTTGCTGAACAACGCGGTCAGCCCGAGCGCCGCCCCCACCGCTGTGATCCCGAGCAGAAGCGGGATGCCGGCCGCCACGAGCGCGCCGAAGGCGAGCACGAGGATCAGGAGCGTCACCGGCAGCGAGGTGAACTCGGCGCGGCGGAAGTCGTCGGCGATCCGCTTGTTCACCGCCTTGGTCGCGCTCGCGTCGCCCACCTCCCCGATCAGCAGCGCCGGATGCGCCTGCTGGACGGCCGCGGTCGCAGCCAGCGCCGGTTCGACCCGGTCGACTGCGGTGTCGGGGTTGCCGGTGATCTGGAAGGTGACGAGCGCCGAGCGGCCGTCCTTGGAGATCTGGTCGGCGTTCGCCGCCTCGAGCGGCGACCTGATTCCCGCGACAGCAGGCACGCGGCGAAGGCGAGCGACGAGGTCGCCGACCGCGGCCCGCAACTCGGCGCGCTCCAGCCGGTCGCCGCCGCGGTTCTGGAACAGCACCTCCTCGAGCGAGCGCTGGTTCGGGAACTCGCGCGCGAGGATCCGGTCGGCCGCGCCCGAGTCGCCGAGCGCGGCGTCTGAGGAGGTCATCTGCACCGTCCCCGACACCGACCCGATCGCGAACGCGACGACAACGAACGCGAGCCAGCCGAGAGTCACCCTCCAGCGGTGCCTTGCGCTCCAGCGCGCTGCCCGCGCGGTCAGGTTGTGCAGCTGCGGTGCGCTGGCCGGGGTGTCCATGGACGCTCACCTCCCGGGTCGGTCAGGGACTCCGCTTCGTCCCGCCATGGCCGAGGCGACCTCTCAAGTATGTGCAGCCGGCGACGCAAAGCCCATCCGGCAGCTCCCGGAGCCGGCAGTGGGCTTCCCCCTGACCTCACGGCAGCGTCCGAGGTTCGCGCGGCGGGCCCCCGTCGCCGGTGGGTCGGGGCGAACCCGTTCGACGTGCTGATGCCCGACGACCGGCCGGCGCAGGGGTCCGGCCCTCCCGTTCGCGCGAAGGAACGCGCGAACCTCTGCAGGAGATAGTGGCCCGCGTGGTGACGGCCGACGGTGCTGGTCTAGATGGTTGATCGACAGATGCCGTCGTCGCGGGGAGGGCGTGCACCAAGCAGTGTGGTCGACTCGACCGGGGGCAAGGCCGGTGGGCCTTGGCGCCGGGCGAGACGGCCGCAATGCGCCGCGTGCAGGCCCCCAACCGCGGCGGCGATGATTTGTCGATCAACCATCTAGTCCCCAACTGAGCTCGGCTCGTCGTGCGAGCGTGTGACCGTGACCGGGGAGCAGCCTGGGAAGGAGCGACATGGCAGACAGACAGCCGGGGGAGGGCCCGTACGCCCCGGACGAGGGCGGGCGCCTCTCCGAGCACGCCGCCCGCAACCGAGCGTTGTGGGACCGCGACGCGGACGATTACCAAGACCGGAACGCCGAGCACATCGCCAGGGGCGAGGCTTGGGGTGTCTGGCAGATCCCGGAAGACGAGCTGCACATCCTCGGCGACGTCGCCGGCAGGGACGTGCTCGAGCTCGGCTGCGGCGCCGCCCAGTGGTCGATCGCGCTCGCGCGCCGCGGCGCCCGCTGCACCGGCCTCGACAACTCGGCGCGGCAGCTCGAACACGCCCGGGCCGCCGGCGCGGACTTCCCGCTCGTGCACGCGAGCGCCGAGGCGATTCCCTTCCCCGAGGCGAGCTTCGACATCGTCTTCGCCGACCACGGCGCCTTCACGTTCGCCGACCCGCACCGCACGGTCCCGGAGGCGGCCCGCGTCCTCCGGCCGGGCGGCCTGCTCGCCTTCAGCCACTCCTCGCCGCTCGACGCGATCTGCTGGGAGGAGAGGGGCGACGCGATCTCGACCACGCTCCAGCGCCCCTACTTCGACCTGCACCGCCAGGACTTCGGCGAGTACGTCACCTTCAACCTCCCCTACGGCGACTGGATCCGGCTCTTCCGCGCGAGCGGGCTGATCGTCGAGGACCTAGTCGAGCTGCGGCCGGCCGCCGACGCGACCTCGAGCTACCGCGACGACGACGACCGCGCGTGGGCGCGGAGCTGGCCGATGGACGAGATCTGGCGGCTCCGGAAGCCGTCGTGATCGACAAGCTGAGGGCCACTGGTCTCAGCCCGGCACCCCCATGTCTTCCTCATCCGGCTTGACCGGGCGCCGAGCAGCGACGCAATCGGCGCCCGCCGCCTGAGGCAAGCGGGGACGGGAGGCGGGCGCCCATGCGTCCGCCTCCCGAGCCTCCAGGCAGCTAGGGACCGAACGACGACAGCGCCGCGGTGAAGACCTCCTCGCGGAGGCCGAGGTCGATCACGGCCTGCCGGCGATCGGTCCAGACCGGCCGGACGATGCCGTCCAGCGCCGCGATGCCCTCGTAGTCGCCGTACTGGTTGCCGAGGTCGACTCCGACGCCTCCGGTCTCGTCGGTCGGCTCGTTCGCAACCACGTACTGCGTGTAGGTCGAACCTCCGTCCGTCGAGCGCGCGAGCGTGTACTTCGTCGCCGGAGCTCCCTCCGTGCCCGTGTCGTAGTAGGCGACGTTGACCGAGCCATCCGTCGGATCGACCGCCAGCCACTGGTTGAACTGGTCGCCTCCAGCCGGCATCTGCGTGATCGACGGCCACGTGAGGCCCCCGTCCGTGGACGTCGCGACGAAGACCTTCGTGCCGTTCGCCGTGTCGTCCATGTAGGAGCAGAAGAGCGCGGTCGCCGAGGCACCGCACGCCGGGTACACGAGCGCGCCGCGCGAGCTCTGCGCCTCCGGGTCGAACTCGAACCCGCCGACGGCCGAGATCGTGTGCGGCGCCGAGAACGTGTTCCCGCCGTCGGTCGAGAACGCGTCGACGATCGCGCCGTGTGCGTAGTCCTGCCAGGCGACGTGCAAGGCGCCGTCCGCGGCGACGTACGGGTCGGCTCCGATCCCGCCGGTCTTGCCCTTGAAGTCGCCGCTGACCGAGACCGGGTTGCTGAACGTAACGCCGCCGTCGTCGGAGTACGAGAGGACGACGTTGTTGCCGTTCTTCCCCGACGACGAGTACCCGGTGGCGTTGTCCCAGGCGACGTAGATGCGGTTGTGGTGGTGCGACCCCCCGCTCCCCGTGTCGACGGTGATCATCGGCTTGTCGTTGAACTGCCCCTCGCCCGTCTGCGGCGCGAAGTACGTCGCCTGCTACGAGGCACCGCCGTCATATATCCAATCCGCTGCCGCCGCGCCGCGCAAGCGGGATCCCGATGTTCGATTCGCGCCGGCGGTCGAGGCCGGTCTGCTGCGTCGAGTCCGACCGGCGGGACCGGTCTACGAGCGGATGCGAACCTGGTCGAGCCGTTCCGGGAACCGTCCGCTCCACCCCGGATGACGCTCGCCGGCCGGCCGCGCCCATGGGAGGCCGCAGTTCTTCAGCCCGCGCCCGGACGATCCGCACGCCGAGGAAACGGCGCTGGCGTAGCGTGCGGCCGATGCGCCGCCTCGCCGTCCTCTGCGCCGTGCTCGTCTTCGTCGACACGATGCTCTATGCGGCGCTGACGCCGCTCCTTCCGCACTTCGCCCACGACCTCGGCCTGTCGAAGGCGCGCGCGGGCGTGCTCGTCGCCTCGTATGCGGCAGGCGCCCTTGCCGCAGGCCTCGCCGGGGGCGTCACCGCGACGCGGCTCGGCGCGCAGCGCGCCGTCCTGATCGGGCTCACGTTGATGGCCTTCGCAAGCGTCGGCTTCGCATTCGCGAGCGGGTTCTGGTCACTGTTCGCGGCCCGGCTCCTGCAGGGGGCTGCGAGCGGATTCACCTGGGCAGGGGCGTTCGCGTGGCTGCTCGCCGTCGTGCCGCGCGAACGGCGCGGCCAGATGATCGGTACCGCGATGGGCTCGGCGACGTTCGGTGCGATGTTCGGGCCGGTCGTGGGGGCAGCCGCGGCGCTCGCCGGACGCGACGTCGTCTTCACCGTCCTCGCCGGCTCATCCGTCGTCCTCGGTGCGTGGGCGCTGCGGATCGAGAACGCGCCTTCGCAGCAGCCGTCGCTCACAGCGGTCGCCCGTGCGCTACGCAACGAGACGTTCCTCGGCGGGCTCGGGCTGATGGCGCTCGGCTCGCTGCTCTTCGGCGTCCTCGGCGTGCTCGCCCCGCTTCGCCTCGCCGCAGCAGGCTGGGGCGCGGCGGCAATCGGCGCGGTCTGGCTCGTCGGCGCCTCGCTCGAGACGCTGCAGGCGCCGCTCGTCGGACGGGCGAGCGACCGGCTCGGACCGGTACGTCCGACGCGTGTCGCCCTCGCCGGCGCGGTCGTCGTCTCGCTCCTGCTCGCAACCGGCGCCCGACCTCTCGCCTATGTGCCGCTGATCGTGATCGCCTCACTCTGCTACGGCGTGCCGTTCACGACCGCCTTCGCGATGCTCGCCGACGGCGCGGAAGAGGCGCGCCTCGCCCAGGGGATGGGCTTCGGCCTCATGAACGTCGCCTGGGCGTCGGGAGCGGTCGCCGGTCCTGCGGCCGGTGGCGCGATCGCGTCGGCGACCGGCGATTCGATCCCGTTCGTCCTCGCCGCCGTCCTCTGCGCCGCGACCTTCGCCGGCCTCACGACGTTCCGACTCCCGAGCGGATGATGTCTGCGCCGCCGCCTCTCTTGACGAGCCCGCAAGCCTTGACTCACAGCCGCGCGAGTGCCAAGGTCGCTTGCCTAGCGGCAATCGGTACAACGGAGGATCCTGGGTGAGGCGGCTCGGAGCCATCGCGCTGATCGTTGCGGCCATCGCCGCGACCGCAGGGGTGGCCGCCTCCGGTGGCGCAGGCCCGCAGCTGACGCCGGTCGACGCCACGCTCACGGCGAGCGGATACGCAGCCGTGAGCTACACGCCGGACACGGCGACGTTGACCTTCGGAACGAGTGTCCAGAAGGTTCATGCAGCGACGGCGATTTCGGCGAACGCGGTCGAGACGAGCAAGCTGATCGACGAGCTCAAGGCGGCCGGAGCCCGCGACCTCTCGACCAATGCAGTGTCGCTGTCGATCGTCAACGACACCAGCCAGCCGTCGCAGATCGTCGGATTCGTCGCGAGCAACGCCGTCCAGGCGTCGGCTCCCGTCGACCAGGTGGGCACGCTGATCGACAGGGCCGTGGCGGGGGGCGCGACGAACATCAGCGGCCCGTCCTTCACGTCGACCGGCGACGAGGAGAGCAGCTACCGGAGCGCGCTGCGAAGCGCCGTGGCCCAGGCGCGTCAGCGAGCACAGGTGCTCGCCGACGCTGCCGGCGTGAGGCTTGTGAGAGTGGTCAGCATCGACTCGAGCGGCGGCGGCAGCGTCACCGCGATCCCGACGGCGTCGACCGTGCCCACACCGGTGCTCGCGCCGACCCAGCGGGTGACGGCATCGGCGACGATCGTGTTCGCGGTGCAACCGTCGACCCAGTGACCTCGCTCAGGACCCGGCGGCCGTGCGAACGGCGTCCGCGAGCGCGCGGTTGCCGGCGATGTTCGGGTGGAGCGACGACGAGATCGGGTAGGGGCTCGCGCGCAGCCCCCAGATCCACGGGCTCGAGCTGCAGATGTCGTGGCCGTCGAAGCTGTCGGGCGCGTTGGGACCGTTCGTCGCGACGAACGTCGGTGACCAGTCCCCGTCGGCGGCGAGCTCGACGCCCTTCGCGACCGCCTGATCGAGCTTGACGATGATCTTCTGGAACGGCGGGATGTCCTCGCGGTAGAGCTTCGCGAGCAGGCTCAGCGGAAGGTGGAACGCGCTGCCCTGCGCACGCGGATGACAGGCGCCGGCTTTGGCGGGGAACGGGTTCGGGTAGGCGAGCACGACGAGCGCGGCGTCGGGGGCGCGGCGATGAATCGCCGTGTACAGCTTCGCGAGCCGCTCCGGCATGCCGGCGAGCTCGGAATCGGTCTCCTTCAGCAGCTTTGCGCCGCAGCCGTGTCGGTGGAGCAGCGACCGCAGTTGCACGAGCCGGCCGAGCGGGGTCAGGAAGCATTCCTTCGTCCGTGCAAAGAGCTGCACGTCGTTCCCGCCGGCGGTGACGGTGACGAGCGATGCGTCCGCCGGGATCGAGGGCAGCTGCACGAGCCCGATCGTGACGATCTTGGCGCCGCTGCAGGCGAGATCGTCGACCTTCGGCCCGACCAGCTCGGGGTACGCCGCGGACGTGTGGTGACAGCGATCGGCGTATGCGTTCCGCTCCGTCGCGTTTGCCGGGACGGCGCCGTCCGCGGCCGAGTACGAATCCCCGAGCGCGACGTACGGGCCTTTGTCGAACGTGAACGTGCTCGAAACGGTCGTCGAATCGGTGACCCCGCCGCACGCGCTCGCGTCGTTGCACGAGTAGCTGCCGTTGGTGGTCTGCGACGAGGTGCCGTTCGAGGTGAAGGCGGCGCTCGGCCAGAGGGCACCCCCCTCCCTGTCCTCCGTCGGCGGCACCCACTGCGCCCACTCGGGCGTGTAGCCGCCGAGGTCGGAGAGGTTGCCGTTCGGCCCGCAGTACGGGTCGTTACCGCTCACCGACGTCACGGAGGCGACCTTCGTCTCGCCGAACGGCACCTCGCCCGAGACCGTCGTCGTACCCGACGACGTGACGATCGAGCCGTTGGCGGCTCCCGCCCCGGCCGTCAGATCGGCCGAGCAGCTGAACGTGCTGCCGTCGGGATAGGTCCCGCTGTCGTGGTAGCTGCCGCTGAGAGACGTGATGCTCCACGGATCGGAGTTCTGCGGGGCCGTCGGGCTCCAGCTCTCGGTCCACGTGAGCGACACGGTCTGGGTCTCCTGCGTGCCCGGCACGCCGAAGACGTCCGCCGGCCGGTCGACCTGGAACGTCGCGCTTCCCGAGAACGTCGCCGCGTGCGTCGACAGTCGCGTGATCGCGCCGGGATTCGCCACGACGTCGGCCCCCGCCAGCAGGGCCATGCCGACCGCCAGGGCTGCCGCAAGCATCGCCCGCACCGGCGCGAGTCTACTCGTCGCGGTATCCGCGCAAAACCGGCAGATCACCTGACCCGCAGCAGCAGGCTGAATCGCCGCTGGCGCGGCGACCAGATGCGGAGCAGCGCCCCGCGCCTGAGACGGATCGTGCGGACGAAGAACCCGTCGTTGTTGGTCAGCCGGTCGTGCCCGATCGCCTTCCAGACGTTCTTGTGCAGCACCTCGAGGCGATACGGCTTCCGGCCGGGCCGCCCGCCGCGGACCTGACCCCAGAGCGTCGTCTCGAACCCGCGTCGCCCCATCTCCGCGAACGGCATCCTGAACGCCGTCAGCGAGGGCTTCGGCTTGTCGTTCGCGAAGACGAGGCCGGTCTGGAAGCGGCTGAGCACGGTCTCGTCGCGGTAGAGGTACTGGATCAGCATCGTCACCCGCGGCAACCGCCAGGCTCGCATGGCCGCGATGCTGAGCAGCGTCGCCTGCCGGCGGAGCGGGACGCCCAGGAACGTGTCGGGCGGGTTCGTCTGGTAGCCGTACTCGGTGAGCCAGATCGGCTTCCGGCCGAAGGACCGCCTGACGAGGACGAGCAGCTTCCTGATCGTCGCCATCGTGATCGACGGGCACTTGCGGCAGCCGCCGCTGGAGGGCGTCTCGGACGGCGACGAGGGATACGGGTGATGGGCGTAGGCGTCGAGCTTCGCGTGCGCGAAGGCCATGCCTCGCACCCAGGTGACGGGCGGGACGCCACCCAGGCCGCCTCGAGGCGCCGTCGCGCCGCCGCCGACCCGGGCGTGCGGCAGCACGGCATGGATCGCCTCGTAGGCCGGGTTGAGAAGATGATGGACGTAGATCGCCGCCTTCGTCGGCTTCAGCCAGAGCGGCTTGTTCGGCTCGTTCCAGATCAGCCAGTAGCGGACCCAGCGGTAGCGGGTCGCGGCGGCGTGCGCGAAGGCGCGGAAGTCCCTGCGCCGCGGCGGGGCGAAGTTCGGTGGGCGCCCGCCGTTGGCCCACGACGGCGTCCCGAGGAGCGTCAGGACGGGCGTCAGGCCGTGCCGGCGCAGACCACGCAGAACCCGGTCCGGCAGACGCCAGTCGTAGGCGGGATCGCGCGGCGAGCTCGGGTTCGCCGGGCGTCGCGTCGCGATCTCGTTCCAGTGGAGGGTGAACCGGACGAGCTGGACCCCGAGCCGCTTGAACGTCGTCAAGCGCTGGTTGAGCGTCCCCGGGCCGTATTCCACCCACGCGTCGTCCTGGATCCCGTACTCGACCCCCTTCGACGCCTGAACCTGGCCCGCGGCCACGCAGGCGACGACGGCAGCGAGCAGCACGAGCATCGTCACCCGACCCCTGGCCGTCCCCATGGCGGCCGAACTGTTGCACGTTGCGGCCCGGGCGCGCGCCGGACAACCGGCGACGATCTTCTTAGGAATGTCCGAGGTGACGTTCAGACGCCTCTCAGGATTCGCTGCGAACCTTCGGGACGTCAGCGTGATTCCTTCCTCCTCTCCGTTGACCTAACAGGCAAAGCGCGGCCGGCCACGAGCTCTCCCCCTTGGGTTCGGCCGGCCGCGACGCCTTCCGGGAGAAGGGCGTCAGCCGGTGGTCGCGGCGGCGACGAACTCGGCGATCGCCGCGGCGAACGCGCGGCGGCTCTCCTCCCAGGCGTAGAACATGTGCCCGCCGTCGAAGTGGCGGACGGTGAGGCGGCCGGCCGTCGCCGGGTCGAGCCGCATCAGGTTCCGGAGCCGGTCGCTCGCGTAGTAGGGCGTGACGAGGTCGTAGCGCCCGTGCGTGATGAATGCCTTCAGATGCGGGTTGAGCGACATCCCGTAGCGGAAGTCGTCGGTGGCACCCACCGGCGGGACGAAGAAGTGACGCTTGTCGTCGTCCTTCCACTCCTCGTTGACCTCGTCGCTCAGCAGCATGTACTCGCGGTCCGTCTCGACGCCGATCTCCGAGCGGAGCTGGCGGTTGATGGCCATGGTGTAGGCGGGAGCGATCCCCGAGAGCGTGGGGTCGGGCCCGCCGAACGACTCGCGGTCGGGGAACGGGTCGGTCGTCGTGACGGTCGCGTCGTAGAGCCCGAGCACCTTGCGCTCGTCGCGGAGGAGCGCACGGGCGAAGACGCCGATCGGGACCCGGCCCTCGGCCCTGGTGACCATGTCGACGGGAAGCCCGATCAGATCTGCGAGCCGCGCGAGCACACGGCCGCGTTCGTCGGGCGGCATCGCGGCGCCGCGCGCCAGGAACGTCGCATACCCGCCGGTCGCGAACTGCTCGGCCTCGCGCTGCACCTCGTCGACCGGGGTACGGCCGTCGAACACGCGCGAGCGGCCATGGTGCGCGGCTGCCGCCGCCATCGTCGGAACGAGGTCGACCCACGGCACGACGTCGTAGTCGCCCCCGAAGAGGGTCGAGATCTCGAGCGCCGGCGAGATGAGGATCGCGCCGTTCAGCCCGATGCCCGCCGTCTCCTGCAGGACTCGCACGAGGCGGCCGACGCGATAGCCGCCGTAGCTCTCGCCCGCGATGAAGACGGGCGATCCCCAGCGGCCGTTCGCCGACAGCCAGCGGCCCATGAACTCCGAGAGGGACTCGAGGTCGCGCTTGTAGCCGAAGTACTCCTTGGGATCGGGCTCGTCGCCCTTCTTCTTCGCGTCCTCGCTCTTCTGGCCGGCATCCGTGGCGGAAGCGTCCTTCTCGACCACGCGGCTGAACCCGGTGCCGACGGGATCGACGAAGACCACGTCGCTGAACGCGAGCCACGACTCGTCGTTCTGCACGAGCCGCGGCGGCATGGGCGGCAGCGATCCGTCCGCCGGGAACTCGACGCGCTTGGGCCCGACAGCACCGACATGGAGGTAGGCCGACGATGCGCCGGGGCCGCCGTTGAAGACGAACGTCACCGGCCGCTCGAGGCGGGCATCGCCTGCGACGTAGGAGACGGAGAAGATCTCCGCCGACGGCTTCTCCCTTTTCCGCAGCACGAGCCACGCCGCCGTGGCCGTGTACGCGATCCCGTTCCAGGTCCCGGCCGACGTCGCGCCGCGCGGAGGCTCGTGACGGTCGGGTCCGGTTGCTTCCGGCTCGTCGGCGCCCATCGCGCTGACGCTACAGGAGGGCGCGCCGCCCTCGCACGGGTCAACCCGCGAGCTGCTCGACGAGCACGAGCGCGCCGAGGCCCAGCAGGGCCAGTGCGGCGAGCATCTCGGTTCGCTCGCGCGCCGACTCGCCGAGCCGCGAGCCGAGGCGAAAGCCGAGCTGTGCGACGAGGAACGCCTGCGCGCCGATCAGGATCACCGCGGCTGCCAGCGACAGGTGCAGCAGCCCGATCGTGAAGCCCATCGCGAGCTCGTCGAGGCTGACGCCGATGCCGAGACCCACCAGCGCGAGGCCGCGGTTCCGGACGAGCGCAGAGACGGTGTCGGCCTCGCGGTCGTCGCCGGCGACGAGCATGAAGGCGCCCAGCCCGATCAGGAACGCCGCCGCGAGATAGTCGGCCGTTGCCCCGATCGCGTGTGCGAGCCCGTGGCCGGCGAGCACGCCGGCGACCGGCATCGCCGTCTCGAAGCCCGACATGAGCAGGCTGACTTTCAGCCGCTGCCGCTTCGGGAGCCCGGCGATCCCGAGCGCCGCGGACACGGCGAACGTGTCCAGCCCGAGGGGAACGACGAAGAGCAGGAGCCGCAGCACGACGCCTCTCTACCAGGGATGCGTCGGTGGCAGCATTGCACCGGAACCCGATACGGTCTCGGCGTGCCGGCCTTCCGAAGGACTCGCGGGCCGGCGGGCAGAGGGCTGTTCACGCTGCTCGTGCTCGTCGCCACGCTCACGACGGCGCCCGTCGCCCGCGCCTACGGCGACCCCGCGAGCGACCTTCTGAGCGATCTCGACCAGACGGTCTACCTCTCGCACGCGACGAGGACCCCCATCCGCGACGTGACGCGACTCCGCGCCGCGGTGCAGGCCGCCGGCACGCACGGCTTCCCGATCCGCGTCGCGATCATCGCGAGCCGGTACGACCTCGGCTCGGAGACGGTCTACTGGCTGAAGCCGGCGCAGTACGCGAAGACGCTTGCGACCGAGATCACCCAGCTCGAACCCCGGATCACGGGACCGCTCCTCGTCGTGATGCCGAACGGGATGGGCTTCGTCTACGCGAACCATCCGACCGCGTCAGCACGGTCGCTTCTCGAACGCATCCCGGTCGCGAGCAGCCCCGGCAAGCTCACCAGCGCGGCCACGACGGCCGTCGGGCGGCTCGAGGCCGCCTACGGAAACCCGGCCGCTGCGACCACGCGGACGACGGCGGCGGCGGCGCCATCCTCGGGCAGGAACCGCGACCGCTTCGTGATCGTCGGAGCGGTCGCCGCCGCGATCGCCGCCGGTGCAGTCGCGCGCCTGATCCTCAGGCGTCTGCGGGCTGCCTGACCCGCGCGGTCCCGAGCCGGCTCGCGACCGTCGTCCGCGCGCGCTCGATCACCGCGTGATCGTCATGCAGAACGCTGACGATGCTCGTGCCGGCGAGAGGCCCGCGCCCGCGTGAGCGGGCCTCCACCCGTCAGCGGTCTGCGAGGGCGAGGAGCCTCGCGACGGTCGTCCAGTTGCGGGCGGTCGCCTTGACGCCGAGCTTCGGCCCCGCGAGGCCCGCCCAGAGCTTCGAGCGCGCGACGCCCTCCGGGTGCCACGCATAGAGCTCGCGACCGATCCCGACGAGGCGCTCGTCTCCGGCCGCGAGCTCGGCGAGGCTCTCGACGACCTCGGGATCCGGCTCCTCGGCGAGGAAGCTCACCTGGTAGCGCTTCGGGTCGACGGCCACCCCGGCGAGCGGGTCTCGCTCGACCACGGTCGCGAGCTCGTCGCGCGTCCTCGTCACGACCGCGATCCGCAGGCCGAACGCGTCGGCGATCAACCGCTCGCACTCCGCCTCGAGCGTGGCGGGGGCGAGCCCGCTCTCGAGCACGACGTTGCCGCTCTGCAGATAGGTGGCAACTCCCTCGAATCCCGCGGCGCCGAGCATGCGGCGAAGCTCGGGCATCGCGACGCGGTTCCGGGAACCGATGTTGATCCCGCGCAGCAGGACGATCCGGCGCATCGTGCCGCTCACGACCGACGATCCTATGCGGGCCGATGTGCGAGCATGGAGCCGATGGGCGACCCGGTCTCCTGGCTTCTGATCCGCCCCGGCTGGAAGGTCGTCGCCGCCGACGGCACGGAGATCGGCGAGGTCGACGAGGTCGTCGGCGACGAGAACAGCGACATCTTCGACGGGCTCGCCGTCGCGACCAGCTCGTTCGGCAAGCCGCGTTACGTCCCCGCCGAGCTCGTCGACGGGATCACCGACGGGATCGTCCGCCTCGGCGCCGCAGCCGGCGGCGCAGACTCGCTCGCCGAGTACCTGGAGCCGGCGTCGAGCGAGGAGATCGAGCCCGACAGCAAGGGCGGCGTCGGCGAAAGCGTCGCGGCGGAGGCGCGTGAGCTCGAGGGAGACGTGCTCGCGCCGACCCAGACGCACGAGCACTCGATGAACGTCTGGCGGCGGATGTTCTTCTTCGTCCGCCGTCTCTTCGGCTGACGTCTATGTGACGCCGACGACGAAGAACGCGATCGCGACGTACTGACAGACGAGCGCGACGAGCGTCAGCGCGTGAAACACCTCGTGGTAGCCGAAGACCGCCGGGTACGGGTCCGGCCGGCGCAGGCCGTAGACCACCGCGCCGACGGTGTACGCGAGACCGCCGACGCCCAGCAGGACGACAGCGGCGATGCCGGCGCTGTGTGCAAGCTGCGGCAGCGCCGCGACGCCGACCCAGCCGAGCGCGATCCCGAGCACGACCGACAGCCACTTCGGCGCGCTGACCCAGCACAGCTTGAGGAAGATGGCGAGCCCGGCGCCGCTCCAGACGACGGCGAGCACGACCTTCTCCATCACCCCGTGCAGGCTGAGCAGGCCGACCGGCGTGTACGTGCCGGCGATCAGCAGGTAGATCCCGGCGTGGTCGACCCGCCGCATCCAGAGCCGGGCGCGGGGGCCCCAGGTGACCCGGTGGTAGAGAGCGCTCGCACCGAGCATCGCCGCCGCCGAGACGGCGAAGACGCTCGCGGCGACGAGCTTGCGCCCGTCGAGGACGGCCGCGAAGGCGATGCCGCCCAGGGCGACGACGAAGAACGCGACCTCGTGGAGCACCCCCCGAAGGAGCGGGCGAACAGGCGAAAGGCGGTCGGAGTCGCTCGGCACCGCCCCCCAGTGTGACAGACCGGTCGCGCGCCTTCTCGCGCGGTACCGTGCCCGCAATGGCCGTGCTCGCTCCTCCGGGGCCTGTTCACCCGTGGCCGATCGGTGTCGGCCCTCGCTACCAGCCGGCCGCGGCGAAGGCCGCCGTCGACGCGGGCCGCCCGGTCGGAGGCCTCACGTGCTCGCGCAGCGGCGGCCGCTTCGCCGTCCACGTGGAGCTCTTCGCCCACCGACGTGTGATCGTCGTCCCGCCGGGCATCGGCCGCGGGCCGCACGGCTGCAGCTACCCGCTCCGCACCGACGCGCCGACCGGAGTCGTGACCGTGAGCCGCGCCGGCCGGTACACGCTCGGCGATCTCTTCCGCGTCTGGGGCAGACGCCTCGGGCCGGACGCGCTGCTCTCGTTCCCGGGTCGCGTCTCGGTGTTTGTCGGCGGCCGGCGCTTCACCGGCGACCCGCGGCGCGTCCCGCTGATGCCCCACGCGCAGATCGTGGTCGAGGTCGGCGGCTACGTCGCCCCCCATGCGAGCTACCTGTTTCCGCGGAGCGTCGGCTAGTTGCGCGGGCTGCTCACGGTGCTCGCCGTGGTCGCGCTGCTGGCGGCAGTGCCCGCCGCCCGCGCGGACGGCGACCCCGCGAGCGACTTCCTGATCTCCCAGCGGGTGTTCCTGCCGTACGACACGAAGATCCCGAAGCAGGACCAGCAGCAGCTGATCGCGATCACGCAGGCGGCGGCAAAGAAGGGGTTCCCGATCAGGGTCGCCGTCATCGCGAGCGAGTACGACCTCGGCTCGGTGACCGTGCTCTGGCAGCAGCCGCAGCGATACGCGAAGTTCCTCGGCACGGAGCTCCTGTTCATCCACAAAGGGCCGCTGCTGACCGTGATGCCCAATGGGATGGGGTTCAACTACCCGAAACACGACACGACGGCCGCCCTCGCCCGGCTCGCGGCGATCCCGGTCCCGTCCGGCAGCGGCGGGCTCGCGCTCGCAGCGACGACCGCCGTGCAACGGCTCGCGGCCGTGTACGGCGTCCACGTCGCAGCACCGGCGAGCGTGACCGCGGCGCCCGCCTCGCATCGCAACCGCAACGACCGCATCCTGATCGCGACCGCCGCAGCGGCACTGCTCCTCCTCGGAGTGGCCGCGCGGCTTCTGCTCAGGCGCCGGCGAGCTGCTTGACGGTCCGTGCCACGTCCGAGGCGACGAACGGATAGAGGAAGAGCGCCCGCTCGTCCCCGTTCGCGTCGAGGATGTACGACGCCTCCGTGTGGCTGATGTCGTGGACCGTCACCCCGGCCACCGTCTTCGGCGAGTCCTGCACGCCGATCTTGTAGTCGCTCCAGACCTTCCGCAGCGCCGGGGTGGCGCCGACCGCCCAGTGCCAGTCCGCGTGCAGCTTCCACTTCGTCCGATCCTGGAGGAGGTAGCGTCGCGCGTTCCCCCACTGGTTCACGCTGACCGCGACGATCGCCGGTCGAGCGGCCGCGGGCAGGCTCGCCACGACCCGTTCCAGCACCTTCGCCTCGAGCGGGCAGAGGTTGCGGCAGAGCGGGTCGATGAACGTGAGGATGACGGGGCGCCCGTGGAACCGTGCGAGGGAGATCGGGTGCCCCGCCTGGTCGGTGAGCGAGAAGTCGGGCGCGGGTCGGGCACCCGCCGCCCAGGTGATCTGAGGCGCGGCCGGCGCCGGCGGCCCCGTCGGCACGGCGTGCGGGGACGAGCGCGACCGCGCGATCAGGAGGCCGGCGAGCACCCCGAGCGCGAGCGCCGCGACGAGCACGAGGTAGCCGGGGCGCAGGAGCCTCGCTGCGGCGGTCCCGACCGTTCCGTCCTGCGCAGACACAGTGCGCAAAGTATCGCGAACCGAAGCGATCGGCGGGCAAGCCTCAGCCGTCCGCCGGCCAGCCACCCGTGCAGACGACCGAGCCGTCGTGGGCGACGAGCCGGGCGGCGAGCCCGCGCGATTCGAGCCGGCCCGGCGCCGCGTCGCCGAGCACGATCGACGCGGTCGCGGCGGTGTTCGCCTCGACGCATGTTGCGGCTGCGACGCTGACGGTTCGCCAGGGACCGGCGGCCGGCGCGCCGGTGCGCGGGTCGACGACGTGATGCACCTCGATC
Organism: uncultured Thermoleophilia bacterium; assembly: GCA_963784765.1. Lineage (GTDB taxonomy): Bacteria > Actinomycetota > Thermoleophilia > Gaiellales > Gaiellaceae > PALSA-600. Next base: position 22,202 of record CAWASP010000031.1, read on the forward strand.
TCCCCCGCCTGCCAGCGCCTGACGGTGGTGCTCGACGTGGCGAGCCCGCCGCCGTGGACCGCGACCACCGGGCCGGCGCCGCCGACCGGCGCCCGCGAGTCCTCCGCGATCAGCACGGGCCAGCCGCCCGCGGGCGCGCCCGCGACGGCGATGTCGCCTCCGAGCGACACGAGCACGGCGGATCCGGTCTCTGCCGCGATCTGCCCGGCGATGCGGTCCGAGGCGAGCGCCTTGGCGGTCGCTCCGAGATCGAGCTCGTAGCCGCGGGGCACGACGATCGTCCGCCGGTCGCCGTCGAGCTCGATCGCGCGCCAGCCGCCGGCCGGCACGAAGGCGAACCGCGGCGTGCCGCCGCGGCCGACCACGATCTCGAACGAGCGGTCGTAGCCGAGACCGCGGAGCGAGCGCCCGACCGTCGGATCGACGACCCCGTCCGTCGCCGCCGCAGCGTCGAGCGCGGTCGAGACGGCGTCGAAGAGCAGCTCCGACACCGGCACGGGACGGCCGGGCTCGCGATTCAGGAGCGCGAGCTCCGAGTCGTCGCGGAAGCGGCTGCACGCGAGATCGAGGGCCTCGATCTCGGCGACCGCGATGCGCGAGGCGGCCTCGAGCACCGCGTCGTCCTCCACGACCACGTGGTTCACGACCCCGATCGCCTCGAACGTGTGCGTCCTCACGGAAGGGGGCGGTACGCGGCGGGATCGAGGCGCTCCCGGTCCGGAAGCAGGTCGATGCCGGACTCCGCGAGCACGCGCTCCACGAGCGGCCGCTTGCGGCGGGCGTCATAGGCCCCGCCCGCGGCGAGCGAGCGCTTCAGCTCCTCGTACTCGCGACGGAGCGCGGGGTCCGCCCGGAGCGCATCCCGGAAGGCAAGCCGTTCGCACCAGACGGCGCTGCCCGGCTCGGTCAGATGCACGTGATGGCTCGCGCCCCACCTGCTTCCGTCCGGCTTCAAGAATGCGTGCGCCTCCGGCCGGTGCTCGCGGTGCCGGTAGCCGAGCGCGGCGAGCGGCTCGAAGGCCGCGCGAGCCTCTTCCAGGTCGCGGACGCCCGCGAGCATGTCGATGACCGGTTTCGCGGCGAGCCCCGGCACGCTCGTCGAGCCGACGTGGTGGATCCCACCGTCGAGCCATGGAGCGAGCGCCTTCTCGAGGCGCTCGCTCTCCGCCTCGAAGAGGCCGGGCCAGGCAGGGTCGTAGGGAAGGACGAGGGTCTCGGCCTGCACTGCCGGGACGTTAGCCCGGCCGGTAGGAGCCCGCCGGCTCGCGGATCGAGATCAGCAGCCGGTTCCAGGAGTTGGACGAGATGATCGCGGCGACGAGCGCCGCGAGCTCCACCTCGCCGAACGCCCCGGCCGCCTCCGACCAGACGGCGTCGGGCACGCGCGACTCGCGCACGAGCGTGATCGCGTCGGTGAGCGCCAGCGCCGCGCGCTCGCGCGGCGTGAAGCAGGTCGCCTCGCCCCAGGCGTCGAGCTGGAGCAGCCGGTCGGTCGACTCGCCGTGGTGGAGCGCATCCTTCGAGTGCATGTCGAGGCAGTAGGGGCACCCGTTCAGCTGCGCGGTGCGCAGGCAGACGAGGTCGACGAGCGAGACCTCGAGGGCGTCGACGGCGGCGCTCCAGAGGTCGTCCATGGCCTTGTAGGCGGCGGGCAGCGTGCGCGCGAACTCGAGGCGCCGCGCGGCGGTCTTCGTGTGCTCGGTGGTTGTCATGCGACCAGGCTACGGCGAGAATGGATCGGTGACCAGGGCCATTTCCCGGCGTTCAGAGCAGTCCACTTTCGGCCTCGACCTGTTCGTGGCGCTCGACCGCCGCGCCGGCCTCGCCCGCTCGCTGGAGGACGCGCTGCGCGGCGCGATCGCAGAGAGCATGCTCGCACCCGGAACGAGGCTCCCCTCGACACGCGCGCTCGCCCGCGACCTCGGCGTCTCCCGCGGAGTGGTCGCCGAGGCCTACGCCCAGCTCGCTGCGGGCGGCTTCGTGACGGGGAGGCGGGGCTCCGGCACGGTCGTGGCGGACGTCGAGCCTGCGGCCGCCACCGGGACGCTGCCGCCGGCGCCCGAGCCGCGGCACGATCTGCGGCCGGGACGCCCCGACCCGACGTCGTTCCCGCGCGAGGCGTGGCTGCGGGCGCTGCGCCGGGCGCTCGCGTCGGCGCCCCGTGACGCGCTCGGGCTGGGCGATCCGCAGGGCCGTCCCGAGCTCCGCGCGGAGCTCGCCGCATACCTGGCGCGGGCACGGGGGCTGCGCGCGGGCGCCGGGCAGATCGTCGTCACGGCCGGCTTCACGCAGGGCCTCGCAGTCGTCGCCCGGACGATCGCCGCCAGGGGCGGCGCGATCGTCGCCATGGAGGACCCCTGCATGGCCTACCACCGGCGGATCGTCGCCGCCGCCGGGCTCGAGGTGCGTCCGCTCCCGGTCGACGAGGGCGGCGGCCGCGTGGAGGAGCTCCGGGACGAGGCCGCGGTCGTCCTGACGCCGAACCGGCATCATCCGCTCGGGATGCCGCTCGCCGGTCGCCGCCGGGGGCACCTCCTCGAATGGGCGCGCGCCCGCGGCTCGTTCGTGATCGAGGACGACTACGACGGCGAGTTCCGCTACGACACCGCCCCGCTCGTCGCACTGCAGGCGCTCGACCCGCACCGGGTCGTCTACGCGGGCACGACGTCGAAGACGCTCGCGCCCGCCGTGCGCATCGGGTGGCTGGTCGTCCCACCCGATCTCGTCGCCTCCGTGCTCGAGCAGAAGCTCCTCGTCGACTGGCAGCCGGGTGTCCTCGATCAGCTCGCGCTGGCGGAGCTCGTCCGCCGCGGCGACCTCGACCGGCACGTGCGCCGGATGCGCCTCCGCTACCGCCGCCGTCGCGATGCGCTCGTCGCCGCGCTCGACCCGCTCGTCGGCGCTGCAGCCATCGGCGGCGCCGACGCAGGCCTGAACCTCCACGTCGCGCTGCACGACGTCGCCGCCGAGGAGCGCGTCCTCGCGGCGGCGGGCGATCGCGGGGTCGCGATCGAGGGTCTGGCCACGGGCGGCTACTCGCACGGGCCCGGCGCGGCACGCGCCGGCATCCTGATCGGGTACGCGGCGGCGGCCGAGCATGCGTTCCCGTCGGCGGTCGACGCGCTCGTGCGCGCGTTCGCGGCCGCCCGGTAGGCTCGCGGCCTGGACGAGCTCGACCTCCTCGACTGGAAGCGGCGGATCTTCGAGCTGTACGCGGCCGTCCGTGGCGAGCCCGATCCGCCCCGTGCCTGGGCGCTCTGGCGCGACACGCGCGACGAGCTCTTCCGCGACCATCCGCAGTCGCCGCTCCCCGCGGAGCGCCGCAGCAGCTTCACCTCGCTGCCCTACTTCGACTACGACCCCGAGCTCCGGGTGCTCGCCTCGCTCGAGCCCGCCGCGCGGGAGACGCGCGAGATCGCGACGTCGGGGAAGCATCCGTACTCGTTCACCCGCTTCGCGCGCGCGGCCTTCGTCCTGCGGGGCAGGGCGGAGGCCCTCGACCTGTACTGGCTGGACGGCTACGGCGGCGGCATCTACCTCTGCTTCGCCGACGCCACGAGCGGGCGTGAGACGTACGGCGCCGGCCGCTATCTGCTCGACACGGTGAAGGGCGCCGATCTCGGCGCCGACGCAGGACGGCTCATCCTCGACTTCAACTTCGCCTACAACCCGTCGTGCTCGTACGACCCTCGCTGGGTGTGCCCGCTCGCCCCGCCCGGGAACCGCCTGGACGTACCGGTCCGTGCCGGCGAGCTCGCAGCCGGTTAGTTGATGTGTATTGGGGTGCGTACGCCCGCAAATGCGCATCAAGCCTCTAGATGGTTGATCGACAAATCATCGCCGCCACGGCTGGGGGCCTGCATACGGCGCATTGCGCCCGCCTCGCCCGGCGCCAAGGCCCACCGGCCTTGACCCCGGTCGAGCCGAACCCACTGCTTGATGCATGCCCTCCCCGCGACGACGGCATTTATCGATCAACCATCTAGGACTCCGCCGGCGCGAGCTCCGACCAGACGTTCTCGAGCAGCCGGGTCGTCTCGGGCCAGAGCAGCACCTGGCCGCCGAAGTTCAGCGCACCGGCGGCGAAGACGCGCGCGCCGGCCTCCGTCTGGTAGTAGGTCATCTGGGCGGTGAGCCCCGGCCCGAGCGCATCGGGAATCTCGGCGAGCACGACAGTCCCCGGCGGCGAGTGCCCCGTCACCGCGTCGATCTCGATCCCGAACCGCCCGAACGTCGACCCGGCCTGCAGGTTGGTGCCGCGAAAGACGAAGCTCTCCGCCCCCTGCTCGGTGACGACGAACGGGCTCTGATGCGTCCCGCGGTCCGACGCCCGGTACTGGACGCCGACGAGCGACGACTCGGGCCGCCCGAGGTCGCGCCAGAGATCGACGAGCGTGATGTGCGAGCCGTCGAAGTCGACGCGCCGGAAGAAGTTGTTCGCCGACAGGAAGATCAGGTTGCCTCCGGCGTCGCGGTAGCGCTCGATCACGTCGTAGGCGTGGGTCGTGACGTACTCGGTGTGCCCCGGGAAGACGACGAGGTCGTAGGAGGCGCGGAGCGCGTCACCGTCGGCGAAGCGCTCGAGGTCCTCGTCCGCATAGACGTCGACCTGCTTGCCGGTCTGCGCGAGCCAGTGAAGGAAGGCCAGGTCGTAGCTGCGGTACCGGTACGGCACGCCGCGGTTCAGCTGCGCCCGGGTCAGGTCGACGGTGCGCGTGCGCCACGAGACGTACCAGCTGTCCCCGAAGCCGTCGCCGTCGGCGTCCTGGAAGTTGTAGGCCTGCCACGTGCTGGTCGGCATCACGACGGCGACGCGGCGTGTCGGCTGCGACGGGCGGACGACGAACGGCGCGAAGCCGAGCCGCCCGTCGCCGCTTCCGACCTCGACGTAGTGGACGCCCGACTGCAGGTCGGACGGCAGCGGCACGGCGACCGGCACCGGTGCATCGGCGAGGGTCGCCCAGTCGACCGTCTGCGGATCGGCGACGGGCTCGCCGTTGAGCAGGTCGTTCGCGTAGGTCGGAACGGTCTCGGTGCCGGAGCGGAAGAGCTGCAGGGTCAACGTCCGGGCGTCGGCCCGAACGACGATCTGCGCGGTCTCGCCCGGCACGTAGCTCCGTGCCGCGGCGGCGGCGTCCACTCCCAGCACGCGGACGACGGGCGCCGGCGGCCGCTTCGGGTGGACGGGCGACCACATACCGTAGACCGTGCGCTTGCCGTGCAGGTCGGTGACGGTGAGCCGCAGGGTGTAGGTGCCGGGCTTCACCGACGGCGGCGGCGTCCAGCTGAGCGCGTGCTCGCCGGCGCGGAGCAGCCGGCCCTCGCTCGAGAGCACGCGGGTGCCGGTCAGGGCCGCGGCCTCGCTCGCGAGCGCCACCTCGCTCGGCGTGTTGCGGGCGAGCGCGTCGAGGGCGACGTGCGCCGCCCGCCGCAGGCGGAAGCGGACGACCGCCCGGTCGCGGCCGCGTTCGCCGCCGGGGCTGATCGTCGCAAGGAGCGGCCGGTCGCCCGCGTACGGGAGACGGATGTCGTTCTCGACCGAGAGCCCCTCGAGCACCGGGCCGCCCACCGCCGCGCGGAGCCGCGCCGGGAAGACCGCGCCCGCCGTGGCGAGCCCGGAGAGCAGCGTCCGGCGCGTGAAGACCCCCGGGCGCACGGCCTCTCTAGGCGGGCGGCGCTTCGGGGCGAAGCGCGACCGGCTCACCGCGCCGCGCCGGCCGCCGCACCTTCAGCCACTCCGCGGCGACGTACGAACCGATCACGGCGGTCGCGGCGAGCACCTGCGCACCGACCGTCTCCCAGGTCGGCACGAGCTCGAACCAGCGCGCCCACCAGTTCGGGAAGCGCACCGGAAGCGGCGTCGTCGAGAGCCAGCCGACATCCTGCATCGTCCGGGCGCTGCCCCCCACCATCACGACGAGCACCATACCGAGCATCACGCCGGTGACGACGAGCATCCGCTTGTACGGCAGCTTCTGCTGGAGGAGGAACGTCATCGCGCCGACGGCGACGGTGGCGCCGAGCCCGATCCCCACGCCCTCGAGCACGGTCGCCGTCCCCGCCTGCAGCTGCAGGTTCTGCAGGAACAGCACGACCTCGAAGCCCTCCCGGTAGACGCTCGAGAACCCGAGCGCGACGAGGCCGACCACCTGGCCGCCGATGACGCCGCCTGCGAGCACCCGCTTGCGCTGCGCGTTGCGCTTCCCGATCCACTTCGTCCAGTAGACCTTGTGGAAGAACCAGTTCATCACGATCAGCAGCACGGCGATCGCGATCAGGCCGGTGACCGCCTGCAGCTCGTTGCCGTAGCGCGTGAACCGGGCGAGGATCGCCTGGGCGAGGAACCAGGTCGCGACGGTGGCGGCGAAGGCGACCCCCGCGCCCGCGGCGACGGGCCGGCGCAGCCGACGTTGCGCACCGAGCATCGACGCGGTGACGGCCGCGAAGATCAGAACCGCCTCGAGCCCTTCCCGGAACACGATGATGGCGCTGTTCGCGACCACGACCGCGTGCGAGGCGGTGGTCGGCTGGGTCGGATCGGGCGGTCCTTGCGAGGCGTAGACGACGCCGCCGACCAGCGTCGCGAGGACTGCCGCCGCGACGATCCACAGGCCCCAGGCCTGGAAGAACCGGCGGCGCTTGACCTCACCGCAGAAGACCTCGTCCACGGCGGTGAGGCTAGCAAACGTTGTAAGGCGTGCCTTACAACGACAGGTCGAGGGCCGCGGCCGCGAAGAGCAGCGCGAGGTAGAGCAGGGAATAGTGGAAGAGGAGCGCCGCGCCGCGACGGGTGGGCGCGCGGCGCAGACGGAGGGCGAGGGCGAGGAACACGCCGCCGAGCGAGAGCGCGCCGGCGAGGTAGACCGCGCCGAACGACCCGGCGGCGAACGGCACGACGCTCGCCGCCAGCAGCACGACGGTGTACGCGACGATCTGGCGGACCGTCTCGCGCTCGCCGCGCACGACGGGCAGCATCGGCACCTTCGCCGCCGCGTACTGCTCGCGGAGCAGGAGCGCGAGCGCCCAGAAGTGCGGCGGCGTCCAGAGGAAGACGATGCCGAACAGGAAGAGCGCCGGCCACGAGAGATCGCCGGTCGCCGCGGCCCAGCCGACGAGCGGTGGAACCGCCCCGGCCGCACCGCCGATGACGATGTTCTGCGGCGTCGAGCGCTTCAGCAGGCGCGTGTAGACGACGACGTAGAAGAGGTTGCCGGCGAGCGCAAGGAGCGCGGTCAGCAGGTTCAGGGCGGAAGCGAGCACGACGAACGAGAGCGCCGTGAGGGCGAGCCCGAACTCGAGCGCGCGCGCCGGCGGCACGCGCCCGGCGGCGACCGGGCGGTGCTCGGTGCGCTTGCCCATCAGCCGGTCGATGTCGGCGTCGAGGAGATGGTTGAGGGCGGAGGCGCCGCCGCAGGCGAGTGCCAGCCCTCCCATCGCCGCCGTGAAGCGCACCGTGCCCGGCCACCCGTGTGCTCCGGCGATCATCCCGCACGCTCCGGTGACGAGGAGGAGCGACATGATCCGCGGCTTGCAGAGCGTGACGTAGTCGCGCCAGGGCCCGCCGGGAAGCGCGGCGCCGCGGAACGCTCCGCCCACGGCCGCCGCCGCGGCCGCACAGGCGAGCGCGGCGAGGGCGACATGGGCGGCATCGGGCGCCGGGAGAGCAGCCGCTGCGAGGAAGAGGACGAGCGCCGCCGCGGCGGCGGGCAGGAGCCGTCGGTGCGCGACCTGGGCTGTCGCGACCAGTGCGCAAAGCGGCGGAAGGGCGAGCGCCGCCGCCGCACGGTGGGCCGTGTCGAGGCCGGCCGCGCCCGACGCGGCCGCGAGCACCGTCCCCGCGCAGGCGAGGAGGCCCGTCAGCCTGAGCCAGAGACCGCCGGTGACCGGCACGGCCACGCCTCTACAGCTCTTGCCGACGGACGACCACGAACCACCAGCCGAAGACGAGCACGAGCAGCGCGGCGGGCAGGAGGAGCGTCAGGAGCGACGCGGTCGTGAACGAAGCGATCATCAGGTCTCCCTCGGTCGAAGGTCGTCCGCGACGAGCGGCGGCCGCCGCCGCCGTCCGGGGTTCGGGTCGAGCCAGCGGTAGGCGGCCGCGAGCACGGCGATCGTGTACGGGACGGATGCGGGCACCCACATGACGCCCGCGGCGAGCTGCTGATCCTCGAGCGCCGACAGGTGCAGCGGCCGGCCGGCCAGGCCGGCGTACGCGCTGTAGAGCGCATCGGGTGCGAACGCGAGCACGACGGCGAGCACCCAGCCGACGAGCATGGCGCCGACGCCGTAGGCCACCCTGGCGGGATCGGACAGGACGGGCGTGCGCCCCGACGGCGCGAGATGGCGCCAGAAGAGCAGCCCGGCGCCGAAGAAGAGCGCATGCTCGGCGTCGTGGACGAGCCCGTTCCGAAGGGTCAGGTCGTAGAGCGCCGGCAGGTGCCAGCCGAGGAGCACGACGCTGAAGAGAGCGAAGGCCTGCAGCGGTGCGGCGAGCCACTCGCCGAGGCGCCCGAGCCGGCTCCGGAAGACGGCTCCGACGACGGTGCGGCGGGCAGGGAGCGGGAAGGGGCGCACGATGCGCGGCCAGGGTCGCCCGAGCAGAAGGAGCGGCGGAGCGATCAGCGCGAGCAGGACGTGCTGGAGCATGTGCACGAAGAAGAGGGTGTCGGCGTACGCATCGACGGGCGAGTCCACCGCGAGCGCCAGGACACCGATGCCGCCGTAGAACGACGCGCTGCGGCGCAGCGAGACGCGCGTCTCGGTCGCCCGGCCGCCGAGGTGGTACAGGACGGCCGCGACGCAGAGCGCCGCCGTGAGCGGCCACGCGACCGGCCAGTTCTCGGACCGGAGAAGGAAGCTCACGCTTCTACAGCAGGTAGAGGATGATCCAGGCGACCGCGACGATGCCCGCGAACGCGGCGGCGAAGAACGAGACTGCCTCGAGCTGCGGCCGCACGAGCGAGAGCGGGTTCTCGATGTCGGGAGCGGTCCGGTGCGGGTCGCCGGAGGCCTCGCCCGCCTCGAACTGGTGGGGCACGGACTTGCGGTGCCGCACCGAGGTCGCAAGGGTCGTCTCGACCCAGTAGAAGAGCCCGACCAGGAAGATCGTCTGCATCGACGTCCAGCCGATGTACACGCTCGCGTAGCCGCCGTCCGTCGGGCCGAAGCCCTGCGTCGACCACTCGATCACCTGCAGGACGACCGCTGCGAGGATGAAGACGAGCGCCGCCGCCCCCTTCACCCGCCAGGCCGGCCTGCGCTCGGCACGGTGATCGCGAAGCCCGAGCAGGAGGAGCGCCGCCGCAAGGACGACCGCCGCCGCCTCGAGCGTCCCCAGAGTGAGCGACGGGTCGACGTGCTTCGGGCGCCACAGATGCGTCTGGTTCAGCGAGCGGAGATAGAAGTACGAGAAGAGGAACGCGAAGAAGAAGAAGAACGTCGCGCTCGACCAGAGGCGCGCGGCGACGCGCAGGTTCTCCGCCATCACCTGCGGCGGCTCCCGCTCGACGACGGAGTAGTCGGTGGAGGACTGAGCGAGCTCGGTCATTGCGTCGGCCTCGCAGGCGAGATGACGGGCCGCTGGCCGGGTGCGGCCAGCCCCTCGTCACCGTAGGGATAGGGGTCGGGCCCGAAGGTCGGGATCCGGTCGAAGTTGTGCACGGGCACCGGCGACGGCAGCTGGAACTCGATCGACTTCGAGCCCCACGGGTTGACGCCGGCCGGCACGCGCGCGAAGACCATCGACCAGACGAAGTTCGCGAGGAAGACGAGCATCGAGCAGCCGAGGACGAACGCGGAGACCGACACCCAGATGTTCGCGCCCTGGAGGTAGCCGGCGTAGGTGACGACGCGGCGCGGCATGCCCAGGAAGCCGATGACGAGCAGCGGGCCGAACGTCGAGTTGAAGGCGAGGAACATCGACCAGAAGTGCACCTTTCCGAGCCGCTCGTTCAGCTGGTAGCCGGTCATCTTCGGCACCCAGTAGTAGATCCCGGCGAAGAAGGCGAAGATCAGCCCGCCCATGATCGTGTAGTGGAAGTGGGCCATCGAGAAGAAGCTGCCGTGCGTCGTCACGTCGCTCGGGACGTCGGACAGGAACACGCCCGACAGGCCGCCGATCAGGAAGTTGAAGATCCAGGCGAGGGCGAACAGCATCGGCACCGTCAGGCGGATGCGGCCCTGCCAGAGCGTGCCGAGCGCACTGATGAAGATGAAGCCCGTCGGGAGCGAGATCAGCTCCGTCGAGAGCATGTAGAACGGCCGCAGGTTGCCGTTGATGCCGCTCACGAACAGGTGGTGCTGCCAGACCAGGAAGCTCAGAAGCATGATCCCGAGCATCCCGGTGACGGCGAGGCGGTAGCCCCACACCGGCTTGCGCGAGAACACGGGGATGATCTCGAGCAGGATCCCCATGCCGGGCAGCGCGAGGATGTACACCTCGGGATGCCCGAAGATCCAGAAGAGGTTCTCGTACAGGTAGGGGCTGCCGCCGGCCTGCGTGTTGTAGAAGCCCGTCTGTGCGGTGCGGTCGAGCGCGAGCGCGAAGAGCGTCGAGATCAGGACCGGTGCGGCAAGGAGCATCAGGACGCTCGTCGACAGCGTGCCCCAGACGAAGAGCGGCAGCCGGCTCCACGTCATGCCCGGCGCGCGCATCGTGATCACGGTGGCGACCATGTTCAGGCCGAGCAGCGTCATCGAGAGCCCGACGAGCGCGAAGAACGCGATGTAGGCGTCCATGCCCATGTTCGCCTGCTCGTTCAGCGGGGCGTAGCCGGTCCAGCCGGTCGGGAAGCCGCCGAAGGCGATCGTCGTCATCAGGATCGTGGCGGCCGCCATCAGGAGCCAGAACGTGAGCGCCTCGATGCGCGGGAACGCCATCCTGCGGGCGCCGATCATCAGCGGCAGGAGGTAGTTGGCGAACGGGCCGATGATCCCGCTCGTCATGATCCCCATCATCATCGTGCCGTGCAGTCCGACCAGGGTGAGGTAGTTGTTGCCGTTCCAGACGAGGTGGGTCGGCCGCAGCAGCTCGAAGCGGATCAGCATCGCGTTCAGGCCGCCGATGAAGAAGAAGACGCCGATGCCGATCAGGTACTGGATGCCGACGACCTTGTGATCGGTGCAGAGCCCGAAGTAGCGGCTCGCGCCGGCCTCCTCCTTCTCCCGCAGCGTCGCGGGGCGTCCGAGCAGGCGCTGCACCGGGTAGTTCGCGAACCCGAGACCGACGAGGAAGCCGACGACGCCCGTGAAGTAGCCGACGAAGAGCGCGATGTCGTTCTGGTTCGTGTCGCTGAAGTAGTCGATGCTCGAGGCCTTCACCTGGTGGCCGAGCCACCAGCCGAGGTAGAAGCCACCGACGCCGAGAACGACGGCGGTCAGCAGGTTGAACCCGATCAGGCGGCGCAGCTTCATCCGGCGCGGTACTGCGGGTCGGGGGCGTAGCTGCCGCTGTAGGCGGGCATGTACCTCGAGACGGGGGCGAACTGGCGCTTGCGCGCCGCGATCCACGTGGAGAACTGCGCCGGGGTCACGACCCTCCCTGTGTCGAACATGTAGCCGTGCCAGAGCCCGCAGAGCTCGGCGCAGCGGATGTCAAACGTGCCGAGCTTGTTCGGCTTCACGTAGACGATGTTGTCGACGCCCGGGTTCGCGTCGGCCTTGACGCCGAGCTGGTAGGCCCAGAACGAGTGGACGACGTCGAGCGAGGTGACGTGGAAGACGATCTGGCGCCCCTGGGGGATGACGAGCTGCGCCGTCTCCACACCGCCGTAGGTCGGGTAGCGGTACGTGAACTCCCACTGCTGCCCGATCACCTGCACCGGGAGCGCCGAGGCGAGGCCGCCCGGCTTCCAGGCCGGGCTGGGGCCGGCGCCGCCGCCGGCGCCGTTGTCGGCGAGGAGCTCGGCGGTACCGAAGATCGCGAGGAACAGCACCGCGATCGTCGTCGACGCGAGCCAGACGACCTGCGACGCGAAGTGGCCGCGGATCGGCGCCCCGTCCTTCAGCTCGGTCTCGCCCTTCGGCGCGCGGAACCGGACGAGGGCGTAGCCGAGGTACACGAGGATGAAGACGGCGAACGGTGTCATCACCGCGAGCAGCACGGTGTTGTCGAAGACCTGTCCGGACGCGACCGACGTGCCCTTGCCGGGCGGCATGTTCGGCCCGAGCACGAACACGACGAGCGGCAGCACGATCGCCGTCCCGATCACCGTCAGCGCCGCGAGCCGGCGCGCGTCGCTAGACCACGTCGACATACCCGTCCATGTAGCCGACCGTCTGCATGGGGCCGCCGAAGCCGTAGACGAAGCCCGCCGCGCACGGCACGAAGCACTGCCACCGGTAGTGGCCCGCCTTGTGCGTCTTGAACGTGAACGTGACCGTCTCGTGCGCCGTCGACATCGGGCACGGCGCGTAGCCGCACTGGTTCTTCGCGTCGTCGGCGACGCCGAAGATCGGCACGATCACACCCATCTGCGGGATCGCGAACGTGTGCGACGCGTCGTCGGGGTTGATCGTCTTCCGCGGCGTCGCCCCGTTGATCTGGAAGGTGCCCCCGACGACGCCGCGCGCCTGCGCCAGGAACGGGTTGCGGAGCCCGCTGCGGCCGTCGAAGTTGTAGACGGTCACGTGCACGACCGCGTCCTTGGGGAGCGTCCAGACGGTGCTGCGGTGCCAGACGCCGTTCTCGCGCACGAGGTACGACACCCAGTTCTCGTTCGGCGAAAGCTTCGGCCCGATCGCAGCGACCGTCATGAGCGTGAGGTTCACGACCTTCCGGCCGCTCGACGTCTTCGTCACCGGGGCGGTATACGGCGTCGGCCCGTTCGTCAGGAAGCTGATGTAGACGCCGATCAGCGCCCCGACGACCAGGGTCGCCAAGACCGCGGCAAGGCCCTTCCGCGCGCTCCCACTCACGATCGGCGGGTATATCGCGCCGCGATCCGCGTGCCTAGGTTCGTGACAGAACTGTCATCTCGGAGTCATCCACCGGTCATTCACAGCCCCGTCTCAGCGGCCTCTCATCTGCCCGGGAAGGACGACGCGCATGACACCGACAACGCTCATCATCATCAACGCCGCCCTCGGCGTGGTCGTCCTGCAGGCCGTCCTCTCCCTGCTCGCCCACGGGATCGACTCCGACCGCAGGGCACGGAACCGGGCGGCCGACGTCTACCGCCTGGGCCGCCGCGAACGGAACGACCTCGCCGCGTAGCTCCTGGGCGGGCCGGCTCCGGACGGGGCCGGCCCGCCCGACACCTGACATGCATGGCCGTTTACAGGGCGCGGGCGGCACGGTAGGTTCGCCCGCGATGCGGACATGAAAGTCCTCGTTATCGAGGACGAGCCCCGGATCCTCGAGTTTCTCCGGGACGGTCTCCGGGCGGAGGGGTTCGTCGTCGACGGCGCCGAGGACGGCGTCACGGGGCTGCGCATGGCTCTCGCGGAGCCGTACGACCTGGTGGTGCTCGACCTGCTGCTTCCCCGCCTCGACGGGTTCCGGCTGCTCGCCGAGCTGCGTCGGACCCGCAGCGACGTGCCCGTCCTCATCCTCTCCGCACGGAGCGACCTCCCGACGAAGCTCCGGGGCTTCGACCTCGGCGCGCACGACTTCCTGGCGAAGCCGTTCTCGTTCGAGGAGCTCGTGGCCCGCGTACGCGTGCACCTCAGACGCGGTCAGGAGTCCGGCGACCTGCAGACGCTCCGCATCGGCGAGCTCGAGCTCGACGTCGCACGAAGGCAGGCGGTCGCGGAGGGCCGGACGACGGACCTGTCGGATCGCGAGTTCCGGCTTCTCTACCACCTCGTCTTCCACGCCGGCGAAGTGATCAGCCGGGAGCGGCTGCTGTCGGAGGTCTGGGGCTACAGCTTCGACCCGGGCTCGAACGTCGTCGACGTGTGCGTCCGCCGGCTTCGCAAGAAGCTCGGGCCGGCGTGGCCGATCGAGACGATCCGCCATGCCGGATATCGGCTTGCGATCGCCTAGCCGCCTGCATCCCGTCGAGCTCGCGTGGGGCGTGCTCGCCGCAGGCTGCGTCGCCGTGATGGTGGCGTGGCCGTCGTGGGAGACCGTCCCGTTCCACGTCATCTGGATCACGCTGACCCTGCTGTACGGCTTCCGGGTCTGGTCGCCGCTCACGACATCGGTCGTGCTCGGTGCCGTGATCGTCGCAACCGGCGCGTCGATCGCCTCGGACGCGTTCGACGGGATCCAGCTCTGGGGCGAGCTCTTCGAGGTTCCGCTGATGTCCGCGATGTTCCTCGCGATGGTCTGGCACGCCCGCCGGCGCGCCAAGGCGATCGTCACGATCGCGGCGCTCGCCGACGAGCGGGCGCGTCTCGTCGAGCAGGAGGAGCGGCTGCTGCACGACGTCTCGCACGAGCTGCGGACGCCCGTCACGATCGCGCGCCTCCACCTCGAGCTCCTCGAGCGGCAGCTCGGAGACCGCCCGGGGACGCTCGGGATCGCGTTCGACGAGCTCGGCCGGATCGAGCTGATCGTCGAGCGGCTGCTGCTGCTCGCGCGCGTCGAGGGGGAGGAGCCCGCCGTGCTGCACCCGGTGGCGCTCGTCCCGTTCCTCGAGGACGTGTTCCTGCGCTGGTCGGGCCTCGCCCCCCGCGCGTGGCGGCTCGGCGCCATTGCGGACGTGATCGTCGACGCCGACGAGGCGCTGCTGCGAACGGCCCTCGACGCCCTCCTCGAGAACGCCGTCCAGTACACGGACGACTACGCGCTGATCGAGCTGTCCGCCCGCGGCGACGGCGACGAGCTCGTCATCGGCGTCACCGACGAGGGCGTCGGGATCGACCCGGCACTGACGGAGCGGATCTTCGAGCGGTTCGCCCGCTCCGACGAGTCACGCTCGCGCCGGGAAGGCGGCGTCGGGCTCGGTCTCGCGATGGTCGCGGCGATCGCGGCGGCACACGGAGGCAGCTGCCGGGCGCTGCCGGGCGGGAAGCGCGGCACGGTGTTCGAGCTGCGGCTGCCGCTCGTCCGGGCGGCCCGTGCCGACACCGAGCAGCCTGCCGGGCCGGTGCCGGTGGGGGCTGCGGCGCTCGGCGACGGATCTGCTTGAATCGCCGGGTGGCCGCCCTCTACCGGAAGTACCGCCCGCAGACGTTCGAGGAGGTCGTGGGGCAGGAGGCGGTCGTCCGCACGCTCAGGAACGCGATCGAGCAGGGCAAGGTCCGCCAGGCGTACCTGTTCGCGGGGCCGCGAGGCACCGGCAAGACGTCGCTCGCCCGGATCCTCGCGAAGTCGCTGAACTGCGCGCAGGGGCCGACTGCGACACCCGACAACACCTGTCACGCGTGCGTCTCGATCACGAACGGCACGTCCCTCGACGTGATCGAGATGGACGCCGCATCTCAACGGGGCATCGACGACATCCGCGACATCCGCGACCGCGTCGTCCTGCAGCCGGTCGAGGGCTCGCACAAGGTCTACATCCTCGACGAGGCGCACCAGCTGACCGACGCGGCGTGGAACGCGCTCCTGAAGCTGATCGAGGAGCCGCCGCCGCATCTCGTCTTCGTCTTCTGCACGACCGAGCTGCAGAAGGTCCTGCCGACGGTCCGCTCGCGCTGCCAGACCTTCGTGTTCCAGCGGCCGCGCCTGCCAGAGCTCATCCGCAAGCTGCGGCTGATCGCCGACGGCGAAGGCATCGACGTGCCGGACGCCGCCCTGGCGCTGGTCGCTCGCGGCGGGCAGGGCGCCTACCGCGACGCCGAGTCGACGCTCGACCAGCTCGCGTCCGCGACCGGCGGGAAGATCACGATGCAGGACGTGTTGCAGCTCCTCGGCGCCGTCGAGGACGAGGTGCTGTTCCGGCTCTGCGACCACGTGGTGGACGGGGACACGCGGGGGGCGCTGCTCTTCCTCGAGGAGCTGTCGTCGCAGGGACACGATCTCGGACGGCTCGTCACGGACGTGCTCGAGCACCTCCGTCATGTGCTCCTCGTGCAGCACATGAACGAGGTGCCCGACTCGCTGCCGGTGACCGAGGAGGCACGCGAGCGGCTTCGGGAGCAGGCGAACCAGCTTCCCGCGTCCACGGTGATCAGGCTGATCGACCTGCTCGGCGTCGCGGTCGACGACATGCGCCAGGGAGGCGATCCCCGGCTGCCGCTCGAGCTCGCGCTCGTCAAGGTGACACGCGCGAGCTCGGACCTGTCGCGCGAGTCGCTCGCCCACCGGATCGAGCTGCTGGAGCAGGGTGCTCGACCCGCGCCCAGGGCCGAGACTCAGGAACCTGGTTCGCCGAGCGAAGCAGGTTCCACCGGGATCGCCCCCGTCGAGACGGCGATCCCGGTTGAGCTCGAGCAGCTCCAGGAGGCGTGGCGGCGGGCGATCCTCCCGGCCGTCGAGCAGCGCTCGATCCCGATCGGCAAGACACTCGCCGAGGCCCACCCGGCGGCGCTCGCGGGCGACACCCTGACGCTCGAGTTCCCGAGGACGGCGTCGTTCCATCTGAAGGTCGCCGAGGACCCGAAGAACGCGGCGCTGCTCCGCGAGGCGCTCTACGAGGTAACGGGCCGCAAGCTCGTCGTCTCGTTCGAGCTCGGCGAGCATGTCGAGCCGACCGACGTCGAGGACGAGGCCCCGGCGAGCGAGGAGGACGTCGTCGAGCTGATGAAGAGCACGTTCGACGCACGGGAGCTCGAGGAATGATGTCCGGCGTCAAAGGGGGCGAGAAACGTGGGCTTTGACCTCAACGCTCTGATGAAGCAGGCGCAGGAGATGCAGCAGCAGATGGAGGCGCTCCAGGAGGAGGCGGCAAAGGAGACCGCGGAGGCCTCCTCGGGCGGCGGCATGGTGACCGTGGTCGCAAGCGCGAGCGGCGAGATCAAGGAGCTTCGAATCGATCCGAAGGCGATCGACCCGGAGGATCCCGAGCTCCTCGCCGACCTCGTGGTGGCGGCCGCGAACGAGGCGCTCCGCGCTGCGCACGCCAAGGTCGAGGCGAAGATGAAGAGCATCATCCCGCCCGATCTGGGCGGCCTTCTCCCCGGCATGTGAGGGACTGCCGTCGCACGCGGATCGTGCGGCTCTCGGCGGGCTGGGGCTGAGCTCGCCGACCCGCAAGATCGGCCGAGGCCTGCGGCGACACCCTGTGGACGGTCCGTGACGGTCTCACAACGGTGCCTGGCACCAGACGGTCCCGCGCGAGGCGGGGCGAATCGCGCGCCTGCAGGGGAATCGCACGTCCCCGGCGACACCTGTCGCCTCCGCGTGACAGTGCCCGGCACCTGAGCGGCCGATCGGACGCGTCCGCCCTGGACCGGGCGGAGCGGGCGGGTCGCCTGTCCGAGGCGTCGGGGCACAATGGCGGCATGTTCAGCCCCTCCGTCGAGAACCTCGTCGCGCAGCTCCAGCGGCTCCCCGGCATCGGCGCGCGCACGGCGCAGCGGCTCGCGTTCCACATCCTCCAGCGCCCGGAGGACGAGGCACTCGCGCTCGCCGCGGCGCTCGCGGAGGTCAAGGAGCGCGTCCGCTTCTGCCGGGAGTGCGGCAACCTGACCGAGGAGGAGATCTGCGGGATCTGCAGCGACCAGCGCCGCGACCACGCCCTGATCTGCGTCGTCGAGCAGCCGGTCGACGTCGTCTCGCTCGAGCGAACGCACGAGTACCGGGGGCTCTACCACGTCCTCGGCGGCGCGCTGTCGCCCCTCGACGGCGTCGAGCCGGGCGACCTGCGCATCGACGAGCTCCTGCGCCGCGTCGAGGCGAACGGCGTTCAGGAGGTCGTGCTCGCGACCAACCCGAACATGACCGGCGAGGCGACCGCAGCGTTCCTCGCCGACCGGCTACGCGGGCGGGTTCGGGTCACCCGGCTCGCGAGCGGTCTCCCCGTCGGGGGCGACCTCGAGTACGCCGACGAGGTCACCCTCGGCCGTGCCCTCGCCGGGCGGCGCGAGCTCTAGCGCTTCCTCCACCACCTTCGCCAGGAACCGCTCGGTGCGCTGGGCGATCCAGAAGCAGGCGGCCGCGGTCGGGAGCTCCGCGAACACGGCGAGCAGGATCGCGTTCCGCCGATCGTCCCAGTGGCTCTCCAGCACGATGTCGAACCATGCGTCGACGACGAGCAGCGTGCCGAGGGCGGCCGCGAGCGCCCCGACCCACGGTGAGCGGCGATGCGCCGCGTATGCGGTCGCGACGAAGAGGGCTGCCAGTCCGGCATCGAACCCTGACCACGCGAGATCCCAGTTGTTCGTGACGTGGTGCTGCTTCAGCGACGCGGACAGCCACACCGTCCACGGGAGCAGCGCAACGCCGATCGCGCCGAAGGCGACGACCACCCACTCACGCAATGTCCTCGGGTGCGATCTCATGGCCCACCTACACTGTCGCAAAATGACCACGATCGACTTCGAAGCGGTTCCCAGCCTCGCGAACCGGCAGCGGACGCCGGGGCTCGTGGTGATGAAGTTCGGCGGCACCTCGGTCGCCGACACCGGCAAGCTGAAGAGCGTCGCCGAGCGCCTCGTCGCCGCCCACGAGCAGGGCGCGAAGGTGGTCGCCGTGCTGTCGGCGATGGGCTCGACCACGGACGAGCTGATCAGGCTCGCGCACGAGGTCTCGACGCGGCCCCACCCACGCGAGTACGACATGCTCGTCTCGACGGGGGAGCGCGTGTCGAACGCGCTCTGCGCGATGGCGATTCACGACCTCGGGCACGAGGCGGTCTCGTTCACCGGCTCGCAGGCGGGCATCGTCACCGACCAGGCGCACACGAAGGCGAAGATCGTCGAGGTTCGCGCGACCCGCATCCACGAGGCGCTGCTCGAGGACAAGATCGTCCTCGTCGCCGGCTTCCAGGGCGTGTCGACGTCGACGCACGACGTGACGACGCTCGGCCGCGGCGGCTCGGACACCACGGCCGTCGCACTGGCTGCGGCGCTCGGCGCCGACGCCTGCGAGATCTTCACCGACGTCCCGGGCATCTTCACCGCCGATCCCCGGATCGTGCCCGGTGCGCTGAAGCTGAACTCGATCACGTACGACGAGATGCTCGAGATGGCCGCCTCGGGGGCGAAGGTGATGATGGCGCGCTCGATCGAGATCGCCCGCAGCTACGGTGTGAAGCTGCGCGTGCGCTCGACGTTCGAGCGCGGCGAGGGAACCTGGATCGGCGAGGAGGCAGGCGTCGTGCTCGAGAAGGCGATCATCTCCGGAGTCACCCATGACACGTCCGAGGCGAAGGTCTCGATCATCGGCGTGCCCGACCAGCCCGGCGTCGCGGCCCGCGTCTTCCGGGCGCTCGCCCGGGCAGGGGTCAACATCGACATGATCGTCCAGAACGTCTCCCAGAACGGCGAGGCGACGATCTCGTTCACGCTGCCGAAGGCCGACCTGCAGACCGCGGAGCCGATCCTCGCAGGCGTCGCGAGCGAGATCGGCGCCGGTCGCGTCGAGCACGACCCGGAGATCGCGAAGGTTTCGCTGATCGGCGCCGGGATGAAGAGCCATCCGGGCGTGGCCGCCGACATGTTCGATGCGCTCGCAGAGGCCGGCATCAACATCGAGATCATCTCGACGTCGTCGATCCGCGTCTCCTGCGTCGTGCGCGCGTCACAGGTCGAGGAGGCGGTGCGCGCGATCCACGAGCGGTTCCAGCCGTACCTCGAGGAGCGCGAGCGTGGCTGATCGTCCCGCCGTCGGCGTCGTGGGGGCAACGGGGGCCGTCGGCACGGTCACGCTCGACCTGCTCGCCGCCCGCGGCTTCGAGAACGTCCGGGTCTTCGCGTCCGCCCGCTCCGCCGGCACCCGGCTCGGCGCGCTCGCGGTCGAGGAGGCGACCCCGGAGACGCTCGCACGCGGGGACGTCGACCTCTTCTTCTTCTCCGTCGGGACGAGCGCCTCGCGCGAGCTCGTCCCCCACGCGGTCGCCGGCGGCGCCGTTGCGATCGACAAGTCCGCGGCCTACCGGCTCGAGCCGGGGATCCCGCTCGTCGTCCCGGAGGTCAACGGCGCGCGCGCTCTCGAGGGCGGAAGCATCATCGCGAACCCGAACTGCTGCACCATCCCGCTGACGTGCGTCCTCAAGCCGTTGCACGAGGCGGCCGGCCTCGTCCGCGTGCGAGTCGCCACCTACCAGTCAGTGTCGGGCGCGGGCGCCCGCGCGATGGAGCGTCTGCGCACCGAGCCCCAGGCCGAGCACGATCTGCGCATGGACTGGGATTTCGACGGCGAGGAGTTCGACGAGGAGTCGAAGCTGCGCGAGGAGACCCGCAAGATCATGGAGCTCCCCGACCTCCCCATCCAGGCGACCTGTGTCCGGGTGCCGGTGATGGTCGGGCATGCGGAGGCGGTGTGGATCGAGACGGAGGACGAGCTTCGGCCGGACCGCGCGCGCGAGCTCCTCGAGGCCGCTCCCTCGGTGCAGGTCGACGAGTTCCCCTCCCCGGGCAAGGCGGCCGGGCTCGACGACGTGCTCGTCGGCCGCATCCGGCGCGATCCCACCGTGGAACGCGGTCTCGCGCTCTTCCTCGCGAGCGACAACCTCCGCAAGGGAGCGGCGCTCAACGCGATCCAGATCGCCGAGCTCGTTCTGAAGCGGGCACGCGCCGCCGCGTAGGCCCGCTCCCTCGATGCGCATCGGCATGCTCGGGCGGTTCTTCGGCCGCTCAACCGGCGGGAACTGGCGCCCTCCCGCGGACGAGATCGCGTTCGCGGCGGCCGCCGGCTTCGACCTGCTGCAGGTGCGAAGCGATCGCGCAGGGTGGCTCGAGGACGAGCTCGGAGCGGATCCGTCCGAGCTCGGCCGGGCGTTCGGCGAGAGCCGCATCGAGCCCGTGCTCGAGATGCTCGTCCGCCACGACGGCACGCCGGGGAGGATCACGGACGCCGTCCGCGCAAACCTGCCCGCGATCGGCGCGATCGGCTTCCGGCGCGTGCACGTCCATCCGGTCGGCCACGCTCCGCCCGACGTGCTCGCCGACGACCTGGCGGCGGCGCTCGACGTGGCTGCGGCCGCCGGCCTGCTGTTCGGCGTGGAGCACAACGCACCCGGCCACCGCCTGCTCGTCGAGGCCGGCGAGGTCGAGCGCCTGCTCGGCGCGGTGCCGGGGCTCGCGTTCGTCTGGGACGTGAACCACACGCCTACAGGCGACGTCCCGCGCTACATCGCGCTCCGCGAGCGGTTCAGCCTCGTCCACGTCTCGGACACGCCGCTGCCGGAGACGAACCACCACTTGCCGCTCGGACGCGGAAGCGTCGACCTCGGCGCCCTCCGGGAGCTCGAGGCGCCGCTGATCCTCGAGATCGGCGGGCTCCCCCACTCGGGCGGCCCGGGCCTCGACACCGACGAGGCGCTCCGCGACTCGCTCGCGCGGCTGCGCGCGGCCTGAGAGAGCCTCTAAGGGGGCGGCGCGGGCACCGGGTCCGGCACGCCGAACGCGCTCCGCACCACCGAGAGCACCTTCTGGCGCGTGCCCTCCTCCACCGGCTGCAGCCCGCCGAGCTCGAGCCGCGAGAGCCCGATCCGACCGGACGCCCGCACGACCTGGAAGCCGAAGTCGGCGAGGAAGCCCTGGGGGAACACGGTCCGGTGCACACGAAAGCGGCCGTACGGCGACTCGCCGTCGGTGTAGCGGTAGGAGAACGCCTCGAGCGAGCGCGCACCACGGTCGCGCGCCTCGCCGATGGCCGCCAGGAAGAGCGACTGCAGCACCCACGGGCTCGACGCGTCGACGAGGTACGCACACGTGACGAGCATCGAGTCATCCGACGGCGGCCCGCCGGGCAGCTCCGTCGCACGCGGGAACGCCTGCGACGGCCCGTACTGCATCGATCCGAGCACACGGCCGTCGGAGTCGTAGTAGATCGTGCCCCAGGCGCCGAAGTCGAGCTCGATCTTCTCCATCCAGCGGTCCTTGTCGGTGGACCGGCGGCCGCGCGTCTGCCACCAGATGCACTCGTGGCAGACGCTCGGGGCGGTCTCGAGCGTGAGCTTCGTCAGGCCGGCGAGATGCGGCGGCATCGGCCTACCGCGAGACGTCGTCGACGATCACGTCGACGACCGATGGGGTGACGTCCGCCATCCGCTGCAGGTAGTCGGCGACACGCCGCTGCACGTCGGCGGCGACCCCGGGGATGCTCGCACCGAAGTCGACGACGAGATGCACCTCCACCTCCGTGCCGCTGACACGCGCCGCGCCGCGCTTCGTCGGGTGCACGCCTGCGACCTCCGCCGCCGCGTCGACGGCATACCGCGCGAGGACCTCCGGCGAGATGACGCTGTGTCCGTCCATGGATGGCACTACGCACATCGTAGGACGAGCTCGGTCGCCTCGGGGCGCGCGAACAGCCGAAACGGCACGAAGGTCGTGCCGAGACCGGGCGAGACGTGCATCACCGTGCCCTCGCGCTCGAAGATCCCCTCGCGGTACGGCGCCCGCGGATGCGCGAGAAGGAGCTTGCCGAACCCGTAGGGCAGCACGATCTGGCCGGCATGCAGGTGCCCGGCGAGGATCAGGTGCCAGCGGCCGGGCGGCGCGTGGTCGAGAACCTGCGGAAAGTGGCAGAGAAGGATCCGGAGGTCCGCGCTCGAGTCGGGGAAGCCGCTCCGGCACTCGTCCAGCCAGGTCTTCGGGTCGACCCCGGCGAGCTCCACCGTCCGCCCGCGCAGGTCGATCTGCTCGCTGCTGTCCGCGAGCAGCGACCCGCGCTCGAGCGCGGCGATGCCTGCCGGCCGAGAGAAGGGATCACGCGACCGCGCCCAGTCGTGGTTTCCGAGGACGACGTACGGGTGGTCGAGACGGCGGAGCAGCTCGCGCAGCCGCCGCTCGCCGCGCGGCCGGGAGAGCAGGTCCCCGGTGATGCAGACGATGTCGGGACGGCGCCCGGCGACCCACTCCACGGCGCGCGCAACCGCCCTCGAGCCACCCGACGGCACGCCGAGATGGAAGTCCGACAGGTGCGCGATCCGCACCCCGTCGAGCTCGGGCGGGAGCCCGTGCACACGGAGCTCGCGGACGCGAAGCCGGACCCACCCCGCCTCGACGGCCCCGTAGGCCACGATGCCCGCCCCGAGCGCCGCCGCCGCGGCGGGCACCCACGTCCCGGCCGTCAGATCTCGAGCTTCTCGACGACGGGCTGGACCGAGACGACGTGCCGCTTGAACTTGAGCTCGGCCTCCTCGAGGCCGGCGGCGACACCGACGAGCTGGGAGAGGTGGAGGATCGGCATCGCGAAGTCGCGGCCCGTCGCCTTCTTCAGCTTCGACTGCCAGGCGTCGAGCGACAGGTGGCACAGCGGGCACGGCGTGACGATCGCGTCGGCCCCCGCCTCGTACGCCTGCTCGATCGGCTGGATCAGCTCGCCCAGCGCCGTCTCCTCGCGTGCCTGGATGATCGGGAAGCCACAGCACTTGATCTTCGCCGGGTAGTCGACCGCCTCCCCGCCGCAGGCTTCGATGATCCGCTCGAGCGACCACGGCCGGTCCGGATCCTCGAACCCCTGGATCTTCGACGGCCGCAGGATCTGGCAGCCGTAGAACGGCGCGATCTTCAGGCCCTTGAGCCCGCGGTGCGCGGCCTGCTGCAGCAACTCGTAGCCCTCGCCGTCGGCGATCTCCCAGAGCAGGTGGCGCACGTCGACGTCGCGTTCGTACGCGGGCACACCGACCGAGACGAGGTTCTCGTTGACACGCGCGCGAAGATCGGTGTCGCCGAGCAGCATGTAGTTCGCCTGACGGAGGTTGAGCGTGCAGACGTTGCAGACGGTGAGCAGCGTGTCGACGCCCTCGGCCGCGGCGTACGAGAGGATCCGCGCGTTCAGATGGAGGTAGTAGTCGGGGTCCGCCTCGTGGATGTCGCCGGCCCCGCAGCACGTCACGGACTCGAGCTCGACGAGGTCGAGACCGATCTTCGGCGCGAGCGCCTGCGTCGCGATGTCGAGCTCCTTCGCGGAGAGCGACGCCAGACAGCCCTTGTAGTACGCGACCCGCTTCATTCGGTCTCCTCCTCGCCGGCGATGAACGGCCGGTGGAACGCACCGGGCCTGTCGTAGATCTCCTCGAGCGTCTGGTCGCCGACGCCGTGTCCGTGCGCGAGGCGCGCGAGGGCGCGCTCCCCCTGGACGTGACCCGCGTACCCGCCGAGACCCTGCGTGCGGACGAGGTCGTGCAGGCGGCGCGACTCCTTGACGTCCTTCGCGACGTGCGGCGGGAACGGCGGCGGCACCTTGCCCTTGCGGGCCAGGTCGAGCGCGAACCGGGTCTGCTTGATCGCCGCCACGATCCCCTGGGTCTTCGGCACGAGCTCGGTCTCGCGCAGCCAGCCGGTGGTCTTCGCGGACGTGACGAACCACTTGGCGTGCTTCGCCCCCATGTCGCGGTCGATGCCCTCCTTCATCGACTCGGCGCCGAGCTTCGCGATCGCGTCGCGCGGGTCGACTCCCTTCGGGCAGCGCTCGTTGCAGAAGTAGCAGCGTGTGCACTCCCAGATCCCGTGCTCGCCGTTCAGCCGTTCGAGCCGCTCGAGCTTGCGCCCGTCACGCGGATCGCCGACGAACCGCATCGCCTTCGCGAGCGCCTGCGGGCCGGTGAACGCCGGATCGGACTCCATCGCGTTGCACTCGGAGACGCAGCAGCCGCAGTTGATGCACAGCGCCTCCTTGTGGATGACGTTCATCCGCTCCTGCTTGATCAGGTGCTCGCGGCCGTCGGGGGGCTCCGTGTATCCCGGCTGCAGGTACGGATCGACCGAGTTGAACTTCTCCCAGAAGGGCGCCATGTCGACGACGAGGTCCTTCACGATCGGCAGGTTCCCCATCGCCGAGATCACCGGCACGTGCCCGGCTTGCGCCACCTCGTACATGCGCATCTTGCAGGCGAGGACGGCGACGCCGTCCATGCGCATCCCGCACGACCCGCAGATCATCATCCGGCAGCTCTTGCGGTAGGCGAGCGTGCCGTCGTGGCGGTCCTTGACGATGTCGAGGCAGTCGAGCAGCGTCGCCTCCTCGGGAGCATCGATCTCGTACTCCTGCAGCTCGCGCTCGCCCGTGCGCGCGTTGAAGCGCCAGACCTTCAATCCGACCTGCATCGACACCGGCTCAGTACTTCCTTTCCATCGGCTCGTACTTCGTGAAGCGCACGTCCTTGTAGGAGAGCTGCGGGCGTCCGTCGACGAGACGCGAGATCGAGTGCACCATGAAGTGCTCGTCGTCGCGCGTCGGATAGTCGTGCGGGCGTGCGTGGGCGCCGCGGCTCTCCTTGCGAGCGATCCCGGCCTGGAGCATGCACTCGGCGAGGTCGAGCATGTTGCCGAGCTCGATCGCCTGTGTCAGATCGGTGTTGAAGACGTCGCCCTTGTCCTCGACGACGACACCGCGCCGGTATCGCTCCTTGAGGCCCGTGATGATCTCGATCTGCTTCGCCATCTGATCCTCGCGGCGGAAGACCCCGAAGTTCTCCAGCATCGACGTGCCGAGCTCCTGGCGGATCTGCCAGGGCCGCTCGCCGGAGTCGACGTCGAGGATCGCCTTCAGCTCGCGCTCGGCATCGGCTTCCGCGCTCGCGGGAACGTCGACCGTCGTGTGCGACAACGCCCAGTCGGCGGCGGCGCGGCCGGCACGGCGGCCGAACGTGATCGTCTCCATGAGGGAGTTCCCGCCGAGACGGTTCGCCCCGTGCACGGAGACGCACGCGACCTCCCCCGCCGCGTAGAGCCCCGTCAGCTCGGTCGCGCCGTCGTTGTCCGTCTCCACGCCGCCCATGTGGTAGTGGGCGCCGGGCCGGACCGGGACCGGGTCGTAGATCGGATCGACGCCGGCGAACGTCATCGCGAGCTCGCGCGACCCCGGAAGCCGCTCGATGATCTTCTCGGCGCCCAGGTGCCGCATGTCGAGGTAGATCGAGCCGTTGATGCCCCGTCCCTCGTCGATCTCGGTCTGCTCCGACCGTGACACGACGTCGCGCGAGGCGAGCTCCATCGCGTTCGGCGCGTAGCGCTTCATGAACCGCTCGCCCTCGCTGTTCACGAGATAGGCGCCCTCGCCACGGCACCCTTCGGTGAGCAGGATCCCCGACGGATAGAGCGTCGTCGGATGGAACTGCATGAACTCCATGTCCTTGAGCGGCACACCGAGGTGGAACGCCATGGCGGCGCCGTCGCCCGTGCAGGCGTACGCGTTCGTCGTCGTGCGGTAGATGCGCCCCTGGCCCCCGGTTGCGAGCACGACGGTCTTGCCGCCGACCGTCTTCAGGCCTCCGTCCATCAGATCCCAGCAGATCACGCCCTGGCAGCGGCCGTCGTTCTCGACGAGCTTCCAGGCGAAGAACTCCTCGTAGACCGTGATGTCGCGCTTGACGAGCTGCTCGTAGAGGACCTGGATCAGCACGTGGCCGGTGATGTCCGCCGCGAAGACGGTCCGCGGCGAGCCCGCGGCGCCGAACGGCCGCTGTGCGAGCTTTCCGTCCTCGCGCCGGGAGAAGAAGGCCCCCCAGTGCTCGAGCTGGTAGATGTCGCCGGGCGCCTCGCGCGTGAAGATCTCGATCGCGTCCTGGTCGCCGATGTAGTCCGAACCCTTGACGGTGTCGAAGGCGTGGGTCTCGGGCGAATCCTCCGCGGCGTTCCCGAGCGCCGCGTTGATCCCGCCTTCCGCGGCGCCCGAGTGGCTGCGCGTCGGATGCAGCTTCGAGATGACCCCGACGTCCGCCCCGGCGTCGTGCGCCTCGATCGCCGCCCGCATGCCGGCACAGCCGGCGCCGACAACGAGGACGTCGTGCGTCGATTCCACGAGGACGGAAGCTACCGAAAGACGACGAGCAGGGGCGTCAGTACAAACCCGAGCCCCGGGACGACGAGGCTCTCAGAGCCGCGGGCCGGACGTCCGGATCCGCTCGTCGGCGTCCTTGAACCGGCTCTCGAAGTTGTCGACGAAAAGGCGCGCGAGCTCACGGGCCTTCGTGTCGTAGGCCGCCGGGTCGCGCCAGGTCGAGCGCGGATCGAGGAGGCGCGCGTCCACGCCGGGGACGCGCGCGGGCACGGCGAAGCCGAAGAGCTCGTCCGTCCGGAGCTCCACCTCGTCGAGGTCCCCTGAGAGCGCGGCACGGAGCATCGCCCGGGTCGCCCGGATCGGCATCCGCCTGCCCTCGCCGAACGGCCCGCCCGTCCAGCCGGTGTTCACGAGCCACACCGTCGCGCCGTGACGGTCGAGCTTCTCGCCGAGCATCTGCGCGTAGACGGCAGGCGGCTGCGGGAGGAACGGCTGCGCAAAGCAGGTGGAGAACGTCGGCTGAGGCTCCGACACGCCGATCTCCGTGCCCGCAAGCTTCGCCGTGAAGCCCGACAGGAAGTAGTAGAGCGCCTGGTCGCGTTCGAGACGGGCGATCGGCGGCAGGATGCCGAACGCGTCCGCGGTGAGGAAGACCACCGACCTCGGATGGCCGGCGCGCCTGGCAGGCAGCGCATTCGAGATCTGCTCGAGACCGTACGCGGCCCGCGTGTTCTCCGTCTTCGCGTCGTCGTCGAGATCGACCCGGCCGAAGTCGTCCAGCACGACGTTCTCGAGGATCGTTCCGAAGGTGTGCGTCGTCGCGTGGATCTCCGGCTCCGCCTCCGCCGAGAGGCGGATCACCTTGGCGTAGCAGCCGCCCTCGAAGTTGAAGACGCCCTCGTCACCCCAGCCGTGCTCGTCGTCGCCGATCAGCGAGCGTTCCGGGTCGGCCGACAGCGTCGTCTTGCCCGTGCCGGAGAGCCCGAAGAACAGCGCGACGTCGCCCTCGGGGCCGACGTTGGCCGAGCAGTGCATCGGGAGCACGCCCTCGAGCGGGAGCCGGTCGTTCATCAGCGTGAAGATGGATTTCTTGATCTCGCCTGCGTAGAACGTGCCCCCGACAAGGAGCTCGGCCCGTCCCGGGTGGAGCGCCACGAAGGTCCCCGTCCGGGTCCCGTCCACCTCAGGCTCCGCCTCCAGGTCGGGCGTGTGCAGCACGAGCGCCTCCGGCTCGAAGCTCTCCACCTCCCTGGGGGCGAGCTCGATGAACATGGTCTTCGCGAAGAGGGCGTGGTACGGGTGCGCGGTGATGACGCGCACGCCGATCCGGTGCGCCGGGTCGGCGCCCGCCCAGGCGTCGACGACGTACAGCGCATCCGCGAGCCCGAGACGGGCGGCGACCTTCTCGCGCAGCCCGGCGAAATGCGTCTCGGAAAGCCGCCGGTTCACGTCGCCCCACCAGATGCGACCTGTCGACGACGGCTCGTCGACGAGGAACTTGTCCTTCGGCGAGCGTCCGGTGAACCTGCCGGTGTCGACCGCGAGCGGCCCGCCCTCGGCGAGCCTCCCGTCGCCCCGGCGCAGCGCGTCCGTGTAGAGCAGCGACGTCGTCGGGTTTCGATAGACGGGGCCGGCAGCATCGATCCCGTGCTCCGAGAGATCCACGCGGCCCGGCAACTCGGTCGCGGTCATCCGGAGCGCCTCCTTCAGTGTGTCGGCAAGATCGGCCATCGGACCCGCCCGGCGGCGGGCCTCGCCGCGCCGCCGAACGGGTGCCATGGTACGGGCTCCGCCGTCCGGCGGCAGGCGAGAACCGACGAGCGGGCTACACGGCGCCTGCAGGCACGGGACGGCGCTCCTCGATCGGCACGAAGTCCCGCTCCGCCGCCCCCGTGTAGAGCTGACGCGGCCGGGCGATCTTCTGCTCCGGGTCCTGGACGCCCTCGAGCCACTGCGCGAGCCACCCGGCGGTGCGCGGAATCGCGAAGAGCACCGGGAACATCGCGGTCGGCAGACCGAGCGCCTGGTAGATGAGGCCGGAGTAGAAGTCGACGTTCGGGTACAGCTTGCGCGAGACGAAGTACTCGTCCTCGAGCGCGATCTTCTCCAGCTCGAGGGCGATGTCGAGCAGCGGGTTGCGGCCGGTCACCTCGAAGACGCGATCCGCCGCCTCCTTGATGATCCGCGCCCGCGGGTCGTAGTTCTTGTAGACGCGGTGGCCGAAGCCCATCAGGCGCCCCTCCCCCGCCTTCACGCGCTCGACGAAGTCCGGCACGTTCTTGACGTTGCCGATCGCCGTCAGCATCTTCAGGACCTCTTCGTTCGCGCCGCCGTGCAGCGGGCCGTAGAGGGCGGCCGCGGCACCTGCGAGCGCCACGTACGGGTCGGCCTTCGAGGAACCGATCGACCGCATCACGTTGGCGCTGCAGTTCTGCTCGTGATCGGCGTGCAGGATGAACAGCACCTCCAGCGCGCGCTCGAGCGCCGGGTTCGCATGGAAGTGCGGCTCGGCGATCCGGAACATCATCGAGAGGAAGTTGGCGGCAAAGCCGAGGTCGTTGTCGGGGTACACGTACGGCAGCCCCTTCGAGTGCCGGTACGACCAGGCCGCGATCGTCGGCGTCTTCGCGATCAGCCGTACGACCTGCTCCATCCGGACGTCGGCGTCGTCGACGTGCCGCGCCTCCGGATAGAAGGTCGAGAGTGCCGCAGCGACGCTCACGAACATCCCCATGGGGTGCGCGTCGTAGCGGAAGCCCTCCATGAGCCGCTTCACGTTCTCGTGCAGGAACGTGTGGAAGGTGACCTCGTGCGCCCAGTGCGCGAGCTCGGACTCGGTCGGCAGCTCGCCGTGGATCAGCAGGTACGCGACCTCGAGGTAGGTGGAACGTTCCGCGAGCTGCTCGATCGGGTAGCCGCGGTAGCGCAGGATGCCGAGGTCGCCGTCGATGTAGGTGATCGCGCTCTTGACCGATGCCGTGTTGAGGAAGGCAGGGTCGTAGCTCACGAGCCCCGCCTGCTTCAGCGCCGTCGCGGGAATCGAGTCGTAGGCGATCGGAGCGTCGAACGCAGCACCGCTGCGCTCGTCGCTGAACTTGAGGATGTCCGGCATGGCGTAAGCGCTCCTTCGCAGTGGATTGCCGGGATCGTGGTTTCTCGCAGGTCGCACGACATCCGCGCGCTCTCCCATCCGGTTGCCGCGAACTACGGAGAAAGGCGACGTCCCACCGCCCAGGGTAGACGCCGCTGGCGGCCCTACAGCTGCCAGTCCCCGTCCCGAAGGACGGGCACGCGGTCGCCCGCCGCCGTCACGCCGTCCACTTCGACCTCGGACGACCCGATCATGAAGTCGATGTGATTCCCGCTCCGGTTCACGAGGGCCTTGTCCTCCTCGCCGACGAGGAACGGGAAGCCGTGGCCGAACGCGATGTGGCTTGCGGCGTTCTCGTCCAGCAGCGTGTCGTAGAAGACGGTCCCGAGCGGGCCGATCCGGCCGCGACGGTCGACGAGGGCGAGCTCTCCAAGCCGCAGCGCGCCCTCGTCGATCTCGAGCGCCGAGCGGAGGATCTCGGCGTTCTCGTCGGCCTCCACCGCGACGGCGACTCCCCCCTCGAACGTCACGCGCAGGCCCCTGACGATCGTCCCGTCGCGCAGCACGAGCGGCTTCGTCGAGCTGACATGCCCCTCGGTGCGCGACGGGTCGGGCGTCGTGAAGACCTCCTCGGTCGGCAGGTTCGGCAGGTGCCTCACGCCGTCGACCGTCTCGAAGTCGGCGGCCTGCCAGACATGGCTTCCCAGCATGCCGACGGTCAGCTCGGTCCCGGGCCCGCGCAGCTCGAACGCGTCGAAGCGCCGTGCGCCGAGCCGGCCCGCAGCGCCCGAGAGCTCCTCCATCCGCAAGCCCCAGGCGGCCTGCGGGTCACGCTCGTCGAGGCGCAGGACGTGCTCGAGCTCGCGCCAGAGCCGCTCCAGCGCCACCTCCGAATCGAGCTCCGGGAAGACGAGGCCCGCCCAGACGGGGTTGGGGCACGGAACGATGCACCAGTTCGTCGTGCGCGCTCCGACGACCTGTGCGAGCTCCTTCGTGCGCGGAAGCATGTCGCGGCCGACGAGCGACGGGTCGAGCCCCTCGAACAGGTTGAGCTCGGTAGGGCCTGTCAGGGTGACGCGTGCGCCGCGCGCGTCGGCGTGCGCGAGCACGCGTTCGCCGTACCAGGGCGGAACGAACCCGAGCGTCTCGGGGTCGGCATGCTCGATCCGCGCCCGCTTGAGCCACGGGTCGAAGTACTGCACGTCGACGAAGACGGCTCCCCGGTCGTAGGCGGCGGCGGCAACCGCCCGCGCGAGCTCCTCGTGGCCGAGCTCGCCGGTCACGAGCATGATCTGGCCCGGCTGGAGATTCGTGCCGTGAACGGCGAGCTCCGCAAGGCGGGCGATGCGATCGCTCATCGGCAGGCGATCCTACTGGTCGTGCCGAACGTGACGTCATGACGATCGAGGCCGCAGCCGAACGGTTCCTGCGCGCGGGCGGCCTGGCCGAGTCGACCCGCCGGGCCTACGCCGCCGACCTGCGCGAGTTCGCCCGGTTCGCCGGGCCGGGTCGGGCGATCGAGGACGTCGACATCCGCGTGCTGGCGTCGTTCGTCTCCGAGCTCGGCCGCGCGCGCGGCCGTGGCCGGCTCGCGCCCGCGACGATCGCGAGGAAGCTCGCGGCGGTGCGTGCGCTTCTGCGCCACGCCCTCGGCCCGGACCGGGTCCCCGACGCGCCTCTCGGACCGCGTCCGGTGCGCCGCCTCCCGGAGGCGCCGACGGCGGGCGAAGTGGAGAGCACGGTCGACGCGCTCGCGGGCACCGGTCCGCTCGCGCTCCGCAACCGGGCGCTGGTCGAGCTCGTGTACTCCGCGGGCCTTCGCAGCGCCGAAGCGGTCGGCCTCGACCTCGGCGACGTCGACTTCGAACAGGAGCTCGTGCACGTCCGGCGCGGCAAGGGCGGCAAGGATCGCGTCGTGCCGCTCGGCGAGGAGGCCGCGTTCCTGCTCGGACGCTACCTCCGGGAGGCGCGACCCGAGCTCGCCCGCGGCGCCGAGAACGCGCTCTTCCTCTCGGCGCGGGGCCGGCGCCTCGACACCTCGACCCTGCGCCGGCTCGTCCCCCACCCGCACCGCCTCCGGCACGCCTTCGCCACGCACCTGCTCGAGGGCGGCGCCGACCTGCGAACGATCCAGGAGCTGCTCGGCCACGCGTCGCTCTCGACGACGCAGCGCTACAGCCACGTCGACGCCCGCCGCCTGCGTCGCGTCTACGACCACTCGCACCCGCGCTCGTAACGGATTCGCCCGCCGGGCGGCGGGCAACGACGCCGCCGTTGCGCGGAGTCGAGGAAAATCCTCATACTTGCGGGCGGAGGATCGTGCTCGTGGAACGTGCCGTCATGCAACGGCGCGCCGTCGGCGGCGCGCCGTCCGGGAGCGGGGCCGTCGGCCGCCGCGACCCGGCCTGCGCCGGGGGGCGCGAGGGATGCCCCGGCGGCCGTCCGCGGAAGGTTTCACCGATCAGGCAACAGGCATCTGTTCTCGAACCGGAGGTGGTGTAGACGTGCCCGAGAGCGTGGAACGGGGGAGCGAATGACGCATCGGTTCGAGAACCACGACCTGGTCACCGAGCGCGCGTCGCAGATGATCGACGTCACGAACGACGTCATGGACGTCGTCGCCCGCTCCGAGGTGCGCAACGGGATGGCGCTCGTCTACTCGCCGCACACGACCTGCGCCGTCGTGATCAACGAGCTCGAAGAGGGCTTCGCCGACGACTTCGCCGAGCTGCTCGACCAGATCGCGCCGTCGGAAGGACGCTACTACCGCCACGACGATCTCTCGATTCGCACGCAGGGAATCGAGGACGACACGGCCAACTTCCCGAACGGGCACTCCCACCTCCGGGCGGGCCTGCTGTCGTCGTCCTCGCAGACGATCCCGATCGTGGACGGGCGCCTGATGCTGGGACAGTGGCAGCGGATCTTCTTCTGCGAGCTCGATCGCTCGCGCTCCCGCAAGGTCTTCATCCAGGTCATCGGAGAATGACGGCGACCGCCGCGCCCGGAGAGACGACGACTCCGGAGCTCGAGGCGCGTGCGATACGCGCGCGTGCGTCGGGAGAGAACTTCGTGGTCGCCGCGCTGCTGCTCGGCCGCCGTCTCAGCGGACGGCTGCTCACGATCTACGACTTCGCACGCCTCGTCGACGAGCTCGGCGACGCCGCGCCCGGCGACCGCCTGCGCCTGCTGGACGAGGCGGAGGCGGAGCTCGACCGCGCGTTCGACGGCCGGCCGACGACGCCCGTGTTCCGCGCGCTCGCCCCGACGATCGCCGCGTGCGACCTGCCGCGGGGCCCGTTCGTCCGGCTGATCGATGCGAACCGGCGCGACCAGCTCCACCCCGAGATCGCGACGTATGCGGAGCTGCTCGACTACTGCAGTCTGTCCGCGAACCCGGTCGGCGAGCTCGTGCTGCACGTCTTCGGCGCCGCCACACCCGAGCGGGTCGGGCTCTCGGATTCGGTCTGCACCGGCCTGCAGCTGGTCGAGCACTGGCAGGACGTGGCCGAGGACGCGCGCAACGGCCGGGTCTACCTGCCCGCGGAGGACCGCGCGCGCTTCGGGGTGACCGCAGCCGACCTCCTGGGACCCCGCACCGGGGAGCCGCTCCGCCGCCTGCTCGAGTTCGAGACGGAACGAGCCGAGGAGCTGCTCGCAGCGGGCAGACCGCTCGTCGCGTCCCTGTCCGGCAGGCGTCGGCTGGCGATCGCCGGCTACGTCGGCGGGGGCAGAGCGGCGGCCCAGGCGCTTCGACGCGCACAGTTCGACGTGCTCGCGGGAGCACCGAAAGCAGGCAGGCTCTTGCGCGCGCGCTGCACGCTCCTCTCGCTGGCCGGGGCCGCATGAGGCGCACGCCTGCGACGCCGGACCGCGCGCGGACGCGCACGAGCACCGTCGCCGACGCCTACGAGGAGTGCCGCAGGATCGCGCGCGCCTCGGGCTCGACGTTCTACGCGGGCATGCGGCTGCTGCCGGCCGAGCGGCGCGCGGCGCTCTTCGCCGTGTATGCGCTCGCCCGGCGGATCGACGACGTCGCCGACGGGCCGCTGCATCCGCAGGAGAAGCAGGAGCGGCTCGCACGCCTCCGCGACGAGCTCGGCGCGATCGACGACTCCGACGACCCGGTCCTCGTCGCCGTCGCCGCCGCCGCCCGCGACTACCCGATCCCGCTCGAGGCGTTCGGCGACCTGCTCGACGGCGCGGAGTCCGACATCCGCGGCGTCGAGCATGCGACGTTCGCCGAGCTCGAGCTCTACTGCCGCCGGGTCGCCGGCTCGATCGGGCGGCTCGCGCTGGGGGTCTTCGACTGCTCCGACCGCGAGACCGCCGAGCCGCTCGCCGACGATCTCGGCGTCGCCCTGCAGCTCGGCAACATCCTGCGCGATCTCGGCGACGACCTGCGCCAGGGCCGTTCGTACCTCCCGGCCGAGGACTTCGCACGGTTCGGCTGCACGATCAGGCGCAGCATGATCGAGGGCGACGCCGAGCTCCTCGTCGCCTTCGAGGCCGAGCGGGCACTCACCTGGCTCGCACGCGGCCTCCAGCTCGTCCCGCTCCTGGATCGTCGCAGCGCGACCTGCGTCGCCGCGATGACGAGCGCGTACCGGCGCCTCATCGAGCAGATCGCCTCGAATCCGTCGCTCGCGCTGGGCTCACGGGTCTCGCTGCCGCCGTGGCAGAAGCGATGGCTCGTCGCCCGCAGCCTCGTCGGAGGCACGGCGTGAAGGGGCTCAGGGTCGCCGTGGTCGGCGGCGGTCTCGCCGGGCTCGCCGCCGCGCTCGACTGCGGCGACGCAGGCGCCGACGTGACGCTCTTCGAGTCGCGGCCGCGGCTCGGCGGCGCGACGTTCTCGATCACGCGTGACGGCCGCACGCTCGACAACGGCCAGCACGTTGCCCTTCGCTGCTGCACCGCCTATCGCAGCTTCCTGCGGCGCCTGCGCGTCGAGGGCTCGCTCGTGCTGCAGTCCCGCCTCTCGATCCCGGTGCTGGCGCCGGGCGGGAGGCGCGCGACGCTCGGCCGGACGTCGCTGCCGGCTCCGCTCCACCTGGCCGGGTCGCTGCTCGCCTACCGCCATCTGCCGCTCTCCGACCGGCTGGCGGCGATCAGAGCGGTCGCGGCGCTTCGTTCGCTCGAGCCCGGCGACCCGGCCCTGGACGACGAGACCTTCGGCTCGTGGCTGCGGCGCCACGGCCAGTCGCAGCGGGCGATCGCCGTGCTCTGGAACCTGATCGTGCTCCCGACGATCAACCTTCCCGCGGAGGAGGCGTCGCTGCTGCTCGCGACCACGGTGTTCAGGACGGGCCTGCTGGACGAGTCCGATGCGTGTGACCTGGCCGTCCCGGCCGTGCCGCTCCAGCAGCTCCACGGCGATCCTGCAGGGAGGGAGCTCCGCACCCTCGGCGCCGAGATCCGGCTCCGCACACGTGTCCGGAGAGTCGGGGCGGGCGACGGCGGGCTCTCGGTCGAGCTCGCCGACACGACCGAGCGGTTCGACCGCGTGATCGTCGCGGTCCCGCACCAGGTCGCTCCGTCGCTGCTTCCCCCCGGCGTCGTCGACGAGGGGGTGGCGACCGGGCTCGGCGCGAGCCCGATCGTCAACGTGCACCTCCACTTCGACCGGCGCGTGCTCGAGCATCCGTTCTGCGCCGCCGTCGACTCGCCGTCGCAGTGGCTGTTCGACCGTACGGCGGCCTCGGGCGTCGAGCGGGGCCAGCTCGTCTCGCTCTCGCTCTCGCACGCGACCCGGGAGCTCGACGTGTCCCAGGACGCGCTCGTGCAGCAGCACCGCGCCGCCGTCGCCGAGCTCCTCCCCGCCGCCCGCCGTGCGCAGCTCCTCGATGCAGACGTGACGCGCGAGCCCCGCGCCACCTTCGCCGGAGTGCCCGGCACGCAGCGCCTCCGCCCCGGGCCACAGACCGCGGTCCCCGGCCTCTTCCTCGCCGGTTCCTGGACCGATACCGGCTGGCCCGCGACGATGGAGAGCGCCGTCCGGAGCGGCAACGCGGCGGCTGCCGCTGCTCTCGCAGAGCCGTTCCGGCGACCCCACAGGGGGGTCGAGGCGGCGGCATGACGGCGACGTCGACCAGGGCAAGCTCGGCACGGGAGGCGCTCGACCGCGGCGTCGCCCGGCTGCTCGAGCTGCAGCACCCCGACGGCCACTGGAAGGGCGAGCTCGAGACGAACGTGACGATCGACTCGGAGGACCTCTTCCTGCGCCACCACTTCGGCCTGCTCGACGCGCGAACCGCCGAGGCGACGGCCCGGTGGATTCGCTCCCGGCAGCGGGAGGACGGCAGCTTCGCCACGTTCTTCGGCGGGCCCGCCGACCTCTCCACGACCGTCGAGGCGTACGTGGCGCTCCGGCTCGCGGGCGACCCCGCCGACGCCGGGCACCTCCGCCGGGCACGGGACGTGATCGCCGAGCTCGGCGGCGTCGAGGCGACGCGGGTCTTCACCCGGATGTGGCTCGCGCTGCTCGGTCTCTGGAGCTGGGACGCCGTGCCGGTGCTGCCGCCCGAGCAGCTCTTCCTGCCCTCGCGCGCGCCGCTCTCGATCTACTCGTTCGGCTGCTGGGCGCGCCAGACGATCGTCGCGCTCCAGATCGCGACGACGCTCAAGCCGTCGCGAGCCGTCCCGTTCTCGATCGACGAGCTGCACATGGGCGAGCCCGCCCCGTCGGTTCTGCTCGATCGGGGGCTGCACGCGTACGCCCGCCGGCCGATCCGGCCGCTGCGCCGGCTCGCGCTCCGCCGCGCCGTCGACTGGGTCATCCGGCGGCAGGAGGCGGACGGCGGCTGGGGCGGCATCCAGCCGCCGTGGGTCTGGTCGCTGATCGCCCTGCACGCATACGGGCTCCCGCTCGACCACCCCGTGCTCGCCAGGGGGCTCAGCGGGCTCGACACGTTCACGATCGAGGACGACGACGGCCGGCGGGTCGAGGCCTGCCAGTCGCCCGTGTGGGACACGGTGCTGGCGGTGATCGCGCTGCTCGACGCCGGGCTCGAGCCCGGTCATGCCGCGATCGCTCGCGGCGCCGACTGGCTCGCCGCCCGGGAGGTGCGGATCAGGGGCGACTGGGCCGTTCGGCGACCGAAGCTCGCCCCGGGCGGGTTCCCCTTCGAGTACGCGAACGACAACTACCCCGACGTCGACGACACCGCCGAGATCGTGCTCGCCCTGCGCCGCGCCGGGGCCGGCTCCGACGCAGCCGACCGCGCCGTCGCGTGGATGCTCGGGATGCAGTCGGGAAACGGCGGCTGGGCGGCGTTCGACGTCGACAACACCTCGACCCTGCCCAACAAGCTGCCGTTCTGCGACTTCGGCGAGGTCACCGACCCGCCGAGCGCCGATGTCACCGCGCACGTCCTCGAGGCGCTCGCGCTCGAAGGGCGGGCCGACGAGCCCCCAGCCCGCCGGGGCATCGCGTACCTGCTCGGCGAGCAGGAGGACGACGGCTCGTGGTTCGGGCGCTGGGGCGCGAACCACCTCTACGGGACCGGCGCAGCCGTGCCGGCCCTCGTCGCCTGCGGCCTCGGCGAGCACGTGAGCATCCGGCGGGCGACCTCGTGGCTCCGGTCCGTGCAGAACGACGACGGCGGCTTCGGCGAGGACCTCCGCTCCTACCGCGACCGCGCCTGGCGCGGACGCGGCGTCTCGACCGCATCACAGACGGCCTGGGCCCTTCTCGCGCTGCACGCCGCCGGCGAGGACGGCGAGACGACCGACCGCGCAGTGCGATTCCTGGTCGAGACGCAGCAGGCGGACGGGTCCTGGGACGAGCCCTTCTTCACCGGCACGGGCTTCCCGGGCGACTTCTACCTCAACTATCACCTGTACCGTCTGGTGTTTCCGGTGTCTGCACTCGGGCGAATCGTTCGAACAAGGGGGATTTCCGCATGAGCGTAGGCTCGACGGAGCTCGGCAGTACGAAGCGCCGACCTGTGCGGCGCCGGAGGGGAACTGGCACAGGCGAACCGGAGGGTGTTCTTTGAGCGAACAGAGATTGCTGGTCTACGCGCCGCTCCGCCTCGAGGCGGCCTGCGTGCGCGGCGACCTGCGGCGGCACGCCCGGGTGATCCGAACCGGCATGGGCCATGCACGGGCGCGGATCGGCGCGGCCCGCGGCCTCGCCGTCGAGGACGCCGCCGGAGTCGCGGTGGTCGGTCTCTGCGCGGCCACGGCACCCGGCCTCGAGGCGGGCGACATCGTGCTGGGCTCCGAGCTCCGGCGGCCGGGCTCCGACCCGATCGCAGCACCGGGCAGCCGGATGCTCGCAGCCGCACTCCGCCGGCGGGGGCTGCGCGCGCACGTGGGCACGCTGGCTTCGGTCGAGCAGATCGCCGGGCCTGCCGAGCGCCGGTTCCTGGCCGGCGAGGGCGCGACCGCGGTGGACATGGAGTCGGCCTGGCTCGCCGAGGGCGCGGACGGGCGCCCGCTCGTCGTCCTCCGGGCCGTCGTCGAGAAGGCCGGCCGCGACCTCGTCGACCCGCGCACCGTCTCCGCCGGCCTGCGCGGGCTCGCCTCCCTGCGCCGCGCCGCGCCGGTGCTCGAGGAATGGCGTTCCGCCCTGCGCCACCGCCGCATCCTGCTCGCGGCCCCGCGCTCGTTCTGCGCGGGCGTGGACCGCGCGATCGAGATCGTCGAGCTGGCCCTGGAGCAGCGCGGAGCACCCGTCTACGTCCGCAAGCAGATCGTCCACAACGAGCACGTCGTCGCCGACCTCGAGCGTCGCGGCGCCGTCTTCGTCGACGAGCTCGACGAGATCCCGCGGGGCGCGACGACGGTCTTCTCGGCCCACGGCGTCTCGCCGGCGGTGCGCCAGGAGGCCGCAGCACGGGGACTGGACGTGATCGACGCCACCTGCCCGCTTGTCAGCAAGGTGCACGCGGAGGCGCGCCGCTTCGCCGCAGCAGGGAACACGGTCTTCCTGATCGGCCACTCCGGCCACGAGGAGATCGAGGGCACCCACGGCGAAGCACCCGACGCCACCGTGCTCGTCGAGGACATCCGCGACGCCGCGCGCGTCGAGGCACCCGACCCCGACAAGGTGACGTTCCTCACGCAGACCACGCTCGCGGTCGACGAGACCGCCGAGATCATCGAGACGCTCAAGGAGCGCTATCCGGCGCTCCGGGGCCCGAGCTCGGACGACATCTGCTACGCGACGACGAACCGGCAGAAGGCCGTGCGGGAGGTGGCCCGCGAGTCCGACGTCGTCCTGGTCGTCGGCTCACGCACGTCCTCGAACTCGCTCCGCCTCGTCGAGGTCGCCGAGCGTGAGGGGACGAAGGCGCATCTCGTGGACGACGAGACCGACGTCGACCTCGCCTGGATCGCGAACGCGGGCACGATCGGCCTGTCCGCCGGCGCCTCGGCGCCCGAGGGGCTCGTGCATCGCCTGATCGCCTCGCTCGCGGCGCTGGGCGGCGCCGAGGTCGAGCAGACGACGACCGCAACCGAATCGCTCCGTTTCAAGCTTCCCCAGGAGGTACGAGTTTGAGTATCCCGCTTCGCCAGAGCATGACCATCGGGCGCTATCTCATCGGGCAGAAGCTCCGGCGGCGCGAGCACTTCCCGCTGCTCGTCGAGCTCGAGCCGCTCTTCCAGTGCAACCTCGCCTGCTCCTTCTGCGGGAAGATCCAGTACCCCGACCACATCCTGCGCAAGCGGATGCCGGTCGATCAGGCGCTCGCGGCGATCGAGGAGTCCGGTGCCCCGATGGTGTCGATCGCGGGAGGCGAGCCGCTCGTGCATCCCGAGGTGCACGAGATCGCACGGGAGCTGGTCGCGCGCAAGAAGTTCGTCTTCCTCTGCACGAACGCGATCCTGATGCGCAAGCGGATGGACCGCTTCGAGCCGTCGCCGCACTTCACGTGGGTCGTGCACCTCGACGGCCTGCGCGAGCGCCACGATCAGTTCGTCGAGCGCGAAGGCATCTTCGACAAGGCCGTCGACGCGATTCGCGAGGCGAAGGCGCGCGGCTTCCGGGTGAACACCAACACGACGTTCCTGTCGACCGACACTCCCAAGACCGTGCAGGACGTCCTCGACTTTCTGAACGACGAGCTCGAGGTCGACGGCATCCAGATCTCGCCGGCCTACGCCTACGAGAAAGCCCCGGACCAGGATCACTTCCCCGGCGTCACAAAGACCCGCGCGCTCTTCAGCGAGGCGTTCGCGAACGGCGGTCGGAAGCGCTGGCGGCTCCAGCACACGCCCCTCTTCCTCGACTTCCTCGAAGGGAAGGTCGACTTCAAGTGCACGCCGTGGGGCATCCCGAGCTACTCGATCTTCGGCTGGCAGCGACCGTGCTACCTCATGGGCGACGGGTACGCGAAGACGTACCGGGAGCTGATCGAGACGACCGACTGGAGCGCGTACGGTCGCGGGCAGGACGAGCGCTGCGCGAACTGCATGGCGCACTGCGGCTACGAGCCGACGGCGGTGCTGGCCTCGACCGGCTCGCTGAAGGAGTCGGTGCGGGCGATGGTGGCGTCCAGCCCGGTCAGCCGAACCGCGTTGCGAGCGCGCGGTAGAGCCCGGGCGCAGCGGCGCGAGCTCGCGCGGCAAGGCTGAGCCACCCGGGGACCGTGACCTCGGCCCGATCGGTTTCGATCGCCCGCACGACCGCCTCGGCGACACGCGCCGGCGGCAAGGGCCTGGGCCAGGAACGGTCGTACGGTGTGCCGCGGCGCTCGAAGAACGGCGTGTCGATCGCTCCGGGGGTGACGAGGGAGGCGCCGACGCCGGAGCCGTGCAGCTCGTCACGGAGCCCGTCGACGAACACGGCTGCCGCAGCTTTCGTCGCCGCGTAGGCGGCTTCCCTGCCGCGACCGACACGGCCGGCGATCGAGCCGATGACGACGACTGGCCAGCTGCTCGACCGCGCCCGGAGCCGTGAGGTCGCACGCGATCGGCCGAGCGCCGGTCTCGTCGGCCAGGCAGGCCAGCGCCTGCGTGTCCCGTCCGGTCGCGATCACCGCGGCGCCGCGGCGCGAGAGCTCGACGGCCGTCGCTCGTCCGATGCCGCTCGTCGCACCGGTCACGAGACACAGATGGCCGAGCACGTGCGTGCGCCGCATCGCCTACCGCCGGCCGGCCTCGCCGTCCCCGATTGCGGGCTCGACCGGTGCCGTGCGCGTCGCTCCCATCTCTCTCGTTGTCGCCGGTTTCGCCACCCCGAAACCGGCGAGAACCTTGTGAGTTGAAGCCGTCCTGGCCGCCGCCGGCGTCGACGCACGCCAGGCGGTGGCCTTCGCCGTGGCAGCCCAGGGGCTGACGGTCCTCGCGGGCGCGGCGGTCGCGGCCTTCGCAGCGGCGGTCCTCGGCGCCCGCCGCATCCGCCCCGCGTACTGGAGAGGTTTCCGGCCCGGCGGCGCGAACCCCGCCCGGTGGAGCAGGATCCCGAGGTCGAAGGCTTCCTCGCGCTGCTCGCCGCGCGCCGCTCGCCGCGCACCGTCGAGGCGTACGCCCGCGACCTGCGCAGCCTGGGCGCGTTCCTCGGGCGGCCGGTGGCGAGCGCCACGGTCGACGAGCTCGAGCGGTACGCCGCACAGCTCCGGGCCGACGGGCTGTCCGCCGCGACGATCGCGCGCCGCCAGGCAGCCGCACGGAGCTTCTTCCGCCACCTGCAGCTCCTGGGCGGCCGGACCGACAACCCGGCCGCGGGCATCCCGCTGCCGCGGCGACCCAAGCCGCTGCCGAAGACGCTCTCGCCCGGCGAGGTCGAGCGCCTGATCCAGGCAGCGGGCGGCGTCGAGCCGCGTGCGCTGCGCGACCAGGCGCTCGTCGAGCTCCTCTACGGGGCGGGTCTCCGCGTCTCCGAGGCCGTCGGCGTCGAGCGCGGCGGCATCGACCTCGACGGTCGACTCGTCCGCGTGCTCGGGAAGGGGGGCAAGGAGCGCGTGGTCCCGATCGGCCGGCCCGCCGTCTCGGCCCTGCGCCGCTACCTCGCCCGCGGCCGGCCGTACCTCGACCGCCGCCACCGGCCCGAGCTCTTCCTGAACGCCCGGGGAGGTCCCTCACCCGCGCCGGAGCGTTCCTGATCCTGCGCCGCATCGCGGAACGCGCGGGGCTCGACCCCACCCGCGTTCACCCGCATCTCCTGCGGCACTCGTTCGCGACGCATCTGCTCGAGGGAGGCGCCGATCTCCGGTCTGTGCAGGAGATGCTCGGGCACGCCGACCTCTCGACCACCGAGCTGTACACGCACGTAACCGATCGGCGCCGCCGGGAGTTGTACTACCGAGCGCATCCCCACGCTCGTCGTAGAACCTCGGAGGAGTCAAAGCTTGTCGATCGATCCTCATCTCGAAGTCCTCATGGCGCTGACATCGGCGGTGGCCTTCCTGATGACGAAGGCCGGCCTCGGGAAGAACGCGCTTGAGCTGAGGAAGCGCAAGATCACCTGTCCGTCGTGCGGACGGCACGACGACTGCAACTGCGGCTCATAGAGAGCGCGGAGGCCCGTACCGGGCGGCGCCTCGCTCGAGGCGCCGCCCGGCCGACATGCGCTCGAGATCAGACCTTCGCAGGCGTGCGCGCGGGAACCACGATCACGGGAACGTGCGCGTGATGCAGCAGCTCACGCGAGACGCTTCCGAGCAGTGCTCCCTGGAGCCCGCCCAGCCCCCGCGTCCCGCAGACGATCGCCTCGACGTCGAGCTCACGCGCCGCCGCGACGATCTCGTGCGCCGCGGAGTGATGTGTCGATTCGACGTGCAACTCCGCATCGACCCCGCCGGCAACGAGCTCCTCGACCTGCTCGCGGATGTGGGCGCGACGGTCGGTCTCGTCGGCGAGCACCGGTACGCCGCCCGCACGGCCGCCGACGAACCGCTGGTCGCAGTGGAAGGCGATCAGCTTGCCGGACGGGTCGAGCAGGCGGATCGCTTCGTTCAGCGCGATGTCGGCGTCGGCGGATCCGTCGGTTGCCCAGAGGAGTGTCCGATACATGGCTCCTCCTTTCGCCCGGAGCGTCGCTCGCCGGCCGGCTGCGTGAATCGGCGGAAGCGCCGATCGACGCTACGGGGAACGCGCACCGCGGTGACTCACTTTCCCTTGCGCCGGAGCAGCTGGGCGACCTTCGCCGCCGCCTCGCGGAGCTCACGCGGGGCCTCGTCGTCACCGCCGAGCGAGGTGAGGATCTGGATCGTGTCCGCGCGGGGGGAGCCGTTTCGCAGGGCCAGCACGGCGAGCCGGCGCACGGCGTCGTTGCCGTCGTGCGCGACGAGCTCGTGCAGCAGTGGCCGCACGCCGTTGACGTCGCCCGGGTGATCCCGCGACAGCCGCTCGAGCGCGAGCAGCGCCGAGCCTCGCACCGCCGGGCTCGCATCGTCGAGGCCGCGACGCAGGAGCTCCTTCTTCGTGCGGAACCGGAACTGCCCGATCGCGCGGTACGCGACCGCCCGCTCGCGGAAGTCGGCGACGCGCGCCGACGCCTCGAGCTCGTCGTCCCACTGGGCCCGGAGCTGCGAGAGCTCGCGCTCCTGACCTGCCTCCGCAAGGGCGTCCGCGTGCGTCGCGGCGTCCGCGAGCGTGGCCGGCTCGCCGCCCGCGCCGCTCAAGCCAGGTCGGCGACCGAGCGGGCGCTCGGCCCGACGTAGCGTGCGGACGGCCGCACGAGGCGGCCGGTGCGCTTCTGCTCGAGGATGTGTGCCGACCAGCCGGCGACGCGGGCACAGCCGAACATCGCAGGC
Organism: uncultured Thermoleophilia bacterium; assembly: GCA_963784765.1. Taxonomy (GTDB): domain Bacteria; phylum Actinomycetota; class Thermoleophilia; order Gaiellales; family Gaiellaceae; genus PALSA-600. Next base: position 65,718 of record CAWASP010000031.1, read on the forward strand.
GTCAGGTCGGCCGGGATCTCCGCGATGTCGAGCACGACGGCCGCCCAGTACTCGACGTTCGTCTCGAGCTGCCGGTTGGGGGAGCGCTCGCGCAGCACCTTCAGCGCGGCCTCCTCGAGGGCGGCCGCGGCCTCGACGCGCGGGGAGCCCAGCTCGACAGCGGTGCGTCTGAGCACGGTCGCACGCGGGTCGTACGCCCGGTAGACGCGGTGTCCGAAGCCCATGATCCGCTCGCCGCGGTCGAGCAGCTCGTTGACGTAGCGCTCCGGATCGCCGTCCTCGGCCGCCGCGTCGATCATCGGCAGGACGCGGGCGGGCGCGCCGCCGTGCAGCGGGCCCGAGAGGGTGCCGACCGCCGACGACATGGCGGCAGCACAGTCGGCACCGGTCGACGCGGCGGTGCGCGCCGTGAAGGTGGACGCGTTCATGCCGTGCTCGGCCGCGGAGATCCAGTAGGTGTCGAGCGCCTTCACGTGGCGGGGGTCGGCCTCGCCGCGCCAGCGGATCAGGAACTGCGCCGCGGCGTTCTCGCCCTTCTCGACGTCGGAGTCGGGCACCGGCGCCTCCCGGCCACGCGCGGCCTGGGCGACGATCGTCAGCGTCGCCGCCGACAGGCGGGCGAGGTTGTCGCGCGCCTCCTTGTCGTCGATGTCGACGAGCTTGCGCATCCCCCACTTCGGTCCGAGCGTCGCGAGCGCCGCCTGCAGGTCGGCGGGAACCGAGCCGCTCGGATCCTGCAGCTCGATCTTCTCGGACGGCGGCAGCGGCGAGTTCAGATCCTCGTCGACGAGCAGGCCCCAGACGTTCTCGTACGGGTAGCGGCCGACCAGCTCTTCGATGTCGACACCCCGGTAGCGGAGCGTCCCGCCGTCCTTGTCCGGCTCGGCGATCTCGGTCTCGAATGCGATGACCCCTTCGAGACCGGGACGGAAGTCGTTGGTCGTGCTCACGAGCAGTGACAGTATCGGATGGCGGTGGAACCGCGGCTGGGCGAACTGCCGCTCCTGCATGTGTACGCTGGCAATCCATGGCCCACCGCGTCACCCTGATCCCCGGCGACGGCACCGGGCCCGAGCTCACAGAGGCGACGAGGCGCGTGCTCGAAGCAACCGGAGTCGCGTTCGAGTGGGATGTGCAGCACGCCGGCGTCGACGTGATGGACGATGCGGGCACGCCGCTCCCGGAGACGACGCTCCAGTCGGTGAAGAGCAACCGGATCGCCCTGAAGGGGCCGATCACCACGCCGATCGGCACGGGCTTCCGCTCCGTCAACGTCGCGCTGCGGCACGAGCTCGGCCTCTACGCCTGTCTGCGCCCCTGCAAGACCTACGAAGGCGTCCGCTCGCGGTACACCGGCGTCGACCTCGTCGTCGTGCGGGAGAACACCGAAGACCTGTACGCCGGGATCGAGTACGAAGCAGGAACGCCCGACGCGGCGCGCGTGATCGAGATGCTGAACGGCATGCAGTCGAAGCAGATCCAGGCCGGTTCCGGCATCTCCGTGAAGCCGATCAGCCGGGAGGGCTCGGAGCGGATCGTCCGCTACGCGTTCGAGTACGCGCGGGCGCACGACCGCAAGCGCGTCTCCTGCGTCACGAAGGCCAACATCATGAAGTTCACCGACGGGCTGTTCCTGGATGTCTTCCGCGGCGTCGCGCAGGAGTATCCGGAGATCGAACCGTGGGAGAACCTCGTCGACGCGACGTGCATGGGCCTCGTGCAGCGCCCGGAGGAGTACGACGTGCTCGTCCTGCCGAATCTCTACGGCGACATCCTGAGCGACCTCACGGCCGGGCTCGTCGGCGGGCTGGGCGTGGCTCCCGGCGCCAACATCGGCGCCGAGGCGGCCGTATTCGAGGCGACGCACGGCTCGGCGCCGAAGTACAAGGGCCAGAACAGGGTGAACCCGACGGCGATGATCCTCTCGGGAAAGCTGATGCTCGAGCACCTCGGGGAGCGCGACGCAGCGCAGCGGCTCGAGACGGCCGTCGCCACCGTGATCCGCGAGGGCGAGCGGGTCACCTACGACCTGAAGCCGTCGCGCGACGACCCGACCGCGGTCGGGACGAGCGAGTACGCCGACGCGATCATCGAAAAACTGGAAACGGGAGGTCGGAAACAGTGAGCGAGAGGCGCAAGGTCACGGTCGTCGGCGCCGGCAACGTCGGCGCGACGTGCGCGCAGGTGCTCGCGCAAAGCGACTACGCGGACGTCGTCCTGGTCGACATCAAGGAGGGCCTGCCCCAGGGCAAGGCACTCGACATCAACCAGATGGGCGCCGTGCTCGGGTACGAGCCGAACGTCACCGGCGCGAACGAGTACGGACCGACGGCGGGCTCGGACGTCGTCGTGATCACGGCGGGCCTGCCCCGCTCCCCCGGCATGAGCCGGGACGACCTCGTGACGACGAACGAGAAGATCGTCGCCGAGGTGACCGGGAAGGTCGTCGCCGAGAGCCCCGAGGCGATCCTGATCATCGTCTCCAACCCGCTCGATGCGATGTGCCACGTCGCAAAGAGCGTGTCCGGCTTCCCGAAGGAGCGCGTCTTCGGCCAGGCGGGAATCCTCGACACGGCTCGCTTGCAGACGTTCATCGCCTGGGAGACGGGATCGTCGGTGAAGGACGTGAGCGCGGTCGTGCTCGGCGGCCACGGCGATCAGATGGTGTCCGTCATCTCGGCCACGACGGTCGGCGGGGTGCCGATCCGCAAGCTGGTCTCCGAGGAGCGGATCGCGGAGCTCGTCGCACGAACCGCGAAGGGCGGCGGGGAGGTCGTGCAGCTCCTGGGCACGTCCGCCTGGTACGCACCCGGCGCGGCGGCAGCCGCGATGGTGGACTCCGTGATCCTCGACGAGAAGCGCGTGCTTCCGTGCACCGCGTACCTCGAGGGCGAGTACGGGATCGACGGCCTCTACATGGGCGTGCCGGTGAAGCTCGGGCGAAGCGGCGTCGAGCAGATCATGGTCGTCGACCTCGACGACGCGGAACGGGAGGCGCTCGGGAAGAGCGCCGACGCCGTCCGCGACGTAGTCGGCGTCCTGACGACGTAGACGCTCGAGCCGTCGAAGGTCCTCCGGGCACGCGCACCGCTCGAGGCGCTACCTTCCCGCCGCATGGATCTCGGTCTGCGCGGGAGGACGGCAATCGTGTGCGGCGCGTCGTCGGGGCTCGGCCTCGCGTCCGCGGAGGCACTCGCAGCCGAGGGAGCGAACGTCACGATGCTGGCCCGGCGGCGCGAGGAGCTCGAGCTGCAGGCCGGCCGGGTCGGCGCGCTCGCGATCCGCGGCGACGTCACGAACGCCGCCGACCTCGAGCGGGTCGTCGAGCGGACTGTCCAGGCCTTCGGCGGCGTCGACATCGTCGTCTGGAACTCGGCGGGGCCGCCCGCCGCCCCGGCGGCCTCTCTCAGCGACCAGGCGCTCGAAGCGGCGTTCGAGCTTCTCCTCCTCCCCGCCGTGCGGCTCGTCCGTCACTGCCTTCCTCATCTGGAGCGGAGCGCAGCCGGACGGATCGTCTTCCTGACGTCGTTGACCGTGAAGGAGCCGACGACGCACCTCGCGCTCTCCAATGCGATCCGGCCGGGGCTCACGGGCTGGGCGAAGACGTTGAGCCGCGAGCTCGGCCCGAAGGGGATCACGGTCAACTGCGTCGCACCCGGACGGATCGACACGCCGCGCATGACGGAGCTGTACGGTCCGGACGGGCCGCCGGCCGACGAGGTCGCGCAGATCCCGCTCGGACGGCTGGGATCACCCGCCGAGTTCGGAAGTGTCGTCTGCTTCCTCGCGTCGGACCGCGCGTCCTACGTGACCGGAGCGACGATCGTCGTCGACGGCGGACTCTCGCGCGGACTGCTGTGAAGATCGTCACGCCCGGCCGGCTCGCGGCGCTCGGCCTCGTCCTGCTCGCCGTCGTGCTCGGGTTCGTCCTGATCCCGTCGAACCAGTACATCTTCCTTCCCGACCCGGCCCATCCGGTCACACCGCTCGTGCGCGTGCCGGGCGGGCACGAGCCCAAGCGGGGCGGGATCTACTTCGTCGACGTCGTCGTCCGCAAGGCGACGCTGCTCGAGCGACTGTTCGGCGGGCTGCACAAGGGCGCCGACCTCTACCCGGCGAGCGCCGTCAATCCGCCGGGAGTCGGAGACGCGCAGCGGCGCCGGATCGACCTGCAGGACATGAGGAACTCCCAGCAGGTCGCCGCAGCAGTCGCGCTGAAGGCGGCCGGCCGCAAGGTCGTCATGCAGCCGACCGGCGCCAAGGTGGAGGACGTCGAGAGCGGCGAGCCCGCCGTCTCGAAGCTCGAGCCCGACGACATCATCATCGCGATCGACGGGAAGCGCGTGACGGGGCCGAACGACGTGTTCGTCGACATGAAGGCGCACAAGCCGGGCGATGTCGTTCGTTTCACGGTCAGGCGGGCGGCCCGCACGCTCATCGAGAAGATCAAGACGGTGGCCTCGCCGACGCCGCCGAGGCGCGCGATCGTGGGCGTGCTGCTGACGCAGGCGCTCGACATCCACCTGCCGTTGAAGGTGACGATCGACGCCGGCGGCGTCGGCGGCCCGTCGGCCGGGCTCGCGTTCGCGCTCGACGTGTACCAGCAGCTCGGGCACGACGTCGACCGGGGCCACAAGATCGCCGCCACGGGCGAGATCTTCCCGGACGGGTCCGTCGGCCCGATCGGCGGCGTGAAGCAGAAGACCTACGGCGCGCGCTCTGCCGGTGTGGACGCCTTCCTCGTCCCCGCTGGGGACAACGCCAGGGAGGCGCGCAAGTATGCCGGGGGCCTCCGCATCATCCCTGTGAAGACCTTTCCCCAGGCGTTGCGCGCACTGAAAACAGCCTTTCCGAACGCCTGAGAAACGGCGCCGACGGCGCCGTGCGAACTTACCGGAAAGTGCACGTTTTCCTTTTGGACAAGCCCTTTTTCGGCTCGACAACCGGCGTAGGATGCGCCTCCTCCAAGACCTCCCGCAACCGATGGAAGGACGACATGAATCGCACGAACGCTCCGACCTGCAACGACTGCTACTTCCGCGCGAAAGGCCTCTGCGCGATGACGCCGGAGCGTCCGTGTCCCACGTTTCGGGCGGCTGCGCGCCCGCTCCAGCCGCCCCGTCAGCCCAGGCTCGTCCCGCTCGCGCTGTCCGCGGCGTAACTCCCCGCCGCCGCGGACAGCGCCGCGGAGAGCCGCGCGACGCCTGCCGCGATCTCGTCGACCGAGACGTAGCTGAACGCAAGCCGCAGCGTGTCCGACGCGCCGCCGAAGTCGGTGCCTCGTACGAACGTCACCCCGTTCTCCTCGGCGTGCGAGAGCAGCTCGCCGGTGTCGATCCCGTCGAGCGAGCCCCAGAGGAAGTAGCCGCCCTCAGGCCGGCTCAGCAAGAGGCCGGGTAGATCCCGCTCCGCGGCCGCGACCATCGCATCGCGCCGCGCACGCAGCAGACCCCGCACGCGCTCGAGGTTCGGCTCGAACAGCCCTCGCTCGCAGAACTCGTGCACGGTCGCCTGGCCGAGCAGGACGGGCGTGATGTAGGTGGCGGTCGCCGTCGCGGCGATCTCCCGGGCGAGCGACGCCGGAAGCACGAACCACCCGACCCGAAGCCCGGGTGCGATCGTCTTCGAGTACGACGAGCTGTAGGCGATGTGACCGTCGGAGAGCTCGTGGAGAGACGGAAGCGGCTCCCCCTCGTACCGCACGAGCCCGTAGGGGTCGTCCTCGAGCACCAGCAGGTCGTACCGGTCGGCGAGCTCGACGATCCGCCGGCGGCGCTCGAGGTCGAGCGTGCGACCGCTCGGGTTCTGGAACGTCGGTATCAGGTAACAGAACGCCGGCGGCTCGCCGTTTCCGAGCGCGGCTTCCAGCGCGTCGGGATCGACGCCGTGCTCGTCGCAGTCAAGTGCGACGACGTCGGCGCCGACCTCGCGGAGGATCTTCAACGGGCGATCGTAGGTCGGGCGCTCCACGAGGACGCGGCGTCCAGGCGCGAGGCGCCGGGCGAGGAAGACGAAGCCCTGGAGCGAGCCGTTCGTCAGGAAGACGCGGCCCGGATCCACACCGTGCTGCGCGGCGATCTGCTCGACGAGCGGCGCATACCCGGGCGACGGGCCGTACGAGAGGATCGTGCGGCCGTTGCGCTCGAGCGCCGAGCGGGCGCACTCGGCCAGCTCGTCGACCGGAAGGCACTCGGGCGCCGGCACGCCGCGCGCGAACGAAATCGTGGAAACCGCCACCCGAGGAGGTTAGCCGGAGTCGCGACGCCAACAGACGCTGACGAAGTACGGCAGGCCGGCGACCCGGGTATGGGCCGTCAACCACTCGATCTCCACGATCTGGCCGTCGCGACGCGTGAAGGTCGAGGCGCCGCGGCGGAAGGGCAAGCGACGCAGGAGCTCCGCGTTCTCGTCGACGACGCTGCCGCTCAGCTCCCCGACGGGCATGCCGATCAGTTCGTCGCGGCTCAGTCCGACGAGCGTGCAGGCATGCTCGTTGACCGCCACGTACCGGCGGTCGTCGTTCCAGACGAACACGGCTGCTCCCTCGACGAGGTCGAGCGCCTCACCGAGCAGCGTCCGTTGGAGGATCTGCGCGGTGTCGCCGATCATTACTGACCGAACTTACACAGATGGCAGCTCGACCACGAAACGCGCACCGGTCGGCTCCGCGCGCTCGTAGACGAGGTCGCCGCGGTGAGCCTGCGCGTACGCGCGGGCGATCGCGAGGCCCAGCCCGGTGCCGGGAATCCGGTCGCGCGCGACGCCCGCGCGGGTGAAGCGCTCGAAGAGCGTCTCCTCGATCTCCTCGGCGACACCCGGCCCGGCGTCCTCGACCGACAGGCGGACGTGACCGCGCTCGCCGGCGGCGCTCACGCGCACAGGCGCCCGGCCGTAGCGGAGAGCGTTCGTCACGAGATTCGTGACGATGTGGTCGAGCACCTCGGGGTCGACCATGACATCGTCGTCGGCGTCGACCACCACCTCCACCTCGCGGGCCAGCGGCCCGGCCGCCGCCGCGACCACCTTCCGCAGGTGCGAGGCGAGGTCGAGTCGCTGCGGGCGCACCTCGATCGCGTCGGCGTCGAGCCTCGAGAGGTCGAGCAGCTGCTCGACGAGCGACGCCATCCGAGCGGTCTGCTCCTCGAGCGCCTCGCGAAGCTCGGCCTTCTGCCTCTCGGCCAGCCGGCGGCCGAGGTGGTTCAACGTCTGCACGAACCCGTGAATCGTGGTGACCGGCGTGCGCAGCTCGTGCGCGGCGAGCGAGACGAAGTTGGTCATCACCTCGTTGGCGCGCTCGAGGGCGAGCCGTGAGGCGTGCTCCTGCTCGAAGAGGCGAACCCGGTCGAGCGCGATCCCCGTCAGCGAGGTGATCGTCTCGAGCAGCCGCAGCTCGTCCTCGCCGAAGAACGGGGCGTACGGCGACGTCCAGGCGACGAGGGTCGCACCGGGCTGCGCGACACGCACCTCGACCGGCCCGCTCGAATCGCCGACGGCGTACAGCGGCTCCCCCTCCCCGTCGAAGAGCGCCGCCCCGCGCGCTCCGACGACCGCAGCGGCCGGGCCGACGACGCGCTCGGCGATCTCGCGCCGCGTCGTCGCGAGCGTCATCAGGTTCCGCACGGCCTCCTGCAGGCGCTCGTACTCGCGGGCCCGCCACTGGACGCGCAGCATCGCGGGCGGCTCGATCCCGAGGAGGAACGCGCCCGCCGCGAGCAGCCCGAGGAGCTGCACGGCCGAAGCCGCGACGGAGTGGCCGCCGCTCGTGAACGCGAGCCCGATGATCGCGAGCGTGAGCGCGGCGGAGGCGAACGAGAGCAGCCGCATGCGGTTCGCCGACACGGACGGCTGCTGCCTCCCCGCTGACCAGAGGCGCACGGTCACGGCCACCGAGAGCACCGTCCAGTGCGCGACGAAGGCCACGACGTAGGCCTCGAAGGCGAGGGAGCGGTGCTCGCCGCTCGCCGGGACGTGGGGAAGGGCGAACGTCCAGAGGCTCAGAACGATCGTGAGGGCGGTGACGACGGCCCGCAGCCGGCGTGAGGGAGGGACGAACGCCGTCGCGAACCGGTAGAGCAGGTACGGGAACAGGACGAGCAGCTCGATGTCGAGCCGCTGGCCCGCCAGGGCGAGGAACCCGTGCGGCCGGGCGGGAACGAGCCGGCCGACGGTGACGATCAGCCCGAGCGCGGCGAACGCGAGCGACAGCCAGCCCGTCGCGATGTCACGGCGGGCCCGGAACCGGCGAAGAGCGAGTGCGGCCAGCGCCACGAAGATGACGCTGTTCGCGATCCCGACGGTCGTGACGAGCGTGTCCACGAAGCCCCCCTGCTCAGACGGCGCGGGCATCGTACGCTTAAGCCGGCTCTTAGGCCATTCGAGGACAATCAGTCACATGACAGCCCGCGTGCTCGTGGTGGACGACGACCCTGCCGTCAGGTCGGCGATCTCGCGTGCGCTCCGCACCGACTACGAGGTGGACGAGGCCGCAGACGGCGCCGAGGCCCTCGCGCAGCACGCGGCGAGCCCGGCCGACACGATCGTCCTCGACCTGCTGATGCCCCAGGTGGGCGGCCTCGACGTGTGCCGCTCGCTCCGCCGGCGGGACGATCCCGTCCCGATTCTCGTCGTCACGGCCCGCGACGCGGTCGACGACCGGGTGGAGGGCCTCGACGCGGGCGCGGACGACTACCTCGTCAAGCCGTTCGCGGTGGAGGAGCTCCGTGCCCGCGTACGCGCCCTCCTGCGCAGAACCGGTGCGGGCGACAGCGCCCTGCGGTTTGCCGACGTCACGCTCGATCCGGCGACGCGCGAGGTGCATCGCGGCGAGCGCCGGATGCAGCTGACACGCACCGAGTTCAACCTGCTCGAGCTCTTCATGCGCAACCCGCGGCAGGTGCTGACGCGCTCCCAGATCTACGAGCGCGTCTGGGGCTACGACTTCGGCGCGACCTCGAACGCGCTGTGGGTCTACATCGGCTACCTGCGCCGCAAGCTCGAGGAAGGCGGCGAGCCGCGCCTCCTGCACACCGTGCGCGGAGTGGGATACGCGCTGCGCGAGGAGCCATGAGACGGTTCAGGCGCCTGAGCTTCCGTCAGCGGATCACCCTGCTGACGGCGCTCGCGATCGCCTTCACGGTTGCAGGTGCCTCGGCTGCAGTGTGGGTGATCGCGAAGCGTGAGCTGTACGGCCAGATCGACTCGACGCTCGAGGTGCAGGCAGCGGTGGGCTCGCGGGGCTTCTTCGGCCACGGCGGTGCGAACACGGAGATCATCACACCCGACGGTGAGGTGCAGGGGTTCCCGATCATCCCGGTCACCCACCGTGCAGTCGACGTTGCGAACGGGAGAACGAGCGACTTCTTCTTCTCGACGACGATCCAGGGGCAGCGCTGGCGCGAGTATGTTCTCCAGCTCCCGAGCGGGAACGGCGCGGTTCTCACGGTGCAGCCGCTCTGGCCCACCCTGCACGCCCTCGACCGGATCCGCTTCTGGATCCTGCTCGTGGGCGGCCTGGGCATCCTCGGAGCCGCCGGCCTCGCCGCCGGTGTGGCGACACTCGCGCTGCGCCCGGTTCGCCGTCTGAGCGCGGCGGCGGAGACGGTCGCCGCCACCGGAGACCTGCGCGAGCGGGTGGACGTCGAGGGAAGCGACGAGATCGGACGCCTCGCGGGACGGTTCAACGCGATGCTCGAAGCACTCGAGGAGTCCGTCGGCCGTCAGCGACGGCTCGTCGCCGACGCGTCGCACGAGCTGCGCACCCCGCTGACGGCCGCGCGAACGAACGTCGACCTGCTTCGGGAGGGGAAGCTGCCCGACGAGGAGGCGCGACACGCACTCAACGACGCGGCGGCCGAGCTCGACTCCTTGACGACCCTCGTCGCCGATCTCGTCGAGCTCTCGCGCGGCGAGGAGCGCAAGCTGCGAGTCGACGACGTCCAGCTGGACGACCTCGTCGTCTCGGCCGTCGAGCGGGCCAAATCGCGATCACCCGAGCGGATCTTCGTCACGTCGCTCACGCCGACGCAGGTGAAGGTGGATGCGGTGCTCGTCGAGCGGGCGATCTCGAACCTGCTCGACAACGCCGTCAAGTACTCGCCGCCGGGCGCGCCGATCGAGGTGACCGTCCGCGACGGCGACGTCGTCGTGTCCGACCACGGCCCCGGCATCGCCGAGGAGGACCTGCCGCGGATCTTCGACCGCTTCTACCGCGCCGCCGCCGCCCGCGCCAAGCCCGGTTCGGGCCTCGGCCTCGCGATCGTCCGCGAGGCGGCGGAAGCACACGGCGGCCGCGCGACCGTCGAGAGCTCCCCGAACGGCGCCCGCTTCCGCCTGTCCCTCCCGGCCTCGGCCTGAGCGGCCCCTGTCCCGGTGCCTGGCACCGGACGGCCGGTCGAAGTGCCTGCAAACAGGGCTGTCCGTCACACATCGGTGACGGTGCCTGGCACCGACGAAGAGACGCTAGCTTCGACCGGTGACGAGATCCGCGACCTCGGTCGGCGTCGTGCCGACCCGGATCCCGACCGCCTCCAGCGCCTCCTTCTTCGCCTGGGCGGTTCCGGACGAGCCGGAGATGATCGCCCCCGCGTGGCCCATGGTCTTGCCCGGCGGTGCCGAGAAGCCCGCGATGTAGGACAGGACGGGCTTCGACATGTGCTCCGCGACGTAGCGCGCCGCCTTCTCCTCCTCGTCGCCCCCGATCTCGCCGACCAGCACGACCGTCTCGGTCTCGGGATCGGCCTCGAACCGTTCCAGGACGTCAATGAAGCTCGAGCCGACGACCGGATCGCCGCCGATGCCGACGATCGTCGAGTTCCCGAGGCCGCGCTGGGCCACCTCGTGGCCGATCTGATACGTCAGCGTCCCCGAGCGCGAGACGAGGCCGATCGAGCCGGCCGCGAACACCTCCGCCGGGATGATCCCGACGTTCGCCTTCCCCGGCGAGAGCACGCCCGGGCAGTTGGGGCCGATCAGCGTGACACCCTTCGGCCGGCTGTAGGTGTAGACGCGCAACATCTCGTGCGCCGGGATGTGCTCGGTGATGCAGATGACGGTCGCGATGCCCGCGTCGACGGCCTCGTAGATCGCGTCGGGCGCAAACCGCGCGGGGACGAAGATCAGCGAGGTGTTCGCGCCCGCCTCGCGCACCGCCTCGGCGACCGTGTCGAACACCGGTATGCCGTCCACGTCCTGTCCCCCCTTGCCCGGGGTGACGCCCGCGACGACGTCCGTGCCGTACGCACGGTTGCGCAGGCCGTGGAACCGTCCCTCCGAGCCGGTGAGGCCCTGCACGACGAGTTTCGTCTCGTCGTCGACGATGATCGCCATCAGCGCGTCACTCCCTTCAGCACGAGCGTCGGCAGGTCCATGAAGCCGTCGACGATCCGGTCGCCGAGGAGCTCGCGAACGCGCTCGGCGTCCGCTCCCGCACACCCCGCGCGCTCGAGCCACGGTCCGATCTCGAGGGGCCGCTGGAGCAGCTTCTCGCCGGTCACCTGCAGCCCGGCGCCGGCAAACAGCGCGTGCCACTCCGCGACCGAGTAGTTCCGCACATGGGTGGGATCGCGCAGCCGGTCCGCCTCCTCCGAGGCGTCGCCGACGAACGTGTTGTCGCAGACGACCACACGCGCGGCGACGCGCGCCATCTCCCGTACGGCCTCCGCGACGTCCGTGAAGTGATGCGCGGCGAGCCGGCAGACCGCCACGTCGAAGCTCCCGTCGGCGAACGGCAGGCTTTCCGCCGGAGCCGTCGTGTCGGCCCCCATTCCCGGCGCCGGATCGACGGTGACGACCGATGCTCCCTCCTCGCGCAGCCGCCTGGCCACGTGCCCTCCGCCGGTCGCCACATCGATCGCCGTGACGCCGGGCGCGGCCTCGCACCACTCCACGAGCAGGTCCAGATCGTCGCCCGCAGCGTGAATCGCGCTCGTGCGGTAGAGCTCCGCCCGCTCGCTCCAGACGTCCGCGCCCGGGCCGGTGCTCATGCCGCCAGCTCCACTGCCTGCTTCGCGGCGTCGAGCATCGTCTCGGCAACGTGGATGTTCGGCAGCGCCGCCTCCTCGAGCAGCTTCCGCCCCTCGTCGGCGTTGGTACCGTCGAGCCGAACGACGATGGGCGTTTCGATCGCCATGCGATCGAGGGCTTCGAGGATGCCGCGCGCGACCTCGTCGCAGCGTGTGATCCCGCCGAAGATGTTGAAGAAGATCGAGCGCACCTGCGGATCGCGCGTGATCACCTCGAGCGCGTCGACGACACCCTCCGAGCTGCCGCCGCCGCCGAGGTCGCAGAAGTTCGCCGGCTTCCCCCCGGCAACGACCACGACGTCGACCGTGGACATCGAGAGGCCCGCCCCGTTACCGAGGATGCCCACCGACCCGTCGAGCTTCACGTAGGTGACGCCCTTCTCGCGCGCAAACGCCTCGAGTGGGTCCGCGGCGCTCGTGTCCTGCAGCTCGGCGATGTCCGGATGCCGGTAGAGCGCGCTGTCGTCAACCGTGAACTTCGAGTCGAGCGCTTTCACGTGGCCGTCGGGCGTGACGATCAGCGGATTGATCTCGGCGAGCATCGCGTCCGTCTCGACGAAGCAGCGGTACAGCTTCTCGACGATCGCCGCGATCTGCTTCTGCTCGCCGGGATCGTCGACGCCGGCCCCGTAGACGAGACGCCGTGCGACCCAGGGCTGGAATCCCTCGAGCGGATCGACGTGAAGCCGCACGAGCGCCTCCGGATCGTTCGCGGCGACTTCCTCGATCTCGACGCCTCCCTGGGTCGTGAACATGAACAGGGGCTTCTTCTCGCCGCGGTCGAAGGTGACCGAGAGGTAGTACTCCTTGGCGATCTCGGAGGCCTGCTCGACCCAGACACGCTCGACGACGTGGCCGCGGATGTTGAGGCCGATGATGTCGCGAGCCTTCGCCTCGGCGTCCGCGGGACCGTCGGCGAGCTTCACGCCGCCGGCCTTGCCGCGACCGCCGGTCAGCACCTGGGCCTTGACGACGACCGGGCCGCCGAGCTCGTCGGCCGCCGCACGCGCCTCGTCCGGCGTCGCCGCGAGACGCCCGTCGGACACGGGGATGCCGAAGCGCGCGAAGAGCTGCTTGCCCTGGTACTCGTAGAGATCCATCCGCCCGCGCCGGACGATAGCGGCGCCGGTACGCTCGGCGCTGATGGAAGCAATCGTCGTCGACGGCCTTCGCAAGCGCTACGGCCCCGTCCAGGCGCTGGACGGCGTCTCGTTCAGCGTGCGCGAAGGAGAGGTCTTCGGGCTGCTCGGCCCGAACGGCGCTGGGAAGTCGACGACCGTGCGGGTGCTCGTGACACTGACCGAGCCCGACGACGGCTCGGCGTCGGTCGGCGGCCACGACGTCCGTCGCGAGGCGAGCGCCGTGCGCCGCACGATCGGGTACGTGCCGCAGGACTCGGGTGTCGACCAGTTCGGCACCGGCCGCGAGAACCTGATGCTTCAGGGACGCGTGCAGGGCATGGGCGGACGCGACCTGCGGACGCGTGTCGACGACCTGCTCGGGCTCGTCGGCATCGCGGACGCCGCCGACCGGATCGTCAAGAACTACTCGGGCGGCATGCGCCGGCGGCTCGACATCGCGCTCGGCCTCGTGCATCGGCCGCGCGTGCTCTTCCTCGACGAGCCGACCACCGGCCTCGACCCCGAGGCACGCGTCGACATGTGGGAGGAGGTGTCGCGGCTCGCGCGCGCCGAGTCGCTGACGATCCTCTTGACCACCCACTACCTGGAGGAGGCGGACGAGCTCGCCGACCGGCTCGCAATCGTCTCGCAGGGCAAGATCGTGGTCGACGGGACGCCGACCGAGCTGAAGGCGCGCCTCGCAGGCGACGCCGTCCACGTCGAGCTCCGCAACGGAGCGATCGAGGAAGCGGAGCGCATCCTGGCGGGCGTCGGCGCGACCCCCGAGCAGGTGCTCGACGGGCGCACCGTCGTGGCCCGGGTCGAGCACGGCGGCCGGGCGCTCCCGTCCGTGCTCTCGGCACTCGACGGAGCCGGAATCGCGGTCGAGTCCGTGTCCGTGTCGCGTCCCTCGCTGGACGACGTCTACCTGCACTTCACCGGGCGCGACTTCGCGTCGGAGGACCGGGGCGAGTGACGGTCGCCCGCCACACCTGGTTCCTGGTCGTGCGCCAGGCGCGCAACCTGATGCGAGAGCCGATCTGGATCGTGCTCCTGCTCGTCCAGCCGATGGTGTGGCTGATCCTCTACGGCCAGCTGTTCAAGAACGTGACGAAGCTCGGCGGTTTCGGGACCGGCTCGTACATCACGTTCCTCGCGCCGGCGATCGTGGTGATGAACGCGTTCTTCGGGGCGACGTGGAGCGGCATGGCGATGATCAACGACCTCGACCACAAGGTGATCGAGCGCTTCCTGGCGACGCCCGCATCGCGCTTCGCGATCGTCCTCTCGCAGATCGTCCGGTCGGCGCTGACCGCCGCGATCCAGGCCGTCGTGATCCTGGTCGTCTCGATCATCCTGGGCGTACACATCCACACCGGGATCGTCGGCTGGCTCGTGATCATCGTCGCCGCAATCCTCGTGAACAGCGTCTTCGCCGGCATCTCGCAGGCGATCGCGCTGCTCACCCGGCGCGAGGCGACGATGATCGCGGTCGCGAACTTCATCGGGCTCCCGCTCCTCTTCCTCTCGACGACGATGATCGCCAAGGCGCAGATGCCCGGCTGGATGCAGGCGGTGGCGCGGTTCAATCCGGTCGACTGGGGCGTGCGAGCGGCGCGCGAGGTCGTGCTTCCGGGCACGTCGTGGAGCACCGTCGGCTGGCACCTGCTCTTCCTCCTCGGCCTCTCTGCGCTGACCGCCGCCTGGGCGACCCGAACCTTCGGCGCCTACCGGCGCTCGCTCTAGCGCCCGCGCAAGGCCCCGCGCCGCACGTCTGTGGACGACGCGTAGCACATCCGTAACCCTGGTCTGACCAAGGGACGTGGCCTGGTGGGACACGTCGTGTTCCGCACACGTTCGGCTCTGGCAAATGCGATTCGACGGCCTCTGTGGATAACGCGCGCCACTGTCGACGTGGTCTGACCACGGCGCCCGGCCGGGCCGGTCGTGCCTCGAAGGGCAGGTCTACCTAGCCGGCGATCGTGCAGATCGCCTGGCCGATCGAGATCGGCTGGGCAGGAGAGACGGCGAGATCGGTGACCGTGCCTGCGCGATGGGCCGTGACCTCGTTCTCCATCTTCATCGCCTCGACGATGCAGATGACCTGACCTGCCTCGACCCCGTCGCCCTCCGCGACCTTGACGTCGAGCACGGTCCCCTGCATCGGGCTGACGACCGCATCCGACCCGCCGCCTCCTCCGCCGGCGGCAACGCGCTCGCGCCGCCTGCGCGCAAGCTCCCGGTAACCCGGCTCGCGCACGTGCACCTTCACGTCGACCCGCCGGCCGTCGACCTCGGCCTGGAGCACACGCTCCTCGGTTCGCGCAGACGGCGGCGGGCCGACGAGGCCCGCGCCGCTCCCGGCGGCGGACAGCTCGTCCGCCCGCGCCGCGAGCTCCGCCGATTCGACGATGCCGTTGCACGTCTCGCCGGCCCGGAAGCACGGATGCTCCAGCAGCGCCTTGTGGAAGCCGATCAGGGTCGTCACGCCTCCGATTCGGTACTCGCCGAGCGCGCGCAGCATCCGGCCGATCGCGTCCTCGCGGTCGGCGCCGCGCACGATCAGCTTCGCGATCAACGGGTCGTAGAGAGGCGATACCTCTGAGCCCGCGTCGACCCCCGAGTCGACCCGCACGCCCGGCCCCGCCGGCTCGTGGTAGACGGTCACCCGTCCCGGAGAGGGCAGGAAGCCGTTCGACGGGTCCTCGGCGTTGATCCGGCACTCGATCGCGTGCCCCTGCATGTGAATCTCGTCCTGGGTGAACTGCAGGCGCTCACCGGATGCGATCTGCATCTGCGCGCGCACGATGTCGACGCCCGCGACGACCTCGGTGACGGTGTGCTCGACCTGGATCCGCGTGTTCATCTCCATGAAGAAGTACGAGCCGTCGGGCGCGAGCAGCCCTTCGATCGTCCCGGCAGAGCGGTAGCCGGCCGCCCGCGCGGCATCGATCGCGATCTTGCCGATGCGGGTTCGCAGCTCGTGACCGACCGCGGGCGACGGCGTCTCCTCGACGAGCTTCTGGTGCCGGCGCTGGATCGTGCAATCGCGTTCCCCGAGGTGAATGACGTTGCCGTACGCATCCGCGAGCACCTGAACCTCGACGTGCCGCGGATCCTCGAGGTAGCGCTCGACGTAGACCGCCGCGTCGGCGAAGTACGCGCGTCCCTCACGCTGCGCCGATTCGAACGCCTGCTCGGCCTCCGCCGCCGAGTAGACGGTCTTCATCCCCTTGCCGCCCCCGCCGGCGGCCGCCTTGATCAGGAGCGGGTAGCCGATCTCCTCGCCGAGCTCGACGACGGCCGCGGCCGACGCGACCGGCTCGGTCGTGCCCGGGATGATCGGCACGCCGGCCGCCTGCATCGCCTGCCGGGCACGCGTCTTCGACCCCATCAGCTCGATCGCCGCCGGCGGCGGTCCGACCCAGACGAGCCCGGCCTCCTCGACCGCGGCGGCGAAGGACGCGTTCTCGGCGAGGAACCCGTAGCCGGGATGCACGGCCTCCGCGCCGCTGCGGCGCGCCGCATCGAGCAGCTTCTCGACGACGAGGTAGCTCTCGGCCGACGTCGAGCCGCCGAGCGCGAACGCCTCGTCGGCGTAGCGGGCGTGCACCGAGCCGCGGTCGACGTCCGAGTAGACGGCGACCGAGCCGATCCCCATGTCGCGGAGCGTGCGGAAGATGCGAACCGCGATCTCGCCGCGGTTCGCCACGAGCACCTTGGCGAACGGTGACCTCGGGGGCATCCGCGTATTCTCTCGCGGAATGAGCCTTGCCGACCAGCTGACCGTCGCGCGCGCCGTCTCCGTGCCGGTCGTGGTGGTGCTCTTCGCGGTCACGTTCCCCGGCCACGACTACTGGGGGACCGGCGTCTTCTGCGCGGCGATGGCAACGGACTGGTTCGACGGGCGGATCGCCCGGGCGAGCGGCCGCTCGTCGGCCCTCGGGTCGCTGCTCGATCCGGTCGCCGACAAGCTGCTCGTGCTCGCCGCTCTCGTCGTGCTGATCGACCAGCAGGTCTTTCCGGGCTGGATGGTGGCGGCGATCGTCGCGCGCGAGCTGCTCGTCTCGGGGCTCCGCCAGGCGGCGCTCGAGCGCGGCGTGGTGATGGCGGCGCGCGACCTGGCAAAGCTGAAGACGTGGTCACAGGCGATCGCGGCCGCCCTGGGCGGCCTCGCCGCCGGCGGCGCGTTCACCCATCGGGTCGCGTGGTGGGCGCTGCTCGTGGCGCTCGTGCTCACGTGGGCGTCGGGGCTCGACTATGCGCGCTCCGCCCCTCGCCTTCTTCGTGGACGCATGACGGCGACGCTGTAGCTCAGCGCGTCGCCGCGGTCACGCGGTCGTTCGCCCTGCACCACGCATCGAAGGCCGCCCATGCACGCAGGTAGTCGCCGAGCCGACGCATCCCGTCCTCGACCTCCGCCCGCACCGCGAACGTGCAGTGAATGCAGTAGGGACGACCGTCCGGAGTCTCGTATTCGCCGCACCGAATGCACATGACACGGCTAGAACGGCAGACCGCGGCGGACGGTTACGTCTCGAGCGCCTCGCAGAGCCCTTCCCGCCACCACGGGTCGGGCTCGGGCGCAGCGGGCACGAGCGAGGCCCGCAGCGTCTCGACGACCGCCGGGGGCTGCGGTGGGTCGACCTCGAGCTCGATGTGCGATGCATCCATGTCTCGCGGAGCCTAGTCCGAAAGGGGCCTCACCCGTTCGGGGGATTTGCTGCAAATGGGGGGTTTTCTCACCCGTTCGGGCGATGGCCGGCCCGGAAGGGCTCACCCATGATCCGGACCGATGCGGCAACCACTTCGGAGGACTATCCCCATGCTTCAGTGGAACTCGAAGCTCGCCACGATCGTCGGGCTGTTCGTTGCTCTCTCGGCCATCGTCGGCAACTTCACCTGGCACGTCAACTTCACCTGGTAGGCTCCTTCACGGAATGAGCGGCCGGGTGCTTCCACCCGCGAGGCTCCTCGCGGTTGTCGCACCCGTCTCCCTGGTCGGTGTCTCCGCGTACCTGGCGGCGACCGCCCGCTTCTTCTTCGATCCGGGGTCGGAGACGCAAGTCGCCGGGGTGGCGGCGTTCCTGCTCGCCTCGACGCTTGCCGAACGGTTTCCCGTGCCGGTCGAGGGCGCCGATGCAAACGGCGTCTCGCTCGGCTTCGTCTTCGCCGTCGCAGCGCTCGTCCTCTTCGGATGGGCACCGGCGACGTTCGTCTACGCGAGTGCGCCGACGATCGTCGCGTTCGCCGACCGGCGGCCGCTGATCCGCACGATCTTCAACGCCGGGGTGTTCGGCCTCGTCGGGACGATCGCCGGCGCGATCCTCCCCCACCTGCACGGCGACAACGCCTCCGCCGTCCTCGTGAAGGTGGCGATCACGGCGGGCGTCCTCTACACGGTCAACATCCCGATCGTCACGGCCGCGATCGCCGCCTCCGGCTCACAGCACGGGTATTTCAGGCTGATCCGATCGAACCTGCGCTGGACGATCGTGCCCTTCACGCTGATGGCGTCGACCGCGCTGATGCTGGTCGTCCTCTGGCAGCGCACGCCTTACCTGTTCGCCGCGCTCGCAGGCCCGCTCGTCGCGATCTCGCTCTACCAGCGCTCGACGCACCGGGCACTGAACGCGATTCGCCTGGCGCTCACCGACCCGCTGACGGGCCTCGGGAACCACCGCCACTTTCAGGAGCGCCTCCAGCGCGAGCTGCAGACCGCCGAGACGACCGGCGGGATCATCTCTCTCTGCCTCCTGGACGTCGACGACTTCAAGCAGATCAACGACACGCATGGTCACCCGACCGGCGACCGGCTGCTGGCGCAGGTGGCGGTACGGCTCCGCCAGGGAGGTGAGGCATTCCGCCTCGGCGGCGACGAGTTCGCCGTCCTCCTGCCGGGCGTCGGCGAACAGCTCGCGTTCACGACCGCCCGGTCGATCGCCGAGCGGATCAGCGCGATCGACGCGGGCATCGAGCAGCCGGTCACCGTGAGCGTGGGCGTCGTCGCATACCCGCAGCACGCGCGGGAGCGGGACTCGCTGATCAGGCTCGCCGACGGCGCGCTCTACCGCGCCAAGGAGTTCGGCAAGAACCAGGTGCAGCTGGCTCGCGCCGAGGTGCCCGATCTCGCCGAGCTTCGCGGCGGCCCGAGCAGCACCGACCGGGCCGCGAGCCTGCGCGCTGCGGCCTCGCTCGCCCGTGCCGTCGACGCCCGCGACACGTACAGCGGGAGCCACTCCGAGCGGGTCGCGGCGCTCGCAGCGACGGTCGCGGTGCAGCTCGGTCTGCCCGACGAGGACGTGCGGCTCGTCCGCATCGCGGCAGGGCTGCACGATCTCGGCAAGCTCGCCATCCCCGAGGAGATCCTGCGAAAGCGAGGCGAGCTGACGGGCGCCGAGCGTCTCGTCGTCGAGCGCCATCCGCAGATCGGGTTCCGCATGCTGGCGAGCCTCGGTGCCGAGCCGATCGCCCGGTGGGTCCTGCATCACCACGAGTGGTGGAACGGCACCGGCTACCCCGACGGGCTGGCCGGGACGCAGATCCCGCTCGGCTCGCGCATCATCCTCGTCGTCGACGCATACGACGCGATGACCGCGACCCAGCTCTTCCGGCTGCCGCTCGCACACGAGACCGCGCTCCAGGAGATCGAGCGCGGCGCCGGCACGCAGTTCGATCCCGACGTCGTCGCGGCCTTCGTCGCCGCGGTCCGGCGGGCGGCGGCAGTCGGCGCCTGACCTGCCTACAGCGGGATGTTGCCGTGCTTGCGCGGCGGCCGCCGCTCGCGCTTGGTGATCGCCGTCCGAAGCGCCTCGATCAGCACCGGTCGCGTGCGCCGCGGCTCGATCACGTCGTCGACATAGCCTCGTTCGGCGGCCGTGTACGGGTTCGCGAAGCGCTCGCGGTAGTCGGCGATCAGCTCGGCGCGACGGGCGTCGGGGTCGTCGGCGTCCGCAAGCTCGTGACGGAAGATGATGTTGACCGCTCCCTCGGGCCCCATCACGGCGACCTCCGCGGTCGGCCAGGCGAAGTTGAAGTCGGCGCGGACGTGCTTCGAGCTCATGACGTCGTAGGCGCCGCCGTACGCCTTGCGCGTGATCACGGTCAGCTTCGGCACGGTCGCCTCGCAGTACGCGTAGAGGAGCTTCGCCCCGTGACGGATGATGCCACCCCACTCCTGCGCCGTCCCGGGCAGGAAGCCCGGCACGTCGACGAAGGTCACGAGCGGGATGTTGAACGCATCGCACGTCCTCACAAACCGTGCGGCCTTCTCGGAGCTCGCGATGTCGAGCACGCCGGCGAGCGCCTTCGGCTGGTTGCCGACGATGCCGACGCTGTATCCGCCGAGCCGCGCGAAGCCGCAGACGATGTTCTCGGCGTAGATCGGCTGCAGCTCGAGGAACTCGCCGTCGTCGACGACGGCGGCGATCGCGCGCTTGATGTCGTACGGACGCGTCGGCTCGTCCGGAACGAGCTCGTCGAGCTCCGGCGACTCCCGCTCGGGCGGGTCGGACGGCGCGTCGTACGGTGTCGGGTGCGCGTTCGACTGCGGCAGGAAGCTGAGCAGGTAGCGCGCGTCGTCGAGGACGGCCTCCTCGTTCGGCGCGGTCAGATGCGCGACGCCCGACTTCGACGCGTGCGCCGCGGCGCCGCCGAGCTCCTCGAACGTCACCTCCTCCCCGGTGACGGTCTTCACGACGTCGGGGCCGGTGATGAACATGTACGACGTCCCTTCGACCATCAGCACGAAGTCGGTCATCGCAGGCGAGTAGACCGCTCCTCCCGCGCACGGTCCCATCACGAGCGAGATCTGCGGGATCACACCCGAGCACTGAACGTTCCTCCAGAAGATCTCGGCGTAGCCCGCCAGGGACACGACGCCCTCCTGAATCCGGGCACCGCCCGAGTCGTTGATGCCGATCACCGGGCAGCCGTACTTCGCGGCCAGGTCCATCACCTTGCAGATCTTCTCGGCGAACACCTCCGACAGTGACCCGCCGAAGACGGTGAAGTCCTGGCTGAAGACGAAGACCTTTCGCCCGAAGATCGTCCCGTAACCGGTGACGACCGCGTCGCCGTAGGGGCGCCGCTCGAGCATCCCGAAGTTCGCCTCCCGGTGCCGGACATAGCGGTCGAGCTCGACGAACGAGCCCGGGTCGCAGAGGCGCTCGGCGCGCTCGCGGGCGAGCAGCTTCCCGGCCTCGCGATGGCGGGCGACCGACTTCTCCGATCCGGCGTGCAGCGCCTGCTCGCGCAGCTCCTCCAGCCACTCGAGCTTCTCCTGCGTCGTCTCGTGGGTCTCTCTTCCGGTCTGCGCCATCCGGGCCGAGAGCCTACCCGCATAGAGTGCGCACGATGGAGATCGTCGACCGCTCCACCGTCTGGCCCTACGACGAGCGCGGCGAGCCGCGTGCGTTCACCTACCAGCGGTACGGGCATCCGGCCGGCGCCGAGGTCGAGCGGCTGCTGTCGCTCCTCGAGGGCGGTGACGCACTCGTGTACGGCTCGGGCACGGCGGCGATCAGTGCCTGCATCCACGCGTTCTGCCGGCCCGTGGCCACGGTCGCGCTCGCCGAGGGCGCGTACTTCGGCACAGGAGTCGCGCTGCGCGAGTTCGAGCCGTGGGGGTTGCGGGTCGTCGAGTACGACCAGACCGGCGCTCCGCCGGACGAGGCCGACGTCGTGTTCGTCGAGGCGCCGGCCAACCCGCTCCTGACGCTCCCCGACTGGAACGCGGTGCGGGACCACCCGGGTCTCGTCGTCTGCGATGCGACCGTCGCCACGCCCGTCTTCCTGCGAGGGCTCGACGAAGGCGCCGACGTGGTCGTCCATTCGGGAACGAAGTACCTGTGCGGCCATTCGAACGCGCTCATCGGCGTCACCGTGACGCGCGACCCGGAGCGGACGCGTCGGCTCCTCGAAGTGCGCACCCGCCTGGGACTGACAGCGTCGCCGGACGCGGCGGCGGCGCTGCGCACCGGCCTCGCGACCCTCGAGCTCCGCGTACGGCGCCAGTCGGAGACGGCGGCCGAGCTCGCGCAGCGCCTCGCGGCGCACCCGGCCGTCCTGCGCGTCCGCTATCCGGGCCTCGGCGGGCTCGTGTCGTTCGACGTCGCCGACGACGACGCCCGCACGGTCGAGACGGGCGTGAAGCTGATCGCGAACCAGACCTCGCTCGGAGGCGTGCACTCGTCGATCGAGAGCCGGCATCGCTGGGAGGGCGACCGCATCCCACGAGGCCTGCTCCGGCTCTCGGTCGGGGTCGAGGACGTCGACGAGCTGTGGGCCGACCTCGAGGCCGCGCTGGACCGGGTTCGCCCGTGAGGGCGGGTCAGGCGGGAGGCGGTGCGCCGGCCAGGTCCTGGCTGAGCTGCAGGAACGTCTCGCGGTCGATCTCGCCACGGCGTAGCGAAGCCGGACGATCTCCGCCGGGTCGCTCGCTCTGACGGCGCCGGCCGGCATTCCGTCACGGTACGCCCGCCTCCTCGGAGCCGCTTAAGAAGCGCCCTCCCGGCGGCGCGCGACGTGGAGGATCGCGTGCCAGTGCCGCCGCACGACCGGCCGCGCACGGCGGCCGATCAGGTCGCGAACCGCCTGGAAGAGCCGCCGCTTCGCTCGCTCGCCCATCGCGATGTGTCCCGAGAACGTCTGCAGCAGGGCGATGTACTCCTCCGCCGAGTAGTCCCTCTCCCAGAGGTAGCGCCTCGTCTGCACGTCCTCGAAGAGGCCGCTCCCCTCGATCTCGGCGCAGTCGTCAGGCTCCTCCTCGGGCGGAGGCGGCGGCCAGGCTTCTTCGTAGCTCTCTCCGATCTCGTCGTAGACGGCCTGGATCTCCGTGAAGAACGGATCGAAGCCGTCCGGGAACGCGTGGGTCGCGTTCCAGAACGCGAGGTGGCCGCCCGGTCGGAGCAGCTCGTATGCCTTGCGATAGCGAACGGCCGGGTCGACCCAGTGCCAGGCGGTCGCGGCGTAGACGAGCTCGAACGAACGGCGTTCTCCCTCCCACTCCTCGAAGGGCGCCACATGCACCTCGACGGGCAGTTCGCCGAGGTTCCGCCGGGCGACTGCTGCGAGCTCGGCGCCGAGCTCGACACACACGACACGGAAGCCGCGCTCGAGCAGCGGCCGCGTGGCCTTCCCGGTGGCGCAGCCGATCTCGGCCAGCCGGGCGCCCGGCACGAGCCCGGCGAGCGCGACCAGGTCGTCGAAGAGCTCCGCCGGATACGCGGGGCGGGCGGCCTCGTACAGATCGGCAACGCGGTCGAAGGTCCGCTTCAGCTCGTCGACCGGTTCGGCCACGCACGCAGCATCGCAGGCTACGCCGCGAGCAGCGCCTCTCCCGCGCGCACGTAGAACGCCGCGCCGACCGAGCGGTAGAAGGCGAGCGCCTGCCGCACCTGTTGCTCGGCGGCGCTGCGCCGGCCGGCGGCGGCGAGCTGCTCGGCCGCGTGGAGCCGCGCACGGGCTTCCTCGGGCCTGGAGCCGATTCGCGCCAGGATCTCGGCGGCGCCCACGAAATCGCCGGCCGCGTAGCACCGGACTGCTTCGACCCAGGGAGTGGGCAGCTCGTGTGCGAGCGCGTCGGAGAGCTCCTGCAGAAGCCCGACCCGGAGGGCGGCGGAGGCCGCCGCGGGGAGGCCGATGGCGGCGAACGACATCCCGATGCCTCGGGCGAGGTCGTCACGAATCTCCCGGATGAGCCGCGACGCGAGCTCGCGTTTCGACGACGCGGAGAAGACGTGCGCGCAGAGCGCGTTCGTGAAGTACCTGGCCTGCGGGTCGGTGATCGCGTCGATGAGGCCCAGGGCGCGCTCGGCGTCGGAGACCGCCGCCGAGGCCTGTCCGCGCGCCAACCGGATCTCCGCGCGGCGGGCGAGGACCTGCCAGGTCACGTAGTGGGGCTCGCCGGCGTCGACCGGCGCGAGGAACTCATCGGTCAGCTGGAGCGCTTCGTCCCAGTTGCCGCGACGATAGGGGTACTCGCTCAGCACTCCAAGAAACCAGCGCGTCTGTCTCGCGGATCCGGTCCGCTCGGCGAGCCGCGCACCCTCCGCGCGGAGCTCGTAGCCGCGATCGAGGTCCCCCAGGATGCCGCACATCGTGGAGAAGTTGTTGTAGATGCGAGATAGCTCGCTGAGCGCGCCGGCTGTCTCCGCAATCTCGATGCTGCGTTCGAAATCCTCGAGCCCGCCGCGGTCGCCGAGCTCTATTCGGTTGCTTGCGATGAGAGCCAGCGCCTCGCTGACGCCTTCCGGCCAGTCCAGTTCCTTGCAAATGGCGAGGGCTCGCGTTGCCAGCTCGAGCGATGCGGCATGGGCGCCGCGGCCGATCGCGGCCCGGCTGGCAAGCCGAAGGGTGACCCACGCCGTCGAGCGACTGGGCGACGCATCTGCGATCAATGCGGAGGCGCGGTCGGCATGCTCAGTCGCGCGGTCCGGCTCACCGCGCATCCAGTAGACCTGCGCGAGGAGCATCTCTGCCTCGCCTGCCTCGGCCAGGTTTCCGGTTGCCAGCAGGGCATCCCGCGCCTCCACGAGCTGCTCCGGCTTGCCGCCACCGAGATCGTGAATCGGAGCCGCCCGCCGAAGCAGCACGTGCGCCCGCTCAGGGTCGTTCGAGGGCCAGAGCCGGAGCGCGGCATCGAAGAAGCGCTCGGCTGCTTCGAGCGCGTAGAGAGCGGCGGCGCGCTCACCGGCGGCGCGGAGGGCCTCGCGCGCCCGCCCGGCGAGCGCGCCGGTGTCGAGACCGGCGGCCTCCGCGAGCTCGAGCGCCTGCAGGTAGTGATGCGCCAGCAGCTCCGCCTGCTCCTCGGGCCGGCCGAGGGACTCGATCCACGCAGCCGCCGCCTCGTGCTTCGCGGAGCGCGCGGCCCGTGGGATCTGGCCGTAGGCGACGTCGCGAATCAGGAGATGCCGGAACGCGTACTCGCTCTCGCCCGCAACGGAGCTCGTGCGTGAGCGCTGCACGAACTCCTTGCGGGACAGGGTGTGCAGCAGCTCCTCCGCATGAGGGCGTGCGACGCCGCCGACAGCCTCGACCGCGCCGAGCCAGAACACCTTCCCCACGACGGCCGCGTCCTGCAGCAACAGCTTCTCAGGCTCGGGAAGCGCATCGAGCCGGGCCGCCACGATCCCCTGCACGGTCTCCGGCAGCTCCGACACGTCGCCCCTCTCGGCGAGCACGCGTGCGTACTGCTCCGCGTAGAGCGGGTTGCCGCCGGCCCGGGCAAGCAGGGCCTCCTGCATCGTCGCCTCCAGCAGCGGTTGCTCCAGCAGTCCTTGGAGCAACCGCGCGGTCTCGTCCTCCGACAGGGGTGACAGCGAGATCGTGAGCGCGTTCGGCTTGCCGCCGCCCCAGCCGGGGCGGCGCTGCATCAGCTCGGGTCGAGCGGTGCTGACGACGAGCAGCGGCACGTCCCCGACGCGCTCGACGAGCTCGTCCACGAACTCCAGCAGGACGTCGTCAGCCCAGTGCAGGTCCTCGAACACGAGGACGAGCGGCCGCTCGTCGGCGAGCGCCTCGAGAAAGCGGCGCCAGGCGGCGAAGACCTCGCCGGCACCGGCGGAGGACTCGTCGGCGAGGCCCGCGAGCGGGCGGAGGTGGCGCTCCAGCCACTGCGCCTCCGCCGCATCGGCTGCGGCCTGCGTGACCGCATGCCGCAGCTTCTCTTCGGTCCGGTCGGGTGGGTCGCTCTCCAGGATTCCCGCCTGCGCCTTGACGATCTCCGTCAACGCCCAGAACGTCACGCCCTCGCCGTAGGGGAGTGACCGCCCCTGCCGCCAGGAGATCAGCTCCGCGGCCTCCTCGACAACCCTGGAGAGCTCCAGGACGAGCCGGGTCTTGCCGATCCCGGGAACGCCGACGAGCGTGACGAGCTGCGGCGAGCGCTCCTTCCGCACGCGCCCCAGCGTGGAGACGAGCAGCTCGAGCTCCCGCTCCCGTCCGATGAGCGGCGTCGTCGGCCGGCGGGTCACGTCGACGCCGAAGCGAGACCTCGCCGCCACCGCCTCCCAGGCCGGGAGCAGGGCGCTCTTGCCCTTGGCGGCGACTGCCTCGACAGCGCGGTACTCGAACACATCGACGGTCGCGCTGTACGTCGACTCGGACACGAGCACACCGTTCAGGGGCGCCGCCGCCTGCAGCCGGGCGGCGGTGTTGACGACGTCGCCCGCGACCATCGACTCGCCTTCTCCCGGCCGCGCGGCGAGGGCGACCAGCGCCTCGCCGGTATTGACGGCGACTCGCACCTGCAGCTCCTCGCCCTGCTCGACCGCCCAGTCGCGGATCGCGAGTGCCGCCCGCACCGCCCGCTCGGGGTCGTCCTCGTGGGTAACGGGCGCGCCGAACACGGCCATCACCGCATCGCCGATGAACTTCTCCACCGTGCCGCCGAACCGCTCGAGCTCCGTGCGCAGCTGCGCGTGGTAGCGGGAGAGGAGCGCCCGCACGTCCTCCGGATCGAGGCTCTCGGCCCGCGACGTGAAGCCGACGAGATCCGCGAACACCACCGTGACGATCTTCCGCTCCTCGCGATCGGCAGAGGGCTGGTCTGCGAGAGGCGAACCGCAGAACGGACAGAACGGGAACTCCGCGGGCAGCTCCTTGCCGCAGCTCGGACAGGTCATCGTGCCGAGTCTAGGCACCTCCCTGCCGAGTGAGGAGAGGAGGAGCCGGAGGTGGGACTCGAACCCACGGCCCACGCTTTACAAGAGCGTTGCTCTGCCAACTGAGCTACTCCGGCCCGTGTCCCAATGGTAGGCCGTCGGGCTGTTGGCGGAGGCGCTCGAACTCGCCCGCGCTAGGCCGGGACGGCGCGTCCGGCCTGGTGGGTGAGGATCTTCCGCTTCACCCGCTGCAGCGCGTTGTCGATCGTCTTGCAGTCGCAGTCGAGCTCCGCCGCCATCTGCTCGTAGGAGAAGCCCTCGAGGTAGAGGCGCAGCGCCTCCGACTCGAGCGGCGAGAGCGTGGTCGAGAGGCAGCCGACGAGCGCCTGCAGCTCCTCGGTCGAGATCACCCGCACCGACGGGTCGTTGACCGAGGGGCCGGGGAGCGCGTCGCCGAGCGTGCAGTCGTCGCCCTCCTGCCCGGCCGGCGTGTGGCTGAACGAGACGTACTGGTTCAGCGGCGCATGCTTGAACCGGGTCGCCGTCTTGATCGCGGTGATGATCTGCCGGGTCACGCACAGCTCGGCGAACGACCGGAACGACGTCTCCTTGTCGGGGCGGAAGTCCCGCACCGCCTTGTACAGGCCGACGAGCCCCTCCTGGATCAGGTCCTCGGAGTCGCCGCCCGCGAGGAAGTACGAGCTCGCCTTGAGGCGGACGAACGACGTGTAGCGGCGGATCAGCGAGTCCATTGCGGCGCTCGAGCCGTTCCGGGCCTTCAGGACGAGCTGTAAGTCCTCGAGTTCTCGTTGAGCCTTCTGCGGCGACTTCGGAGCGGTTGCTGTGCGGACGGCCAACGCGGTTACCCCCGGTTTTGTGCGGCGATTGCGGGAGAGACTGTCAGGACTTCTCATCGAAGTCTCACCCTTAACTTGAGGTGAAAGTAGCAGGGACCCGCAAGGAGCACAAGTCCTTTTTGCACCGGACCCGTTTACTCGACTCGGTGAGGCATCTGCGGGACCCGCCGCCTGCGGGCCTCGTAGAGAAGGAGCGCAGCGGCGACGGAGACGTTCAGCGACTCGACTCGCCCGGCGAGCGGAATCGCGACGAGGGCATCGCAGGTGCGCCGGACGAGCGGCCGAAGCCCCTTCCCCTCCGCGCCGAGGACGAGCGCGAGGCCGCCCGAGAGGTCGGCCTCCCACATGGGGATCGCCCCCTCGGAGGCCTCGGCGCCGTAGATCCAGAGGTCGGGCCCCTTCACCTCGGAGAGGAACCGCGCGAGGTTCGTCACGACGGCCACCGGGAGATGCTCGACGGCGCCGGCCGAGGCACGAACGACCGCGGGCGTGACGACCGCCGAGCCGTGAGCCGGCACGACCACCCCCGTGGCGCCCGCCCCTTCGGCGCTGCGGCACACCGCTCCGAGGTTGCGCGGATCCGTCACGCGGTCGAGGACGGCGAGGAGCGGCTGGTCGGCCGCCGCCAGCTCGTAGGCGTCCGCGTAGCGGAACGGCTCGACGACGGCGACGACCCCCTGATGGTCGCGCGTGCCGGCCCGATCCGACAGCTCCCGGTCGCCGCTCACCTTCGGACGGGCCTCGGCGAGCCACGGCTCGGCGGCGAGCGCACGCTCGGTCGCCCACAGCTCGAGGACTTCACGCGGCCCGCGGAGCGCCTCGAGGACCGGCCGCCTGCCGTAGACGACGTCAGGCACGGACGAGCGTGAAGTCGCCGTCGGGCTCGTCGCGCATCTCCCAGCCACGGGCGCGGAGCGCATCGCGTAGATCGTCGGCGGCCTCGAAGTCTCGCGCGGCGCGGGCGGCAGCCCGGGCTTCTGCGAGCTCGCGCACGTCCGTCGGAGCCTCCTCGCGCTCGGCGAGCGAGCCGAGCCCGAAGAGGCGGAGCCCGCGCTCGAGCAGGTCGTGCTGCCCCGACGCCGCATACTCGTGCAGCGAAGCGAGTGCGGCCGGCGTGTCGAAGTCGTCGTCGAGCGCGGCCGCGAACGGCTCCCAGCGCGCCTCGTCGTGGCGGGCGGCGGGCAGGGTGAAGGCGTTCCGAAGCGTCTCCCGGCGCGCGGCCGCCTGCTCCAGCGTCTGTTCCGAGAAATCGATCGGCTTGCGCCAGTGGGCGGTGAGGAAGAACAGGAGCAGCGTCTCGCGCCCCCAGCCGTCGATCGCCTCACGAATCGTCGTGATGTTCCCGACGGACTTCGACATCTTCTCGCCGGTGAAGCGGAGCATCCCGTTGTGCGCCCACAGGGAGGCGAAGGGATGGCCGAGCGCCTGCGACTGCGCGATCTCGTTCTCGTGGTGCGGGAACACGA
This sequence comes from uncultured Thermoleophilia bacterium, assembly GCA_963784765.1. Classification (GTDB taxonomy): domain Bacteria; phylum Actinomycetota; class Thermoleophilia; order Gaiellales; family Gaiellaceae; genus PALSA-600. Next base: position 94,786 of record CAWASP010000031.1, read on the forward strand.
GATCGAGGCCGCCGCCGTGGATCTCGAACGCCGGCCCGAAGGCGTCCTCGGCCATCGCCGAGCACTCGATGTGCCAGCCGGGGCGTCCGCGACCCCACGGCGAGTCCCACCACGTGTCCTCCGTCTCCGGCTTCGTCTGCTTCCAGAGCGCGAAGTCGCGCGGATCCTCCTTGAGCGAGCTCGGCTCCTCGCCCTGCTCGACCTGGTCCAGCCGCCGGCCGGAGAGGCGCCCGTACCCGGGAAAGCTCGAGACGCGGAAGTAGACGTCGCCGCCGGACTCGTAGGCGTGCCCCGAGGCCACGAGCTGCTCGATGAAGCCCACGATCGACGGCATCGATTCGGTTGCCTTCGGCAGGAGGTCGGGCATGCCGAGCCCGAGATCTCCGACATCTTCCAGGTACCAGGCGGTCGCCCGCTCTGCGAGCGCCGCGCTCGCCCCCGGCGCGGCGTCGTAGATCTTGTCGTTCACGTCCGTGATGTTGTGAACGAGACGGACCTCGTACCCGGACGCGCGAAGCCACGAGCGCAGCCACATTCCGAACACGAACGGCCGTGCGTTTCCGACGTGAGCCCGGGCGTAGACCGTGGGCCCGCAGACGTACATCCGCACCGGCCCCGGCGGCGGCGGCAGATCGACGAGCGAGCGCGAGAAGGTGTCGTAGAGCCGCACCGGCCTCAGGGTAGTGGTCGGACGCGGCGGAGCGCCTCGTCGCGGGGGAGCGCGCGCAGAACCGCCCAGAGCTCGGGCCCGCGCTCCACCCCGGTCAGTGCGACGCGCAGTGCGCGAAGGTCGCCGCCGACGGCCTTCACCTCGCGGATGATCGCCTTCGCCTCCCCGGCCGACAGCACCTCCGGAAGCGGCGCGCGAAGCTCCGCGAATCGCTCGAGCGTCGGCGCGCTCCGGGTCGGTGGAGCGTCCGCGGGACGCTCGAGCACGGCGCCGGCGAGCGCCCGAGCCTCGACGAGGTCGTGCGCGCCCCGGGCAAGCGGCACGGCCTCGACCGGGACGCCGATCCGTCGCGCGAGCTCGGCGTCCTCGAGCCGCGAGAGCACGTCCACCGAGAGCGAGCGAATGCGGTCGAGGTCGAGCCGCACATCGTGGCGCGGCAGGTCCAGCTCCTCCAGGTAGGCGCGCACCGCCTCGGCCGGGACTCCGGCCTCGCGCAGCGACGCGATCGTCGCACCCCTGGCGCGCTTCGAGAGCTTCTTCCCGTCGGCGCCGACGACGAGGCCGTTGTGGATCACGTGCGGCGGCTTCGATCCCAGCGCGCGGTGGAGCGCGGCATGGAGCGCCTCGTTCGGGCGATGGTCGGAACCCCGGATCACGTGCGTGATGCCGAAGTCGACATCGTCGACGACGCTCGCGAGGTGGAATGTCGGAGAGCCGTCGTCGCGCCAGAGCATGACGCCTTCGAAACGCTGCGGCAGGCCGGCCGCCCGGGCCGCCTCGAGGTGGCGGTCGGCGCGCTCGCTCTGCCGCACGGGGCCCTCGTCCCATGCGATGTCGAGCCACCGGAGGTCCTCGAGGATCCCCTCCTCCCCGCCTGGAAGGTTGCGGGCCTCGTCGGTGTCGTCGATCCGCAACAGGAGCCAATCGCCGAAGCGCCGGTTCGCGACGGCGCTCAAGGCGTTGCCGACGTGCAACGTCCCGGTCGGGCTGGGAGCGAAGCGCACGCGGATCACGTGGCGAGCCTATCCTCACCCGCCCCTCGGTCCGTCGCGTCGGGCAGACTCGCGGGCACGGATGAGCGGCAGAGGAGTCACCAGCCTGGTCGGGGCCGCGGCGGAGTTCTTCCGGCGCCGCCCCCGCCTGACCAAAGCGGTGCAGGCGGCTCTGGTCGCGACGACCGTCGCGCTCTGCGCGTGGGCGGTCGCAGACCAGTGGTCGAAGGCGCAGGAGCGCCTCGCGAACGCGAGCCCGGGCTACCTCGCGCTCGCCTTCGCTTTCGTCGCCGTCTACTACCTCGTCTTCATCCTCGGCTGGATCCGCATGCTCGGCGCCTGGAGGATCAAGGTGCCCTACCGGCCGGCGCTCCAGGCCGAGATGGTCTCGATGCTCGCGAAGTACCTGCCGGGCGGCGTCTGGACCCCGGCGGCGCGCACGGTCGCGCTGCGCCGTTCCGCCGGGGTGACCGACACGCCGACCGTGCTTGCATCGATCCTCGTCGAGGCGGGGTTGTCGGCGATCTCCGGTGTGATCGTGTTCGTCGTCAGCCTCGCGTGGGTGCGTGACGTCGACGCTCCGCTCTCGGCGCTGATCGCGTTTGCGGTCCTCTTGGCGTCGCTTCTGCACCCGCGCATCTTCCGCCCCCTCGCCGAGCGTCTGCTCCGTCCGTTCGGCGCCGACTCGATCGAGCCGCTCCCGTTCCCGATCACGATCGCGCTGCTGCTCTTCTACTGCGGAACGTGGCTGGTGGGCGGTGTCGCGGTCTACTTCATGCTGCGGAGCCTGGGCGCCGACGTCGGACTGGAGACGATCCCGTTTCTCGGCGGCGTGTCGGCAGTGGGCGCGATCGTCGCGGTGCTCGCGGTCTTCCTCCCCTCCGGCCTCGGCGCGCGCGAGGCGTCGATGTACGGCCTGCTCCTCGCCGTCACGTCGAGTGGGCCCGCGCTCGGCGTCACTCTGCTCAACCGCCTGCTGATCACCCTCGTCGAGCTGGCCCTCTTCGCCGCGGGGCTCGCGAGCTGGCGTGGCAGGGCACCCGGTCGAGCAGAGGAAGGACTAGAAACCGAACCGTGGGGTAACACCTCGTAACACACACATCGGGAAGGGGGGTCTTGCCTCAACGGTGACAACTGCATCAACGCGGCAGGCAGACGAGAAGCCACTCCTCCTCTTCTTCCACTCACCACGTTCGGGTGCGTCACGCAAGGCCGAGGCCTACCTCGCCAATGTGCTGCAACGCTGCGCGAACCACGACACGTTCACGCTGCGTCGAATCGACGTCGCACGGCACGAGCAGCTCGCCCGGCGCCTGCGAGTCGACAACGTGCCCACGCTGATGGTGGTCGAGGGCAGGCATGTGAGGAGTCGGCTCGACAAGCCGAACGGCATCCGGCCGATCGCGTCCGCGCTCCGGCCGTGGTTGCGGCAGCCGGTGGACGTCGACCGATCCGCCGCGTAACACCGGCTGCGCTCGTGGAGGACCGCCCGCGGATCGCAGGCGGTCCTCCACGGCGATCGGCTCAGGCGCTGTCGGCCGCGGCCTTCGGCGGCTCGGGCTGCCTGATCAGCAGCACCGAGCGCGTCCACTGCGGCATCCACCAGTTCGCGTTCCCGAGAAGCCGCATCAACGCCGGCACGAGCAGCGCACGAATCACGGTTGCATCGAAGATGATCCCCGCCGCCAGGCCGATCGCGAACTCCTTGACCTCGAACCCCGGGCTCGAGGACAGGACGAGGAACGCGAACATCAGGATCAGTGCGGCGCTCGTCACCAGCTTGCCGGTTCGCGCGAGCCCGAGCTCGATCGCCCGGTCGGTGGATCCGGTCTCGTCGTACGCCTCGCGCATGCGGGTGAGCATGAAGACCTCGTAGTCCATCGAGAGGCCGAACAGGAACGCGAAGATCATCAACGGGATCCACGCCGTGATCGCCTGCGTCGCCGTGATGTTCCAGAGCGACGAGCCGTGGCCCTGCTGGAAGATGAAGACGACGATGCCGAACGCGGCGCCCAGCGAGACGAGGTTCAGGATCGCCGCCTTGATCGGCAGCACGATCGAGCGGAACGCCCGTGCGAGCAGGATCAGCGTCAGGATGACGACGAACGCGAGCACGTACGGGAAGTTGCCGTAGACGGCGTGCACGAAGTCCCGGTCGACCGCCGACTGGCCGCCCAGCGTGCCGGCCGTGCCCTGGAGGCGCGCATCGACGCGGTCGATGATCCCCTGGATCCCCGGAGCCGCGCCGTCGACCGCCGGGAATGCCTCGACGAGCGAATCAGGCCCTCGACGCCAGCCTGTCGGCGCCGCGGCGCCGACGACTCCGTCCACCGAGCTGAGCCGCGTCGCGATCCGCTGCGCGTTGCCGCCGTGCTCGACGAGCACGTCGAACGGCTTCATCACTCCGGGTGAGATGTGGGCGTCCGCGAGCATCTGGCGCCCGGCGATCGCGGTGCCGGTCCCCGGGAAGTTCTTCAGCTGCGACTCGTTCGGGTTGAGCTGCGTGCCGATGATCGCGAGGACGACCGTGATCGTCAGTCCGACCACCGCCACCGGCACGGGTCGGCGGAGCACGAACCGCGCCCAGCGGCCCCATGCGCCGTCCTCGGGATGCCCCTGGTCGACGAACCGCTTCGGCAGCAGCCGGATGCTGTTGATCCGCTCCCCGAGCACCGCCAGCATCGCGGGCAGAAGGGTGATCGCAGTCAGCACGGAGACGGCCGGGATCAACATGCCGCCGATGCCCATCGATCGAATGAACGGCAGCGGAAGCACGAGCATCGAGAGCAGGCCGACCGCCACGGTCGACCCTGAGACGATCACCGAGCGTCCCGCGTGCGTCATCGTCTCGACGAGAGCCGTCTCCACGTCCGATCCCTCCCGCAGCTCGTCGCGGAAGCGGAAGATCATCAGCAGCGCGTAGTCGATCCCGACGCCGAGACCCACGAGCGCGATCAGGAACTGGACGATGATCGAGACGTCGGTGATGTAGGTCAGCGCCCAGACGAGCGTGTAGGTGTTGAGGATCGCCGCGACCGCGACGAGGATCGGCATCAGCACCGCCGGCAGCGTCCCGAAGACGAAGAACAGGATCACGAGCGCGCCGGCGCCGCCGACCACCGCTTCGAGCAGCACGCTGCTCCCGCCCGACGAGCCGTGGGTCGAGGCTTCCTCGAGCGGATCGTGACCGGTGACGTTGACGGTGATCCCGGCGGGCAGGCCCTTGGCTGCGAGCTTCCGCATCGCATCGGCCCCGCTCTTCGAGTCGAACTTCGCGAGACCCGCCGGATAGACCTCCATGAACGTCGTGTGACGGTCGGAGGAGACGTACATCAGGTTGTGCGTCGAGAAGTACGAGCTCGTCCGGGCCGCCGGATTCGCGTCGGAGACGCGCTGCATCGCCTGCCGGATCGCGTCGTTGCGCGTCGCGTCGCCGCTCGTGTGGAACACGACGACGTTCGGCGGACGCACGCCGGTGCCGAACGTCTTGAAGGTGCGCTGGTTCGCCTCGTACGCCGACTTGCCCGGGATCGAGAAGCTCTGGAACCACCGCTTCGAGACCGCTCCGGCGGCATAGGCGCCGAAGATCGTGAGCACGATCCAGACGCCGATGACGACGTAGCGGCGGCGGTTGATCAGATGTGCGAGGCGTGCAAGCACACGGTCTCCTTCCTGGATTTCTGGGAGCGGCTAAAAAACTCTAGCGGCTGAATTCTTACAGTAACAGTCACCACGAGGTTACACTCCGGTTGTGGGCCTGCGCGAGAGCAAGAAGAAGCGGACGCGGGAGGAGATCGCGCGTACCGCCATGCGTCTCTTCGTCAAGCGCGGCTTCGAGCACGTCACCGTCGCGGAGGTCGCCCTGGAGGCAGGGGTGTCCGAGAAGACGGTCTTCAACTACTTCCCGAGCAAGGAGGATCTCTTCTTCGACGAGCTTCCGGAGCGGGAAGCGGCCCTGATCGAGACCGTCCGCGCCCGCAAGCCCGGGGAGTCGATCGTCGCCGCCATGCACCGGCTGCAGGGCGCCGAGTGCACGCGCCTCTCCAGCCCGGCCTTCGCCGTCTTCGCGCGCATCATCGAGGACTCCCCCGCGCTGCAGGCAAAGGAGGTGGAGGTGATGGCCCGCTTCACCGGGCTCCTCGCCGAGGTGATCGAGAGCGAGCTCCGGACGCACCCGGTCGAGGCGAAGGTCGCCGCCAACATGCTCGTCGGGGTTCACTGGGAGCTCTTTCGGCGGGCGCGCGCTCAGGCACTCGGCAGGACGGACCGGGCCTGCGGCTGTCAGACGCCTGCGGGCCGATCTCGACCGCGCCTACCGCCTGCTCGAGCACGGCCTCGCCGCCCTCGAGCCGAGCGCCGCGGCGAACGGTGCGTAGACTCGGGCTCACGGGTGCTCAGACCCCGGTCCGGCGCGAGACTCATCGGAGGGTCAGCAGCGCGCCCTCGTGCTCGAGCAGGAAGCGCTTCAGCTGGAGCCCGCCGCCGAACCCCGTCAGCGACCCGTCCGCCCCGACGACGCGGTGGCAGGGGAGCACGACGGGCAGCGGGTTCCGCCCGTTCGCCGCCCCGACGGCACGGGCGGCATCGGGACCGAGGCCGAGCCGGCGCGCCTGCTCGCCGTAGCTCACCGTCTGCCCGTAAGGGATCGTCGCGAGCGCGAGCCAGCAGCGCCGCTGGAAATCCGTGCCCTGCAGGTCGTACGGGAGGTCGAAAGCCGTCAGCTCGCCTGCGAAGTACGCGGCGAGCTGGTTCGCCGCCTCGTCCAGCACGGCACACCCCTCGTCGAGCTCGAGCCCGTCGGCTGACCAGAGGACGCGCCGGAGACCCGCCTCCGATCCGACGAGGCCGAGCGTCCCGATCGGGGTGGCGACGCTGGTCGCAGCCACGTGGTCACTCTAGACGTCCTCGCGGAGCCCGCGGAGGAGCTTCCGAAGCAACCCGTTCAACTGCTGCTGCTCCTCCTTCGTGAGCACTCCGGCGATTCGCGCCTCGTCCCGGCCGTGCTCGCCGATCAGCGCATCCCAGAACCGAAGCCCGGAATCGGTCAGCTCCACGACCACGGCACGCCGGTCGCTCTCGCCGCGCCGGCGGCGGACGAACCCCAGGGCCTCGAGCCGGTCGAGGCGATTCGTGATCGCGCCCGGCGTGAGCCAGACCCCGCGCGCGATCGCGCCGGGAGAGCTCTGCAGCCCGTCCATCAGGCGCAGCCAGGTCATGATCTGCAGGTCGCTCTGCGCGAGGCGCTGCTCGGAGAGTGAGCGCTCGACGCGGCGCCGGAACTGGCGCGAGGCGGCGTGGAGCCGGCCGACGAGCGCCTCCACCTCGGGGTCGGGCCGCACCTCCTCCGGCAGCCGCGCGAGGTGCTCGATGAACTCGTCGACGGCGTCTTGCTCGTCGGACACACCGTCAGGGTGCCCGATCCGCGCAGTTCTTTCAAGAGAAAAACATTTGACAGTGAATTATCTACCTCCTACCGTCTCATGGATCGGCAGGCGCCCCGGAGAGACGGCAGCTCAGACCCGCTGGTACGGCGTGGAGTTCCGGCACCTGCGCGCGCTCGTCGCGATCGCCGATACGCGGTCGTTCTCGGAGGCAGCACTCCGGCTCGGGTATGTGCAGTCGACGGTGAGCTACCACCTGCTCGCACTCGAGGAGGCGGTCGGCGCGAAGCTCGTGCAGCGCCGTCGCGGCGCGCGTGAAGTGTCGCTGACGCCCGCCGGCGAGACCCTCGCGCTCTCCGCACGCCGCGTCCTCTCCGAGCTCGGCGCGGCCGAGCAGGAGCTGTCCCGCGGCGGAGACGGGCGCGCGGTCGCCGTCGCGGTCGCCACCGACCTCACGCGCTTCCTGCTCCCCCGCCTCCACCGCATGGCCGCCCACGGCGGCTTCGGGATGCGCACCTTCGAGGTGATCGGCTCCGACGTGGATGCGCTGCTCGCGAGCGGCGCCTGCACGCTCGCCGCGATCGAGCCCGCCGAGAGCGCCGGCCTCGTCGTCAGGCCGGTCCTCCGCGACCGCATCGTCTTCGTCGAGCCGCTGACGCGCCGTCCGCGCCCCGAACCGGTAGGACGCGCCGAGCTCGAGGCGACCAGTCTCGTCATGCATCGCGGCCGGGAGGCGCGCCTGCTGCGCTCGCTCGACCTGCGCCGTGCCACTGTGACGCCCGGGCTGTCGGCCGATACGGACGCCGCAACGATCGAGCTCGTCGCCGCGGGCCTCGGCGCGGCGCTCGTGCCCGAGCTCGCCCTCAACGGCGCCCGTCACGGCGTGCACGTTCGCGAGCTCGCACCCGACCTGCGCCTGCCCCCGCGAGTCGTCGCGCTGGCATGGGCACGCGGCCGCCTCGTCGAACCTGACGAGCAGGCGCTGATCGACCGGCTGCACGACGGGCTCGCAGCCGGGAACGACGAGCTTCGCCCCGTCGCCGTCTGAAGAACGGAGGGGGAGGCGCCAGGCGCCTCCCCCTCCGGGGCGACCACTAGCCCACCGAGAGGGCGTTCAGGTACGGCAGCCCGAAGTACGTGCTGTAGATCCAGTTCTTCACGCGACTCGACGTGAAGTACGTGTTCGTTGCGATCAGGTACGGCACCACCGGTGCGTACTTGACCATCAGCTCGTGATCGAGCTTGGCGTAGGCGTTCGCCCTCGCCGTCCCGGCCAGGGCCGCAGCGGCTGCCAGCTCCTTGTTGAACGACGCGTTGTTGAAGTACGCGTAGTTGTTGTTGTTCGACGCCTGCAGCTTGCTGCCGTCGAACAACACGTTCAGGTAGTCGTAGGGGTCGAAGTAGTCGGCACACCAGCCGCCGTTCGTGACGAGGTTGTACGTCGTTCCCCTGGTCTGGATCACCTGGTAGTAGGTCGTGGCCGGCGTCGGGAGATCGTTGATCTTGAACCCGACCTGCCGCAGGTTGTACTCCGCCACCTGCGCCCTGTTCGTGGCGTAGGCGCTCGTCGTGTGGATCACGTTGAGCGTCGGCGCAGAGGCGATCGCCGCCCCGCCGACCTGCTTCGCCTTCTTCACGTCGGCACCCTTGATCGGGTAGGCGTTGAACGGCTTGTAGCCGGGAATGCCCGGAACGAGGATCTGGCTCGTCCGCCTGCCCGCGTACTTCCCGAGCAGCCGCACCTGGGCCGGCCGGTCGATCGCGTACTCGACCGCCTTGCGCAGGCTCACGTTGTCGAACGGCGGCCGGGCGTTGTTCATCGCCATGTAGTTGACGCACGAGGTCGGGCCGACGTAGAAGCGGCCCTTGTTGACGCCGTACTGCTGGCCCAGCGATGCCGTCGCAGTCGGCGGCAGCCCGATGATGTCGAGATCCGCCTGGCCTGCCTTCACCTGCAGCAGCGACTGGTCGATGTCGACGTTCGGCGTGAACACGATCTGGTCCGGGTTCGCCGGCCGCGTGCCCTTGTAGTAGGGGTTCCGCTTCAGCACCGTCGAGCGGCCCGGATCGCGCGAGGCGATGTAGTACGGGCCTGCCGCCGGGTACGTGGTGAGGCCGGCGCTCGAGTAGGGCATGTCCGGCTTGACGGCCGTGAACCACTGCATGCTCAGGATCGAGACGAAGGTCGCGTTCGGCTTCACCAGCTTGAAGGCGAGCGTCTGCCCCTTCGCCGAGATCCCCGAGATGTGCTGGGTCTTGCCGGCCAGGAACGCCGCACCGCCCTGAATCACATTCTGCAGATCCAGGTTCACGCCGAGCGGCGAGCCCATCTTCGGACTCAGGATCCGCTCCCACGCCCGCTGGAAGGCGGCCGCCGTCACCGGGCTCCCGTCGCTGAAGCGCAGGCCGGTACGGATGTGGAACGTGTACGTCTTCCCGTCCTTGGAGACGGTCGGGAACGCCGTCGCAGCCTGCGGATACAACTGGCTGCCGGCAGCCCCCGCCTTCTCGGGGAAGCTCACGAGCTGCATCGCCGTCGTGAACAGCATCGCCCAGTCATCCGTACGGTAGGCGAGCTGCGGATCGACGAAGTCGAAGTCGCCGCTGTTCTCGTTCAGCCGCAAGGTGCCGCCTCGCAGCGCCTCGGTTGATCCGACTCGCTTCGTCGCCGAGCCGGCGCTCGTGGCGAACGCCGACACGACGAGCAAGGCCGCCCCGACCACGAGCATGACGACCGACAGAGTCTTCTTCCTGCGCATCCTGCTCCTTTCACGATCCTCGAGGGTTCGCTTCGCCCCTGGGGACGTGGCCGGCTGCGGGAAGTCGGCGTCAAATGCCGGATTCGCATTTCCTCGCGCGCGGCTCCGATAGCTTCCCGGTGTCCTCGGGGAGAGGACCGCCGGCAGGAAGCAGTCCGGCGGCCTCTCGCCCGATTCCCTGTTAGCGCGGCTCAGCGTCGCCGACGCCGCGGCAGCGAGCAACGAGCGTTGTGCATACGTCGCCGGAAGTTTCGCGTGGACCGTAACCGGACCGACTCGTCCGCTTCTGCTACGGTAACCGGACTACGAAGTCCAGATTGAAAGGGAGCGCACGCGTGCACAGCAAGGAAACGAATCCCTGGGTCGTTCTCGTCCTGATCTGCCTCGCGCAGTTCATGGTCGTCCTCGACGCGACGATCGTGAACGTCGCGCTCCCCTCGATCCAGAAAGACCTGCACCTGAGCGAGGCGAACCTCCAGTGGATCGTCAACGCCTACACCCTCGTCTTCGGCGGCTTCCTCCTGCTCGGCGGCCGCGCCGGCGACCTGCTCGGGCGGAAGCGCCTCTTCCTCGCCGGCCTCGTGATCTTCACGGCCGCGTCGCTTCTGGACGGGCTCGCCTGGAGCGAAGGCGTGCTGATCGCCTCGCGGGCGCTGCAGGGCCTCGGCGCGGCGCTGATCTCGCCGGCCGCGCTCTCGATCATCTCGACGACGTTCGCCGAGGGCGCCGAGCGGGCGAAGGCCCTCGGCGTCTGGGCGGCAATCGCGATCGGCGGCTCGGCCGTCGGCCTGATCCTCGGCGGCGTCCTCACCCAGTACTTCTCCTGGCCCTGGATCTTCTTCGTGAACGTGCCCGTCGGCATCGTCGGCTTCCTGCTGTCGCTGCGGCTCATTCCCGAGTCGCGGGACGAGCACGCACACCGAAGCTACGACCTGGCCGGCGCCGTGACCGTGACCGGAGGCCTGATGGCGCTCGTCTATGCGATCGTCGACGCGCAGAGCGCGGGCTGGGGCTCCGCCAGGACGATCGGGTTCTTCGTGCTCGCGCTCGTGCTGCTCGCGACGTTCGTCGTCGTCGAGCTGCGAGCCAAGGCGCCGCTCGTCCGCCTGTCGATCTTCCGCGTGCGGTCGCTTCTGACGGCGAACCTCGTCATGTTCCTGGCGATGTCGGGGATGTTCGCGATGTTCTTCTTCAACACGCTCTACATCCAGCGCGTCCTCGGCTACGGGCCGCTGAAGGCCGGTCTCGCGTTCCTGCCGTTCACCGCCGGGATCATGATCTCGGCAGGGATCGCCTCGCAGTTCGCGCCGCGCGTGGGCGTGCGCCTCGTCGCCGCGATCGGGATGGTGCTCTCGACCGGCGGGCTGCTGCTCCTGACCCTGTTGCCCGTGCACGGCTCCTACGCCGCGAACGTGCTGCCGTCGATCGCCCTCTCGTCGCTCGGGATGGGAGCGGTGTTCATGCCGCTGACCCTGATCGCGACGACCGGGCTCGAGGACGCCGACCAGGGGCTCGCCTCCGGGCTCTTCAACACGTCACAGCAGGTCGGCGGCGCGCTCGGCCTCGCCGTGCTGTCGACACTCGCCGCGAGCAAGACGTCGTCCGCGGGCGGCTCGTCCGCACACGGCCTGGTCGTCGGGTTCCACTGGGCGTTCGCGGGCGGCGCGGTCGTGATGGTCGGAGCGCTGGCGCTCATGCTCGCGATGCTCCGGCGGCGGCACGTCGCGCGCATCGAGGCGCAGGCCGCCGGCGAGCCGATGGTCGTGGGCGCCTGATGGTTCTCCGCGCCGACGCCCGACGCAATCTCGGCCGTGTGCTCGAGGCTGCGTCCGAGGCGTTCGCCGAGCACGGCCCCGACGTCAGCGTCGACGAGATCGCCCGCCGCGCCGGCGTCGGGCACGGAACCGTCTTTCGCCGCTTCCCCACGAAGGACGCGCTGATGGCGGCGGTGCTCAGCGCGCGGCTCGACGAGCTCGCGGCGAGCGCCGAGGAGCTTCTCGGCGAGGCCGATGCCGGTGCGGCCTTCGAGCAGTTCGTCTGGCGGGCCGCGGACTGCTGCGGCCGTGACCGTGCGCTGTTCGACGGTGTGCCGCGGTGCGAGAGCTTTCCCGAGGTCGCCGAGGCGAAGCAGCGGCTGCACGGCAGCGTCGAGCAGCTGATCGCGCGCGCACAGGCCGCGGGCTCGCTGCGTGACGACGTCGGGAGCGACGACGTCTCCGCGCTCGTCGGATCGGCGATGCTGGCGTCGACGCACGCCGAGGCGCCGGACGCCTGGCGCCGGTACATCGACGTCATCCTCGACGGTCTGCGACGCTGATCCCGGCGTCCCAGCCGGGCGCACGTCCGCCCGCCGGGAGCCGGATGCCCGCCGGGTCGAGCCCGGCGGAGACGAGGAGGAACGAGATCAGCGAGTTCGAGTTCCACATCTCGCCGGCTCGGAGCTCGTCCCGCCCCCATGTCGGCGTCGGCACCGACGGCACGAGGTCGAGCACCCGCCGGGCCACGATCTCGTCGTGGCTCACGCCGAGCGGGCTCTCGACGGCCTCCGCGACGTCGGGGATCTCGCCGTCGAGCCAGCGTCGGACCTCGTAGCGGAAGAGCCTCGATCCGCCCAGCAACCGGCTGCCGACCGCCCCTTCGGCAACGACGCCGCGGTCCCCGCTCCCGCCGCCGACGACCGGGGTCATCTCGATCACGTACCGCCCCTCCGGAACGCGCACCTCGAGAGCCGAGTGGTAGAGGTCGAACCGCCCGCGCCGCTCGACCGCCGCCACGATCGCCTCGTAGACGCGGCCGTTGAGGCGAACCGAGTGACCGCCCGCTCCGAGCGGCAGCCAGAACAGGTCGACTCCGTGAGCCATTGCCGGTCGTTTCAGACTGGCAGCGGAGCCCCTGTCCTGCAATCGGCGCACGGCCCGATCCCGGCGCGGGGAACTACGGCTGTCTAGCCTGCGGGCGGTGAAGGAGCTCCTGCTGGCCTGGTACGGCGAGAACGGGCGCGATCTGCCCTGGCGCCACACGCATGATCCGTACGCGATCCTCGTCAGCGAGGTCATGTTGCAGCAGACGCAGGTCGAGCGGGTGATTCCCCGCTACCGGGCCTGGCTCGAGCGCTGGCCGACGCCGGAGACCCTGGCCGCTGCGAGCACGGCGGAGGTGATCGTCGCCTGGCAGGGGCTCGGCTACAACCGCCGCGCCGTCAACCTGCACCGCGCCGCACGCCGGGTCGCGGCCGGGGGCTGGCCCGAGGATCTGACCGACCTGCCGGGCGTCGGGCCCTACACCGCGGCCGCCGTGTCGAACTTCGCGTTCGGCCACGACGTCCTGCCCGTCGACACGAACGTCCTGCGGGTACAGAAGCGAACCGGCGAGCTCTTCGACGGCAGCTGCGCGCAGGCGCTGTTCGACCTCGGGGCGACCGTCTGTCTCGCCCGGATCCCGCGCTGCGGTGCGTGCCCCCTCGCGGAGCGGTGCCCGTCGCGAGGCAGCCGGTACGAGCCTGCGCGAAAGCAGTCGCCGTTCGAGGGGTCGTTCCGCCAGCGCCGGGCCGACGCGCTCAGAGCCGTCGCAGCAGGCAAGCAGCCGACGGACGGCGACGCCGTCCGCGCGCTCGCCCGTGACGGGCTCGTCGTCGTCCGCGACGGCGTCGCGGAGCTCCCCGGCTGAGGGAGAGCGCCGGCGAGCTCTTCGTCCGGCCACAGACTCGCTTCGTAGACTGGACCCGTCGCATGGGACGCGTCGCGAAGATCGCGCTCGTTCTCGTGTGCGCGCTGGTCGGAGCCGCTGTCACGGCACCCGCGCTCGCACACGAGTCCCGCACACTCGTGAGGCAGATCGACTCCGCCGCGCTGAAGGGGAAGATGCACCTTCGGGTCGTCCTGCCGCCGGGCTACGCGCAGACCACGGAACGCTATCCGGTCGTCTACTTCCTGCACGGCCTGCCGGCGTCCCCGACGGCGTACCTCGGCAACGGCTTCGTCGCCGACGCGATCGAGCGAGCCGGACGCGCGATTCTCGTCTTCCCGCAGGGAGCCCGTGACGACGACTCCGACCCCGAGTACCTGAACTGGGGCTCGGGGCGCAACTGGGAGACCTACGTCGCATCCGAGGTGCCGAGATACATCGACTCACACTTCAGGACGATCCGCTCGCGCCGCGGCCGCGCGCTCGTCGGCCTCTCCGCCGGCGGCTACGGCGCGACGACCGTCGGGCTCCACCACCTCGGCGCGTTCTCCGTGATCGAGTCGTGGTCCGGCTATTTCCACCCGACCGACCCGACCGGCACGAAGGCACTCGACCGGGGACCGGAGTCGAGCGCGCATACGCTGATCGCCGGCCTGCGCGCGGACGAGCGCAGGCGCCCGACCTTCATCGCCTTCTACGTCGGCCTCGACGACACGCGCTTCCGCGCAGAGAACGTCCAGTTCGCACACGAGCTCAGCGCGGCGCACATCCCGCACCTGTTCGCGCTCTACGCGGGTGCCCACGAGACGAGCCTGTGGAGCGCCCACGCGACCGCCTGGCTCCGCATGGCGCTCGACCACCTCTCCGGCCCGTCGTAACGCCCGCTTAACGGCCGCTTAGCCGCGGTTCAGAGACGACGCCGTACAACCGATCCATGCTCGGCGCACCGGCCACCGCGCTGACCCGCCTCGCAGTCGCCGCCGCGGCCGCGCTCGTCGGCCTGGGGCTCTTCGGCGTCTATCGCTACGTCGACAACTACTGGCTCTACCGCGGCTTCGCGCCCCCGCACGACGCGTCGTTCGTGACGGTGCCGGGCACGGCAGAGCGGTTCTACGTGTCGAGCCCCGCGCTCGGGGGGCGCCGGCAGCCCGTCGACGTCTACCTGCCACCGGGCTATGCCGCCCATCCGCGTCGCCGGTACCCGGTGATGTACCTGCTGCACGGAGTCCCGGGACGACCGGGCGGCTTTCTCGCCACGGTGCGGATGGGCGTCGTCGAGGACGAGCTCGTGGCGCTCCACCGCGCGCGGCCGATGATCCTCGTCATGCCGTTCGGGTCGACGAGCTCCTTCACGGACAAGGAGTGGGCGAACGGCATCGGCCGAAACGACAAGTGGGAGACGTTCCTCGCCCGCGACGTGGTCCGCGCCGTCGACCATCGGTATCGGACGATCCCGCGCGGGTCGGCGCGCGTGCTGGCGGGCCTGTCGGAGGGCGGGTACGGCGCGCTCAACATCGGCATCCACCATCCCGGCGAGTTCGCGACGATCGAGAGCTGGTCGGGCTACGTCCGCGCCGACGACCTCGGCTCGATCTTCGGCCACAAACGCTCGCTGCTCACCTGGAACTCACCGCTCGACACGCTCGCCGCGGCGGCGCCCGCCCTGCGCAGGACGCACACGTTCTTCTGGTTCTACAGCGGCACCAACGATCGCTTCCGCCACCAGAACGCCGCCTTCGCCGCGCGGCTCGCCGCCCTCGGGCTGCCGCACCGCTACTTCCTCGTCCGCGGCGGCCACAACTGGGCGGTCTGGCGGGGAAACGCGGCGCACGCCTACCTGGCTGCGTCCAGGAGGATCGGTGCTTCGTAGGCTCGCCGCCGTGCCGCTCGTCATCGGTGCGTCGTTCGCGGCGGTCGGCTGGCTCTACCTCTCGCGTGTCGGCCTGCCGGGGCCGCGCGTCGGCGAGGCGCTGCCGCTCGACCAGCTCTCGCGCCACGACGCCGCTCCGCTCGTCTGGTTCGTCGCCGTCTGGGGCGCGGCCGCGCTGCTACTCGGGCTCTACGCCCGCTGGGCGCGCCTGGAGCGGGTGACCGCGGCACTCGTGCTCGGGCTCTGCGTCGGCCTCTTCGTCTACCTCGAGACGAGCGTCTCGGTCGCGGTCGTGAGGCAGATCCCGCTGCGGGACGCCCTCGATGCTGCTGCCCGCATGAAAGCGGTCTACCTCCCGGCGGTGCTCGTGGCGGTCGGCATCGCGCTTCTTGCCGAGCGCCGCACCGCGCGCCGTGCCCCGCTCCTCGTGGCCGCCGCCGTCGCGACCGGAGCGGCGCTCGACCTGCTGCACGCGATCCTTCCGGGCGACGACACGGGCATCCTGCGGCCGCTGACGCCGGACGCCGTCGGGCCGCTCGCCCGCGCGGCCGGCGTGCTCGCCGCCGTCGCCCTGCTCGCGGCGACCCGAGGGCTCGCCCGCCGGCGGCACCGCGCCTGGCAGGTGGCCACGAGCCTCGCCGGGGCGTCGACGGTCCTGCACGTCCTGCACGGCCTGAACGACGGCACGCTCGCCTCGGCGATCGTGCTCGTCCTGCTCGTCGCGACGCGCCACGCCTTCGACGGGCCCGGCGACGTCACGACGCGACGCCGGGTGCTCGCGCGCACGGCGATCGCCGCCGGCGCGCTCCTCGCCTACGGGACCGTGGCCCTCTGGCTCAACCGCCTCGGGGCCGACCAGCCGATCAGCGCCCGCTTCGTCCTGCAGGAGATCGGGCGCGGCCTGTTTGGGCTCGACCTGCGCGGATCACCTCATCTCGCCGGCTCGTTCGGGGACTGGTTCCCGCTCTCGCTGCTCCTGACCGGCGCCGCCGGCGTCCTCTGGGTCGTCGCCGGGTGGACTGCGCCGTGGCGCCACCGCGTGCTCCAGCTCGAACGCGAGCGCGAGCTCGCGCGGACGCTCGTTCACGCCTGGGGCGCCGACACGCTCGCGCCGTTCGTGCTTCGCGCCGACAAGTCGTACTTCTTCTCCGAGGATCAGACCGCCTTCCTCGCCTACCGCGTCGTCGGAGGCGTGGCGATCGTCTCGGGCGACCCGATCGGCCCCACCGACCGGGCCGACGCGCTCGTCGGCAGCTTCGTCGCCCGGGCCCGGGAGCGCGACTGGCGCGTGGCGATCCTCGGCGCGTCTGAGCGGTGGCTGCCGCTCTACGCGCGGCACGGCCTCCACTCCCTCTATCACGGCGACGAGGCGATCGTCGACACCGCCGCCTTCTCCCTCGAGGGCCGCGCGATCAGGAAGGTGCGACAGTCGACCCACCGGCTGGCGCAAGCCGGCTACCGGGCGACGGTTCTCTCGCCGAGCGCGATCGGCCCCGAGCTGCGCTCCGAGCTCGAGGACGTCGCCCGCTCGTGGCGCGGCAACGCACCGGAGCGCGGGTTCGTGATGGCCCTCGACGCGCTCTTCGCCCTCGGAGACGACGACGCGCTCTTCGTCGTCGGCTACGACGGCGACGGGAGGGCGGCCGGGTTCCTGCACTTCGCGGTCGCCCCGGCGGCACACGCGCTCTCGCTCTCGTCCATGCCGCGGCTGCGCGAGACGCCGAACGGGTTCAACGAATGGCTGATCTGCGAGGCGATCTCGTGGGCGCAGGAGAACGGGTACGCGCGCATGTCCCTCAACTTCGCGCCCTTCGCCGCGGTGCTCGCACCGGAGGCCGACCTGACCCGGTTGCAGGAGGTGCAGCGGCGCGCGCTCCTCTCACTCAAGGGGCACTTCCAGCTCGACAACCTGCTGGCGTTCAACGGAAAGTTCTTCCCGACCTGGGAGCGGCGCTTCGTCGTCTTCGAGCGCCGCCGCGACCTGCCGCGCGTCGGCATCGCGGCCCTCGCCGCCGAGGCGTACCTCCCGTTCCAGACAGAGCGAAAGTGACCGTCGCCGCCGGTCTTTCGCTCGCCCTCGCGTCGACGTTCGCGCTCAACTGGGGGTTCTTCGCCCAGCACGGCGCCGCCCGCCGCCTGCCGCCGCTCTCGCCGAGACGGCCCGTGCGCTCGCTCCGCGTGCTCTTCGCCGACCTCTCATGGACTGCCGGGTTCCTCGTCGGGATCGGCGGCTGGGTGCTCTACGTCGCCGCGCTCGCGTTCGCTCCGCTCTCGCTCGTCCAGGCCGTCTCCGCCGGCGGCATCGGCGTTCTCGCGGGGCTCGCCCGCCGGCGCGGCGACCACGTCCCGCGGCTTCACTGGGCGGCGGTCGCCGTCTCGGGCGCCGGGCTGCTCCTGCTCGGCATCTCGCTCGCCGGCGGGGCGACGAGGGCGTCCGCGCCGACGCCCGGCCTGCTCGCGGCCTGGCTGGCGGTCTCCGCGGCCGCCGCAGGCGCCGCGGTGCTGCGCTTCCCGTGGCTCGCCGCGGGGGCCGGCCTCGGCGTGGCGGCGGGTGTGCTCTACGGCGCCGGGGATGCGGCGACCAAGGCGGCCACGTTCGCCGGCGGCTGGCTCGCGCTCGTGCCGCTCGTCCTCGCGGCGCACGGAGCGGCGTTCGTCGCCCTTCAGCTGGGATTTCAGCGAGGCGGTGCGCTCGCCACCGCCGGCACGGCGTCACTGCTCACGAACGCTCTCCCGATCGCGGCCGGGATCGCGCTGTTCCACGAGCATCCGCCCGGAGGGCTCCTCGGCATCCTGCGGCTCGCCGCCTTCGCCTGCGTCGTCGCGGGCGCCGCGGCGCTCGCCCGCGAGGCCCCGGACGCCCGAGCCACTCCGCTACCGCGCGACGGCGGGAACGCACTCGACGAGCGGGGCGCCCATGGACCCGGCCGGCGACACGAGCGCGTCCTGGCTCACGAGCGCTCCAGCAGGGCGACGGCGTAGGCGGCGAGCCCCTCCCCGCGCCCGGTGAAGCCCAGGCCGTCGGTCGTCGTCGCACGGACGTTCACCTCGCCGCCGTCCAGCGCCTCCGACAGCCGCCGGCGCATCGCGTCGCGGTGCGGCGCGATCCGCGGCTCCTCCCCCACGACGACGCAGTCGGCGTTCACGAGCGCGAACCCCGCCTCGCGGGCCTGCCGGTAGGCCGCGCGCAGCAGCTCGACGCTGTCGGCGCCGCGGAGGCGCTCGTCGTCGGACGGGAACAGCGAGCCGATGTCCCCGAGCCCGGCCGCCCCGAGCACGGCGTCGACGAGCGCATGCGCGACGACGTCACCGTCGGAGTGCCCGGCGAGGCCGCGAGGATGGTCGAGACGGACGCCGCCGAGCACGAGCGGCACGCCGTCTGCGAACGCGTGTGCGTCGACGCCGATCCCGACGCGAATGCTCACGGAAGCACCGAGGGCAGCTCGTCCAGAGAGCGGATCCGGATCGCCTCGGGGGGAGCCTCGTGCAGATGGCCCCACGGGCCCCGCCTGATGTGCACGGCCACCATGCCGGCGGCGAGCGCGGGGACGATGTCGTTGTCGACGCGGTCGCCCACGTAGGCGATCCTCTCAGGCGCGACCCCCGCGAGCCCGGCGATACGCGTGAAGAACCCGGGAGCGGGCTTCTCGACGCCCAGCCCCTCCGACGAGGCGACGAACGCCACGTGCGGCCGGATCAGCTCCTCGTGTCCGACCGCCATGTTGCCCGCCGCGCCGACGACGAGCCCGAGCCCGTGGAGCCGTTTCAGGCAGGGAACCGCGTCGGGATACCACTCGTCGTGGAGGAACGCGCTGCGCGGCGGCATGATCCCGAGCAGCTCGAGCGCACGCCCGTGCGCGTCACCGGTGCCGATCGTCGCGCCCACGAGCGCCATGAGAGTGAAGCGCGGCACGCCGCACTCGTCCGCGACCCGCTCCCAGTTGCGTGTCTCGTCGACGAGGGTCTCGCCGACGTCGAAGACGACGGCCTCTACAGCCACGCAGCCACCCGCTCGAGGTCGGCCCGAGTCGTCACCTTCAACAGCCGCTCGTCACCCGCGACCGCCTTCACGCGGCCGCCGTTCGCCTCAACGAGCGTCGCGCAGTCCGTCGATGCCTGTGACGAGCCGGCATGCGCGAGGGCCGCCCGCAGGGCCCCCGCCGCGAAGGCCTGCGGTGTCTGCACCGCGACGAGCTCGTCGCGACGGAGGGTCTCGACCACGACGTGGTCGGCGACCCGCTTGACGGTGTCGGCGACCGGCAGTGCAGGAACGGCCCCGTCGAACCCCTCGCCGAGCGCGGCCAGCACGCGGGCGATCACCTCCTCGGGAAGCAGCGGACGCGCCGCGTCGTGGACGAGCACCGTCGAGGCCTCCTCGGGCACCTCCGCGACGCCTGCGCGAACGGAGTCGGTCCGCGTCTCCGCGCCCGTGACGCAGGCGCTCACCTTCGAGACGCCGAGCTCCTCCGCGAGCAGGATCGCGGGCTCCTCCCACCCGGGAGGCGCGACGAGGACGACGGCGTCGATCAGCTCGCAGGCGTCGAGCCGCCGCAGCGGCTCGGCGAGCAGGGGCAGCCCGGCGAGCGCGACGAACGCCTTCGGGCGATCCTCCCCGAGCCGCTCCCCTCGCCCGGCGGCGACGAGAACGGCCCACGTCGGCATCAGCGCGCCGCTGCTGCCTTCCTCGTCGGCGACTTCTTGACCGCGGCACTCGTCTTCTTCGCCGCGACCGCCTTCTTCGCCGCCGCGGGCTTCTTCGCCGCCGCAGGCTTCTTCGCGGGCGCCTCAGTCGGCTTCGCACCCTCGCGGAGCGTCTCCTCGAGCCAGTCGAGGGCCTCGTCCTCCGTCATGTTCTTCGCGTACATGAGCTCGGAGGCGAGGATCTTCTTCGCCTTGACGTACATCTGCTTCTCGCCGGTGGAGAGGCCCTTCTCGCCGTCTCGCAGCGCAAGGTTGCGGACGACCTCGGCGAGCTCGTAGATGTCGCCCGTCTTCATCTTGTCGCGGTTGTGCTTGAACCGGCGGTTCCAGTTCTTCGGCATCTCGGTGCCACCGGAGGTCAGGTACTTGACGACCTTCTTGACCGCCTCTTCGTCGATCACCTTGCGCAGACCGACGAGCTCGGCGTTCTCCGCCGGAACGTTCACGGTCATGTCGTTGTGCAGGATCTTGATCGTGAGGTACTCGCGTTTCTCGCCGAGAACGACCTTCTTCTCGCGCTTCACGACCGTGCCTGCACCGTGGTGCGGATACACCACCTTGTCCCCGACCTTGTACAAGAGCTCCTCCGGTTCGTCTGTAGTCGCGAAAGCGCCGGCGGCCTCGAAGGCTCCACCGGCTGGGCTGACAGGATAGCAGAAACCCTGCAAATTCGCCGTTTTTGGCGAAAATCCCTGCTCAGGCCGGGGAATCGTCGAGCGCCGAGGCGAGCGCCTCCCGGAGCGTGGCCGCCTCCGGCCCGAGCACCGCCTGCGACCCGAACTTCCGGCACTCCTCGACCCGCCGCTCGGCCTGTGCGGCGGGTCGCAGCCGGCCCGTCAGGCCGATCTCGCCGAACGCCGTAAGCCCCTCCCTGACCGGTCTCCCCCTGGCCGCGGAGGCGATCGCGACCGCGATCCCGAGGTCTGCGCCCGGCTCGTCGATGCGCACGCCGCCGGCGACGTTGACGAAGACATCGGCGGAGCCGAGCGGCAACCCGGCATGGCGCGAGAGCACCGCGACGATCATGGCGAGCCGCTTCGGGTCGACGCCCGTGCCCACGCGTCGGGGCATCGCCAGGTC
Source organism: uncultured Thermoleophilia bacterium (assembly GCA_963784765.1). GTDB lineage: Bacteria > Actinomycetota > Thermoleophilia > Gaiellales > Gaiellaceae > PALSA-600. Next base: position 115,923 of record CAWASP010000031.1, read on the forward strand.
GGTGGGCGCAACGAGCGCCTGGATCTCGAGCAGGAGCGGTCTCGTGCCCTCGAGCGTGCAGGTGACGGCGGCGCCGGCCTCGCCTCCGTGCGTGTGCCCGAAGACCTCCGAGGGATCGGGCACGCCGACGAGGCCGGCTCCCGTCATCTCGAAGACCCCGAGCTCGTTCGTCGAGCCGAACCGGTTCTTGACGGCGCGCAGGATCCGGTGGGAGTGGTAGCGGTCGCCCTCGAACTGCAGCACGCAGTCGACGAGATGCTCGAGCACCCGGGGCCCCGCGACCGAGCCGTCCTTCGTCACGTGGCCGACGAGGAAGGTCGCGACTCCGCTCTCCTTGGCCACGCGCAGCAGCCGGGCCGCCGCCTCGCGGACCTGCGCGACCGAGCCGGGAGCCGACCCGACCTCGCTCGACCAGAGCGTCTGCACCGAGTCCACGACGCAGACACCGGGCCGCTCGGCCTCGAGCGTGGCGCAGACCGCCTCGAGCTCGGTCTCGGCCAGGATCTCGACGGCGTCGCAGCCGCCCAGCCGGTCAGCCCGCAGCTTGACCTGGGCGGCCGACTCCTCGCCGGTGACGAGGAGCGCGCGGCGGGCGCGGGAGATCGCCCCCAGGGCGCTCAGGAGCAGCGTCGACTTGCCGACGCCGGGCTCGCCGCCCACGAGGACGAGCGACGCCGGCACGAGGCCGCCGCCGAGGACGCGGTCGAGCTCGGACACGCCGGTCGAGATCCGCTCGGACTCGGTCGCGGCGACGTCGACGAGCCGCAGCGGCGGACGCAGCGGCCCCGAGGCGCGTCCGGCCGCGGGCGTCTCGGCGGTCATCGTCCCGAAGGAGCCGCAGCCCGGGCAGCGCCCGAGCCAGCGCCCCGAGGCGGTTCCGCACTCGGTGCAGACGTGCTGGACGGCCGCCGGTCTCGCCATGGGGGAGCGAACGGTACTCCGAGGGGACGACGGCACCCGTGCCGGCTTTGAAACGATCTCTCCATGCGTGTCAGACGTCTCGGAGACAGCGACCTGCACGTGTCCGAGATCAGCCTCGGCTCGTGGCTCACCTACGGGGCGGGCGTGGGCGACGCCGAGGCGCGCGCCTGCGTGGACGCCGCCTTCGCCGCCGGGGTCACGTTCGTCGACACGGCCAACGTCTACGCCGTGGGCGCTGCCGAGTCGTTTCTCGGCGACGTCCTCCAGGGCCGTCCGCGCGACTCCTACGTCCTCGCCACCAAGCTCTACTTCCCGATGGATGACAGCGGCGAGAACCAGGGGCTCTCGCGGGCGCAGGTGCTGAAGCAGATCGACGACTCCCTGGCGCGCCTGCGCACCGACCACGTCGACCTCTACCAGTGCCACCGCTTCGATTCCTCGACGCCGCTCGAGGAGACGCTCGCGGCACTGACCGAGGTCGTGCAGGCGGGGAAGGCCCGCTACATCGGCTTCAGCGAGTGGACGGCCGACCAGATCCGAGCCGCGCTCGACCTCTCCCGCGAGCACGGATACGCGAAGTTCGTGTCCTCGCAGCCCCAGTACTCGCTCCTCTGGCGGAAGCCGGAGCTCGAGGTGATCCCGTTGTGCGCCGAGAACGGCATCTCGCAGATCGTCTGGTCACCGCTCGGCCAGGGCGTCCTGACCGGCAAGTACGCGCCCGGGAGCCCGCCGCCGACCGGGTCGCGCGCCACGAGCGAGCGGATGGGACGGATGATGGGCCGGCTCCTCGACGACGACGTCCTGGAACGCGTGCAGCGCCTTCGGCCGATCGCCGGGCGCGCCGGGCTCTCGATGGCCCAGCTGGCGCTCGCGTGGGTGCTGCGCGAGCCGAACGTCGCCTCGGCGATCGTCGGCGCCTCCCGCCCCGAGCAGGTGGCGGACAACGCGGAGGCGTCGGGCGTCGAGCTCGACGCGCAGACGCTCGCGGAGATCGACGCCGTGCTCGAAGGGTAGGTTGCGGCCGTGGCACGGAACCGGCTCCGTTCGCAGGACGAGATCGTCGAGCGCTGCCGTGCGCTTCGGGAGGAGCTGCGGGCCACTCTGCTGCGCCTTCCCGCGGCCGCCGGCGACCCTGAGGTCGTCGACGCCGTCTGGCACGGCGAGGCGCTCGGCACGCTCCTGTGGGCGCTACAGCTCGCCGAGCTCCCTCCGTACGACCAGCCGTTCGATTCCGAGGAGGTCGCGGAGACCGAGCTCGGAGGCGCACGCCTCCGGGACGGCGAGGAGATCGAGCTCGAGCGGGAGTCGGCGAGGCTGTGGCACTGGCGCGCGCGTACGACCGGCGTCCAGCAGGACGAGGCGGTCGAGCTGCCGCAGCAGTACGCGAGCTTCGAGCAGCTCGTCGCGGCGGTCGCGATGCGCGGCTACGAGGAGGGGCTGCTCCCGGCTCCGATGCGGGGCGATTTCGGCGCCTACGGGACGAGCTACCGCCACCTGTCCCCGGCGCAGCACGCCGAGGCGCACTCGCTCGCCGCCGAGCGGCACCAGGCGCTCGGCTGGGTCACGAGCCCCGGCACCGCCTGGGACGACATCCGGCTCGACACGTGATATCGACCCCTCTATTGTCCCTGCGGTGAGCAGCGCCCGCCTCGCGCGCTACGCCGAACTGATCGTCCGCGTCGGCGTCAACGTCCAGCCCGGCCAGACCGTGTTCGTCGACGCGCTGGTGGAGCATGCTGACCTCGTCCGGGCGATCACCGAGGCGGCCTACGAGGCGGGAGCCCGGCGGGTCGACGTGGCCTACCGGGACAACCACGTCCGCCGCGCCTTCATCCGCCACGCCCCGGAGGAGGAGCTGAGCGTCACGACGCCGTGGCTCGCGGCACGCCTCGAGGCATACGTCGACGGTCAGGCGCTCATCCAGATCGCCGGCGATCCGGAGCCGGAGCTGCTGGCGGACGTCGACCAGAGCCGGCTCGGACGCGCCCGCCCGGTCGCCGGCACGCAGCGTTATCTGAAGGCGGTCAACGACCGCACGCTCGCCTGGACGATCGCCGCGTTCCCGACCGAGGGCCAGGCACGACAGATGTTCGGCGAGCCTGACCTCGAACGGCTCTGGGAGGCGGTTGCGCACGCCGTGCGCCTCGACGAGCCCGACCCGGTGGCGGCCTGGCGCGAGCAGGTCGAGAACCTCCGTCGGCGCTCGCAGCAGCTCGACGCCCTCGAGCTCGATGCCGTGCGCTTCACCGGCCCCGGCACCGACCTGACCGTCGGGCTCGTGCCGGGCGCGAAATGGCTCGGCGGCGGCGTCGAGACGCAGCTCGGGATCTTCCACGTGGCGAACCTGCCGACCGAGGAGGTCTTCGCCTGCCCGGACTGGCGCCGCACGGAGGGCACGGTGCGCTCGACACGTCCGCTCGCCCTCGGCGGGACGGTCGTGCGCGACCTCGTGCTGCGCTTCGAGGGAGGCGAGATCGTCGACGTCTCCGCCTCGTCCGGCGCCGACGCGGTTCGCGGCCAGCTGCAGGTCGACGGGTTCGCCGGGCGCCTCGGGGAGGTCGCGCTCGTCGACGGCACGTCCCGGGTGGGCGACACGGGGCTGACCTTCTTCGACACGCTGTTCGACGAGAACGCGACCTGTCACATCGCCTACGGGGCGGCCGTGACCTTCGGCCTCGAGGGGATCGACGCGCTCGGGCCGGACGAGCTGCGCGCGCGCGGCATCAACGTGTCGGCGGTCCACACCGACTTCATGATCGGCGGGCCGGACGTCGAGGTGGACGGCGTCCTGCCGAGCGGGGAGACTGTGCCGATCCTCCGAGAGGACAAATGGCAACTGACGTGAGCGACACCAGGCTGGAGCGGTACGCGGACCTCGCCGTGCGGGTCGGGGCGAACGTCCAGGCCGGCCAGACGGTCTTCGTGCTCGCCCAGCTCGAGCATGCGGCCCTCGCCCGTGCGATCACGCGCGCGGCATACGCGGCCGGCGCCCGCTACGTCGACGTCACCTACCGGGACGAGCACGTGCGCAGGGCGATGATCGAGCTCGGCCCCGACGAGGCGCTGACGCATGAGCCGGCGTGGCGCGCGATGCAGGCCGAGAGCAACGCCGGGCACGCGCAGATCGCGACGACCGGCGACCCGGAGCCCGACCTCATGTCCGACCTCGACGGCGAGCGGGTCGGCCGGGCGCGCATGAAGGGGATCGTCGAGATCTACCGGCAGCAGCTCGTCGACCGCAGCGTCAACTGGACGATCGTCGCCTTCCCGAACGAGGGCTGGGCGGAGAAGATCTTCGGCGAGCCGGACGTCGAGCGGCTCTGGCAAGCCGTCGGCCTGTGCACGCGGCTCGACGACCCCGACCCGGTCGGGGCGTGGCGCGAGCACATGCGCCGCCTCGACGCGCGCGGCGCGACCCTCAGCTCGCTCGGCCTCGACTCGCTCCACTACCGCGGGCCGGGCACCGACTTCCGGATCGGCCTGAATCCGGCGGCGCGCTGGCAGTCCGCGCTCTTCCGGACGCTGGACGGCGTCGAGTTCGTGCCCAACATGCCGACGGAGGAGGTCTTCACGACGCCCGACTGCCGCCGCGCCGAGGGCACGATCCGCGCGAGCAGGCCGCTCGCTCTGAACGGGGACGTGATCGAGGGGCTGACCCTCACGGTCCGCGACGGCCGCATCGTCGAGGTCGACGCGGACAAGGGCGCCGGCATCGTGCGCGGGCAGCTCGCGACCGACGAGCGCGCCCACTACTTCGGAGAGGTGGCGCTCGTGGACGGGACGTCGCGTGTCGGCCAGACGAACATCACGTTCTTCGACACGCTCTACGACGAGAACGCAACCTCACACATCGCCTACGGCTTCGGCGTGCCCGAGGTCTTCGACGGCGATCCCGGTGAGGGCATGAACGTCTCGACGGTCCACACCGACTTCATGGTCGGCGGGCCCGAGCTCGAGATCGACGGCATCAAGACCAACGGAGCGGTCGTTCCGATCCTCCGGGAAGACGCGTGGCAGCTGCCGGAGTAGCTCGAGCGACGCGCGTCGAGCGGTACGCCGATCTTGCCGTCAAGGTCGGCGCGAACGTCCAGCCGGGTCAGCTCGTCGACGTGATCGCGAACGTCGAGCATGCCGACGTCGCGCGCGCGGTGACGCGGTCCGCCTATCGGGCCGGGGCGAGGTACGTCGACGTCCGCTATTCGGACCAGCATGTCCGGCGGGCGCTGATCGAGAACGCGACCGAGGAGATCCTGTCGTGGACGCCGCCGTGGCTGCTCGAACGGATGCGCACCTTCGGCGACGAGCACGCCGCGGTGATCGCCCTGACCGGCGATGCCGAGCCGGATCTGCTCGGCGACCTGCCCGGAGAGCGCGTCGGAAGGGCGCGCATGCTCGAGCTGGCGGCCGAGGGGACGCGCCAGATGAACGAGCGCCTGAACAACTGGACGGTGATCGGAGTGCCGAACGAGGGCTGGGCGCAGCAGATGTTCGGCGACGCCGATCTCGACCGGCTCTGGGACCTCGTGGAGTACTGCGTCCGGCTCGACGAGGACGACCCAGTGGCGGCATGGCACGAGCATGTCCTCAGCATCGGGTCGCGCGCGCGCGGCCTCAACGAGCTCGCGATCGACCGGATCCGCTTCCGCGGCCCCGGCACCGACCTGACCGTCGGGCTGCTGCCCCAGTCACGCTGGCAGGGTTGCGAATCGAGCACCGCCGCAGGCATTCCGTACGTCGCCAACCTGCCGACGGAGGAGGTCTTCACGACCCCCGACTGCCGGCGCACCGAGGGGGTCGTGCGCTCGACGCGCCCGCTCGCACTGCACGGGCGGATCGTCCGCGGTCTCACCATGCGCTTCGAGCAGGGCCGAATCGCCGAGGTGCACGCCGACGAGGGCGAGGACGTGATCACGGGCCAGCTGACGACGGACGGCCGCGCGTCCTTCCTCGGAGAGGTCGCCCTCGTCGACGGGACGTCCCGGATCGGCAAGACCGGCGAGACCTTCTTCGAGACGCTGTTCGACGAGAACGCCGCCTGTCACATCGCCTACGGCGCGGCGTACGTCGAAGCCGTCGAGGGAGGCGCGATCGACGGCGTCAACATCTCGACGGTGCACACCGACTTCATGATCGGCGGCCCCGACGTCGACGTCGACGCGGTACTGCCGGACGGCAGCGAGCTCCCGCTGCTCCGCGGCGACGTGTGGCAGCTGGACGACTAGCTGGGCCCCGGGCAGGGCGGGCGGTTCGGTGCGGCGGCAGTCTGACCGTCTAGCGGTCTACCTCGACTGCGCCGTGCTCACGAATGACGCGCCGCTGACTGCCTGAGCCGGGACGGATCCAGCACCCATTCGACGAGCCTGTCCTCGTATGTCTGTGCTACGCGACCGCCGACGATCAGGTCGTGTGACCCGCCTTTGATCGTCAACACCTCGACGCCGGGATGGTGGCGCCGCCAGATGTCGATGCTCGTCTCGACAGGCAGCCAGAGGTCGTCGCCGCCGTAGACGAGCAGTGTCGGGACATCGACTGCGGCGATCGACGCCTCGGGATCGAAGTCCATCTCCCGTCGCCACTCGGCGCATTCGTCCGGCGTGAGCGCGTGCTCGGGCAGATGCGCCAGCTCCCGCCAAGGGGCTGCGCGCGCAGCTGCGAGTTGATGCTCGACCTCCTCCGCGGTCGCTTCGCCGTGCGCCTGTGCCTCGACGAGTCGGCGAAGCCGCATGGCCTCGGCGACGTCGCCCTCGGAGAAGCCGGCTCGTCGCAGGTGCATCGAGACTCCGAATCGCATCTGCTCGGACGGCGAAACCGCGCACGGCGAGATCAGCACGAGGAAGTCGAACCGCGCCCGCCTCAGGGCGATCGGCGCGACCCACGCCCCCTGACTGAACCCCCAGCATCCAACCTCGCTGACGTTCGGCTGCTCGCGCAGCCACCCGGCTACGGCCGCGGCGTCGTTGGCCTGTCTCCGAAAGTCACCGACCGAAGGGGTGCCGCCCGAGCCGCCTTCACCGCGGCGATCGAACGTCACAACCGGGATCAGGTCGTGCAGGCGGCGAAGCAGGTGATGCTCACGCGTCCCCCCGTTCGCGCCGTGCAGCGCCACGAGCACCGGCCCCGGCCGCCGAGGAAGCGTCGCCGTAGCAGCCAGCCCACCGATCATCACCTCCATCCCGGCAACCACCGCGTGCTGCGCTCTCGGTGTCGGCCGATCAAGACCACGGGTATTCGTCGTGCTGAGGAAGGTCATCAAGGATCTCGAACCAGCGGGCCTTCGAGCCGACAAACATGTGCGCTGTCGGCTTGAGCGTTGGCTCGTCGGTGAGCGATCCATAGGGAACGCGAAGCCATATTCGGTCGTGGTGGCTGACGGCCCAGTAAAGGAGCGACCAGCATTCACCGCAGCGGACTGCATGCGAGGACGCAGCGTCGCCCTCCACCAGGAGCGAATCCTTCCCTTTCGTCACGCTCAACTTCTCAGGTTCGATCTCGCCCCACGGCAGAAACGCCGAGCCTGTCATCGCGCGGCAGTTGGAGCAGTGGCAGTTGTACGCGACAACGAACTCGTCGGCGACTTCGTAGCCGACCGCATTGCACGCGCAACGTCCCCTCAGCACGACGAGTGTCTGGAAGCCGTCGACTGCGCCGTCTCGGCTGGGTCAGGGTTCACGACTGCACCCTGAGCGGCCCACGAGCCGAAGAGGTGTCTGATGCTGGCGTCCTGAGCATCGGCCAGACCAGCGGGCCGCCGTCTGGCAGTTCGAACGCGCCCAACTGCCGAAAGCCGAGCCGCTCGTAGAGTGCGGCGCTGCGCTCGCTGCTCGCCTCGAGATACGTCGGCAGGCCGGCCGAGTCGGCTCTGTCGAGCGTCGGGCGCATGAGCATCGACCCCACGCCCTGCCCCTGCATGGCTCTGCGCACCCCGATCGTTCGGACGTAGAAGTGAGGCTCGCGCGGGTGTCGCTCCTCCATTGCCCGCTGTACTCTGCTCGCGCGCGGCAATCTCGTTCGGAACGCCCGCAGCCACTGGAGTGCCTCCCTGCCCGTCAGAGACTTCGGCAACTCCCAACCGTCAGGCGGCAGAACGGCCACCGCGCCGTCGTGTCCGGAGGTCGTCCAGACGGTGCCCCCGTTTCGCAGCACATACAGCTCCAGCTCGACCACGAACATCCTTCGCAGCCGCGCCTCCGGCCGCAGGCCACCCGGCCGAAGGAAACTGACGACAGGGTCATCGACGAACGCGTCCGCGAACGCGGCCGCCACCGTCGGCACCTCATCTGCAGCCGCCGTCCGAACTTCGAACGCTCTCAACGCTCTGACCCTAACGCTCCCGAGACCGAGTCGGTGAGACCGCCCCGCAGGCTACCTCTGGTCTGGAC
>CAWASP010000032.1:0-131637 GCA_963784765.1 uncultured Thermoleophilia bacterium
GGGTGCACGAACAGGCCGCCGGCGCCCTCGTAGCGACCCTCGACCATCACCTGCCACCACTCGTCGTACGGCACCGGGACGACCCCGCCGCCGTAGCGCTCGATCGCAGCCAGCTTCGTCGCCGGGGCGTTCTCGGGGACGACGATCGTCGCGGGCACGCCGCGCATGCGGGCCGCCCACGCAACGCCCTGCGCCATGTTGCCGGCGCTCGCGGTGAGGACGCCGTCGGCGAGCTCCTCGTCCGATGCCTGCAGGATCGCATTGCCGGCGCCGCGGATCTTGAACGAGCGAACGGGCTGCAGCAGCTCGAGCTTCAGCCAGATCTCCGCGTCGGCCTCGACGTCGAGGCGCACGAGCGGCGTCCGCACCGCCACGCCGTCGAGCACGTCGCGGGCACGACGGATCTCGGCCTGCGAGATCACCGGAAGAACCCTCCGATTCTCTCGATGTCGTCCGCCGTCAGCTCGAGATCACGCGCGACGAGTATCGGGTCGAGCTGGTCGGCGCGATTCGGGCCGCAGACCGCGCCGTCGACCCGCGCAAGCACCCATGCGAACGCGAGCGCAGCCATGCCGACGCCGCGACGCTCGGCCTCCGCCCGAAGGAGGTCGAGCCCGTCGAAGACGCGCTCGGAGAGGTATCCCACATAGGGATCCGGCCGCTGGGTCATGCGTGAGCCGTCGGGAAAAGGTTCGCCGCGACGGTACTTGCCGGTCAGCCAGCCGCCCGCGAGCGGGCCGAAGGGCACGACGGCGATGCCGTGCTCGGCACAGAGCGGCAGCACCTCCTCGTCGTCGGCGCGATCGAGCAGCGAGTAGGAGTTCTGCAAGACCGTGGGCCGGCCGTGGTCGAGCGCTTCGCGCACTCCTGCGGCGTCGTAGTTCGAGAGCCCCCATGCCCCGACGATCCCCTCGTCGCGAAGCGCCTCGAAGGTCGCAATCGTCTCGGCGAGCGGCGTCTCCGGGTCCGGTTCGTGCGCGAGGTAGAGATCGATGCGGTCGACGCCGAGCCGTTCCAGGCTGCCCTCGAGCTGGCGGCGGATGCGGTCGGGCGCGAGCCCGGTGTCACCGGGCGTCCCGGTCGTCGAGTGGAACACCTTCGTCGTCAGCACGAGCCCGTCAGGCTCCCGGTCGGCGCGCCACCTGCCGATCCAGGTCTCGCTCGTCCCGCCCCCGTACGCGTCAGCGGTGTCAAACCACCGGATCCCGCTCGCGTACGCACGGTCCATGATCGCGAACGCCTCGCCCTCGGGGATCCCCTGCCCGAAGAACGCCGGCGCCGACCCCACGCCGCCGAAGTTGCCGCAGCCGAGTGCGACGCCGCCGAACCTCATTCGGGCAGGTTCATCTGCGTGAGGTCGTTCCGGACGTCCCAGAGCTCCGGGAAGAACGAGTGGTGGATCAGCCGCCCCATGACCTCGACCGGCGTGCCCTGCGTGCCGACGACGTCACCGCCGATGACGCGCTGCACGACCTTGAAGTGGCGGACGCGCCACACGATCACCCGCTCGTCGAGCTCGATCAGCTGCTCGGCGAGCTGGTAGAGCTCCTCGTGCTCGCGCCCCTGCGTGTAGACATCGGCCAGCGACAACCCCGCCCGCTCGTGCGCCGCGTGGAAGGCCTCGCCGAGGGGCTTCGCGACCCGTCGCAGCTCCCGGAACCCCGGTGAGTCGAAGCCGCTTCCGTGGCCGAGCACCTTCCGCACCTCGGTGTACTCCCACGGCGAGATGTGCTCGAGCATCTCGAGTGCCGCCGTCACGAGCGCGAAGCAGTCGTTGGCGCGCCGCAGCAGGCGGATGGCGGCGGCGAGATCTCCTTCGGCGACGAGCCGAGTCGCCTCCTCGGCCTCGTTCCAGGCGAGCTTCAGCCAGATCTCCGACGTCTGATGGACCGACTGGAACAGGAGCTCGTCGCGGTGGACCCATTCGTCCGCGGTCTTCTGCAGCGCGAGCAGCTCGTCGGTACGCAGGTAGCGCTCGTAGTCGGAGTCGCCGCGCCCCGGCAGGACCGGCTTCGAGAGCTCGCTCACGATCGTCCCTCCGTTCCGTCGTAGATGCGCATGGGCAGGTCGGCGAGCGGGACCCCGGCGTCCGCGGTCACGAGCCACGTGTCCTGCATGTAGAGGCACGCCTGCCCGTCCTGCGTGATCGCATGTGGATGCATCGAGAACACCATTCCCTCCTGGAGCTCCGTCTCGTCGCCCTCGCCGATCTTCGGCCACTCGATCATCGTCATGCCGATCGAGTGGCCGGTGACGTGACCGAGGGTGAAGCCGCGGTCGACGAATCCCTTCGAGACGGCGCGATGGACGTCGTGGGCCGTGGCGCCGGCGCGGAGCACGGACCGGGCCGCGTCGTAGTACTCCCCGTACGCCTCGAGCATCTGCGCCGTCTCGGCGCTCGGCTCGCCGGGGCAGATCGCGCGGGAGACCTCGACCCAGTGGCCGCCGGGGCCGGCCACCTCGAGCGAGGGCAGCACCAGGTCGGTCGCCTGAATGCGGTAATCGCCGGCGATCTTGAACTCGGGCAGGGCGGCGCCGTTCGGGCCGGTCAGCACCATGTCCATCGTCTGCCGGCCGCAGCCCTGCTCGACGAAGTAGCGTTCGCACGCCGCGAGGATCTCCTGCTCTGACTTTCCGGGCGCGAAGTGCTCGAGGAACGTCCAGAAGCCCTCGGTGTTGATGCGGACGCTGTCCCGGACCGACTCCAGCTCGAGCTCGCTCTTGACGGCCCTCGCATGGTCGAACTGCTCGTCCCACGCGACGAGCTCGACGGCGTCCGCGAGCGCGACGTGGTCGCGAACGGTCATGACGTAGTCGAGGCCGTAGACGCCGACGCGCCGTCCGCGCAGGCGGTCGGCCAGGAAGTCGCCGGGCCTGTCGACGAACACCTGCTCGCCGATCCAGGTCGTCCCGTGCTCGCCGACGTAGGTCGCCTCACGCGGAAAGACGATCGACGGCTCGCCCTCGAGCGGCAGGAGCACGTACGCATAGCGATGCACGATCACGAAACCAGACATGTAGGTGACGGCGCCCTCGAAGCCCGTGTACTCGTTGCCGCTGACGACCAGGGCGTCGAGCCCGTCGCGGCCCATCGCCTCGCGGATCCTGCCGTACCGCCGTGCGACCTCCTGCTCGGGGATCACTGCTGCCACGACGCTTCAACTCCTTTCACCAGTGCCCAGATCGACATGTGCGTCGGGGTGGGGACGCCGAATCGCTGCCCGAACTCGGCGATGCCGCCGTTCAGGTAGTCGACCTCCGTCTGGCGGCGCGCCTCGACGTCCTGCAGCATCGACGCCTTGTGCTCGTACGCCACGTCGGGACGTGCGGCGTAGTCGATCAGCTCCTCGGGGTCCGAGTCGAGCACGATTCCCTGCGCGTCGGCGACGGCCTTCCCCTCGTCGACCAACTGGGAGGCGAGGCGGCGCAGCGCGGGCTGCTCGCAGACACGGCCGTGCGTGAGCCCGGTCAGCGCGCCGAGCGGGTTCGTCGCAGCGTTGAAGATGACCTTCCGCCACTGCGGGCCGCGAGCGTCGCGCACCGCGGCCGTCGGCATGCCGCCGCGGGTGCACGCGTCGGCGAGGCGCTCCACCTCGGCGAAGGGCGCCGGCTGCGCCTCGAACGGCCCGAGCGTCGTGTCGCCCTTCACGTCCCACTGGACGACGCCGGGCGCGACGAGCTTGCCGGCCGGGAAGGTCGTGCCGCGGATCACCCGCTCCACGTGACCCGCCAGCACCTCCTCGTTGCCGATGCCGTTTTGCACGGTCGCGACGCAGCCGTCGGCGAACGCGTGCGCCGTCGCGGCGATCGCCGAGACCGTGTGCATCGCCTTCGTCGCGACGATGCCGAAGTCGCACGACGGAAGCTCGGTCGGGTCGGCGGTCGCCCGCAGACGGCCCGTGACGTCGCCCGCGCCGGTGAGGCGCAGCCCGTCGCTGTTGATCGCCTCGACATGCTCGTGCGAGGCGTCGTAGGCCCAGACCTCGACGTCGTCGAGGGTGGCGAGGTTCGCCGCGAACAGCGAGCCGACAGCTCCGCAGCCGACGACGCAGATCCTCATCGGTAGGTGTCCTCCTTCGCCTTGATCAGCCGTTCCATCGTCTCGTGCAGCGGCACGGGCACGCCGAGCCGGTGCGCCTCGCGGACGAGCGAGCCCGTGATCATGTCGATCTCCGTCGGGCGGCGCGCCTCCACGTCCTCGAGCATCGACGGGTAGTGGGCGCTGCCGCGCTTCGTCGCGAGCACGTTCATCTCCCACGGGTCCTCCCACAGCTCGACGCCGGCCGCCCTCGCGACCGCCTTCCCCTCGTCCATCAGCCCCTGGACGAGGTGGCCCAGGTCGTCCGGCCGCCCGAGGGCGGCGAAGTGCGGGTCGTGCGGCAGCCCGGTGAGCGCTGCGACCGTGTTCACCGTCGCGTTGAAGATCAGCTTCGACCACTGCGCCGGGCGCAGGTCGTCGAACGCCTCCGCCTTCAGGCCGGACGACGCGATCAGCTCGGCGACCGCCTGCGCGTCGGCCGGCGTCGTGCCCCGTCCCGGGCCGATCCACGTCGCGGTGTCGAGGACGTACTGGACGTGGGTGTCCTCGTGCCGGGTGCCGCTCATGAACGTCACCGAGACGAGCAGGCGCCAGTCGCCGTGGCGGGCGACGATCTCGTCGGCTCCGATGCCGTTCTGCACGGGCATCACGATCGCGTCGGGCCAGTGCCCTTCGAGCCGCGCCGCGACGTCGTCGAGATCACCGGCCTTGCAGGCAACGATCACGAGCTCCGGCTCGGGGAGCTCGGACGGCGCGGTCGACGCGGCGAGGTGGACGTCGAACTCGGCACGGCCGCTGACACGCAGTCCCTGCTCGCGGAGCGCCCGCGCGTGCTCCTCGCGCCGGGTCAGCGCGGAGACCTCGGCGACGCGTGCGAGGTGCGCTGCGAACAGGCTGCCGATCACGCCCGCGCCGGCGACGCAGATGCTCTTCACGCGGCGCCAACCTCCGCGTGTGACCGCGGCCTGCGCGGGATCCGCAGCTCCCGGCCGCCGGTGAGGCCGGCCGGCCGCAGGATCAGGACCGCCGCCATCAGCACCCCGACGACGATCTCCCGCGTGCCCGCCGGCAGGTCGACGTGCTGGCCGAAGATGGACGTTCCGTTCTCCGCGACGGCGAGCCACGAATCGAGCCCGCTCACCGCAAGCGCGCCGACGACGGCGCCGAGAAGGCTCGACGACCCGCCGACGACGAGCATCGCGAGGGTGACGAACGTCAGGTCGAGGTAGACCGTGTCGGTGTTCAGCGGCAGCAGATGCACGTACAGCCCGCCCGCGAGCCCGGCCAGCACGCCGGAGAGCGTGAACGCGACGAGCCGCTGGCGGTAGACCGATGCGCCGACGGCCCGAGCCGCCGCCGCGTCCTCGCGGGTCGCGCGCAGGAGCCGGCCGTAGCGGCTCCTCGCGTAGACGAACGCGACGCCGATGCACACGACCGCGCCGATCGCAGCCTGCCGCAGGCCGGTCGTCTCGGGCACGGAGGAGAAGGTGTTCAGCCCGGGGCCGATCCGCTCCTCGTACTGGAGCAGGTTGTGCGTGATCTCCAGCACGGCGAACGTCGCGATGCCGGCGGCGAGACCGGAGAGACGCATCAGCGGGATGCCGACGAGCAGCGCGGCGATGCCCCCGACGAGCGCGGCGAGCGCGAGCGACGCGAGATTGCCGACGTGGCGATGCAGCAGGAAGTGCGCGAGGTTGGGCATGATCGCCGGCTTCTCGCCGACCGGCACCGACAGCACTCCGGCTGTCCACGCCCCGAGCGCGACGAAGCTCACGTGCCCGAACGAGAGCACGCCCGAGTTCCCGATGAAGACGTAGAGCGCGACGACGATCGCGACCTTCACGAGCGCGTCGGTGAAGTAGGTCTGCGTCGAGATGGAGGCGAGCGTTCCGAGGACCGCCGCTCCGACGACCAGCACGACGGGAGCGGCCAGCTCCTCGAGCACGCGCAGGCGCCTCATACGCGCTCCACCGTCTTCGAGAAGTCGAAGAGCCCGCGCGGGCGCACGAGCAGGACGAGGATCACGGCCGCGAAGACGAACGTCGGCAGGTACTGGCTCTGCGTCGTCGGGAGGGCGCCGCCGAGCACGCCGGAGGCGAAGCCGATCACGAAGCCGCCGAGCGTCGCCGGGATCGGGCGGTTGAGCCCGCCGACGACCACGCCGGCGAGCACGACGATCGTGTCGCGCAGCGCGAAGTCGGGCGTGACGAGCGGGCTCTGCACGGTCAGCATGACCGCGACCACCGCGGCGAGCGCGCCGGACACGAGCACCGCGATACCGATCACGCGGTTCGCGCGAACCCCCAGCATCCGCGCGGTGGAGAAGTCCATCGCCGAGGCGCGCATGTGCAGCCCGATTTCCGTTCGCGTCAGCAGGACGTTGAGCAGCAGCAGGCAGCCGGCTGCGACGAGCACGGCGACGATCGAGAGCTTTCGAATGTCGACGCCGAAGATCGTCCAGTACCGGCCGAGCGGCGCAACGGACGTCGCGATCTTCCCGAGCGCGCCGAACCAGAGCAGGGCAATGCTCTGGAGGAGGAACGCAACCGCGAAGGTCGCGACGAGCATCACGGCCGGCGAGTGACCCCGCAGCGGCCGGAAGACGAGCCGGTCCATGAGGACGGAGAGCGCGAGGACGACGGCGAAGCAGAGGAGGATCCCCGCCCAGACGGGCCATCCCCACTGGGAGGCGAGCCCCAGCGCGAACGCTCCGGCCATCACCAGCTGGCCGTAGGCGAAGTTGACGAGCCGCAGCACGCCGAAGACGAGGCCGATCCCCACCGCCATCAGCGCGTAGATCGACCCGAGCGCGAGGCCGTCGGCCAGGGTCTGCCAGGTCAGTGTCACGAGAGGTAGGCCTCGACGAGCTTCTCGGTGTCGTCGGCGTCGCCCGGGCCGAGGGTCAGCCGCAGTCGCCCTCCCCCGAGCACGTGGCAGCGGTCCGCGGCCGCGACCGTGCGCTGAGCGCGCTGCTCGACGAGCAGCACGGCGAGGCCGCGCTCCTTGATCGCGACGAGCGCATCGAAGACGACGTCGACGACGCTCGGCGCGAGCCCGAGCGACGGCTCGTCGAGCAGGAGCACGTCGGGCTCGGCGACGAGGGCGCGCGCGATCGCGAGCTGCTGCTGCTGGCCTCCCGAGAGCGCGCCCGCCTGCCGGCCGCGGAACTGCCCGACGACCGGGAAGAGCTCCGTCACCGAGTCGAGCACCGCCCGCGCCGAGCCGTCCCGCCGGCGGCGGCCCGCCAGGCCGAGGCGGAGGTTCTCGTCGACCGTCAGCTCGGCGAAGATCCGCCGTCCCTCCGGGACGAGCGCGATCCCGCTGCGGGCAACCGCCTCCGGCGCCAGACCGCGCAGCTCGCGGTCTCCGAGCCGGACGCTGCCGGACGCTGGCGCGAGCCCCATGATCGCGTGGAGCGTCGACGACTTGCCGGCGCCGTTCGGCCCGATCAGCCCGACGAGCTCGCCGGGAGCGACCGTGAGCGACACGCCGTCGACGGCCTGCACGCCGCCGTAGCGGACGCCGAGATCCTCGACCGTGAGGGTCATGCTTCGGGCACGGGCGTCTCGCCCAGGTAGGCGGCGGCGACGTTCAGGTCGCTCCTGATCTCGGCGGGCGTGCCCTCGGCGAGCACCGTTCCCCGGTCGAGGACCTGGATGCGGTCGCAGGTCTCCATGATGAGCGCCATGTTGTGGTCGATCAGGAGGACGCCCGCTGCGTGGTCCGAGGCGATCGACCGGACGAGCGCCGCGAAGTCCGGGACCTCTGCTTCGGGCAGCCCGGCGGCCGGCTCGTCGAGCAGCACGAACCGGGGCTCGGTCGCGAGCGCGCGCGCCACGCCGAGCCGTCTCTCGTCGCCGTGCGCGAGCGCCGCCGAGGGCGTGTCGGCGTAGCGGTCGAGGCCGAGACGCTCGAGCAGCGTGTCCGCACGCCGGGACGCGTCCCGCGCCCGCGCGCCGACGCCGAGCGCGGAGACCTCGACGTTCTCGCGCACCGAGAGCCCGCGGAAGGCATGGCTGTGCTGGAACGTGCGGGCCAGGCCGTGACGGCCGCGCCTGTGCGGCGACCACCCCGTCACGTCGCTCCCGCCGAGGCGGACGCGGCCCTCGTCCGGCCGGTCGAAGCCGGAGATGATGTTCACGAGCGTCGACTTCCCCGCCCCGTTCGGGCCGATCAGGCCGACGACCTCGCCGCGCGCGAGCTCGAGCGAGACGTCGCGGAGCGCCTGGAGCCCGTCGAACGAGCGTGAGACAGAGGAGGCCCGAAGGGTGTCTTCGGGCCTCCTCTCAGACTCCGGCAGAGCCGCCACTCAGATCTTCGCGACGACCTTCGCGGTGATCGTGGCGACGACCTTCGGCTTGTTGTTCTGGATCCGGATCACGCGGTACTGGCGTCCGAAGACGGTGTGCAGCGTCTTCGAGAAGCTGACCTTGCCCGACAGCGTCGGGACGCCGCGGAACTTCTCCATCACCGCGGCGAGCTTCGCGCCGTTCGTCGAGCCGCCCGCCCGCTTGATCGCCGCGACGACGCCGTCGATCGCAGCGGGTCCGGTGATGAAGCCGCCGGTTGCCGCGTGGACCTGCTTCGCGAGCTTGTTCACCGCGGGGTTCGGGTCGTCGCCGAACGCCGAGGCGAACGTCACGAACCAGTAGTTCGTCACCTGCGGGCTCTTCGGCAGCCAGTAGGTGCCGTCGCCCGCCCACGAGTTGAGCACGGGCGTGTTGTTGTCGGCGCTGCGCAGCCCGGAGATGAGCGTCGAGAGAGCACCGAATGCGCCCGCCGTCGAGGTCACGATGACGTCCGCCTTGACGGAGTTGAGGCGGCTGATCGCGTTGTTCACGTCGTTGCCGCCGAGCGAGTGGTAGGTCTCCTCGTCGACGATCTTCCCGCCGAGCTGCTGGAAGCGGACCTTGAACGCCTTGACGACGTCCTTGAAGTAGACGATGACGCCGTCCGTCGCGAGCGCGGCGGTCTTCCAGCCGCGGGCGCGCGCGTACTGCGCCATCGCCGAGCCCTCGTCCTGCGCCACGTTGCCGAAGCTGAACGCGAGCCGGCCCTTCTTGCCGAAGCGCTTCGGGCCCATCTGGTCGGTGCCGATGCAGGGCGCGACCGCGAGCACGCCGCGGTTGATCGCCTCCTGCACGACCGGGGCGGCGAAGTCCACGTCGCAGGTCGTGAAGATGATGTTCGCGCCACCGCTGAGCAGCTTCAGCGCGCAGGCCTTCGCGACCGCCGGCTTGTTGCCCTGCGTGTCACACGTCTTGATCTGCAGCGGGCGACCGTTGACGCCCCCCTTGGCGTTGAGCTGCTTGACACGCAGCTGCGCGGCGGCAAGGGCCGGGTTGTCGAACGGCGCCATCGCACCCTTGCTGTCGTAGGCCCACCCGATCGTGATCGGGGAAGCCTTCGTCGCGGTCGTACGAGCGGCCGCGGTCGCCGCAAGCGCGACGAGCGCGCCTGCCGCGACGATCAGAACGAGCCCCACACGGGAACTCCGTCTGCTCATCTCGTCTCCTCCACTTCCTGGGGGGTTTGTGACCAGCACCGCTCGAACGCCGCTCGGGCGCGTGCGAGCGCCTCCTCCGCCGGCAACGCCCACAGCGAGTCCTCGTACTCGCTGCCGAACGTGCCGTCGTCGGAGAAGATCTCGATGTCGTAGAGGCCGTCCCAGCCGGCGGCGTCGAGCGCACGCAGGACAGCCGGTACGTCGGCGACGCCGTCGCCGGGCAGAGCCCGGTCGGCGAAACCTCTGGTCGGGCTGCGCCAGTCGCAGACATGGACGCCCACGAACCGGTCGATCTCGTTCTCGATGTCGTCGAAGAGCGTGGGGGTGTTCCAGAGGTGCCAGACGTCGAACTGGAGCCCGAGCGCCGGCGGGTTGCCGGCGTCGCGGATCAGCTCGAGCGCCTCCGGGACCGAGCTCGCGATCGTCCAGAGCTCACCGCCGTCCCGCTGGTACGGCTCGAGAGCGAGCCGCAACCCGAGCCGCTCGGCCTCGTCGGCGACGACCCGCAAACCGTCGACGACGACCGCGCGCGCCTCGCCGGCATTACGCCCCTCGCCCGTCCCGGTGAGGCACACGATCCCGGCGGGGCGGAACGGCGCGAGGCGCCCGAGGGACGCGCAGAGCGCCTCGATCCGCTCCTGCGGGTCGTCGGGGCCGCCGAGCAGCGGCAGCGGCAGGATCGACGGGACGGCGGGCACCGCGGAGGCGAGCTCGAGGCCGCTCGCCTCGACGAGCTCGAGCGCCTCGGCGTCGCCGCCCTCCGGCAGCTTCAGCTCCCACAGCCCGATGCCGTCGAGGCCGGCCGCGGCGTAGTCACGGAGGTCCTCGACGAAGCTCGAACGGAAGGTGGTGATCTGCGACACCGAGACCCGCGGCTCCACGCCACCGATCCTCTCACGGCGTTTGACATCTGATCAAGGGGTGTGGGACGGTCACCCGACGATGGCACGCATGACCGCCGACCGGGGCCGGATGCGCCACCGGACGATGGCCGAATACGCCCTCGAGCAGCTGCGCGAGGCGATCATCCTCGGCGAGCTGCCGGCCGGTACGCCGCTTCGTCTCGACGAGCTCGCGCGGTCGTTCGGGATGAGCATCTCGCCGATCCGCGAGGCGGTCCGCCAGCTGGAGGCGCTCGGGCTTGCGAAGCACGTGCCCCACCAGGGGGCGCGCGTCCTCGACTTCGACATCGAGGAGCTGCGCGACCTGTTCGCCGTCCGGTTGTCGCTCGAGTCGCTCGCCGTGCGCCGCGCAGCCGAGCGGTTCGCGGACACCGACGCGGAGTCGGCCGCCGCCTGCCTCGAGCGCTTCGACGAGATGTCCGCCGCAGGCGATATCCGCGGCACGATGCGCGCCCACACCGACTTCCACTTCACGCTGTACGAGGCGTCGGGGCTCGGCTGGCTCGTTGCGCTGATCCGCCCCGCCTGGGACCGCTCGGAGCGCTTCCGACCGGCGCTTCTCACATCGAAGTCGGGGCCGCAGGAGCAGCATCGCGCGTTCGACCAGGCGCTCCTCGACGCGTGCGCCGGGCACGACCCCGACGCGGCGGCAGCCGCGCTGCACGACCATCTCGAGCTCGCGAGCGTCATCTTCCAGACCGAGCTCGCCGGGCGCGGCATCTTCGATCCGAGCTGAGCGCAGACGCCGGTCGGAGCTATCCTCGACCGATGCACGCACCGGCCGGGATCGAGGGCCGCCGCTTCGAGCCCTGCCTCGTTCCGGCGCGACCTGTGCAAGAGCGGCCGGCGGCGCGATGACCGCGGGCCGTGCCGGCTACGTCGTCCTCCAGCAGGTCTCCGCGACGGGCTGGAGATTCCTCGGAGAGGTCGACCGGCGACCGGGCCTCCCCGCACGCAGGTCGCGCGCCCAGGCGGTGCGCGACGCGCTCGGTCGCGAGCCCGACGATTCGGGGGTGTTCGTCGTCCTGCCGCGCAGCGAGTGGCGTGTCGGCCTGGATCACTGAGTCGCCGGCCCGACCACCCTGGTCACGACGAAGCGGTGCTTGCCGATCTTGCGGTCGCGGACGAACCCGAGCTTCTCGTAGGTCGCAAGGGCGCCGTTGAAGAGGAAGCCGGCGGGCACCGACCCTGCGTCCTCCGGGTAGCCCTCGACGGTCCCCCCTCCGAGGCCCGCGATGAGATCGAGCGCGCCGGCGAGCGCCGCCGTGGCGACGCCCTGGCGACGGTGCCCTTTCCCGACGTAGTTGCAGGCGATCCGCCAGTCCGGGGAGCTCGTGCTCGTCTTCTCGTAGGCGGCCCGGCTCTTGATCCTCGGCAGCTCGTCGGGTGCCCCGAACTGGCACCAACCGACGCACTCGTCACCGTCGAAGACGAGAGCCGCGTGGGTCGTGCCGGCCCGGACGCGCTCGAGCTTGCGTTCGCGGTTCAGGGCCGCCGTGGTGTTCCGGGCGGCTCCCTCGGCGTGGAACCCGATGCACCAGCAGCCGCCGAAGATGCCGTTGTTGCGCTCCACGAGCCCTGCGAACGCGTCCCACGTCGACTCGTCGAGCGCGCGAATCGTGTACGCACGTTCGACCATGACGGCCACCCTATCCAGCCCGTGCCGGTTTCACCCCTCGCTACAGTCGCCCCGTGGTCGCGACGACCGACATCCTCGACGAGCACGGCGACCGGGCCGCCGTCTGCCTGATCCAGTTCCGGTCGTTCGGACGGCCGGCGTTCACCGGACGCATCGCAACCGTCCGCTGCCACGAGGACAACGTGCTCGTGCGCGACCGCGTCGGGAGCCCGGGCGACGGGCGCGTGCTGGTCATCGACGGCGGTGGCTCGCGCCGCTGCGCCCTCCTCGGCGACAACCTCGCCGGGCTCGCGCTCGCAAACGGCTGGGCCGGGATCGTGATCAACGGCTGCGTCCGCGACGCGGCTGCGCTTGACGAGCTCGGGATCGGAGTGAAGGCGCTCGGCACGAATCCCCGTCCGAGCCGGAAGGACGGCGCGGGCGCGGTCGAGGTGCCCGTCGTCTTCGGCGGCGTGACGTTCGAGCCGGGAGCGACCCTCTACGCCGACGGCGACGGTGTCGTCGTGCTCCCGGCCTGACCTTCGTCCGTGCGCCGCTGGACGCCGCACCTCCGGCGTGCTGAGATGTCCTCCGTGAGGTCGAGCGGCGAGGTGACGCGGTGAGCGTCGGCGGCAGAGGGCAGGAGCGCCAGCGCTTGCTGCGGCGGGTGGGCCTGATCGCCGCCGTGCTCGTGCTCGTGGCGCTGCTGTTCCTCGCGAGCGGCCACTGGGTGCTCGGCCTGATCGTCGGGCTTGCCGCGGCCGCGGCCGTCTGGATGTTCCTCCAGATGCGAGGCGTTCGCTAGACCGCTACGCCGGGCCGCCGTCGATGCGCTGCCCGCGCGCGAAGGCGCGTGTGACGGGGTGGTCCTCACGGCTCGCCGGCACGAGGCCGTGCCTGGCGAAGAGCTCCGGCCCCGGGCCAGGAGGCGAACGCCGTGGTCAACGACCGTCGAGCGCGGGCGGCACCCAGTTGTCGCGGGCGCGGGTCTCGACGAACCCGGCGCGCAGGATGTTGCGGTACGAGCCCGAGGGGCTGCCCTCCACGCGGACGCCCGTCTCGGTGGTGAGCGCCGCGCAGCGGAGCGAACGGGCGGCATCGACGCGCGCGGCGATCAGGGCCGCCTGGCCGCCGCGGGCGCGATAGTCCGGCAGGGTCGCGCCGAAGCCGCACCACCCGACCTCGCCCGCGACGAACAACGCTGCACCGGCAGCCGGCTGCCCGTCGGCGTAGGCGAGGAAGCAGGCCCAGCCTCGCCGGCCCGGCAGCCCGCCGATCCACTCGGCCGTCCAGGCGGGCATCCCGAAGGCCGTCGCGACCACGTCGCCGAAGACGGCGCCCGCCTCCGCCCCGATCTCGGTGATCCGCAGGCTCGTGTCGGCGGTGAGCGGGGAGAGGTCACGCGCGAACTTCATCCACGCGTAGCCGCGCGTGTAACCCCTCGCCTCGAGCAGGGGCTCGAGTACGGCGCCGGGGGCGGTCGACAGCACATACGAAGAGCCGCACTCGGCATAGAACGCCTCGACCCGCTCGACGCCGGCGGCGGTCGCGACCCCGTACGCATGGTTGTGCACGCGCGACTCGGGGAGCGACGCGACCGAGAGTGCCGTCACCGGGCCGTCCTGCAGCAGGGCGATTCCCTCCCGTTCCGCCAGCCGGCTCGGCGCCGCCCGCCAGCAGTCGGCGAATGCCGCAGCCTCTGCATGCTCGGCACGGACGAGCTCCATCGGCGACGGAGACGCTACAGCGCAGCTACCCGATGTAGGACGGGTAGACCCTCCACCGACATCGCGAGCCGTCGCAGACGACGTCGAAGGAGGCGAGCTTCACCGTGTCGGTGTGGTCCCGCGCGAGGCAGGTGAAGAGCTGGCCACGGTCGTCGAGGGTCATGCACGAGTAGTTGAACGACGGGAACCCCTCGGTCGACCCCCACGTGTTGCGGAGCAGGGCGGCGACCTCGTCCGCAGTCTCGAACGACCGCTGCTGCGCGGCCCCGCACGCGATCGCGCCTGCCAGCACGAGCAGGACGAACGCCGCTCTCACCAGCCTCACGCCCACATCTCAGTAGACGACGATCCCGGGCAAGTGGATAGCGCGGCCGACTGTGGATTCGGCGGGTCAGCCGCCTGCCTCGTTCAGCGCCTCCCTGACCTTCGCGGGCGTGAGCGCGCCGTGCGATGCCGGCAGGCACACCTGGACGACGTGCAGGACCGAGGGCGAGTGCACGTCGATGCCCTGCGCCTGGACCATCTCGACGGAGAGCTGGCCCTGCGCGGTCGGATCCGGGAAGCGGGCCACACCATGGTTGCGCATGCATCGCGCGAACGACAGAGCGTCCGCCTGGTGGGCTGCCTTCTGCTGGGCGGTTTCCTGTGGGGCGCTGCCGACGTCCGGAAGCAGGTGGTTGCACGGCCCGTCCTGGATCGCCCTGATGCGAGTGGGGCTGACGCCAAGCTGCCGCAGCTTCGACTTGTCGAACCCTCCGCCGCTCATCGGGTCGGGCCAGTTCGGGATCCCGTGGGAGCGCATGCAGTGGACGAAGGCAGCCGCGCCGCTCTGCGCCGTCGTCGTGGCGGCCGTCGCGGAGGAGCCGACGCTCGCGACCCCCGCGGTGTTGCCGCCGCCACAGCCGACCACCGCCAGCGAGAGCCCGGAAACCGCGATGAGCGATGCGAGGATCAGTGGAGGGCGGCGGCGCACCGGGGTCGGCTCCTTCGTCTGCGGCCTACGGCCACCCGAAGGGATACCGCCGATCCGGTTACAGGAGGGGAACAGGAGCTGTTACCGCCTCCGCGCGAGCCCTCCGCGGCGACGGGCCGGAGGAGCCCGCTAGGAGAAGAGGTGGCCCCAGTGCGTGGCGATGATCAGGAGCACGCCGCCGCAGGCCAGCAGCGCTCCGGCGACGACCATCCTGAACCGACCCGACGCCAGGACGACGAACCCCCGCCACGTGTGCGTCTTCTCCACGTGGGTGAGCGAAGCCGACACGATCCACACTCCCGCGATCACGACCAGCAAGAAGGCCACCTCGGCAACCCTCACACCGCTGTGATGCGAGAAGGCAAGAAGAAGCCTCACGTCGAGGCCATGCTAGTCGCAAGGTCGATCTCAGGACACACTGAAGGCTCGGCCGGCGAAGACGCTTTCCCTATCGCCTAACCATCCGCCGCTCGGGCGACTACTCGGCGAAGTCCCCCGAGGCAGCCGGCGATTCGTGAACTCGCGAACCTGGTTCGGCTGCGCCGAACCAGGTTCGGGTGCGGCACCGTCGGCTGCGCGAGCGTCCTTCCGCCCGGACGGGCGATGTCAGCGGCGGAAGTGCGCCAGCAGGCGGCGCGGGAGCGGAGGCTCGAGCAGCTGCGCGGCGACGAGCGCACCCGAGCCGCCGCCGAGGCCGGGGCCGGGATGCGTCGACGCGCCGACGTTCCACACGCCCGGCACGCCCGTGCGGTGCGGCGAGCGCCAGAGGAAGTTCTGGTCGAGCGCCAGCGAGCCGCCGTACGGATCGCCGCGGACGAGGTTGACGTTCGCCGCCTGGAGGTCGGCCGGCGACAGGGAGACACGCCGCAGGAGCGCGCTCTCGAGGTTCGAGACGTGCCGGGCGATCCGGGCCTGGATGCGGTCGGCGTAGCGCTCGCGGAGCTCCTCCGTCCAGGAGCCGTCGCCCGTCTCGATCTCGCCGGCTGCGTCGCCCTTCACGTGCCACGGCAGCTCCTGCAGCTGCACCCAGAGGATCCCCTTTTCCTCGGGTGCGCGGCTCGGGTCGAGCGTCAGCGGCTGGCCGACGACGACCGTCGCCTCGGCAGGCAGCAGGCCGCGGTCGGCCTCGTTGACGGCGCGCGAGACGCCGTCGAGCCCCGGCGTCAGGTGGACGATCGCCGTGCGGCCGAGCCGCTCGTCCCCCTCCCAGCGAGGCGGCTCGGAGAGCGCGAAGTGGACCTGCATCTCCGCGCGCCCGTAGCGGAACGGCGGCGGCGTCCCGCCCAGCAGGTCGCCGTACAGCTGCGTCGGCGTGACGTTGCAGACGACCGCGCGCCGCGCCGCGACGGTCTCCCCGCCCGCGAGCCGGACGCCGCCCGTGAAGACGCGCTCGACGTCTGCCTCTGTCCGGCACGTGCCGCCCTGTTCCCGGATGTATGCGACGAGCGCGTCGGCGAGCTTCGCGCTGCCGCCGACCGGGATCGGCATGCCGCCCTCCTGGACGGCGACGGCGATCACCTGCGCCATGTAGCCAGAGGCCGCGGCGTCGGGGCCGAGCCCGGTGTGCAGCACCCACGGCGCGAGCACGCCGTGCGCCCTCGGGGAGGCGAACGTCGTCTCGAGCCAGTCGCGCGCCGACACGAGGAGCTGCCCGGCGAAGTCGCGGGCGCCCTCCCGCCCGAGCCGGCGCAGCGCCTTCAGCGCGAGCCCGGCGCCGTGCCGCGACCACAGCTCGGTGCCGAGCACGCCGAAAGCGAGGTCGGCGTTGGGAAAGAACTCTTCGAGAACGCCGTGCCACTCGGAACCGAGCTCCGCGGCGTTGCCGTCGGCGTCGCGCAGCAGGAACGCGCTCCCGCCGTCGGGAAACGTCGTCGCCGTCGGCAGCTCGGTGTTCACGTACTCGAGCCCGTGCCGGGCGAGGTCCGCCTCGAGCTGCGGATGCACCGGCCCGCCGACCCAGAGCGGGTGCCAGGCGCTGAACACGTCGTGCTTGAACCCGGGCTCGGTGAGCTCGGCCGTCCTGATCGCGCCGCCGAACCAGTCGTTGCGCTCGAGCACGCACACGTCCCAGCCGGCACGCGCGAGGAGCGCTGCGCATGCGAGGCCGTTGATGCCCGAGCCGACGACGACCGCGTCGTGCTCAGCCATCGACGATCGCGCGAAACTCGTCGTCGGTGACGAGGCCGCGCTTCTCGGAGCCGAGCTTCTTGACCGCAGCGAGCACCTCGGCGCGGCGCCCCTCGGGCAGATCGAGGCCGAGCTCCTCGGCCCTGATGCGCACCGAGTCGAGGCCGCTCTTCTTGCCGAGGACGATCCCGCGCTCGGTCGCCACGAGCTCCGAGGAGTACGGCTCGATCGACGGCGGGTCGTGGAACTGCGACGCCACCGCGCCGGACTCGCGACGGTAGAGCGTCTCGCCCGTCACCGGCTTCCACGGCTCGAGCGAGTAGCCGGAGAGCTCCCGCACCCGCTCCGACACCGCGCGGATGCGATCGAGCCGGAGCTTGCTCTCGACGCCGTAGAGCGCGCGGAGCGTCAGCGCCACCTCGCCGAGGTTCGCGTTCCCGGCCCGCTCGCCCATGCCGTTGATCGTCCCCTGCACCCAGCTCGCCCCGGCACGCACGGCGGCGACGGCACTCGCGGTGGCGAGACCGAAGTCGTTGTGCCCGTGGAAGTGCACGGGCGTCCCGTCGACGTACTGCAGCGTCGCGCCGACCAGGTCGGTAACCGCCTCCGGCGAGGCGATGCCGAGCGTGTCGACGACGACGACCTCCTTCGCGCCCGCCTCGACGGCCGTCTCGTAGACGCGACGGAAGAACTCGGGATCGGCCCGGGTGGAGTCGACGCCGAAGAACGCCGCGTGGATGCCGTGCTCGTCGGCGAAGCGCATCGCGCTCGCGATCCGCTCGAGCATCGTCTCGCGCGAGACGCCGATCGCCGAGAGCTTCAGGTCGGAGATCGGCGACTCGATGACGGAGTGCTGCACGCCGAGCTCGACGAGCGCCTCGAGGTCGGCCGGCACCGCCCGGGAGAACCCCCACACCTCCGCCCGCAGGCCCGCCCCCGCGATCATCGCCACCGCCTGCCAGTCGTCGTCGGAGACGCGTGGGAAGCCCGCCTCGATCCGGTCGATCCCGAGGTCGTCGAGGAGCCGCGCGATCTCGAGCTTCTGGTCGGGGTCGAGGACGACGCCGACCGTCTGCTCGCCGTCGCGCAGCGTCGTGTCGTACAGCCCGACACTGCCGCGGATCGCGTGGCGGTCGTTGAGCGACCCCGTCCAGATCAGGTCCGACACGACACGACTCCGTCGGGGAACGGCGAGAGCTTCTCGGCGCCGCTCGTCGTGATCAGGAAGTTGTCCTCGACGCGCATCCCGCCGCCGCCCGGCCAGTAGCAGCCCGGCTCGATCGCGAGCACCATGCCCTCGAGGATCTCTCCGCCCCCTGCCCGGTGGGCGTACGGGGGCTCGTGCGCGCGGGCGCCGACGCCGTGGCAGATCGGATGCGTCGGCTGATCCGGGTAGCCGAGCTCGGTCAGGGCGTCGCGCAGCAGGACGTCGAGCTCCGCGAGCGAGGCACCCGGCCGGCAGTGGTCGACCGCACGGCCGTATGCCTCGAGCAGCCCGGCCTCGAGCTCGCGGTAGTCGGCGCGCAGCTCGCCGGGGCACAGCAGCTTCGTATGGTCGGCCCAGTACCCGTCGGCGCAGACCCAGATCTCGAACAGCGTCGGTTCGTCCTCCGCCACCGGCAGGTCGGCGGTGGCGGTGAACGTCTTGATGCCGGAGCCCGACCAGACGAGCGAGAACGGGTACGCGAGGTCGACCTTGCCCTGCCAGCCGGTGCCGGCACCGTGGACGAACCCCTGCCAGATCGCGGCGGCCTCGCTCGCCTTCATCCCGGCCCGAAGCTCCCCGCGCACGTGCTCCATCGCGGCGGCGCAGATCTCGTTGGCGAGCCGCATGCGCTCGACCTCCTGGCTGCTCTTCACCGCGCGCGCCGCGTTCAGCACCGGCATGGCGTCGGCCGCGCCGGGCCATGCGTCGAACCACGCCTTCGTGTACGTCGTCGGCTCGCCGATCATCCGGTCAGCGGCCTGCGTGCCGAGCGAGAGCTCGAGCGCGACCCGGCCGAAGCCGCTGGAGACGGCGAGCGCGGCCTCCAGCGTGCGCGCCGGCACGGGCCGGGGGTCGTCGGGGGCGTACCCCTGGACCAGGCGAACGTCCTCCGTCCACGCCATCCGGGCGGCGTCCTCCTCGGAGGCCTCGATGGTGATCAGCACCGGCTCGCCCTCGCGTGGGAAGACGCACGCGTCGTAGCCCTTCATGCCCCAGAAGTTCGTCAGGTAGAGCACGCTGTCGGGCGCGCGCACCACGAGCGCATCGACCTCGTGCTCGGCCATCAGCTCTCGCACCCGGTCGAGCTTCGCGTCATCGCGCGGCCAGCGGCTCACGAGTCTGCGCTCATGCGTCGCCCCACGGCCGGATCCGCGGGGGCGGCGGGGATCCGTGCGCCTCCTGCCACGACACGACCGGGTTCCGCAGCACTCCGATCTTCTCGATCTCGGCCTCGATCACGTCGCCCGGCTTCAGGTAGAGCCGCCGCCGCTCCTCCTCCGACTTGAAGCCGGCGACGCCGGCCACGGTGCCGGTCGAGAGCACGTCGCCGGCCGAGTACCCGAGCGCCGAGAAGTTGGAGAGGATCTCCGGGATCGTCACGCTCATCCGGCTCGAGTGCGACTCCTGGCGTACCTCGCCGTTCACCCGCAGCTCCATCGCGAGGTCATGCGGGTCGCCGAGCTCGTCCGGCGTCACGATCCACGGCCCGAGCGGGCAGAACGTGTCGATCGCCTTG
This sequence comes from uncultured Thermoleophilia bacterium, assembly GCA_963784765.1. Lineage (GTDB taxonomy): Bacteria > Actinomycetota > Thermoleophilia > Gaiellales > Gaiellaceae > PALSA-600. The sequence continues at coordinate 19,616 of CAWASP010000032.1, forward strand.
CAGAAGCTGAACACGCCCGACCGCATCTCGCCGCGCTGGATGTCGCGCGCAGTGATGTCGTTGAAGATCAGGTAGCCGCCGATGTAGTCGGCCGCCTGCTCGGGCGAGAACCACTTCCCGGCCTTCTTCAGCACGACGGCGAGCTCGAGCTCGTAGTCGAGCTCCTCGGTGAGGTGCTCCGGATAGACGATCGGCTCGTCGGGGCCGACGATCGCGTCGACGTTCTGGAAGAAGTTGATCCACGGCGCGATCTGGTGCGACCAGTCGACGTTCTTCGACTCCTCCTCGTGCTCGCGGAAGTTGCCGGCCGTGTGGAAGAACTTCTTCGGGATGATCGGCGCCTCGAGCCGCGCCTCGGCGAGCGGCGTGCGCACCTTGCTCTCGTGCGCTCCGCCCAGCTCGAAGTACTCGCGCATCGAGTGGACGTGCAGCTGGACGATCTCGTCGCCGTCGACCCGTCCGACCTTGCCGTCGTTGTACCGAACGAGCTTCATGCGCAGACCTCCTGCACGACCAGGGCGTAGCACTGCGCCGTCTTCACCAGCCCGTCGATGTCGAGATTCTCGCCCAGCTCGACGTCCATCAGCCCGGTCGACGTGCCGTAGTTGAGCGTCGGGATCCCGTAGCGCGCCAGCGCGGAGGCGTCGCTGAACCAGCGTGTCACGTCGCGTTCGGGCCGCTCGCCGAAGACCGCCTCGTGCGCCGCGTCGACGGCCTGCACGAGCTCGTGCCCCTCGTCGATCTCGGCACCGGGAGCGGTCACGTACACCTCGCCGTCGATGTCGTAGCCGGGGAACCGCTCGCGAAGCGTGCGCACCCAGTCGAGCACCTCGCGGCGTGCCAGGCCCATCGCCTTGGTCGGCGGCACGCGCACGTCGAGGAAGAGGTCGGTGTGGTGCGGCGTGCGGGAGACGCGCCAGCCGAACCCGCCGTCGATCGCGCCGACGTTCACGATCGCCTTCACGCCGCGGTAGGCGTTTGACTCGTCCTCCTCCCAGGTCGGGATCCACTCGAGTACGGCGCTCGTCACCTGGTGCATGCGGAGAATCGAGTTCTCGCCGCGCCGGCCCTCGCTGAACGCGGTGTGGATGAAGTTCCCGTGCACCCGGATGCGCAGCCAGAGCGTCCCGAAGTGCCCGAGCACGACCTTGCCCTCGGTCGGCTCGCCGAGGAGGCACATGTCGGCGACGCCGCCGTGCGAGACGAGGAACCTCGTCCCGGCCGCGTACCCGCGAAACTCGCCGCCCTGGGCAGCGCCCTGCTGGGCCTTCTCGATCTCGCCGCAGACGGCCGCGATCAGCACGTCGCCGCGCAGCGCAACGCCTGACTGCTGCAGGGCGCGAACCGCCTCGACGTAACAGGCGAGCGCGCCCTTCATGTTCGAGATCCCGAGCCCGTACAGGCGCCCGTCCCGGACGAAGGCCTGCGGCTGAAACCCGGGCACGTCCCGCAGCCACGGCTCCCGTCCCGAGTAGGAGGTGTCCATGTGCCCGTTCAGCATGAGTGACTTGCCGCCGCCGCTCCCGCGCCAGGTCCCGAGCACGTTGGCGCGGCCCTCCTCGACCTGCTGCCACTGCACGTGGAGGCCGAGCTCGTCGAAGAGCTCCGCCATCCGGCCGGCCATGCGCTCCTCGTCGCCCGTGAAGCTGTGCACGTCGATCAGCGAGCTCGCGGTCTCGACGAGGCGGTCGCGGTCGACCGCGACCGTCATCCGCGCACGTGCGGCAGGACCTGCTCGCCGAACAGGCGGATCTGTTCGTGGCGGTCCTCGCCCCACAGCTCGAGCATGACGTGCGTGCAGCCGGCGTCCCTGTACTCCTCGATCGCGGCGATGCAGTCGGCGGGCGTGCCGGCGATCGGCTTGCACTTGTCGAGGATCGCGTCGCTCACCTCGGCCTTCGCGGCGAGGCGCCCACCGCGCTCCATCGCCTCGGCGACCGGCCGGATCTCCTCCTGCTCGAGCCCGGCGCAGTCGAGCAGGACGTCAGCGGCGCCCTGGATGTTCTGCACCTTGTTCGCCAGGTACATGCCGGCGATCTCGCGGGCGCCGTCCCGTCCCCGGTCCCGGTCGGTCGGGTGGATGGACGCGACGATCGTGCAGCCGATGTCGATGTCCGCCGCGACGTTCTCGCGGGTGTAGCGCACGAACGCCGGCGTCGTGATCGACGGGGTCAGGCAGCCGTCGGCGATCTCACCGGAGAGCGCCTGCATCTTCGGCGCGGTCGCCGCCACGTAGACGGGCGGAACCTCCCGCGGCGAATGCGCGTCCGCCGCGAGCGCCGGCACGTCGGCGCTCCACGTGTCGCCGTCGTACTCGAACCGCTCGCCCGAGAGGACGCCGCGCACGATCGTGACGGCATCACGCATCGGCCCGAGGGTCTTCCGCGTCTGCGTCTTCGTGTTGTTGAGGAAGATCTTCGACGTCCCGAACCCGAGGATGAACCGTCCCGGCCCGGCCGCCTCCTGCACGACCCTCGCGTCCATCGCCACCTGCACCGGATGGCGGGTGGAGGCGGCGACGATGCCCCACCCGATCGTAAGGCGGGAGGTGGCGCGGGCCATCAGCGCGGAGACGCCGGTCGAGGAGCGCGCCTCCATGCCGTGCTTGCGCCACCACGGGTAGGCCTCCGCGAGCCAGATCGTGTCCATGCCCGCCTCGTCCATCGCCCGCGCCGACGCCAGCATCTCGTCGAGCGGCTCCATGGTGAGCTGCATCACCCCGATGCGAAACGGCGGCGTCACCGGATCAGCCGGCGTTCAGGCTCTGGACTTCGCGCTCGAGCGCGGCGAGCACGTGCTGGACCTGCTGGTTCACGATCGGCTGCAGGACGCGCTGGCCCATCGAGCCGACCGGGCCGGCGATCCGGACATCGGCCGCCCACGACATCGCCGTGCTGCCGCCGTCCTCCGCCAGGTCGAACGACGTCCGCATCGACAGCATCGCGCCCACACCCTGGCCCTTGATCTGAAGCGCGGCGTGCTCGGGTCGCCGCTCGTCGACCTTCTCCATGTCGATCTTCATCTTCAGGCCACCGAGCCCGAGCGGGATCTTGACGTTCGCGGTCCAGTTCCGCTCGTCGTGGACGTCGAAGCTCTCGACCCCGGGCATCGTCCGCGCCATCGCGGCCGGGTCGTTCAATACCTGCCAGACCGTCTCACGTGGAGCGGCGAAGGTGCGCTCACCGGAGACGTTCACGCGTCGACCACCTCGACGCGGCCGCCGCTCGAGGGGTCCTGGATCATCTCCCAGACGCGGTGGTAGGGGTTGCTGCTCGACCAGACGATCGCCCCGCCGCGCGACCGCAGCGCGTCCTGGACCGCGGCGCACACGGCGTGGATGCCGGCGCCGCCGCCCTCGCCCATGCCCTTCGTGCCGAGCGGCGTGAACGGCGACGGGCTCTCGATCGCGCCCGTCCTGAGCGGCGGCATGTCGAGCGCGTGCGGCACGTGGTAGTCGTAGAAGTTGGGCGTCAGGAGCTGCCCGTCCTCGTCGTAGACGAAGTGCTCGTGCACGGCGGCCCCGAGCGCCTGCGCCGTCGCCCCCATCACCTGCCCCTCGACGATCTGCGGGTTGATGCGCTTGCCGCAGTCGTCGACGGCGGCGTAGTCGACGATGTCGTAGTAGCCGGTCTCCGGGTCGATCTCGATCACCGCGACGTGCACCTGCGTCGCGTAGGTGAGCGTGAGGTTGCCGAACTTCGTCTCGACGTCGGGCACCTGGAAGGGAGGCCGGTAGACGTAGCGGCAGTTCAGGGTCACCTCGAGGTCCTCCGGCAGGCCGGCGTTGTTCGCGTTGATGATCGCGCCGCAGGCCATGAAGGGCAGGAACGCGTCCGGGTTGTCCTTGATCCGCACGCCGCCGTCCGCGAGCTCGAGCGCCTCCTCCGGGACGCCGCCGAAGACCGCCGAGGCGAGCTTCTTGATCTCGCCGGCGAGCATGTCGGTCGCCCCCTTCACCGCGGACAGGCCCGTGACGGCGAACTGCGACGCGTACGTCCCGGAGAAGCCGGCGTGCGAGTTCCAGTAGGAGTCGTGACCCGCACGCACGTGGACGTCGTCGACGGAGCAGTGGAGGATGTCCGCCACCACCTGGGCCGCGGTCGTCTCGTGGCCCTGGCCCTGCGGCGTCGTGCCCAGCGTGACGACGATCTCGCCGAAGATGTCGAGCTTCACCGTCGCCACCTCGTTGTTCCCGGAGAACTGCAGCTCGGGGTTGATCAGCCGGGACTGGCCGAAGTTGTTCGTGCCCGAGTCGAGCGTCGAGCCGATGCCCACTCCGAGCACCCGGCCGCGCGCCTCCGCGTCGGCGCGCCGCTCCTCGACGTTCGCGTGGTCGACGAGCTCGAGCGCGATGTCGAGCATCCGCGCGTAGTCGCCTGAGTCGTAGACGCAGCCGTTCGGCGTCTCGTAGGGCATGTCGTCGACGGTGATGAAGTTGCGCTTGCGCACCTCGACCGGGTCGAGCCCGAGCTCGTGCGCGACGATGTCGATCACCCGCTCGGTGAACCAGAGGTGCTGCATCCGTGAGTAGCCCCGGTTCGGCGAGACGGGCGCCTTGTTCGTCGCGACCTGCGTGAAGTCGACGCGGATGTGGCGCCACTTGTACATCCCGGGGGTCACCTGCGCCCAGATGACGCCGCCGAGCGGCTCGTACCGCAGGTACGCGCCCGCGTCGTCGAGCGCCTTCGTGCGGAACCCAAGGAGCGTCCCGTCCGCCTTGACGGCGACCTCGGTACCGAGGAACCACCGCTCGTTGCCGTGCGACATCGACAGATGGAAGTCGGTCCGCCACTCGGTCCACTGGACGGGCCGGCCGAGCTTGCGGGCGAGGAGGCAGCAGACGACGAGCTGCGGGTGCGACGTGATCTTGTTGCCGAAGCCTCCGCCGATGTCCTGCGTGACGAAGCGGAGCTTGTCGAGCCCCGTTCGCATCGCCGGGCCCATCATGATCGCGGCGAAGCCGGGGAACTGGTTGTTCGTGTGGATCGTCCACTGACCCGTGCCGCGGTTGTACTCGACGAGCGCCCCGTCGCATTCGAGCGGCGTCGAGTTGAAGCGGTGGAAGTGCAGCTCGTCGATCTTCACGACCTTGTCGGCCTCGGCGAACGCCGCATCGAGGTCGCCCCACTCGTAGACGCCGTGCCACATCAGGTTGCCGCCGCAGTCCTCGTGGATCGTCGGCACGCCGTCGTCCCGTGCGTGGCGCGCGTCGGTGACGGCGTCGAGCGGCTCGAACTCGACCTCGACGAGCTCGGAGGCATCCCGGGCGGCCTCGCGGGTCTCGGCGACGACGGCGACGATCGGCTCGCCGACGAAGCGCACCTTCCCGACGGCGAGGGCGTAGTCCTTCACGTTCGCGCCGGGCACCGACGAGATCTGGAAGAACGGGTCGGTAAGCGCCGCGACCTCCTCCCCGGTGAGCGTCCCGTACACGCCGGGGTGCGCCTCCGCCTTTGAGACGTCGATCGAGGTGATGTGCGCGTGGGCGTACGGCGAGCGGACGAAATGCAGGTAGCCCATGCCGTGCCGCTTGACGTCGTCGACGAAGACGCCCTGCCCCTGGACGAGGCGCCTGTCCTCCTTGCGCGGGACGCTCTGCCCCGACCAGGTCTCCTGCGCCTGCTCGGTCTTCTCCGGTGCGACCGTGGTGCTCATTCGGACGCAGCCTTCACGGCCTCGAAGATGTTCCAGTAGCCGGTGCAGCGGCAGATGTTCCCCTGGAGCCCCTTGCGGATCTCCTCCTCGCTCGGGTGCGGATTGGCGCGGAGGAGCGCGGTGGCGCTCATCAGCATCCCGGGCGTGCAGTAGCCGCACTGCAACGCGTGGTGATCGCTGAACGCCTGCTGCAGCCGCGAGAGCTCCTCTCCTGCGGCGAGGCCTTCAACGGTCTCGATCGTCGCGCCGTCGGCCTGCACGGCAAGCATCATGCAGCTCTTCACGAGCGTCCCGTCGACGATCACCGAGCAGGCACCGCAGTTCCCGGTGTCGCAGCCGATGTGGCTGCCCGTCAGGTCGAGGTCGTCGCGGATGAAGTGGATCAGCAGCTTGCGCGCCTCCACCTCCCGCTCGTAGGCGGTGCCGTTGATCGTGACGGAGATCGACTTCTCGGTGGAAACCGGCATCAGTGCCTTTCGCTCGCTGCCTCGCGGACGGCGCGCACCGCAAGCACCTCGGCGAGGTGGGAGCGGTAGGCGCTCGACGCGTGGACGTCGGACGGAGGATCGAGGTTCGCTTCCTGCACGGCGCGCCGGACGTCGTCGTCGTTGCCGGAGTCGGGCTCGAGCACGACGGGCACGGCATCGACGCAGCCGAGCGCGAGCCGCGTGTGCCCGTTCAGCGACGCGGCGGCGCTGACGATGCACGTACCGTCGACGCCGAGCGTGACGGCTGCGAACCCGTCGTTGCGCCCGGCGGGCACGCGCACCCGGGTGAGGAGCTCCCCCGGCCCGGCCGCCGTCATGTACACGCCGAGGAAGAACTCGGAGGCCGGCACCGTGCGTGTCCCGTCGCCGCCGGCGATCACGAACTCGGCCCCGAGCGCGGCCAGGAGCGGCGGCAGGTGGTTCGTCGGGTCGTTCGTGCAGACGTTGCCGCCGATCGTGCCCCGGTTGCGCACCTGCACGTCGGCGATCTGCGCGCAGACCCGACCGAGAATCGGCCGCGCGCGCGCCTCGCTCGACGCCGTCAGCTCCGAATACGTCGTCATCGCGCCGATCTCGAGCGAGCCGTCGGCGCCGAGCTCGATGCCCTTCAGCTCCGCGATCCCGTTCAGGTCGATCAGGGCGTCGGGCGAGCCGGCGCGGGCCTTCATCACGTTGATCAGCGTCTGGCCGCCTGCGAGCGCCCGGGCCCCGTCGTCGGCGGCGAGCAGCTCGAGCGCCTCCTCGACTGATCCGGGCCGTGCATATCCGACCTCGCGGAGGAGCATCTCTGCGTTTTATAAAATGTCTGATCCGCGGAATGCAAGCGGGTACCGCTCACGGCGTGTCATGCGAGGAGCCCGCGGCGCCGGCTGAGAGCGGCCAGCAGAGCGTCGATGTCCTCCTCGACGTTGTAGGCGTGCGCCGAGACCCGCAGGTTGCCGTCGCGGTCGGAGGTGACGATGCCGTCCCCTGCGAGCTCGGCCACGAGCCGCGGGGCATCGGTCGAGCGGATACATACGAGCGCGCCGCGTCTGTCGGGATCGCGGGGCGTGACGACCGTCCCCCCGAGCCCGTCGATACCTGCGAGCAGCCGCTCGTTCAGGGCGTTCACGTGCTCCCGGGTCTCGGCGATCCCGAGCTCGAGCATCAGCTCGATCCCGGCGATGCCCGCGTAGATCGCGGGGATCGGCGGCGTGCCGGACTGGAAGCGGCGGGCCGTCGGCGAGGGCGAGTAGTCGTTGATGTCCATCTCGAAGATGTCGCGGTCGGCGAACCACCCGGTCTGCGTCGGGAGCAGCTGCTCGGCGAGCCCCGGCCGCGTCCAGAGGAAGGCGAGCCCCGCCGAGCCGAGCAGGTACTTGAGGACGCCCGCGCCGAGCACATCGACGCCGAGATCGCCCACGTCGAGCGGGTAGCTGCCGGCGGCCTGGTAGGCGTCGAGCACGACGAGCGCGCCGCGCTCATGGGCGATGCGCGCGATCTCCTCGACCGGGAGCCGCACGCCGTTGCGGTAGCAGACGGCGGCGACCGAGACGACCGCCGTCCGCTCGTCGATCGCCTCGTCGAACCGCTCGAGCGGGATCTCGAGCCCGTCCGCATGAACGTGCACGACCTCGGCGCCGCGCAGCTCCTGCGCATGCCAGATCTGCCCGACCGTCGGGAACTCGAAGTCGCTGATCACGACCCTGGGCCGGACGGCGAAGTCGACCGCGCTCGCGAACGCGCTCACGCCGGCGGAGAGCGACGTCGTCACGGCGACGTCGTCGGGCTCCGCCCCAACGAGCCGGGCGAAGGTGCCGCGGGCCGCCTCGGTTCGCTCCACCCAGTAGTCCCACGGCGCACCGCGATCGTCCCAGCCGTCGAGGTAGTCCTCGTACGCGGCGCGGACCGTATCCGACAGCGCCCCCTGCGAGCACGAGTTCACATAGACGAGCCGCTCGAAGATCGGGAACCGCGTCCGGCACCGGGCGACGGAGCTAACGGCCAAGGTAGGCCCTCCGTAGCTCGGCGTTCTCGCGCAGGTTCGCCGCGTCGCCCTCGAGGACGAGACGGCCGGTCGAGAGCACGTAGCCGCGGTCGGCGATCGACAGGGACACGTTCGCGTTCTGCTCGACGATGAGAAGCGCCACGCCCGACTCGTGCACCTGCTTGATGATCTCGAAGTTCTTCTCCACGAGGATCGGCGCAAGCCCCATCGACGGCTCGTCCATCAGGAGCAGCTTCGGCCTCGCCATCAGCGCGCGCCCCATCGCCACCATCTGCTGCTCCCCGCCCGAGAGCGTGCCGGCGAGCTGGCTGCGGCGCTGGTGGAGCAGCGGGAAGAGCTCGTAGACGCGGTCGTAGTCCTCCTTCGACCCGCCCCCGCGAAGATACGCGCCGAGCTCGAGATTCTCGAGCACCGTCATCGGCGCGAAGAGCCGCCTGTTCTCGGGGACGATTGCCAGCCCGCGGCCGATCCGGTAGCTCGTCGACCGCGTGGTGACGTCCTCGCCGTCGATGCGGACGGTGCCGTTGCGCGGCCGGACGAGCCCGAGAATCGTCTTCAGCGTCGTCGACTTCCCCGACGCGTTGCCGCCGAGCAGGCACACGAGCTCGCCTGGCTCCACCCGCAGCGTCACCCCCTGCAGGATGTGGATCTGCCCGTAGTACGTGTCGACGCCGTCGAGCTCGAGCAGGCTCATTTTCGGGTGTGGGTCTGGAGGCCGAGGTATGCCTCGATCACCTTCGAGTCGGTCGCGACCGCCTCGAACGTGCCCTCGGCGATCTTGACGCCGTGGTCGAGGGCGACCACGCGGTCGGAGATGCCCTCGACCACGTGCATGTCGTGCTCGATCACGAGGATCGTGTAGCCCCCCTCGTCGCGGAGCTTCCCGATCAGCTCCGTGATCTCGTGGGTCTCCGCCGGGTTCATGCCGGCGGCAGGCTCGTCGAGCAGGAGCAGGCGCGGGATTCGTCGCCGTCGCCCGGGCGATCTCGAGCCGCCTGCGGTTCGCGTACGAGAGCGAGTAGGCGGGCTGGTCCCACCGGTAGCCCATCAGGCGGTCGCCGAAGAACGCGAGCCGGCGGCGCGCGAGCTCCTCGATCTCGCGCTCCTCGCGACGCATCCCCGGCGTGCGCAGCATCGCCCGGACGAGGCCGGCCTTCGTGTGGCCGTAGGCGGCGGCCATCACGTTCTCCTTCACGCTCATGTTGAGGAAGAGCCGCAGCGTCTGGAACGTGCGCGACACGCCCCGGCGGCTGATCTGGTGCGGCTGCAGCCCGACGATGCTCGCGCCGTCGAGCAGGATGTCGCCGTCGTCCGGCCGGTAGATGCCGGTGACCAGGTTGAACAGGGTCGTCTTGCCGGCGCCGTTCGGCCCGATCACCGAGACGATCTCACCCTCGGCGACGTCCAGGTCGAGCCCGTCGACGACCCGCAGACCCCCGAACGAGAGCGACACCGCTTGCAGCTCGAGCAAGCTCATACGATCTCGACCCGCCGTTCGCCGAGGAGGCCGTTGGGGCGCAGGATCATCAGCACGATCAGCACGAGCCCGAGCACGATGTAGCGCGCCGGCTCGGGCTTCGACAGCATCACGTTCTCCCAGACGAACGCGGCCAGGTAGAGCGTCGGCACGAGCGCGACGAGCCGCACACGGCCGCGCACCATCGTCAGGACGAGGGCGGCGACGATCACTCCGATGTATGTGACGGGGACGACCCAGCGGGCCAGGTGCGCGGGCGCAACGACCCAGTGGTCGAGCACGCCGGCAAAGCCGCCGCCCTTCTCGCCCGCCACCCACGACGAGTCGATCTGCCGGGCGATCTCGTGGACGACGAAGCCGAACACGAGCGTCGCCAGCGCGACGAAGCCCATGCTCCGCGACCGCCGCCAGGCGTAGAGCAGCCCAAGGACGAGCGCAGCGAAGAACAAGAGCCTCGACTTGCCTGCCTCACGCAGCATCTCGAGCAGCGGGCTGATGATCAGCGCCCCGAGCACGACGCCCGCCTGATTGCCCGAGCCGCCGAGGATGACCATCGTGTAGACGGTGATCAGCAGGACGAAGTAGAAGCTGAGCGGGAACACGTTCGCGCTCAGGGCGGCGAAGATCGTGCCCGTCAGCGCCGCGACCGCCGCGCCGAGCGAGAAGCTCATCAGCTTCAGCCAGTTCACGGGCATGCCCATCGCCTCGGCGGCGAGCGGGTCCTCGCGGAGCGAGCGCCACGCCCTCCCGGTGCGCGAGTCGTTGACGAGTCGCAGCGCCACGAAGACGACGGCGAAGATGCCGAGCGCGATGTAGAGGTAGGTGACGGCGAAGACCCCGCCGTGCTGGACCGGGAACGTGTGGCCGAACAGCTTGAACGGGTCGACGTTGAGGATCCCGAACGGGCCGCCGGTGATGCTCTGCGCGTTCGTGGTGATCGTCTGGAAGAGCTGGAGGAAGAAGAGGGTCACGATCGCCAGGTAGTCGCCCGTCAACCTCCACGACGGCAGCCCGAGCAGCAGGCCGACGACCGCCCCGATCAGCACGACGAGCGGCACCGAGACGATCGTCGGCAGGTGGATCCCGTAGTGCGGCGAGTCGAGAAGCGCGTAGGAGTACGCGCCGATCCCGTAGAAGGCGACGTAGCCGAGGTCGAGCAGGCCGCCCCAGCCGACCACGATGTTGAGACCGAGGGCGAGCAGCATGTAGAGCACCGTGTTGAAGGCGACCTGGCGCACGTAGCCGCTCGTCTCGACCACCGGGAACAGCGAGAACACGGCGAGGAAGAGGACGAGCCACGCCCACCACGGCACGACCCGGAGCCGTCGCTCGACCGCGGCGAGCCGCACCGGCAGGATCCGCCGCTCGGCGTGGCGGGCGACCCACTCGTCCTGGCCGATCGCGGGGCCCTCGGCGCCCGTCTGGTGGAACCCGTGCGGGGTGCTGTCGCTCATCGCCCTCAGACCTTCCGGATGTCGGGACGGCCGAAGAGGCCCTGATGGCGGAAGAGCATCACGGCGACGAGCAGCGAGAAGACGAAGAGGTCGGACCACTGCGTCGAGACATAGCCCTGCGTGTACGACTCGGCGAAGCCGAGGACGAGCCCGCCCGCCATCGCGCCCGGGATCGAGCCGATGCCGCCGATGACGGCTGCCGTGAACCCCTTCAGACCGGCGATGAACCCGATCGAGACGTTCGTCGGCACGCGCAGCGCGAACATCACGCCGGCCGCGCCTGCGAGGGCGCCGCCGAGAAGGAAGGTGAAGACGATCACGCGGTCGATGTCGATGCCCATCATCGCCGCCGCCTCGCGGTCGTACGAGGTGGCGCGCATCGCTCTGCCCGTCCGCGTCCGGTTGACGAGGACCCAGAGGACGATCATCAGCACGAACGCCGACAGGATCGTGATGATCCGCAGCAGGGGCACCCGCACCGCGCCGATGTCGAGTCCCTTCAGGTACAGCTCGCCGTTCCCGAAGTTGAACGTGTCGTAGTTGCGTGGGGTCGCCCCGAAGAGGAGCTGCATCGAGTTCGCGAGGAAGAACGAGACGCCGAGGGCGCTGATCAGCGGCGCGATGCGCGGCGCGTCCCGCAGCGGCCTGTAGGCGAAGCGCTCGATGACGACGCCGAGCCCGGCGCAGCCCGCCATGGCGGCGAGGGTGATCAGGACGATCACGAGCCAGACGGGGACGATCGGGTCGGACGTGCCGCCGAGCACCTGCAGCACGCCGTAGCCGATGAAGGTCCCGACCATGAACACGTCGCCGTGGGCGAAGTTCAGGAGCTTGAGCACGCCGTAGACGAGCGTGTAGCCGAGCGCGATCAGCGCGTAGACGCTCCCCAGGGTGAGGGCGTCGACGGTGAGCTGGATGAACTGGTCCACGTGCGATCTCTAACGGCTCGGCGGCCCGTTGTCACGGGCCGCCGAGCCTGTTTTCGCCGTCGGCAGGCCTCAGCCGACGAGCTTGTACGAGCCGTTCGACTGGATCTGGAAGATGTAGAACTTCGCGTTCAGCGGGTCGTTCGTCTTCGTCGACCATCTGAACGTTCCACCGAGGATCCAGTTCTTGATCCTCACCTTCTTGATGCTGCGCAGCACGGCGACGCGCGTGGTCTTCCCGTGCCCGCTGTTGCAGGAGATCTTGATCGCATCGAGGATGATCTGGACGGCCCCGTAGGTCGGCGGGCCGAACGAGCCGACCGACTTGCCGGGATTGTCCTTCCGCCACGCGGCGATCAGCTTCGCGTCGGCCTTGATGCCGGTGATGTCAGGCGCGAAGTTCGAGACGTACGAGCCCGGCACCTTGAACTGGGTCGGGTCGTTCGAACCGTCACCACCGAACACCTTTGCCTTCTTGCCCTGCTCGATCAGCTGCTGGGCGAACGTCTGCGCGTCGCCCGGCTTCTGCGTCGGGAAGAAGACGACGTCGGCATCGCTCGGGACCTTCGTCACGTAGGCCGAGAAGTCCGTCGTCGTGTTGGGAGCGGACGTGCGGATCGTCGTCACGCCGGCCTTCTTCAGCACGCGATCGACCGCCGCAGCGAGGCCGAGCGAGTACGGCTCCTGGAAGTCGAAGATGACGACCTTCTTCACATGGAGCGTGTTGATCATGAAGTTGGCGTCGGAGGGGCCCTGGATGTAGTCGCCGGGCACGTTCCGGAAGAACGCCGGGGTCGCCTCGCGCTTCGCGACAGGCCCCTGGGTGAAGTCGGTCCGCGTCGCGGACGGCGAGACGTGCGCGAGCTTCGCCGCGTAGAACGTCTGGCTCGTCGCCGCGACGTTCCCCGACGTGGACGGGCCGAGAATCGCGAGGACGCTCGGGTTGCCGACGTACTTCTGCGCCAGCGCCTGCGCCGGCGCGGGACCCTGCTCGACCGGCGTGTCGCCGAGAGCGAGCTTGACCTTCAGGCCGAGTGGCGGCGCGAGGGTCTTGAGGCCGAACTTCGCCCAGCTCGCCTGCTCGGCGCCGAGGAAGCCGGCGCCGCCGGTGATCGGCGTGAGAAACGGCAGGGTGATGGTCTTGTTGCAGTTGAACGCGGCGTTCGCCGCGACCACGGCCTTGGGGGCTCCCTGAGCGGTGGATGCCACGACGGACGTGGCGACCATCGCGAGGGCGAGGCCGATCGCCTTCTTCATGCTTTGTCCTCCTTGACCCGGGTGCAGTCTGTGGGGGGCTGCGTGGGCCCGAGTCTCAAGGTGAACGGCCTCCGTGTCAATGATCAAATCTCGAGCGCCGCCACCCAGCCTGCGGTGTCGAGGAACTGCCGGAAGCGGACCGCCCGGCCACCGGACAGGGTCCAGACGTGCACGAACGGGACGTCGAGGATCTTCCCGGTGCGTTTCGCCGTGCCGCGGTAGCGCCCGAGGACGACGACGTCGTCGCCTGCATCGAGGAACTCGTCGGGCTTCGCGGAGAACTCGTTCCACCAGTCCTCGTCGAGCGGGTCGAAGATGTTCCGCCGCACCTCGTCGAGGCCGCGGTAGAGGCCGCCGTGCGGAAGACCCTGCGCCTGGTGCCATTCGATGTCCGGGTGCATGTCGGCGACGACGGCGTCCATGTCGTGCCGCTCGAACGCCTCGTAGGATCGCCGGACGATGTCGACCGACCGCATCCGGTTAGCCTAGAGGGTCATGCAGTACGCGATGCAAGCCGGTGAGCACGTGGACGGCACGCTCTTCGACGTCGAGGGCCTCACGCAGCGACTCGTCGAGCTTCGCGGAGATCGTCGCGAGGACACCGACGAGGTGCTGTACGTCCTCGAGGGGGAGGGACGGATCGCCGTGGGCGACGAGGAGCACGAGCTCCGGCCGGGCGTCGCGGTGTTCGTCTCGGCGGGAACCCCCTGGTCTGCGACCGGCGACGCGCGCGCCGTCTCCGTGCTCGTGCACGGCGCCGGCGGCTCGTCGGGTCACGCGGTGATCGACCTCGCGGCGGCAGAGCTCGGCACCGCGACCGCCGGCCGCTCGTTCCTGCTCGGCGCCCGCCCGGAGGTCGGCTGCGCGGCAGCGACCCAGTTCGTGGGCCTGATCCCCCCGGGGCGGGCCCCGGACCACTTCCACCGCTACGACGAGGTCGTCTACGTGCTCGAGGGCGAGGGAGTGCTCGAGATCGGCGGCGAGCAGGCGCCGCTCCGGGCGGGGAGCTGCGTGCACCTGCCGCGGACGCTCGTCCACTGCCTCGCGAACACCGGCGAATCCGAGCTGCGCGTGCTCGGCGTCTTCCGCCCGGCCGGCTCGCCTGCCGAGGCCTACTACCCCGACGGCACGCCCGCCGCCGTCCCGACCGGAGAGGAGTGACGTGCCGCGGATCGAGCGCACCGCAGAGGTGACCTGGGAAGGGAGCACGGCACGCGGGGCGGGGCGCATGACCGCGGGCGCGGGAGCGTTCGCCGACGTCCCCTTCTCGCTGCCGAGCCGCATCGCCCCCGTCGAGGGACGCACGAGCCCGGAGGAGCTGCTCGCCGCGGCACACGCCGGCTGTCTGACGATGTCGCTCGCGACCGAGCTCGGCCAGGCCGGCACGCCGCCGACACGGCTCGATGCCACCTGCGTCGTCGTGATGGACGAGGTCGAGGGACAGGGCCACCAGATCGTCGCCTCGCGCATGCGCCTCCGCGCGGAGGTCGACGGAGCCGGCGAGGACGACCTCGCGGCCGCGCTCGAGCGCGCCGACGCGGGCTGCCCGTTCTCGACCCTGCTGCGAAACGCCGGCGTCGAGGTCGACGTCGAGCTAGCACTAGAGGCGTTGGAGCGCCACTACCCCGCCCCTCGGCTGCGCGGCGGCACCGCGACGCGCGCCGTCGTCCTCGTGGTCGGTCTCGCCGTCTTCGCGGCAGGCATCGTGGCCCTGTACGAGGCGCGACTCGGCCTGTCGTCGTGGGACGTGCTCAACCAGGGGATCGCGAAGCACAGCCCGCTCTCGTTCGGTGTCGCGAACATCGCCGTCGGCTGCACCGTGCTGCTCGCCGCGGCGGCGCTCGGCGCGCGGATCGGCGCAGGCACGGTCGCGAACGCCGTGCTGGTCGGCACGTTCGTCGACCTGTTCCTTCGCCTGCACGCAGTCGCGGATCTGCGCCCACGGCACCGCTGGCCACGCGTTCCGCGCTGCTCGGGCTCGGCATCGTGCTGATGGGCATCGCGACGGCGCTGTACGTGGGGGCGAGCTTCGGCGCCGGCCCGCGCGACTCGCTGATGCTCGTGCTCACGGCAGCGCACGCGTGTCCGGATCGGCGTCGTCCGCGGCCTGCTGGAGGCGGCGGCGACCGCCTCGGGGTTCGTGCTCGGCGGCAAAGGTCGGGATCGGGACGGTCGTCTACGTCGTCGCGATCGGGCCTGTCGTCGAGGCCTCGTTCGCGCTGCTCGGCCGCTCGCCGCTCTCACAGGAGCCGGCGCTTCGGTCGGCGCTCGCAGACGGCGTTCCCTGAGCGTCCCTTCCGCGTCGCGAGCACCTGCGCGACGATCTCGAGCGCGATCTCGGCGGGCGTCTCGCCGCCGAGATCGATCCCGACAGGCCCGTGCACGCCGTCGAGCAGCTCGCCGAGCTGCTCGCGGCGCTTCGCCTGCGCCCGCCTCGACCCGAGCGCGCCGACGTAGAACGCCCCGCCTTCGACGCCCGCGCGGAGCGCGGGGATGTCGAGTCGCTCCTCGTGGACGAGCGAGACGAGCGCGGTGTCCTCGTCGACCGCCACCTCGTCCGGACGGGCGACGAGGAGCTCGTCCGCGCTCGGCACGCGCTCGCGCGTCGCGAGCCCTCTACGCGGGTCGACGACCACGGTCCGCCAGCCGAGCGGGCGCGCGAGCGCGCACAACGCCTCGGCGATGTCACCCGCGCCGACCGCGACGAGGCGGAGCGGCGGGCGCAACCGCCTCGACGAACACCTCGCCCTGGAGGCCGGTGCGGCTTCGCGTCTCGTCGTGCCAGCGCTCGCCCACACGGTCGCCCGCGACGACGACGTAGCTCGTCCCACGCTCGATCGGGGGCGCGCCGGAGAACGGCTCGATGAAGACGTCGATCTCGCCGCCGCACGGCAGCCCGACGCCCCAGGCCTCCTCGTCGGCGATGCCGTACGAGACGACCGCGGGCGGCTCGCCCGCAAGGACCGCCTTCGCGCGCTCGGCGACGTCCGCCTCCACGCAGCCACCGGAGACCGATCCGAAGAGGCGACCCGAGCCGGTGACGGCGAGCTTCGAGCCGAGCGGGCGCGGCGCGCTCCTGCGAGTCGCCACGACCGTCGCGAGGGCGACAGGCTCGCCGGCCCGACGCCACTCCTCCGCTTTTGCCAGCACCTCGTCCATCGCGGAATCGATCGTAGACGACCCGCACCGTCCCGCCGACGTTGCATGCTCTTTGCGTTCGGCAGACGGACAGCTGACCGTCGCAGCCCACGATGCGGCCTTCGCCCACCCCGACTCCGGAGACGCACATGCCCAGATCCTGCTCGTCAGGCACCCTTGCCGTCCTCGCGCTCCTCGCCGTCGCGGGGGCCGTGACGCCGCTCGCGGTCGAAGCGGGATCGACGAAAGCGTCGCCCACGGACGTGACCCGCCTGCCGCTCGGCGACGGCCGCGTCTCCACGTCGCCGCGACGCGGCTACGTGGACGCCTGCCGGCAGGGCCCGGGCAGGCAGGGCGGCGCCCAGCACACGGGCCCCTGGATCCACGGCTCGACGTTCGACCTCACGGAGAAGGCGGTCGTCGCCGGGAACGTGCACTGGAACGGCTCGATCCGCTTCACCGTCCGGGGCAACGGGCTCCTGATCCGCGGCAACGGGCTTCCGAAGGGGACGCCGACCGGGCGCTTCCCGATCTCGCCGAGCGACGACGCCTACGCCTATGACCGCAACCCGAACGCGATCGAGCCACAGACCGTCACGCTCACGCTGCCCGCGCACCCGAAGCTCGCGAAGCGGCCGTCGTGCGTGCCGATGGGAATGATCGGAGTCGCGGTCAACGGGGTCGCGCTGTTCAACGCCCTGGACGACGGCGACCGCGATGCGGTCGCGCACGAGACGCAGGACTCGTGCGAAGGCCATCCGCAGATGCGCGGCGTCTACCACTACCACTCGATACCGACCTGCCTGACCGGCACGAGCGTCAAGGGCCAGGAAGGGCTCGTCGGCTACGCCCTCGACGGCTTCCCGATCTTCGGCCCGCGCGACGCGAACGGGAAGCTGCTCACCGACGCCGACCTCGACGCGTGCCACGGCCACGTCGGCTGGGTGACGCTCCGCGGCAAGCGCGTTCGCATCTACCACTACAACGCCACGCTCGAGTACCCGTACACGATCGGCTGCTTCCGCGGCACGCCTGTGCGCTCGCCGCTCGGCCCGGCGGGCTGACCAGTGCGCGGCCTGAGGGCCGCGATAAGGTGGGCCGAGCGACCGTGGAGGTTGAGACGCGATGACACGGACCGTCCGGGCAGCGCTGATCCAGGCTCACGCGAACCTGCCGAAGGAAGAGGCGCTCGCAAAGCACGTCGAGATGATCGAGCAGGCGGCGGCGCAGGGCGCGCAGGTCGTCTGCCTGCAGGAGATCTTCTTCGGGCCGTACTTCTGCGCGCAGCAGGAGCCGAAGTGGTTCCAGACGGCCGAGCCCGACGACGGGCCGACGGTGGAGACGATGCGCGAGGTCGCACGCAAGCACGAGCTCGTCCTCGTCGTGCCGTTCTTCGAGAAGGAGCTCGAAGGCGTCTTCTACAACACGGCCGTCGTGATCGACGCCGACGGAAGCGTCGCCGGCAAGTACCGGAAGACCCACATCCCGCAGGTCGGGCCGATCTTCTGGGAGAAGTACTTCTTCAAGCCCGGCAACCTCGGCTACCCGGTGTTCGACACGCGCGTCGGCAGGATCGGCGTCTTCATCTGCTACGACCGGCACTTCCCCGAGCCGGCGCGCATGCTGGGGCTGCACGGCGCGCAGCTGACGTTCAATCCGTCGGCGACGATCGAGAGCCTCTCGCGCTACCTCTGGGAGCTCGAGCAGCCGGCGCACGCCGTCGCGAACGGCTTCTTCGTCGGCGCGATCAACCGCGTCGGCGAGGAGCTCGTCGAAGGCGCCCGCTTCTACGGCTCGAGCTACTTCTGCGACCCGCGCGGCCAGATCATCGCGCAGGCCTCCGACCGGGACGACGAGGTCCTCGTCGCGGACCTCGACCTCGCGATGATCGACGAGGTGCGCACGACATGGCAGTTCTTCCGCGACCGGCGCCCGGAGACCTACGCCGAGCTCGGCGCGCTCCTCCCTTAGAGACTTGCGCCCCGACCGGGTGAGAGCCGCGCATCGGCCTTACCTAGGCGAATATCTCGACAGAGGCTTTCTGTTGCGGTAGCATCGTACGCTTCTACCATGATCTGCCGTGGCATTACCTATGCATAGCCGGAGGGTCTGAGCGATGCCGAAGGAGCTCTACACCGCGAGCGAGGCCGCGTCGGCGCTGGGGATCAGCCTCGACACGCTTCGCCGCTGGGACCGCACCGGCCGGATCGAGGTCCGGCGCGACGCCCGGAACCGGCGCGTCGTCGCGGCGTCCGAGATCGACCGCGTGCGGGGCGACGGCGCAGGGTCCCACATCAGCGCCCGCAACCGCTTCCACGGGATCGTCACCGACGTGAAGGTCGACGGGCTGATGGCCCAGGTCGAGCTCGTGGTCAGCGACCCGGTGCGCCTCCTCGCCATCGTCACCCGCGACGCGGTCGAGGAGCTCGGGCTGCGCAGCGGCATGGCGACGACCGCCATCGTGAAGTCGACGAACGTCATCATCCAGAGCTGAGGAACGGCTCGACCGTGCATCGCCACCGCCTCGTCATAGCGACGGCCCTCGTGATCCTCTGCCTGCCGGCGGCGGCGCTCGCCGGGCGAAACGACCGCGCCTCCTCGCGGACCGAGCTGACGGTCTTCGCGGCCTCCTCGCTCACCGACGTCTTCCCGAAGATCGCTCCGGGCGAGCGCTACTCCTTCGCGGGCTCGAACACCCTCGCCGCTCAGATCAGGCAGGGTGCTCCTGCCGACGTGTTCGCCTCGGCGAACACGAAGCTTCCCGTCGCGCTCCACGCCGCCGGGCTCTGCTCGAGGCCCGTCGTCTTCACACGCAACGCGCTCGTGGTCGTCGTGCCGAAGCGCAACCCTGCCGGCATCCACAGCGTCTTCGACCTCGCCCGCCGCGGCGTCAAGCTCGACGTCGCGGCACCGGGCGTCCCTGTCGGCGACTACACGCTGCAGGTCCTCGCGACGCTGCACCTGGCGAAGAAGGTTCTCGCCAACGTGGTCAGCCGCGAGACGAACGTCCGCGAGGTGCTGGCGAAGGTCGCGCTCGGCGAGGCGGATGCCGGCTTCGTGTACTCGACCGACGCCAGGACGGTCCTCGGCCGCGTGGGGGCGATCAAGCTGCCGTCGCGCGCCCGTCCCGGCATCCGCTACGGGATGTGCGTCGTCACGGCGAGCGCCCATCGCGCCGACGGGCGGGCGTTCGTGCGACGCGTGCTCGGGAAGGCGGGCCAGGCACGGCTGATTGCCGCCGGCTTCCTTCCCCGCGCCGCGGCCTCGTGACGTGAGCGGGACGGCGGGAGCCCTGCGTCGGACCGCGGCAGTCGCGACGGTGCTCGTCGCAGCGCTCGCCGCTCTCTGTTTCCTGCTGCTGCCGATCGCCGCGATCTTCGTCCGCACCTCTCCCGGACGGCTCGTCGATCAGCTCTCGAACCCCGTCGTCACCGACGCGTTCGTCGTCAGCCTGAAGACGAGCCTCCTCGCGCAGCTGCTGATCCTTCTCTTCGGGACACCTACCGCCTACCTGCTCGCGAGCCGCCGCTTCCCGGGGCGCTCGTTCGCGGTCACGCTCGTCGAGCTGCCGCTCGTCCTGCCGCCGGCCGTCGCGGGCATCGGACTGCTTGCGGCATTCGGCCGCGCAGGCCTGCTCGGGTCGAGCCTCGGAGCGCTCGGAGTCACCCTCCCGTTCACGCAGGCGGCCGTCACGATCGCGGTCGCCTATG
Source organism: uncultured Thermoleophilia bacterium (assembly GCA_963784765.1). Classification (GTDB taxonomy): domain Bacteria; phylum Actinomycetota; class Thermoleophilia; order Gaiellales; family Gaiellaceae; genus PALSA-600. The sequence continues at coordinate 39,708 of CAWASP010000032.1, forward strand.
TCGCGAGCCCGCTGTATGTCAGGCAGGCGATCGCCGCGTTCGAGGCGACCGACCCGACGCTCGCGGCGGCGTCGCGCACGCTCGGGGCAGGCCCGGTGCGCACGTTCTTCCGCGTCGTGCTGCCCCTCGCCCGCGCCGGCCTGATCGCGGGTCTCGCCCTGTCGTTCGCGCGCGGCCTCGGTGAGTTCGGGGCAACGATCATGTTCGCCGGCAGCCTGCAGCGTGTGACGCAGACCCTGCCGCTCGCGATCTACGCCGAGTTCGACCAGAACTTCGATGCGACGCTGGCGATGAGCGGGGTGCTGGTGCTGTTCAGCATCGTGCTTCTCGCCGGGCTCCGGATCGGTCTCACATGGCAACGCTCCACATCGACCTCGACCTCCCTCTTCGGGCTTTCCGGCTCGAGCTGACCCTCGAGGTCGCCTCGACCGTCGCCCTCGTCGGCCCGTCGGGCGCGGGGAAGACGACGGTGCTGCGCGCGATCGCCGGTCTCGCGACACCGCGCTCGGGCCGCATCGCCGTCGGCGGCGACGTGCTCTTCGACCGGCGCCTCGGCGTCGACCTGCCGCCGGAGCAACGCCGCGTCGGGCTCGTCTTCCAGGACTACGCGCTCTTCCCACACATGACCGTCCGCCGGAACGTCGAGTACGCGGGCGCGCGGCGGGCCGACGACTACCTCGAGCGGTTCGGGATCCGCCGTCTCGCAGACGCGCGGCCAGGCGAGCTCTCGGGCGGCGAGAAGCAGCGCGTCGCCCTCGCGCGCGCGCTCGCCCGGGGGCCTCGCGTGCTGCTGCTCGACGAGCCGCTCTCGGCGCTCGACGCCCACACGAAGACGAGCGTCCGCGCCGAGCTCCACGAGCTGCTCGCGGATCTCGACATCCCCGTGCTGCTCGTCACGCACGACTTCGACGACGCCGCGGTGCTCGCCGACCGCGTCAGCGTGATCGTCGACGGCACGCTGCGCCAGACCGGGACGCCGGGCGAGCTCGTGGCGCAGCCGGCGGACGCCTTCGTCGCATCCTTCACCGGCGCGAACCTCCTCCACGGTCATGCGGAACCGGTGTCGAGCGGACCGTCCCGTGTACGCCTCGACGACGGAACGCTCATCGCGACCGCCGAGCCCGCGCACGGCCGCGTCGCGCTCGCGGTCTACCCGTGGGACGTCACCATCGCCGTCACGCCGCCGCACGACTCCGCGCTGAACGTGATCCACGCGCCGGTTTCGAACATCGCCGAGCTCGGCAACCGCGCGCGGCTCACCGTCGGCCCGGTCAGCGCCGAGATCACGTCCGAGTCGGTCGCACGCCTCGGCCTCGTCGAAGGGCGAACGGTCTACGCCTCGTTCAAGGCGACCGGCACGCGCGTCGTCGCCTCCCTCTAGAGCGCCGGAGAAGCAGGGAGCTGCCCGGCACGATCTGGTGGCACAACGCCATGACGGGACGAGGACGAACGAGACAGGCTCGCGCGCTTCGAGCCGCACCCCGTCGTCTGACGATCGTCTGACGATCGTCTGACACACGGGTTTGGAACGCGAGCGTGCCGGATCTGTGACGGATCGAGGAGCCGTGCGCCTTTGCACGGGGCGAGGGTCAGGTCCGAACCGCGGCGGGCCGCCGGCCGCAGGACGGCGCGAGCCTCACCGTGCCGCCGAGCGCGTCAGCCGCAGTCGTGGGGGAACCAGACGGTGCACCACAGGAGCGCGGCGAGCCGTCTCGGCGCGAGCGACGGCCGCGCATGCTGGGCGACGTACCACAGGTGCTCGCGATAGGCCTTCAGCTTCGGGCGCTCGGCCAGGAAGCTGTCGAGGTCACGCAGCTGAGCGGTGAGCTTCTGCCGGATGCGCACGTCGGACACCGCGGCGATCCTGGCGGGATCCGCGAGCGCGGCTCTCACCTGCAGCGCCGTCGCCCGGCGCTGCTCGCGGCTGACCGGATCCGGGATCGCAACGGTGGTGACGTTCGGCGAGTCGGTCGACAGCGTGATCGTGATGGTGCCGGCCGCCGGGCTCGTGCCGCGGGCAAGGCTCGCGGCGGCAGCGAAGCCGCAGCCGCCGACGACGGCTGCGACAACGGCGACTGAAAGTGCCCGGCGGATCCCTGAACGGTAGTTCCGGGGCCGGATAGAGCGCCGCTCAGCGCCTGCGGCCGACGACGAGGAGGTACTCGGCCGAATCGAGCCCGTCATGCAGCCGTTCGAGCTCTTCGCGCAGCGACGGCCAGCGGCCGTCGGCCTCGGTCTGGGCCCGCACGGCGACGAGCGGCCCCAGCCTCGTCGAGTGAAACTCGACATCGGCCGCCGCGCTGTCGAATGGCGGGAAGTGGAGCCGGCCGCGCTCGAACGAGAGATCGACGTCCTCCGGCGCGAACAGACCGCGGACGTGCTGCTCCGAGCCCCACAGCCAGGGCGGCGCGACGAAGTCCGGCGGCGGCGGGAGGTAGCGGGCGACCGTACGGAGCACCTCGCAGATGACAGAGCCCTCGGCCCAGTTGCAGAGCACGATGCGTCCACGCGGGCGCAGCACGCGCACGAGCTCGCCGGCGGCGATCCGGTGGCGTGGCGCGAACATGACGCCGACCGTCGAAAGGACGACGTCGAAGCTCGCGTCGGGGAACGGCAGCGCCTCGGCATCTCCCTCGACCCAGTCGACGTCCACCCCCGCCGCGGCCGCAAGCTCCCGACCGGTGTCGAGCAGCTCCGGCGTCAGATCGAGCGCGACGACCCGGCCGCCCGCCTCGGCGGCGCGGATCGCGGCGTTGCCGGTGCCGCACGCCACGTCGAGCACGTCGTCACCCGGACGAATCGCGGCGCGCCCGGCCGCGCGCTCGCCCAGCGGCCAGAGCTCGCGGGCGGCGATCGCCGCGTAGTCGCCTGCGGCCCACATCGCACGGGCGCGGCGCTTGAGCTCGCCGACCAGCGGCTCCTCGACGAGGCCGGCGACGACCGGCGAATGGCGCGGCAGCGGCATCAGTAGCTGAAGACGGTGGCCCCGTCCCCGACCCACTCCCACATCGGCGTCGCACCGGTCAGACGGGCATTCGGCAGCAACGCGTCCTCGCCGAGCTTGCGTGCGGTGAAGCAGATCGGGCACGGGAGCAGCTCGCCCCCACCCGCCGAGAACTGCTCGAGCAGACGCTCCAGCGGCGGGCAGCCGTCGCACGCGACGCCGTTGCAGTATCCGGCCAGCGCCAGCCGCACGGCTTCCTTCGTGAGCCAGATGCCGACCCGCTTCCCGGCGTCCAGCGCGGCACCCGCGACGAGGAACGCGACCGTGACGCGCTCCGCGTCCTCGAGGCCGGTCGAGAGATTGATCAGAACCTTGTCGGCTGTCGATCCGGGCATGCAGCGACTCTGCCGGCGAGCCGACGGGGGCGCACCGGTCAGAACCCCTAAGTCCCGGCGGAACTTCGCTCGAGCTCGCGCACGGCGTAGGCCGCCGCCTCGGCGCGGCTGCGGAGGCCGAGCTTGCGCAAGACGCTCCGCACGTGGTGCTCGACCGTCTTGCGGGTCAGGAACAGCCTTTCCGCGAGCTCCTGGTTCGTGAGCCCCTGGGCGAGGAGCCCGAGCACCTCCCGCTCGCGCTTCGTGAGGACACCGACGCCCCTCGGGCCGGTGCGCGCCGCCTTCACGCCCAGCGAGCGGAGAAAGGCGGCCGCCGCGTCCGCGTCCGCGCCGGCACCGAGCCGCTCGAACGTCTCCAACGCCGCACGGGCCTCGCGCACGGCCGCCGGACGGTCGAGCAGGTGCCGCGCGAGCAGCAGATGCGTGCGCGCCGTCTCGAGCGGCAATCCGAGCCCCGCGAAGACTGCGAGCGCCCGTTCGAGCGGCTCGACGGCGCCGGCGGCCTCGCCGGCGGCGGCATGCACCAGGGCGCGGGCCCGGGCGGCGAACCCCGCGACCACCTCACAGCCGCCGCGATCGGCGAGCTCGGAGAGCCGCCCCGCGCTCGAGCCCGCATCGTCGAGGCGGCCCTGCTCGAGCGCCGCACGCACGAGCAGCTCGAGCGCCGCCGCGGTGTCGAGGCAGAGCGACGCGCCGACGGGGAACATGGACGGGCGCTCGGATTGCTCGAACGCCCGAAGCCGACGGCGCAGGATCGCCTCGGCGGCAGCCGGGTCGCCCCGCGCGAGGCGGACTGCGGCGACCGCGACCGCGCTCCCGACGGTGTCCTCGAGGCCGGCGGTCAGGCGCTCGGCCTCGTCGAGACGCCCCTGCGCGAGGCGCAGCTCCGCGAGCCGGCCGAGCGCCTCGCCGTAGAGCGCGCGCTCGGCCGTTCGCGCGCTCTCGAGCGCCATCGCGAGCTGCCGCTCGGCCTCGGCCCAGTCGCCCGTCGCGAAGAGCAGCGCGCCGTAGTAGGTGCGGCAGGTCGTGTACAGGTGCGGGCTCCCGTACCGGCGCGTGAAGTCGTCGGCCGCGCGGATCCACTGCGCCGCGCGCTCCACCTCCGCCACCTGGCTGCAGGCGCTGATCATGTTGCAGCTCGTGTAGACGACCGTCCGCAGCCGCTCGGCCTCGCCGCCGAGGGAGGCGGCCATCGCCTCGTCGAGGAGCGACCCGCCCTCTTCGATCCGGCCGAGCTCGACCAGCGACACGCCGAGCTGGCTCAGGGCGCACAGCTCGAGGTCGGCGTCGCCGAACTGCCGCGCGACCTCGCGCGCCTCGCGCGCCCACGCCTCCGCCGCCGCCGCGTCGCCGCTGTCGTGCGCCTTCATCAACAGCACCCACCCCTCGAGCGGGGCGAGCCCGGCCTCGTCCACGATGCGCGCGGCGCGTCCGAGCCACCCCCGAGCGGCCGCGGAGTTGCCGAGGCTGACCCGGTAGTGGAAGTAGAGGGTGACGGCGGCCAGGGCCGCCTGGACGAGATCGTTCCTCCGGCGGAACGCCGCGTAGGCACGCTCGCCGCAGCGCACCGCTCCGTCGGTGTCGGCGAGCCACCAGAGCGCGTCGCTCAACCCGGCCAGGGCCTCGGGCGTCTCGCCGAGCTCGAGCGACGCCTCGAACGACGCGCGCGCTGCCGCCCATTCGCCACGCTCGAGCGCTGCGCCGGCCTCGACGAGAAGATCCTCCGCCTCCACGGGCAGCGTCATCCTACGCCGCCGGATCGGTGTTCAGGAGCGCGATCCCGGCACCGCGGCACTCCCCCGCCTGGACGGAGACCGCGATCTCCACGTCGTCCCCGATACCGACCCCCTTCGGCTCCCGCCGCACTGCGGGCAGCGGAGGCCAGAGCATGGCTCGGCCCGCTAGAGAAGCCCCGGGTCGACGGCCACGACCGTCCGGGCGCCCTCTCCCGCACGGAGACGGTCGAGGGCCTCCTGCACGCCGTCGAGGTCGGTCGTGTGCGTCACGACACCGGCCAGGTCGATCTCGCCGGCGAGAGCGAGCGCGGCGAGCTCGGGGATCTCGCGCGCCGGATTCCCCGAGCCGTAGTAGGTGCCGAGCAGCGACTTGTCGGCGAGCAGCTCGATTCCCGGCACCGAGACGTCGACGCCCCGCGGCACGAGCCCGACCACGACGACACGGCCGCCGGCCCGCAGGCAGCTCCAGGCGAACCTGACGGTCTCGGGGCTCCCGACGACCTCGAAGGCGTGCTCGGCGCCGCCGCCGGCCGCCGCCCGCACGGCCCGGACGGCGTCCTCGCCCGACGAGTCGACGGCGTCGCTCGCGCCCGCGGCCAGCGCGAGCTCGAGCTTCTCGGGGCGACGGTCGACGGCGACGATCGGAGCCGCACCGGCGCGATGCGCCGCGGCGATCACCTGCAGACCGACGCCGCCGCAGCCGACCACGCAGACGGAGTCGCCGCGACCGACGCGTGCGACGTTGCGCACCGCGCCTGCACCCGTCACGACGGCGCAGCCCAGGAGCGCCGCCTGTCGAAAGGGCAGCGCCGCGTCGATCTTCACGGCGCCCGCCGCGGCGACGACGGCGCGCTCGGCGAAGCAGGCGGTCTGGAGGCCATGCTGCAGCACCTCGCCGCCCGCATGCAGCCGGCTCGTCCCGTCCATCAGCATGCCCTTGACCGCATTCCGCGCCGCCGGCTCGCAGAGGTTCGGCCGCCCCGCGAGACAGGCGCGGCAGGCTCCGCAGGCAGGGACGAAGCAGAAGGCGACGTGGTCGCCCGCAACGAGGTGCTCGACGCCGTCGCCGACCGACTCGACGACACCTGCTCCCTCGTGGCCGAGGACCATGGGCCAGCGCCCGTCGCCGAGCTCGCCGTCTGCGAGCCGGACGTCGGAGTGACAGACGCCGGCCGCCGCCACGCGGACGAGCACCTCGCCCGCCTTCGGCGGATCGAGCTCGACCTCCTCGACGGCGACCGGCACTCCGGGGCGACGCAGCACGACCGCCTTCATGCGACGCGCCAGCGCTCGATCCGCTGCAGGTCGGGCTCGGCGCCGAGGCCCGGCCCGTCCGGAACCGCGATCGTGCCGTCGGCGCCGATGACGAGCGGTTCGGGCAGCAGCCAATCCCGCCGTTCCGCCGACCAGGCCGGCGGGTCGTACGGCACCTCCACGTAGGGGACGCTCGAGAAGGCGAGCGCGGCGTGCAGGTTCGCGAGCAGCCCGAGCCCGTTCGACCAGGTGTGGGGCGACCACGCCCGGCCGTGCAGCTCAGCGAGCGCAGCGAGCCTGCGGCAGCCGCCGAAGCCGCCGACGAAGAGCACGTCGCACTGCAGCACGTCGACCTTGCCGGCGACGACGAGGGCACGCGCATCGGCGCTCGAGCGGACGAGCTCCCCCGCCGCGATTCGCATGCTCGTGCAGCTGCGCAGCGCTGCGTAGCCGTCGGGATCGTCGGTCGGAAGAGGCTCCTCCAGCCAGAAGACGTCGAGATCCTCGAGAGCGCGGGCGCATTGCGCGGCGGTCGCGACGTCCCAACGGGGCTCGCGGTCGCCCGGCATTCTCCAGCCCTGGTTCGCGTCGACCATGATCCGCAACCGGTCGCCGACCGCCTCGCGCACGGCGGCCACGACGCGGACGTCTTCGCGCCAGTCGTGGTGGTGGAAGCGGAGCTTGACGGCGCGGACACCGCTCTCGGCCAGCTCGAGGCAGCGCGAGGCGCGTTCGTCGGGCGAGACGAGCTCACCGCTCGAGGCGTATGCGAGCACCGACTCCGACCGGCCGCCGAGCAGCCGCCACAGCGGCTCCCCGAGCGCCTTCCCGACGAGATCCCAGACCGCGACCTCGACCGCCCACGGACGACCCCCGTGCAGGTCGACGGTCTCGCACACCGCGCGCACGACCTCGGCGCGCCGCGGATCGACTCCCACGAGCAGACGCCGGAGGAGCTCCGCGTCCGGCAGCCCGTCGCCGCCCGAGGCGAAGCCGCGCAGGCCGTCGTCGGCCGTGACGACGACGACCGTCGCCAGCTGCTCGGCGCGCGGAACGGGATCCCACGCCGCCCGGAACGGCGGATCGAGCGGGAAGCGGTACGTCCGCGTCTCGACGGCCGCGATCTGCATCAGTCGCCGCCGTAGAACGGGCTCGTGAGCGCGTCCCGCCGAGCCACGAGCGCCGCCGCGTCGTCGGGGTCCCGCCCTCGCACGCAGCGCTCGATCGCCTTGCGCACCGCCTCACGGTTGGCGAGGCGCACGGCCGTCTCGTCGCTCGCGGCCGGGTCGACCCAGACCGCGACGAGCACGAGCAGCTCGCCGGTCGCCTCGACGAGGCCGTCCGCGACCGCGTCGAGCACGCCCTGGCCGATGCCGAGCTGCGCTGCACCCCAGGTCAGGGTCTGGTGCCGGGGGTCCGTGGCGGTCGCCTTGTTCATCATCAGGGTCGGCGGCCAGATCGGCTCGTACTCCGCCTCCGTCGCCCCGACGCACACGAGCACCGGCGTGTGTCCCGGCGACGGGTTCGCGAGCATGCTCAGCGCGGCGGCGGCGGTGGGGCTGCCCCGCTCTGCGAGCACCACGTTCACGTGGCTGCCGTTCGGCCGGACCCCGCCCCATCCGTCTCCGATCCGGCCGTCGAGACCGGTCACAGCTCGATCACCGTCCGGCGCGCCTCGCCGGCGCGCAGGAGCTCGAACGCCTCGCCGACCCGCTCGAGGGGGAGCCGATGCGAGACGAGCCGGTCGAGAGGCAGTCGCCCGCGCCGGTAGAGGTCGAGGATGAGCGGCACGTCGCGCTCGGGCCGCGAGGAGCCGTAGATCGATCCGAGCACCCGGCGCTCCATCCGCGGGATCGACAGCGCGGGGAGCGGCAGGACGTCGTCCTCGCGCGGGATGCCGGCGAGCACCGCCGCACCGTGGTTCCGCGTCGAGAGGAACGCGGCGAGCATCGCCTCGACGCGCCCGGTCGCCTCGATCGCCGCGTCGACGCCGCCGTTCGAGGCTTCGCGCACCGCCGCCGCGGTCGCCTCGGGAGAGCCTTCCCACCGCACGGTCGCCGTCGCGCCGAGCTGGCGCGCCGACTCGAGCTTCGCTTCGCTCACGTCGACGGCGACGATAGCTGCCGCGCCCGCCGCTGCTGCTCCGAGCAGCGCCGACAGGCCGACACCGCCGCAGCCGATGACGGCGACGAGGTCACCGGGCCGGGTGCGCGCCGTGTTCCAGACGGCTCCGACCCCGGTGGTGACCGCGCACCCGGCGAGCGCCGCGACGTCGAACGGCACATCCGCCGGCACCACGATGCACGACCGCTCGGGCACGACGCATGCCTCCGCGAACGAGGAGATCAGCGAGTAGTGGTAGACCGGCTCGCCCCGACGTGACAGCCGTGAGGTGCCGTCGAGCAGCCCGCCGGCCGCCATCGCCGGCCACGCGGAGGCGCAGAGCTGCGGCAGGCCGCGCACGCATTCCGAGCAGGCGCCGCACGCGGGCGCCCACGAGAGCGTGACGTGGTCGCCGGCCTCGACCGAGCGCACAGCGGTGCCGATCGCCTCGACGACACCGGCGCCCTCGTGGCCGAGGACGGCGGGACACCGTGTGGGCGCCGTGCCGTCGATCGCGTTCTGGTCGGAGTGACACACGCCGCTCGCCCGCAGGCGAACGAGCACCTCGCCCGGCCCGGGCGCCGCCAGGTCGAGCTCGTCGAGCTGCAGCGGCCCGCCCGTCCGCTCGAGCACGGCCGCCCGGATCCGCATCAGATCGGCGCCGCCCCCACCTGCTCGGAGCCGGGCTCCTCGACCTGGAGCGCGCGCAGCTCCTCGATCGGGATGTGGCAGCGCATCAGGTGCCCGGGCTCGACCTCGACGAGCGGCGGCTCCTCCCGCTCGCACACCTCGCCGAGCTTCCGGTGGCACCGGGTGTGGAAGACGCAGCCCGACGGCAGCCGCGCGGGGCTCGGGATGTCGCCCTCGAGCCTGATCCGGTCCCGGCCGCCCCCGTCGATCGTCGGCACGGCAGAGAGCAGCGCCTCGGTGTACGGGTGGTGCGGGCCTTCGAAGACGACGTCGGCGGGCCCGAGCTCCATCAGTCGGCCGAGGTACAGCACGGCGATGCGGTCGGAGATGTAGCGGACGACTCCGAGGTCGTGCGAGATGAAGAGGTACGAGACCTGCTGCTCGGCCTGCAGCTCGACGAGCAGGTTGAGGATCGCGGCCTGAACCGAGACGTCGAGGGCCGAGGTGGGCTCGTCGCAGACGACGAGCCGGGGCTCGCCGGCGAACGCACGCGCAATCGCGACGCGCTGCTTGAGCCCGCCGGAGAGCTGGTTCGGCCGAACGGCCAGGTGGCGGGCGGGGAGGCGCACCGACTCGGCCAGCTGCTCCATCCGTGTCCGCGCGGCGGCGCCGGAGAGCCCGGCGAGCTTCCGCAGCGACCGCCGCAGGATGCGCTGGACGGTGTGCCGCCGGTTCAGCGCCGAATCCGGGTTCTGGAAGACGATCTGGAGCATGCGCACGTCCTCCTCGGTGCGCCGCGCGATCCGCGACGGCAGCTCTCGCCCGGCGAGCTCGATCCCGCCCGCGGTCGGGGCGACGAGCCCGAGCAGCACGCGGGCGAACGTGGTCTTCCCGCTGCCGGACTCGCCGACCAGGCCCAGCGTCTCGCCCGGCCAGATCGATGCGGACACCCCGCCGAGCGCGTGGATCTCGTGCCCCTGCTGGCGAAACACCTTCGCGAGCGCGTCGACCTCCACGAGCGGCGTGCCCGTCCGGTCGACGTGGAGCGTCCGGCCGAGATCGACCGCGGTGTCCCGGGGGAGCTCGTGGGCGCGCTCGTGGAAGTGGCAGCGGCTCGCGTGCCCGAGCCCGAGGTCGACGAGCGGCGGCTCCTCCGTGTGGCAGATCGACTCGGCGAGCCCGCACCGGTCGGCGAACACGCAGCCGGGCAGGGGCTCGCCGATCGACGGCAGGTAGCCCGGAATCGTGTCGAGGCGCCCGTGGTCCTTGCGGACGCCGCCGCGCGGAATGCAGCGCAGCAGGCCGACGGTGTACGGGTGGTGGGGATCGCGCAGCACCGCCTCGACCGGCCCCTCCTCGACGAGCCGTCCGGCGTAGAGCACTCCGACGCGGTCGCACATCTTGCCGATCACGCCGAGGTTGTGACTGATGAAGAGCACGGCGGTCTCGAGCTCGTCCTGCAGCTGCGCGATCAGATCGAGCACCTCCGCCTCGACGGTCGCGTCGAGGCCCGTCGTCGGCTCGTCGAGGATCAGGAGCGCGGGATCCTTCGCGAGCGCCATGGCGATCACGACGCGCTGCTGCATGCCGCCGGAGAGCTGGTGCGGGTACCGCTGCATCACGGAGGGCGGGTCCGCGATCTGCACCTTCCGCAGCACGTCCTCGGCGTGCTCTTGCGCGTCGGACGCCGACTCGCCGCGAATCCGGAAGACCTCGCCGATCTGCTTGCCGACCCGGATCGACGGGTTCAGCGACTCGCCCGGGTTCTGGTAGACCATCGACACCTTCTCGGCCCGCAGGCGACGAAGGCCGGTGCGTGAGAGCCCGACCATGTCCTCGCCGTCGATGGAGATCGACCCGCCGACGACCTTGCCGTTCGACGGGAGGTAGCGCACGATCGCGAGCGCCGCCGTCGACTTGCCGCAGCCGGACTCGCCGACGAGGCCGTACGACTCGCCCCGGCCGATCGTCAGCGAGACACCGCGCAGCACCTCGCGGTCGATCCCGCGGACCCGGTAGACGATCTCGAGGTCTCGGAGCTCGAGCGCCGGAGCGCGAGCAGACGTGTCGCCGCTCATCGCGAAAGCGTCCTCGAGATGCCGTCGGCGACCAGATTCACGGCGATCACGAGCGACGCGATCGCGAGCGCCGGGAAGAGGACCGTCCACCAGTACGTGCCGGCGTTCAGCAGGGTGTAGTTGTCGGCGATCTGCAACGACCAGTCCGGCGACGGCGGCTGGACGCCGAACCCGAGGAAGGTGAGGCCCGCGACGGTGAAGATCGCGTAGCCGAGGCGTACCGTGGCCTCGACGATGATCGGCCCCATCACGTTCGGGAGGATCTCGACGAACATCACGTACGGCGCGCGCTCCCCGCGTAGACGCGCCGCCTGCACGTACTCGAGCTCGCGCTCGGAGAGGACAGCCGCGCGAACGGTCCGGGAGACGACCGGCGTGAAGACCACGCCGATCACGACGATCAGCGTGCCGCGCGACGAGCCGAGCGCCACGAGGACGGTCACGGCGATCACGATCAGCGGCAGCGCCAGCACGGCGTCGATCACCCGGCTGACGACGTCGTCGACGACGCCGCGGAAGTAGCCGGTGACGAGACCGACGATCGTGCCGCCGGCGATGCCGAGTAGCGTCGCCGCCGGAGCGACGACCATGATGTCGCGGGCGCCCGCGAGCACACGGGAGAGGACGTCTCGGCCGAGCTGGTCGGTGCCGAACCAGTGGCCGGCGCCGGGAGACGCGAGCTGCGGCAGGTCCTGGCCGAGCGGGTCGTGCGGGGTGATCGCCGTGTTCAGCACGGCACAGGCGATCCAGAACAGGAGGATCGACGAGCCTGCGATGAAGGTCGGCGACCTGAAGAGCTGCCGCAACGTCTCGCGTCGCGCGATGCGGAGCTCCGACGACGGTTGAGCGACCGCGCCGGCGTTCACTCCGCGGCTCCGTAGCGGATTCGCGGATTGAGCAGCGAGTAGAGGACGTCCGCGAGCAGCGTCGCCCCGAGGTAGACCATGCCGATGATCAGGACGCCGCTCTGCAGCATCGTGAAGTCCTTGTTCTGCGCCGCCGTATAGATGCGCTGACCGATGCCGTTGTAGTTGAACAGCTTCTCGATCACCACCAGCCCGCCGATCAGGTAACCCATCTGCGTCGCGATCACGGCGATCGTCGGTAGCAGCGAGTTCCGCAGCACGTGACGGCGAACGACGACGGACGTGCTCAGCCCCTTCAGGTACGCGGTCCGCGTGTAGTCGGACGAGAGCGCTTCGATCGTGCCGGCGCGCGCCATCCGCGCGATGTAGCCGAACAGCACCATGACGAGGGCGAGACTGGGCAGGAGCAGGTACTTGATCTGCGTGAAGAAGCCGGCACCGGGTGGATACGAGGCGGTCACCGGCAGCCACTTCAGCCAGAGGCCGAAGATCAGGATCAGGACGATCGCCGAGACGAACTCCGGCACCGCCGTCAGCGACAGACCAGTGAGCGTGATCACACGGTCGGTGATCCGCCCCTGGCGCAGCGCCGCGAGGACGCCGCCGGCGATGCTGAGCGGCGGGACGAGGACGAGCGCGAGCGCGGCGAGCTTGAGCGAGTTGACGAGCGAGGGCCCGAGCAGCGACCAGACCGCGACGCCCTTGTACTGGAGCGACGTGCCGAGGTCGCCGCGGAACAGGTGCCCGATCCACGACGCGTACTGGGTGTAGAAGGGCCGGTCGACGCCGAGCTCGTGGTCGAGCGCCTTGACGGACGCCGGATCGGCGAACGGCCCGAGCACCGCCCGGCCGACGTCGCCGGGAAGCAGCTGCGCGGCCGCGAAGACGATCATCGAGAGCACCCACAGCGTGATCAGGGCAAGCGCGAACCGCTTGAGGAGGAAGCGGGTCAGGGGCGTGGCTCCAGGCGCGAGCGCCCAGCCGCCACCCTCTCGGGCGGCGGCTGGGCGTGAAGCACCGGCACGGGCGTCAGGCTAGCGACGTCCTGCCGAGGTAGATCTGTCCGATGGCGTCGCCCTGATAGCCCTTCACGCGCTTCGAGGCGGCCTGGAGGTAGTAGTAGAAGTACGGGAAGATCACGGGCGTGTCGTGCAGCAGCTGCCGTTCGATCTGTCCCGAGTAGCGACGCTGGTCCTTCAGCGCGATCGCTCCCACATACGAGCTGGCGAGGGAATCGAACCTCTTGCTGGAGTAGTGCGCCGCGTTCCACGGGCCTTTGCTCTTCAGCGCCGCGGTCAGGTACACGTTCGGCACCGCGCGGTGCCCCCAGTCCGTGATGTTGATCGGAGCGTTCAGCCACGGCGTCGTCCCCCAGCCGGACGGCGGCCCCGTCTGGGAGCCTGCGAAGTATGCCGTCGAGGTGAGGACGTGCAGGTTCATCTTGACGCCGATCGCCTTCACCGACCGCTGGATGATCTGCGCGAGCTGCGGGATCTCGCCGACCTGCTCGGTCGTGAGCGTGATCGAGAAGCCCTTGCCGTGCCCGGCCGCCTCCATCAGCTGCTTCGCCTTCCGGAGGTTCTTGTGCCTCTGCGCGACGCTCTTGTTCGTCGACGGATAGACCGACGCGAACGGCGAGTCGTTGCCCGGGACGGCGAAGCCCGAGAACAGCGTCTTGATGATCGCCGGCCGGTCGAGCGTGAGGGCGATCGCCTGCCGGACCCGATAGTCGTGCAGCGGGTTCTTCAGATCGACCCGCATCGGCACCTGCCGGTGGCTCGCACCGTGCGCCGCGATGATCTGGATGTTCGAGTTGTTGATCAGCGCGCGGCCGCTCGTGACGTTCACCTGGCCGGCGAGGTCGATCTGGTTGCCGAGCATCGCCGAGACGAGCGCCGCATCCTCGGTGTAGAACGTCGCGTCGACACCGTCGAGCGGTGCGTGCCCGCCCCACCAGCCCGTGAAGCGGTCGTACTTCGCGCCGACCCCGGGCGTGTAGGAGGTCAGCTGGAACGGGCCCGTCGTCTGCGGCTTCGACGTGAACGTGCCGAGCTGGTAGTTGGCCGGGAGCATGATCAGCTGGTAGGTGGTCGAGCTGACGAGGTACGGGAAGTTCGCGTTCGGCGAATCGAGATGGAACTCCACCGTGAGGTCGTCGACCTTCTTCGTTCCGCCCGGAGAGAGCACACCGCCCAGCGCCGAGAGCGCCTGCGCGTCCTTGGCGACGTTGCGCTCCATCGTGGCGACGACGTCGTCGGCGCCGAACGCCTGACCGTTCTGGAACTTGACGTTCGGGCGCAGCTTGAAGGTCCAGACCGTGGCGGTCTTGTTCGGCTTCCAGCTGACGGCGAGCTCCGGGCGCAGACCCTGCGTGCTCGTCGTGCGCGTGAGGAACTCACCTGCGATCCCGGCCGCCTCGAACCCGCCGAGATCCGCGAGCGTGTGCGGCTCGAGGTCCTTCGTCGGGCCCGGGATGATCCCGACCCGGATGCGGCCGCCCGCCCGTCCGACCTCGTTGCCGGCGAACGCGAGCGGGGTCTCGCCGAGCGCGCCGAAGAGCGCCCCGACGGTGGAAGCCGAGAGGCCGAGCACCGTCGCGCGACGGAGAAAGTCCCTGCGCGAGAGATCACCGCCCACGAAGTCGTCGATCAGCGCGTTCTCGACGGGCCCGGCCGCTTCGCGGCGATACTGCTCGAACTGTCTCCGGCTTTCCCTGTCCATAACCCTCCTCACAGTGGATGGCCGTACCACGGCCGACGCCCATCCTCACCCGCGTCGGCCGACCGAGCAACAAAGTTGCTGCATCCGCAACCTGAGTTGCGACGTTCTACCACCTGCCCAGGTCTATTGCAATCGGGAAACAGCGGCTGCCGGCCGACCCGCGGCCGGATTCCGGAGCCGCTCGCACTCCGACTGCAGGACGTCCAGACGACCCTCGCGAACGAGCGGCAGCGCCGCCCGGCGCTCGTCCGCGAGCGCCGGTTCGATGTCGACGACGAGCAGCTCCTCCAGGAGGCGCGGGGCCTCTCCCAGCACCTCTCCGAGCGGGTCGACGACGTGCGATCCGCCCCAGAACGTGAACCCGTCCTCGTCACCGACACGGTTCACGAACACGACGTAGCACTGCAGCAGGCGGGCGTAGAGCCGCGTCATGTCGCGCCAGTAGGGCTCGACCTCCTCGAGCTGCGTCGCGCTGTTCGCCGGCATGTAGAGGATGCGCGCGCCGTCGTGCACGGCGACGAAGGGCAGTCCGGGCTCCCAGGCATCGCCGCAGATCAGCGTGGCCGCGCGTCCGAACGCCGTGTCGAACGCGCGCAGCGTCTGTCCGGGCGAGAAGAGCGACGCCTCCTCGAAGTCGAGGTACTGCGGCAGGTGCAGCTTCCGGTGCACGTGCACGAGCGAGCCGCGCTCGAAGTAGGCGGCGCTGTTGTAGGTGTGGTCGCCGTCGCGCTCGTGGAAGCCGAGCAGCATCGAGGTCTCCGAGGCGGCCTCCGCGAGCGGGGCAAGCGCATCGAGCGTGCATGCGGTCTCGCGCCCGACCCCGCCGAGCCGGTAGCCGCTGAGCGCGAGCTCCGGGAAGACGACCAGCTCGGCGCCGTGCGTGCAGGCCTGCGCGAGCACCCGCGCGACGGCCTCGCGGTTCGCCTCGAGATCGCCGAGCCGGGGCGCGATCTGCGCCAGCGCGAGGCGCATTCAGCGCCCGGCCTTCTGCGGGTTGCAGCCGTCCCTCGAGGTCTGATTAACTCGCAACGGTGGTTGCAGATACAGCAACTAGTCTCCGCCGGGGTGTGATCGTCCTCCAGACCCTCCGGTCCGACGAGGCGATCGCCGCCGGAGGGCTGGGTGTGCTGAGGATCGCCGAGATCGTCGGAGAAGACAAGAGCCAGATCTCGCGGACGTTGAAGACGCTCCACGAGTACGGGCTCGTCGACCGGGATCCCGACACGCGCGCGTACAGGCTCGGCTGGGCGCTCTTCGGGCTGGCCGCCCGCGCGGGGGACACGAGGCTCCTCGCCGCCGGCGAGCCGGTGGTGAAGGAGCTCGTCCGCGCCCTCGGCGAGCGCGCCCACCTGACGGTGCTGCAGGGGGCGGGTGCGCTCACGGTCCTGTCGGAGTCTCCGCCGCACGCGATCCAGGCCGCCGGATGGGTCGGCCGCCCCGTGCCCGCGTACTGCTCGTCGGCTGGACAGGCACTCCTCTTCGACTGCAGCCTCGAGGAGGTCGAAGCGTTCTTCGCGAACGTCCGGCTCGTCCAGCTCGGCCCGAATGCGCCCCGCAACGTCAAGGCCTTCTACCGCCGCCTCGAAGCCGCCCGCGCGCGTGGGTACGCGCTCGTCGACGAGGAGTTCGAGGCCGGGCTCGTCGCCGCGGCGGCGCCGGTCCACGATTTCCGCGGCCGCGTCGTCGCCGCGCTGAACGTGTCGGGGCCGAAGTTCAGGCTCGGCCCGCACCTCGACGAGGCCGGGCGGACGGTCGCCGAGGCTGCGGGCCGCATGTCGGCCGTGCTGGGCTTCTCCGCCGACCGGCCGCCCCTCGCCACGACCGCAGCGGAAGACGCGCGGGCCTGATCTCGCGCGGCGACGCGCCTCACGACCACGGATACGGGGAGTGCGAGACCGGGTGGAGGTCGCCGGTCGAGAAGCGCTCCAAGCGGAAGGGATGGAGGAGGCTCGAGTGGTCGCCGAGCAGGACCTTCGCGACCTCGCGGCCGACGCCGATCATCTTGTAGCCGTGGTTCGAGTCGAAGATGCCGTAGACGTTCGGCCGCACGTGGTCGAAGACGGGGAAGGCGTCGGCCGTGAACGCGCCGACCCCGCCCGACCGAGCGTGCTTGTAGACGAGCCGGCAGCCCTCGAAGCGACCGAGCGCGTGTGAGAGCGCCGCGCACCAGAGGTCCGGGAACGCGGGGTCGACGTCGGTGGTCGACGGGTACGGGTCGAGGTCGACCTCGGTCTCGACCGGAAGCGGCGAGGCGCCGCCCTGGACACCGCGCCGGTCGCGCTTGAAGTAGATGCCCCAGAGCTCGTCGGTGACGAGCGCGCCCCCGTCGGTCGAGAGCGGTGCGTCGGTGTCGAGGTGGATGACCGGCGGCGCCCCGCCGTCCGCGGTCGCGAAAGAGAGGGGATCGACGGCGATCTCGCCCTCCTGGAGGTTCCAGTACGTCCACATCCGCACGTCGCGGGCGACGGTGCCGGAGCGATCGACGACGTCGATCTCCTCCGGCAGGCCGAGCAGCCGCCAGATCCGCGCCGCCCACGGGCCGGGCGCGACCACGACCTGCTCCCCGACCTCGACCCGGCCGTGGCTCGTCTCGAGCGCCGAGACGGCGCCTCCGGCATCGCCCTCGAAACCGGTCACCTCGACCCCGGAGCAGATCGCGACCCCCTCCCCCTCGCACTTCTCGACCAGGCCGAAGACGGACGCGAGGTTGAACGCGAAGCCGCCCTGGCGCTCGTGCAGGCAGACCGTCACGCCGCGCGCCCGCCAGTCGGGGAAGAGCGCCTTCATGTGTGCGTCGACGGCCGCCTCGCCGAGGATCAGCTCCGAGTCGTAGCCGATCCGCTCGTGCCGCTCGTGGACCGCGGTGAGATCGGGCTCCTGCACGGGAGGGCCGAGCGCGACGTAGCCGACGGGGTTGTAGTGGTAGGCGGCCGGATCGGACTCCCACACCTCCACGCACGCCTGCATGAGCTCGCTCATCGCCGGCTGGAAGTAGTTGTTGCGCACGACGCCGCAGGCGATGCCGGACGCCCCGGCGCCGGGGCCGGTCTTGTCGAGGACGAGGACGTCCTCGCCTCCACCGAGCCGCCTCGCGCGCAGCGCGCGCGAGAGATGGAACGCCGTCGAGAGGCCGTGGATGCCGGCGCCGACGACGACGTAGCGCGCTCCGCGCGGCAGGGACGCGCTCAACGCTCGGTCCCGGCGAGCGACGGCTCGCGACGGCGGAGGAAGGTCTCGTCGAGGATCACGGCGGCCGACGACAGGTAGTCGTATCTACAACTCCAGTTGATTATATGGCAACATCGCGCCGGATGTTCGTCAACCGGATGCCGCGGTACGAGGTGCTCTCGCCGGAGGCGCTGGAGACGATCGAGGGCGGCTGGCGGCGGCTCGTGTCGGAGATCGGCGTCCAGTTCGACCACCCCCGCGCGCTCGAGCTCTTCGCCGGGGCCGGCCAACGCGTCGAGGACAGCCTCGTCCGCTTCGATCCCGACTGGATCCTCGAGCAGGTGGCGAAGGCGCCGGCCGAGTTCTCGATGCGCGCCCGCAACCCCGCGCACGACCTCACGATCGGCGGCGACCACATGATCTTCGCGCCGTGCCAGGGCCCGCCGTTCGTGCGCACGGGGGACGTGCGCCGCGAAGGGACGCTCGAGGACCTGGAGCGGCTGATCATGCTCACGCAGAGCTTCGACGAGCTCGACACGCCGGGCGGGAACATCTGCGAGCCGAACGACGTGCCGCTCGACTCGCGCCACCTCGTCCAGAACCTCGCGCTGATCACGCTCTCGGACAAGGTGTTCGAGGGGGACCCGCAGTCCGAGCTGAGGGCGCGCGACTCCGTGACGATGGGCGAGATCCTGTTCGGCGGGCGCGAGCAGATCGAGGAGCGCCCGGTGATGTTCGCGAACACGAACGTCAACTCGCCGCTTCGGTACGACGTGCGCATGCTCGAGGCGATGCTCGAGTTCTCCGCCGCGAACCAGGCGGTGCTGGTGACGCCGTTCCTGCTCATGGGCTCGATGGCACCGGTGTCGATCGCCGCGGCGCTCGCCCAGCAGACGGCCGAGGTGCTCTCGGGCATCTCGCTGATCCAGCTCGTGCGCCCGGGTGCGCCGTGCATCATGGGCAGCTTCCTCTCGACGACGGACATGCAGTCGGGCTCGCCGTGCTTCGGCGGCCCGGAGTCCGCCTTCGGCCTCTACGCGTCGGGCCAGATCGCACGGCGGTACGGCGTTCCCTGGCGGGCGGGCGGCGGCACGCTCACGGCGAGCCAGAC
This sequence comes from uncultured Thermoleophilia bacterium, assembly GCA_963784765.1. GTDB lineage: Bacteria > Actinomycetota > Thermoleophilia > Gaiellales > Gaiellaceae > PALSA-600. The sequence goes on from CAWASP010000032.1 coordinate 58,714, forward strand.
CCTCGACGCCCAGGCCGCCTCCGAGGCGTTCAACACGCTCGTCTCGGCGTTCCTCGCCGGGGCGAATGTGGTCTGGCAGTCGGCTGGCTGGCTCGAAGGCGGCCTCGTCAGCTGCTTCGAGAAGTTCGTCGTCGACGTGGAGATGCTGAAGCTGCTGCGCGTGCAGTTCACGCCGCCCGAGATCGACGAGAGCACGCTCGCGTTCGGCGCGCACGAGGAGGTCGGCCCCGGCGGCCACTTCCTCGGCGCCGCACACACGCTCGAGCGCTTCCGCGAGTGCTTCTACCGGCCGATGCTCTCGTCGACGGCGAACTTCGAGCGCTGGAGGAAGAACGGCAGCCTCGACCAGGCGGCGCGGGCTGCGCGGCTCTGGCCGGCGGTGCTGGAAGCCTACGAGCGTCCGCCGATCGACGGGGCCGTGCTCGACGAGCTGACCGAGTTCGTCGAGCGGCGGACGAAGGAGCTCGGCGACTGAACATGACGGCCCCACACTCCGCGGCCTGATGTCGTTCCTGCTTCGCTGCCCGCACTGCGGCCCTCGTGACGTGAACGAGTTCCGTTTCCAGGGCGAGGTGACGCGGCGGCCTTCCGCACGACCGTCCCGCCGCGAGCTCTCCGACTACGTCTACTTCCGGGGCAACGTCGCCGGACCCCAGCGGGAGTGGTGGTACCACCGCGTCGGCTGCGGCCTCTGGTTCGTCGCCGAGCGGGACACGCGGACGAACGAGGTGCTGCGCACGGAGATCCCCGACCCGGCCCGACCCGGACGATGAGACTCGGCCCGCAGCCGGCCGAGCGGATCGACCGCTCGCAGCGCGTCTCGTTCCGCGTCGACGGCCGGCCGATGAGCGGCTACGCCGGCGACACGATCGGCTCGGCGCTCTACGCCTCCGGCATGCGCGTCTTCTCGCGCAGCTTCAAGTACCACCGGCCGCGCGGGCTGCTCTGCTGCTCGGGCCACTGCCCGAACTGCATGATGACCGTCGACGGCGTCCCCAACGTGCGCGTCTGCGCCGAGCCGCTTCGCGAAGGGGCCGAGGTGCGCGCGCAGAACGTCGTCGGCTCGCTCGGTCACGACCTTCTCTCCGTCGTGGACAAGATCGGCGGGCCGTTCACGCCGGTCGGCTTCTACTACCGCACGATGATCCGCCCGCGCCGGCTGTGGCCGCTCTACGAGAAGGCGCTCCGTAACCTCGCCGGCCTCGGCCGGGTGGACACCGGGGCCGCCGGCCACAGCCGCCGCTACGACACCGAGCACCGGCGCGTCGACACGCTCGTCGTCGGGGGCGGCGCCGGCGGGCGAGCGGCCGCCGAGCGGGCGGCGCAGGAAGGACGGGACGTGCTGCTCGTCGACGAGCGCGGCGGCTTCGAGCCGACGGGCTACGAGCTGCTCGCACCGGCGCGCGCGCTCGCGATCTACGAAGGCGGGCTCGTTCCCGTCGACGCGGGCACGACCCTGCACCGGGTTCGCGCGGAGCGGATCGTCGTCGCGACCGGGGGCCTCGAGCAGCCGCTCGTCTTCGCCGGCAACGACCTCGTCGGGGTGATGCTGCCGGGCGGCGTTCGCCGGCTCGTGCGGGACTGGAGCATCCGCCCGGGAGACCGCGCCGTCGTGATCGGCGCCGACGACGCCGCGCTCGAGGTGGTCGAGGACCTGGGGCGGGCGGGGACCGAGGTCGCGCGGGTCGTCGATCTGCGCGTCGAGCAGCCGGCGCGGCTGGCGGCGCGCGGGCGCCGCGGCAGGATCACCCGGCTCGACCTGGACGGCGAGCGGGTCGATTGCGACCTGCTCGTGGTCTCGGGCGCGCGGCAGCCGGCGTATTCGCTGCTCGCGCAGGCGGGAGCCCGGATCGGCTACGACGCGGCCCGCGGCATCTTCGTCCCGGCCGACCTGCCCGACCGCGTCGAGGCGGCGGGAACGGCGGGGGGAGCGGGCGACGGCGGCGCGGTCCCGCCGGCGAGCTTCGCAGGCAGCGGCGACAAGCGCTTCGTCTGCATCTGCGAGGACGTCACCGAGAAGGACCTGAAGCGAGCGGTGGCGGAGGGCTTCGACTCGGTCGAGCTCGCGAAGCGCTACTCGACGGCGACGATGGGGCCCTGCCAGGGGAAGCTCTGCCACCTCGCGTCGATCCGCCTGCTCGCCCGCGAGACCGGCACCGGCGAGGCGGCGATCGGCACGACGACGGCACGCCCGCCCTGGGCGCCCGTCGAGCTGGGGCTGCTCGCCGGGCGACACCACGAGCCGCTGAAGCGCACGCCGCTGCACTTCCGGCACGTCGAGGCAGGCGCCGACCTGATGTGGACCGGGCAGTGGCAGAGGCCCTTCGCCTACGGCGACCCGGCGACGGAGGTGCGCGCGGTGCACGAGGCGCTCGGCGTGATCGACGTCTCGACGCTGGGAAAGATCGTCGTCGAGGGGGACGACGCCGCCGAGTTCCTCGAGCGCCTCTACCCGAACCGGTTCGCGGACCTCGCCGTCGGACGCGTGCGCTACGGCGTGCTCACATCCGACGCCGGCCGGATCATGGACGACGGCACCGTCGCCCGGATCGGCGAGCACCTCTTCTACGTGACCACGACCTCGACCGGGTCGTCCGCCGTCTGCGAGTGGTTCGAATGGTGGAACGCGATCTGGGGCTACGACGTCGAGATCGTCAACCTCACCGGCGCGCTCGCGGCCGTCAACCTGGCCGGGCCGCAGGCGCGCGAGGCGCTCGGCGCCCTCACCGACTCGGACGTCTCGACCGAGGCGTTCCGGTATCTCGACGCGAAGGAGATCGACGTCGCCGGGGTCCCGTGCCTCGCGCTGCGGATCGGCTTCGTCGGCGAGCTCGGCTACGAGCTGCACTGCTCCGCTTCCGTCGCGGAGCACCTGTGGGATGCGCTCGTCGACGGCGGCGCCGTGCCGTTCGGGCTCGAGCCACAGCGCGTGCTTCGCCTCGAGAAGGCGCACGTGATCGTCGGCCAGGACACCGACTCGGAGTCGAACCTGCTCTCGGCGGGGATGCCCTGGCTCGCCAAGCTCGACAAGGGCGACTTCGTCGGTCGGTACGCCGTCGAGCTGACCGAGGAGGAGGGCGTGCGGGAGCGCCTCGTGGGCTTCACCGCCGACGTTCTGCCGCCGGAGGGCGCGCAGGTCGTCCGTGACGGCGCGATCGCCGGGCGGGTGACGAGCGCACGGTTCAGCGAGCGCGTCGGAGGCGTCGTCGGGCTGGCGTGGGTGCAGCCCGACCAGGCCGAGGACGGCGCCGCCATCTCGATCCACGTCGCGGGCGCGCCGCATCCGGCGACCGTGACGCTGAAGGCGTTCTACGACCCGAGCGGGGAGCGGCTCCGGTCGTGAGCAGGCTTCGCTTCCTCTCCCCGGACGCGGCGGCGCCGGAGGTGGCCCAGTCGTCTCCGCTCGCCAGGGCCGCGCTCGGCCCGGCCGTCTCCGACGCCGACGGCCTCGGGAAGCTCGAGGTGCGAGGCGCTGTCGAGACGCTCGTGCCGTCCAACGGCGAGCAGGTCCTCCCGCTCGGGCCGGGCCGCGTCCTGCTCGTCTGCGAGCACGACGTGCGAGCCGCCCGGGAGCGCCTCGCCGGCGAGGGCTTCCGGGTCTACGACATGACCGCCGCGCTCGCCGCCTTCGACGTCGAGGGCGAGCCCGTCCTGCGCCGCCTGACCGACCTCGACCCGGGCTCGCTGCCGGCGATCGGCTCGGTCGCCCGCGGGACCCCGGCGCTGATCGAGCGGCGTGGCGAAGGGGAGCGCTTCCGGCTCTACGTCCCCCGCGAGCTCGCCCACCACGTCGCGGAGGTGGCCGCGGACGCGGCTGCGGGGGCGGCGGGGTGAAGGACATCTTCCGCGTCTCGCGCATGTGGCGGAGCCGCCCCGAGCTGAAGCGCCGCTACGACGTCGTGATCGTCGGCGGCGGCTCACACGGCCTCGCGACCGCCTACTACCTCGCACGGGCGCACGGCATCCGCAACGTCGCCGTCCTCGAGCGTTCCTACCTCGGCTCCGGCGCCTCCGGCCGCAACACGACGATCATCCGCTCGAACTACCGGACGCCCGAGGGTGCGGCGTTCTACCAGCGCAGCGTCGAGCTGTACCGCGCGCTCTCGGCCGAGCTCGACTTCAATCTGATGTTCTCCCAGCACGGCCACCTGACGCTGGCGCACTCCGACAGCTCGCTTCGCGTGATGCAGGAGCGCGCGGAGGTGAACCAGCTCCTCGGGATCGACTCGCGGGTGGTGCTCGCAGACGAGATCCACGGGCTGTGCGCGCCGCTCGATGTCTCGCGGCGGCCGACGTGGCCGGTCGTGGGCGCGCTGTACCACCCACCGGGTGGGATCATCCGGCACGACGCCGTCGTCTGGGGCCTCGCACGCGGCGCCGACCGCGCGGGGGTCGAGCTCCACCAGCAGACGCCGGTCACGGGGATCGACACGCGCGACGGCCGCGTCACGGCGGTCGAGACGCCGCGCGGCCGGGTCGAAGCGGATGTCTTCGTCAGCGCGACCGCGGGCTGGTCGACGCTCGTCTGCGGGCTGGCGGGTGTCCGCCTCCCGATCACGACCCACATCCTCCAGGCGTTCGTGACCGAGCCGGTGAAGCCGTTCCTCGACGTCGTCATCGTCTCGGCGCAGATGCACGTCTACGTCTCGCAGACCGACCGCGGCGAGTTCCTGATCGGCGCGGAGATCGAGCCCTACACGACCTACGCGCCCGTCGGCACCTTCCCGTTCCTCGAGTACTCGGCGCGGCACGTGCTCGAGCTGTTCCCGCAGCTCGAGCGTCTCAGGGTGCTGCGCACCTGGACCGGCCTGTGCGACCTCTCACCCGACTACAGCCCGATCCTCGGACGGACGGAGCTCGAGAACTTCCACGTCTCGGCCGGGTGGGGCACCTACGGCTTCAAGGCGGCGCCGATCGTCGGCACGACGCTCGCCGAGCTGGTCGCCACCGGCCGCACTCCCGACCTGATCTCGTCGTTCGCGCTCGAGCGCTTCCACACCGACAGGCTCGTGTCGGAGCTCGCCGCCGCCGCGGTCTCTCACTGAGACGAAAGCAGGTCGATCAGGACCTGCGCCGCCACCTCGACGTCGGCGGCGCTTGCGTCCTCCGCGGGCGTGTGGCTCTCACCGCCCTGGAGGGGGACGAAGAGCAGCGCGACCGGCACGCGCGCGGCGAGATGCTGCGCGTCGTGGCCGGCGCCGGAGTGCGTGCGGACCGCCTCGACGCCGCGTGACGCCGCAGCGGCCAGCGCCGCGGCCGCGAGGTCCGGGTCGAGCACCGCCGGCTCCCCTCCCCGGACGAGGCGCCGCTCGACGCGCACGCCGCGGCGGACGGCGGCCTCGTCGCAGGCTTCGGCAAACCGCGCCTCGACGCGCGCGATCGCGTCGCCGTCGATCCCGCGGACCTCGAGCCCGAGCACGGCGCGTCCGGGGATCACGCTCACCACGCCGGGCTCGACGCGGAGCGAGCCGACCGTCGCCACCGTCGCGGGATCGTCCGCCGAGCGCCCCGCCGCCTCGAGCGCGAGCACGAGCTCGGCCGCCGCCGCGAGCGCGTCGGCGCGCTCCGTCATCGGCACCGCTCCGGCATGGCCGGCCCTGCCCTCCACGACCACCTCGAGGCGGTGCGGGACCGCGACGCGCTCGACGACGCCGACTCGCGCGCCCCGCGCGTGCAGCTCGGATCGCTGCTCGACATGCACCTCGACGTGGGCGCGGATCCGCTCGAGCGGCAAGGCGTCCAGGCGCGGAAGCTCCGAGAGCTCGGCGAGGAAGCCGGCCCGCGCGTCCTCGGCCGTCGTTCCGTCGGGATCTCGGAGGCCCGCGAGCTCCCGCTCGGCGAGCGCGCCGGTCGCGAGCCGGGAGCCGAGCGTCCCGGCTCCGAAGCGCGGGGCCTCCTCGGCCGCGCAGACGAGCACTCCGACGCGACCCGGCAGCGCCGCCGCAGCCTCGAGCGCGAGCACGACGCCGAGCGCCCCGTCGAAGCGGCCGCCGTCGGGGACCGTGTCGAGGTGCGATCCCGACGAGACCAGCGGCCCTTCGGTCTCGCGCGGGGCGGCCCACAGGTTCCCGTGCGGGTCGAGGGCGGGGTCGAGACCGGCCTCGCGCGCCCAGCCGGCCGCGAGCCGGACTGCCCGCGCCTCCGCCGCCGACCAGGCGGGACGGTCGGCTCCCCCGGCCGGGCCGTGCGCGATCTGCCACAGCGCCTCGAGCCGGGCGGCGATACGCGCGCCGTCAGGCGAGGGCATGCTCGGCGAGCGGCTTGCCCAGCATCGCCTCGACCTCGGGGTAGACCGAGGGGTCGCGCACCCCGTCGCCGGTCGGGATCTTCGACTTGTCGGCGTGCAGCACCGCGATCTCGTCGCCGTCGGCGACGTCCTTGATCGCGACGGGGCGCCCGTCGGCAAGCGACAGCGTCGTCAGCACGTCCGGGAACGTTCCGAGCCGCTCGCCCCCGGACTCGACCGTCAGGTACTCGTTGACGAACCCGAGCTCGACGTCGCCGACCGAGAGCGAGCCGATGTCGAAGGCGTGCTCGTACCGCATCTCCTTCGCCCGGACCGTTCCGCGGGCGAGGACCCGCCCCTCGAGGCGTTCGACGATCGCGTCGATCACCGCGTCGGCCCCGCGTTCCTCGGCGGTCACCATCTCCCGGCCGAGGTCGAGCGCCAGCGAGATCGCACCGACCGCCGCGTGGTCGCGCACGTAGCCGGCGCGCACCGGGTTGCGGGCCGAGGCGATGAAGCCGCCCGACTGGTCGGAGGCTTCCCTGAGGACGTTCGCGCAGAGCGCGACGGGCCCGCGCACGACCGCCTCGAGGTAGCGCCCGTCGGCGCGATTGCCGCCGGCGACCGACTGGACGGCGACGTAGCCGGCCTCCGACGTCAGACCGATCGATCCCATCTTCCCCGTGGGATGGGCGCGACCGTCGCCGGCAGCGTCGAGCACGAGCGTCCCCAGCACGGCGGACTGCACCCAGCCGTTGCAGGTCGTGCTCGACCCGTTCTGTGCCGTGATCGTCGCGACGACCGGCTCGTCGAGCTCCGCCGCGAGGAGCTGGAGGGCGCGGACGTAGTCGCGCGGGCGCATCTCCCACGCGCGCGCCCCCGGCGCTCCGATCGCCGTGACCGTGACGACGAGCGCATCCGGGTCGACCTCGTCGAGCGTCGCGAGCCTCGGCGTGCCGTACGAGACCGCGGTCCGACCGACGAGGTAGCCGTGGTCGACCCAGCCGCCGCCTCCGCACGCCAGCACCGAGCCGCCGCGTACAGCTTCCTCCACCGCTGCCAGATCGAGATCCCTCATGCTCCCGGATAGCCGCCGACCTCGTCGTTTCCGAGGCCGAGCCCACCGCGGCGCGCCTCGTCGATCGCCTCCTCGTAGCCCGCGTCCGCGTGCCGCAGCACCCCGAGACCGGTGTCGGCGTCGAGCGCGCGCCGCAGACGCGCGGCAGCCGCGTCGGTGCCGTCGGCGACCACGGTGACGCCGGCACTCAGCGAGTAGCCCGCGTAGCCGCCGCCGCCCGCGTGAACGACCACGAGGTCGGCCATCGACGAGGCCAGCAGCAGCGCGTCGAGCACGGGCCAGTCCGCGATCTCGTCCGAGCCGTCCCGCATTCCCTCGGTGATGATGAACGGGTGCGTCATCGCTCCCGCGTCCATGTGGTCGCGGGTGAACGCGACCGGCCCTGCAAGCCGGCCGTCGGCGACGGCAGCGTTGACCGCGAGCGCGAGACGCGAGCGCTCGCCGTGGCCCAGCCAGCAGATGCGCGCCGGCAGTCCCTGCAGCGGCACGTGCCTGCGGGCGAGATCGATCCAGGTCGTGACCCGCGGCTCCCCGGCAAAGAGCTCGAGGCAGAGATCGTCCACCGCATCGCGATCGGCCGTCTCCCCGGAGACGCAGATCCACCGGAAGGGGCCGATGCCGCGACAGAACAGCGGCCGCAGGTAGCGCTCGGTGAAGATGGCGAGCTCGAGCGCTTCGGGAAGACCCGCCGCGGCGGCCTGCGGCCGGATGTTGTTGCCGTAGTCGAAGACGACCGCGCCTCTGCGGCGCAGCTCGAGCAGGTCGCGAACGTGGCGGACGACGGCACCGCGCCCGCGCTCGACGAGCGTGTCGGGGTCGTTGCGCCGCAGGTCGGCCGCCTCGTCGACCGAGGTGCCCGCCGGGACGTAGCCGTAGCGAAGGTCGTGCGCCGCCGTCAGATCGGTGACCACGTCGGGAGTGACGTCCTGCTCGAGCAGTGCCTCCAGGAGCTCGACGGCGTTCGCCGCGACCCCGACGGAGAGGGCGCGCCCCTCGTCCGCGGCGCGCCGTCCCGAGGCGATCGCCTCCGCGACGCCGCCCGCGACCTCGTCGACGAACCCGTCGCGATGCCGCCGCTCGAGCTTGTCTTCGTCCACCTCCGCGCACACGAGCGCTCCGCCGAGGATCGTCACCGCGAGCGGCTGGGCCGAGCCCATGCCGCCGAGGCCGGCCGAGACGACGAGCCGGCCCGCGAGCGACCCCTCGAAGTGCTCGCGCGCGACCGCGGCGAAGGTCTCGTACGTCCCCTGGATGACGCCCTGTGCGCCGATGTACTGCCACGCGGCGGCGGTGAGGCCACCCCAGATCGTCAGCCCCAAGTCCTCGAGCTCGTAGAAGCGCTCCGGCGTCTGGGCGCGGCCGACGAGTACGCCTGTGGCCATCAGGACGGCGGGCGCGAACGGGTGCGTGGCGAAAACACCGGCGGGCTTGCCCGACTGGAGGACGAGCGTCTGGCCATCCTGCAGCGTCCGGAGCGCCGAGGCGGTCCGGCGGTAGCTCGACCAGTCGCGCGCCGCCTTGGCGTGACCCGCGTAGACGACGAGATCCTCCTGACGCTCCGCAAGCTCGAGCGTGTTCTCGAGCAGGCGCAGGATCGCCTCCTGACGCCAGCCGCGGCAGCGAAGGTCTCGCCCGCGTGCCGCGCGGACACCTGCGACCGTCTCAGACATGCGCCGCCACGCGTTCACGGGCGCGGTCGGAGCGGACGAACGACCCGCGTCCGGGCTCGGCGACGAGCTCGCCGTCGCGCACGATCGTCTCGCCCCGGGCGACGACGTGCCTGACGCGGCCGCGCACCTCGCGCCCCGTGTACGGGCTCCACCCGGCAGGCGTCACGAGCCGTGCCGGGTCGACGGTCCACGTCTCCTCGGGGTCGAGGACCACGAGGTCGGCGTCCGCTCCCGGCTGGAGCGCGCCCTTCCTCGGCCAGAGGCCGAAGCGCCGGGCCGGCGCCTCGGAGAGCACCTGGGCCAGACGGCCCGGCGACAGGCCGCGCGCGACGAACGCGTCGTGGAGAAGAGCCAGCTCGAGCTCGAGACCCGGCGCCCCGGATGCGAGCGCGAAGATGTCGTCGCCGCGCTTTCGCGCTGCCGGCCAGCCGACGTGGTCCGACGAGACGATCCCGAGCGTGCCGTGCTCGATCGCCTGCCAGAGTGCGTCGACCTCCTCCCGCGGCCGCAGCGGCGGGTTGATCTTCGTCTCGCCTCCGCGGCGCTCGAGCTCTGACTGGTCGAGCAGCAGGTAGTGCGGACAGGTCTCCGCGCTGACGTCGACGCCGTCCGTCCGCCCACGGCTCGCGAGCTCGAGACCACGGCCGACGGTGACATGGCAGAGATGCAGGCGCACTCCTGTCGCCCGCGCGAGCTCGATGCAGCGGCCGATCGCCTCCGTCTCGGCGACCGGCGGCCGGGAGCGTGCGTGCGCGAGCGGATCGTGCCGACCCGCCGCCTGCTCGTCCGCGATCAGCGCGCGGACGATCTCGTCGTTCTCGCTGTGCACGCCCGCCAGTCCTCCCGCAGCGGCGATCGCAGCGAAGGCGGCCAGGAGCTGGGCGTCGGGGATGCGCGGGAAGCGAACGCTGTCGGTCTCGAAGGTCGACAGCTTGAACGCACACGCGCCGGCGTCGACGAGCTCCTGAACGTGCGGGAGCGGGCCGTCCGGAGGAACCGTCGCCCAGAGGGCGACGTCGACGACCGCCTCGCGGTCGACGTCGCGCACCTTGGCCGCGAACGCGTCCGGGTCGGCGATCGGCCCCGAGGCGTCGTACGGCATGTCGACGATCGTGGTGACCCCGCCCGCCGCCGCCGCCCGCGTCGCAGCCTCGATGCCCTCGTCGGCCGCGCTCCGGGTATGGACGTGCACGTCGACGACGCCGGGCAGCACGAGCGCGTCGCCGGCGTCCAGGTCGTCGAGCGCGTCGACGCGGGCGCCGCGCTCCGCGAGCGCCGCGACCCGCCCGTCCGTGACCGCGACGGCGAGCGGTCTCGGGTCGCACCCCGGGAGCACGACCCGGCCGCGGACGACGAGATCGAACGCGCATCGTTCGTCCATCCTGAGAGACGATAATATGGATCGACCTCATGCGCAAAGAAGCGCCTGACTTCTCACTGGATGAGAAGCTCGTCGAGCTGACGGGATCGTCGCTGACCGTGGACGACGTCGTCGCCGTCTCCCGCGGGCGCGCCCGGGTGACGATCGGCGACGAGGCGCTCCGGTCGGTCCGGCTCGCGCGTGACGTCGTCGAGCGCGTCCTCGCGAGCGGCGAGGAGGTCTATGGGCTCAACACCGGCCTGGGCTCCTTCTACCGCTACCGGATCCCGCCCGAGCAGCTGGCGCGGTTCTCGTTCGCCACGGTCGCCGACCAGACGTCGTCGTACGGGCGCCTGCTGTCGACGGAAGTGGTGCGAGCGATGATGGTGGTGCGCGCGAACGGGATGGCCAAGGCGGGCGTCGGCGTCCGGCGCGAGCTCGTCGAGCTGGTCGTCGGCGCGCTCAACGCGGGCGTGCACCCGGTCGTGCGCTCGGTGGGCTCGGTCGGTCAGGGCGATCTCTCCGAGATGGCCGACATCGGCAAGGTGCTGATCGGCATCGGTCGTGCCGAGGTCGGCGGCGAGATGCTGCCGGGCGGAGCGGCACTCGCCCGCGCCGGGCTGGAGCCGATCGAGCTCGCAGCGAAGGAGGCGCTCGCGCTGATCAGCGCGAACGGCGTCACGCTCGGGCGCGGCTCGCTCGTCCTGAACGACGTCGCCGACCTGGCCGATGCGCTCCAGCTCGCATCGGCGCTCTCGCTCGAGGGCTTTGCCGGGAACCTGTCGATCATCCATCCCGCAACGGCGCGGCTTCAGTCTCAGGTGGGACCGAACACGGCGGCGGGCCGGCTCCGCGACCTGCTCGAGGGGTCGTATCTGTGGGCGCCGGGCGCGGCGCGCAACCTGCAGGACCCGCTCTCGTTCCGCTGCATCCCGCGAACGCACGGCGCTCTGTACGACGCGCTCGCCTATGCGCGCGCGACGATCGAGGCCGAGCTCAACGCGGCGAACGACAACCCGCTCGTGCTGGTCGACGAGGGCACGATCGTCTCGGTCGGCAACTTCGACGTCGTCGGCGTGGCGATGGCGTTCGACCTCGTGCGCCTGGCGATCACGAACGCCGTCCGGGTCGCGAACGAGCGGGTCCAGAAGCTGCTCTGGAACCACTTCAGCGGCCTGCCGAGCGAGCTTGCGGCCGAGGAGGGGCCGACGAACGGCCTGAAGCCGATGGGCCGCTGGTGCGCGGCGCTCGCGGCCGAGGCGCGGTCGCTCGCAAACCCGGTCTCGCTCGACTACGCAGGCCAGGTCGCGGAGGGCGTCGAGGATCACGCGAGCATGGCGCCCCTGGCGGTGCGCCGGACGTACGAGCTCGTGTCGGTGGCCCACCGGATGATCGCCCAGGAGCTCGTGATCGCCGCGCAGGCGGTCGACATGCGTGGCATCCGGCCGCTCGGACGTGGGACGTGGACCGCCTATCAGACCGTGCGCGAGCACGTGCCGATGCTGCGCGACGTGGGCGACTGGGACGCCGATCTCGAGGGCCTCGTCGACACGATCGCGGGCGGCGGGCTGAGCGCCCGGGTCGCCGCCAGGGCCGGCGAGCGGCGGGAGCTGTCCGAGCACGAAGGCCCGGGCTCGCTGGCGGAGCCCGACCTGCGCGCCCTCGACCGCATCGCCGAAGAGCTCCCGTACGAGTGACGACGGGGGAGCACGCAACCAGCGGGGCCGGGCAGACGCTCGACCGGGCGGTCGACGTGCTCGCCGCGCTCGGCGACGCGCCCGGCCTGCTGAGCGCCGACGAGCTCGCAGACCGGGTCGGGCTCCCGCTCAGCTCCACGTACCGGCTCGTGCAGTCGCTCGAGCGCCACGGGCTCGTCGAGCGGCGCCCGCGGCGCGGGATCGCGCTCGGGCTGCGCGTGCTCGAGCTCGCGCGACGGACCGAGGACCGGCTCGGCCCCGCGCTGCTCGATCCGGCGCGCGGGCCGATGGAGGCGCTGGCGCACGACTGGGGCGAGACGGTGCTGCTCACCGCACCGGCGGGCTCGCAGTCGATCGGCCTCGCGTCCGTCGACAGCCCCCGGCAGATCCGCCTGACGTACGGGCGCTGGCGTCTCGCGCCGATGCACCGTGGAGCGTCGAGCAAGGTGCTGCTCGCCCACCTCGAGGCCGACAGGGCCGAGGCGGTGCTCGCCGCCGCCGCCCGCACCGACCCCGCCTGCGACGTCAATGCGCTCCGCCGAGAGCTCGCAACGATCCGCCGCCGCGGGTTCGCGACGAGCCACGGCGAGCTCGATCCCGGTGCGAGCGGGGTCGCATCGGCGATCCTCGACCCGGCGGGCCGTCTGCTCGCCGGGCTCACGATCGCGGGCCCGACCGCGCGAATCCGCACGGCGGAGCGAGAGCTGGCGACGGCGGTCAGGAACGCGGCAGGAACGATCGCGCTGGCCGTCGGCGACCTCTGAGCCGACGAGCGGCGACGACTACGGGTCGCTGGTCGCGGGAGGAGCGGTGTTCGCCGCCGACCCGGCGGGTACGCCTTGCGTCCACTTCTCGAAGCGGCCCGGCTGAGCCCCCGCCCGCGGGCTCGTCGGGCGTGAAGGAATCCCGGCTCCCGGCCGTCCAACGGCACGATGGCCACTTCATCCATGCCTGCGCGCTCCGAGATCGATCCGGCCGTTCTCGACCGTGCCCGGCGCGGCGACCACCGTGCCTTCGCGGTCCTGATCCGGCACTACGACCCGGGCCTGCGGGCGCTCGCGTACCGCCTGCTCGGCGACCGGGACCGCATGGACGACGCGCTCCAGGACGCGTACGTCCACGCCTTCCGGGCACTCCCGGGCTTCCGGGGTGACGCAGCGCCCGGGACCTGGCTCTACCGCATCGCCTACAACGCCTGCCTCGACGAGCTCCGGCGCACGCGGCAGGTCGTGCCGCTCGACAGCGTGCGGGAACGTCCCGACCCCCGGCCCGGGGCGGCGGACCGGTTCCCGATGCAACGAGCGCTCGGCGACGCGCTCGCCGACCTTGCGCCGGAGGATCGCGCGGCGGTGCTCCTCGTCGATGCGCAGGGCTTCGACTACAGAAGCGCCGGCGAGGTGCTCGACGTTCCCGAGGGGACCGTCGCCTCGAGGCTCAGCCGCGCCCGCGCAATCCTGCGGCGGGCGCTCGACGACCGTGTGGAAGGAGCTTCCGAACGATGAACCGCGACGACCTCACCAACCCCGTCCGCGACGAGGAGCTCGGCACCGCCCTGGCGCAGCTCGACGTGCCGGAGCACCGGTCGGAGTTCCACTCGGAGCTGCGCCGCCGGCTCGCCGCCGAGCGGGCGGCGGGACGCCGCCGGGCCCGCGTCCGCTGGGGCCTGCGCCTCGGGGCGGCCGCCGCCGTCGCGGCGATCGCGATCGCCGTCCTCGGGATCCCGCGGACCGGGCGCACGCCCCGGATCGGCGGCGCCGGGGTCGCGACCGCCGCGGTCGTCAAGGAGCGCGTGCGGAGCGCGCTTCTCGCCATGCGCAACCTGAGCGGCGTCCTCGTCGTCGACGGCCCGGCGCAGGGCGGCGAGCAGCGCTGGCGATTCACGCTCGACGCGGCCGGTGACGTCCGTCTCGACGGCCCCGCGCCGGGAGAGGTCGTCACCTACGACGCCGCCACCGGCATCGCCCGTTCGGCGGAGCGAAGCGCCAGCATGGGCGGTGACACGCTCTTCTATGCGGAGCGGGACGGCGTCGCGCCCGGGCCGCCCGACCAGGGGCCGCCGACGTGGATCCTCCCCACCGAGTTCGCCGCCTACGTGCGCGCGGCGCTCGCCGCCGGCGACCCGACGGTGCACGAGGCGATGTACGAGAACCGCCCCGCGTGGCGTCTCGACGTCGCGACCGTCCCGAGCGCGATCGCTCCCGAGCTCTCCGGAGACCGTTTCGAGATCACCGTCGACCGCGGCACAGGCATGCCGGTGGAGGTCGTCGAGTCGAAGCACGGAACACCGCTGCGCGAGCTGCGGATCGAGGGCCTGACCGTCGACCGCACGCTCCCGGCCGACACGTTCCGGCTCGACTTCCCGGCGGGCGCCGACGTCATGCACAGCGACGACGGATTCGCGCGGGTCGCGCTCGACCAGGTGTCGGCGACGGTCGGGTACCGTCCGCTCGTCCCCGGCTCGCTGCCGAGCGGGTTCCGGCTCGCCCGGGTCGCGGTGGCCGAGGAGAGCGCTCCGACGGGCAAGGAGGGCGGCAACCCCGCCTCCCGCATGGTCGTCTCCCTCTCCTATCGCCGCGGCCTCGACCAGGTGGTCGTGACGACGCGCCTGCGCGGGTCGGGCACCTGGAGCGACCCGCTGGCGAGCCCCGAGGGATTCACCGACAGCGCACAGCCGGTGACCGTCGGCGCCGGCGCGCTCGCCGGGAGCGAGGCGCACGTCGTGCTCTCGCCGCGGACCGTCCCGCACCTGTGGGCGCTGACCGGGAAGCTCGTCGTCACGGTTGAAGGGGGCCTCGACCGGGCGGAGCTCGTCGAGATCGCCGGGTCGCTGCGCGAACGCTAGACCGGCGTAAACTGCTTTCGCAATTCGACTTGCATCGCCCACGGGAATTGTCTAGTATCTCCTGCTCGGAGGTCAGCACATGTCGATGTCCATCTACCTCACTCCCAACGACCAGTCCGCGTCCGCGGTCATCGCCGTCGCGTTCGGCGGTGCCGGGCTCGCCCTCAGCCGGAGGTGCGCTCGCTAGGAAACGAGCGAGATAGCAGCTTCGCTTGAGGGCGACCCAACCGGGTCGCCCTCGTCGTTTTCGGACGCGTTCAACCAACCGATGCGCGAACCAACCGGGCCGAAACAGGGCTCGACTTTCGCCAACCATTTTTCACAACGATACCGTCGTCAATTGTCCCTGCCATTCTCCAACGGAAAGGAGCACGTGATGTACGCGCACTGGATCGACCTTCACGTCGCGGCACCCGACTCCGACCGGTCGGCGACGGGCATCCGCCTGCGCGCCCGGCGAAGCGCACGTGCGGCGTCGTGGACGGCGCTCAAGGACATGAGGGCGGGGCGGCTCGGACGCCGCTCCGCCCTCCCAGGGGACGGCACGCGGTCGGCGCTCGGGCCCGCTCAGCTCGCCTGAAGACGCTCGAGCAGCTCCCACCGCTCGTCGACATGCGCCTGGACGGTCTCGAAGTCGGCGGGCGTCAGGTGGTCGAATCGTCCCTGCCCCACGAGGAAGTCGCGCACCGGCAACGGGCGCTTGGGCCTGTACGTGATCCGCCATGCACCGTGATCGCACTCGAGGAGCGGGAAGTACCGCGACTCGACGGCCAGCCGAGCAAGCTCGACCGACCTGGCAGTCGGGTACCGCCACCCGGGCGGGCACGGCCCGAGGACGTGCAGGAAGCGAAAGCCGCGCAGCTCGGCCGCGCGCGCCACCTTCGCGCGGAAGTCGCGAAGCATCGGCACAGAGCCCGGGGCGAGCGTCGCGACGTACGGCACGCCGTGAGCGGCGACGATCCGCGCGATGTCCTTCTTCTGCCCGGCCCGCGGCGCGCCGGCAGGCGTCGTCGTCGTCCACGCGCCCTCCGGCGTCGCACCGGACTTCTGGACGCCGGTGTTCATGTACGCCTCGTTGTCGTTCAGCACGTAGATGACGTCCTCGTTGCGCTCGGCCGCCGCGGACACACCCGAGAACCCGATGTCGGAGGTCGCGCCGTCGCCGGCCCAGACCACGACGGTCGTGTCCTCGAGGCCGCGCAGCCGCAAGGCCGCCTTGATCCCCGAGGCCTCCGCTCCGGCCGAGGCAAACGGCGTCAGATGCACGGCGACGCCGAAGGCGTTGACCGGATACACGCCCGCGATGATCGTCCAGCAGGAGGCCGGGATCACGAGGACGATCTTCGACGCAGGCCGTGCGGCTGCAAGCCCTCCGAGCACGTGCCGGACGTTGATCGCCGGCGCACAGCCCGCGCACGCCGCGTGCCCCGGATGGAGCAGCTTCTCCTCCGACAGCACCTCCTCCAGCCACGCAGCCACGGCTACACCGCCTCTCCCAGGTAGATCGGCGCGAGCCCCGCGCGCCCGCGCCCGAGGGTCTGCGTCTGCTCGAGCGCGCGGCCGAGCATCGCCGGGGTCACCTCCGCGCCGCCGAGCCCGCCGACGACGTTCACGGCGGCCTCACGTTCGGGAGGTCGAGCGAGCGCACGTCGGCACCCAGCGGCCCGAACGAGCCGAACGCAGCGGCACGGTCGACCACGGTCACATAGGAGGCGCGGGCCAGCGCCGCCGCGAGCTCGGCAGCCGGGAACGGCCGGTATGCGTGGACGCGCACGACGAGCAGGTTCGGGTCGTCGTCGAGCAGCTCCTGCGCCGAGTCGCCGATCGTCCCGATCGCGACGAGCGCCCGCTCCGCGTCGAGGTTGCCGACGAGCTCGAGCGCTCCGGTCTTCTTCCGGCCGACGTGCGCGCCGTACTCGTCGGCGACGGTGGGGATGAGGGTGCGCGCCTCGTCCATCGCATGGGCGACGTTTCGCTGGAATGCGTAGTAGTCGTCGGGCTCCGGCAGGGACGAGAACGCGCGCGGTCTCGCGGGGTCGAGCAGCCAGTCGACAGGCGGGCGCCATTCCGGGAGGAACGCATCGACCTGTTCCTGCGTCGGGACGTCGAGCACCTCCGAGGTGTGCGAGAGCAGGAAGCCCTCGGCACACACCATCACCGGCAGCATCGCGGTCTCGGCGATGCGGTACGCGCAGAGGACGCTGTCGAGCACCTCCTGCGCCGAGGAGCAGTAGAGCTGGATCCAGCCGGTGTCCCGCTGGCTCATGCTGTCCGAGAGGTCGGGCTCGATGCTCCACGGAGCGAACACCGCGCGGTTGACGTTCACGATGACGAGCGGCACCCGTTCGCGGGATGCCCGATGCAGCTGCTCGTGCGCATACAGCAGCCCCTGCGACGAGGTCGCGGTGAAGGTCCGAACGCCGGCACGCGCCGCCGCGATCACGAAGCCGAACATGGAGTGCTCGCTCTCGAGATTCGAGTACTCGACGTCGTCGCGCCCGGCGACGAGCTCCGCGATCCGCTCGACGATCAGGGTCTGCGGGGTGATCGGGTAACAGCCGATCGCGCGCACTCGAGCGAGGAGCACCGCGTAGGCGGCGGCCTCGTTCGCCGTGAGCACGACGCGGCCCTGCGGGAGCTGCGGCGTCACGCCGGCACCTCCTCCATCGCCAGGGCGTTCCGGACCGGGCACACCACCTCGCAGATGCCGCATCCCTTGCAATACAGGTAGTCGATCTTCATCGTGCCGTCGTTCTTCGAGATCGCGCCCTCGGGGCAGAAGAGCGCGCAGAGGGCGCACGCGGTGCACTCGTCGTGGAGCACGGGGCGGTCGAGCGACCAGCCGCCCGTGTGGTTCGCGAGCGAGTCCGCCGTGGACACGGGGTACGCGGGCAGCGGCGACCGCTTTGCGGTCCGTTCGTCGCTCCGCCGGCGGGGTGAAGTCCGTCGCGAGCCGGTGCTGCCTCATGCAGCGCGCGAACCCTTCCCGTGCCGCGGCGACGTTCGGCTCGGCGCGCGAGCCCAGGCGCGCAGCGACCGCCTGCTCGAGAAACGGGAGCCCGTCCGGCAGCAGCTGCCTCACGCAGGCGCCGAGCACGGCGACGTTCCCCATCGGGCGGCCTTCCGAGGAGACGATCGCGTTCTCCTGCGCGATCCGCGAGGCCGGGACGCGAGCGATCTCGAACGGCCCGGACCGGGCGAAGCGCGTCTCCCGGTTGAGGACCACGAGGCCGCCGGGCCTGACCGCGGCGAGCTGCCCAGGCGACGGCGGCGACGGCGAGACGACGACGAGCACGTCGCACTCGTGCACCTTGTAGCGGCGGTGGATCCGCTGCTCGTCCCAGCGCAGGAACGCGGAGATCGGCGCGCCCCGCCGCTCGGCCTTGAACTCGGGGAAGCTCTGAACCCAGAACCCCGCGCGCGCGAACGTGTCGGCGAGGATCTGCGACGCGAGCACGACGCCCTCACCACCGCGACCGGCAAGCAGCAGCTCCTTCACGCGACCGCCCCTTCGCGCCGCGACCAGGCGAGGCCGAGCTCGGTGAGTCGATTCATCTCGACCTGATACTCACTACCGGGTTGCGGCGGCCATCGGGGAGATCGCCGACGCCGTTCCGTAGTCGCCGCGACGTCCCACAGCGGTGCCGCACACCGGGGAAAGCCCGACTCCCCCGACTCGGGGAACTACGCACGTCGCGGCTCCGGAGGCAGCCGATCGCTTGCCGCATGGCATCGGCGTCCCACCGCCCACGCATCGTGCAGGCGCTGCTGCTCGTTCTCGGGCTGACCGTCGCCTTCGCGATTCTGGTCGGGACGGGCATCGGCGGCAGCACGGTCGTCCGCACGGCGGACGACGGCGCGACCGCTGCGGCCGCGCTCGCGGCGGCCGCGCTCTGCGCACGCGCCGCGCGCGCACATGCGGACCGGCTGCGGGCGTTCTGGTCGCTGCTCGCCGCCGCGTGCGGCGCATGGACGATCGGCGAGGGACTCTGGGGCGTCTACGACCTGACGCGCGACAGCGTGCCGGAGTCGTCGTGGGCCGACGTCGGCTACCTCGCGGCCCTGCCGCTCGCGGGGGCCGCGCTGCTCACCCATCCGGCGCTCCAGGGCCGCGTCGTCGGGAAGACCCGGTCGGTCGTCGACGGGCTCGTGCTCGCGACGTCCCTCTTCCTGATCGGCTGGCTGCTGGTGCTGGAACCGCTGCAGCGCACCGTCGACCTGGGCAGCCGCGACGGCATCGTGACGATGTCCTACCCGCTCGGCGACGTCGTGATCCTGCTCCTGATCGTGCTCGTCATCCGCGGCACGACCGACCACGACCGCCTCGACCTCTGGCTCCTGCTCGCCGGGCTACTTCTGATCGCCGGCTCCGACGCCGTCTACACCTACCTGAGCAGCACGCGCGACTACGGCAGCGGCGGCTTGGTCGACACGGGCTGGTTCGCCGGCTACCTCGCAATCGCCCTCGCCGCGCTCGGCAGGTCGAGGGTCGCGCTCGTCAGGCCGCGCCGGTCGTCCGGGCTCACACGGGCCGCGCTCGTGACGCCGTTCGTGCCGATGCTCGCTGCGCTCGCGCTCGTGGCGGTCGAGGTCGAGGTCGGCCACCCGTCGATCACGTCAGCCTGCTGGTCTCCTTCGCGCTCGTGGCCCTCGCGCTCGTCCGCCAGGGGCTGCTCCTGACGGACGTCCTCACTGCTCCCCGCGGCCATGCGGGCGATAACGCCGAGCACCGGCTCGCCGCGGCACTCGGCCGCACGGCCGGCCGCCGACCACCACTTCCGGGACGTGTCGAGTGATCGGGCTGTACCCTCCGACGCCCGTCCGGGCTCGGCGAGAATCTGCTCGTCGGCCTGCTGACGATCGCCGCCACCGCGATCGGTCTCTGGGATCTCGCACTGCTCGCACTCGTCGCGCGTTGAGCAGGCTCAGAGCGACGGCCAGTTGAAGGCGGCTTCGGCGAGACGCGGCGGCCCGTCCAGGCAGGCGCTCCATTGCTCCGCGACGCGCCACACCGACGAGTCCTGCGCGATGGCACGAACACTCTCGCAGGCATCCTGGCCGGTGAAGACGAAGATCGCCTCCTCTTCCGTGAGGAAGACCTCGTGCCGGTCGAGGCTCTTGTCGGACGGGTCGAACGGCGGGCCTTCTGCGACGAGCGCGCGGGCCGTCTGGAGCGCGCCCGGCTTGAGCGGCAGCACGAGGGCGATCTGGGCGACCGGCTCGTTCGCGGAGCAGAGCTCGGCGAGGGTGTCGGCGAGCTCGTAGAGCAGGCCGGGCCCGAGCGGATGGACGAGCAGGTCGGGCGCGTCACGTCGCTCCAGCACGAGCGTCGGCCGGCCCTCGATGACGTCGGGCGCGATGCGCGAGATGCGGACGCCGCTCACGTCCCGGTAGGCGAGCGCGCGACGCATGATCCGGCCGTCCTGCGTGCCACTCAGCTCGAGCACGTCACGCCCGCGGTGACAGCTTTCCCGCGACGGGCGGACCGTCCACCTCCGCCCACAGCACCGCATACGACTCCACCGCCATGCCGGGACGATGCCGGACCGTCGACGCGCCCCCATCGGCGGAAACACCAGACCGGGCATTCGGGAAACCCGCCGCTTCTCGTCGTTGCCTCGCCCAACCGCCGCACGGGACCGTATGATCGGAAGCCGTGCCGAGGCGAGAAGTGCCGATCCCGGTCATCGAGGCAGCGGTCGTGCTGGTCGCAGTCCTGCTCGCCGCCGGCGCGGCGATCGTCGGCTTCGCCGTCGGCCACCAGTCGCGCGGCACGAAGACCGTCACGGTCGCCGCCACTGCGACGACCGGCACGACGCCGTCGGGCACGGTCGACCCGCAGGTCGCCGCAGGCGGACACATCTTCGTCCAGTTCGCGTGCGCGCAGTGTCACGGCGAGCAGGGCCGCGGTGGCGTGTCCCCGGACGTCCCCGCGCTGACGACCGTTGCGAAGTCGCTCCAGCCGCAGAAGCTGCGGTCGATCATCGACCACGGCCTCGGCGAGTCCGCGAACCCGACCAAGCCGTACATGCCCGTCTGGGGCCAGGTGATCTCGCAGACGCAGGTGACGGATCTGATCGCCTACCTGCGCGCCGGGCTGCCGAAGGTGCCGACGGCCGAGCCGCCGGCGGTCCCGCAGGGGCAGGGCGCCGCGGTGGAGGGCTCGGTGCTGTACGTGCGCTACGGCTGCATCAACTGCCACGGCCCGAACGGGCTCGGAGGCGTGCCGAACCCGCAATCCCCCGACAAGACGATCCCGCCGCTCTCGGGCCAGGACTTCCGCTCCGAGTTCAACACCGACCAGAAGATCATCGACGTGATCCGCAGCGGCAGCGTGATCGGGAAGGCTCCGATCGTGAGCATGCCGCACTGGGGCGGGATCATCCCCGACAAGCAACTGCGGGCGCTCGTCGCCTACCTGAAGACGCTGAAGTAGCGAGCGCGCGTACCGCGCGTCGCTCGGAGCTCCGCGGGAGCCGAGCCATGCGGCAGCCCGGCCCCGCGGAGCTTCCCGTCAGCGTCCGGCATGCCAGGCGCCGTGCGGTCCCGTGCCGTCCTGGAGATGGAGCGGCGCGCCGGGCCTCGCGTTCACACCGGTGCCGTCCTGCGCGTGGATGCGCTGCGGCGTCCAGGTCGTCGAGTACGGGCAATCGGCCCGGTTGCCGAGGCCCGGCCCGGGCGGGTTGTACCCCACCGCGCCCGCCGCGCCGGCGCCGACGAGCCCGAGTGCCACCGTTGCTCCGGTGGCGGCGATCAGCTTGCGAGTCATGGTCTCCTCCTTCGTCTCGTGCTGTTGCTGCTGACGCCTGCAATGCAAGTCGACGGCCGTGCAGGCGACGCGGAGCCGCGGTGGAGACGGTGTGGAGGCTGTCTCGCGCGGTCAGGCCCGCGGGAGCTCGACGGTGAACCGCGCACCGCGACCGCGGTCGCTCTCGGCGCCGACGCTCCCGCCGTGGGCGCGGACGAGCTCGTCGACCACCGCGAGGCCGATGCCGCTGCCCTGCGTCCCGTGCGTGCCGCGACCGCGCCAGAATCGCTCGAACACATGCGGCAGCTCCTCCGCCGAGATGCCGATGCCCGTATCCGAGACGGCGAGGCGGGCCGTTCCGTTCCGCGCTTCGAGCAGCACATCGACGCTGCCGCCGGGCGGCGTGAACGCGAGTGCGTTCGTGAGGAGGTTCCGCACGACCTGCCCGAGCCGCCGGCCGTCACCCGCGACGACGACCTCTCGATCGGCACGGACGTCGACGCGCACGCCTGCGGACTCGAAACGGGGCGCCAGCAAGTCGACGGTCGAGCGCACGAGCGCCGCGAGCTCGAGAGGGGTCCGCTCGAGCCGAAGCCCTGCCGCCTCCGCCGATGCAAGCGTCTCCAGATCCTCGATCAGCCGGCCGAGGCGCTGCACCTCCTCGAAGAGCGACGCGACGTGCTCCGGGGTCGCGTCGGCGACGCCGTCGAGGATCGCCTCGAGATGCGCCGCCAGGATCGTCACGGGCGTGCGCAGCTCGTGCGCCACGTCGGCTGTCAGCGCCTTCCGCAGCTCGTCCTCTCGCTCGAGGCTCGCGGCCATCGCGTCGACCGCTGCGGCGAGCTCGCCGAGCTCGCCGGGCGCGTCGAGATTCACACGGGACGAGCGCTCCCCCCGACCGAGCCGCTGCACGGCATCGGTCAGACGGCGCAGCGGCCGGATGATCGCATGCGTCACGGCGATGCCGATCACGAGCGCGACCGCCGCCGCGATCGCCGCGCCGACGAGCGTCGTCCGCACGAGCGCGCTCCGAAGCTGGCGCTCGGGAGCCGGAAGCGCATCTGCCGGAAACCGCAGGCTCGCCCGGCCGACGATTGTCCCGCCGACGACGACCCGCCGGACCGTCGCCGGACCGTAGGCGGTCTCGACCGCCGGGCTGCGGGCGCCGTGCGCGGCGGCGCCGGGCCCCGCGCCGCCGGGCCCCGCGCCGCGTCCCGCCTGAAACACGAGCGCACCGCCCGCGTCGCGAACCTCGAGACGCGCGCCCGCCTCGACCGCGAGCGCCCGGGCAGGTCGCAGGTCGGCCGCGGCCCACGAGCCTGCCTCCCGATACGCATCCGAGAGCGCCGCGACCGTCGAGCGAGCCGTCGCCGCCTGCTGCCGCTGGACGAGCGTCCTCACCTCGCCGCTGGCGGACCAGAGCGTGAGCGCGGCGAAGACCGCGAGCGCGAGGGTCGCCACCACGACGAACGCGCCGAGCAGCCTGACCTGCAGCCTGTTGCCGCGGCTACGGATCACGCCCGACTCCGAGGCGGTAGCCGCCTCCGAGAACGGTCTTCACGAGCTCGGGCTCGTGTGCGTCGCGCTCGACCTTCCGGCGGAGGTTCTTCACGTGCGAGTCGACGGTGCGCTCATAGCCTTCGAACTCGTAGCCCCTGACGCTGTTGATCAGCTCGAAGCGCGAGTAGACGCGGCCGGGCACGCGCGCCAGCGCGGCAAGGATCCCGAATTCGGTGGGGGTCAACGCGACTGCGGCATCGTCGACGCGAACCTCGCGCCGACCGTCGTCGATCGTCAGCCGGCCGCCGCCGAACGAGAGCGGCCGGTCCTCGTCGCCGCCCGGGCCTTCGCTGCTCCGCCGCAGGACGGCCAGCACGCGCAACACCAGCTCGCGCGGGCTGAAGGGCTTCGTGAGGTAATCGTCGGCGCCCAGCTCCAGGCCGTGGATGCGGTCGTCCTCGGCTGCCTTGGCGGTCAGCATCAGGATCGGCACGGCCGAGAACGACCGCACCTCGCGGGCGACCTCCTCACCGGGCACGTCCGGAAGCCGGAGATCGAGGACGACGAGGTCGGGCCGGCTCGATCGTGCGAGCGCGATCCCGTCGGCGCCGGAGTCGGTCGTCAGGACGCCGAGGCCCTCGCGCTCGAGGTAGTCGCGGACGAGCTCGCGGATCTTTCGCTCGTCCTCGACGACGAGAACCGTCCGCCGGGTCACGTCTCCCCGTTCGCGGGCGGCGCGGCTCGGATCGCCAGCGTGGTCTCCACCGGCAGGTCGAGGGAGACGGAGACGAGGCATCCCTCCTCGGCCTGCTGCACGAGACCGCGCGCGGCGTCCTCGTACCCGGCGTCGGTCTCGAGCTCGACCTGCTGGTCGATCCGGAGGAAGCCGAAGCGACCGTCGTCCCTGCGGCCGACGACGCCTTCGGCGCGGACCTCCAGCTCTCGGAGCGGCAGCCCCCGGTGCTCGGCGAGCGCGGAGATGGTGACCGCGAGACAGGCGCCCGCGGCGGCGACGAACGCGTCCTCCGGGCTCCAGAGGCCCGGGTCGGTGCCCTTGAACTCCGGCGGCGTCGCGATCTCGACGGGCGCCTTGCCTTCGACGCGGACGACGGTGCGGCGCCCGCCCGCCCAGACCACGTCGACCGGAAAGCGAAACTCGCGGGCCATCGCGCGCTACGCCGCAACCGCCGCGGTGTGGACGACGGCGAGCAGATCGGCGGCCTCCAGGATGAGATGGTCCTCGCCCTCGACGTTGACCTCGCTTCCCGTGTACTTGGGGTAGAGGACGACGTCCCCGAGGGCGACCTTGATCAGCTCGTCGTCGTCGCCGATCGCGACGACCTCGCCCCGCTGCGGCTTCTCCTTCGCGGTGTCCGGCAGGACGATGCCGCTCGAGGTCATCCCGGGCTCGTCGAGCACGCGCACGAGGACGCGCCCTCCCAGCGGCTGAATCTCGTCGTTCACGTGTGCTCCTTTCGTAGCTCAGGCCGGAAGACCGAGCAGACGGTCGATCTGCGTTCGGTCGAATCCGACAATCGGACGGCCGTCGATCTCCACGACGGGCACGCCCATCTGACCGGTGCGGCGGACGAGGTCGCGCGCCGCCGCCTGATCGCGGGAGACGTCGACCTCCCGGAACCGCACGTCGTGCTGGCGGAGGTACTGCTTGGCGCGCGTGCACCACGGGCAGCTCGGTGTGGTGAAGACGAGCACCCGGTGAGCGCGCCCCGCCGGACGGGAGAGGGTCGGCGGGACGCGGCTCACGCCGACGCCTCCACCCCTGCCGCAGCGGCCTCGCCGAGCACCTGCTCGTCGAAGAACCGTCCGATCGTCGCGGCGGGATACGCCCCGACGAACCCGGTGGCGACCTCGCCGCCGCGGAACACCGCGACCGTCGGAATGCTCTGGATCCCGTAGCGCGCGGCGATCTGCGGCTCGGCGTCGACGTCGAGCTTCGCGAGCTCGAGCTTGCCGGTGCGCTTCCCGACCTCGGACTCGATCGCGGGACCGAGCATGCGGCACGGCCCGCACCACGCGGCCCAGAAGTCGACGACCACCGGCAGCTCGTGCGAGCGCTCGATGACGTCGCGCTCGAACGACTCGGTTGTCACATCCATGGCGTGCTCCTTTCGATGACTCATACACTATACCACAGTTCCGTTGTAGAGTTGTGATTAGAGAGGAGCCGGACGACCGGTCGTTCGCGGGCGGAGGGAGCGACGTGTCCTCCCTCCGCCCGTGCGACGTCGTTCGTCAGCCGGTGACAGGCAGGTCGTCGCCGGCGCCGGCGCAGTATCCCGCGCCCGCGGCGGAGGTGTTGCTCCAGAGGCTCTGGACGGGGTAGGACCTGCCGTCGTTCCCCGTCATCAGCCCGAGACCGCCGGGGACGGCCGACGGGGGAGCGATCCCCTCCGTGTAGCCGACCCAGGCGCACTTGTCGCCGTTCTCGTACGCGGCGTAGTCGTACCAGCCTCCGAGGTTCTGCCCGTCGATCACGTCCTCGGCTCCGGGGTCGGTGATCGTCTCCTCGACCTCGTGACCGAGAACGATCGTGAAGCCGTCGAGCTCGCCCTGGTAGTACCCGGCGTTGACGGAGCTCTGACCGCAGCTCGAGCCCATGTTGAGCACGTAGGGCATGTTCGTGAACGAGATCCCGGGCTGCACGCCGGGGTAGTACTCCGGTTGCGTGTAGTCGTGCCAGGCGCAGTACCCGGCGCCGCCGTTGAAGCCCGCCTCGTTATCGCGCTGCGGCTGGGCGATCACCACCTGAGCGTTCTCGAGGTCGGTGATCCCGAAGTGCGCGACCGCCCGCTGCGCCTCCTGGGCGAGCTCGAGCCCGCTCAGGTTGTCGTGAATCGGCGTCGTGTCGTCGTACCAGACGCCGCCGAGCACGTCGTCGGGATTCTGGATGTACACGTTCTGTCCGTCGACCGTCTCGTAGTACTGCGTCGAGACGCCGGCCCACGCGGTGCCGCCCATCGCCTTGACGAAGGCCGTCATCCGGGCCGCGGCGCCGTCCGGGTCGTTCGCGGGCATGCCGGGCGTCGTGTGGTCGAACGCGCCGGGCTCTCCCCACCCCCAGAAGACGAGGTAGATCTTCGGACTCACCTGCACGTGACCGCCGAAGTACGCCATGTCGACCGGCGCGGGCTCTCCGGCCACGGGAGGACCCGCCGGCGCGCAGCAGACGGGAGGCGGCTGCAAGGCCGGATCGCCGACATGAGCCGTATCCGGCATGAAGATCGGCCGGTGCGCCGGCGTGGCCGCTGCCGCCGTGCTTGCCGCGGCCAGCAGCGCGACGAGCGCGGCCGCCAGCAGGACCGGGACCTTCGCGACCGCGTTCACCGCCGGCCTCCGTCTCCGACCCGGAAGTCACGGCTCGCCGTCGGCCCCGTCTCGAAGCCCTGTGTCGCGCGGGCGTAGAGCACGTGGTAGCCGGGCGACGGCGTCGGGATGGCGAGGCTCCACGTCGTGTCCGACAGGCGGGCCGGCACGGGGCTCGCGAACGACGGATCGTCGAGCGAGACCTCGACCGACCGACCGAAGCTCGCGGTGAAGGCAGGGACGTCGAGGAAGGAGCTTCCCGAGTTGCCGATGAAGCCGCCCGCCACGAACGGGCCTTCGACGTGTACGCGCAGGTCGACTCCGCTCAGGTCCGCTCGATCGAGCGCACCGTTCGGCCGGATAGTGAACGCGACCGGGTAGTCGGACTGCGTCGGCGTCATCAGCACGCTCTCCGAGTCGGAGCCGAGCGAGACGCCGTCGCCCTGGTGGAGCGCCTCCAGCTCGACCGCGACGGTGAGCAGCCCCGTCCCCGCGCCGAACGGGTCGGCCGCAGCGATGCTTCGCAGATCGATCGTCCCCGTCACGGGGCGGCTTCCGTCGAGCGTCAACGGCATACCGTCCGTCGACGGATAGTCGACCGACGCCGCCTGGTCGACGGTGCCGCCGGCGCCGACGACCGACGTGAGCGTGAGCCCGCAGCCGTCTCCGGCGTCGCTCCCGTCGACGACGCTCAGATGCGGGTTGTCGCTGGACGTCCCGCAGCCGTCGCGGCGCAGGTAGAAGCGCGTCGACGTCGCCACGGGCGTCGCGAACGCGGCCGTGCCGGCGATCGCGAGGTATGGATCCCGCCGCGCGGAGAGCCGCTGCCCCTCGGTCGGCGTCGAGATCGACACCGCGGGCCCGCTCGCCGCTCGTGCCGCGACGGCAACCCCCGCCGCCAGCACCAGGGATGCGGCGACCACGACCGCCGCTTGTCTCACCGAATGCATGGAATTGTCCTCTCTGTATCTCTCGCCGGGCTACTCGCCTAGCGGGCGACGACGCAGCCGTTCCCGGTCGCATCGAATGCCTCGTTCGACCAGAGCGGCTGCACGGCGAAGTTGTGGGAGCCGAGGGTGATGTTCTGGGTGTCGAGCCAGGCGCACTTGTCGCCGTTCTCGTTCCCCTGCGCGTCGAGCCATCCGTCCTGCCAGGAAGCGATGTTGTCGGGATCGGTGACCGCCTCGGCGTACTCGTGGCCGGTGACGATCGAGTACCCGTCGAAGATGCCGTTGCCGAACGAGTCCGACGTCGCGTTCACGTTGTGCATGCCGCAGTCGGTCGGGCCGATCCCGGGCCAGTTCTCGTTCAGCCACGGGATGAACGCGTACTGGATGCGGTACGGGTTGCCGAGACCGTCCACGCTCGAGGTCTGTGTGTGGTAGCCGCAGTACACCGGCTGCCCGGTCGCGATCGCCGTCGGGGGCGTGAGGACGATGTAGGTCGCCGACGGGTCGTAGTCGAAGTGCGCCGACGCGCGCACCGCCTCCTGGGCGATCGGGTCGTCGACGAGGTTCTCAGCCAGTCCGAGCCCGATGATGTCCGAGGGCACGGGGGTCGGGTCGACCCAGACGCCTTTCAGCTGACGACGGGGATTGCCGACGAACCCCGCGCCGCCGACGCAGCTCGTCGAGCCGGGCAGCACCTCGCTGCAGTACTGCGTCTGGATGTTCGCCCACGCGCTGCCGCCGACGCGCGCGAAGAACGTGTCGAGGTAGTTCTGCAGCGTCTTGGACGAGTAGAGCTTCCCGTCGGTGTCCGCCGTCTGGAACCCGGACGCCCATTCGGGCCCCCAGTAGACGAGGTAGACGGCCGGCGTCGTCTCGACGCCGATCGCACCGTCGCCCGCGTTCCCCCCGTGGTAGAAGAGGTCGTTGGCGGTGGAGTCCGCGACGGTTCCCTGCGGGTCCTGCCCGGGCGCCCAGAAGAAGTGCTTGGAGCTCGTCAGCACGGGTCCGGGATCGGCTGCGGCGGAGACGGCAAGGAAGCCGCAGATCGCCGCCGCCAGGGCCAGGCCGATCAACATCCGAGTCTTCACGCGAGAAACCTCCGATTCGAAGTGACCGATGCCTCGTATCCGATTTGCCCGACATTGAAACCACTCGCCGTGGTGACAAGATGTCCCTGATGGACGAGCCCGACTTCCAACCCCTCGTCGACCTCGGCCTGACCGGCTACGAGGCGGGCGCCTACCTGGCCCTGACGCGCCGCGGCTTCGCCACCGGAGTCGAGGTCGCCCGGATCGCCTCGCTGCCCAGGCAGCGGATCTACGACGTGCTGGACGCCCTCGTCGCGCGCGGCCTCGCGAGCGTCGAGCCGGGACGCCCCGCGCGCTACACCGCGGTCGCGCCGGACGAGGCAGTGGCGACGCTCCTCTCCGGGCACCGCAGCCACCTCGAGCAGCTCGAGCGCGAGGCGGGCGAGATCGTCGCGCGCCTCACTCCCGCCTACCGGGCCGGACGCGACGAGACCGACCCGATGAGCTACATCGAGGTCCTGCGAGAGCCGGCCGCGATCGGGAAGCGGTTCGCCGAGCTCGAGACGACGGTCGAGCGGGAGATCCTGGTCTTCACGAAGCCGCCGTACGCCGTCGAGCTGGCCGACAACGTCGCGGGTCTCCAGCTCCTCGAGCGAGACGTCGAGGCGCGCAGCATCTACGAGCGATCCCTCTACGACGACGACGCACAGGTCGCGGTCGTCCGCCGGTTCGTCGCAGCAGGCGAGCGGGCGCGGGTGGTCGACGAGCTGCCGCTCAAGCTCGTCCTGATCGACGAACGCGTCGCCCTCTTCACGATGGAGGACCCCGTGGCGGGGGAACCCGAGCTGACGATCATGATCGTCGAGCACGCCGGGCTCGCGCGCCTGCTCAAGCTCGCCTTCGAGCGAGTCTGGGAGCAGGGAGAGGACTTCGCCTAGGCGATTGCGCAGTCGGTCATGCCGGCGCCCGCGCGCCGTCCCGCTCCTCAGCGGCCGAGCTGCTCGGCCATCCGCTGCCAGACGGGCACGCGAACGACGAGCACCGACCGAGCCGCCTCGTGCGCGACGCGCTCGGAGACCGAGCCCAGCGCGCGCAGCCCATGCACGCCGCGACTGCCGACGACGACGAGATCCGCGGCGTCGGACGCTTCGACGAGAGCCTCCGCCGGTGTGGCACCCGTCTCGTCGTGGTCGCCGTCCGTGATCGTCTGGACGAGCCGCTCGTCGACCCCCTTGCCGCCGTGCGCGGCCAGCGCGGACAGCTCACCGGCGAAGCGGTCGGCGAGGTAGCACGCCGCGGCGTAGGCGGCCGCCGACTCGACCGATCCGTCGACCCCGACGACGATCCGGCGCGGGAAGCCGTCTCCCGGCGGGCGCGCGACGAGCACCGAGCAGGGTGACCGGTGAACGAGGTCGGTCGCGACCGAGCCGGCCAGGATCCCGCGCAGCCGTCCGGCGCCGCTCGATCCCACAGCGACGAGCGTGTCCTCGTCCCGCTCGATCTCGTCCAGCAGCCTCCCGGCAGGGGCGCCGCGGACGAGCTTCCCGGTCGTCGCCGAGTAGACGGCGACGTAGTCGCGTGCCGCGATCAGCGCCTGCTCGGCGGTCTCGCGCTGGAGCTCCTCGTCGAAGTAGTACGGGATCTGCGTCCCGGTCCCGCCGATGATCGTCGGAGAGATGTCCCACGCGGCGAGGAGCGTCAACGAGCCCGAGGGGTCCTGCAGGAGGGCGGCCTGCCGGGCGGCCTCCAGGGACTGCTGCGAGCCGTCGATCCCCGCAAGCACCCGAGCAAAGATCCGCCGACCCGCCTCGACGCGCGTGTCGTCCGTCGTTGTGGCCATGTCGAGCCTCCTTGTCCTCCCCGGTCCTCCCCCGCCGGCGAGCCGGGGGTTCCGCGGTTCGCCGCAACGTCGAACGAGGAACTACCGAGTCAGAGCGCCGATCCGAGCTCGGAGGCGAGCTCTCTCAGCGCGGCGTCCTTCAGCGCGCGCGTCCGCTCCGGGCTCAGCCGCAGATCCCGCGCGATCTCCACGAGCGTCTCGGGACGGCAGCCGATCCCGAAGTGACGCCGGACGATCGTGCGCTTGCGGCCGCGCAGCCGACGAAGCGCACCGACGACGGCACGCGACCGCTCGGCGGCAACGACCTCTGCGTCGGGCTGCGCCGTTCGGTCGGCGATCGTCGCGGCGAGCGAGCCGCCTTCCCGAAGCGGCTCGTCGAGCGACAACGCGTCAACCGGGGCAAGCGCTTCGGCGACGTCGGAGAGCGACAGGCCGGTCGCCGCCGCGAGCTCTCCGTTCGTCGGCTCGCTGCCGGAGGCCCGCAACTCGTGCTGCGCCTGCCTGACGAGACGCCGGCGCTCGAGCACGGGACGCGGCGCTCGCACGAGCTGGCCCCGAAGCGTCACCGCGTGCGCGATCGCGGCCCGCACCCGCCAGAACGCGTGGGTCGAGAAGCTTGCGCCGCGACCCCCGTCGTAGTCGTCGATCGCGGCCAGCAGCCCGATCACGCCCTCTTGCACGAGATCCTCGACGGGAAGGCCGAGGTCCCGGTAGTGCCCGGCCACCGACCTCACGAGCCCCATGTGCTCGTCGACGAGAGCCGATCGCGCGACCCGGTCGCCTCGGCGCGAGCGCGCCACGAGCCGTTCCGAGTGGCCCCTGACGTATGCATGCGCCGGCACCGGCGCGGCGAAGCCGGCCAGGACGAGCGTCACGAGCACTGCGATCGGGCCGCGCACGCCTGCCTCCCCGGAGTGTCCCTTCCACGGTCTCAGACAACGGCCCGGGCCCGCGTCCGAGGGAGATCGCGTCGGAGATACGGCGGACTACCGATTCGAGGCCGAGGGGCGCCGCCGCAGTCGCGCACCGAGACGGTGGCGGCCCTCGGGCGAGCGCAGCGTCCGGACGAGGGCGACACCGGCGACGAGCACGACGACGACGACGCTGAGGGCGACGTTGCCCCGCCGGGCGAAGACGAGCACGCGGTCGAAGCTCTCCCAGAAGACGAAGCCGAGCAGGACGAACGTGGTGCTCCAGATCACCGCCGCCGGCAGGTCGAAGGCGAGGAAGCGGAGGAAGGGCATCCGCGAGGCGCCGGCGACGAACGGAGAGAGGGCGCGGGCGAAGCCGACGAAGCGGCCGAGCACGATGGTCTTGCCGCCGTGGCGCCCGTAGAAGCCCTCCAGGGCGTCGACGCGCGCGCGGTCGAGGCCGATCCGCGCGCCGTGGCGCTCGATGAACCCCCGCCCGAGCCGACGGCCGAGCACGAAGCTGACGAGGTCGCCGGTCAGCGCCGCGGCCGCGACGAGGACCGCGAGCAGCAGGGGATCGATGACGCCCTGCCCGGCGACGAAGCCGCCGAAGACCACGGCGAACTCCCCGGGAGCGACGAGACCGACGAATGCTCCCGACTCGAGGAACGCAAGCCCGGCGACGAGGAGGTAGGTCCAGCCGCCCAGCCGCGGGCCGATCGCACGAATCGCGTGCTCCAGATTCGGGATGTGCACGGCACCGCTGCCGTAGACCGCCAGGGCGGCGATCGCAGTCAGCCCCGCCGCGACGGCCGGCCAGGCCAGGCGGCGACGCCAAACGGCGAGGATGCCGAGCAGGAGAGCGGCGGCGATGATCGGGACCGGTTTCACGTCTCCGCTCATCGTGCCGTGACCGCACGCTTGCCGAGCTCGACAACCGCCGCGGGGGCAACCGCCAGGCCGACGGCCACGAGGGCGGGCCACGGCCCGAGCGACACGGTCGCGAACGGCTCGTGGGCAATCGGAACGTAGACCGCGGCGAGGAGAAGCGCGAGCGACACGCCCACCGCGGCATGAAGCCACGGGTTCGACGGCGACCTCCAGGCGGGCAGGGTCGGCGAGCGGAGGCTGAAGACGACGACCAGCTCCGAGAGGGCGAGCGTCGTGAACGCCATCGTCTGTGCGGAGTCGCCTCCGAACGCCCGGCCGGCGAGGAACGCCGCGGTGGCGGCTGCGCCGACGAGGACGCCGACGAGGCAGAGCGCAAGCCAGACCCGGCGGTCGAAGAGATGGTCGCCGCGCCGGGGCGCCGTCGACATCGTCTTCGGGTCGGCTGGATCGCGGGCGAGGGCGATCGCCGGCAGCCCGTCGGTGATCAGATTGACGAGCAGCACCTGGATCACCGCGAGCGGCGGATCGAGGCCGGCCGCGACCGCAACCGCGAAGAGGATGACTTCGCCGAAGTTGGCCGAGAGCAAGAAGGCCACGAACTTGCGGATGTTGTCCGCGATACGTCGCCCCTCTGCGATCGCCGCGACGATGGTGGCGAGGTCGTCGCTCGTGAGCACGACGGCCGCCGCCTCCCGTGCGGCCTCGGTCCCTCCTCGCCCCATCGCGACGCCGACGTCCGCCTTGCGCAGGGCCGGCGCATCGTTGACACCGTCGCCGGTGACCGCGACGACCTCACCGCGCCGCTGGAGCTCGGTCACGAGCCGCAACTTGTCGGCCGGTGTCGCACGGGCGACGATCGCGTCCTCCTCGAGACCGAGCTGCCGTCCGATCGTCCGTGCCGTCGCGGGGTGATCGCCGGTCAGCATGCGGATCGCGATGCCCGCTTCGGCCGCCTCGCGAACGGATGCGAAGGCCGTCGGGCGAAGCGGGTCGTGAAGGGCGACGATCCCCACGGGCTCGAGGCTCCCTTCGAGCGCGTCGTCCGCCTGGCTCGCGCCCTGGACCTCCCCGGCGGCCACGGCGAGCACGCGCAGCCCGTCGGCGGCCCAGGCGGCTGCCGCGCGAGTCGCGCCGTCGTCCTGCGCGGCCAAAGTCATCCGTTCCGGCGCGCCCTTGCTGTAGGCCCACAGCCCACCCCCTTCGGCATAGACGACCGTCATGCGCTTGCGGTCCGAATCGAACGGGAGCTCGCGCACGAGCGTCCGCCCGGCCAGCAGCTCGTCTTGCGTCAGCCCGCGGGTCGCGGCCTCGACAAGCAGGGCAACCTCGATCGGATCGCCGCTGAACCCGTGATCGCTCTCCCGCGCGGACGAGGCGAGCACCGCGGCTGCGAGCAGCTCATGCTCGTCGCGGCCGGCCGCAGGGTGAAGCGCCGCGACCCGGATCTCGTTCCGAGTCAGCGTGCCGGTCTTGTCGCAGCAGATGACCGTCGTCTCACCGAGCGTCTCGATCGCCTCGAGGCGACGGACGATCGCGCCCCGTCTCGCCATCGCGCGGCCGCCGAGCGCCAGCGCCGCGGTCACGGTGGCGGCGAGCCCTTCCGGAACGGCGGCGACCGCGACTGCGACGCCGAGCAGGAATGCCTCGTGGGCCGGTTCGCCCCGCAGCGCGAAGAGCCCGCCGAGCACAACCGTCAGCCCGACGCCGACGACGACCATCTGGCGGGCGAGCCGGCCCAGCCGCCGCTCCAGAGGCGTCGCCGGCGGCCGCGCGCCGCGCGTCAAGCTGTCGATCTCGCCGAGCTGCGTGCCGGCCCCGGTCGCGCAGACGAGGGCGCGCGCGCGCCCGCGCGTCACGGCGCATCCCGCATGAACCATCGACGTGCGCTCGGCGAGCGGCGCGTCGCTCGAGCAGGGTCGAGCGTCCTTCGCCACGGGAAGCGACTCGCCGGTGAGGGCCGACTCGTCGACCTCGAACGCGTGAGCCTCGACGATCCGGGCGTCCGCAGCGACCCGGTCGCCGGCGGCGGCGAGGAGGACGTCTCCCGGCACGACCGCATCCGAGCCGATCTCGCGCTCACGACCGTCCCGCACGACGCGCGCCGTCTGGGTGAAGGATCGCTGGAGCGCACGAACGGCGCGCTCGGCACTCACCTCTTGCCAGAACCCGAGTAGACCGTTGACGACGAGCACGGCCGCGATCGCGGCGCCCTCGATCGTGTCGCCGATGGCGACCGACACGAGGCTCGCTCCGAGAAGGAGCGCGACGAGCGGGTCGAGGAGCTGACGGGCGGCGAGCTCGAGGTACGGCGGCGGCTCGAGCTCGGAGGGCCGGTTCGGGCCGTGCACCGCGAGCCGATGCTCGGCCTCGGCGGAGCTCAGCCCGGTCGCGAGGTCGCTCTCGAGACGACGTGCCAGGTCGTCCACCTCGAGCGCGTGCGGAGCCGAGGCCCGGTGGCTCGCCGTCATCTGCACGCGATCGACCTCCTCGTCTGCTCGCTTCGGTTCTTCCGACGCCGCGCGCCCGCGCGTTCCGCGGGATGCCGCGCGCCCACTGCGGCTTACTGCGGAGCCGGTGCGGCCGGCCGTGGGGGAGAAAGTGGCCGATGGAGCGGATCCGGCAGCTAGCTCGGTTCGTGCGGGTCCGATCCGCCCGCCTCGTCGCGCTTGCGGCCCTGCTCGGCGTGGTCGGCGGCCTCGCGCTCTGGGCGACGGGCAGGGAGCGCCCCGCGGACTGGCTGTGGGGGGCGGCGACGGCGCTGCTGCTCGCGCCGCTCTCGCTCTCGGTCGTCCGGTCGCTTCTCCGCCGGGACGTCGGGGTCGACGCGATCGCGCTCGTGTCGATGGCCGGCGCGCTCGCACTCGGCGAGTATCTGGCCGGTGCCGTCGTCGCGCTGATGCTCGCGGGCGGCAACGCCCTCGAGGAGGCGGCGAACGGACGCGCCCGGCGCGACCTGACGGCGCTCGTGGAACGGGCCCCGCGCACCGCTCTGGTGCGCCGCGGCGACGACGTCGTCGAGCTCTCCGTCGACGAGGTCGAGGTCGGAGAGCGTGTGCTCGTCCGCGCCGGCGAGGTGATCCCCGTCGACGGCATGGTGGAAAGCGAGGAGGCGGTCGTCGACGAGTCCGCGCTCACCGGTGAGCCCCTGCCCGTCACGATCCGCCGGGGCGGTCACGTCCGGAGCGGGACGGCGAGCGTCGGAGCTGCGTTCGAGTTGAGCACGCTGCGTCCCGCCGCCGAGAGCGCCTACGCGGCGCTCGTCCGGCTCGTGGAGCGCGCGGGGCAGCAGCGCGCGCCGTTCGTGCGCCTGGCCGACCGCTACGCGATGGTCTTCCTGCCCGTAACGGCTCTCGTCGCCGCGGCGGCGTGGGGCCTGTCGGGCGACGCCGTGCGGGCGCTGGCCGTGTTCGTCGTCGCGACGCCATGCCCGCTGATCCTCGCAGCGCCGATCGCGCTGATGTCGGGCGTTTCCCGCTGCGCGCACGCCGGCGTCGTCGTCAAGGGCGCCGGGACGATCGAGCGGCTCGGCGAGGCGCGGTCGGTCCTGCTCGACAAGACGGGCACCGTCACCCTGGGCCGCCCCGAGCTCGAGCGGGTCGTTCCGCTCGACGGCATCTCGGCGGCCGAGACGCTCCGGCTCGCCGCGAGCGTCGACCGCCTCTCCTCCCACCCGCTCGCGCATGCGCTCGTCGCCGGAGCGGATGCGCAGGGACTGCAGCTCGAGCTTCCCCGGGAGGTGAGCGAGACCTTCGGACGCGGCGTCGCGGGACGCGTCGGCGACCACGAGGTCGTCGTCGGCAGCCGCAGCTTTCTGCGAGAGCACGGCATCGAGCCGCCCGACCCCGACAGCGTCGACGGCGCCGCGAGAGTGCTCGTCGCGGTCGACGGAGCCGCCGCAGGGATCGCCCTCGTCGGCGACCGCCTTCGCGACGACGCCGACCAGCTCGTGCCGCGCCTTCGCGACGCCGGCATCCGGCACGTCGCTCTCGTCACCGGTGACAAGGAGGCGTTCGCGGACGAGGTCGGCGACGCGCTGGGCGTCGACCGGGTCTACGCGGAACAGTCTCCGGAGGAGAAGCTCGACGTCGTGCGTGCTCTGCAGCAGCGCCCGGAGCTGCGCGCGATCGTGATGGTGGGTGACGGGATCAACGATGCGCCTGCGCTCGCCCTCGCGGATGTCGGCGTCGCGATGGGATCGGCCGGAGCGACCGTGTCGTCGGAGACCGCCGACGCGGTCGTCCTCGTCGACCGGGTCGATCGGATTGCCGACGCGGTCCACATCAGCCGCCGCGCGCTCCACATCGCCCGCCAGAGCGTCCTGCTCGGCATCGGCGCCTCCCTCGTCGCGATGGCGTTCGCCGCGGCCGGCTTCCTGCCGCCCGTGGCAGGCGCGCTGCTGCAGGAGGGGATCGACGTCGGCGTCATCCTGAACGCGCTGCGCGCGCTCCGCGACTGACGCCGCGCGGGAGAACGTCGTCTACGGCCGGACTGTCACGGTCACGGGAGGCTGCGTCACCGTCTTCGTGACGGTCACCGTCTGCAGCAGCTGCTGCACGACCGTCTCGGTCCGCGTTCGCACCACGACGACCTGCGTCGGAGCCGGCGCCGACGCGTGCTCGACGACGGTCCGCGTCACCGTCCGCGTCCGCCCCGGAGTCGTGTAGGGGACGGTGACGTAGACCGTCTGCGTCTGGAACGCCGTCGTCGCGTGGACGACTGTCTTCGGCTTGCGGTACACGCGCTTCACGACCGGCACGACCTTGCGGATCACCTTCCCTGCTCGCGAACCGTGACCACGCTCCTGACGGTTGTCACGATCCGCACCGTCTCGGGCAGCGGCGCCCCGCCGTTCGATGCCGACAGGCGACCGGCTGCGAGCAGGCCCCCGGCGAGCAGCACGACGAGGAGGACGAGCATCGTCCCGATCCGGACCCCGCCGGGGGCGCCCGTCCTCCACCACCATCGCCAGAACTCCCGCTCCCGCCAGTGCCGCCGAACCATCTGCACGTGCCGCATGCGGGGCTATCTTCGCTCGTCACGCGAGCTGTTGCGAGCGAAATGAGGCCCCCGGCACGCCTCGCGGCGGCGGAGATTACGCTATTTGCTCGCGTGGATCTTCGCCGCCTCCGCCCGGGACGTCCCGCCGCGCTGCTGGCCGGCTCGCTCGTGGTCGTCGCGGTCGCCGGCGGCTGTGGCAGCGCCGGGCCTCGCTCGGAGGGGTCGGGCCAGACGCCCCGGGCCGTCCCGACCGCCCATCCGGCCTCCGTCGCGATCCCGCGCCGCTGCTCGACGAACCCGGTCGTGCTCGGGTCCGCGCGCACCGCGTACGCGGCCGTGGTTCCCCGCGACGCCACCGCCCTCCGGGCACCGGACGGGGCGGCACCGGTCGTCGCACGGCTCGCTCGCCTCGACGTGAACGGCGTTCCCACCGTGCTCGGCGTGATCGGCAGCAGGATGGGCGCCGACTGCAGCCCGCGGTGGTATCACGTGCAGCTCGCGACGACGCCCAACGGCAGCACCGCCTGGGTCGCCGCACGGTCGCTCCGGCTGTACACGGTGGAGAGCCGCATCGTCGTCAGCCTGTCGAAGCGGCAACTGGTCCTCTACCGCTCCGGGCGTCCGGCGCTCCGGGCGCCCGTCGCAGTCGGGGCGCCCTCGACCCCGACCCCGACCGGGAGCTTCTTCGTGAACGAGCGCTTCGTGCTCGACAACCCGAACGGCCCCTTCGGCTCCGCGGCCCTCGGGATCTCGGCGCACTCGGACGTCCTGAAGGACTGGGTCGAAGGGGGACCGATCGCATTGCACGGGACCAACGAGCCGGCGACGATCGGGCAGGCCGTCTCCCACGGCTGCATCCGCCTCGCGAACAGGGACATCATGCGGGTGCTCTCGCTCGCCCCCGCGGGCACGCCGGTGGAGATCACGAGCTGATCCGATCGGGGCGGGTCGTCCGGTCCTACCGGAACGGCTGGTACGGCCTATCCGGAACGGCGGTGCGCAGCCCTGTCCCGCGGTGCGACACTCGGGACGCGGGAGCCGGGTGAGCGTTCAGGGGGTAAGGCGGGGAGCCGCGCATTGCCTCGAGCCCCTCGACGCGGCGACGCCCCCGGCTCCGGCACCTTTCGCCCAGCGGGAAGTTCACCCGTTGGAGGGTTGCTCGACCGACTTCCGGCGACCCACGATGCCCTCGGGAGGCACATCACACTCCCGACTCCTCTCGGAGCTGCGGCATGACCGAAATCGCATCGGATCTCCACACCCAGAGCACGGGCCGTGCGCCCGCGCGCGATACCTCCCTTCCGGCGGAAACGACGGCGGACGGCGACTGGAACGCGGCAGCGCGCCGCCTCATCAGGCTTCGACTCGACCTGCACGACGGACCGATGCAGGACCTCGTCGCGTGCGGATTCGCGCTCGACCTGCTCCGCCGCGAGCTCGAGGGCCTGCCTGCCGACACCGCGACTGCACGGCGCCAGCTCGACGGCGCGATGCGCCAGCTCGGAGAGGTCGAACGGGCTCTCCGCTCGCTCGCGGCCGACGGGAGGAACGATGCCGCGCACAGCATCGTCGACGTGGTCGACAACGAGATCGCCCGATTCGCGCAGTGGAACGGCGCCCGCGTCGAGCTCGACGTCGCCGGGGACGTGGAGCCGGCGACCGACTCGCAGCGAATCGCCCTCCAGTCCGTCCTGCGCGAGGCGTTGACGAACATCGCACGCCACGCCGACGCGACCGAGGTCCGCGTCGAGATGTTCGAGGCGAACGACATCATCTACCTGCGCATCCGCGACAACGGGAAGGGCTGCGATCCGGCCGACGTCGACCTCGACATCGACGGACGCTCTCATCTGGGGCTCGCGGGAATGCGGGAGCGCCTCGAGCTGCTCGACGGCAGCCTCGTGTTTGCGAGCCGGCCCGGCGGGCCGACGACCGTCACCGCCGCTCTCAAGCGTTGGCGACCGGTCCGACAGCTCGCCGGCCAGAAGAAGGGCCGCCGGAAGGCAGGCGCGCGCCGCAGCGCAGCGGCGATGCTAAAGGCTGCGGCGTCCCGGGACGATAGGTAAGTCGTGCGCGTCGTCATTGCCGATGATCATCGTCTGATTCTCGAGGGGATCAGGCGCGCGCTCGAGGAAGCCGACGACTTCGACATCGTCGGCGAGGCGAGCTCCGGGACCCAGGTGCTGCCGCTCGTGCGCCGCACCTCCCCGGATCTCGTGCTGCTCGATCTGCGCATGCCCGGGCTCGACGGGCTGATGGCACTCGACCAGATCAAGCATGAGTACCCGGACGTGAAGGTCGTCATCCTCTCCGCGACGTCCGACCAGTCGGTGATCCAGGCGGCGCTCTCGCGCGGAGCGAGCGCATACATCATCAAGAGCGTCAACCCGCCCGACCTCCCTGCCACGCTGCGGCAGGCGATGGCCGGCAACGTCTTCTACGCGGCCGGTGCGGCACAGGCGGACGAGCGGACGACGGCCGACGAGCTCGGTCTCACGAGCCGCGAGATCGACATCCTGAAGGCCCTCGCGCGGGGCCTGTCGAACCACGCGATCGGCAAGGAGCTCTTCGTCGCGGAGCAGACCGTCAAGTTCCATCTGACGAACATCTACCGCAAGCTGAACGCCGCGAACCGGACCGAGGCGATGCGGTTCGCATACCAGCACGGCATCGTCGAGAACCCGATCTACGAGAAGTAGCGGCGGTCAGTCCGCGGCCGGCTCGAGGATGCGCGCCTTCGCGGCGGCGAACTCCTCGTCGTCGAGCAGCCCGCCACGCCGGAGCGCGGCAAGACGCTCGAGCTCGGCCACCACTCGCTCCTGCGCGTCGCTCTGCTTCGCTGCGGCCACGAGCCGCCGCAGCTCCGCAAGCGGGGCCTGGTAGGCGCCCGCGTGCCTGCGGTTGATCGGGACGCAGTTCGGCAGCTTGTAGACGTCCCGGTCGCTCGAGCGAGGCTGGCGCGTGTGCTTTCGCTCCCGCCCCTGAAAGCTCGGCGAGGAGATCTCGATCCAGCCCGACACGAGGTGCATGCGCAGCTGGATGCCCGTGACGTCCTGATAGAAGATCGTCGCCGCCATCGAGCCGAACGTCGTTCCCGCGTGGAAGCCGGCCTTGATGATCACGAGGCGGTCGTCGAGGCAGACGAGCGAATGACCGAGGTCGCCGCGCAGGCAGAACCGAACGTGCTCTCCCGCCTCGCTGTTCCGTTCGAGCTCGCGCCGCGCACGCCGGTTCAGGATCTCGACGCCTCCGACCATCGTGCGCCGCAGGAGCCCCCGGCGGGGGCTCTCGAGCAGCACGGGCTCAGCGGTGGTCGCAGCCGGACCCTGGTCGGTCATGGCTCGAGCCGTCGGGCGAGTCGCCGCTGTCGGAATCGTCGTGGTCGGAGTCGTCTGTCCGGTGTGATCGCCGTCGTCGGGCTCGGCCGAGCCCTCGCCCGGGTGCACGCGCGGATCCTGGTCGAGCCACCACGCGACCGGCGGCGGGGGCGTATACGTGGGCGGCGTGGCCGGCGGCCGCGGCATCGTCGGGGCGGGGTGGGCGTCGGCGTCGGAGTCGGAGTCGGCGTCGGAGTCGGAGTCGGAGTCGGCGTCGGCGTCGGGGTCGGCTCCCCGGTCGGCTGGTCGCCCGGCGCGGGGGCGGCGGGAGTGGCGCGGGTGTGGGCGCGGGTGTGGGTGTGGGAGTCGGCGTGGGGGTCGGAGTGGGCGTCGGCGTCGGCTTGGGCTTCGGCTTCGGCGTGGGCTTCGGCTTCGGCGTCGGTGCCGGCGTGGTGGGCTTGGGTTTCGGCTTGGGCTTCGGCTTGGGCTTCGGCTTCGGCAGGCACCGTCGGCGAGGGCGCGCCCGCGGAGACGGCAGGTTGCGTCGTGGGGATGCTGCTCTCGACGACCGGCACAGGGGCGGGCGCCGCCGGCGCCGTGGGCGCCGGGGCGCCGGCTTCGGCTTGGGCTTCGGCCTGGGCTTGTCGGCTTGTGCGGCGGCTTGGCGTCGGCCGGGTGCTGCTCGTCGTCGTAGGCTTCGACGGTCCTGCGATCGCGACGCCCACCGGAGCGCTTCGAACGGCGCTCGCGGCATGCCTGATCTCGGACTGCCCGTGGTCGAGCGAATGCAGCCAGACCCGTCCGAGACCGATCAGGAGCGCGGTCACGGCGGCGACGAAGAGGGCGAAGCGGAGCGGACGCACGAGCACGATGATCCCAGTCCAGCCGGACGATCTATCCGGCCTCGGCCTGCGAGACGACGACTCTGTTCTTACCGCGACGCTTCGCTTCGTACAACCTCTCGTCGGCATCGCCGAGCAGATCTTCCGCGCTCGTTGCGGCAGTCGGGAAGCAGGAGACCCCGAAGCTGGCGGTCAGCCGGATCCGGCCGTCCCGGGTCGTGATGGCAGCGGTCTCGAGCGCGCGCCGGATCCGCTCGGCCAGCTGCGAGGCGCCCGCGAGATTCGTGTCCGGCAGCAGGACGGCGAACTCCTCTCCGCCGAGCCGCACCGGAAGGTCGACATCCCGGACGCTCGCCCGCAGCACCTCCGCGAATGCGCGAAGGGCATCGTCGCCCGCGTCGTGACCGTACGTGTCGTTGACGCGCTTGAAGTCGTCGAGATCGGCGAGCACGATGCCGAGCGGCGCGTGGCTGCGCCGCGACCGTGTGATCTCGAGGTCGAGCTGCTGCAGGAAACGCCGCCTGTTCGCCAGGCCCGTCAACTCGTCGGTCACGGCTTGCAGCTGGACGAGACTGTGCAGCCGGGCGTTCTCGAGGGCGATGACGGCCTGGGCGGCAATCCACGCCGCGGCATCGCGTGCGTCCGGGTTGAAACCGGCAGTCGATGCGTACAGCGTCATCGTCGCGGACCGTCCTTCCAGCACCTCGAGCGTGACGTCGAACGAATCGACTCCGGGCGTCCCGACGTCACCGCGCGACGCGAGCGTCGTGCCGCCGACCGTGATCACACCCCCGGCCGCGTTGGTGACCTCGATCGCGGCCTGCAGGATCACCGGTAGCAGCGCGTCAGGGTTGTGCGTCGCGGCGAGCGTCTCGCCGACGAGGGCCACCGCGTCGCGCACCGTCCGCGGTCGCAGCGACCGACGGTGCGCGCCCTCGCGCCTCTCGAAGATCCGGAACGCGGCCAGGGCGGCGAGCACGCCGACGAGCCAGGGCCAGAGCGCTTCGAGCAGGATCGACGGTCGTGACTGGAACCCGTACAGGTGCGCGGGAGTCGACGCGCTCGTGTTCAGCGGGATGTCGTCCCCGACCGAGCCTCGCCTGAGGTCGGCGAGCGTGCTGCTTCCGGATGGAGGCGACGCCGCGACGATCGTTCCGTCGACGGTGTAGGCGAGGCGGGTTGCCTCCGACGCGGCCCGGGCGCGGGCGAGCAGCGTCACGTCCGGCGCCGCGCTGACGATGACGCGGCCGGCGAGCGCGCCGTGCGCGTAGACGGCGACAGATGCGTCGAGCCCGGGGACGGCCGCCCGCCCGAGGGTGCGGCCGTTCCAGAGCACGAAGCCGACGCTGGGCCGGTCCCGGGCGATCGACCGGAGCGCGGTCGCGTCGCGGTTCGCGAATGCCGCCTGCACGCGACCCGCCGCCGCAAGAGCAGCGGCTGCGGTCGCGGCCTTCTGCTGTCGCTGGTCGAGAAGGTTTCGCCCGCGGCGAAGCGTGTCACGGACATCGTTCACCCGGGCAGAGCGGGTGCTGCTCGTGATCCCCGTCTCGACCGCCCAGCAGGCAGCGCCCGCCGATGCGCCGATCAAGAGCACTGCGAGAACGAGCGACGGCCCCACCGCGTGCACGCGGCGCAAACCGGCCCGCACCACCGCCCGGCGCGCGTCGCCGTTCCCCGGCCGATCCCCCGTCGGGATCCCTGGTTGCCCGGGCATCGCGAAGCCGCCGTCAGCCTCGAGACTGCGCGGCTTCACGGACACGTGTCGCAGTCTCAGTCACGTCTTCCAGGGTACTTGGCCCACCTGTCCGCGCATCGGACCTGCGGGCAGGGGCGGACGAACCTTCGGGTGGGTGTCTCCGAGCCGCGCGGTCAGCTGTTCCCCACCACGAAGGGCGTGTGGGAGCCGTGCAACGTGAACGAGACCAACCGGGCGTCGACGATGTATCGGTGCGTCGCGAAGAATCGCGGATGACAGGCCTGGAGACGCAGGATCTCCTGGCCGTGGTCGACGAGCATCGCGAGATCCGTCGCCGGGACGACGTAGTGCCGGAACGCTCGATAGGTGAACGTGCCGTAGGGCAGCTCGAACTTGATGTAGTCGCCGTTCCGGATGTCGTCGATGTGCGAGAAGGGGGCGAGGTAGGTCGTGCGATGCCCGGCGACATAGATCAGATGCCCCTGGCCGGGCAGCGTGGTGGTCAGGTAGTGGCCCGGGCCTTTCTTCAGCGACTCCTCGTCGGTTCCCTGCACAACCATCATCTTCAGACCGATCCGGCCGATCGTCAGCCGCCCGACCGGGTCGCCGGTGCGGAGCGCGCTGCGATAGCGCGCCGCGGCCACACGTACCTCGTGCTGGGCGTCGACGACGTTGGGAACGACTCCGGCGGTTGGCGCGTGCGACTCGAACTTCACCGCGCGCTCCTCGTAGACCGCCGCCAGGTGCTTCTGCTGGAAGTGCGTGTAGAGGGCGGTGAACGGGTCCTGCCATCGCCAGACGACGACCGCCCAGACGAGCGCGAGGACGCCCGCGCACATCGCCAGCGTGCCGACGAAGCGAAGGACGCGGCGGAGGGAACGCGCGGAGACGCCCCGCAGCGGCGCCTGCTGATCGGAACGAGGTGCTGTCAGGTGCTCCATGGTTCTCCCCCCTTCGTTCATGACGCCCCGCCTGGGGGCCAGGCGGTCAGTCGCCTCGCTTCCCGAACTCGGTCGCCCAGACGATCGCATTCCGCGAGCCCTCGAACTGCACGCGCGCGCGGAACCCGAGCCCGAAGTCCCGCCAGGTCGGCGAGAGCAGGTTCGCGAGATGCGGCGGCGAGTGCAGCCAGAGTCGCATGATCGCCCGGGGCGAGCGAGCGCCTCCGGCCGCCCAGGCGAGGTTCTCGCCGACGGCGTAGGCGCTCGTGGCGCGAAGGTAGCCCGACTGCGAGAACACGGTCAGGAACGAGTCGCCGCACGGTGTGTGGGAGAACTCGCCGCAGCGCACGTCTGCATCGACCTTGAGCCCTGCCGCCTTGTCGAGCTCGTGCACGAGCCGGAGCGGGGGCAGCCCGG
This sequence comes from uncultured Thermoleophilia bacterium, assembly GCA_963784765.1. Taxonomy (GTDB): domain Bacteria; phylum Actinomycetota; class Thermoleophilia; order Gaiellales; family Gaiellaceae; genus PALSA-600. The sequence continues at coordinate 102,990 of CAWASP010000032.1, forward strand.
CCCGGGAGCGCACGTAGGCGACGAGGCATGCCATCGCCCTCAGCTGGACGGTGCGCGCAGCGGTGGCGCTGCGGTCGGCGCCGGCGCAGACGCCGGGTGGCGCGAGCAGACGGTCGACCCGCCCGCCGGCGCCGCTCGCGCCCGAGGCGAGAGCGCCCCCGGCAAGGGCACCGACGAGAACGAGCCTGGCCAGGTGGATCGACGTCCGCATCGACGCTCGGACCCTGTGGTCAGCCGGCGACGGCGGCGCCGGGACGGGCGGACGGCCGCACGTGCGCGGAATCGACGACGACAAGCTCGAGCGGCTGCTCCAGACCGTCACGAAGCTGCTCGATCGCGCCGATATCGGTGGGATCGTCGACGCCGATGACGACGCGATCCTCGCAGACTTCGAGGACGACCGCGCCGGGTTGCGCGCTGACGGCGGAGTGCTGCTGCTGGATCGGCGGCGCAGGCTCGGCGTCGAGATCGCGGAAAGGCAGCTGGAACTGCTCGGCGAGGGCCACGGCGACGTCCCTGCTCGAAACCCATCCGAAGCTCACGAGGAGCTCCCCAAGGCGGCTGCCGCTCTGCTCGCGCTCGACGAGCGCGAGCTCGAGCTGCTCGACGTCGATCAGGCCTCTCCGCAGGAGCAGCGTCCCGATCGGAACCCACTCGTGCTCGATCGTCTCCATCTCTTCCACCATCTGAGTGTCCTCAGAACGAGGGGAGCTGGCGATCCCCCTGCCGGGGGATCGGCGCGACCGTAACCGTCCTTCAGCCCCGGATCGGACGGCTCAGGCCGCGAGGTTGCCATCGAGAGGCCGGGAAGCAGGGTCGGCCGGCCGCTCCACGAGCTGCTCCACGCGCCCGGCCGCGGTGCCACCGACCAGCTCGACGAGCACGTCGACGCACCGGCCGTCGAACTGGCGGCCGGCCAGCCGCTGAAGCTCCGCCAGGGCATCCGCCGCCGGGACGCCGGGGCGGTACGGCCGGTCGGACGTCATCGCCTCGAACGCATCGGCCACCGCGATGATGCGTGACCCGAGCGGGATCTCTTCGGCCCGCTTCTTCGCCGGATAGCCGCGGCCGTCGAAGTGCTCGTGGTGGTGGAGGATCCATTCCGCCTCGACCGGAAGCTCGGCGGCGAGCAGGATCGCGTGCCCGATCTCGACATGGCTCGCCATCGCCGAGTGCTCGTCGCCGTCCAGCTCGTCGGGCTTCTGGAGGATCGCGTCCGCGACCCCGATCTTGCCGACGTCGTGCAGGAGACCGGCGATCCGCAGGCGCTCCAGCTCGCTGCCAGCGAGGCCGAGACGCTCGCCGATGGCGACGCTCAGCTGGGCGACCGTCTCGCAGTGGCTCTGCATGCCCATGTCCTTCGCGTCGACGGCACGCGCGAGCGCGGCCGCGAGCGCGCGCTGCTCCGGGCCGGGAGTGTCGCTCCGTCTCCTGGCGGCCGCGGCCGGCTTGGCGAGGCCGGGATTGAAGACCACCGCGTTGAGGCCCGTGCGCTTGGCCTCGTAGAGGGCCAGATCGGCCTGCGCGACGAGCAGGTGCCTGCCCTCGGTCCCTGTCGACTCGGTCAGCCCGATCGACAGCGCCCGCCGGCCTATGACCTTCCTCGAGCGCTCCTCGATCTGGCGGGCGAGCCCGAGCCCGTCCCAGTTCCTCCGTCCCGGCAGGATGACCATGAACTCGTCTCCACCGGTGCGGTGAACCGTCCCCTGCACGCCGACGGTGGCACGCAGGCACTCCGCCACGCTCTTGATGTACGCGTCTCCGGCCAGGTGCCCGTCCGTGTCGTTGATCTGCTTCAGCCCATCGAGGTCGATCGCGAGCAACACGAACGGCGTGTTCGTGGAGGCCCTGTCGGCGATCGCCTCCGAGAGCGTCTCCTGGAACGCGCGGAGGTTGCCGAGCCCGGTGAGGCTGTCGGTGCGGGCCTCGGCTGCGAGCTCCTCGGCACGGCCCTCGGACATGACGGCCTTCCGCCGCTGCAGCCGGAAGAGCGCGCCGATCCCGAGAAGCGCCCCGATCACGGCGGCGACCAGCGCGGACCAGTCCTCGAGACGCGCCAGCAGACCCGATCTGACCGGGATCGGAGCTGTCTCCTCGGTGAGGAGCGCCGTCTCTGCGGCGCTGCTCACGCGCGCGAATGCGCGCGCGGCCTGCCCGTTCCTCCGGTGCTCGGCAAGCGCCAGCGCGGTGCCTGCAGGTATGAGAACCCGCGCCGTTTCCGTCACGTCGGGAGAGGATCGGCCGAGGCGCGAGACGACGTCGTGGATCTGCATCGCCGTTGCGGCGTCGATCGGCTTCACGGCAAGCTGGTGTGACTCGCGGTCTGCGAGCTGGACGAGCACGCTCAGATCGTTGAGGCGCTGACTGCGCTCCACCGCCGTGCGGGCGTCGATCAGCCGCGTCGCCAGACCGGTCAGCGCAAGCGCAGCGAAGGCGAGCGCGAGTGCGCCCCCGAGCGTGCGCAGGAGCGCACGCCTCGATGAGAGGGGTGTTTGCCGCAACCCCCTCGTTGTCCTCTGAACGGGAGGCGATGGGAATCCCCCATTCCGGGCATCCGGTGTTGCTACTGCAGCTCGGCGACGAGGTCGGCGATCGAGTCGACGATCCGCGACGGCCGGTACGGGAAGCGCTCCGCTTCCTCGCGAGTCGTCGAGCCGGTGAGGACGAGCACCGTGTGCATGCCGGCTTCGAGGCCCGAGACGACGTCGGTGTCCATGCGGTCCCCGACCATGGCGGTCGTCTCGGAGTGCGCGTCGATCGCATTGAGCGCCGACCGCATCATGAGCGGGTTCGGCTTGCCGACGAAGTACGGCGCGACGCCCGTCGCCCTGCTGATCAGCGCGGCAACCGAGCCCGTCGCGGGCAAGGGCCCGTCCGGCGTCGGCCCGGTCGGGTCCGGATTGGTCGCGATGAAGCGCGCGCCGCCGCCGATCAGGCGGATCGCCTGGGCGATGCGCTCGAAGCTGTACGTCCGGGTCTCGCCGAGCACGACGTAGTCGGGGTTGCGCTCGGTGAGCGTGTAGCCGGCCGAATGCATCGCCGTCGTGAGCCCGGCCTCGCCGATGACGAAGGCCGATCCGCCCGGCCGCTGGCTCTCGAGGAAGTTCGCGGTCGCGAGCGCCGACGTCCAGATCGCCTCCTCGGGCACCTCCAGGCCGGTGGCCGAGAGCCGCGCGGCGAGGTCGCGGCGCGTGTACATCGAGTTGTTCGTCAGGACGAGAAACGGCAACCCTCGTCCGCGAAGCGCCGCGATGAACCGATCGGCACCCGGGATCGCGTGCTCCTCGCGCACGAGGACGCCGTCCATGTCGACGAGCCAGGAGCGGATCTCACGGCGCTTCATGTTGCGCCATCCTCGCATCGCACGCGAACGGGAGGCGGAACAGGTGTCGCGACGATTGAAACCCCGTTCGGCGGGGAGGTGCCACCCATGGCCAAGAACACGTCACGTCTCTCAATCGCATCACGGACTCGATCCTCTCGATCGGGTCCGACGACTCCGTCCTCTCGATCGGCTCGTCCGGCTCGGTGCTCTCGATCGGATCGATCGGCTCGCTCGGTTCGGCGTTCTCGATCGGCTCGGCCGGGTCGGCCGCGTCGCTCCTCTCTGCGGGCTCGCTGGGATCGGTTCTCTCCGCGGGCAAGCGGCGGGCGCTGGCGAGCGCGAGCGCGCTGCGGTTGCGCGGGCCGTCAATCCGCCGGATCACGCACCCAGAGGCTCTTCACGATCCGAACGAGCTGCGCGGTGAACGGGGGGCCGTCGCCGGATGCGGCATGCTCGCTCAACCATTCGCTTTCGCGCACGCGCGGCCACTCGCTCGCCACCTCCGCGCCGAAGAGGAAGGCGAGCGACGAGAGGTAGACGAAGAACATGAAGGCGATGATGGCCCCGAGCGAGCCGTAGACCGCGTTGTAGTGAGCGAAGTGCTGGACGTAGATCGCGAACAGGTTGTCGAGGAGCACGAAGATGCACGCGACGAGCAGTGCTGCCGGGGCAGCGTCACGTACCTGTACGTCGGCCGCGGGCACGACGCGGTAGAGGAAGATCACGACGCCGAAGGCGGTCAGAAGCGGCGCGACGATCGCAAGGCTGTTGCCGAGCCCTCCGACGGATTCGACGAAGCGCAGCCCGACGGTCAGCGCGAGCGACGCCAGGGCGAGCCCCGCCGCACCGAACACAAGCGTGATGTCGACGAGCTTCCCGCGCAGAAACGGGCGTGACTCGTCGACGTCCCAGGCCGCGTTCAGCGCCAGCCTGATCGACGACATCATCCCGCTCGCGGCGTAGACCATGCCGACGACGCCGAACAGGCCGAGCGCCGACAGGTTCCCGGTCGCGCCGGTGAGCAGCGTCCGCAGCTGGCGATCCCCGCTCGCGGAGAGCGGAACGTTGCGAACGATCGTGTCGACAACGTCGGCCTGCGAGCCGGTGGCGCGCACCACGATGCCGAACACCCCGGCGAGGACGATCGCGAGCGGGAAGACCGAGAAGAGGACGTGGTAGGCAATCGACGATGCGTACTGCGCGCAGTGGTCGTCGAGGAACTCCGCGACCGACCGCCGGGCGAGCCGCGGCAGGAACTCGCGCGCCGGAACCCGCCCCATGCCGGTCACCTGTGCGCCTGTCGAGCGGCGGAAACGCGTGGGCGGGCGTGAACCGCGCCCGCGCGTCCGCGCCCGAGGCCTACCGCGGTTGGGGGACGATCCGGATGTAGGGACGGGGCGACTCCCACGTTCCGAACAGCTCCTTCGCCTCGTCGTCGGAGAGCGAGCCGGAGATGATCACGTCGTCGCCCGGCCGCCACTGCGCCGGCGTCGCCACCTTGTGGTTCGCGGTCAGCTGCAGCGAGTCGAGGACTCGCAGCACCTCGTCGAAGTTCCTGCCCGCGGTCATCGGGTAGACGAGGATCAGCTTGACCTTCTTGTCGGGCCCGATCACGAACACGTTGCGAACCGTCTGGTTGTCGGCCGCCGTCCGCGCAAGCGCGTCGCCATCGGTCTCGTGCGAGAGCATCCCGTAGAGCTTCGCGACGTTGAAGTCGCTGTCGGCGATGATCGGGTAGTTCGGGGCCGTGCCCTGAGTCTCCTCGATGTCGCGCGCCCATTCGGTATGACGATCGAGTGGATCGACCGAGAGGCCGATCACCTTCACGCCGCGCCGGTCGAACTCCGGCTTGATCCTGGCCATGTAACCGAGCTCGGTGGTGCACACGGGCGTGAAGTCCTTCGGGTGCGAGAACAGCACCGCCCAGTCGTCGCCGATCCATTCGTGAAACCGGATCGGCCCTTCGGTGGTCTGGGCCTCGAAGTCGGGTGCCGTGTCGCCGAGCGTCAGTGCCATCTGTCTCCTCCTGGGGGTTTCCGCGAAGGATAGGCATCCGGACTCACCTGGCGTAGACTGGCGCCCGTGGCGAGGCCGCTGGATCAGCTGCGCGCGAACGTGGACGCGCTGCCGGCGCCTCCCGAGGCGATGCGCCGCTATCTCGAGAAGGTGCATGCGCGGGCGTCGGCGATCACCGACGCCGACGTCGAGGCGCTGACGGCCGCCGGGGTGTCGGAGGACGAGATCTTCGAGCAGACCGTCGGCGCGGCGATCGCCGAGGGCCTGCGCCGGTTCGAGGCCGCCGACCGGGCGCTCGCCGTACGGGCATGAGGCTCGGCTGCGTCGATCACGGGCACGCTCCCGCGGAGGCGGCCGTGCTGCAGCAGATCCGGGAGCGCAGCGGGCGCGAGCCGCTCGGCGTCGTCAAGACGCTGCTCTACCGACCGGAGCTCTTCGGGGCTCCCTTCTCGGACGAGCTCGACCGCGTGATGCGCGGCCCGTCCGACTGGAGCGCCGGTGAGCGTGAGCTCTTTGCCGGGTTCACATCGTTACTCAACCAGTGCCCGTTCTGAGCGGGGTCCCACGGCGCGGTCGCGTCGTACGCACTCGGTGAGGATGTCTGGCAGGCAGTGGTCGACGACTGGCGCACCGCGCCGGTCTCCTCGCAGGTGGCGGCGACGCTGGCCTTCCTCGAGAAGCTGACCCTCCGCCCCGACGAGCTGACGCCCGAGGACGCCGAGCCCGTCTATGCCACGGGCGTCACGCCGCAGGCCCTCCGGGACGCCGCGGCGGTGTGCTCCCTGTTCAGCATGATCGTCCGGCTCGCCGACTCGTTCGGCTGGGACGTGCCCGACTGGGACCGACTGCTCGAGCGGGCGCCCGCGATGTACGAGGGCGGCTACTCGCTCGCGGCGTCCAGCTCGCGCAAGAGCTAGTAACAGACTGTTACAAGCGTTCGGGTGCCTACGGCGCCGGCAGCGTGTGCTTGTAACAGACTGTTACGAGCGTTCAGACGTCCCACTCGCCCGCGCGGAGGCGCGGGACGAGGTCGTCGAGGAGCCGCAGCGTCATGCCCCACAGGATGCGGTCGCCGACCGGGATCCCGTCGACGAGCAGCCCCTCGGGCCACCTCGACGAGGTGAACAGGACGTCGCGGCGGAGCGCCGGGTCCCACAGCTCCTCGACCGTCGGCGTCAGCACCTCGACCACCTCGTCGGGATTCACGGAGAAGCGCGGGCGCGAAGCGATCCGGCCCAGGAACGAATGCACCTCGAGGTTCGTGCCGCCGCTGCGCACCGTCGGAAGCTCCCCGAGCACGTCGACCTCGTCCGGGGCGAGGCCGATCTCCTCCTCCGCCTCACGCAGCGCTGTGGCAAGCAGGCTGGGGTCGTCGGGGTCGGCCCGCCCGCCCGGGAAGGCGAGCTGCCCGCCGTGCCTGCCCCGGTCGGTGCGCACGATCAGTACGAGCCGCAGGCTGCCCTCCGTGTCGCGGAAGACCGGCGCGAGCACCGCGGCGAAACCGGACGGCGCTACCCCCAGGAGGCCTCCGTCATTGGGCGCAGGGCGGCTTCGAGCATGCGGAGGCGCCGGGGACGCTCGAGCACGAAGACGACGAGCTCGGCGACGTCGTCGGCGGTCATCATCCCCGCGAGCACCTCGTGCGGCCGGCCACGGCCCTCCTCGAGGGCGAAGTCGGTCGCCACCCCGCCGGGACACACGTTCGTGCAGCGGATGCCGTGCTCGCGCAGCTCGCCGTCGAGGGCGCGCGTCAGCCCCACCTGCCCGAACTTCGAGGCGCAGTACACGGCCTCGTTCGGAAAGCCGCGCCGGCCCGCCTCGGAGGCGAGCGTGACGATGTCCCCCTCGTGGCCGAGCATGTGCGGCAGCGCGGCCCGGATCGTGTACACGGTTCCCTTGAGATTGACGTCGAGCATCTCGTCCAGGTGTTCGCGCGAGAGATCGACGAACGGCCCGTAGGCGCCGACGCCGGCGTTCGCGACGACGATGTCGATGCCGCCGAACCGCTCCGCCGTCGCATCGCAGAGGCCGACGAGCGCATCGAGGTCGCGGACGTCGCAGGGACGGGCGACGACCCGGTCGAGGCCGAGATCGTCGCCGCTCCGCGACGCGAGCCCCAGGTTCGCTCCGCGGTCGTGCAGCATGCGGGCCACGGCGGCGCCGATCCCGCGGCTCGCGCCGGTGATCACCGCTGTCTTGCCTTTGATGAGCTCCGTCGAGCCAACGCTCATTGCTCCTCCAGACGGTTGAGGGTCGGATACAGCTGCCGGAACCGCGCATAGCCCGCGTCGTAGTCCCATTCGGGCTCGACCCGGTCGACCACGCGCACACACCGACGCACGGCGTCCTCCGCGTCGGAGAACACGCCGGCGCGAACACCCGCCAGCATCGCCGCACCGAACGCCGAGCCCTGTTCCGACTCGGTTCGCTCGAGCGGCAGCCCGAGCACGGACGCGACGATGCGGAGCCACAGCTCGCTCCGGGCGCCGCCCCCGGAGACGCGGCCCGCCGCCGGGCCCGCGCCGAGCTCGCGCAGCAGCTCGAGGGAGTCTCGTAGGCCATAGGCGACCCCTTCGAGCATCGCCCGCCACAGCGCGCCGCGATCGTGCCGCAGCGACAGGCCGGTGAACGCCCCGCGCGCGTTCGGGTCGGCGTGCGGCGTCCGCTCGCCGGCGAGATACGGCGCGAAGAGGAGGCCCTCGCTGCCCGGCGCCCAGCGCTCCGCGTCCGCGTCGAGCGCGTCGAAGCCCGCGCCGAGCGCCGAGCGCAGCCATGCGGCCGATCCGGCGGCGCTGAGCATCACGCCCATCGCGTGCCACGTTCCCGGCACCGCGTGGCAAAAGACATGCAGGCGGGCCTGCGGGTCGGGCGCGTACGCCGGCAGTGCCGCGAAGACGACGCCGGAGGTGCCGAGCACCACCGAGACGGGGCCGGGCCGGGCGATGCCGACGCCGAGGGCGGCTGCGGCCTGGTCGCCGGCGCCCGCGACCTCCGTCGACTCGTGGGCCGGCGGAAGCCACTCGAGCGGGACGTCGAGCGCAGCGCACACGTCCTCCGACCAGGCCCGGCCGCCGACGTCGTAGAGCAGGGTTCCGGAGGCGTCGGCCGCGTCGACCGCGAGCTCGCCGGTCAGCCGGTAGCGGACGTAGTCCTTCGGCAGCAGCACGTGGCGGATGCGCGCATAGACGTCGGGCTCGTGGTGCCGCAGCCAGAGAAGCTTCGGCGCGGTGAAGCCCGTGAGGGCGCGGTTGCCCGTCAGCTCGATCAACCGCTCGAGCCCGACGAGCTGCTCGATCTCGGCGCACTCGGCCCCCGTCCTCTGGTCGTTCCAGAGGATCGCCGGCCGCAACACGGCGCCGTCGCCGCCGAGCGTCACGAGCCCGTGCATCTGCCCGGACAGACCCACCGGGCCCTCCGGAAGCCTGCCCAGGACGTCGCGGGCGGCCCGCCACCAGTCCTCGGGATCCTGCTCGGCCCAGCCCGGGTGCGGGGTCGAGAGCGCGTACTCGGCCGACGCGGTCGCGACGACTCGCCCGTCGACGTCGATCGCGATCCCCTTGACGGCCGTCGTACCGACGTCGATACCGACCAGGTGCTGCTCAGGCACCGAGCGCGGCGTAGACGAGCTCGTAGGCGCGAACGGCGTCCTTGGCCTGCTGCGCCTCGCGAAGGGCTGCGTCGTCGATCTTCGCGGCGATCCCGTCGATGAAGCGCCATTGCAGGACCGAGCGCTTGACCGCACCGACCGCGTCCTCCGTATACGGGTAGAGGTCGAAGCCGAGACGCTCGCCCCGCTCGCCGTAGCCCGCCCGCCGCAGCTCGACGGCAAGCTCGAGCGTCTCCATGAACGCGGTCGCCCCGACCATGTTGTCGTCGTCGAACGTCCCCCAGCCCGAGTTCGCGTGCTGATGGCCGAGGAGCCCCTCGGCGGCCAGAAGCGCGGCGTACTCGGCCAGGTTCTCGCCGTTCATGATCAGGTGCTGCCAGTCCATGTTCACGAGCACGTTCGAGATCCCCTGTCGGCGCAGCGTGTGGATCACGTGCAGCGTCATGCCGAGGTTGCGCATGAGGATCTTCATCGCCGGCTCCGAGTTCTTGTGCTCGAGGAACACCGTCACGCCCTTCCCGGCCGCATACGACGCCGACTCCCCGACGCCGTCGAGGAAGCGCGCCCACGACTCCTTGTACGGGGTCTGAAACGGATAGTTGTAGCCCTCGATCCCCGGCCAGATGACCATGTGCGCCCCGACCTCCGCGGCCAGATCGATCGCTTCCCGCGTCAGGCGCAGCGCCTCTGCCCGGACGGCGTCGTCCGGCGAGCAGAAGGCGCCCTTGCCGAAGCGCGAATCGAGGTGCAGCCCCGAGCAGACGCAGTAGATGCCGTGGCCGTCGAGCGCCGAGCGCACGTCCTCGAGGTTCTCCGCGGAGAGCTCCTGCGGGTAGTGGAACTCGTAGTCGTCCATCAGATCCCCGAGCCCCGCAACGGCCGTCCGCACGCGCTCCGCCGTGGACGACGCCGCCAGGTCGGGCTTGTAGCCGCCGGGGTTGAACCGGGTCGCCATCGCGCCGAAGGCCCAGATTCCGAGCGAGGTCTTCACGGGCGCGAGCCTACCCCTTTCACTGCAATTGATGAAGCGACAACTTGACTCCGGCGACCGAATGGGAGAACTTCATCTCTCACTGGCCCGCGTGAGCGAAGAGAAAGAGAAGGAGACAACGTTGAAGAAGGTTTTCCGCAGGTCGACGGCCCTGGCGCTCATCGCGCTCGCGGCCGCCGGCCTCGCCGTGTTCATCGTGGCGAGCGCCACGGCGAGCGGTACCAAGAAGGCGGCGAGCGTGCAGGTCTGCGTCCTTCTGCCGGACACGAAGTCGTCCGTCCGCTGGGTGCAGTTCGACGCTCCCGACATGAAAGCGGCCTTCAAGAAGGCCGGCGTCAGCGCTTCGATCAACAACGCGCTCAACGACCCGCTGAAGCAGAAGGCGCAGGCGCAGGCGTGCATCGCAGCGGGCGCGACGGTCGTCATCGAGACGGCGCTCGACAACGGCTCTGCCGCGTCGATCGAGAAGCTCTTCACCTCGAAGGGCGGCAAGGCGATCGACTACGACCGCCAGGTCAGCGGCGGCTCCGCCTCGGTCTACGTGACCTTCGACGGGAAGGCCGTCGGCAAGGCACAGGCCAACGGCGTCATCGCCGGGATGAAGGCCCGCGGGACGTACCCGGGTGGCACGGTCGCCGAGCTGTGGGGCGGTCAGACCGACCAGAACGCGTTCTGGTTCAAGAGCGGCAACGACGCGGTCTTCAACCCGCTGTTCAAGAAGGGCACGATCAAGAAGGGCCCGCAGCAGTTCGTCCCCGACTGGGATGCGAACAACGCGGCGACCATCTTCAGCCAGATGCTGGTCAAGACGAGCAACAAGATCCAGGGCGTGCTGGCGGCGAACGACAACATCGCCGGCGCTGTCATCGCGGACCTGAAGGCGAAGCACCTGAGCCCACTTCCGCTCTCGGGCCAGGATGCGACCGTTCAGGGCGTCCAGAACATCATCTCCGGCTGGCAGACGGGCACGGTCTACAAGTACGTGCCGAGCGAGGCGAACGCTGCTGCAGCTGCTGCGGTTGCGCTTCTCCACGGCAAGAAGCCGAAGACGAACGGCTACCGGATGAACGGCAAGAAGAAGGAGCCGACTCTGGCCCTGCCGGTCATCTGGATCACGAAGGCCAACTACAAGCGCCTCTTCACGGATCACTTCCTGAAGAAGAGCGAAGTGTGCGTCGGCACGTTCAAGAAGTACTGCAAGTAAGACCGGCATATCTGCGGTGGAGGCGCCCTCCCGGGCGCCTCCACCGTGCTTAGAGTCAGAAGCTCCCGATGGCAGACACTTCACCACTCATCGAGCTGCGAGACATCACCAAGTCGTTCGGCTCCGTACAGGCACTCGAGAGCGTCGACTTCGAAGTGCGAAGCGGCGAGGTGATGGCGCTGGTCGGCGACAACGGCGCCGGCAAGTCGACGCTGATCAAGTGCATCGCCGGCACCCACGCCTTCGACAGCGGGCAGATCCTCTTCGAGGGCCGGGAGGTGCACATCCACGGCCCGAAGGACGCGGCGCGCCTCGGGATCGAGGTCGTGTACCAGGACCTCGCCTTGTGCGACAACCTCGACGTCGTCCAGAACATGTACCTCGGCCGTGAGACGAACCGGTTCCAGATCCTCAACGAGGCGGCGATGGAGCACACCACCACCTGGACGCTCAAGAGCCTCGCGGTCACGACGATCTCGTCGATCCGCCAGCCGGTGGCGACGCTGTCCGGCGGCCAGCGCCAGTCCGTCGCGGTGGCGAAGGCCGTCCAGTGGAACTCCAAGCTCGTCATCCTCGACGAGCCGACGGCCGCACTCGGCGTGGCGCAGACGGAGCAGGTGCTCGCCCTCGTCCGCCGCCTCGGCGAGCAGGGGCTCGCCGTCGTGATCATCTCGCACAACCTCCACGACATCTACGAGACGGCCGACCGGATCACCGTGCTCCGCCTCGGACGGAACGTCGGCATCTACGACCGCCGGACGACGTCGCAGCAGACCATCGTCCAGGCGATCACCGCCGGCGTCCCCACCAAGGTCTCGGGCATTCCGGACCCGGACCCGCCGGCCGGAGGCGAGGCTTGACCTCGGTCGAAGTGGACAGCGCGAAGCGGGACGCGCCCGTGGGCGGCCTCGCAGGGCTCTACTCCAAGGCCTGGCTCAACCTCAGGACGGGCAACCTCGGCCCGGCTCCGATCATCGTCGGCGAGATCCTGATCGTCGTCCTCTTCGGGCTGACTGCCACGAACTTCTTCACGGCCGTCAACTTCACGAACCTGATCAACCAGATGGCCGGCACAGCGATGCTCGCCTTCGGCGTCGTCTTCGTGCTCCTGCTCGGCGAGATCGACCTCTCGATCGGCTACGTGGCCGGCATCGGCGCGCTCGTCGTGGCGGAGCTCCAGCTGCCGGGGAGCGGGCACCAGCTGAACGGGATCCTCGCGATGGCGATCGCAGTCGCCGTCTGCGCGCTGATCGGCGGCGTGCAGGGGTCGATCGTCGCGTTCGTCGGCGTCCCGTCGTTCGTCGTCACGCTCGGCGGCTTCCTGATCTGGCAGGGGGTGATCCTGAACCAGCTCGAGCAGCGCGGCACGATCATCATCCAGGACCGCTGGATCAACTACACCGACAGCTACGCCTTCTCGCATCTGGGCGGCTACCTGATCGCGGCGGTGATCACGGCTCTGTACCCGCTGAGCGTCCTCTACAGGCGGGTCGCCGCCCGCGGCACGCAGATTGCCACGGTGAACTGGACCTCGTTCGCGGTGAAGCTCGTGGGGATCGGCGTCGCCGCGTTCGGCACGGTCGCGATCGCGAACCACGGCAAGGTGATTGCGACGTCGCTCGGCCTGCCGCTCTCGGGCGTGATCATCATCGTCTTCTTCATCCTGCTGACGTTCCTGGCGAAGTGGACGACGTTCGGACGTCACGTCTACGCCGTCGGCGGGAACGCCGAAGCCGCCCGCCGCGCAGGCATCAACGTGCCGCGAATCCGCGTGCTCGTCTTCGTCATCTCCGGCGCCACGGCCGGGCTGGGCGGGATCATCTTCGCCTCGCAGGTGAACTCGGTGGCTCTGACGTTCCCGCCGGGCAACCTGCTGCTGAACGCCATCGCCTCGGCGGTGATCGGCGGCGTCTCGCTCTTCGGCGGCCGCGGCGAGGTGCGCGGCGCGCTGCTCGGCGCCGTGATGATCGGAACGCTCCAGAACGGGCTCAACACGCTCAGCGTGTCGAACGGGTGGATCTACATCATCACCGGCCTCGTGCTTCTCGCAGCCGTGACGCTCGACACGTTCGCAGTCCGGCTGCAGGCCCGCTCCGGCCGCTAGACACTAGAGGCGCGCCGTGCGCGCCAGGGCGAGCTTCCCGACCTCGATGCCGAGCGTGCGCCCGGCGGCCTCGTCGGGAGGCGTCTCGATCCCCTCCGCCAGCCCGGCCGTGCCCAGCCGCTGTGCGGCCTGTGCGAATGATCGGCCGGTCAGCGCGCTCAGCACCTGTTCGGCGGCGTAGGCGAACGTGCTTCCCTCGGACACCCAGCCCGGCGAGGCGGGCGTCGCCGCCGGCGGCGCCCAGCCGGCGCCGGGCACCCAGCGGCCCTGCGAGAGCACCTCGACCTTTCCGTCCGCGAGCTTGACGAGCCCGGGGACGAGCGGCAGGCCGTCGGCGCTGTAGGACGCTTTCTTCGGATCGCTCGACTGCCCCTGGAAGGCCAGGTAGCGGATCATCGAGATCGGCCGCGGCGCCTGGTAGGTGCGCTTCGCGCCGAACGCGACGACGGCGGCGTCGTTGAGGGCGCCGTTCAGCGTCAAGTAGCGCCGTACGTCCTGGCGCAGCCGCGCGGGGGCGGCGCGCAACTCGGGCAGCGCGCGCGCCGTTGCGTTCCAGGCGAGCGGAGACATGTCGACCGAGCCCCCGGGCGAGCGCGACGCGGTCGCGCGGATGACGGCGACGGCCGCCTGCTGGTAGGGGGCGCTCGAGGAGTCGCCGAGCGGCGGCGGACCCGGGTCGAGCGGCAGGCCCTTTGCGGAGGCGGGCAGCGCGAAGCTGCGCACGTGCCCCCATTCGGCGCCGGCGAAGCTCTGGACCTTGGCGGGCACCGCGCCGAGCCCGTCGGGGGCGACTTGCGAGAGCGCGAGCGGCTGCCAGAAGGTCGGGTCGTGGACGGTCGACCCGGACCGGCTCATGATCAACGGCTGATTCTCGGGTGTGTAGGTCGGGTCGGCGTAGTGCAGCGCCTCGTGCGAGCCGTCGCTGCGCCCGGCGGCGATCGCCGCGCGCGCGATCCGGTTGCCGAGCGCCGCAGGCGAGCTGCCCGTCGTGCTCGTGAAACCCGGCGAGTAGCAGAGCGAGCGCAGCTCCTCCGTGAGCATCGCAAAGGTCCGGTCGAGGTTCGCGCCGTAGGAGGCACGCCAGAGGAGCAGACGGTAGGCGGCGTAGCTGATCGCCGCGTCGCGCGCGGCCTGGACGTCGGCGGCACCCGCCTTCGCGCTGACGAAGATGCCCTTCGCATGCGGGTCGTACGCCGCCCAGGCGTCCCACATCGCAGCCGAGACGTCGTAGAGGTCGCGCGCCTGCACCGGCTCGAGGGCGGCGCCCGCGCGCAGGACTGCGGCGGCTGTCTCGTCCCAGAGGGTTGCCACCGAGCGGCCGTGCAGCGCCGGCGTGCAGGAAGCGAGTCGCGCGCTCGCCGTCGCCGGGCGGGGCGGGGTCGGCCGCGTGGGCACGTCGACCTGGAAGACCCGGTCGCCGCGAATGCCGCTCAGCCGCGTCTCGGCGCCCCACGGGTAGCGGACGGTCAGCGTGCTGACCGTCGCGGCCGCCCCGAGGCCGAAGTGGAGGCGCGGGTCGGCCGACGAGAGGTAGCTGCCGCCTGCCGCGATCTGCTGCGAGTACCGCTTGCCGTTCGGCAGGACGGCGGTGACGACCGTGCCGGGGGTGAAGCGGGACAGGCTGACGTCGAGCCAGTGGCCGCTCGGGCCGGACGGGCGCAGCAGTACGAGCCTGCCGCCGATCGTGTTGATCGCCACGTCCATGCGGCCGTCGTTGCCCACGTCCGCCGCTGCGAGCCCGCGCCCGTTCACCGTCGTGCCCGCCGGTTCGAGGACGTCGCGGGCGCTGCCGTAGCCCGTGAGCGCCCGGCTGCCCGCCAGCGGCGCGAGCACCCGCACCGGCTCTGCGTCGGCGGCGAGGTTCGTCACCGGGATCGCTCCGGCCGCGACCACGAGGTCGGGCTCACCGGAGTTCGCGAGGTCGACGAACGAGGCGCCCCAGCCTGCGAAGCCCGAGCCGAGCGCCGGGTCGACGCTCGCCCGCGCGTTCGCGAAGGCCGGCGAGCTCGTGACGCCGCGCAGGCTGAAGACGGCCGACGGTTCCTTGCGGGAATTGCTGACGAACAGGTCGGCGGCGCCGCTGCCGCCGCCTCCGGTCGCCACGCCCATGCCGGCGAACGGATCGGCGACCTCCTCGGCCGCGCCACGCTCCTCGAAGCGAAAGCCGAGTCCCGCCGGGTCGGCCCGAGCTCCGCCGGGCCAGGGGACGTTCGCGTACAGGTAGTTCGGGTCCTCGTCGTTCGCCACGTAGAGGTCGGGGCGGCCGTCGTCGTTGTAGTCGAGGAAGGTCGCGCCGAGCCCGTGCCGGAAGCTCGACGACTCGAGGCCCGCCTGGATGCCGACCTCGCGGAAGCGGGCGCGTCCGTGCGCGTCGTTGCCCTCGTTCAGGTAGAGCAGATCGCGCACACCGGTCAGGTTCGTCGGGAAGCCCGCGATCGAGCCCTGCACCGGTTCGCTCGGATCGGAGTAGCCGGCGACGAACACGTCGGGCCGTCCATCTCCGTTCACGTCCGCGACGGCGACGCCGGTGTACCAGCCCGTCGCGGTCATCCCGGCGGCCCGCGCGCCCTCGCCGAACGCGCCGTGGCCCTCGTTCCAGAGCAGGTCGATCCCCCTCGTGGTCGTGACGACCAGGTCGGGGCGGCCGTCGCCGTTCAGATCGGCGGCGGCACACCCGTCGCCCTGCACCGCCAGATTCGCGTGCGCCTGCGCGCTCACATTCCGGAACGTCCCGCGCACGTTCTCGAAGAGCGCCGACGTCGGCAGGCCACCGTGCGCCTCCCACGCCGCCGTGTCGGCGGACGAGTACGAGTTGACGGCGAACAGGTCCTCCCAGCCGTCGCCGTTGTAGTCGAGCCAGCAGACCCCGCCACCCATCATCGCCGTGACGTCGTTGGACATCCCGTAACGGAACGAGCCCTGCCGGAAGTTCAGGCCGACGGCGGCAGCGACGTCGGTCAGCCGCTCCCCGGTGAGCGCCGCACTCGTCGGAACAGGGGCCGACGCCTGCGCAGGGGACGAGCCCGGGGCGAGCGTCCAGACGCCGGTCTCCGCGAGGTGCAGCCGGTAGGTGCTGCTCGCGACCTGCACGACCGCGGTCGGCGGATCCTGGTCGGTGCCGGGCTCGAGATGGACCCGCATCGCGTTGTTCGAGCTCGCAGGCTGTGGCGCCGAGGCGAGCAGGTCGGCGGCGATCACTTCGGCTGTCGGGCGGTCGAGCTGGGTCTGCACGCCGGGCGACGGGAGAATCGCGATCGGCGGCAGCTTGCCGGGCGGCAGCGGCTGAGCGGCCACGGTTGTCACCGAGGAGCTTGCGAACGTGACGACACCGGCGTAGAGCGCGAGGCCGGCAGCGCCCGCGAGCGCCAGGCGCGGGCGGTCGACGCGCAGTGGAAGCGACCGGAGGAGCGCCCTCGCCGCGCAGACGATCACCAGCGACCCGAGCAGCGCCACCTTGGCGGCGAACTCGGTCGTCGTCGGTGCGATCAGCGTCGCGGCGAGCATGCCGAGCACAACCGCGTAGACCACGCGCGCTCTCGGCTCTCGCGGCGCCGTCTTCGGATCGGTGATCATGAAGAAGAAGAAGACGAGCACCTCCGGCGAGGTGACGAGCACCCACCAGAAATGGAAGCCCGTGATCGGTCCGAGATGCCAGCGCGCGGTCATCGCGTGGCCCGCGAGCGCGAGCCCGCCGATCCCAACGGCGAAGGCGGCCCAGAACCCGAGCGCCACGCGCAGCAACTTGAGCCGGGAGAGGATCGCGAAGCCGCCCATCACGATGATCGCAAGCGCGAGAGCCATCCAGCCCGACATCGGCCCCCACCAGAAGTCGAGTGGCTCGACGCGCGCCCGCCCGAGCAGCACGAAACAGGCGACGAGGCCGATGTTCGAGGGGTTGAAGATGTGCTCTCCGCGCCACTTGATCACGTACTTCGACAGCAGCGCGCCGGCCGACACGGCGACGTAGATCCACCAGCCGTGGAAGCTCCACCACTCGCCGTGGACGTTGCCCGGAAGGCGCAACACGAAGGCGACGCCGTTGCCCGTCAGCATGCCGCTCGCCGGCCACAGGATCGCACGCTGCTTGCGCAGCGTGATCGCGAGCTCCAGCACGGCGCAGGTGCCGATGCTGAGCAGGATCTGGACGATCGAGAGCCGGAAGGCGAACGCGACCTGCCCCAGCACCTGCAGGGACGTGATCGTCGCCGCAAGATGGAGCCGTGGATCCTTCAGCTTCGGCAGGACGACCGGGTACGTCGTCCCACGGATCACGACGGCGTCCACGGCCACCAGAATAGTGCCGCGGGCGCGGCAAGCCAATCGAGCTAGGCTTTGGCGATGTCGAACCTCGAGCAGCTGCTCGGCCGGCGGCACGGCTAACCCCCGCCATGCGACTCGAACGCGCTCGCCTGATCGTCGAGGACATCATCAAGAACGCCACCGGCCCGGTGTCCGCGTACGTCGTCGACACCCACGGCGAGGTCGTCTGCGCGGCCACGATGGACGGCGCGGCGCCCGACACGCGCCTGAACGCGCAGCGCAAGGCCTACACGGCGGCGCGGAGCGACGCCCGCTCGACCCGCGAGCTCGCGGAGAAGGCGCGCGCCGATCCCGTCGAGCGCGCCAGCTTCGATCCGTTCTTCACGTTCTTCCTCGGCGGCGTCGCCGTCTTCGAAGGCGACGAGCGGATCGGCGCCGTCGGCGTCAGCGGGCTTGCCGGAGAGGTCGACGAAGAGCTCGCGCTCGACGCTATCGAACGATCTGCGGGTCGGTGACGACGCCGAGCTCCGACGCGGGGCCCGGTTTGCGCTCCGCAGCCGGTGGTGGAACCATGAAGGGCTCGCGCAGGAGGTGAGATGGCTCAGCGTCCGGCCGTGGTCGCAGCGGCGCTCGGATCGGGCGCAGCTCTCTGGGTGGTCGCGGCCGCCGGGAGCGCGAGCGGGCCTGCCGCCCCCGCTCGGCTCGTCGGGGTCACGTTCACGGGTTTCGACGCCGCGCTGACGCTGCAGTCGGTCACGCCGCGCACGCTTCGGCCGGAGGGCCCGAAGCTCCGGCTCGGCCGGCAGGGCGGAAGCGGCGCCCGGCAGTGGGCTCGACGCGGACGGATGCTCGCGATCGAGGTGACCACGGCGGCGCTCCGCCCGCGGCCGATCACGATCGTCGACACGACGACGATGCACGCCCAACGATCGATTCCGGTCGGGAAGCGGGACGTGTGCGGGCTGACGTTCGACGGGTCGACGCTCGTCGCGCTCACCGCGGTGCCGTGGTGCTTCACAGGCGGTAACCCGGCCGCGCCTTCGCGCTTCTTTCTGCTTCGGATCGACGCCGCGCGCGGCCGCGTCGAGCGGGTGGTTCGAGTCGAGGGGCTCGAGCCGATCCGCTATTCGGTGAACGTGACGTTCGGCGGAGGGCGAGCGTTCGTCGCTCGGCAAGGCGGAGGCGTCGACGCGATCGATCTCCGGACGGGTTCCGTTCGCTCGCACCGACCGCGCCGCGCGCTCAGCAAGTTGGCCGACGCCGTCTACGCGCGCTGGCTCGGCGGGAACCTGCTCGGCGTCGGGGCCCGCATCGTCGACGTCGCGACCTGGCACGCCAGGCAGCTCACGGCCGATGCGCAGCACGTCACAGCAGGCGGGCCGTACCTCGTCGCCTACGGTGACGACGGCGCGTTCGTCTTCACCCGCACGGGCCGGCTCCGGTTCCGCCTCTTTCCAGGCGAGGCCATGCGCGACGCCCACGTCATCGGCCGCTACCTCTACGTCGACGCCGATGCCGACACCGAGGTGATCGACCTCCGCACCCACAGGCGGATCGCGGTCGTGCCGCACGCCGATCCCTGGACGCTGCTCGCGAACTGACGGTCGCCGAACTATCGTGCGGCGAAGTGACACACGACGGCGTCGTCACCCTCGCGGCGCTCGGCGTCCTCGGGCAGGTGCTCGCGGGCCTCGGGCTCGTGGTCGGCCTCGCAGCCGTCGTCGGCGTGCGCCGGCCCCTCGAGCTCGTCCGCGGGGCAATCTGGGGCTACGAGCTCTGGGCGGCGTTCGTCGTCTCGGCGGTGGCGACGGGCGGCAGCCTCTTCTTCTCGGAGATCGCCGGCTACGTCCCCTGCGAGCTCTGCTGGTACCAGCGAATCTGCATGTACCCGCTCTCGATCATCACGCTCCTCGCGGCGCTCCGGGGCGACTTCCGCATCGCGCGCTATCTGTTGCCGCTGCCGTTCGTCGGCGCAGGCGTCTCGATCTACCACCTGCTGATCGAGAACAAGGTGGTCGGCGAGAGCGCCGCGTGCTTCGTCTCGGCACCCGGCGGATGCGGAGTGAAGTGGGTCAACGAGTTCGGGTACATGACGATTCCGACGCTGGCGCTGACCGGTTTCGTGCTTCTGATCGAATTCTTAGCCGTCGCCGTGCTCGGCGACGGCGCCGGGAACGCTACCCTCGACGTGGATGCCGAGCGGCAGGGCCAGTAGGAAACAGCGGCAGGCGGGCAAGGTCCCGCCGCCGCCCGTCCGCGTCCCGGGCTCGCCGCGGGTGCGGAGCGCCTCTCCGCGCGTCCTCGCCGCGGCGGGCGCGATCGTCGTCGCCGCGGCGGTCGCAATCGCCGTCGCGGTCTTCGCGGTCGGCGGCGGCAGCTCGTCCACCGACCTCTCCACCGTGCCAGCGGTCGGTTCCGTGGCGGGCGGCCTGCCCGAAGCCGGCTACGTCAACACGCTCTTCAAGGGGATCCCCCAGAACGGCAACATCCTCGGCAAGTCGTCCGCCCCGGTGACGATGGTCGAGTTCATCGACCTGCAGTGCCCGTACTGCGCGGAGTTCGAGACGCAGGTCATGCCGAATCTGATCAAGCGCTTCGTGCGCCCCGGGATCGTGAAGGTGGAGATGCAGCCGTGGGCGTTCATCGGCCCCGACTCGACGCGCGGCCAGGCCGCCGTCTTCGCCGCGGCCAAGCAGAACGCCGCCTTCAACTACGCCGAGCTGCTCTACCTGAACCAGCAGACCGAGAACACGGGCTGGCTGAACGACAACATGGTCACTGCCGCCGCGCGCAGCATCCCGGGCCTTCGCGTCCATGTTCTGCTCAACGAGCGCAGCTCCGCCACCGTCAAGGATGCGCAGCAGAAGGTCGCGTCCCTCGCCGCCAAGGACAAAGTCAACTCCACGCCGACGATCTTCGTCGGCAAGAGCGGCGGCCACGGCACCGAGGTGAAGATGAGCAGCCCGACCGACGAGCAGTCGGTCGTGAACGCGATCAACGCGGCCCGCGGCTAGGCCGGCCGGCGACCCGACGGTCGCCCCGCCCGAGCCGCCGTGCACACGAAGGTCCTGCGAGGGATGCCGGCGAGGTCGACGAGCAGCCCGCGCTCGGCGCTATCGGACGATCCGCGGGTCGGTGAAGATGTCGAGCTCGTCGCGGCTCTGCGTCGAGAACTCCGACACGATCGCCCCTTCCGGCCCGGCCCGGAACCAGTGGAGCGTGTCGGGCGGGATCGTGTGCTGCTCGCCGGGCCCGAGCACCACCTCGCCCCGGCCGGCGACGTGCAGGCTGACGCTGCCGGAGCGGCACCGGAAGGTCTCCTCCTTGCCGGGCGTCCCGGCGAAGGGCGGATGGCGGTGCTCCGGGCACGTCTGCCCCGGAAAGAGGACGAGCTCCTTCGCGCAGACGCGCTCCGTGTTGACGTAGACGAGGAGCTGCAGGCCGATCTCCTCGAGCCTGCCGAGCCCGAAGTCGGCGACCTCGATCGCGCCGCGCTCCTCCGCGGTGAGAACGATCCCCGCGGCGGCGAGCATGTCGGCCGCACGCCGGCGCGCGTCGTCCTCCGTCACAGCTCGACCGGGGCGGCCGTCGTGGCCGAGCGGTGCAGCGCCTCGAGCACCCGAGCCTGGGCGAGCGCGTCGTCGCGTCCGAGCAGCAGCTCCGCCTCGCCGCGGATCGCGGCGCTCAGGTTCTCCAGCTCGAGCCGGTAGGAGTCCTCCTGCTCGATCTCGATCCGCTCGACCCCGCCGTCGCGCCGCAGCTCGATCGCAGGCTGCACGCAGTGCCAGGGGTCGTCGACGAACAGCGACCCCTCCGTTCCGATCGCCTCGAGCTCGTCGCGCTCGACGAGGGCGGTGCCGCAGTCGAAGGTCGCGATCACGTCGCCCGGGAACCGCATCGTGCCGGTGAAGACCCAGTCGGTGCCCGACGGCCCGTACCACGCCTCCCCGAACACCCGCTCCGGCTCGCCGCCGAGGAGGCGCGAGCCCGAGACGTTGTAACAGCCGACGTCCATCAGGGCACCGCCCTCGAGCTCCGGCTGCAGACGGATGTTCTCGCGGTCGTAGAGCGAGTAGCTGAACGCCGAGCGCACGAGCCGCAGCTCCCCGATCGCGCCGTCCGCGAGCAGCTGCTGAAGGCGGGCCGTCTGCGGGTTGTGCCGCCACATGAATGCCTCGCTGAGCAGCCGCCCCGCGCGGTCGGCGGCGTCGAACGCGGCAACGACGTGCTCGGGATGACGGGAGAGCGGCTTCTCGCAGAGCACATGTTTGCCCGCCTCGAGCGCCTTGATCGTCCACTCGCAGTGGAGCGTGTTCGGCAGGGAGATGTAGACCGCCTCGATCTCGGGATCGGCGAGCAGCGCCTCGTAGGATCCGTATGCGCGCGGGATCGCCCACTCCTTCGCGTAGGCGTCCGCGCGTGCCTGGTCGCGGCTTCCGACCGCGACGAGCTCGACCCGGCCCGAGGCGTGCGCGCCCGGAATCACCTTCCGATTGATGTCGGCCGTCGAGACGACTCCCCATTTGACTGCAGTGTTCGTCATGTGCCTACTATCGCGCAGTGGCGGAGATCGGTGTCGGCATGCTCGGCTACGCGTTCATGGGCAAGGCCCACTCGAACGCGCTGAGGAAGATCGCGTACATCACGTGGCCGCCGCCGCTCGTCCCGAAGCTCCTTGGCATCGCCGGCCGGAACAGCGAGGCGGTCGAGGCGGCCGCGCAGCGCTACGGCTGGGAGTACGCGACGAGCGATTGGCGCGACCTCGTCGCCGACGAGCGCATCGGCCTCTTCGACAACGGCGGGCCGAACTCGCTGCACGCGGAGCCGACGATCGCCGCGGCGGAGGCCGGCAAGCACGTCGTCTGCGAGAAGCCGCTCGGCCGGGATGCAGACGAGAGCTACGAGATCTGGCAGCGCGTCGCCGCGACCGGCGTGAAGCACATGTGCGCCTTCAACTACCGCTTCGTCCCCGCCGTGCGCCTCGCCCGCGAGATGATCGACGCGGGCGAGCTGGGCGAGGTTCGGCACTTCCGCGGCCGCTACCTGCAGGACTGGGGCGACGATGCCTCTCTCGACACGTGGCGCTTCCACCCGGAGGAGGCCGGCTCCGGCGCCCTCGGCGACCTGATGACCCACGTCGTCGACCTGGCGCGGTTCCTGAACGGCGAGCTCGAGACCGTGATGGGCTTCGCACACACCTTCCTGCCGGGGCGAAGGGTCGACGACGCGGTCGAGGCGGCGGTCGAGTTCGAGAACGGCTCGATCGGCACGCTCGAGGCGACGCGCTTCGCGCACGGCCGGCGCAACGCCTTCCAGTGGGAGATCAACGGCACGAAGGGCTCGCTCGCCTTCGACATGGAGCGTCTCAACGAGCTGCAGGTCTTCCGCGCCGACGGCGACCGGGCCCGCGGCTTCAGGACGGTGCTCGTTTCCGAGACGGACCATCCGTTCTGGGAGCACTGGTGGCCGCCCGGCCACATCGTCGGCTGGGGCGACACGTTCGTGCACGAGCTTCACCACCTGCTGGGAGCCATCGCCGACGACCGGCCCGTCGCTCCGTACGGCGCCGACTTCGAGGACGGCTACCGCGCGTCGGAGGTCTGCGACGCGATCGTCCGCTCCGGCGAAACGGGCGCGCGCGAGCGGATCGCCTACCGCAGCTCGTAGGCGCATCGTCGCGGCAGCCCTACAGTGCACCTGCATGCCGCTGCGCACGGTGTCCGCGATCCGCTACGTCTCGCCCTTCCGGGAGGGCGGATCGCTGCCCGCACTCTGCGAGGCCGACGACGACGGGCTCTACGTCGTCAAGTTCCGCGGCGCCGGACAGGGACGCAGGGCGCTCGTGGCCGAGGTGGTCGCCGGCGAGCTCGCCCGCGCCCTCGGCTTCGACGTGCCGGAGCTCGTGACGGTCGGCCTCGACGAGGCGTTCGGCCGTGCCGAGCCGGACCCCGAGATCCAGGAGCTGCTCACGCGGTCTGCGGGGGTCAACCTCGGCGTCGACTTCCTGCCCGGCGCCGTGACGTTCGCGCCGGCAAGCGGGGACCCCGTCGCGGCCGACCTCGCCGCCGAGATCGTCTGGCTCGATGCGCTCGTCATGAACGTGGACCGCACGGCGCACAACACGAACCTGCTGCTCTGGCACAGCCGGCTGTACCTGATCGACCACGGTGCGTCGCTGTACTTCCACCACGACGACCGCCGGCCCGCCGGGTTCGAGCGGACGTCCTTCCCGCAGGTCGCGCACCATGTGCTGCTGCCGTACGCCGGCTCGATCGAGAGAGCCGACGAGCGGCTGTCGGCTCGGGTCGACGACGGCCTTCTCGAGCGCGTCGTCGACCTGGTCCCGGACGCGCTCCTGAACGGCGACGATCGGGTGCTGTACCACGACTACCTCACGGCGCGGCTCGAGGCGCCGAGAGCGTTCGTCGAGGAGGCCGAACGTGCCCGGGCCGCGTGATCCGTTTTCCTACGCCGTCTACCGGCTGCTGCCCGACGTGGCGCGGGGCGAGCGGCTGAACGTCGGCGTGGTCGTCTTCTGCAGGCCGCGTGGATTCCTGGGTGCTCGCACGTTGCTCGACGAGCAGCGGCTCGCTGCGCTGGCGCCCGGCTTCGATCCTGCTCCGGTCCGCCCGCAGCTGCGGGCGATCGAGCGCGTCGCGACGGGCGACCCCGACGGGGGACCGATCGCGGCGCTCGACACGACTGCGCGGTTCCACTGGCTCACCGCGCCCTCGAGCACGGTGATCCAGCCGTCGGCCGTGCACACCGGGCTCTGCGACGACCCCGCGGAGACGCTCGCCGAGCTGTACGAGACGCTCGTGGCGCCTCCCGGCCGGGACTGAGCGCGGCGGATCCGGTCGAGGGGAGCACGCGGTGCGATCACGATCCGGAACCACACGCGACGACGATGCGTCGCGCACCGTGATCGACAGAGCCGATCTCGTCCCGAACTATGAGAACTGATCCGAGATCACGAGCGTCGCCTTCCCCGCCCGGTGCTCGAACGCCTCGGCGAACCGATCGAGGGGAACGCGGAGCGACACGAAGGCCTCGAGCACATCGCGCCACTCCCGGCGCGCCCGGTCGAGCGCGCCGACGGCCGCGAGCCAGTCTTG
Organism: uncultured Thermoleophilia bacterium; assembly: GCA_963784765.1. Taxonomy (GTDB): domain Bacteria; phylum Actinomycetota; class Thermoleophilia; order Gaiellales; family Gaiellaceae; genus PALSA-600. The sequence continues at coordinate 127,612 of CAWASP010000032.1, forward strand.
CCGATGGGCGTTGACGCTGCCGAAGACGACGCGGTTCTCGAGCACCATGTCGACGGAGAGCGTCGGCCCGTCGATCTCCACGCGCTGCGCACGGCCGTCGAGGCCGAGCAGGCACACGAGGCCGCTGCGGCGCACGAGGCCGACGCCGGCAACGGCCAGCTGCGCGCTTCCCGCCGCCTCGACGACGAGGTCGAAGCGCCCGAGCTCCGAGAGAGCCGTTTCCGGATCCTGCTGCGTGAGCGCGACGTAGGTCGCGCCGAGGGCCTCGACGAGCGGGTTCTTCGCCTCCAGCGACGCCGTCCACACCTCGACGCCGTCGAGACGCAGGAGCAGAGTCGTCAGCACGCCGATCGACCCGCCGCCGAGGACGAGCGCACGCTGCAGGCGCCACGGCTGGCGGCCGCCGATCGTCCGCGCGTGGCGAAGCGCGCGGGCGCAGATGGACGCCGGCTCCGCCAGGACCCCGAGCCGGCCGAGTGCCCGCGGCACGGCCACGAGCTCGTCCGCGGACTCGGCGACGAGCTCGCGGGCAAAGCCGTCGAGGCGGGTGATGCCGCGCTCGCTGTAGCGCCCGGTCAGGCACGAGTCCGGCGAGCCCTCGGCGCAGGCGAGGCAGCTGCCGCACGAGCGACGGACCGTGGCGGTGACGAGATCGCCTCGCGCGTACCCGTGTCCGTCCTCCGCGACGACTGCGAGCACCTCGTGGCCGAGCACGAGCGATCCGCCCGCCGCCGAGGCCGTCCCGAAGTGCCCGTGGTCGATCTCGCGGTCGGTGCCGCACACTCCCACCTCGAGCACGCGGAGCAGCACCTCCCCCGCACCGGCGCGGGCGTCCGGCACGGCTTCGACCGTCGTCGACCCCGGCAGCCCGGGACGGGTGACGAGCGCGCGCACCGTCAGGCCGCCGTGAGGCCGCCGTCGATCGTCAGCACGGTGCCCGTCACGAACCGGGCCTCGACGAGGTACTGGACGGCATCTGCGACCTCGTCCGCCGTGCCGAGGCGCCCGAGCGGCTGCCGTTCCCGGAGCGTGTCGAGCGACTCGCCCGACTCCTCGACCAGACGCCGCACCCATGGCGTGTCGACGGTGCCGGGCGCAACCGCGTTGACCCGGATCCCGTCGCGGACGTGGTCGACGGCGAGCGCGCGCGTGAGTGCGATCACGGCTCCCTTCGACGCGCAGTAGGCGGCGCGGTTCCGCAGGCCCACGAGGCCGGCGACCGAGGCGACGTTGACGATCGCGCCGCCGCCACGTTCGACCATGCCGGGAATCGCGTGCTTGCAGCAGAGAAACGTGCCGCGGGCGTTGACGGCCAGCACGTCGTCCCACACCTCGACCGGGGTGTCGGGAGCGGTCGTCGTCGACCCGATCCCGGCCGCGTTCACGAGCACGTCGAGCCCCGACATCGCCGCTCTCACCTGCGCCTCGCTCCGCACGTCGAGCCGGAGAGCCGTGGCCCCGAGCGCGTCGGCGACCGCGTCGGGCTCGAGGTCGGCGACGACCACGTCCGCCCCGCCGCCGGCCAGCCGGCGCGCGACCGCAGCCCCGATCCCGGAGCCGCCACCGGTGACGAGCGCTCTCACGCCTGCAAGCCTCTCAGAGAGAGGCGGCCGCGGGTCGGCTTCGGCGAGGCCCGGTGGTCTCGCGGTCGTCTGACGATCGTCAGACGCGGAGGACCGCTCCGTCCGACGCCGAGCCGACGAGCGCGCGGTAGCGCCCGAAGACCCCGAAGCCGTACGGGAGCTCGGGCGGGCTCCAGGCGTCGAGCCGCGCCGCGAGCTCGGCGTCGGAGAGCTCGACGTGCAGGGTGCCGTCGTCGACGTCGATCGCGATCATGTCGCCGTCCCGGACGGCGGCGAGCGGCCCGCCCCGAGCCGCCTCCGGGGACACGTGGCCGACCATCAGGCCCCGCGTGGCACCCGAGAAGCGACCGTCGGTGACGAGAGCGACCGTGTCGCCGAGACCCGCCCCGACGACGGAGGAGGTGACGCTCAGCATCTCGCGCATCCCCGGCCCGCCCGCCGGCCCCTCGTAGCGCACGACGAGCACGTCCCCCGGGCGGACGTTGCCGGCTCGCACCGCTGCGGCACACGCCTCCTCCCCGTCGAAGACCCGCGCGGGGCCGCGGTGCTCCCGCCGGCCGGAAGCGAGCTTCAGCAGGCTGCCCTCCGGCGCCAGGTTCCCGCGCAGCACGTGCAGGGCGCTCGTCGCCCTGAAGGGCGCACGGATCGAGTAGAGCACCTCCCCGTCCGGCTCGCGGGCCTCGCGCGACGCCTCACGGAGCGTCCGGCCGTCGACCGTCGGCGCGTCGCCGTCCGCAAGCCCGCCACGCACGAGCTCCCGGACGAGCGTCGCCGTTCCACCGGCCGCGTGGAGCTCCTCGGCGACGTGGCGGCCCGACGGGACGAGGCTCGCCAGGACCGGCGTGCGCGCCGCGACCGCCGCGAGGTCGTCGAGCCGAAGCTCGACGCCCGCCTCGCGGGCGAGCGCGAGCAGGTGCAGGACGCCGTTCGTCGAGCCGCCGCTTGCAGCCACACCGGCCATCGCGTTCAGGAGCGCCGTCCGGCCGAGGAAGGTTCGCGCGGTCGGCGGAAGCGCTGCGGCGAGCCGACCTGCGCGCTCCGCCGCCGCTCCCTTGGCGACCGTGTCGTCCGCCGGGCAGAGCCCGTCGCCCAGGACGGCGAGCCCGAGGCAGTCGAGAGCCACCGCCATGGTGTTCGCGGTGAAGTGCCCGGCGCAGGTTCCCGGCCCGGGGCAGGCGACACGCTCGAGCCGGTCCAGCTCGGCCCGCGGAAGGAGGCCGCGCTCCTCGGCGCCGACCGCCTCCCAGACGTCCTGGATCGTGACCGGCTCTCCCCGGAGGCGGCCCGCCCGCATCGGGCCGCTGTAGAGGACGACCGCAGGCCGGTCGAGGCGCGCCAGGGCCATCAGCGCTCCCGGGACGGTCTTGTCGCAGCCGACGATGCAGACGAGCGCGTCGAAGTCGTGCGCGTGGGCGACGAGCTCGATCGAGTCGGCGATCACCTCCCGCGAGATGAGCGATGCCCGCATTCCGGGCGTGCCCTGCGACTGGTTGTCGGAGACCGCGATCGTGTTGAAGGGCAGCGGGACGCCGCCGGCCGCGGTCACTCCCGCGGCGGCGTGCTTCGAGAGCTCGAGCTGGCCCACGTTGCACGGCATCGTCCCGGTCCAGGTGGAGGCGATCCCGACGATCGGCCCGTCGAGCCGGGCCGGGTCGATGCCGAGCGCCCGGAAGTGCGCTCGGGCCGGAGCACGCTCAGCGCCGTCCGCGAGAGCTGCGCGCGCCCGCCGCCGCTCGAGATCGCTCGGATCGGCCACGGTCCTATCCTCTCAGCGCGACGGCAGCGTGGTTGTCTAGGGTGCCCGACATGACGAATGCCACGATGACCACCACCGAGGGCACGATCGAGCTCGAGCTCTATGACGACGACGCGCCCAAGACCGTCGAGAACTTCAAGACGCTCGCCGCCGACGGCTTCTACAACGGCATCATCTTCCACCGCGTGATCGAGGACTTCATGATCCAGGGAGGCGATCCGACGGGCACCGGCTCCGGCGGGCCCGGCTACCAGTTCGACGACGAGCCCAACGACCATCCGGTGGAGCGCGGATCACTCGCGATGGCGAACGCGGGGCCGAACACGAACGGCTCGCAGTTCTTCATCGTCACCGCCGACGCCTGTCCCTGGCTCGACGGCAAGCACACGGTGTTCGGGCGGGTCACCGCAGGCATGGAGGTGGTGGATGCGATCTCGCAGGTCGAGACCGGGCCGGGCGACCGGCCGGTGAACGACGTGCGGATCGAGTCGGTCGCCGTCGGCTGACGGCTCGTCGGTAGCCTGGAGGCGATGAGCGAGGAACGGGGCGAGGGGTCAGACCAGGTCGAGGTCGTCTGCCCCCACTGCAAGAAGCCGTTCACCGCCGACCTGATCGCCGGCGTCGCGGAGCGCTACCGCGGGTTCAAGTGCCCGCACTGCCGCCTGTTCGTGCCGGCCGCGCGCGTCG
>CAWASP010000033.1:0-62417 GCA_963784765.1 uncultured Thermoleophilia bacterium
GGACGCCGGTATGGCCCTCGTCCTGGAACGCCCGCATGCGCTGCAGCGGGATTGCGCGACCGACATGGATATCCGGGGACGTCACGTCGATGCCGAGCTTCACGCGCAACGGCCGGCCGAGCTTCAGCTTCTCCTCGAGACCGCCGGAAGGAAGGAGGTCGACCGCGTTCCGCGTCAGCTCGGCGATTCCCATGGCGGGCTAGACTACCCGGGTTCTGGCGCTCTTCCGGAGAAAGCAGCGCCGACCATCTCGGCGGCGCATCCGCAAGCTCAGACTCCTCGCCCTCCTCGCCGTCCTCGGCGTGCTGGGCCTTGCTGCGTTCAGCTTCGGGCTCCTCGCAGCGCTTGCGACGAAGATCCCGCAGCTCGACCCGGCGCGGCAGCGGACCGAGGCGAACACCTACGTCTACGCCGCGAACGGCCACTCCGTGCTCGCGATCCTGCGCGGCGACCAGGCGCGGATCATCGTCCCCTCGAACAAGATCTCCGACTGGATGAAGCATGCGATCGTCGCGGCGGAGGACCGCCGCTTCTACGAGCACCGCGGCGTCGACGTGCGCGGCATGGCCCGTGCCCTCTGGGCCGACATCACCCACCACGGCACCGTGCAGGGAGGCTCGACGATCACCCAGCAGTTCGTGAAGAACGCGTACCTGACGTCGAAACAGACGATCGCGCGCAAGCTCGTCGAGGCGGCGCTCGCCTGGCAGCTCGAGCAGCAGTGGTCGAAGGACAGGATCCTGACCGCCTACCTGAACACGGTCTACTTCGGGAACGGCGCGTACGGCGTCCAGCAGGCCAGCAAGATCTACTTCCACCACGGAGCCGCCCAGATGAAGCCCGCCGAGGCCGCCCTGCTCGCGGGCATCCCCGAGGATCCGAGCGCCTGGGACCCGGTCGCGCATCCCAAGGCGGCGAAGGACCGGCGCAACTTCGTGCTCCAGCAGCTCTACCAGCAGGGGTACCTGACGAAGAGCCAGTACGTGAACTCGCTCGTCTACCCGATGCCCAATCCCGCCAAGGTGACCCTGCCGGCAACGCAGGGCATCGCAGCGCCCTACTTCGCGAACTACGTCAAGGACCAGCTCGTCCAGGAATACGGCACGCGCCGGGCCTACGGGGGCGGGCTGAAGGTGACGACGACGCTCGACATGCAGCTGCAGAAGGCGGCACAGGAGGCGATCACGGAGACGCTCCCGACGTTCACGACCGACAACGGGCCGACGGCCGCCCTCGTCGCGCTCGACGCGCAGAACGGCTCGATCCTCGCCATGGTCGGGGGCCCGAACTACCACAAGAATCAGTTCAACCTGGCGACGCAGGGCGAGCGGCAGCCGGGCTCGGCCTTCAAGCCGTTCGTGCTCGCGACCGCGCTGCGGGAGAACATCTCGCCGTCGAGCGTGCTCACGTCCCAGAAGCAGGTGACGATCAACGCCGGCGGACGCGTCTGGCAGGTGAACAACTACGAGGGCGAGGCTCTCGGGCCGATCGACCTCTCGAAGGCGATCGCCTACTCCGACAACTCGGTCTTCTCGCAGCTGACGGCGATCGTCGGGCCCCAGCAGGTGGCGAAGACGGCGCACGACCTCGGCATCACCTCCAAGCTGCAGGGCTACTTCGCGATCGGCCTCGGCGCCGAGCCGGCGACCCCGCTCGAGATGGCGCGCGCCTACCAGTCGTTCGCCGACGGAGGCGCCCGCATCGACGGCTCGATCTTCGGCAACGAGCCGCGCGCGATCGAGAGCGTGGTGGCCGACGGGAAGACCGAGGAGAACGCACCCGTCCCCCGGCATGAGCTGACCGCGAACCAGGCGGCGACGATCAACCAGCTGCTGCAGGGCGTCGTCCAGTACGGCACCGGCACGGCGGCGCAGCTGCCGGGCCGTGAGGTCGCGGGCAAGACCGGGACGACCGAGAACTTCGGCGACGCCTGGTTCGTGGGCTACACCCCCCAGATCGTGGCGGCCGTCTGGGTCGGCTATCCCCACAAGCTGATCCCGATGACCACCGAGTTCCACGGCGGCCCGGTGGCGGGCGGCACCTACCCGGCGCTGATCTGGAAGGCGTTCATGGAGAAGGCGCTCCAGATCAAGGGCGATCCGCCGGCCGACTTTCCCGCGCCCGAGGTCCCCTACGCGGCGCCGGTCACGGTCGTCAACCGCAACGGGCTGCTCGAGCGCGACAACGGCGTCTGCAAGAACACCTACGTGATGGAGTTCTACGGCGGCGAAGGCCCGACGCGCTCGGCGACGTGCAAGCCGAACGAGGTCGAGATCCCGGACGTCGTCGGCCAGCCGCTCGCGCAGGCGAAGGCGCGGCTCGAGGGGCAGCCGCTCACGGCCACCCTCGTCTACAAGCCCGCGCACACCGGTCAGCGTCTCGACGTGGTCGTCGGCCAGTTCCCGAAGCGCGGCACGGCGTCCGCCTACGACAAGATCACGCTGGTGCTTCCCAAGTCGCTGCACGGCGTCGTTCCGAAGGTCGTCGGGCTGCCGCTCGCGAAGGCGCGCGCGAAGCTCGCCGATCTGCACCTCAAGGTGCGCGTCGCCGGCGGCACGACGGGGCGGGTGGTCGGCCAGTCGGTGCGTCCGGACACGGCCGCCGCGCCCGGCCTTCCGATCACGCTGACGGTCGGCGCGAAAACGGGCGGCTGAGGAAGGGCGAGCCGGCGAGCCCGTAGCGCCAGGGCAGCTCGGCCGCCTTGGTGATCCCGATCCGCGGGCCGCGGACGATCTCCGGCCGTTCCCGCCGTGACGCGCAGCTCGAACGGCGGGCGGTCCAGCGGCAGCCCGTCGTGCTCGCGCGTCACGCCGAGCGCCTGGCAGAGCCTCCCCGGGCCGGAACAGAGGAGACGCGGGTCGGCGACCCCCCGCCGGACCCGCATCTCCTCAAGTCCCAGCACGGGCTCCAGCGCCCGCAGCAGGACGGCGCCCGCCACTCCCTCTTCCCCGCAGACGACGTTCAGACACCAGTGGATGCCGTAGGAGCGGTAGACGTAGGCGTGACCTCCCGCGAGGAACATCGAGGCGTTCCTGGCGCTGCGGCGATTGCGGTAGCCGTGCCCCGCCGGATCCTCGTGGTCGTACGCCTCGACCTCGACGATGACGCCTCCGACGCCGTCGACATAGAGCTCGGCGCCGATCAGGTCCGGCGCCACGTCATGCGGGCTACGTGTGAGGTTCACGGCTGTCGTAGCGAAGGAACCCCGGGAGCGCCAGCGCGGTCAGCGCGCAGCCGGCGACGCAGAGGACGCCGCCGGAGACGACGGAGAACCGGAGCGAGGTGAGCGAGGCGAGCACGCCCGCCTCGAGGTCGCCGAGGTTCGGGGCGCTCGCCACCTGCGTGAACTCGATCCCGAGCAGGCGCCCGCGAAGATGGTCCGGGGTCGAGCGGAGGAGGATCGTGCTGCGCAGGACCGCACTGTAGAAGTCGGCGCCGCCGGCAATCGCAAGCAGCACGAGCGCCGGCCAGAGGGTGGTCATGAAGCCGAAGCCGGCGATCGCGGCGCCCCACGCACACGCCGCGATCGTGACGGCGAGCCCCTGCCGCCGCACGTGCGTGATCCAGCCGGACGCGAGCGACCCGACGAGCGCCCCGGCATACGGGGCCGCGTAGAGGTAGCCGACGGTCGCCGCATCCCCGCCGAGCCGGTGCAGGGCGATCGCGGGAAAGAGCGCGCTCGGCATACCGAACACCATCGCGTTCGTGTCGACGGCGAAGATCCCGATCAGCACCTGCCTGCCCTTCAGGAACCGGAAGCCGTCGACGATCGAGCGCACGCTGGCCCGCTCGACCTCGCCGAGCGGCGGCAGCTTCGGCAGCGCGCGAATCGCGACCAGGGAGGCGAGGTACGTGGCGAGGTCGAGACCGTAGGTCCACGGCACACCGGCCGTCGCGATGATGACGCCGCCGAGCGCAGGCCCGGCGACGGCGCCCAGCGAGTCGTAGACGCTGTCGAGCGCCGCCGCCGACGCCACCTCGTCGTCGGGGACGAGCCGCGGCGCGAGCGAGCTCATCGCCGGGCGGCCGAGGCTGAAGACGGCAACCGCGACCGACTGCAGGACGAAGAGCGCCCAGATGTGCGGGTGTGGCAGCAGCGCGTTCAGGAGGAACAACGAGGCGACGACCGCCATCCCGGTCTCGGTGCAGAGGAGGATCGTCCGGCGGTCGAGCGCGTCGGCGATCACGCCGCCGACGAGAGGCACGACGAGCAGCGGCACGAGCGAGGCGAGGCCGAGCAGCCCGACGAGCAGCGTCGACCCGGTCAGGTGGTAGATCTGGAACGGAACGGCGATCGTGCCGATCTCGCCGCCGAGCGTCGAGATCGACTGGCCGATCCACAGGTTCCGGAAGTCGCGGTGGCGGAGCGGCCGCGTGTCGACATGGAGCCGCCGGAAGACGCTCTTGCGCTCGTGGAGAGGATCGATTGCCACGGCCGCGCATTGAACCTGCGCGGACGGCGCCCGGCTAGAAGAGGGGGTCGCCCTGGGGGAGCTGGCGGGACCGGCGCGGCAACGCGCCCATGTCGGCGAGAATCGAGCGCTCCGTGCGCGACGCGATCACCGGATCCGCGATCCCGTCGACCCACACGCGCGTGCGCGCGCCGGAGCCTCGCTCGTCGGCGGCCAGCGGCTCCAGCCCGTAGATCCGGTCCGAGCGCACGTACTTGCCGAACCCGAGGAACACCATCCTCGGCTCGGTCATCGTTCGAGGGCCCGCCCGAGCGCATCCACGACGCGCTCCTGATCGCTCTGCTCGAGCCGCGCGTGGAACGGGAGCGCGAGCGTCCGGGCGCTCGTGTCCTCGCTCACCGGGAGCATCCCCTCCGAGTAGCCGTACCGCTCACGCATGTAGGGCTGGAGGTGGATCGAGGGCAGGTACGGCGCGGTCGCGATCCCCTCCGCCCGGAGGCGGGCCATCACCGCATCGCGGTCGACGCCGGCGGGCAGCCTGACGACGTAGACGAACCACGAGCGTAGGTGATCGGCGTCGTCGGGGACCGGCACGTCGACGTCGAGCCCGGCGAGAAGCTCGCCGTACCCGGCCGCCACCGAGCGTCGCGCGGCGAGGATGCGGTCGAGCTTGCCGAGCTGGCCGATCCCGAGCGCCGCCGACAGGTCGTCGAGCCGGTAGTTGAAGCCGAGGCGGCCGTGCTGGAGCCAGCTCGACGTCTCGAGACGCCCCTGGTTCCGCAGCGAGACGAGGAGCTCGTGCTCCTCGGCGCTTCCCGTCGTGACCGCCCCGCCCTCCCCGGTCGTCATCTGCTTGTTCGGGTAGAACGCGAACACCGCGGGATGCCCGTGCGAGCCGAGCTTCCGCCCCTTGTACTCGGCGCCGAGCGCCTCGCACGCGTCCTCGACGAGCGCGAGGCCGTGCCGCTCGCAGATCGCGAGCAGCTCGTCGTACTCCGCCGGGTAGCCGAAGATGTCGACCGCCACGATCGCCTTCGTCCGCGGGGTGATCGCCGCTTCGACCGCCGCCGGGTCGAGGTTGTACGTGCGCGGGTCGATGTCCGCGAAGACCGGCGTCGCCCCCTCGTAGATCGCGCAGTTCGCCGACGCGACGAAGGAGTACGGCGACGTGATCACCTCGTCGCCGGGGCCGACGCCCGCGATCCGCACGCAGAGGTGGAGCCCCGCGGTTCCCGAGGAGACGGCGGCGCAGTAGGGCGCCCCGACCGCGTCGGCGAGCATCCCCTCGAACCGCGGTCCCGTCGGCCCGAGCGAGAGCCAGCCGGAGCGGAGCACCTCGAGGACGAGCTCCTCGTCGGCCTCGTCGATCCACGGGGCGCTGAGGTTGATCCGCTCCGTGATCGCGCTCAAGTGCGGGCGAGCTGCGGAACCGGGTCGAGCCACTGCGACCAGCGCTCGCTGCGGCCGCGCACGGTGTCGAGATACGCCGCCTGGATCTTCAGCGTGATCTCGCCGACCCCGATCTCGTAGTCGTCGATCGCCCTCAGCGGGGTCACCTCGGCGGCGGTGCCGCACATGAAGACCTCGTCGGCAAGGTAGAGGTCGGACCGGATCAGCGTCTTCTCGACGACCGTGTGGCCGAGATCCTCCGCGATCTGCTTCACGGAGTCGCGCGTGATCCCGGGCAGGATCCCGGTCGCGAGGTCCGGCGTGTAGAGGACGCCGTCGCGCACGACGAAGATGTTCTCGCCGGAGCCGTCGGCGACTGAGCCTTCCGGTGTGAGGAGGATCGCCTCCTCGTAGCCGGCGAGGTTCGCCTCAGTCACCGCCAGCATCGAGTTGAGGTAGACACCCGTCGCCTTCGAGACGTGGGGGACGATGTTCGGGGAGACACGGGCCCACGTCGAGATCTTCGCGCTGATGCCGTTGCGAAGGCCCTCGTCGCCGAGGTACGAGCCCCACGGCCAGCTCATGATCACCGTCTCGACGGGGTTCGAGCGCGCCGCGACTCCCAGCTGGCCGTAGCCGTAGAAGGCGATCGGACGGATGTAGCACTCGGGCAGGCCGTTCGCCGCCAGCAGCTCGTTGGTCGCCTCGCGAAGCTCGGCGACCGTGTACGGAACCTCCATGTGCAGGAGGCGGGCCGAGTTGTGGAGCCGCTGCAGATGCTCGCCGAGCCGGAAGACCGCCGCGCCGCGCGGGGTGTCGTAGCACCGGATCCCCTCGAAGACGCCCGAGCCGTAGTGGAGCCCGTGCACGCCGACGTGAACCTTGGCATCGGCCCAGTCGACGAGCTCGCCGTTCATCCAGATCTTCTCGGTCTCCTGCACCGCATGCTCCTTTTCGACTGACGGAGCGACTCAGTCTACCCGCGCGACGCGAGGTCGAATGCGCGCGCGCCGGTCAGGCGCAGCAGCTCGGCGGGCCCGAGCGACGCCATGTGGGAGCTCGTCCCGGCGCCGACCCAGACGACCTCGTGGGCGAGGAGCGAACGGTCGATGAGCACGTGCGAGACAGCACGGTGCGGGAACGGCGCGACGCCTCCCGGCTCGAACCCGGTCGCCTCGACGACCTCGTTCGGCCGCGCGACCCGAACGTGCCGCGCAGGCACGGCCGAGGCGACCGCCGCCTCGTCGACGCGCGCGTCTCCCGGGACGAGCGCCAGCACGTAGGCGCCGTCGCAGACGAGCACGAGCGACTTCACGATCTGCGAGAGGTCGCAGCCGACCGCGCGCGCCGCCGCCCCGGCGCTCGGCGTTCCCTCGGGGAACTCCTCGATCCGCGCGGACGCCGCCCCCGCGCGCAGCGCCTCCGCCACCCGCTCCACCGGCTCCGGCCAGTCGCTCACCGTGACGGATTCTGCCCATTCGCCGTTCTACCGCCGGGGACACCCGAAAACGGGGGAGGACATGGACGAAGCGAAGATGGCGAGAACGGAGGCGGCGTTCCGGGAGGTCAACGAGGCGATCGCCCGAACCGCGCGGCGTTCCGGCACGACCGAGGCGCACTTCATCTGCGAGTGCTCCGACCTCGCGTGCGCCGAGCATGTCCCGCTCGGGCTCGCCGAGTACGAGGCGTTGCGCGCGGACCCGACCCGGTTCCTGCTCGCTCCCGGGCACCACGCTCCCGGCTACGAGCGGGTGCTCGACCGCACCGGCAGCCACGAGAGCGTGGAGAAGCTCGGGTCGACGATGCGGACGATCGCGCGGCGGCTCGACCCGCGTTCGCGCCCTCAGCCCGAGATCACATAGGACGCGTCCATTCCCTGCCGGAGCTGCTCGACGAGCTCGGGCGGCGCCGGCGCGTCGATCGACAGCACCATCAGCGCCTTGCCGCCTTCGCGGTTCCGGGAGACCGTCATATTCGCGATGTTCACGCCGGCCGCACCGAAGAGCGTGCCCACGCGACCGATCACACCCGGGATGTCGTCGTAGAGCAGAAGCGCCATGCGCGGCGCGAGCTCCATCTCGAGAGAGAACCCCAGCGCGGAGACGAGGAAGTGCCGCGCGTCGGTACCGATGGTCGTGCCGGCAACGCGCACGCCGTCGATGCCGACCGCAACGAGGTTCGTGTAGTCGCGCGACGTGCGCCGCTTCTCCTCGACGACCTCGATCCCGCGGTCCGCGGCGACGACGGGAGCGTTGACATAGTTGACCGGCTGCTCGCTGGAGCTCTGGAACGCCCCGTTCAGAGCGGCGACGGTGAGCAGCCGGGTGTCACGCTCGGCGAGCTCGCCGCACGCCTCGATCGTGATGCGGCGCACGTCGCCCTCGGCGAGCTCGAACGCAAGCTGGCCGAGCTTTGCGGCGAGCGGCACGAACGGCCCGAGCAGCTCGAGATCTTCCGCCCCGATCGTCGGGATGTTGACCGCGTTCGTGACGAGCCCGCCTTCCAGCGCCGCGGCGACCTGCTCTGCGACGATCACGCCCGCGCGGTCCTGGGCCTCCTCCGTCGACGCCGCCAGGTGCGGCGTCAGAACGACGTTCGGCGCCGAGAGCAGCGGCCCGTCGTACGGCTCCTTCGGGAAGACGTCGATCGCGGCACCGGCCACCTTGCCCGACTCGAGCGCGGCCAGGAGCGCCTGCTCGTCCACGAGCTCACCGCGGGCGGCGTTGACGATGCGCACACCGTCGCGCATCACGTCGAACGCGGCGGTCGAGATCGAGCCGCGTGTCTCGTCGTTGAGCGGAAGGTGCAGGGTGAGGAACTCGGCGCGACCGAGCAGCTCGTCAAGAGTGCAGCTCTCGACGCCGAGCTCACGGAAACGCTCGGCCGAGACGAAGGGGTCGTGCGCGACGACCTTCATCTGCAAACCGAGCGCCCGCCGCGCCACCTGCCGGCCGATCCGGCCGAAGCCCAGCACGCCCAGCACCTTGTCCGCCACTTCGACACCTCCCCACTGCGATCGCTCCCAGCGCCCGGCGACGAGCGCGGCGTGCGCCTGCGGGACGTTGCGGGCGAGCGCGAGCAGCAACGCGATCGTGTGCTCGGCGGCGGAGACGATGTTCGACTCGGGGGCGTTCGCCACGACGATGCCGCGCCGCGTCGCCGCGTCGACATCGACGTTGTCGACGCCGACTCCCGCGCGGCCGATCACCTTCAGCCGCCCGCCCCTCTCGATCAGATCCGCGGTGACCTTGGTCGCCGAGCGCACGATCAGCGCGTCGTAGTCCGCGATGACGTCGTCGAGCGGCGAATCGAGATCGACGTCTACCTCGAAGCGCTCACGGAGCAGCTCCACGCCCGCCGCCGCGATCCGCTCGCGAATCAGGACCCTCATGACGCGTCGCTACGCCGGGTTGCCGGCCGCGCCGACGGGGCTCTCGAATGCCTCGAACGCACGTGCGACGGCGACGCCCCGCTCGATGTCGGCCCCGAGCTCCGTCAGGGACAGCTCGACCGCGGCGAGGGCGCTCGCGATGTCGAAGACGTCGAACCAGCCGATGTGCCCGATCCGGAAGATCTTCCCCTTCAGATGCGCCTGCCCTGGCGCGAGCGTGACGCCGTGCCGGTCGCGGAGGTGCAGCAGGAGGTCGCCCGAGTCGATGCCGTCGGGGGCACGCACCGCGGTGACCACCGCCGCCGTGTCGTCATCCGGCGAGAACAGCTCGAGGCCCATCGCCTTGATCCCCGCCCGTGCGGCGCGGCCCAGGCGGATGTGCCGCTCGAAGGCAGCTTCGAGACCGTTCTCGAGGATCAGGCCGAGCGCGACGTCGAGGCTGCGGATCAGCGAGACCGCCGGCGTGAAGGCCGCATCGAGCGCGTCCTGCGCCTTCTTCGTCGCCTGCCAGTCGAAGTAGAAGCTTCGGGAGCGCTTCGTGCGGGCGAAGACGTGGTCGGGGACACAGGCGGTCGCGAGCCCGGGCGGCGCCATCAGCGCCTTCTGCGAGCCCGAGACGACGACGTCGATGCCCCACTCGTCCGTCTGCAGGGGCACGGCCCCGAGCGACGAGACCGCGTCGACAACGAGCGCCGCCTCGCCGATCGCGTCCTTCACCGCGCGCACGTCGGAGACGACGCCGGTCGACGTGTCCGACTGCTGGCAGAAGACGAGATCGATGCCGGCTTCCCGGACAGCGGCCCCGACCTCGGACGGGTCGGGACGCTCCCCCCACTCGTAGCGGATCGCCTCGATCTCGAGGTCGTGCTGCTCGCAGATCTTGATCCAGCGCTCGCCGAACGACCCGTGGCTGACGACGGCGACCCGATCGCCCGGCGCGCACAGATTCGCGACCGTCGACTCCATCGCGCCGGTGCCGGATGCGGTGAAGAGCAGCACGTCCGCCGCCGAGCGGTGCACCTCTCTGAGGCGCGCCAGCGTCCGCTCGTAGATGTGGCGGAAATCGGGACCGCGATGATGCACCATCGGCTCGGCCGCCGCCGCGAGCACCTCCGGCGGGACCGGCGTCGGACCGGGAGTGAACAGGTATCGCTTCTCCACCGCTCCCGCAATGTAGATCATTGGTTCACTACGGCCGTGAACGCGCTGCTGTCGTTCGGCGCCGCGCTCGTGTCGTTGCGGCTCGCCGGTCTGCTCCTGAAGGGTCGCCGCTTCGCCTGGGCCGGGGGCCTGCTCTCGTTCGCCGCCGCCGCGGCGGCGATGGCCTGGGGCGGCGCGCATGGCTGGGATGCCCGCAGCTTCCGCGTCTACTACCTGGCCGGGGCGCTCCTCTCCGCGCCCCTCCTCGGGATCGGATCGCTCACGCTCGCGGGCCGGCGCTTTGCGGCTCCGCTCGGGCTGGCGTACGTTGGGCTCGCGGTCGGAATCGCCGCCGCCATGCCTGTGCACGGGACGTTCGCAGGAACCGGGGTACCGCACGCCCAGAGCCACGTCGACGCGCTGCCCAGGGCCGTCGCCATCGGCGCGAGCGTGCTCGGCACGCTCGCCGTGGCCACGGTCGCCGTCATCACGCTCAAGCGCCGGCCGCTGGGCAACTCGCTGCTCGTCGCCGCCGTGATCGCGGCGGCGGCCGCCTCGGCGCTCACCCAGACCGCGGTCGCCGCGGCCGCCGTCTGCTTCGCCGTCGCGGCCGCGCTGCTCTACCTGTCGGCGACGCGCCACACGTAGGGCGTCGTCGTCGTCACCGCCGTGAAGCCGAGACGCTCGAGAATCGGCCGGCTGTCGTCGGACGCATCCACCTGGAGGTAGCGGTAGCCGCGCTCCGCCGCCAGGTTGGCCCGGTGGACGACGGTCGCGCGGTAGATGCCGCGCCGACGCCACTCGGGGAGCGTCGCGCCGCCCCAGAGCGTCGCGAAACCGGTGCCGCGCTCGAACCGGACCCAGGCAGCGCACACGACGGTCGAGCCCGCCTCGGCGACGACGACCGTGAGCGCCTCCGGATCGGCGTCGCGTTCCGACTGCAACATCTCAACGAGCCAGCTTCTGTCGTCCCCGTCGCCCCAGACGGCCTGCTCGTGCGCACCGATCCGCTCGAGTTCCGGCCGCCCCTCCACCTCCCGCAGCACGACACCGCCCGACAGCCGAACCGTGCCCGCGATCTCCGCGACGGGTGCGATCACGACCGTCTCCTGCTCCTCCGGCACGAGGCCGGCCGCGCGCAGGCGCGCGGACAGGTCGGCGGGCTCGTCGTGCCCGTGCAGCTTCCACTCGAACTGCTCGCCGCGCTCGGAGAACGCCTGCACCTGACGTGCGATCAGCGCGTCGAGGTCGTCCCCGTCGAGCCGGCCGAGATCGCGGTACAGCACGAAGCCCCTGCCCGCGAAGCCGTGGAACCGCAGCAGCGGACCGTCGCGCTCGACGCTCGCGCCCGACGGCAGCGGGTCGGGGGCCCGTGCGCGCACCTCTGCGTCGTACGCGGCGAGGAGCTCGGCGGCGCCGGGCACGGCCGTACGCTCTCCGGCGGACATCACGCCAGGCTGATCGCCCGCAGCTTGTTGAGCGCGTCGAGCGCCGCGACCTTGTACGCCTCGGCAAACGTCGGGTAGTTGAACACGGAGTCGACGAGGTAGTCGATCGTGCCCCCGAGACCCATGACCGCCTGCCCGATGTGCACCACCTCGGTCGCCCCCGCCCCGAAGGCGTGGACACCGAGCAGCGTGCGGTCGTCCGGCGAGACGAGCAGTTTCACGAGACCGTGGCTCTCGCCGAGGATCTGGCCGCGCGCGAGCTCGCGGTAGTGCGAGATCCCGACCTCGTACGGGATCGAGGCAGCAGTCAGCTCGGGCTCGGTCTTCCCCACGTAGCTGATCTCCGGGATCGAGTAGATGCCGATCGGGAGCGGCGCGTCGCCGCCGGCAACCGGCACGCCGAAGATGTGACACGCCGCCAGCCGGCCCTGCTCCGCCGATGCCGACGCGAGGCTGGGGAACCCGACCACGTCGCCGACGGCATAGATGTGCGGCACCGACGTGCGGAAGTGCTCGTCCACCTGGATCCGGCCGCGCCCACCGGCCTCGAGCCCGGCGTTCGCGAGATCGAGGGCGGCAACGGCGCCGACGCGGCCCGCGGAGTAGAAGACGACGTCTGCCGGCAGCAGCTTCCCGCTCGCGAGCGTGGTGAGCGTCGCCGCGCCGCGCTCCTCGACCCGCTCGACGCGCTCGCCGAAGCGGAAGACGACGTTGAGCTCGCGCAGGTGGTAGCGGAGCGCCTCCGTGATCTCGGGATCGCAGAAATCGAGCATCGACTCGCGGGCGTCGACCACGGTCACCTTCGACCCGAGCGCGGCGAACATCGATGCGAACTCGATGCCGATGACCCCGGCACCGACGATCACGATCGTCGAGGGAAGGCTCGCGAGCCGCAGGACGATGTCGTCCGAGTCGAGGATCGTCGATCCGTTGAACGCGATCTCCGGTGGGTGCGCCGGTTCCGAGCCGGTCGCGATCACCACGTGGGCGGCAGCGACACGCCGCTCCGAGTCGTCGCGGCCGTCGACTGCGAGCGTGTGCGGGTCGACGAAGCGTGCGCAGCCGTCGAGCAGCGTGACGCGGTTGCGGAGGAGCTGGTCGCGGATGATCTCCCGCTCGCGCTCGACGACGTGCCGCGTTCGCAACGCGATGTCGTCGACCGCGACGGTCTCCTTCAGCCGGTAGCTCTGACCGTAGATCGCCCGCTGGTTCAGGCCGGTCAGGTAGAGGATCGCCTCGCGGATCGTCTTCGACGGGATCGTCCCGGTGTTGACGCACGCACCGCCGAGCGACACGTGGCGCTCGACGAGCGCGACGTTCCGTCCAAGCTTCGCGCCCTGGATCGCAGCCTTCTGCCCGGCCGGCCCCGACCCCACGACGACGAGGTCGAACTCCGTGCTCACCGTCTGAGGATCGCACACCGTTCGACCGAACGCGAGCGCTCAGAGCCTCTCAGAGGCCGCCGGGCCGGACGTGCTCGAGCGCAGCGACGAGCGGCGCCGGGACGTCCGAGAGCTCCATCGCCTCGACGAGGCCGGACGCGTAGCGAAGCTTGCGGCGGTCGGCGCTGCTGAGGAAACCCCGGAGCTGACGGTCGACGGGCCGCCCGCGCCAGTCCGGTTGCTTCTGAAACGTCCTGAAGGCCGACAGGTCGCCGAACGAGTCGAGCGCCTGCTGCACGCGCGCGACCCCCAGTGCGCGAATGAGCTCGTCCTCGAGATCCTCGACGCAGACGTGGAAGCGGGCGCCGGCCGGAGCGGCGGCCTCGAACGCACGCCGGTAGACATTCTCCTCGGCCGCATCGCACAGCGCCGCGACGCGGACGCCGGAGAACCGATTCAGGAAGCGGGCGATCGCCTGCGCTCCCCCCATCGGGACGACGGCGACCCCCTCGCCCTCGAGGTCGCGGCCGCGTCGCCGCGCGAGCGTCTCGAGGGCCAGCTGGTCGCTGAGACCCTCGACGAGGACGACCGCGCGAGCGCCCCGGGCACGGCGGAGCGCACGCTCCGTCGCCTCGGGCCCCCCGGGAGGGATCGTCACGATCCGAGCTTCGCCCGCAGCCGCTCGTTCACGACGCGCGGATCGGCGGTCCCGCTGGTCTCCTTCATCACCGCGCCGACGAAGTAACCGAGCAGCCCCTGCTTGCCGCCACGGTAGGCCTCCGCCTGCGCCGGGTTCGCCTCGATCACCCGGTCGATCACGGGATCGAGCTCCGAGGCGTCGGCGACGACCTTCTGCTCGAGGTACGGGTCGGCGCTGAAGCCGGGTTCGGCGGCATGCGCGAGCGCGTCGTCGAAGGCGGCGCGAGGGATCTCGGCGCGCGCGGTGACGAGCTTCGCGAGCTCGCCGGGGTCGACCGCGCCCGGGTCGAGCCCCGCCGCGACGAACTGGTTCGAGAGCACGTTCGCCGCCTCCTTCGCATCGACGCCCGCGTCGACCAGCGTCGACCAGAGCCTGTCGAGCCCGCCGGTGACGAGCACGTCCGCGTCGTAGAACGAGAGCGTCTCCGCGATCCGCGCGATACGAGCGCCCGGCAGCTCGCCGATCTCGCCACGCAGCCGCTCGACGAGCGCTTCCGGCGGGTGCACCGGCACGAGGTCCGGCTCCGGGAAGTACCGGTAGTCCTGCGCCTCTTCCTTGGACCGCATCGGCGGCGACTCCTCGTTGCCCGGGTCGAAGTGGAGCGTCTCCTGCTCGACCGTCCCGCCTGCCTCGTAGACGCGGATCTGGCGCGCGATCTCGCGCTCGATCCCCTTCGCGGCGAAGTTGAACGAGTTCATGTTCTTCAGCTCGGTCCGCGTACGCAGCTCATCGGAGCCCGCGGGCCGCACGGACACGTTCACGTCGAAGCGCATCGACCCCTTCTCCAGCTCGGCGTCGGAGAGACCGAGCTCGACGACCGTCTGCCTGAGCAGCTGCAGGAAGCGCTTCGCCGTCTCCGCGTCGCGGATGTCGGGCTCGGTGACGATCTCGACGAGCGGCGTGCCGCCCCGGTTGAAGTCGACGAGAGTCGCCGTCGCCCCGTGGATGCGCCCGGAGGCGGCGACGTGCACGTTCTTCGCCGCGTCCTCTTCCAGGTGCGCCCGCGTGATGCCGACCGTGACCTCACTGCCTGTGCCGGCCGGCAGGACCATGCGTCCGTGCGAGCAGAGCGGCTCGTCGTACTGGCTGATCTGGTACGCCTTCGGCAGGTCGGGATAGAAGTAGTTCTTGCGGTGGAAGACCGCGCGGTCCGCGATCTCGCAGCCGAGCGCCAGGCCGAGCTTGATCGTCTCCTCGATCGCCCGACGGTTCGGGACCGGCAAGGCGCCGGGAAACGCGAGGCACACCGGGCACGTCTGCGTGTTGGGCTCGCCGCCGAAGCCGTTGCGGCAGCGACAGAACATCTTCGTCTCCGTCTTCAGCTGGACGTGGATCTCGAGCCCGATGACGGCCTCCCACGTGTGCTTTCCGCCGCCGCTGCTCACCGCAGTCGCTCCGGCACCAGCGGGAAGTCGAGCGCCTGCTCGAGCGTGTGCCCGACACGGAAGAGCGTGTTCTCCGAGAACTGCGGCCCCATCAGCTGCAGCCCGACGGGCAGCCCTTCCGAGAGCCCGCAGGGGATGTTCAGACCGGGGATGCCGGCCATGCAGGAGGGGATCGTCAGGAGGTCGGAGAGGTACATCGCGAGCGGATCGGCCGTCTTCGCGCCGAGCGGGAATGCGACGCTCGGGCTCGTCGGCGAGACGAGCACGTCGAAGCGCTCGAACGCCGCCTCGTGCTCGCGCATGATCACGGTGCGCACCTTCTGCGCCGTCCCGTAGTACGCGTCGTAGTAGCCGGACGACAGCGCGTACGTCCCGACCATGATCCGGCGCTTCGGCTCGTCCCCGAAGCCCGCATCGCGCGTGCGCATCACCATCTCGACGAAGTCGTCGCCGTCGACCCGCAGCCCGTAGCGGACGCCGTCGTAGCGGGCGAGGTTCGACGACGCCTCCGCCGGCGCGACGAGGTAGTAACAGGCGAGCCCGTAGTCCACCGACCGCGGCAGCGAGCACTCCCCCACCTCGGCGCCGAGCGACTCGGCAAGCGCGATCGCGCTCGCGACCGCGGCCCGGACGCCCGGCTCGATGCCCTCCGCCTCGTTCAGCTCACGTGGGACGCCGATGCGGAGCCCTTTCAGGTCGTCACCCTCCGGCAACTCGACCTCCGGCACGTCGACGGTCGTGGAGTCGTTCTCGTCGCGCCCGGAGATCACCGAGTAGAGGAACGCGCAGTCGCGCACCGTCTTCGCCACCGGCCCGACCTGGTCGAGCGAGGAGGCGAACGCGACGACGCCGAAACGCGAGACGGTGCCGTAGGTCGGCCGGAGCCCGACGTTGCCGCAGAGCGCCGAAGGCTGCTTGATCGAGCCGCCCGTGTCCGAGCCGAGCGCCCACGGCGCGAGCCCGGCGGAGACCGCCGCGGCACTGCCCCCGCCGGAGCCGCCGGGCACGCGTGTGGGATCCCACGGATTGTGCGACGGGCCGTAGGCCGAGTTCTCGGTGGACGACCCCATCGCGAACTCGTCGGTGTTCGTCTTGCCGAGCACCTTGAGGCCGCGTGCCTTCGCCTTCGCGACGACGGTGGCGTCGAACACCGGCACGTAGCTCTCGAGCATCTTCGACCCGGCCGTCGTCCTCACGCCCTTCGTCGAGATGACGTCCTTGACGGCCAGCGGCAGGCCCTCGCCGCCCGGGTCGTCGCAGACGAGCAGGAACGCGTGCAGCTCCGGGTCGCGTTCGGCAATCGCCGCCGCGTATGCGGCCCAGAGCTCCGCCGAGGAGACCTCCCGCGACTCGAGCAGGCGGTTCGCCTCC
This sequence comes from uncultured Thermoleophilia bacterium, assembly GCA_963784765.1. Lineage (GTDB taxonomy): Bacteria > Actinomycetota > Thermoleophilia > Gaiellales > Gaiellaceae > PALSA-600. The sequence goes on from CAWASP010000033.1 coordinate 16,619, forward strand.
TCGGCAGTGAGCGTGAGCGTGTCGATCATGCCGGCGGGGTCCGGAAGTGGTCGTCATCGCGGTCCGGCGCGTTCGCGAAGGCGTCGTCGACCGTCAGGCAGGGGCGCGGCACGTCCTCGGCCCACGCGTTCTGGATCTCGAGCGGGTGCGCGGTCGGGGGAACGTCCGCGAGGTCGAGCTCCGACACCTTGGAGACCGCATCGAGGATCTCCGAGAGCTCCTCCCGGAGCTTCTCGACCTCCGCATCGGTCAGCTCGAGCCGCGCCAACCTTGCGACGTGAAGCACCTCGTCTCTCGATATCCCGGCCACCTATTCCCCCACCAACGCCCGCTCCGGCGCCGGCAAAGCCGGCACCTCCGCTCCCTGCGTGGCTCCGTCGAGCCTACGCCACGTGTGAAGCACCTCGTCTCTCGATATCCCCGCCATACGACCTCCTATGAAACACGAAGGGCTCCTTTCGGAGCCCCTCGCCAAATCTGGTTCCGAAAGGGTCTAGAGCGCCTGGACGTTCGCCGCCTGCAGGCCCTTGTCGCCCTGCACGACTTCGAAGGAGACGCGCTGACCCTCGGTCAGCGACTTGTAGCCCTCACCGATGATGGCCGAGAAGTGGACGAAGACGTCCGCCTCCCCGTTGCCGCGCTCGATGAAGCCGTAGCCCTTCTCGTTGGAGAACCACTTGACCGTGCCTTCAGCCACTACGAACTACTCCTTGCTGGATGACTACAAGTCCGCCGACGTGGCGGAGCGCGCGCAACACTAGCACCGAATCAGGCCGGATACGAGGCGTCCCCGCGGCGGAAACGCGCACAGCGAACGGCATTCTGGAGCAGGCAGGCGATCGTCATGGGGCCGACACCGCCCGGCACGGGCGTCATGAGCCCCGCGACCTCCGCCGCTCCCGGATCGACGTCGCCCACGAGCCCGGCCTCCGTGCGGTTGATGCCGACGTCGATCACGACGCCTCCGGGACGCACCATCTCGGGCGTGACCATACCCGGCACCCCGACGGCCGCGACGAGCACATCGGCCGCCAAGGTGACCTGCCCGAGGTCGCGCGTGTGCGAATGGCAGATCGTGACGGTCGCGTGCGACTGCAGCAGCAGGTGGGCCATCGGCTTGCCCACGATGTCGCTGCGCCCGATCACGACGGCGCGCGCGCCGTCGAGCTCGATCTCGTGCTCGGCGAGCATCGCCATCACACCGAGGGGCGTCGCCGGCACGAGCGTCGGCCGGCCGAGGTAGAGCTGGCCGGCGTTGAACGGATGGAAGCCGTCGACATCCTTCGCGGGCTCGATCGCGCGGATCACCCGGGCCTCGTCGATGTGGTCGGGAAGGGGGAGCTGCACGAGGATCGCGTCGACGTTCTCGTCGGCGTCGAGCTCTGCGACCTTCGAGAGGAGCTCGGCCTCGGAGATCTCGGCCGGCAGCCGCAGGTCGGTCGCATCGATCCCCGCCTCCAGCGCCGCCTTGTGCTTGAGCCGGATGTAGACCTCGGACGCAGGATCGTCCCCGACGAGGACGGTGACCAGGCCGATGTGGCCGAGCTGCTCGACCTCGGCCGCGACCTCGGCCCGGATCCGCTCGGCGATCGGCTTTCCCTTGATCAGCGTGGCAGACATCTGTGCGAGTCTATTCACGCGACGAATGCGCTGGCCCCGGAAGAACACGCCTGCGTCGATCGACCATCGCCGTGCGCTGATGGGGCTCGACGGCGGGCTCGTGACGTCGATCGACCTGGAGCCGTTCGCCGAAGCGGCGGAGTCGCTCGTCGGCGTCGCCGTGATCCCGGTGTCTGCGGTCCCGGTCGACGTCGAGCTCGGCGTGTACGAGCTCGACGACCACGGGAGCCCGCACGAGATCGGACGGGCGCCGGAGACGGTGCACGTTCCGCTCGCCCACACCGAGGGCGGGCTGACGGCGTCGATGACGCGCGGGGCGCTTGCAGCCGGGACCGTCCGCACGTACGTCCTGGCCGACCGCATCACCCGCGCATCGTGCTTCGTCTGCTCCGACGCCGCCTCGGCGATCTCACTGGCGCACTGGATCGAGGCCGAGCTGCCGCAGATGCAGGCGTTCCTGGACGAGTCACGCGACCCGTTGCTCTCGACGCGCGCGAAGCTCCGCGGTGTGAAGACCCACGTCGTCGGCCCGATGTGCCACGTGCTGTGGCAATGGACGACGGGCGACGCGGTCGGGCCGAACATGATGACCCGGAACTCCTACGCCCTCAACATGTCGTACGTCATGCGCCGGGCCCCCGTCCGGCCGGAGCGCGCGATCCTCGAGGCGAACATGGGCGGCGACAAGAAGCCGTCGGCCGAGTACTTCCAGTCGGGCCACGGCAAGACGGTGCTCGCGGAGGCGTTCCTCTCGGACGAGAGCATCCGCCGAGTGCTGCGGACGAGCGCGGACGACCTGCTGGCGCTCTCCTGGGCGGGGACGCACGGCGCCGCCGCGAGCGGCATGCAGTCGGTTGCGTTCACGCCCGCCTCGGCGGTCGCGGCGGTCTTCGCGGCAACGGGCCAGGATCTCGGCATGGTCGGCACGAGCTCGATGGCGCACGGCACCGCGCGGCGTGTCGAGGGCGGCGTCCAGGCGACGATTCGCTTCGGCGGCCTCGAGGTCGGAACGGTCGGCGGCGGCACGTCCCTCCCGTCGGCCCGCGACTGGCTCACCTCGATCGGCTGCGCCGGCCCCGGAACCGTCTACCGCTTCGCACAGATCGTCGCAGCCGCCACCCTGTGCCTCGAGATCAGCGCCTCGGCCGCGATGGCCACGGCCGGAAGCGAGAACTTCTTCCGGGCCCACCACGAGCGCGGCGGGCTGCGGTGAACCAACGGCAAGTAACAGACTGTTACAAGCGCGCCGCGGGTCCCCTGCCCCTCGCGTGGTGCGGCGGGGTGTTGCTTGTAACAGACTGTTACGAGCGAGCTGCGGCGGGACACGCGTGATCGCCCTCGTCTTCCGCTACGAGGTGCGCGATGCGGCGGCCTTCGAGCGGGCGTTCGGCCCCGAGGGCGAGTGGGCGCAGTTCTTCCGGCAGGGGCGCGGGTACGTCGGCACCGAACTGCTCCACGACCTCGACGAGCCGGAGCGGTACCTCGTGATCGACCGCTGGGAGTCCCACGACGCGTACAACGCATTCGTCGCCGAGCACGAGCAGGAGTACCTGCGCCGCACCGACGAAGCACGTGTCCACTACGTGCAGGAACTGCGCTTCGGAACGTTCGAGAACGTCTGGAACACGTGAGCGCAGGCTCGACAGAGCTCATCACCGGCGTGGGCTCGACGGAGCCGGGCAGGAGCGCAGGTGCCGGCCCGGCCGGCACCGGAGCAACGCGTGTGCAGACGTGCCGGCCCTGCCGACGCCGGAGCGGGCAACGCACGGGACGCCCGCAGGTTGCCCGGTGACCGAGGCGATCCCGCCCCATCACGACCCGTCCTGCTGGGGATGCGGCGACAACCCGGCCGGCCTGCATCTGCCGCATCCCGCGTCCCAGGGCCTCGAGGAGTACGAGGCGTACGTCGCATTCGACGAGCTCCACCAGGGCGGGCCCGGGATCGTCCACGGCGGCTTCGTCGCCGCCGCCCTGGACGAAGCCGCCGGCCTGCTCGCCACGTGGTACGCGTTCCCGACCGTCACGGCCCGCATGCTCGTCCGCTACCGGCGCCCCGTGCCGATCAACACGGAGCTCCTTCTGCGCGCGACGCTCGACGAGGCGCGGGGGCGGCGGCTGCACGTGACCGCCGCGATCGTCGACGGCGACGAGCGCCTCGCCGAGTGCCGTGCCGCGTTCCTCCACGTGCCGCTGGAGCACTTCCTGCAGACGGCCGAGGGGCGGGCGGCTGCGGAGCGCTACCGCGCCGGCGCGTGACGTCGACCGGATCCCTGCCCGAGCACCTCGTGGACACCGCGCAACCGCGTCGAGAGCAGCCGCCGCGCGAGCGAGCTGTCGAGCGTGACGTTCGGGGCACGGTCCGGCGTCGTCGTCACCGGCTCGAGGCGTGACCGGTCGGCGCCGAGCAGCACAGCGAAGTCGAGGCGGGAGACGTCATCGGCGCCGCCGAGGTGCAGCGGCCCGGCGTGGTCGAGCTCGACGAGCTCCAGCAGCGCGAGCGCGAGGTCGACGACCTGCACCGGCGAGCGGAGCTCGTCGACGAAGAACCGGGTGTGCTCACGAGCGAGGCGCTCCTGCGGCCCGGGCTCCGCGCCCCCGTACAGCAGCGAGGTGCGCACGATCGCGGCGTCCGGATGCAGCCGCGCGACCCGCGTCTCGGCCTCGGCCTTCGAACGCCCGTAGTCGTTCACCGGAGACGGCGGATCGGTTTCCCGATAGCGGCCGCGGCGGCCGTCGAACACGATGTCGCTCGAGATGTGCACGAGCCGGGCGCCGGCAGCCGCCTCGGCGACCGCGGCGGAGCCGTCGGCGTTCGTCTGCCACGACCCCTCGCCCTGCACGTACGCGGTGTGGATCACGGCATCGCACCCGTGCGCGGCGGCGCGGATCGCCGACGAGTCGCGAACGTCGGCGCGCACCCACTCCGCCTCGGCAGACGGCTCGGTGTGCAGCCAGGTCGCGCGCACGCGGAAGCCGTGCGCAGGCGCGAGCCGCACGAGCTCCCGTCCGAGATAGCCGCAACCGCCCGTGACGAGCAGGCGGCGCTCGGCCGATGTCACCAGCCGCGGTTCTCGAGCAGCTCGGCCGGAGCGAGCGACGCGGTCGAGATGCCGACCATCGCCTCGCCGAGCCCCGCCGACACACGGGCGAGAACGTCGGCATCCATGTAGTGCGTCGTCGCCTCGACGATCGCGCGGGCCCGCTGCGCGGGGTTGCCGGACTTGAAGATGCCCGACCCGACGAAGACCCCGTCGGCGCCGAGCTGCATGCAGAGCGACGCGTCGGCGGGCGTCGCGATGCCGCCCGCGGTGAACGTCACGACCGGCAGCCGCCCGTGCTCTGCGACCCAGCGGACGAGCTCGTGCGGTGCCCGCAGCTCCTTGGCCTCGGCGTAGAGCTCCTCGGAGCGCAGCGACTGGAGCCGGCGGATCCCGCCGAACACCTCGCGCATGTGCGTGACGGCGTTGACGATGTCGCCGGTCCCGGCCTCGCCCTTGGTCCGGATCATCGCGGCGCCCTCGGCGATGCGCCGGAGCGCCTCCCCGAGGTTCGTGCAGCCGCAGACGAACGGCACGGTGAACTGCCACTTGTCGACATGGTGCTCGAGGTCGGCGGGCGTCAGCACCTCGGACTCGTCGATGTAGTCGACCTCCAGCGCCTGGAGGATCTGGGCCTCGGCGAAGTGGCCGATCCGGCACTTCGCCATCACCGGGATCGTGACGGCCTCCTGGATCTCCTTGATCTTGTCGGGATCGGACATGCGCGCGACACCGCCGTCGCGCCTGATGTCTGCCGGCACGCGCTCCAGCGCCATCACGGCACACGCGCCCGCCTCCTCGGCGATCTTCGCCTGCTCGGCGTCGACGACGTCCATGATCACGCCGCCCTTGAGCATCTCGGCGAGCCCGCTCTTCACGCGCATCGTGCCGATCTCGTTCATACCGGCATCGTAGCCTCCAGGGGAAGCGCGAGCAGGCGCTCGATCGCCGGCCGAACGCCGAACCGGTCGCGCAGCTCGAGGTAGTCGGAGCGGGCCCGCGCCGCCCGTGTGGGCGACGGATCGAGCTCGGCGCGGAGCATGACGTTCTTCGCGGTGTGCTCGGCCGAGACGAACTCGACGACGTCGACGCGGTAGCCGCAGAGCTCCAGCGCGCAGGCACGCAACGCATCGGTGACGAGGTCGGCCTGGCGACCGAGGAGGAGCCCGTGCCGCAGGATCGCATCGCCGCGCGCCTGCGCGAGCTGCGCAGCAAGCTCGTGGTGACAGCAGGGAACGACGACGATCGCCGCAGCGCCGAGGCGGACGCCGGCCGCGATCGCCTCGTCGGTCGCGGTGTCGCACGCGTGAAGCGAGACGAGGAGGTCGACCGGCCGGCCGCCGGCGTAGTCGGCGATCGACGTCACCTCGAACCGCGCCTCCTCGTAGCCGAGTGTGTCCGCGACCGCTCGAACCGTGCCGACAACGTCCGGGTTGACGTCGAGCCCGAGGAGCTCGACCCGTGTTCCGGCCTCCCGACCGTAGGCGACGAGCGCGAGACTCATGTACGCCTTGCCGCACCCGGCGTCGACCACCCGGATGCGGTCACGCTCCCACACCGGCAGCGCCCGCACGAGCTCGACGTAGTGCTGCACCTGCCGCCGCTTGCTCCGGGACGCGCCCGTGGCGCGGAAGAGCGGATGGTCGTCCGCCAGGGGATGCTTGCGGGGGCGGTCGTGCGTGCGGGCAGGTGCCGCGGCGGACGAGGGCCGGCCGCGCGACAGGAGCCAGCGCCCCTTCCGGGTCCGGCGCGCGTGCAGGTCCCCGTCCGGCGCGTGCAGGTGCACGTGCTGCGCGGTCGCGAGCAGCTCGTCGAGCCGGGCCGGCCAGTCCGCGAGCGGCACCGTCTCCGTCCGCGGCCCGTCGACGAGCTTGATCGCCTCGCCGCGGCGAACGGTGACCGGCGACGCGCTCACGCCGTCCGCGACGAGCTTGCGCCAGTCTCCCGAGAGCGCCCGTCGGCGCAGCTCGTCCATGACTCCAAGTGTAGGAGCGGCACGACCTCGAGCTCGGGCGGCGGCCTGCGCAGGAATGCGGCGACCACACGCAGCTCGTCGGCAGCCTCGGGGGCGAGGGTCGGCGACGCCCGGGCAACCGCCGCGAGGCCAGCGCTCCATTCGGGCCCGGTCGTCCCGCAGAACGGGCGGGCGCAGACGACGTGCCCCTTCGCGACGAAGAAGGCCCGGCGCTCGCCCTCGCCGGCGGCGGGCACGACGAGGCAGCAGCGCAGACGGCGCAATCGCTGCATCCGCCCGATCTCCGCCGTGACGTGCTCGAGCGCCTCGATGCGGTCCCGCAGCCGCGCGGCGTCCTCGAACCGGAGCTCGCGCGCGAGCCGCGCGAGCTTCGTCCGCAGCCTCGGGAGGGCGTCGTCCAGGCTCTCCCAGTCGACGCTCTGCAGCGCGCGCGCCGCGAGCTGGGCGCGTCGCCTGCTCGTGATCGGGCCGAGCTCGGTCGGATGCGACGAGCAGACCACGCTGTCACCGCGCCGGCGGAGGTAGACGTAGCGGTCGGGGCGAACCGACCTGGCGTTGGCCGGCGGCCGCAGCTCGCGGATCAGGCGGAGCTCCTCGAGCGCGGCCTCGAGCTCCGAACCGGTCACGCGCCACTCGACCCGTTCGAGGGCGGCGAGCGCCGCCTCGACGGCAGGCCGCTGCCGCTCTGAGCGGAAGTACGAGCGGAGCCGCGCACGCAGGTCGCGGGCGCGGCCGACGTAGAGCACCTGGTCGTGGGCGTCGCGGAACAGGTAGACGCCCGGGCGGGGCGGCGCCCCGAACGCGAGGTGCCGCTTCCGCTGGGCTCGACGGGGCCGGGTCGCGGCGAGCTCGACCAGGTCGCCGACGGTCGCCGCGCCGCGCTCCTGGGCCATGCCGATCAGCCGCAACAGGATCTCGGCCGTCGCCTCCGCGTCGGGCAGCGCGCGGTGGCACGGACGCGCGTCGGTGGCGAACCGGTAGGCGAGGGCCGCGAGGTTCGCCTGCTGGCGCGGCAGCAGCCGGCGCGCGAGGGCCACCGTGTCGACGACCGTCGCGGCGACGCGGCGGCCGAGGAGCTGCACGGTCTCGGCTTCGAGGAAGGCGAGGTCGAAACGGGCGTTGTGCGCGACCAGCACCGCATCGTCCGCAAAGGCGAGGAAGCGGCGTGTGGCAGCGGCCACCGGGGGCGCCCGGCGCAGCTCCTCGTCACGCAGGCCCGTCAGGGCGGCGACGCCGGGCTGGAGCGGAGCGCCGGGGTTCGCCAGGGTCTGGAAGCGCTGTGTGAGCTCGAGCGCGCTCACGCGGACCGCGCCGATCTCGCAGAGCCGGGCAGAGCCCGGCCGCAGGCCGGTCGTCTCGAGGTCGAAGACGACGAACGTCGCGTGCTCGAGAAGCGTCGACTCGCCGGGCGCGGGCGTGACGGCGACGAGGTCGCCGGCAAAGCGAAGGCGGGCGTCGGCCGTGACCGCGTCGGCGAGCAGCGACCGCGCCAGCCCGACGGGAACCGCGCGGTCGAGCTTCAGGACGGCGCGTGCGGCGTCCTCGACCGGCACGGGCCCACGGTGCTCCTCGACGAGCTCGACGAGCCGGTCGGCGGCATCGAGGCGCAGCTGCACGCGCCGATGCTAATACGAACGTGTGTTCGTGTCTAGCGTCGACGACACGCGAGGCCGGTGAGCGCCTCGCGGACGATGCGGTCTGCGACGAGCGCCGTGATGTCCGCCGATGCGATCGCTGTCGGCAGCACCTCGACGACGTCGACCCCGACGAGATCGACGGACGCCGCGACCTCGCGCACCGCCCAGAGCAGGTCGACGGAGCTCATCCCGCCCGGCTCCGGCGTGCCCGTGCCGGGGGCGAAGGCGGGGTCGAGCACGTCGACGTCGACCGTCAGGTAGCACGGCCCGTCGCCGACGTGCGCGAGCGCGCGTCCGACGACGTCCCGGATCCCCGCGTCGCGCACGTCGTGCATGAAGAAGCTCGCGATGCCGCGCTCGCGCTGCCACTCGAACTCGAGCGGGCCGGGCCAGTACCCGCGGAGGCCGATCTGCGCGTAGCGGTCGGCCGCGACCCGGCCCGCCTCGACCAGCCGGTACATCGGCGTCCCGTGCGAGTGCTCGACGCCGAACACCTCGCGACCGGTGTCGGTGTGAGTGTCGAAGTGGACGAGACCGACCGGGCCGAGCCTGGCGGCGATCGCGGCGATGCACGGCTCGGTGATCGAGTGGTCGCCGCCGAGCGTCACCGGCACCGCGCCGGCGTCGACGACCTCGCCGATGATCCGCTCGATCGCGGCGTGGGAGCCCGCCGGGTCGGCCGGGACGACGGGGGCGTCGCCGTAGTCCACGACCCTGAGCTCGGCGAACGCGTCGAGCCCGGCCTCGAGGTGCGGGCCGGGCGGGCACGAGGCGCTCCGGATCGCACGCGGCGCGTAGCGGGTGCCGGGCCGGTCGGAGACGAGGTCGTCTGTCGGGGCGCCCACGATCGCCGCGTCGATCCCCGCGAGCTCCTCCGGTTCCTGCGCGAGCGGCAGCCCGGCGAACGAGAGGAAGCCGGCGTAGTCGGGCTTGTCGGGAAGCGGCCGCCAGCGCTTCTGCGGATCGAGCACGCGGCGATCCTACGGGGTTCGCAGCCCGTCCACGATCGTCGCGATCACCTCGCGCTCCGCGGCGGCGACGGCCGCCGCGTCGTCGCGGCGACGGCCCAGCACCCACCCGGTCAGAACCTCGTCGAGGGCGCCGTAGAGCATCCACGCCGCGAGCCGGCTGTCGAGGCTCGCTCGGAAGGTGCCCTGCTCCTGGCCGCGGCGGACGATGCGCTCGAGGGTGGTGAATGCCTGGCCGATCTCGTCGAGCTCGTCCTGGATGTGCGGGCTCCGCATCACCTCCCGGACGAGCAGCCGCACGAGGTCGGGGTCGTCCCTCCAGGCGCGCAGCACGATCTTGACGACGAGGGCGAGTTGCTCGGCGGCGTCCTCCGCGCTCTCCTCGGCAACCGTGATCGCGGCCAGCAGCCTCCCCCAGGCCTCGTGGAACACCGCCTCGAGCACTGCGTCCTTCGACCCGAAGTAGTGGTAGACGAGCCCGTACGCGACGCCCGCCTCGCGCGCGACGTCTCCGACCCGCGAGGCTTCGTAGCCCCGCGTCGCGAAGACGCGCACCGCAGCGTCGAGGATCTGCCGCCGCTTGTCGACGACCGCCATCGACCCACGATAGAACGTCGGGTGCCAGAGGCATATCCTGTCGACCACGCAAGGAGGCGGCGATGAGGTACCTGCTGCTGATGTACGACGAGCCCGGCGCCGACGACGGCATCGGCGCCGACGAGCGGCGGGCGCTGCTGGACGAGTACGCTCGCCTGAGCGAGACGCTCGTCGCGGAGGAGGCGCACGTCGATGCCAACCCCCTGCAGCCGGCCCGGACGGCGAGGACGGTGCGCGTCGCCGGGGGCGAAACCTCGGTCGCCGAGGGGCCGGCGATCGACTCGGAGGCGACGCTCGGCGGCTACTACCTGATCGACGTGCCGTCCATCGAGGACGCGGTCGCCTGGGCTGCCCGGGTCCCCGCGGCCCGGTTCGGCCCGGTCGAGGTGCGTCCGGTGCGCACCATCTAGCTTAGGGTGTTCGCGTGGAACAGCCTCCGGAACCCGAGTCGCAGCCCGAGTCACCGCCACCGGCGGTCACCACCGAACCGCCTCCGTCCGAGTCACGCCGGGACCGGGCCGGCCGGTACGCGCACCATGCGAGGCTCTACGGCTGGGCGGCGATCCTCGTCACGGTCGCCGTGTTCGTCGTCATCCTCGTGGTCGAGAACACGCGGAGCGTGAAGGTCGGGTGGATCTTCGGCCACAGCCGGATCTCGCTCGTCTACCTCGTGCTGTTCGCGACGCTGCTCGGCTGGCTCCTCGGGATCGCGACCAGCGTGCTCTTCCGGCGGCGCGCACGCCGTTCCACGACGGATCACCGCGGGCAGCGGTGAGCGCCGCCCTCTCCGCCCGGTGAAGACCGTCCTGATCGTCGGGGCCGGCCGCTACCAGCGGGCGGTCATCCACCGCGCGAAGGAGCTCGGGCTGCGTGTGGTCGCCGCCGACCGGAACCCGGACGCTCCCGGGTTCAGGGAGGCCGACGTCGCCTGCGTCGTCGACTTCTCCGACGTCGACGCCCTCGAGGCGGCGGTCCGCGGGCTCGGCATCGACGGCGTGACCACGGTGCAGGCCGAGCGGGCGGTCCCGATGATCGCGCGCGTCGCCGACACGCTCGGCGTGCCGGGGATCGGCGCCGAGACCGCTCACCGCATGACGAACAAGGCCGCGATGCGTCGCCGGCTCGCCGAGGCGGGCGTGCCGCAGCCGCGCTTCACGGTGCTCCGGGACGCGGCCGACGCCGCGAGCGCGGCGGCGGAGGTCGGCTTCCCCGCCGTGCTGAAGCCGGTCGACTCGAGCGGGCAGCACGGCGTCGCCCGGGTGGGCTCGGTCGAGGATGTCGTCGCCCGGCTCCCGGCCGCGCTGGCCGTCTCCCCCTCGGGGGCGGCGATGCTCGAGGAGTACGCCGACGGGATCGAGATGAACGGGATCGTCATCGTCAGCGGGGGCGCGGTGCGCTCGGTCAGCCTCTGCGACCGGCTGCGCCCCGAGGGCCGGAGCTTCGGGGTCAGCTGGATCCACCTCTACCCGCCCACCGTGGAGGGCGACCGGCTCGTCGAGGCGGAGCGGATCGCGGTCGACGCGACGCGCGTGCTCGGCCTCGAGACCGGGATCGCATTCCCGCAGCTGATCGCGACGACCGACGGCCGCGTCGTGGTCGTCGAGTGCGCGGCCCGCATCGGCGGCCTGATGGCCGAGCACCTGCTGCACGCGCGCGGCATCGATCTGCTCGAGGCGCAGCTCCGCCTGGCTCTCGGCGAGGACGTCCCGGAGGAGCTCGTGCGGCCGCGGTTCGAGCGTCCGACCGCCGTCCGGTTCCTCACCGCGGAGCCGGGGCCGCTCACGGCCGGCACCGTGACGCACGTCGGGCCACTCGACCGGGCTCTCGCCGCCCCGGGTGTCGTCGCGGCCGAGGTGTACGCGGAGGTGGGCGAGGTCATCCGGCCCGTCATGGTGATCTCCGACCGGCGCGGCTGGGTGATCGCCGTCGGCGAGACGAGGGACGAGGCGCTCCGGCGGGCCGAGGCGGCCGCCCGCCTCGTCGAGATCGAGGTGGAGCCCGCGGAATGAGCGCGGGCTGCGAGTTCACGCTCGAGCACTACCGGGAGCTGCTCGAGGCGGCGAAGGCGGGCGGATACCGGTTCGCAGGGTTCGACCGGCCGCCCGAGCAGGGCGACCTGATCGTGCGCCACGACGTCGACCTGTCGCTCGAGGCGGCGGTGCGGATGGCGGAGGTCGAGGCGGAGGCCGGCGTCTGGTCGACCTGGTGCCTGATGACGAGGTCGGGCTTCTACAACCTGGCCTCGAAGGAGGGCGAGTGGGCGATCGCGCGCCTGAGCGAGCTGGGCGGGCGCATCGCCCACCACGCCGTGTGGCCGCACGTCGACCTCGACGAGCGGTTCGAGCCCATCGTGGCCTGGCACAACCCCGATCTCGACTACCTGACGAAGCCGATCGAGGGCGCCGTCAACGTCATGAGCCCGCCCTTCTCCGACCCCGCACATTTCCGTTCCGACTCGAACCAGAACTGGGTCTACCGTCGGCGACGGAGCCGCTGCCCGCACGAGGAGCTCGCCCGGGGAGAGCTCGACTGGCTACATCTCCTGATTCACCCGGAGATCTGGGTCTTCGACGGCGAGACGATGCGGGAGACGATGGAGTCGTTCCTCGCGGCCGATCGCGCCCGGCGGTTCGAGCACCTGCTGGCCGACCGGATCGACCTCTCCTGAGGGTCACGGGGCGAAGGCTAGGATGGACCGCCGGAAATGGGGCAGGCGAACGCGAGCAAGGTGATGCTGATCGGCCTCGACTGCGCCGAGCCGTCGCTGATCGAGCGATGGCGCGACGAGTTGCCGACGCTCTCGGGGCTGATGGACCGCGGGGTCTTCGGGCGGCTGACCTCGGTGATCCCGCCGATCACGGTGCCTGCATGGTCGTGCATGATGTCGAGCCGGTCGCCGGGCGACCTCGGCGTGTACGGCTTCCGCAACCGCTCCGACCACACCTACGAGGGGCGCTTCATCGCCGACGGGACGGCCATCCGCGTGCCGCGGCTCTGGGACCTGGTCGGCCGGGCGGGCGGCTCCTCGATCGTCGTCGGCGTTCCCGGGACGTATCCCCCACGCCCGCTGCGCGGCGTGCTCGTCAGCTGCTTCCTGACGCCGTCGGTCGAGAGCACGTACACGTACCCGCCGGCGCTCCGCGACGAGGTTGCCGACGTCGTCGGCGAGTACCTGTTCGATTGCACGAACTTCCGCACCGAGGACAAGGAAGACCTCCTGTCGCAGGTGTACACGATGACCGACCGCCGATTCGCGCTCGCGGAGCATCTGCTCGAGACGCGGCCGTGGCAGCTCTTCGCGTTCGTCGAGATGGGCACCGACCGGATCCACCACGGCTTCTGGAAGTTCATGGACGCCGAGCACCGCAAGCACGCGCCCGGGAACCCGTACGAGCACGCGATCCGCGACTACTACCGGCACGTCGACGGGCTGATCGGGAAGCTGCTCGCGCACGCCGACGACGAGACGACGGTGCTCGTCGTCTCCGACCACGGCGCCAAGCGGCTCGACGGCGGGATCCGGGTGAACGAGTGGCTGCGCCGCGAGGGGCTGCTCACGACGCTCCGGGAGCCGGACGGCGTCTCCCGGCTCGACGACGTGGGCATCGACTGGTCGCGCACGGTCGCCTGGGGAGACGGCGGCTACTACGCACGCGTCTTCCTGAACGTGGCGGGACGTGAGCCCGGGGGGATCGTCCCGCAGGAGGACTTCGAACGGGTCCGGGACGACCTCGCCCGGAGGCTCGCAGCGATCCCCGACGACGCCGGCCGCCCGCTGGCGACGCACGTCTACAAGCCGGAGGAGCTCTATCCCGAGGTGAACGGCGTCGCGCCCGACCTGATCGTCATCTTCGGCGACCTCCTCTGGCGCTCGGTCGGGACGGTCGGCGGCGACGAAGGCATCCACACGCTCGAGAACGACACCGGGCCCGACGACGCGAACCATGCGCAGGACGGGATGCTGATCGCCGCCGGTGCAGGCGTCGAGGCGCGCGGGCGGCTCGACCTCCATCTGCTCGACATCACGCCGACCGTCCTCGAGCTGCTCGGCCTCGAGGCTCCCTCCGGCCTGCGCGGTGAGAGCGCCGTCGCCCGGCTCGCGAGCCTCGCTCACGCATGATGGACGCGCCGACGAACCTGGTCGTCTACGTGTCGGACGCGCTGCGGATCGACCACGTCGGCTGCTACGGGTCGCAACTGGTCCAGACGCCGACGATCGACGAGTTCGCCGCGCGCGGCGTGCGGTTCGAGCAGGCGATCGTGCCCGCGCCGTGGACGTGCCCGTCGACGACGTCGATGATCACCGGTCTCTACCCGCACCACCACGGCTACCTGCACTGGGACGCCGTGCTCGACCCGGGGCTTCCCACCCTGTTCACCGTCGCCGCAGCGTTCGGGTACGAGACCGGCAGCTTCGTCTTCGACGAGAACTACCTGTTCAAGGGATTCGCCGACGCGAACGTCGCAGGCAGGAGCGAGCAGGTCGACGGCGCGATCGAGTGGATGCGCGAGCGCCGTGACCGGCCGTTCTGCCTCTGGTTCCACAGCTGGGCGACGCACATGCCGTACGACGTCGACCACGCCGACCGGACGGCCTGGCTGGCGGCGAAGGAAGAGATCATGGCCGGCATCCAGTCGGACAGCGCCTCTGCGCTCGCCAGGCTCTACGACAGCTACCGCAGGGCGGTCGAGCGTCAGTCGGAGGTGCTGTTCGCGTCGTTCCTGGAGGCGCTCGACGACCTGGGCCTGGCCGAGCGGACGGCGGTCGTCTTCGTGGCCGACCACGGCGAGTCGTGGGGCGAGCGGTTCGAGGACAAGACCGAGGTCAAGGGCACCTACCACATGCACGGCGCAACGGTCTACGACGAGATCGTGCAGGTGCCGCTGATCCTCGCCGGGCCGGGCCTGCCGGCGGGGCAGGTGGTCTCGTCGCAGGTGAGCCTCGTCGACCTGCTGCCGACGCTCGGCGAGCTCGCGGGCGCGCCGCTCGACGGGTTGGACGGCTCCTCGCTCCTTCCGCTGGTCAGCGGCGCCGAGAGCGGCGACCGGCGCGCGCTCGTCGTTGCGACCGACCGCGGGGCCGTCTCACAGCTCGCCCTCCGCGAGCCCCCCTGGAAGCTGATCCACCGCCTGGACTCGGGGATCGACGAGGCCTACCGCCTCGACGTCGACCCTCGCGAGCTCCGAAGCTGCCCCGACGATGCTCCCGAGGAGCTCTGGGCCTCGCTTCGCAGGGAGCTTTCGACCGTCTCGCGCGAGCAGCTCGACGAGGAGGCCGCGAGGAAGGTCGAGCAGCGACTGGCTGATCTCGGGTATCTCTAGAGGAGACACAAAGGGAGAACAGCCCGGTTTTTGGTGCGTTCGTCGGGCAGGCCTGATTGACTGTGCGGCTCTACCGCAGGCGAGCCGGTAAGGGGTAGAGAACGATGGGTGACCTCGTCACGAGGGGACAATCGACGGTGGTGCGGCGCGAAGGGGAGCAGCGCCTCTACGAGCAGATGTACCTGATCCGGCGGCTCGAGGAGTCGCTGCTCGACCTGTTCGCCGCCGGCAAGCTCGTGGGGACGACGCACACCTGCATCGGCCAGGAGGCGAACGCCGCCGGCGTGATCGCCCACCTCGAGCACGGACGTGACGCGATCGTCTCGAACCACCGCTGTCACGGCCACTACGTGGCGTTCACGGACGACGTCTTCGGCCTCGTGTGCGAGGTGATGGGCAAGCAGGCGGGCGTCTGCGGCGGGAAGGGCGGCAGCCAGCACCTCTGCAACAACGGCTTCTACTCCAACGGCGTCCTCGGCAGCACGCTGCCGGTGGCCGCAGGCATGGCGCTCGCCGAGCGCGAGCGCGGCTCCGGCGCGATCACCACCGTCTTCATGGGCGACGGGGCCCTCGGGCAGGGCGTCGTCTACGAGACCTTCAACATCGCATCGCTCTGGAGCCTGCCGCTCCTCTTCGTGCTCGAGAACAACTTCTACGCGCAGTCCACTCCGCAGCACCTGAACCTCTCCGGCTCGATCCCCGACCGGGCCCGGGCATTCGGGATCGAGGCGGACCACCTGCAGACGACGGACGTCACCGAGATCCACGCGGCGGCCGGCGAGGCGATCCAGCGCATGCGCGACCGGCCCGCGCCGTACTTCCTCGTCGTCGACACGTACCGCTTCAGCCCGCACAGCAAGGGCGACGACTTCCGTGACCCGAGCGAGATCGACGCCGCGCGACAGCGCGACCCGCTCACGGTCGCGGCGGCGAAGCTCGACGAGAAGGACGTCCGGACGATCCAGGACGATTGCGAGGCGCGGCTGCAGGAGACGATCGAGAGCGCGGACGCGTCCCCGGCGGCGGTCGCCGAGTGACCGCGACCAAGGAGCAGCGGTGCGCGGCGGCGCTCAACGAGGCGCTGCTGGACGTGTTCGAGCAGCGAGACGACGTCTACCTGCTCGGCGAGGACATCCTCGATCCGTACGGCGGTGCGTTCAAGATCACCGCGGGGCTGAGCTCGCGCTTCCCCGACCGCGTCTTCACGACGCCGGTCAGCGAGGCGGCAATGTTCGGGGTGGCGGCAGGCATGGCGCTCCGCGGCTACCGGCCGATCGTCGAGGTGATGTTCGGCGACTTCGTGACGCTCGGCTTCGACCAGATCGTGAACGGCATCGGGAAGTTCCGGCAGATGTTCGACGACCAGGTGCGCGTCCCGATCGTCGTGCGCACGCCGATGGGCGGCGGTCGCGGCTACGGGCCGACGCACAGCCAGTCGCTCGAGAAGCTGCTGCTCGGCGTCCCCGGCATCACCGTCGTCGCCGCCAACGAGGCTCAGGACCTGAAAGCGCTTCTTCGCACCGCCGTCGACGACGAGAACCCGGTGTTCCTGATCGAGCACAAGCTGCTCTACGGGCGTCCGAATCGGCGGCCCGAGAACGGACGGCTCGGCGACTTCGACTGCCGGGAGACGTCGTCGCCCTACCCGGCCCTGCTCTTCTCCGGCAACGGCTTCGGCCGGGCGTCGGCGACGATCGTGACCTACGGCGGCATGCTGCCCGCCTGCCTCGAGGCGGCGACGCGCCTGATCGTCGACGAGGAGATCTTCACCGAGGTCGTCGCGCTGGGACAGCTCCTGCCGATCGATCTCGACCCCGTGCTCGAGTCGGTCGGTCGCACGGGCGCCCTGATCACCGTCGAGGAGGGGACCCTGACCGGCGGCTTCGGCGCCGAGATCGCCGCCCGCGTGCAGGAGCACGGCTGGCGCCTGCTTCGCGCGCCGGTCAAGAGGGTCGCGACGCCGGACGGGATCCTCCCGGCGGCGAAGACGCTCGAGCAGGCCGTCCTGCCCGACTCCGACCGGGTTGCAGCCGCGGTACTCACGCTCGGGGGGAGCTGAGCCCGCACGGATGCTCGAGATCGTCCTGCGTCAGGAGGACGCGAACACCGAGTCGGTGCTGCTCGTCGAATGGCTCGTCGGCGACCGCGAGCCGGTGCAGTCCGGCCAGCCGGTCTGCGTCGTCGAGACGTCGAAGTCGGCGATCGAGATCGAGTCGCCCGGCGACGGGACGCTCTGTCAGCTCGTCCGGGCAGGCGCCGAGGTGGACGTGGGAACCCGCATCGCCGCGATCGCCGCGAACGAGGAGGAGCTGTCGCAGGTCGCGGCGCTCGCCGAGAGGACCGTCGCGCCGGTCGAAGCGTCCGACGGGCCCCGCACGGTCACCCGCAAGGCGGCCGCGCTCGCCGCCGAGCACGGCCTCGACCTCTCCCGGATCGAGAAACAGGGGTTCGTCACGGTCGAAGACGTCCAGGCCCTGCTAGCGGAGACCGCCGAGTCGGAGGCGGTCGGCGGCGACCCCGCGCTCGCCGGCATCTCGCTCCGCGGCGTGACGCTGCCCGACGTCTACACGGCCGACACGCAGGAGCTGGGAGCAGTGGACGAGGAGTTCCTCGCGTCGCTGCGCAGCGATCCCGCCGCATTCGGGCGGCTCTCCTCGGAAGAGAAGACGGACGCCTACCGCCGCAACGGCGCGGTGATCGGCGAGGGCGTCCGGTTCGGTGCGGGCGTCGTGGTCGCCGCGCCGCGAATCGTCCTCGGCGACGGCGTCGACATCGGGGACGAAGGGACAGTCGACTGCATCGAGGCGTTCGTCGTCGGAGCCGGCACGATGTTCAGGCGAGGGCTGCGGATCCGGTGCCGCCGCGTCTACATCGGCGAGGGCGGCTACCTGACGCAGGACGTCCACATCGGCGGGGGCGGCAACGGTGACCCGCAGGCGCTCCTCGTGCTCGGCGACCTGGTCTTCGTCGGCGACGAGGCGTTCATCAACACGTGCCGGCCGGTCGTCGTCGGCCGGGAGGTGTTCATCACGATGCGCTCGGTGATCGTCACACACAACGTCGGGCACTCGGTGCTGGAGGGCTTCGAGAACCGCTTCGCACCGGTCGTCCTCGAGGACCGCGCGCAGGTGGGGATCGGCGTCGTCGTCTACGCGGGCTCCCGCGTCGGGGCGGAGTCGATCGTCGCGTCGAACTCCTACGTCGTCTCGGACATCGCGCCCGGGAAGCTCGCAAGCGGCGTGCCCGCGCGAGCGACCGGCAGCTCCAGCCACACGCACACCCCGGCCCGCACGTGGGAGCTCGCGGAGGCGATGCTCGCCGAGCTCGTCACGCAGCTCGAGCTGCGCGGCCACGAGATCACGCGTACGGGCGGCGACGCGCCGCTCGGCTTCACGCTCGAGATCGACGGCGAAACCTCGCAGGTGCTCCTCGTCGAGCGGCTCGACGAGCAGTTCCGGGCGCCCCACGTCGACGGCGAGACGGTCGTCCTCACCCTCGCCGCCCCGGAGACGCTCGAGACCGATGTCCCGGTGATCGATCTCATCGGCCGCCGCCTCCACGGCACCGGCGGCCTGCTCCTCGACTCCGTCCGGGAGTACTGCCGCAAGCGCGGCATCCGGGTCGAGCCCGGGCCCTGGCGCTACGGCGGCGGCCTCCTCTAGCCGGCCCGCGGGCGCAAGAGGTCTCAAGCCTCGCGGGGATACTGCCGATTGGCAGATGCATGCAAACCTTTCAAGCCCTGATGTTGCTCGTCGTCGTCGGCTCGGCGATCTGGGTCGGTGTAGACGCAAGTCATCGTGACTTCCGCGGAAGCAGCTTCGCCAGCAAGACGTCGCACTGGGTGGTCGGGACTCTGCTCCTGTGGATCGTCGTGTTCCCGGTCTACCTGGCCAAGCGCAGCCACGCACCGGTCAAGAGCGCGTAGAGGTCACAGCCTCCGCAGAGGGCCCGCCTGGATTCGAACCAGGGACCAAGGAATTATGAGTTCCCTGCTCTGACCGCTGAGCTACGGGCCCGGTCGGATGCGAGGGTACCGCTCGCCATTGCCGGGAGCCGCCGGTTACACTCGCGGGCGGCAATGAAGGTCTTTCAGGCGGAACGACACTTCCAGACGACGGGCGGCCTTCACGTCACCGACATCACCGACGATGTCGCGGAGATCGTCCGGGAGTCAGGGGTGGTCGACGGCATCTGCTGCATCTACTCCCCGCACACCACGTGCTGCGTGCGGGTGAACGAGTACGAGCGGGGCATGTTCGAGGACTTCAGCACGCTGCTTCGGCGCCTGATCCCGCACGAGACGTACTACGCCCACGACGACTGGGACCGCCGCACCGAGAACATCTGCCCGGAGGACATGGAGTTCGGGAACGGCCATGCGCACTGCATGTCGATGCTCCTCGGCTCGGCCGGCGAGTCCGTTCCCGTCGCGGACGGGGAGCTCTGCCTGGGCCAGTGGCAGCGCGTGCTCTTCATCGAGCTCGACCGGTCGCGCCCGCGCCGCTGGGTCTGCAAGGTCGTCGGCTCGTAGTTCTCAGGCCGCGCGGAGCGCCGCGATCTCCCGCCGCTCGGCGAGCCGGCGGAGCGCCTCGGCCTCGAGCTGGCGGACACGCTCGCGCGTGATCCCGAGGATGCGGCCGATCTCCTCGAGCGACTTCGGATCGGCGTCGCCCGAGAGGCCGTAGCGCAGCGTCAGGATCTGCTGCTCCCGGTCGGGGAGCTCCGAGACCGCTGCGTGCAGCGCCTGCTCGGTGAGGTCGACCTCGACCTGCTCGTCGGGCGTCGCCTCGTCGCTCGCGAAGAGGTCGCCGAACGAGGCGGAGTCGTCATCGCCCACCGGCCGGTCGAGGGAGGCCACGGCGCGAGCGGCCCTGCGCACCTCTCGTACCTGCTTCAACGGCAGCTTCGCCTTCTGCGCGACCTCGTCGTCGGTGGGTGCGCGCTCGAGTGTCGCGACGAGCTCCCGTTCGGCCCGCGAGATCCGCTGCTCGCGCTCGACGATGTGCACCGGGATCCTGATCGTCCGCGCCTTGTTCGCCACCCCGCGCTGAACCGCCTGGCGAATCCACCACGTCGCGTAGGTGGAGAACTTGAATCCCTTGCGCCAGTCGAACTTCTCGGCGGCGCGGATGAGGCCGATGATGCCTTCCTGAATCAGGTCGAGGAGCGTGAGCCCGTGTCCCTGGTAGCGCTTCGCGATCGAGACGACGAGTCGCAGGTTGGAGTTGACGAGCTGGTCCTTCGCCGCCTTGTCGCCGCGCTCGATGCGCTTGGCGAGCTCGACCTCCTGGGCGGCCGTCAGCAGCGGATAGCGCCCCGCCTCGTTGAGGAAGAGCTGCAGCGAGTCCGTGGTCGCCGAGGCCACCTGCGGGTTGGTGTAGGACACCTCCTCCTCGACGGCGCGAGAGCAGTCGTCCGTGACGTCGATCCCGTGGCCCTCCAGCCGCTCGAGCAGCGCGTCGATCTCTTCCTCCTCGAGCTCGAGCCGCTGGGCGGTCTCGTACAGCTCGGTCATATGAACGCAGCCGTGCTCCTCGCCGTGCTCGAGGAGGACGGCGATCGGATCGAGGCTCATATGTCCTCCGGTTCCCACCGCACGTCTCGTTCTAACACCGCTCTCCCGCAGCGCGCGTCGGGATTTCAACGAATCCTTACAGCGGAGGAAGCGCTCCGACACCGGTGCCTGGAACCCTCGAGGCATGCGCCTTCTCGCCCATGCTCACGCAGCTGCGCCGGCCGTGCCGCCGGGAGACTCGCTCACCGGCTGGCTCTGGCTGATCGTCGCGGTCACGGTCATCGTCGTGGCCGGGGCGGTGCTCGCGTCGCGGCGCTCGTGACCAGGGCGACCCGATACGATCGTCGCCATGTGGTGGCTCTGGGTCCCGCTGATCATCGTCGGCAGCGTCGCCGTGCTCGTCCTGCTCCTGGTCGGGCTCGGTCGCTTCCGGAACGGCGCGCTGCTGCGGCCGGTGATCGCACGGCTGTCGCGCATCGGTTTGATCCGCCGCTTCTTCACGCGGATCTCGACGGCCGCGATCGAGCGCCAGAACCCCGAGCTCGCGAGCGCCCTCCGCAAGATCAACACCGTCGCCGCGAACCCCGACCCGCAGGCCGTGCAGAAGGCCATGAGCCGGCTCACGCCGGCCGAGCGCCGCGCCTACATGGACGCCGCGAGCGAGCAGGGCGCGATGCCCGAGGCCGCGAACCGCCAGATGCGCCGACAGGCCGGGCGCATGCAGCAGCAGGCGCGTGGCAGCGGCTCCCGGAAGCGCAAGCGGCGCTAGAGCCCGTACGCGCTGAAGAGCAGCCGCCCGTGCTCGCACACCGGCGTGGGCGGCTTCACCGGCACCGTGCTCGTCCCTCCGCCCTGCGCGTTCACGCGCAGCCGGTAGGCGACCGGCTCGCAGCGTCGTCCCTGCGTCGGCTCGCCCCGGCCGGGAACGTCGGGCGAGAAGCGTGCCGTCGCGCGCGTCGCCTTCCCCGGAGCGAGCGTGACGAGCACGGCCGCGAGCGCGCCCGGGAAGGCGGCCTTCACGGTCGTCGGCAGCTTCGTGCCGGTGCGGCCGAGGAGAACGGCCGACGGGAGCCCCGTGAGCGTGCAGGTGCGCGCCGAGCCGTTGCGAAGGACGAGCGCGTAGGTGATGTTCCCCGCGCCGGCGCTGCCCCGGACGACGGAGAAGGTGCCGTGGAGCTGCGGGCCGGCGCAGCGGGCGGGCAACGCCGCCGTGGTCGTGGCCGCCACCGTGGCGCACGCGGCGCAGAGCAGCAGCGAGAGCGTGAGTAAGCGTGTCATGCGCGTCATACGTCGCAGGGTAGTCCCTGTGTCACACGCGTTCGAGGCCGACATAGTTCTCGGCAAGGCTCGTCGCCCCGTGACGTGACGTCGTGACGTACCGGAGCTGGGAGAGCTGGAGCTTCGTCTCGAACTCGTCGCCGTCCGGCGGACGGTGGAGCATCGAGGTCATCCAGTAGGAGAAGTGCTCCGCCCGCCAGACGCGGCGCAGGCATTCGGTCGAGTAGCCGTCGAGTGCCGCGCGGCTGCCGTCCCGGTACCAGGCGACGAGCGCGTCCGCGAGCACGCGCACGTCGTGGGCGGCGAGGTTCAGGCCTTTCGCACCGGTCGGCGGGACGATGTGCGCCGCGTCTCCCGCGAGGAACAGCCGGCCGTGCTGCATCGGCTCCGCGACGAAGCTGCGCATGCCGGTGACGCCCTTCTCGAGCACCGGCCCCTCGTTCAGCGACCAGCCCTCGAGCTCGGTCCGCCGGCGCAGCTCCTCCCACACGCGCTCGTCCGGCCAGGCGCCGACGTCCTCGTCGTGCGCGACCTGCACGTAGAGGCGCGAAAGCGTGGGTGAGCGCAGGCTGAGGAGCGCGAAGCCGCGCTCGTGGTGTGCGTAGACGAGCTCCTCGCTCGATGGAGCGGCCTCCGCGAGGATGCCGAGCCAGCCGAACGGGTACTCGCGCTCGAACGTCCGGAGCACGTCCGCGATCGCAGGGCGGCAGACGCCGTGGAAGCCGTCGCACCCGGCGATCACGTCGCAGTCGAGGCGGTGCTCCTCGCCCTCGTGGAGGAACCTCACGTACGGCGCCTCCGACTCGAAGTCGTGCACGCTCACGTCCGACACCTCGAACCGCAACGGCAGCGCCTGCTCGAGCCGCCGTGTGATCAGATCCTTCACCACCTCGGTCTGCCCGTAGATGACGATGCCCCGGCCGATGAGCTCGCTCATCGGCACGTGGTGACGCTCGCCCCCGAACTGGAGGTGGATGCCCCCGTGGACGATGCCTTCCCGGTGGAGACGATCCGCCGCACCGGCCCGCTCGAGCAGCTCGACCGTCCCGTGCTCGAGCACTCCTGCGCGGATGCGTGCCTCGACGTACTCGCGGCTGCGGTTCTCGAGGACGACCGACTCGATGCCGGCCTCGTGCAGCAGCGCCGCCAGCGTCAGGCCCGCGGGGCCCGCACCGACGATCGCGACCTGCGTCGAGCCCCTCACGTCTCGTCGAGCACCCGGGACGCGACGGCGAACGCGTGGTTGGCGGCCGGCACCCCGCAGTAGATCGCCGTCTGCAGCAGCACTTCCTTGATCTCATCGGGCGTCAGCCCGTTGCGGAGCGCCGCGCGCACGTGCATGGCGAGCTCCTCCCAGTGGCCGAGCGCGACGAGCGCCGTCAGCGTGACGCAGCTCCTCGTCCTCCGGTCGAGACCGGGGCGCGCCCAGATCTCACCCCAGGCATAGCGCGTGATGAGGTCCTGGAAGTCGCGCGTGAAGTCGGTCGTCCGCTCGACTGCACGGTCGACGTGCTCGTCGCCCAGCACCTCGCGCCGCACCCTCATGCCGTCCTCGCTCACAGGTCAACCTTCGGTTGTCCTTGGCTCATCCGAGATGCTCCGCGAGCAGCCGGTTGAACTCCGCGGGACGCTCGACGTTCGCCAGGTGGGCGGCCCCGTCGATCACCTGCATCCGCGCACCCGGGATCCGCGCCGCGAGCACCTCGCCCGCCGCGGGCGGCGCGGTCGGATCGGCCGCGCCGGCGACCACGAGCGTCGGCGCCGCGATCCGCTCGAGCCCCTCCCCCTCCCAGCCTGCGAGCGCCTCACAGCAGCGCGCATAGCCCTCGGGGTCGACCGAGAGGAACATCTCCCGGAAGCGGGCGACGTCGGCGAAACCGGGCGTGAACCAGCGGGCGAGAACCGCGTCGACGATCGCGACGAGCCCGTCGGCACGGACGAGCGCGGCCCGCTCGTGCCACTGGGCCGGCTCGCCGAAGCGCTCGGCGGTGCAGGCGAGGACGAGCCGCTCCACGCGCTCGGGGTGGTCCGCCGCGAGCCGCATGCCGATGGCACCGCCGAGCGAGAGCCCGACGAACGAGAACGGCCCGTCGACCGTGTCGAGCACGCGGCGTGCCAGGCCGTCGAGGTCCCGCGCCTCGCCGACCGGAGCAGCGCCGTGACCCGGGTGCTCGACGTCGACCACGCGGAACCCTGCCAGCGTCTCCCGCTGCCCGTCCCACATCGCAGCGGTCGCGCCGAGCGAGCCGCACAGGACGACCGTGCCGCTCATCGCTCGTGCAGCGCGAGCGCGCGATCGATGAAGGTCCCGACCGAACCGAGGTAGTCGTCCGGCGCGGTCGCCCCGATGCCGAGCCGCCGCGCCTCCGACAACGTCGCGTCGTCGAGGTTCGCGCGCATCCGGGCGGCATCGACCTCGAGCGACTCGAGCGAGCGGGCGACTGCGGCAGCGGCGCCGCCGGTCGCGGCCAGCGCGGTCGTGAGCGCAGCCCACTCGGCGTGCCACGCCCCGGCGGCGCGCTCCTGCTCGGCGACGACGCTCTCGAGCAGGACGGCGGCGTTTGCGCGGGCGTGGCGCTCACACGCGACGGCGAGCACGGCGGCGGCGGGGTTGCGCTTGTGCGGCATCGTCGACGAGCCGCCGCCACCACCCTCGGCGACCTCCCCCAGCTCGGTCTGCGCCAGCAGGATCACGTCGGTCGCGATCTTCGCCTGGATGCCCGCGGCCGTCGCAAGCGCGCCCGCGAGCTCGGCGACGGGCGTCCGGACGGTGTGCCAGGGAAGCAGCGGCTCGCGCAGGCCGAGCTCGTGCGCGAACAGGGCAACGAGCTCGATTCCCCGGTCGCCGAAGGCGGCGAGCGTCCCGGCCGCCCCGCCGAGCTGCGCCGGCAGCTGCTCCCGCACATCTGCAAGCCGACCGCGCGTCTCGATCGTGCCGACGAGCCAGCCGGCCGCCTTGTAGCCGAACGTGGTCGGCACGGCCTGCTGCAGGAGCGTCCGCGCGGCCATCACCGAGCCGCGGTGGTCTCGCGCGAGTCTCGCGCAGGCGTCGGCAACCCTCCCGAGCTCGCCGTCGACCAGCCGGAGCGCACCCCGGGCGAGGAGCATCGCCGCCGAATCGAGGATGTCCTGGCTCGTGGCGCCGAGATGCACCGCGTCGGCGTGCTCCGGCCCGACTCGCCCGCGCAGCTCCCGCACGAGCGGCACGACCGGGTTTCCGGCCTCGCGCCCCTCCGCCGCCAGGCGCACGGCGTCGAAGAGCGCCGGGTCGCAGGCGGCGACGACGGCGGCCGCAGCCTGCTCGGAGACCGTGCCCGCCCGCGCGTGCGCGTGCGCGAGCGCCCGCTCGGCCTCGAGCAGGCCCGCGAGCCAGGCGCGGTCGGACACCGCCTGCCGGAGATCGTCCGGGACGAAGATCGCCGCGAACGGGGTCATGTTCCTCCGCCGACCCGCGGTTCCACCGGCATGCGGGCATCGACGCGCACGGGCGTATCTTCTGCCTCGGCGGGCGGCGCCGCAGGCGCTTCGGACATCCAGCTCCTCCTCGTGACCGGGCCTCGAACGTACGCGCCGCCTGATCCGCCTGTCAAGACAGCGTTCCGAGAAGTGGAATAGCGAGTCGCCGTCACGTTCGCTCTTCCTCCTCGACCTCCGCGACGGCGTACTCGAGGCCGTTCACGAGGAGGAACGCGACGCCGCCGGCGAACGGCGCGAAGAGCCAGGCGGCCCATCCGGCGGCCGCCCACGCCACGAGCGTCGCCGCCCCCACCCCGCCGAGGACGGAGGAGAGACTGAGGAGCGAGGCGACCAGCACGAGCCGTGTGCGCTCGGCCTCGGTGTCGGGCACAGCCACGAGCTCCCCCAGCAGGGCGATCGCGACGAACCCGAGGACGGCGCCGGCGGCGAAGAGGACGACCTCCCAGGCGGCCGGCCCCGGGTCGAGTGCCGACACGACCCCGAACACGGAGGTGATCATGATCGAGAAGGCGAAGGCGCCCGCGTTCTCGCGGGTGGAACGGCCGATCCCGGCCCGGTAGAACGATCCCGCAGCGCGGACGAACCGCCGTGCCCCCATCGAGCAGCGGATGTTACTGGCGGCCGATCCCGAGCCGTCTCTCGATCGCGGCGGCACCGGCGATGAGCGCGGCATCGGCCGCGCCGGCCCGCTCGAGCGCACGGATCGCCTTTGCGCGCCACCAGGCCGCGTGCGGCGGCAGGTCGCGCAGGCACGCCCTGGCGAGCCTCTCGGCGTCGGCCGGGGCATCGCGCCGGAGCGACAGGCGGGCCCGGAGAAGCGGCTCGACCCCGCGAGCGAGGGCCGACCCCCGGCTCCGTGCCAGGCTTGCGGCGATGCGATCGAGCGCCTCGGAGACGGCGTCGAGCTCGCCTGCGTCGAGCCAGCTCTCGACAACCGCCTCGAGCCCCGCGATCCAGCTCGGCCCGGCGTGGTCCATGTCGAGTCCCGCCGTCCGCTCCTCGAGGCCGGGGACGAACGGCGGCTCGAGGCCGAAGGCCGCGAAGCGCAAGTGGACGGCCGTCGTGACGATCCGCGCGTAGGGAGAGTCCGGCTCGCGGCCACGGCGCGCCTCGAAGCGCGGGTATGCCCGCCGAACGAGCTCCGCGTCGCCGCGGGCCGCCGCGATGGGAAGCAGCACGAACCACGACCGTACGACGACACGGTGGAAGTCGCGCGCCTCCCCGACCTCGATCGCCCGCAGCCCACACTCGACCGCGTCGTCCCAGCGGCCCGAGACGAGCCCCGCCTCGGCGCGCAGGTAGTCGCACCACGCACCCCCCTCGACGAGCCCGTGGTCGGCCGCGACGTCGGCGGCGCGCCCGACGAGATCGAGGGCGGCGTCCGGCGCGTCGTCGACGAGGTACCCCGCCCGGCTTGCCAGGGCGGCTCGCACGACGTCGAAGCGGTTGTGGCGTCGCCCGAGCTCCTCGACGTGGCTCAGCGTCTCGGCCGCGTCGTCGCCCCGCTCGGCCGCGATCTGGGCGTCGAGCTGCAGGCCCTCCAGCTCCAGCATCTCGTCCCCGGCGGCCCGCGCGATCGCAAGCATTCGCTTGACATCGGCGGACGCGCGCTCATGATCGTCCCAGGCATTGAGCGCCGCGAAGGCGCGCGCCGCGAGCAGCCGGGCGACCGCGAGGTCGTCCTGGCCCCCGAGCTCGCCGAGGAGACCGTCGGCCAGCTCGTACGCCTCGACGAAGCGCGTCTGCGCGCGCAGCAGATCCGCGAGCGCGCCACCGGCGGCGGCGAGCCCGGCTCGAGCATCGGCGGTCCCGCGGTAGCAGTCGAGCGCCTCGCGCAGGAGCGGCTCGGCTTCCTCCACTCCTGCCGCATTCGCCGTGCTGCGCCCGCACGCGAGCAGCCGTCGCCCGCGCAGCTCGTGCTCCTGCTCGCCGGTCAACTCGAGCGACCGAGCGGCGAGCAGGCGGGCGCTCTCCCAGGCGGCAAAGCTCGCCGCCACCTCGCCGGCACGCTCGAACCAGGCTGCCGCGGTCGCGCGCAGCGTCTCGCGATCGCGGCCGCCGATGTCCCGGGCCAGCGCGGGGGCATTCTCGAGCGCGGCCGCATAGTGGCGCGCGATCACCTCGGCCAACGCCGCCCGTGACTGCCCGGGCCGGTCGGCGAGCCAGTCGGCCAGCGCGGCATGCAGGACGGCACGCTCCGCTCGCGCGAGGCTGGCGTAACCGACGTCGCGGAGCAGTGCATGACGGTAGACGTAGCTCGGGCCGAGAATCGGGTCGGCAGGAATATCCGCCACGAACGCCCGGCGGGCGAGCGCCGCGACCGCTTCCTCGGGCTCGCCGACCTGCAGCGGCTCGAGCGCCGCGAGCGCGAACCGCCGCCCGGCGACCGCGGCCCGGCGGGCGGCGATACGCGCCGGCGCGGGTAGATCGTCCAGCTGGCCGGCGTAGATCGCCTGCACGGTCGCAGGCAGCGAGGCGTCCCGGGCCGCGACGGTGAGCCGCCACGCACCGTCCGCGGTGCGCTCGAGCGCTCCGGTCGTCACCCACGACCGCAGGAGCTCCTCGACGAAAAGGGCGTTGCCGCCCGAGCGCTCGGCGATCCGCTCGACGAGGTCGGTCGGGAGCACGTCGCCGACGAGCGCGCGAACGAGCAACGCCGTCTCCGCGGCCGGCAGGGGCGCAAGATGAAGCAGATCGCCGGCGCTACACCACGCGGGCGCGCTGTCGAGCAGCGCCGGCCGCGCCGTCCCGACCACGAGCCGGCCGCCGGCCGCGGGCGCCCGCGCGGCGGCGTCGAGGAAGGCCAGCAGGTCGGGCGACGCCCAGTGCAGATCCTCGACCTGCCAGACGGCAGGGCTCGCGCCCGCGAGCGCGTCGAGGCCGTCGAGCCAGGCGGCGAACAGCTGCTCCCGTTCGTCCGCCGGCCCCTCCGTCGCCTCTCCCGGCGCCATGACGGCGTCGAGCGCGGCCCGCACGACCTGCGCCCGCCCGGGCGGCAGCCTGCCGGTGATGTCCGCCGGAGCGCCTGCGCTGCGGACCAGCTGGCCGACGGGCTCGAACGGGGAGAGCAGGTCGGGGCGCAGCCGCGCCCTGAAGACGACTGCCCCGCGCGCCTGCGCCTCACGCGCGTGCTCGTCGAGCAGGCGGGTCTTGCCGACCCCCGGCGGTGCGACGACGACGACACGTGCGCCTCCCTGCCCGAGCGGCTGGAGCAGCGCCGCCAGCTCCCGCTCGCGACCGACGAGCGGCGCACCGAGACCGGCGAGCGCCCGCTCACGCGAACGCTCGGGATGGATGCCGGCGACCAGCCAGACCGGAACGGGCTCGGCCTTGCCCTTCAGCTCGACCGCGCCGCGCGGCTCGAGCTCGACGACGTCGGCGACAGCGAGCGCGGTGACCTCGCCGACGATCACGGAGCCGGGGTCGGCGGCCGCCTGGAGCCGCGCGGCGACGTTCACCGCATCTCCGGTGACGGGGCCGCGTTCCGCCGTGGCCTCGCCGTAGACGGCCTCGCCGCTGTTCACGCCGACCCTGAGCATCAGCTCGCCGTCCTCCAGCCCCAGGGTCGCCCCGAGCCGGTCGACCGCCGCCACGAGCGCGAGCGCGGCACGCACCGCCCGCTCGGCATCGTCGTCTCTCGTCCGCGGCGCACCGAACACCGCCATCGCCGCGTCTCCGACGAATTTCTCGAGGAGACCGCCGTGCCTGTCGACCGTCTGGCGAACGGCGTCGAAGTAGGCGTCCTGGACGAGCGCGACGTCCTCCGGGTCGAGCCGCTCCGACAGCGAGGTGAAGCCGACGAGGTCGGCGAACAGCACCGAGACGATGCGCCGCTCGACCGGGCGAGTCGTCACGCCGGGACTGCGTCCTACTCGGGTTGGAAGAGGGCGAGCGTGTTGCCGTCGGGGTCCTTGAACCAGGCGGACCTGCCGAGCCCCGGCGTCGTCGCAACATGGTCGACGGTCTTGAGCGCCGGGAAGTCGTAGTCCTCGAACACGACGCCCCGCGCTTCGAGCTCGCGCACGTCCGCTTCGACGTCGGTCGTCCAGAAGCGGACCTGCGTGTGGTCGGCGGTCGCCGCCGAGGGGCGGCCGTAGACGAGCAGCGTGCTCCCGTCGCCGCACTCGAAAAGCAGGTGGTTCTCGACGCTCTCCGGCGAGAGGCGGAGCCCGAGCTTGCCCTCGTAGAACTCCCGGCTCTGTGCGAGATCGGTGGAGCACAGCACCGCCGAGGCCCTTCTGGTCTGGAACACGTCCGCCTCCTCCGTCGCTCGGAGCCCGACGATCGCCGGGACGGGCACGAGCGTACTCCGGTCACGCCGGCAGTCAAAGTCCTGGGCTGCGCATCGGGCGCCGCCCGTACCTCGGCCCGGCGAGCGCGTCGCGCGCGCTGCCCAGTCGCAACACCGCGGTCACCGCGGTCGGCAGGCTCCTCGTCGGCGGCGAGCCCCCGTGCGCGGAGCGATCACGATCCTCGACATGGATTCACCCACCTCTCTTGCAGGCTGAAGGGGCAAACGGGAAACATCTGCAGACGGGGTCGGCGTGCGGCCCGTCTGGGAGAATCGACCGCCGTGACCGGTTCATCGTGCAGCCATCTCGATCAGATCGCCGTCACGGAGCTTCCGGAGACGATCGCCGGCTGCGAGGAGTGCCTCGCGATCGGCGGCCGCTGGGTACACCTGCGGATGTGCATGAGCTGCGGGAAGATCGGCTGCTGCGACTCCTCCCCGAACCGCCATGCGAGCCGTCATGCGAGCACCGAGGGACATCCGATCGTGCGCTCCGCCGAGCCGGGTGAGGCGTGGAGCTGGTGCTACGTCGACGAGCTCGCCTTCGAGCTCCGCTGAGGGTCGAGCCGGACCGTCCTCACGTCGCGGCCGCGAGCGCTTGCGTCGTGCTCGTACAGGACGAGCCCTGCCTCTCGTAGTCGGTGAGGACCCCACCCGTCTTGCGGATGATCAGGCTCAGGCCCGGGTGGATGTGCCACCCCGTGCTGCCCCACCGAGGAGATGGGCGGTAGCTCGGCGCGGCCCGCGGGCGTGCGGAGTCAGCGGCGTCTGGGGCGCCTCTTCGTCGTCGGGTCGCGTCAGCCGGATGCGCCGCCGCGGGCCTTCGTCATGAGGGCGCCCGCGCGGATCGTCCGCTCCATCTCCTTCGATTCCTCGCGGTACCAGCTGCCGTCCTCGAACTGGATCGCGGGATAGGCGCTCTGGCCGGTCCCCTCGATCAGGGCAGTCCGTCCCTTCCGGCCGGGCCACGACCCGGGCACGACCTCGTACTCGATCCCCTGGTCGTCGAGCGCCTTCTGGACCCGCCAGCACGGGTGACCGCCGAGCTTGATCCAGAGGTTCCCGCAACGGTGGAGCTTCACGGCCATCGTTACCTCCTTCGCTCGATCGGACTATTGCGCATCCGCCGTCCGGCCGGGCGCGCGGCCGGCTCAGATCGGGATCGGGGTCGTGCGGCCGAGCCGGTGCCCCGAGGCATCGAGCGCGACCACGGAGAGGTACCCGGCCGCCGTCGGCATCGTGATCGCCGTCTCGAACCCGCTTCGCCGCATCGCCGCTGCCGCCTGTAGCCGCTGAGGGCTCGGCCCCGTCCGTACCTGCCAGGTCGCGACCTCGGTGGCGCCGTTCCAGCTCGCGTACACGGTCATGGTCGCGTCCGCGTTCTGCCGGACGGCGACTGCAGGCTCGCCGGTCGGGTGCGCGACCCATGGGAAGCGGAACGCCCGGTAGTCGACGGCGCCGTCGCCGAGACGTGCGTCGAAGCGGAGACGGCCGTCGGGGCCGAACTCGCTGAACGAGCCGTCGGTGCCCCACCCGATGAAGGCGCCACCGTCTTCGAGCTGCTGCACGTTGCCCATTGCCCAACCGGATCGGGCGTCTTCCGTCCGGTACTCGCGCACCAGCGAGGCGCGCATCTCTTTCATGTCGAGTGCGATCCGGATGCCGCGCGACGCGACGCCGGGGCCTGGATCGGCGGCTGCGTTGTCGAAGATCGTGATCTGCCCGTCGGCGTGCCGGCGCACGTCGTGCTGGTAGCTGAACGAGGCTGCGTCGTCGATCACGAAGTCGCTCTTCTTGCCGCCGAGACGCCAGATCACCTTGCCGCTGTGCCGCCCGACCTTGTAGACGGCGCACGTGTGACGCGCGGAGATCAGGAGGTTGCCGTCGAGGTCGACGTCGACCGAGTTGAGATGGAAGTAGTCGACGTTCCCCTGCGGGGTCAGCTCGGTCCGGTAGGACTCGTCGAGACCGACATGGTCGCCGCTGTTCCATTCGAAGAGCACGCGCCCGCTCGCGACGTCGATCTCCTGCACGATGCCTTCGACCAGCCGTCCGTCGCTCGGACCGCCGATCGACGTGAGGTCAGCGGTCACCTCCGTGTAGATCGAGATGAGCGCCGTCCCCCGTTTGGTGAGCCGGAACTCGTGCAGGTCGCCGTGGCGCCCTCGACCCGCGCGGACGCGCGCGACCTGGTGGTACGTCGGATCGAAGACGACGAAGTCGCCTCCGTAGGCGCCGAGGACGGTGCCCTCGTACCAGGTGAGCACCCGCTGCCCCTTGAACGTCTGCACGCGAAGACCCATCGCCGTCTGCTTGCTCATCGGCAGGAACCACACCGGCTCCCCGCCGTTGTCGACGATCAGCGGCCCGGAATGGCTCTCGCTGGCGGGAGTCGAGTACGTCGGGGATCCGGCGGCGGAGATGTCGAAGGGCGCGAGGAAGATGTACCCGGGAGCCGTGCCGTCCGCGGGGGCCGCGACGGTGATCGGAGGTGGGTTGAGGTCGGGCCGGGACACGTAGCGAGGGCCGGTGGCCGCTGCGTCGGCAGGCTTCGTCGATCCGGCCCCGCCGACGGCCACGCGAGGACCGAGCAGGCTCGCGAAGGCGGCGCCTGCCAGCGCCACCAACCTCCGTCGCGTCAGTCTTACGCCGGCCGGCTCCATCCCGTCGAAGCGCAATTGAAACACGTTGCAAGGAGGAAGCCGCCGCACCTCGCCGGCCGCGGCTCGTCGCAGTAAGGTCGTCTTCCATGAGCCCGAACGACCACGAAGATCCCTCGGCACAGGAGACAGAGGAGGAGGCGGGCGACCGGGCGTGCTGGGCCTATCTCGTCTGCCCCGAGTGCGGTGCCGTCGAGAGCGAGGGCCACCGCCCTGACTGCACGGTGGCGCAGAGGAGCCGGCGCGACTGAAGGCGCCCGGGATCGAAGGCGGTCGGCCGGTGACGCCCCGGCCGGCGCCTCGCTTCGGAATCAATCGTCCAGCGCCTGAACGGTCATACTCATCGCGTGGACGAAGCGCCAGTTGTCCTGGTCACCGGCGCGACGGGCAAGGTCGGCCAGGCATTCATCCGCAGGGTGCTCTCCTCCCCCGACGAGCGGCTGGCCCGGATCACGATCCGAGCGCTGTGCCACAACCGGCTGCTCCAGCCTGAAGCGCGGCTCGGGGTCGTCGCGGGCTCCGTCGAGCACCGCGACGTCGTGAATGCCGCCGTCGAGGGCGTCACCCACGTGATTCACCTGGCGACGACCAAGGAGACCCCCGAGACGATCTTCGACGTCACGGTCAAGGGCCTCTACTGGCTGCTCGAGGCCTGCCGCGCCAGTCCCACGTTCCGGCGGCTCGTCCTGGTCGGCGGTGACGCCGCGGTCGGGCACTTCGTCTATCCGCACCCCGTCCCCGTCACCGAGACGCAGCCGCACACGGCCTATCCCGGCTGCTACGCGCTGTCGAAGGTGCTCGAGGAAGTGATGCTCGAGCAGTACGGCCTGCAGTACGACTTCGACTACTGCTGTCTGCGGGCACCGTGGATCATGGAGAAGGACGATTTCCGCTACCAGCTCTCGTTCGGGGAGGACGTGTTCGGTGGGCCGCGCTGGCGCGACCTCGTCGGCGCCGAGCAGGCGGACGCCTACGCCGAGCAAGGAGCGGTGCCGGTGATGCTCGACGAGGACGGGCGCCCGGTGAAGCGGAACTTCGTTCACGTCGAGGATCTGGTGGACGCGATCCTCGCCGCTCTCGACCGGCCGGCCGCACGACATCAGACGTTCAACATCTGCATGGACGAGCCGGTCGACTACGGAGAGCTCGGCGCCTACCTCGCCGAGTCCCGCGGCCTACCGACGGTCGAGATCCGCACGCCGTACCACTCGACCTGGCTCGACAACGCGAAGGCGAAGTTCCTGCTCGGCTGGCGCCCGCGCTACGACCTCGAGCGGCTGGTGGAGGAAGCATGGAGCTACGAGCGCGCCCCCGACGAGCCGCGCGTCGTCTGGTATCCGGGATAGCTTTCAGGCGCCGTGGGCGGCCGGCGCTCACACGGCTTCCAGCATCGATGGAGCGTCGCTTCCCGACTGCGATGGAGGCGGCGGGAATCGAACCCGCGTCCGCGGCCGCACCGAGGTGAACGTCTACAAGCTTAGGCCGCCCTTTCGATTCGCCCGGCGGCCGGTTGACGGCCGACCTACCGACGGACTAGCCCTCCTTCGGTGTCGCGCCGCAGGCGAGTGGCTCTCCCTTGGCGCCGAGCCCGCTCGTTGATGCCGCATCCGGGGCGCAGGCGTACCCGGGGCGACACGCTTCCTAGTTGTTCAGACTAGGCAGCGAGTGCGAGGTTGTTCTCCGCACTTGCATTGGTTCCGGTTGTTTTAGGAGGCCGACCGGAGACCTCCGCTTGCAGCTCACCCGGAGAACCGACCACGTCGAAGCCATGGCGCCCCCGTATGTCTCGTACGGCGGAAGTGTACCCGCGCGCGGTGGGCGCCCACCCTCCGGCAGGCGCCCGCGTCCCGGGGTCAGCTGATCGCGGCGGTCACCGCCGACGGCGCCTGGACGGTGCCGAAGCGCGCATTCGCCGTGACCATGACCCTCAGCGTCGCGCCTGCGTCGTCCGCCCCGACGAGGTAGGTGCTCTGGGTCGCACCGTCGATGTCGACGCAGTTGGCGCCGGAGGCGTCACACCGCTGCCACTGATAGGCGTACGTCGCGACCTCGCTCCACGTCCCGCTGTCCGAGGTCAGCGTCTGCCCTTGCACCGGCATTCCCGTCACGACGGGGACCGTCAACGACACAGGCGCGAGGCCGGCGGCGATATGGCTCGCCGTCAGCCGCGCGAACCGCTCGGACGCACCGCCCGCAGGCCGGAGCCCGTCGACCTCCTGCTGGACGAGCGCGCGGTCGAGCTGCAGGTAGAGCACCGTCCCGTACACGCGCGCCGCCTTGGTCTTCACGCTAAACGCCAGCTCGAGCGTGTGGTCGCCGAGCTTGGGCAACTTCGGCTTGCCAACCTTCACGTACTTCGCCTTCAGCTTCAGCGTCTTCGCCAGGCTCGAGGCGAACGCCGCGCGGGCCGCCTTCAGCTGGTACACCTGCCGCAGCCGGGTGAGCTGCATCGCCGCGTCGTCAGCCGACTGCGCGAGCAGCGCCTCGGAGCTGACGTAGCCGACGCGCGCCGACCCGTACGGCTTGTCGAACACGAACGTGCGACGGTAGGCGTCGTAGCCCGGTTCGTTCGCCACGCCGGCGGCGACCTGCTTCGCCCCCGGAAGATCCGTCGCCTGCAGCGTCATCCCCGAGACATCGGCGCCCGCACCCACCGTCGCCGACGCCGACGCCGCGAGGACGAGGGCGGCCACCGCCCCGCCGACGACCGTCCTTCTGATCATTCCTGCCACTCTCGTGACCCCTTTCGGTGTGGGGCCACGTTCGTGCCCCTGTGTCAGGAGCGGTAGCTCTTCAGCGCCCGCTCCATTTGCCGCCGCGCGTCCCGCTCCGCGAGATCGCGCCTCTTGTCGCGCTGCTCCTTGCCCCGTGCGACAGCCAGTTCGACCTTCACCCGGCCGTCCTTGAAGTACAGGCGCGTGGGGACAATTGTCATCCCCCTTTCGCGTACCGCCCCGTAGAGGGAGTCGATCTCGCGGCGGTGGAGCAGGAGCTTGCGCGGCCGGGTGGGCTCGTGGTTTGCACGGTTTCCCTGCTCGTAGACGGCGATCTCCAGCCCGTCGAGCCACGCCTCGCCGTTCCGGATGTCTGCCCACGCCTGCCCCATCGTCGTACGCCCGGCCCGCAGCGACTTCACCTCGGTCCCGGTCAGCACGAGACCAGCCTCGATCCGCTCGAGGAGGTGGTAGTCGTGACGCGCACGGCGGTTCTCGGCAATCGTCTTCTCGGACATTTCCAGCCGCGAGAGTAGCGTTGAGGGTCGGACCAGGGTGAATCCGGATGGCCCCGGGGCAGGCGGACCGGCACCCTCGAGGCATGAGCGAACACATCACACATACCCCACAGGTGAAGCGGCTCGAGCGAAGCTCGGAGAGCCGCCTCGTCGCGGGCGTCTGCGGCGGCCTCGGCCGCTACTTCGACCTCAACCCCGCCGTCTTCCGGCTCGGGTTCGTCGTGCTGACGCTCCTCGGCGGCGCCGGCCTCCTCGTCTACGTCGCCGCCATCCTCGTCATCCCGGCAGAGGGCAAGCCCGACTCGATCGCCGGTGAGATCCTCGCCGACCGCCGCGACCACCCGGGCCGCCTGATCGGTCTCGCGCTGGTCGCCGTTGCGCTCTTCGTGCTCCTCTCCCGGGCCGCCTACTGGCCTGCCGCCGGAGCCGGCTGGGTGCTCGTCCTCCTCGCCGGGGCCCTCATTCTCTGGGGCAGCCGCGGCGGACGAGGCAACCGCGTCGCGCTCGTCCTCGCCTCGATCTTCGGCGTGATCTGCCTGCTCGCCGTCGTCGCGGCAGTCAGCGCATTCGCCTGGTTCAACGTCAGCCTCGGCGACGGTGTCGGCGACCGCACGTACACGCCGGCCACGGTCGCCGACGTGAAGTCGAGCTACGGGCTCGGCATCGGCAACCTGCGCGTCGACCTGACGAACGTGAGCTCAGCGAAGCCCGTGCACGTGAAGGCGCACGTCGGCATCGGCCACCTGCGCGTGATCGTCCCCGCCGACGCGCGCGTCTTCGTCGACGCCCACGC
Source organism: uncultured Thermoleophilia bacterium (assembly GCA_963784765.1). Taxonomy (GTDB): domain Bacteria; phylum Actinomycetota; class Thermoleophilia; order Gaiellales; family Gaiellaceae; genus PALSA-600. The sequence goes on from CAWASP010000033.1 coordinate 53,022, forward strand.
AAAGGCAGGTGACGTGCACGTCTTCGCCCAGCACGAAAACGGGCGCAACCCGAGCATCACCTTCGGCGGCGGGAACCGCCTCTCGATCGACGCGGCGGTCGGTGCCGGGAAGATCGACGTCGTACGGGGCGGATGACGCAGACGCCCATCCTCCCCTTCGCCCGCAGCGACGAGGAACGCGTCGTCGCCGGCGTCTGCGGCGGCATCGCCGCGGCGCTCAACGTCGACGCGAACCTCGTCCGTTTCGTGTTCGCTCTGCTCGCGATCGCCGGCGGCGCCGGCATCCTCCTCTACCTCGCCCTCTGGGCATACTCGGACGGCGAGCGGCCCGTGCTCGCGGCCGTGCTCGTCGCGCTGGCGGCGACGGCGTTGCTCGTCGCGCTCGGTCTTCCGCCATCCGTCTTCGGCGGTGCGGGGCTGATCGTCGCCGGCGTCGTCCTGCTCGCCCGGCGCGGCGGCGCCGTGCTCCGCCCAGGCGGCACGCTCGCACTTCCCGGGGTCCTGCTCGTCGCAGCCGGAGCGGTCGTGATGCTCCGGCACGTCGGCGCAACAGGCTCCTTCATCGCTCCCGGCGCGATCATCGGCGCGCTCCTCCTCGTGCTCGTCCCCTGGACATGGCAGCTGGCGTCCGAGCGCGCAGAGCGGATCCGTCTCGCCGAGCGAGCCGAGGTCGCGGCGCGCGTGCACGACTCCGTCCTGCAGACGCTCGCGCTCGTCCAGCGCCATGCGGACGATCCGGGTCGCGTCGCCGCGCTCGCCCGCCGCCAGGAGCGCGACCTGCGCCGCTGGCTCTACGGTGGCGCCGGCGGCGCCGCCGGCTTCGCGGACGCGCTCGCCGAGGCCGTCGCCGATGTCGAGGAGGCTCACGGCATCCGAATCGAGCTCGCGACGGCAGGTGACGCGCCTCTCGACGAGCGGGTGGAGCAACTCGTCCTCGCCGCACGCGAGGCGATGACGAACGCCGCCAAGCACTCCGGCGCCGTCGAGGCCGATGTCTTCGCCGAGGCCGGCCCGGAGCGCATCGAGATCTTCGTCCGCGACCGCGGCGCGGGCTTCGACCGGGCCGCCGTCCCCGCCGACCGGCGCGGGATCGCCGACTCGATCGAGGCGCGCATGGCACGTGCCGGCGGCTCTGCGAGGATCGAGTCGATGCCCGGGCACGGTACCGAGGTGGAGCTGACCCTTCCCGGGAGCGCGTCGTGATCCGCGTCGTCCTCGTCGACGACCACGAGCTCTTCCGCGCCGGCGTGCGAGGCGAGCTCGGCGAGCGTGTCGAGATCGTCGGCGAGGCCGGCGACGTCGCCGGCGCGGTGCCGCTGATCCGCGACCTCGACCCCGACGTCGTCCTGCTGGACGTCCACCTCCCGGACGGCGGCGGCGAGGCGGTGATCGCGGCTGTCGCCCCCGAGCGTCCCGCGGTGAAGTTCCTCGCGCTCTCGGTGTCGGACGCGGCAGAGGACGTGATCGGCGTGATCCGCGCCGGCGCGCGCGGCTACGTGACGAAGACGATCTCGAGCGAGGAGCTCACGGATGCCGTGACACGGGTGGCGGGCGGCGACGCCGTCTTCTCACCGCGGCTCGCCGGCTTCGTGCTCGATGCCTTCCGTGCCGGGGAGCCGATGGGCGTCGACGCCGAGCTCGACACGCTCACATCGCGCGAGCGCGAGGTGCTGCAGCTGATCGCACGCGGCTACCGCTACAAGGAAATCGCTGCGCGCCTGCACCTGTCCGTGAAGACGGTCGAAGCCCATGTGTCGAGCGTGCTCCGCAAGCTGCAGCTGTCCTCCCGCCACGAGCTGACCCGCTGGGCGCACGAGCGACGTCTGATCTGATGGCAGCTACTGCGGCGGGCCGGACCCGAGCGCGATGCGCGCGGTGTGCGTGCTGCCTCCCCGCGTGCTCCATGTCAGGGTGACCTTCTCGCTCGGCTTCTTCCGGAGAACGGCGGCGACGACGGTCTTCGGCGAGGCCACGCGGCGGCCGTCGATCGACACGATCTCGTCTCCGTAGGTGAGGCCGGCACGGTCGGCGGGCGACCCCGACACGACTCCGGCGACGAGCACCGCCGTCCCGGACTCGCCGAAGCCGAACCCGTACCCGTACCCCGCGCCCGCCGAGCCGAGCTCGACGCCGAGATACGCCGTCGGACCGACGTGAACGGCTGCTGTCGCGCGCCCCGACTCGATCTGCTTGACGACGCGCAGCGCCGCGTTGATCGGGATCGCGAAGGCATCGTCGGTCGGCGCCTGGAAGAAGAAGCCGTGACCGGCCGTGGAGACGGCCGTGTCCATTCCGACCACGCGGCCGGCGGCGACGAAGAGCGGGCCGCCGGAATCGCCCGGCTGCAGCGCGGCATCCGTCTCGATCAGGCCGTGCAACTCCTGCGTCGCGCCCCGGTCGTCGCTGACGGTGATCGTCCGGCGGAGCCCTGTGACCTGCCCGTGGACGGTCGTGAGCGTCCCGGTGCCGCCCGCGTTCCCGACGGCGCGCACCAGCCGGCCGGGTACGAGCTTCGACGAGTCGCCGCTCGTGATCGTCGCCAGCCCCGAGGCCCCGTCAAGCTTGACGAGCGCCGTATCGGCGGAGATGTCGTAGCCGAGGACCTGACCCGTGTAGCTGCGTCCCGTCTGCGGGACGATCACCTTGACCGAGGTCGCTCCGTCGATCACGTGGTTGTTCGTGAGCACCTCGCCCGACGGGGTCAGCACCATCCCGGTGCCCGCCGCCCGGCCGCCCTCGAAGCCGAGATCGGTCTCGATCACGACGACCCCGTTTCCCGCCGCCTTCGCCGCCGACCCCGGAACGCCCTGCGCCCGCCGCGCGAGCGCGACGCCCGACGCGGTGGCTGCGGCCGCCGCGAAGGCGAGCAGCCCGACGAGCTTGCCCGTGGACAGGCGGCCGAAAAGCGTCACGAAGGAGTGATACCCCCGTCGACCAAGACTGGACCAAGACCTGGGCGATTCATCTCGACGTCGGAATGAGCTACGGGGACAGCTCGACCTTCCCGTCGGTGCGCGAGACCTGCTCCACGCGCACCTCGATCGGGTCGCCGAGACGATATCTCCGCCCGGTCTTCCGACCCACGAGCGCCGTCGCGAGCCCGTTCAGCTCGAAGAACTCGCCGTGGAGACGCCGCGCCGGCAGGAACCCCTCGAACACGGTCCCGAAGCGGACGAAGAGGCCCGACCCGATCACGCCCGTGATCTCTCCGTCCCAGGCGGTCTCCCAGCCCGACTCGTAGAGCTGCCGCTCGAGCAGCCAGGCGAGACAGATCTCGTCGGCGAGGTACTCGACCTGAGCGGCCTCACGCTCGCGCTCGGAAGTGTGCTCGGCGAGCGCGTGGAGGTCGGCCGGAAGCGGATCATCCCCGAGCCCGAGCTCCGAGAGCAGCGCACGGTGGACGACGAGATCCGGGTAGCGGCGGATCGGCGAGGTGAAGTGGCAGTACGCCGCGCTTGCGAGCCCCGCATGGCCGAGGTTGCGCGGGTCGTAGCGCGCCCGCTTCAGCGCGCGCAGGACGAGCGCAGGGAAGGCCTCGCGTCCCCGTCCGGCCTGCTCGGCGTAGCGGGACACGAGCTTCGACGCATCGCCCGCGAGCACGGCCGCCTCGGCGGGCGTCGGGCGCTCGGGAGCCGGCGGCGTGGGCACGCCGAGGTCGGCGAGCTTCGCGAGCAGCTCCTCGACGCTCTTCGGGTCGGGCCGCTCGTGAACGCGGTAGAGCGCAGCCCGGTTGCGGGATGCGAGGAACGCGCCGACCCGCTCGTTCGCAAGGATCATGAGCTCCTCGACGAGCATGTGCGCGTGCGGCTCGCCCTCGAGCCGGGCCCCGGCGACACCGCCGCCGCCGTCGAACGCGAACACCACTTCCGGCGTCTGCACCTGGAGGGCGCCGCGGGCATACCGCCGCCGGCGAAGCTCGCCTGCCAGCTCGTCGTTCAGCGAGAGCGCCTCGAGCACCGCCGGCGGCGCCTCACGCCGCTGCGCCTGCCCGTAGGTGAGTCGCGCGTCGGACCGGATCACGGACCGGTAGAAGCTCGCCTCGCCGTGCGGCGGGATCTCGACCGTGACGCACAGCCGCTCGACGGAGGGGCGCAGCGAGCAGAGGTCGTCGGCCAGCTCGTGCGGCAGCATCGGGGCGACCGCGCCGGGCACGTAGGTCGAGAACGCACGTCGCGACGCCCCGACGTCGAGCGGCGAGCCGGCTCCGACGAAGTACGAGACGTCCGCGATGTGAACGAACGCGCGGATCCCGTCCGGCTCACGCCGGAACGAGAGCGCGTCGTCGAAGTCCCTGGCGGTCTCCGGGTCGACGGTGTAGGTCACGAGGCCGCGCAGGTCGACCCGCCCCTCCTCGCTCGCGGCGGGAGGGTCGTGCGGCTCGAACGGCTGTCGAGCCCCCCGCTCGACGAGCAGGGCCTCGAGGACGTTCTCGATCCGTGCTCCCGAGCCCAACGCCTGCTCGACCCTGGCCCTCCCTCGCCCCGGGCGGACGACGGCGAGGTCGCCCGGGCCGAGATCGCCGAGCCCCTTCGACTCGAGCACGAGCGGCACGCCCGGCGTGAAGTACGGCTCGCCGACGACGAGCCGGCCCCGCCGGCCGATCTCCACCACGACACGCTCGGACACGGAATGGAGCCTACGGCGAATCGGGGTCGTCCCCGATGCCCGGCGACCGGCCCGGCCGCACCCTCAAGCTGACCGAAGGGAGGAGGCCTCCCATGAACGTCGCAGTGATCGCAGAGCTCGAGCGGGAGCACATCCCCTACGAGCTGCTGCCGCACAGGCGCACGGGCACGGCCGCGGCGGAGGCGCATGCGCTGAACCTGCCCGAGGACATCGTCGCGAAGACGCTCGTGCTGCGGACCCCGGACGGCTATGTCCGGGCACTCCTGCCGGCTTCGCGGCGCCTCGACCCGCGCAAGGTCGCTGCCGCAGTCGACGTCGAGGACGTCGGGCTCGTTCCGGAAGAGGAGCTCGTCGGCGCGTATCCCGAGTTTGAGCTCGGCGCGGTCCCGCCGATCGGCGGGCCGCCCGACCGGGTCGTGATCGACGAGTCGCTCGACTTCGTTCCTCGGCTCGTGTTCGAAGCAGGCCGGCACGACGAATCGGTCCGCGTGCGGACCGGAGACCTGATCGCGGCGACCGACGCGATCGTCGCCGACATCTGTCTCGACTGAACGACGTGGGGCGCGAGGCTGCCCGGCCTCTCCACGGGCAGCCTCCGCCGCCCGGTGTCCCGGTCGAGCTCCTGGCTAGACCCGGAGGAAGCGGCGGATCGTCAGCCCGGAGCCGAGCGCCCCGAGACCGAGGCCCGTGCCGAGCAGGATCAGCGACACGAGCGGGAACGCCCATGCGTGCACGTCGGCGTCGCCCGAGAGGTGCGGCAGGATCGCGGGCAGGGCGACGGCCTTGCCGAGCACGAGGAAGAAGATCGCGAGCAGCGACCCGGCGAGCCCGCAGAGCAGGCCCTCGAGCATGAACGGGCCGCGCACGAACCAGTTGGTCGCACCGACGAGCTTCATCACCTCGATCTCGCGGCGTCTGGAGAAGATCGAGAGGCGGATCGTGTTCGAGATCAGGAGGATGGACGCGATCAGGAGCACCAGGGTCGCGAGCGTGAAGATCCCTTCGATGACGTGCGCGACCTGCAGGATCCGATGCGAGATCTTCTTGCCGTCGTTGACATGGTCGACATACGACGGCGGGTGCGGCAGGACGATCGAGTTGTAGAGCTTGTCGACATCCTCGGCCTTGTCGGGCGTCACCTCGAGCTCGTCCGGGATCGGGTTCGACGCGAGGTTCGCGACGAGGTCGGGGTAGCGCTTCTTCATCAGCGCGAGCCCCTGCTCCTTGGAGATGTACTTGATGCCCCCCTCCTTCACGTACGGGCTCTGCTGGAGCTTGCGGGCAAGCGCGGTCTTCTGCGCGCTCGTGGGCGCGTTCGGATCGGGAGCCGTCCTGAAGTAGACCTTGACGACGAGCTCGCGCTTCACGTGATTCGACCAGGAAACCGTCCAGCTGCCGAGCGCGATGAAGAGCCCGAGCAGGAACATGCCGATCAGCACCGTCATCGTCGCCGCGACCGTCGTCGAGAGGTTCGCCCCCAGCGACCGCCACGCCTCGGTGAAGAGCAGCCTCGTGCGGCCGGTCACGAGTCGCGCTCTCCGGCGTAGCCGCCGCGGCGCTCGTCGCGCGCGAGCCGGCCGTCCTCGAGCTGGATGACGCGCTTGCGCATCTTGTCGACCATCTCGCGGTCGTGCGTCACCATCAGGATCGTGGTGCCGCTCCGGTTGATGCGGTAGAGAAGCTGCATGATCCCGACCGACGTGTCCGGGTCGAGGTTGCCGGTCGGCTCGTCGCAGACGAGGAGCGGCGGATGGTTGACGAACGCGCGCGCGATCGAGACGCGCTGCTGCTCGCCGCCGGAGAGCTCGTCGGGGAGCGAGTTCATCTTGTGCGCGAGGCCGACCATCGCGAGCACCTCGGGCACCTTGCGCCGGATCGCGGCGCTCGACTCGCCCTGCACCTTCAGCGCATAGGCGACGTTCTCGGCGGCGGTGCGGCGCGGCAGCAGCTTGAAGTCCTGGAAGACGCAGCCGATGTTGCGGCGGAGCATCGGCACCTTCGAGCGCTTGAGGCGGCCGAGCTCACGCCCGCCGACGACGATCTTGCCCTCGGTCGGGTCGAGCTCCTTGAGCAGCAGCCGTACGAGCGTCGACTTGCCGGAGCCGGACGCCCCGACGATGAAGACGAACTCGCCCTTGTCGATGTGGAACGTGACGTCCTGGAGCGCGACGACGTCGGGCTCGTAGACCTTCGTCACCGAGTCGAAGACGATCATCGACGCGGCGCTCGGGCGAGACGCGACGGGGGGTGGCTCGACCAGGACGGTCGACTCGGGGGGTGTCAGCTCGGCTTCCTGCACGGGGATTCCGGGAGCGCCCGCCTACCGGGACGCTCTGTGCGAAGGGGTGCGAGGAGTGTATCCCACGCGCTAGACGACTTTCCCGGCGGCGCGTGCGAGCAGGTACTCGCGGATGAACGGATCGAGCTGGCCGTCCAGGACGGCCTGGGCATTGCCGGTCTCGTAGCCGGTTCGCGTGTCCTTCACTTGCTGGTAGGGGTGGAGCACGTAGGAGCGGATCGATTCGCCGCCGAAGCCGGTGTCGGCCGATCCCCCCCGTTCCTTCGCCAGCAGCGCCTCCCTCTCCTCTTCGGCCCGCTCGACGAGCCGCGCCTTCAGGACTCGCATCGCCGTCTGCTTGTTCGCGGACTGCGACCGCTCGTTCTGGCACTGGACGACGATGCCCGAGGGCAGATGGGTGATGCGGACGGCGCTGTCCGTCTTGTTCACGTGCTGGCCGCCCGCGCCCTGGGCACGGTAGGTGTCGATCTTCAGATCGCCCTCGTCGATCTCGACGTCGGCGCCGTCGGGCAAGAGCGGCGCGACGATCACCGTCGAGAACGCGGTGTGCCTGCGGTGCGCCTGGTCGAACGGCGAGAGGCGGACGAGCCGGTGCTTGCCCCGTTCGGCCTTCAGAATGCCGTAGGCGTTCTCGCCGGCGACGGTGAACGTCGCCGACTTCAGGCCGGCCTCCTCGCCGGGGCTCGCCTCGAGCAGCTCGATGCCGAACCCGCGATTCGCCGCCCACCGCTCGTACATCCGCAGCATCATCTCCGCCCAGTCCTGCGCGTCCGTGCCGCCGGTGCCCGACTGGAGCGTCACGACCGCGTCGCCGGCGTCGTACTCGCCGTCGAAGAGCGCCGCCTCCTCGAGGCGCTCGAGCTCGGCGCGCAAGGGCGCCAGCATGCCGGCGATCTCGGCCTCCATCTCGCCGCCGTCGAGGGAGGCGAGCTCCTGCGCGTCCGTGAACTCCTGGGTGAGCGACCGGTAGCCGTCGAGCCGGCGGGAGACGCGCGCGTGCTCGGCCGACACCTGCGCGGCATGCTCCTGGTCGTCCCAGAAGCCCGGCGCGCTCATCTCCTCCTCGAGGGCTACGAGCCGCTTCTCGAGCGCAGGCGGGTCAAAGGTACTCACGGACCCAGTCGAGCTGGGCCCCAAGCTCTACGAGCTGGTCTGCGAGCGGTCTCTGCTCCTCCGTCACGGCGCGGATCGTAGCGTCCCGGCATCGGGCTCGTTCGCGTGGGGTCGCGCGTGATGGAGCGACGGTCGCCGCAGTAGGGTCCTCCGGATGGCGGTCGCTGCCGAGGCGGCGCGCCGGTTTCTCGTCGCGCGCCACTTTCTCGCTCCCCCGCGGTCTCTCCCGGGAGGCCTCGACGGGGTGCTCGAGGTCTTTCGGCGGTTCGGGTCGATCCAGTTCGATCCCATCGCGGTCGCCGGCCGGAACCACGACCTCGTGCTGCACGCCCGCGTCGCCGGCTACGAGCCCGCCTGGTGCGACGAGCTCTACGAACGTCGCGAGATCTTCGAGGCGACCAACAAGGCACTGTCGTATGTGCCCACGAGCGAGTTCCCCTGGTTCCGCCACGTCATGGGTCGAAAGGGGCCGCGGTTCCATCAGCAGGCCCTCGCCGAGAACGCCGCGGTGGCCGCGCGCGTGCTCGAGCGCATCCGGGCGGACGGGCCGCTCTCCTCGGCCGACTTCGAGCCGGAACGCAGCCCGACCAGGGACTGGTTCGGGATGCCCGAGAACGCCGTGCGTGCCGTGCTCGAGGCGTACACCGTCACCGGCGTGATCGGCCTCGCGCGGCGCGACGGGAACCTCCGCTACTACGACCTGCTCGAGCGGCTGCTCCCGGCGAAGCTGCTCGGCCACACGGTGCCGGAGCGAGAGCAGGTCCGGCACAAGCTCCTGTCCCGGTACAGAGCCCACGGCCTGCTCGGCCCGGGAGGCGCCGGCGGCACGTTCGCCCGCATCGCCGCTCCGGCGGAGCGCAACGAGCTGCGGAAGGAGCTGGTGGCGCTCGGCGCGCTCGTCCAGGTCGAGGTCGAGGGCGTGCGCGGCAAGCGGCTCGTCCTCCCCGGGGAGCTCCAGCTCCTCGAGGCGCCGCCGGAGCCGGGGGCCTCCGTCGCGTTCGTCGCCCCGTTCGACCCGCTGCTCTGGGACACAGCCCTCTTGGCGAGGCTGTTCGATTTCGAGTACGTGTGGGAGGGCTTCTTCCCGCCCGGCAGGCGCCGCTTCGGCTACTACGTGCTCCCGATCCTCTTCGGCGACCGGTTCGTCGGACGGATCGAGCCCCGGATCGACCGTGAGCAGAGCCGGGTCGAGGTCATCGGGCTCTGGTGGGAGGACGGCTTCGTCCCCCGCCGCGACGGGACGTTCGTCGAGGCGATGCGTGACGCGCTCCGCGCCTATCTCCGCTTCGCCGGCGCCGACCGCATCGAGTGGGCACCCCGGCTCGCATCCGAGAAGCGGCTCTTCCTCACCCGCCCGT
>CAWASP010000034.1:0-15722 GCA_963784765.1 uncultured Thermoleophilia bacterium
AGACCCGGAGGAAGCGGCGGATCGTCAGCCCGGAGCCGAGCGCCCCGAGACCGAGGCCCGTGCCGAGCAGGATCAGCGACACGAGCGGGAACGCCCATGCGTGCACGTCGGCGTCGCCCGAGAGGTGCGGCAGGATCGCGGGCAGGGCGACGGCCTTGCCGAGCACGAGGAAGAAGATCGCGAGCAGCGACCCGGCGAGCCCGCAGAGCAGGCCCTCGAGCATGAACGGGCCGCGCACGAACCAGTTGGTCGCACCGACGAGCTTCATCACCTCGATCTCGCGGCGTCTGGAGAAGATCGAGAGGCGGATCGTGTTCGAGATCAGGAGGATGGACGCGATCAGGAGCACCAGGGTCGCGAGCGTGAAGATCCCTTCGATGACGTGCGCGACCTGCAGGATCCGATGCGAGATCTTCTTGCCGTCGTTGACATGGTCGACATACGACGGCGGGTGCGGCAGGACGATCGAGTTGTAGAGCTTGTCGACATCCTCGGCCTTGTCGGGCGTCACCTCGAGCTCGTCCGGGATCGGGTTCGACGCGAGGTTCGCGACGAGGTCGGGGTAGCGCTTCTTCATCAGCGCGAGCCCCTGCTCCTTGGAGATGTACTTGATGCCCCCCTCCTTCACGTACGGGCTCTGCTGGAGCTTGCGGGCAAGCGCGGTCTTCTGCGCGCTCGTGGGCGCGTTCGGATCGGGAGCCGTCCTGAAGTAGACCTTGACGACGAGCTCGCGCTTCACGTGATTCGACCAGGAAACCGTCCAGCTGCCGAGCGCGATGAAGAGCCCGAGCAGGAACATGCCGATCAGCACCGTCATCGTCGCCGCGACCGTCGTCGAGAGGTTCGCCCCCAGCGACCGCCACGCCTCGGTGAAGAGCAGCCTCGTGCGGCCGGTCACGAGTCGCGCTCTCCGGCGTAGCCGCCGCGGCGCTCGTCGCGCGCGAGCCGGCCGTCCTCGAGCTGGATGACGCGCTTGCGCATCTTGTCGACCATCTCGCGGTCGTGCGTCACCATCAGGATCGTGGTGCCGCTCCGGTTGATGCGGTAGAGAAGCTGCATGATCCCGACCGACGTGTCCGGGTCGAGGTTGCCGGTCGGCTCGTCGCAGACGAGGAGCGGCGGATGGTTGACGAACGCGCGCGCGATCGAGACGCGCTGCTGCTCGCCGCCGGAGAGCTCGTCGGGGAGCGAGTTCATCTTGTGCGCGAGGCCGACCATCGCGAGCACCTCGGGCACCTTGCGCCGGATCGCGGCGCTCGACTCGCCCTGCACCTTCAGCGCATAGGCGACGTTCTCGGCGGCGGTGCGGCGCGGCAGCAGCTTGAAGTCCTGGAAGACGCAGCCGATGTTGCGGCGGAGCATCGGCACCTTCGAGCGCTTGAGGCGGCCGAGCTCACGCCCGCCGACGACGATCTTGCCCTCGGTCGGGTCGAGCTCCTTGAGCAGCAGCCGTACGAGCGTCGACTTGCCGGAGCCGGACGCCCCGACGATGAAGACGAACTCGCCCTTGTCGATGTGGAACGTGACGTCCTGGAGCGCGACGACGTCGGGCTCGTAGACCTTCGTCACCGAGTCGAAGACGATCATCGACGCGGCGCTCGGGCGAGACGCGACGGGGGGTGGCTCGACCAGGACGGTCGACTCGGGGGGTGTCAGCTCGGCTTCCTGCACGGGGATTCCGGGAGCGCCCGCCTACCGGGACGCTCTGTGCGAAGGGGTGCGAGGAGTGTATCCCACGCGCTAGACGACTTTCCCGGCGGCGCGTGCGAGCAGGTACTCGCGGATGAACGGATCGAGCTGGCCGTCCAGGACGGCCTGGGCATTGCCGGTCTCGTAGCCGGTTCGCGTGTCCTTCACTTGCTGGTAGGGGTGGAGCACGTAGGAGCGGATCGATTCGCCGCCGAAGCCGGTGTCGGCCGATCCCCCCCGTTCCTTCGCCAGCAGCGCCTCCCTCTCCTCTTCGGCCCGCTCGACGAGCCGCGCCTTCAGGACTCGCATCGCCGTCTGCTTGTTCGCGGACTGCGACCGCTCGTTCTGGCACTGGACGACGATGCCCGAGGGCAGATGGGTGATGCGGACGGCGCTGTCCGTCTTGTTCACGTGCTGGCCGCCCGCGCCCTGGGCACGGTAGGTGTCGATCTTCAGATCGCCCTCGTCGATCTCGACGTCGGCGCCGTCGGGCAAGAGCGGCGCGACGATCACCGTCGAGAACGCGGTGTGCCTGCGGTGCGCCTGGTCGAACGGCGAGAGGCGGACGAGCCGGTGCTTGCCCCGTTCGGCCTTCAGAATGCCGTAGGCGTTCTCGCCGGCGACGGTGAACGTCGCCGACTTCAGGCCGGCCTCCTCGCCGGGGCTCGCCTCGAGCAGCTCGATGCCGAACCCGCGATTCGCCGCCCACCGCTCGTACATCCGCAGCATCATCTCCGCCCAGTCCTGCGCGTCCGTGCCGCCGGTGCCCGACTGGAGCGTCACGACCGCGTCGCCGGCGTCGTACTCGCCGTCGAAGAGCGCCGCCTCCTCGAGGCGCTCGAGCTCGGCGCGCAAGGGCGCCAGCATGCCGGCGATCTCGGCCTCCATCTCGCCGCCGTCGAGGGAGGCGAGCTCCTGCGCGTCCGTGAACTCCTGGGTGAGCGACCGGTAGCCGTCGAGCCGGCGGGAGACGCGCGCGTGCTCGGCCGACACCTGCGCGGCATGCTCCTGGTCGTCCCAGAAGCCCGGCGCGCTCATCTCCTCCTCGAGGGCTACGAGCCGCTTCTCGAGCGCAGGCGGGTCAAAGGTACTCACGGACCCAGTCGAGCTGGGCCCCAAGCTCTACGAGCTGGTCGGCGAGCGGTCTCTGCTCCTCCGTCACGGCGCGGATCGTAGCGTCCCGGCATCGGGCTCGTTCGCGTGGGGTCGCGCGTGATGGAGCGACGGTCGCCGCAGTAGGGTTCTCCGGATGGCGGTCGCTGCCGAGGCGGCGCGCCGGTTTCTCGTCGCGCGCCACTTTCTCGCTCCCCCGCGGTCTCTCCCGGGAGGCCTCGACGGGGTGCTCGAGGTCTTCCGGCGGTTCGGGTCGATCCAGTTCGATCCCATCGCGGTCGCCGGCCGGAACCACGACCTCGTGCTGCACGCGCGCGTCGCCGGCTACGAGCCCGCCTGGTGCGACGAGCTCTACGAACGTCGCGAGATCTTCGAGGCGACCAACAAGGCACTGTCGTATGTGCCCACGAGCGAGTTCCCCTGGTTCCGCCACGTCATGGGTCGAAAGGGGCCGCGGTTCCATCAGCAGGCCCTCGCCGAGAACGCCGCGGTGGCCGCGCGCGTGCTCGAGCGCATCCGGGCGGACGGGCCGCTCTCCTCGGCCGACTTCGAGCCGGAACGCAGCCCGACCAGGGACTGGTTCGGGATGCCCGAGAACGCCGTGCGTGCCGTGCTCGAGGCGTACACCGTCACCGGCGTGATCGGCCTCGCGCGGCGCGACGGGAACCTCCGCTACTACGACCTGCTCGAGCGGCTGCTCCCGGCGAAGCTGCTCGGCCACACGGTGCCGGAGCGAGAGCAGGTCCGGCACAAGCTCCTGTCCCGGTACAGAGCCCACGGCCTGCTCGGCCCGGGAGGCGCCGGCGGCACGTTCGCCCGCATCGCCGCTCCGGCGGAGCGCAACGAGCTGCGGAAGGAGCTGGTGGCGCTCGGCGCGCTCGTCCAGGTCGAGGTCGAGGGCGTGCGCGGCAAGCGGCTCGTCCTCCCCGGGGAGCTCCAGCTCCTCGAGGCGCCGCCGGAGCCGGGGGCCTCCGTCGCGTTCGTCGCCCCGTTCGACCCGCTGCTCTGGGACACAGCCCTCTTGGCGAGGCTGTTCGATTTCGAGTACGTGTGGGAGGGCTTCTTCCCGCCCGGCAGGCGCCGCTTCGGCTACTACGTGCTCCCGATCCTCTTCGGCGACCGGTTCGTCGGACGGATCGAGCCCCGGATCGACCGTGAGCAGAGCCGGGTCGAGGTCATCGGGCTCTGGTGGGAGGACGGCTTCGTCCCCCGCCGCGACGGGACGTTCGTCGAGGCGATGCGTGACGCGCTCCGCGCCTATCTCCGCTTCGCCGGCGCCGACCGCATCGAGTGGGCACCCCGGCTCGCATCCGAGAAGCGGCTCTTCCTCACCCGCCCGTGACGGAGACCTCGCCGCCCGGCGCGCATGCCCGCGCCGCGACCCGCAAGGGGTCCTGGCCCGGCGCTAGCTCGCGCTGCAGCGTCGGCTCGGCGTGGTGCCGGTCAGCGTCTGCAGGCTGCGTGTGACGTCCATCGAGAAGCTCACCTCGACGAGCCCCGCGTGGCGGACGGAGAGCCGTGTCATCCCGTCACGCCCGCGGGAGACGCAGCCGTCGGTCGTCTGCCAGTACGGCGACCAGCGGACGCGCAGGTAGTAGGAGCCGGGCGCCGTGACCTCCGCGACGAGCCGGGACGGCCAGAGCCAGAGGACGCTGGCGGCGGCAGGGCCGGTGAGAAGCGGCGTCGGGCGGGGCAGCTCGTAGACGGTCATGTGCCTCAGGCGCTTCACCAGCACGAGCCCGGACCAGCCCGAGCTGACGAGCGCCGCCTCCTGCCGCGAGCTGTAGTCGGGGGGAGCGTCGGTCAGGACGACGTAGCGCACCCCCATCCGGCGCAGCCACCGATCGTAGGCGCGCGCACCCAGCTTCTTGTCGTACAGCACCTGGTTCTGCGGGAAGTCGTTCTGGCGGTACCAGCCGCGAACGATCGGGATGCCCGCATCCGGCAGGTAGGCGGCCTGCCAGTGCTCGGCGGTGTCCACGACCTCGACCCGGTACGAGGGGCTCGAGTGGTGCTTCAGGAACGTCAGGGCGGGCTGCCAGTAGGAGTACGCCGCCTCGGGGTCCGAGCTCGCCTGCGCGAAGCTCGACCAGATCGGGGTCAGGTTCCAGACGGCCGCGAGCGCGACGGCGGGCACTGCGAGCCAGAGCGGCCGGTAGCGGCGAAGCCCGACGGCGATCAGCGCGATCGGCAGCGCGGCGTAGCGGATCCGCTCGATGTTCGAACCGACCGAGGAGGGCACGGCGTAGGTGACGAGCACGGCGACGAGATAGATCCAGAAGAGCCCTCGCAACGGCCGCGCGGCCGGCACGCTCCGCGTGACGATCAGCCCGAGGCCGCAGAAGATGAGCGCCGGCAGCAGCTGCAGCAGCTGGAACGGGAAGCGTCCGCCCCCGCCGAAGAGGCGGTAGACGACGAGCTCGGCGAGCCCGCCGACGACGACGACCGCGATCTGGACGCCTGCGTGGCGGAGGCTGCGGCGCGCGATCGCGACACCGCCCAGGACCAGCACGAGGAAGGCGAACGCGAGCGGGCTCGCAGCGAGCGTCAGGATCGTCGCCACGGTGAACCGGCCGCGCCGGCCGTCCTGGAGCGCCCAGATCGAGATCAGCGCGAACGAGACGGCCAGCGCGAACGGGAACGCGGCGGAGAAGACGAGCCCCGCCCAGAGCACGGCGAACGACCGGCTCGAGAGCCGGGAGACGGGGCCCCACTGCCGGAGCACGATCATGCTGAAGGCAAGCGCCGCGGTTGCGATCGAGACCAGGGCGAGCATGCGGATCCCGAGCAGCGCCGCGAGCGGGTAGTAGATGAGGCTGTAGGTCACGAACGACGACCGGCCCGCGTACCAGAAGTTGTTCCAGATCGAGAAGCCGTGCTGGATCAGGAAGGTGCGCTGGTAGGCGTGGGCAGCCCAATCGATCCCGGGCGGTGCGGCCCAGAGGAGGATGGCGGCGAGCGACGCGGCCAGGGCCGTGGAGATCGTCGCTTCGCGCGCGAGCAGCCGGCGCTCGACCGTGCTCACGGCGCTAGCCTACTGCGCCCTCCATGAGAAAGTCGTGGCGAACTCGTGACCAGACGGCTGTGTCCGCACGGACGCCCTCTTTCACGTGGAGATTCCGCAGAACCCCGTCCCGGCGATAGCCGGCGCGCTCGGCAACCCGTTCGGAAGCCGTGTTCGCGATGTCGATTCGCAGCTCGAGCCGCTCGAGACCGAGCCCGGAGAACCCCCACTCCGTCAGCAATCGGACGGCGCGCGTCGCGGCGCCGCGCCCGCGGGCCGCTTCGACGAGCATGTAGCCGATCTCGCCCTCGCCTGAGTCGAGATCGAGCTTGACGAGCGCCGCGAAGCCGAGGAACGCCCCGTCACCTGCATCGCGGACCGCGAATCCGGCGCACGAGCCGTCGGCGAGGCCCCGCTCGTACCGGGCGACCCAGCCCGCGGCCCACCGCTCGTCCAGGCCGCGCGCGGGCACCCGCGTGAAGCGCGCGACGTCGGGCTCCGAGGCGAGCGCGAGCATCGAGGCCCGGTCGGCCTGAGTCAGCGGCTCGAGCCGGATCGCGTCGTCGGCGAGAACCGGGTCGGGCGCCGTCAGGCGCCGTGGCACTTCTTGAACTTCTTGCCCGAGCCGCAGGGGCAGAGCTCGTTGCGGCCGACGTTCTCGAACTCGCTGTTCACCTTGGGGCGCTGCGCGACGGGCGTGGCGACCCCGCCGCCGCTCGCGAACCCGGCGGCCGCCGTGGTGGTAGCCGAGCCACCGGCGGCGAGGATCGCCTCCGACCCGGCGAGCGACTCGTGCTCGTAGGTCAGCGGCCCGCCGCCGTCGTCCGCTTCGGCCGGAAGGCCGCCCGAGCCCTCCTCGGCCGTGACCTCGGCATGGAAGAGGAGCGTCACGACCTCCTCGCGGATCGCCCGGTTCAGCTCGCCGAACATGACGTGCCCCTCGTTGCGGTACTCGACGAGCGGGTCCTTCTGCGCAAGCCCGCGCAGCCCGATCCCCTCGCGCAGGTAGTCCATGTTCTCGAGGTGCTCCCTCCAGCGCACGTCGACCGTCTGGAGGACGATGAACCGCTCCAGGTCGCGCATCAGCCCTTCCTGGATCCGGTCGATCTCCTGCTCGCGCTCGCCGTACGCGTCGACTGCGTCCTCGAGGAACTCCTGGACGATCGCCTCGCGCTCGAGCCCCTTCAGCTCGTCGGCCGCGACCCCCGTCCCGTAGATCGTCTCCATCGCGTTCACGAGCCCGTCGAGGTCCCAGTCCTCGTGGAGCTCGGCGGCGGTGTAGTCGGAGACCGTGTTCGAGATGACCTCGGGCAGCCACTCCTCCTTCACGTCCTCGCCGAGGTCCTCCCCGTGCAGGACGCGGTTGCGCTGCTCGTAGATCACCTGGCGCTGGACGTTCATCACGTCGTCGTACTTGAGGACGTTCTTGCGCGCGACGAAGTTCTGCTCCTCCACCTTCTTCTGCGCGTTCTCGATCTGCCGCGACAGGATCCCTGCCTCCATCGGCTGGTCGTCCGGCAGCTTGAAGCGCTCCATGATGTTGTGGATGCGATCGCCCGCGAAGAGCCGGACGAGCTCGTCCTGGCCCGACAGGTAGAAGCGGGTCTCGCCCGGGTCGCCCTGACGGCCCGAACGGCCGCGAAGCTGGTTGTCGATCCGGCGCGCCTCGTGTCGCTCGGTGCCGAGCACGTAGAGGCCGCCGAGCCCGCGAACGGTGTCGTCGATCTTGATGTCGACGCCGCGGCCGGCCATGTTGGTCGCAATCGTCACCGAGCCGACCTCGCCGGCGTCCTTGATGATCTCGGCCTCCCGCGCATGCTCCTTCGCGTTCAGGACCGTGTGCGGCACGCCCTGGCGCTTCAGCAGCTCGCTCAGGTACTCGGACGTCTCGACGGCGATCGTGCCGACGAGCACCGGCTGGCCCTTCTCGTGCCGCTCCTTGACGTCGTCGACGACCGCCGTGAACTTCGCCTCGGCCGTCTTGAAGATCAGGTCGTTCCGGTCGTCGCGGACGACGGGCACGTTGGTCGGGATCTCCACGACGCTCAAGTTGTAGATCTCGACGAACTCCTTCTCCTCGGTCTTCGCGGTGCCGGTCATGCCGGCGAGCTTGTCGTAGAGCCGGAAGTAGTTCTGGAGCGTGATCGTCGCGAGCGTCTGGTGCTCCTCCTGGATCGCGACGCCTTCCTTCGCCTCGACCGCCTGGTGCAGCCCCTCGCTCCAGCGCCGGCCCTCCATGATGCGGCCGGTGAACTCGTCGACGATCTTCACCTCGCCGTCCTGTACGACGTAGTCGACGTCTCGCTTGTAGAGCGCCTCGGCCTTGAGCGACTGGATCAGGTGGTTGACGAGCTGGACGTTGCCCGGGCTGTAGAGGTTGTCGATCCGGAGCGCACGCTCGACCTTCTCGATCCCGGATTCCGTCGGGGAGACGGTCTTGTGCTTCTCGTCGAAGAGGTAGTCGTAGTCCTGCGCGAGCTGCTCGTCGTCGAGCTTCGTCCCCTTCGACTGGATGCCGTCGAGCGCCTTCACGACGCGCGCGAACTCGTAGTAGGTCTTGGCCGCGGTCGTCGGCTCGCCCGAGATGATCAGCGGCGTCCGCGCCTCGTCGATCAGGATCGAGTCGACCTCGTCCACGATCGCGTAGGGGTGACCACGCTGCACGACCGCGTCGAGGCTGATCGACATGTTGTCGCGGAGGTAGTCGAAGCCGAACTCGGAGTTCGTCCCGTAGGTGACGTCGGCGTCGTAGGCCGCCTTGCGCCGGTCGAACGGCATGTTGTTCTCGATGAACGCCACGGTGATGCCAAGCCGGTCGAACACCCCGCGGTTCCATTCGGCGTCGCGCTGTGCCAGGTAGTCGTTGACGGTGACGAGGTGCGAGCCCTTGCCGGTCAGCGCGTTCAGGTACAGCGGCAGGCTCGCCACGAAGGTCTTCCCCTCGCCGGTCTTCATCTCGGCGATGTCGCCCTCGTGCAGGACGACGCCTCCCATCATCTGGACGTCGAAGATCCGCTGATTCGACTCGCGGAGGCGCGCCTCGCGCACCGCCGCGAAGGCCTCGAAGAGCAGGTCCTCGAGCGCCTCGCCGGCTTCGAGCCGCCCCTTGAACTCGGTGGTCTTCGCGCGCAGCTCCTCGTCGGAGAGCCGCTGGAAGTCGGGCTCGAGCGTGGCGACGTAGGCCGCCTGCTCGGCGAGCCGCTTCATCCGGCGCCCTTCGCCGAAGCGAAGTGCCTTCTCGAGGGAGTCGAGAGCCGGGGACATCGGGGGACAGGGTACCGAGGCTCCGCTCAGAGAGGCGTTGCCTCGACCTCCCACAGGTCGCCGTCGACGCGGGCGGCCCGCACGACGAACTCGGGGCCTGCGCCGGCGCCCGCCCGCTCCAGGGCAGGGGCGCGCTGCAGGCTCGTCCGGCCGTCGATCCGCAGCGTCCAGCCGGACGGCGTGCCGACGAGCTCCGCCTCGTCGCCGTTCAGCTCGGGAGCTTCCACGATCCGGATGCGCCGCGCCGCCACCGCCCACGTATCGCCGCTTCGCCGAACGGCCTCGGCCCGGAACGGCGGGGCCAGCATGTCGTCGAGCGCGTCGGCCAGCCCCTCGACCGCCGCGTCCGGCTCGTCCTCGGCGACGACGAGCGTCCCGTCCTCGAGGGCGACGAACTCGACGGTGTCTCCAGCGAGCCCGGGGACATCGGCCGTCGCGACCGCGTCCCAGCGGCGCGCCCGCGGGACGCCGTGAATCCCGGCCTCGCCGCGCTGGGCGCCGCTCCACCCCGGGACCTCCGCGGCAAGCCCCGGCTCGCGGTCGGCGTCGAGCCGCAGCCCGTCCGACAGGCCCCCGGCGCGCGCGAGCTCCTCGTGCAGCGGCCGCCGCCGACGGAAGAGCGCCAACCGCTACCCGCCGCCGTTGCCGCCGGCGTCGGGCGGCGGCACGTGCCGGCGCGGCTCCACCTTCCGCATCTCCCGGTAGCGCTTGACCTGCCGCTCGAGCTTCTCGGCGAGCCGGTCGATCGAGGCCCGCATGTCCCGGGACGCCTCACGAGCCCGCAGCGTCGGCCCCTTGGTGAAGATGGTCGCCTCGGCCACGTGACTGTCGGCGATCGACGGGTTCCGCTGCTCCGACAGCTCCACCTCGACCTGGGTCTGGTCGGCCAGCTGCTTGGAGAGCTTCGAGAGCTTGCGCTCCGTGTACTCGCGAATCTTCGGGGAGACCTCCACGTTCTTGCCCTTCACCTGAAGCCTCATCGCTGCCTCCTTCGGTGGTGGTCAATCCCGTCTCTCGCATCATCTTACGTCCGGCCCCGGCCCGCCGTCTTCCTCTTTCCACGGACGTTTTCCAGGCCCCGAAACGGTGTCCTTGAACCCGTTTCGGAACCGAAGCCCTGTGCCGCCCAGGCGCGCTGGGCGGCGTCTGGACGGCGTCCTCGGTCGCGGCCAGAGCGCTGTCATGGCCGCCCCCTGCGTCCTTGCCGGCCAGCGCCCATCCACCGGGTCGACGAGGCGCCGGTCCGAAACGGGTCTTACGGGGCCGTCAAACGCTCGCGATAGGCTCCCGCCGAGTCCTATGGCAAAGAGGCACGACAGACGACGCGCGCTCGCTCCGGCCGGACGGCGGGCCGCCGCGGTCGCCGTCCTCGGCGCCGCGGTACTCGCTCTGGCGGGAGGAAGCGCCGCCGGTACTCGCGCCGCGGCGCCGCTCGTGTTCGGGGTGCACGGCACGATCACGCACATCGCGGCCGACGGCAAGCGCGTCGCCCTTGCCGTGCTCGTCGGGAAGGGCAGCTGCGACCGCATCGTCACCTGGAACGTCAAGACGAAGGGGTTCACCCGCACGAAGGCCGGCACGCACTGCCCCGGCACCGAGACGGCCGTCCAGCCGGGGATCGTCGAGGTCGCGCTCGGCAACAACCGCCTCGTCTGGATCGAGCAGGCGGGCGGCAACCTCCTCGACACGACGGTCGAGATGGCGCGGATCGACCAGGCGAAGCCGATCATGCTGGCGTTCGCCGAGAACGGCAACGGCGCCGGAGGCCCGGATGACAGCGGCGGCCATCTCGCCGACGTCTTCGGCGACGGGTCGCTCATCGCCTACGACGGCTGGCACGTCTGCATGGAGCTCCTCCCGGGCTCCGATCCGGGCGCGGTCGTCTCCGCCTGCCCCACGACCTCGACCACGGGCTCGCAGGTCCCCGAATACTCGAAGGAGACGCTCTGGGGGCTCGTGAACGGGCACCGCAGCGTCGTGCGCACCGGTCCGTCCGCGGTGCGGCTCGTCGCCGTCGACGCGGGGCGCCTCGCGGTCGTGCACGGCGATGCCGCGACGGTCTACGCTTCGAGCGGAGCGCCGATCCGCAGCTGGTCGATCTCCGGCGCGCCGCCGGCCCGCGGCGCGCTCTCCGGGCATCTGCTCGCCCTGTCCGTTCCCGGAATGCTCACGGTCTACGACCTCGCAACGGGGGCGGTCCGCAAGACGATCGCGATCCCGAAGGCGGAGGTGCTGCGCGATCTCCAGGGGCCGACGGCGGTGCTCGTGGCCGGCCGCCGCGTGCACGCGCTGAACGTGCTCACGGGCAAGGGGTTCGCCTTCACCGCACCCGGCGCCGCCCCGGTGGACGCCCAGATCGAGAGCTCCGGCCTCTTCTACTCCTACACGCTGCCGCGGAACCGCGGCGCGGTCGCCTTCCGCCCGCTCGCCTGGGTGACGACCCGGCTCCGTTGACCGGTTCTCGAGGCTTGACGGGCAGGCGCGGGCATCCGCGCATACCCCGGGACGAGCCGAGCTCCTAGAACGGACGCGGCGTCCGTGCAAACGTGACGACCGCGACCGAGGCGGCACCCGCGTGCAGCAGCGCGCGTGCAGCCGTCGAGGCGGTGGCTCCCGTCGTGTAGACGTCGTCGATCAGGAGCACGCTGCCTCGAACGTCGCCGCTCGCCCGGAACGCGCCACGCACGTTGTCTCCGCGTGCGATACGAGTGAGCCCGGTCTGACGCCGGCCGGCGGCCGCACGCCTCAGTAGCGTGGCGCTCTCGATCCCCCAGCGGCAGCCGAGCGCGCCGGCGAGCTCCACGGCGGGATGGCGGCCGCGCCTGAGCTGGCGCACCGGATCGGGCGGGATGGCTGTGATGACGTCGGCGAGGGGCGGCTCGAGGCGCGTGGCCACGACCTCGGCGGCGAGCTCCGCGGCCCGGCGGACCCCGCGCTCCTTCCACCCACGGAGCAAGGTCCGTGCCGGGCCTGCGTAGAGGACCGCGGCCCGTGCCGAGGCGAACGCCAGGCGCCGCCCCGTGCACTCGCGACACCGCTCGACCGGCCAGGCGGTCGGTGCCCCGCAGCGCTCGCACCATGGCGGCGAGACGGGCCGGAGCGAAGCGACACAGAGCGCGCACAACACCTCGGCAGACCTGCCGCAGACGACGCAGCGGGGAGGGAAGACGAGGTCGGCGAGCCACGCCTCGAACGCTACGCGGGCGCGTGTGACGTGTCTGTGACCGAAGCGTGCCGAAAGTGGAACTTCTCGGTCGGGTGCCGGCCCTACTCCGGCACGTAGGTCTCGCGCACCGGCAGGCCCCTCGCGGCGCGCAGCCTGTTGTCCGCCTCGAGCAGCTGTTCCGGGGAGCCGATGTCGTACCACGCCTCCTGGAAGACCCAGCCGTAGACGGGCTCGTGACGGCGCAGCCAGCCGAAGAGACGCCCCGGCTGGTCGGAGGAGTGCTCTCCGGCCAGGTAGACGCCCACGAGCGGCAGGTGCGTCCGGTGAAGGATGTACGTCGCCGTGGCGCACAGCGTCGAGGGGGGGTCGGCCGGCTTCTCGACGAAGTCGAGCACGCGCCCGTCGGCGGCGAGGGAGACGACGCCCATGCGCGAGGCGATCTCGAGCGACTCGACGTCGCGGACGGCGACGGCGCTCGCCCGGCCCTTGCCGCGCCAGTATTCGACGTACGCAGCGAGGTCGAACTCGAAGAGGTTGTCGCCTGCGATGACCATCAGGTCGTCGTCGATCCCGGTGCGCTCGAGCACGAGCTGGAGATCGCCGATCGCCCCGAGCCGATCCTCGTTGGACGTCGTCCCGTCGTCGTGGACCACGACGTCGCGATCGCCCGCCCAGTCGAAGAATGCGGGCGCCTTCATCGCATTCGTCACGACGTGAACCTCATCGACCGCACGGGTCTCCGCGATCCTGTCGAGGATCCAGTCGATGATCGGCCGGCCGCCGACGGGCAGCAGCTCCTTCGCCCGCGTGTCGGTCAGCGGCCGGAGCCGCGTCGCATAGCCCCCGGCGAGGATGAGGGCCTTCACGCTGCGACCACCCCGGCGAGCGACGTCTCGTAGGGCGCCCGGTGGACGCCGTGCTCGGTGACGATCGCAGCGACGAGGCCGGCCGGGGTCACGTCGAACGCGGGGTTGCGCGCAGGGAACCTCACCGTGACCTCGGCGGGATCGCGTTCCTCGATCGGGATCGCCGCGCCGTCACGAGTCGCGAGGTCGACCGTCGAGCTCGGCGCGACGACGTAGAGCGGCAGCCCGTGGTGGGCGGCCGCGACCGCGAGCGCGTACGTCCCGATCTTGTTGGCCGTGTCGCCGTTCGCGGCGATCCGGTCGGCACCCGTGATCACGCAGTCGACGAGCCCTGCCGCCATCAACGACGCCG
Organism: uncultured Thermoleophilia bacterium; assembly: GCA_963784765.1. Lineage (GTDB taxonomy): Bacteria > Actinomycetota > Thermoleophilia > Gaiellales > Gaiellaceae > PALSA-600. The sequence goes on from CAWASP010000034.1 coordinate 13,455, forward strand.
CCGCGGAGTCGACGATCACCGTGTGCTCGATCGACGCGGCCTCCAGCTCCCAGGCGGTCAGGCGTGCACCCTGGAGGAGCGGGCGCGTCTCGTCGACCCAGACGTGGCCGAGGAGGCCGCGGTCGTCGGCGGCGAGGAGCGCCCCGACGGCGCTCCCGTAGCCGCCGGTCGCGAGCCCTCCCGCATTGCAGTGCGTGAGCGCGCGCGTGCCGGGCCGAAACAGCCCTGCCGCATGGGCGCCCATCGCCCGGCACCGCTCGACCTCGTCGGCATGGAGGCCACGCGCCCGCTCGACGGTCGGATCGTCGCGCATGCGGTCGAGCGCCCAACCGAGGTTGACCGCCGTCGGCCGCGACTCACGCAGAACCCGCTCGGCCCGGACGAGGTCGTCTCCCGTGGAGGCCGCGAGCGCGATGCCGTAGGCGGCCGCAACCCCGATTGCCGGAGCGCCGCGGACGACCATGGCGCGAATCGCCTCGGCGACCTCGGCCGCGGTGCGGCACGACACCTCCACCTCCTCCGCAGGCAGGCGGCGCTGATCGAGCATGACGACGGCGCCGTGCTCGATGCGGATGATCCGCTCAGGCGCGAGCACGAACGTCGCCGGGCCCGCTCACGTCCCCTCGTCCCACGAGGCGAGGTACTTCGCCTGCTCTTCGGTGAGCTGGTCGATCGCGACTCCCATCGTCTCCAGCTTGAGCCGGGCGATCTCCTCGTCGATCTCGACCGGCACGGGGTACACCTTGTTCTCGAGCGAGTCGGCGTTGCGGACGGCGTACTCGGTGGCGAGCGCCTGGTTCGCGAAGCTCATGTCCATGACGAGCGCCGGATGTCCTTCGGCCGCCGAGATGTTGACCAGTCGCCCTTCGGCAAGCAGGTAGAGGCGCCGCCCGTCGGCGAGCGTGAACTCCTCGACGAACTGCCGGGCCTCACGCGTCCCGACCGCAGCCGCACGCAGCGCCGGGATGTCGATCTCCACGTTGAAGTGGCCGGTGTTGCAGAGGATCGCACCGTCCTTCATGAGCTCGAGATGCGCGGCGGAGATCACGTGCTTGTCGCCGGTCGCCGTGCAGAAGATGTCGCCGATCCTGGCAGCATCCGCCATCGGCAGGACCTCGTACCCGTCCATCAGCGCCTCGAGCGCACGCATCGGGTCGACCTCGGTGACGATCACATGGGCGCCGTGCCCCTTGGCGCGCATCGCGACGCCACGACCGACCCAGCCGTACCCCGCGATCACGAACTTGCGTCCGGCGAGGAGGACGTTCGTGGCGCGGATGATCCCGTCGATCGTCGACTGACCGGTGCCGTATCGGTTATCGAAAAAATGCTTGGTATTGGCCTCATTAACCGCGATCATGGGGTATTTCAGCACGCCATCGGCTCCATAGCTTCAGCCTGATGACGCCCGTGGTCGTCTCTTCCATCCCGCCGATGATGTCGCCGAGCTCTCTTTTCTCGAATGGATGACGCCGACAATATCCGCGCCGTCGTCCATCGTGAGGTGCGGCTTGATATCCACCGCAGCCTCAATGTGCTGATAATATGTGTCGTTGTCCTGGCCCTTGATCGCGAAGATCGAGATGCCGAATTCGTCCACGAGCGCGGCCGCGACATCGTCCTGCGTGGACAGCGGGTTCGATGCGCAGAGCCGACGTTCGCTCCGCCAGCTTCAGCGTGGCATCAGGTTTGCCGTCTCGGTCGTGACATGCAGGCACGCCGACACGCGGTACCCGGCGAGCGGCTGTTCCCGCTCGAAGCGCTCGCGGATCGCCGTCAGCACCGGCATCTGCCGGTCGGCCCACATGATTCGCCGCAGCCCTTCGGGCGCAAGCCCGATGTTCTTCACGTCGTACCGCTTCGTCGTCGCCATCGCTCGTCTCCTCAGTGGTCGCGGGAGTGTAGTGGTCACGTTGTCGTCAGGCCGCCAGCAGGCGCTCGTGCTTGCGCTGCTCCCATTCGACCCATGAGCCCGCGTCCTCGGCCGCCGCGAGCCAGGCGTCGACCGCGTGGCGCAGGTCGTCGTCGCGGCGGAGCCGGCGTGCGAACTTAAGATCCCCAAGATCGACCTCGAACCGCCTGCGCAGGTCGCGCAGGCTCCGCAGCCTGTTCAGCTCCGCGAGCCCGTACACGCGGTACCCGGCGGGCGTGCGCTGCGCGACGACGAGCGCATGCTCTTCGAGATAGCGGAGCATGCGCGCGACCACCCCGTCTGCGAGGCGGCGGCTCCGACGGTCAGGGGCGCCTGCACGGGCGAACCTTACCACA
>CAWASP010000035.1:0-30315 GCA_963784765.1 uncultured Thermoleophilia bacterium
CGGGGCGGTCGGCGAGGCGGAGCTGATCGAGCACTGCCGCGTCCGGCTCGCCGCGTACAAGCTGCCGAAGTCGGTGCGCTTCGTGCCCGAGCTGCCGAAGAGCCCCGTGGGGAAGCTCCTGCGCCGGGCCGTCCGCGACCCGCTCTGGGAGGGCAGTGAGCGTCCGATCTGAGCGCAGGGGATCCGTCACGACGGTGATCCTCGACCGGCCGGCGGCGCGGAACGCCGTCGACCGCGAGACGGCTGAGCAGCTCGCCGACGCGCTTCGCGCGTTCGACGCGGACGATTCGGCTGCCGTCGCCGTGCTCTTCGGCGCCGGCGGGACGTTCTGCTCCGGCGCCGACCTGAAGGTGATGTCGAACCGCACCGAGCCGGACGGAGACGGCCCGATGGGGCCGACGCGGCTCGAGCTCGGAAAGCCGGTGATCGCCGCGGTCGCGGGCCACGCGGTCGCGGGTGGGCTCGAGCTTGCATGCTGGTGCGACCTGCGCGTCGTCGAGGAGTCCGCCGTGCTCGGCGTCTTCTGCCGGCGCTTCGGCGTGCCGTTGATCGACGGCGGCACGGTGCGTCTCCCGCGGATCGTCGGTCTCGGCCGTGCGCTCGACCTGATCCTCACCGGCCGCCCGGTCGGCGCCGAGGAGGCGCTGCGTATCGGGCTCGCCGATCGGGTCGTGCCCGACGGCGCCTCGCGTCCCGCGGCCGAGGAGCTCGCACGTCAGCTCGCCGAGCTCCCGGCGGGCGCGCTGCGCGCCGACCGCCTCTCGGTGTACGAGGGGCTCGGCCGGCCGGTCGCCGACGCGCTCGCGCGCGAGTTCGCGCGCGGCGTCCGCGTGCTCGAGGAGGCGCGGCAGGGCGCCGCTCGCTTCGCCGCGGGCGAGGGCCGCCACGGCGCTTAACACGCGCTGAACCGCCCCTCGGCGTGCGCGAACTAGGGTTTGCGCCCGTGCGCCGGATCGTCGCGGTGGTCGCAGTCGCGTGCGCGGTCTCGGTGGCCGTGCTCGGTGGCGCGCTCGTTCACGGCCGCCGCGGCGCCGCGACAGCCTCCGCGCCGCTCGCGGGGATTCACAAGATCCGCCACATCGTCGTGATCATGCAGGAGAACCGGTCGTTCGACTCCTACTTCGGCACGTTCCCGGGCGCCGACGGGATCCCGATGAGAAACGGCGTCCCCACGGTCTGCGTCCCCGACCCGCTGCGCGGCCCGTGCGAGCGCCCCTTCCACGATCCCACCGTGCGCAACTCGGGTGGCCCGCACGATCACATCGATGCGGTCGACGACGTCCACGGCGGACGCATGGACGGCTTCATCGACCGCGCCGAGGCCGGGCGCCGCCTCTTCTGCAGGCAGCATCCCGGCGCGCGCGTCTGCTCGACCACTCCGAAGCGGTCCGATGCGCTCGGCTACCACGACGCCCGCGAGCTGCCGAACTACTGGAGCTACGCACGCACCTTCGTGTTGCAGGACCACATGTTCCAGCCGGATTCGTCGTGGAGCCTGCCGGCGCACCTCTTCGAGGTCTCCGGCTGGTCCGCGCGCTGCGCGATCCACGGCGATCCGATGAGCTGCAGCCCCGTCGTGCAGGCTCCCGGGTCGCCGCCCGGCAGCCCGCAGAACGTGACCGGCGAGATCCCGGACTACGCCTGGACCGACCTGACCTACCTGCTGCACGCCCACCACGTGAGCTGGCGCTACTACGTCGCGAAGGGCGACCAGCCCGACTGCTCCGACAACGCGATGTTCTGTGCGCCCGTGCCGCAGAACGCGACAACGCCGGGCACCTGGAACCCGCTTCCGTTCTTCGACACGGTCCGCCAGGACCACCAGCTCGGCAACATCGAGCCGCTCCAGAGCTTCTACCGGGCAGCGCGCTCGGGGAAGCTCCCGGCCGTGTCGTGGATCGAGCCGGCCCAGGCGGTGAGCGAGCATCCGCCCGCGACGACCACGGCCGGGCAGTCGTTCGTGACCGGCGTCATCGACACGATCATGCGCAGCAAGGACTGGCCCTCGACGGCGATCTTCCTCTCGTGGGACGACTGGGGCGGCTTCTACGACCACGTCGTCCCGCCGACCGTCGACGGCCAGGGTTACGGCCTGCGCGTGCCCGGCCTCGTGATCAGCCCCTACGCGAAGCGCGGCTACATCGACCATCAGGTGCTCTCCCACGACGCCTACCTCAAGTTCATCGAGGACGACTTCCTCGGCGGCGCCCGCATCGACCCGGCGACGGACGGCCGGCCCGACCCGAGGCCCGACGTGCGCGAGAGCGAGCCGATCCTCGGCAACCTCGTCGAGGACTTCGACTTCTCGCAGAAGCCGCGGCCGCCGCTCATCCTGCCCCTCCACCCGAAGATCTCGTGACCGGCTCTCGGCGACGTAGGCTGCGGACGATGGAGCGGGCGCCCGTCCACCGGCTGCACCCGGTGCTCCGGCACCGCTGAGGCCGCCCGCACGCGCATGCCGGTTCGGGTCGCGCCGATCCCCGGGCTCGAAGAGCTCCCGTATGCCGTGGTCACGCTCGACCGCGTCGACGACCGCGTGCTCGAGGACGCCTTCGCCGCGGCCCGCCGGATCGGCAAGCCGGGGCTCGAGGCGTGGACGACCACCCGCACTCCCGGGGTGGCGGCGTTTCTCTCGGACCACGGGTTCGAGGAGGTGCGGCGGTACGTGATCTCCGAGCTCGACGTCGCCGCCGCTGCCCGGCCGGAAGCCCCGAGCGTCCCGCTGGTCACGCTCGCCGAGCGTCCCGAGCTCGCCCCCGTCCTGTACGAGCTGGCCCGGGTCGCCTACCCGGACCAGCCCGGTCGCGCGGGAACGTGCATCCGCGACGACTGGTTCGAGTGGGGCCTGCACCGCCATCCGGCGGAGAGCGTCTTCGTGGCGCTCGAGGACGGGCGCGTGCTCGGCTACGGCTATCTCGAGCAGGACGGGGAGGAGTGGTGGCACGGATTCCTGGCGGTCGCGCGCGAGGCGCGGGGCCGCGGCATCGCCGGGGCGATCAAGCGCGCGGAGATCCGCTTCGCGCACGACCACGGGATCCCCGCCCTCCGCACGGCGACCGAGGTCAGGCTCGAGGGCATGATCGCGCTCAACCGGCGTCTCGGCTACCGGCCGCTCTACGAGGAGCTCGTGCTCCGCTCGCCCGGTGCTTGAAGCACGGCTCCGAGGGCTTAGGCTCTTACCGTGAGCATCTGTTCCTCCTGCGGCGCCGAGAACAAGCCGGGGCGCAGATTCTGCTCGCGCTGCGGCACAGCGCTCGGCCGGACGTGCCCTGCCTGCGGGGCCTCGAACGACCCGGACGACGCGTTCTGCGGTGCCTGCGGATCGGCGCTCGAAGCGGCGCCCGCGCCTTCGGCTCCCGCCCCGGCTCCCGTGCCCGTCGCAGAAGCGGAGCGGCGGCTCGTCTCCGTGCTCTTCGCCGACCTGGTCGGGTTCACGGCGCTCTCCGAGTCGCGTGACCCCGAGGAGGTACGCGAGCTGCTCTCGCGCTACTTCGACAGCTGCCGCCGGCTGATCGAGCTGTACGGCGGCACCGTGGAGAAGTTCATCGGCGACGCCGTGATGGCGGTGTGGGGGGCTCCGGTCGCCACCGAGGACGACGCCGAGCGCGCCGTTCGCGCAGCGCTCGACCTCGTCTCCGCCGTAGCGGCCCTCGGGGAGGAGGTGGGAGCGGACGACCTCCGGGCCCGCGCGGGCGTGATGACCGGCGAGGCGGCCGTGACGCTCGGCGCCACCGGGCAGGGGATGGTCGCGGGCGATCTCGTCAACACCGCATCGCGCGTGCAGTCTGTGGCCGAGCCCGGGTCCGTCTTCGTCGGCGAGGCGACGCGGCGTGCGAGCGAGAGCACGGTCGTCTACGAGGAGGCGGGCGGCTTCGAGCTCAAGGGCAAGGAGGGCGAGACGCAGCTCTGGCGCGCACGCCGCGTCGTCTCGGGCCGCGCCGGCTCGCTGAAGTCGCAGGGGCTCGAGGCGCCGTTCGTCGGACGCGACCGCGAGCTGCGCCAGATCAAGGAGCTGTTCCACGTCTGCGCCGACGAGGGCAGGGCACAGCTCGTCTCGGTCACCGGGATCGCCGGCATCGGCAAGTCGCGGCTTGCCTGGGAGTTCTACAAGTACTTCGACGGGATCGACCAGTTCGTCTACTGGCACCGGGGCCGCTGCCTCGCCTACGGCGAAGGTGTCACCTACTGGGCGCTGGCCGACATGGTCCGGATGCGCTGCGGCATCGCCGAGGAGGAGGAGCCGGAGGCTGCGCTTTCGAAGCTCCACTCGGCGCTCGAGGAGCACGTGCTCGACGCCGACGAGCGGCGGTTCGTCGAGCCGCGGCTGGCGCAGCTCCTCGGCCTCGGCGGCCACGAGCAGCGCGAGCGCCAGGACCTGTTCGCCGCCTGGCGGCTCTTCTTCGAGCGCCTCGCGGGCACCTATCCGACCGTGCTCGCGTTCGAGGACATGCAGTGGGCCGACGCGGCGCTGCTCGACTTCGTCGAGCACCTGCTCGAATGGTCGCGCGACCATCCGATCCTCGTGATCACGCTCGCGCGGCCGGAGCTCCTGGAGCGGCGGCCGACCTGGGGCGCCGGCCAGCGCAACTTCACCGCCATCTACCTCGAGCCGCTCGCCGGGAGCGCGATGCAGGAGCTCCTGGCGGGTCTCGTCCCCGGCCTGCCGAGCGGCCTGCACGACCAGATCCTGGCCCGCGCCGAGGGCGTGCCGCTCTATGCGGTCGAGACCGTGCGCATGCTGCTCGACCGCGGTCTCCTGGCCGAGGACGGCCCGTCGTATCGCGTCGTCGGCGAGATCGAGTCGCTCGCGATCCCGGAGACGCTGCAGGCGCTCGCCGCCGCGCGGCTGGACGGCCTCGAACTGGAGGAGCGGCGGGTCGTGCAGGACGCGAGCGTGCTCGGGAAGACCTTCTCGCTGCCGGCCCTCGCGGCGCTCTCCGGTGTCGACGCGGCGGAGCTCGAGCCGATGCTCGGCGGGCTCGTGCGCAAGGAGCTGCTCGGGCTCCAGGCCGATCCCCGCTCGCCCGAGCACGGCCAGTACGGCTTCCTGCAGGACCTGCTCCGGCAGGTGGCCTACGACACGGTCGCGCGCCGCGACCGCCGGGCGAAGCACCTGGCGGCCGCCGAGCATCTCGCTTCGACCCTGGGCGAGGACGAGGTGGCCGAGGTGATCGCCTCTCACCTGCTCGATGCCTACCGCCTCGACCCGGAGGCGGCCGACGCCGACGGGCTGAGAGAGAGGGCGTCGCGCGCGCTGCTCGCGGCCGGCGAGCGCGCGGCCTCGCTCGGCGCGACGATCGAAGGCTCGCGGTTCTTCGAGCAGGCGGCGGAGCTGTCACGTGACGGTGGCGAGCAGGCGGCCGCGCTCCTGCGCGCGGGCGAGCTCGCGATCACCGGCGACGCCGTGGCGGCGGCGGCGAGCGCGCTCGAGCGTGCGCAGGCGCTGTACGAGGACGCGGGCGATGCCCACGGCGTCGCCCGCGTCGCAGGCTGGCAGTCGCTGATGGAGGCGAACGCGGGCCGGATCGACCGCGCGATCGAGCGCCTCGAGCAGGCGTACGGAGCGATCGAGGCCGACGAGCACGGCGAGGTTCACGCGACGCTGCTCACGCGGCTCGGGCAGTCATACGCCTTCGCCGGGCAGTTCGAGCTCGCCACGAGGAACCTCGAGCGGGCGCTCGACCTCTCCGAGGCGCTGCAGCTCTGGGAGCCGCTCATCCGCGGCTGGGTCGGCAAGGCGATCGCGCTCTACGGGCGCCGTCCGAACGAGGTGCGCGGCCTCTACCGGCTCGCGCTCGAGACTGCGCTCGAGCACGACCTGATCCGGCCGTCGATCACCATCTACGGCAACCTCTCCGACCTCTCGATGCAGCGAGACCGCTACGCCGAGTCGCTCGAATACCTCGAGCAGAGCCTCACAATCTGTCGCCGGCTCGGCGATCGCAGGAACGAGCGGTTCGTGATCAGCGAGCAGTCGTACGCGCTGATGATGCTCGGCCGGTGGGACGAGGCGCTCGCCCGCGTCGCCGAGCTGCCCTCGGAGCTGATCGGCTCGGACGTCACGCTTGCGAGCACCCTGACCGGCCTCCTCGAGATCTACGTGAAGCGCGGCGACCTGCCCGCGGCGCAGACTCTCGTCGGACGGTTCGAGGGGTTCCGCGACACGCAGGACGTGCAGATGCGAGGTGCCTACCATGCGGCGCTCGCCGCGGTGCGACTCGCCGAGGGCCGTCCGCGCGAGGCGCTTGCCGCGGCCGAGGACGTGATCGCCTTCGGGCGCGAGACCCTGGGCATCGGCTCCCAGGACATCAAGCAGGCGTTCCGGCAGGGTCTCGAGGCGGCGTTCGTGCTCGGCGAGCCGGACGCGGTGGAACGGCTCCTGCGGATCGTCGAGGAGAGCCCGCCAGGACTGCGTCCGCCGTCGCTCACGGCGCTCGCCGACCACTACCGGGCGCGCCTCGCCGGCGCCGACCCGTCGGCCGACCGGCGCTTCGCAGCCGCCCGCGCCCGCTATGCGGAGCTCGACATGCTCTTCTACGAGGCGGTTGTCGCCCTCGAGCACGGGCAGTGGCTCGCCGAGCACGGCCGTCCCGACGAGGCGGGTGCGCTCGTCGCCGAGGCACGGGACACGTTCGAGCGGCTCGGCGCGACGCCGTGGCTCGATCGCACGGCCGAGATCCCCGTGCCTGCCGCCTGACCATCAGGCGGCCGGCGAAGCGTCACGCTGGAACGAGTCCTCGGGGATGGAACGGACCCCGGTGATCGACTAGGATCGAATGCAGGGAGGGGCGCGGCCAAGCTGCGCAAACGGAGGTGGCAGGTGAGGGTCCATCGCTCGTGGTCATGCCGCGGCAGGTGCCGCGTTCTTCTGTGCGGCCTGGCGCTCTGTGCCGGGCTCGCGGTCCTGCTCGGGACGGTCGGCGGCGCGGCCGCGTCGCCCGCGAAGACGGCGATCCCGGTGAACGCCTGCAAGCTGAAGCTCGCGAAGCAGCTGAAGGCGCTTCGCCTGACGGCGTCGTGCAGGGCCGTCAAGCCGGGGGCGAGCCCGTTCGGGAAGGTGTCGTCGGGGACGTGGGGCACGCAGCCGCACGTGCTCGGGATCGGGTTCTTCGCGTTCTCGAGCGGGGCAAAGCTGAAGCTGTTCAAGCGGTCGTTCTTCACGATCGGCAGCACCGTGCCTGTCTTGGGCGGGGTCGAGTCGGTCGGGCCGCTGGGCGTCGCCTACGCGGGCATCGTCGACGGCATCGGCATCAACCTCTCGGTGAACGAGCAGGCGGCGAGCACGGCGGTGAAGAATGCGGACGCGAAGAAGGTGCTCGCCCTCGTGAAGGCGGTGGCCGCCCAGCTCTCGTAGTCGGCGCGACTCACGCGTCCGGCCGCGGCTTCAGCAGCCGCGCGCCCGACGCGTAGACCTGCGCGTGGTAGCCGACGGAGAGGAGCGCGAGGGCAAGGCCCGGCCACGGGTGTCCGGCCGCCCAGAGGGCGAGGGCCGCGAGCGCCGACACGACGAGCTCCTGCGCGAGCCGGAGCGGCTCCGCCAGGCGCCCCGCCTGGTGGAAGTCGATCGCGCCCCAGAAGCCGAAGCCGACCACGGGCGCGCCGATGCCGAGCAGCACCTCCGTCCCGGTGCTTCCGCCCCGGTCGACCCCCCAGTAGGCGAGCCCGGCGACGATCCCGCACTCGAGCGCGACCCGCAGCACGAGGCTCGTGAGCTCGACGGGTGTCATTCCGCGCGACTGCTCGCCTGTCGCCGCCTGCATGCGGTACATCGTAACGCGATCCGTCGTTCGGCCCGGGGTGTGCTTTACGCCCGACTTACACGGCGCCGTCGAAAGTCCGAACGTCGCCGGACGATGCTTCGGGCCAGGGAAGGAGGCTCGTGACTCGGACGGCAGGCAGGCGGCGGTTCTGGACGGCAGGTGCGGTCGCATCGTTGCTCGTGCTCGCGCTCGGCGCGGGAGCGGCGCTCGCGGCTGCGCCCACGGCCGCGACCGGCCCGACGACCGCCGTCGGCTCGTCGACGGCGACCGTCACCGGGACGGTCGATCCCGGCGGCCAGTCGACGACGTGGCACGTCGACTACGGGACGTCGTCCGCCTACGGCATGACGACGTCGTCGGTGAGTGCCGGCTCGGGGTCCTCCGCCTCGAGCGTGTCGGCCGACCTCTCCGGGCTGCAGGCGGGCACGACCTACCACTACCGGATCGTGGCGACGAACGGGGCGGGCACGAGCCGCGGCGGCGATGCCGTGTTCACGACCGCGGTGCCGCCGGACGTCGTCACCGGCACCGCCTCGTCGATCGGGACGTCCGCGGCGACGCTGAACGGCACCGTCGACCCGAACGGCCGCGACACGAGCTACTGGTTCGAGTACGGGACCTCGACCGGCTACGGGGCCCGGACGTCGACGCAGAGCGCCGGCTCCGGCACGCGCTCGAAGGCCGTGTCCTTCCGCATCACCGGGCTCGAGCACGGTCGCACGTTCCACTACCGCCTCGTCGCACGGAGCGACGCCGGCACGACCGAGGGCGACGACTCCACCTTCACGACGAGCACGGCGCCGGCCGTGTCCACCGGGTCGGCCGGCTCGATCACCCCGGCGTCTGCGCGGCTGAAGGGATCGGTCACCCCGAACGGCCGCTCGACGACGTGGTGGTTCGAGTACGGCCCCTCGTCGAGGTACGGCTCGCGGACCTCGTCCCACGGCGCCGGGTCGGGCCGCTCGGCGCGCTCGGTCGCGCTGACGATCAAGAAGCTGAAGATCGCGACGACCTACCACTACCGGCTCGTCGCGCGGAATGCGAGCGGTACGACACGCGGCTCCGACCGGACGTTCTCGACCGTCGGCCCGCCTGTCGCGCAGACGGGCGCGCCGCAGGGGATCGGGTTCGATTCCGTGACCCTCACCGGCACGGTCGACACGCGCGGCCGTTCGACCAGGTGGTGGTTCCAGTACGGGACCGGGACGGGCTACGGCCACTCGACGGGGTCGCAAAGTGCCGGGTCGCGAGCCGGTTCCCGGTCGGTGTCGCTCGGGCTCGCCGGGCTGACCGCATCGACCACCTACCACTGCCGGCTCGTCGCGAAGAGCGACGCGGGGACGACGTACGGGCCCGATGTCGCGTTTACGACGTCCGGCGTCACGCTCGAGCTCGCCGCCCGGCAGGTCGTGTTCGGCGGGCGCATCCGGCTCTTCGGCGTCGTCCCGACCGGGCAGGCGGGCGAGCGTGTGACGGTGTTCGCGCAGCCGTACGGCGGCGGGTCGTTCCGGTCGGTCGCGACGGTGCTCACGGGCAGCGGGGGCGTGTGGAGTCTGCTCGCGCGGCCGCAGCTCAACACCGCGTACGAGGCGAGCTGGCACGGCGGTACGACGGCGCCGGTGGGCGTCGGCGTGCATCCGCTCGTCACCCTGACCCGGCTGCGGAACGGCCACTTCTACGTGCGGGTTCGCGGCGGTCACCTGTTCCCGCGGCGCCTCGTCCAGCTGCAGCGCCGGGTCGGGACGCACTGGAAGACGGTTCGACTGGTCCGGCTGGGCGTCCGCTCGCGCGCGGAGTTCAAGGCCGTGCTGCCGAAGGGGCGCTCGACGTTGCGGGCCGCCTTCAGCGTCAACCAGGCCGGCGTCGGCTTCCTCGGCGGGCTGAGCCACCTGCTCACGGTCACCGTCAAGCGCTGAGCTGATCGTAGAATCGGCCGGTGGCTGCGGCAGGCACCCGGCCCGGCGTCATCGACCAGCCCGTTCGGGCTGCCGAGCTCGTCGGCGCGCTCTCGCTCGCCACCGACCTCGGCACCGGGCAGCCGCTCGAGCACGCGCTCCGGACGGCGGTGCTCGCGGTGCGGCTCGGCGAGCTCGCCGGAGCCTCCCCGGAGCAGCTCACGGACACGTACTACGTGGCGCTGCTCCACGCCGCCGGGTGCACGTCGAACGGGCACGAGGCGACGCAGCTCTTCGGCGAGGACATCGAGCACCGGGCCGCCTACTTCCTCATCGACCCCGCCGATCCGAAGCAGGTGATGGCGTTCTTCCGCTCCCACGTCGGGCCTGGCCGGCCGCCCGACGTCCGCGAGCGGATGATGGAGGCGGCGCTCTCCGACCCGACGAGGGCCCGTGACTCGTTCGCGGCGATGTGCGAGGTGGCGCAGCGGTTCGCCGGGTGGCTCGAGCTCGGCCCGGGAATCGAGGCGGCGCTCGAGTTCGTCTTCGCTCGCTGGGACGGCCGGGGTTTGCCGAGGGACGTGGGCGGCGAGGCGCTGCCGCTGCCGGCGCGCCTCCTTCACGTCGCGCGCGACTTCTCGCTCTTCCTCTCGGCCGCGGGCCGGGACGATGCGCGCGCCGTCCTCGAGCGGCGAGCCGGCGAGGCGTACGAGCCGCGGCTCGTCGAGCTCGCGCTGGCGGGCTTCGACGACACGCTCTCCCGGCTGGACGAGGCGCGGATGTGGGAGCACGCGCTCGAGAGCGAGCCGTTTCCGCAGGTGCTGCTGTCCGACGACGGGATCGACGCCGGCTTCGGCGCGGTCGCGGCCCTGACGAACCTGAAGTCGCCGTGGATGCGCGAGCACTCGACGGGCGTGGCCGAGCTCGCCGAGGCCGCTGCCTGGCGCCTCGACCTCCCCGCGGACGCCGTCAGGTTCCTGCGCTGCGCTGCGCTGGCGCACGACCTCGGCCGCGTCGGGGTCTCGAATGCGATCTGGGAGAAGCCGGCGACGCTCGGGTTCGGCGAGTGGGAGCGCGTGCGGCTCCACCCGCACTTCACCGAGCGCGCCTTCGCTCAGTCTGTTGCCCTCGCACCGGTCGGGAAGCTCGCCGGTTCGCATCACGAGCGGCTCGACGGGTCCGGCTACCACCACGGCCTCCGTGCGCCGGCGCTGGACCGGGCAGCGCGCATCCTCGCCGCCGCCGACGCCTACAGCGCGATGCGCGAGGCGAGGCCGTACCGGCCGGCCCTCGAGCCCGACGCGGTGGAGGCCGAGCTGCGGCGGGATGCGACGGGACGGCTCGATCCCGAGGCGGTCGACGCCGTGCTCGCCGCCGCGGGGCACCGCGTCCCGAAGCGTCCCCGCGAGCTGCCGGCCGGCCTGACGCGTCGCGAGCTCGAGGTGCTCCTCGCCCTCGTCCTCGGCGAGTCCAACCAGGGGATCGCCGACCGGCTCGGCATCTCCGCCAAGACGGTGGGGCACCACGTCCAGCACGTCTACCAGAAGGCCGGCGTCAGAAGCCGCGCGGCCGCGACGGTCTGGGCGTTCGAGAACGACCTCGTCCACGCCCGGTAGGGCGTTCGCCCGATGTGCTGCGGGGCCGGTGGGCGCACACTCGTCCGGTCAGCAACGACCGACAGGAGGACGAGATGATTCTGGCGACGACGAAGGTCGAGGACATCGACCGGTTCGTGAAGATCTACTCGACGGCGGGCGCCGAGAAGCGCAAGCTCCACGGATCGAAGGGCTCGACCGTCTTCCGTGACCCGAACGAGGAAGACCGGGTCTGGGCGATCTTCGACTGGGACCTCGAGGGGTGGGGGAGCTTCGCATCCGATCCCGAGGTGCCGGCGATCATGAAGGAAGCCGGGCATCTCGGGCGACCGCAGGTGACGGAGCTCGTCGGTCGCTTCGACGCCTGAGCAGCGGACGGTGGGGCCGCCTGCCCCGCCGGCGGCGGCCTCACCGCGCTGCGAGACACACGAAGGAGGAAACCGATGCCGGCAAACGCGACGGTCGTCCGCCGCGGGTACGAGGCGCTGAACACGGCCGACCGGGAAGCGCTCGCCGAGCTCTTCGACGAGCATGCTTCCTGGCACACGCCGGGGCTGAGCCCGCTCGCCGGCGACGCCGTCGGCCGCGAGGCGGTCTTCGCCCACTTCGCCCGCTGCCTGAGCGAGACCGCCGGCACCTTCAGGGCCGACGTCCGGCGCGTGCTCACCGACGAGGACGGCCGCGTGATCGGGATCCACCACAGCCTCGCCGAGCGGGACGGCAAACGGCTGGACGTCTTCTGCTGCATCGTCTTCGAGGTCGAGAACGGCCGGATCGTGGACGGCCGCGAGCACGTCTACGACCTCCACGCCTGGGACGAGTTCTGGTCGTAGCGGCGGGCGACTCTCGGATCTGCTAGACACGCTCGCGATGAGGAACCTCGAGCGCGCGTTCACGGAGCGGCCCGAGGCCTACGCCGCCTGGGTGCAGCTGAACGGCGCGATCAAGGCGCGCATGGACCTGCGCCGGTACGAGCTGGCGACGCTCGCTGCCGCGCGGCGGCTGCGCTCGAGCTACTGCTGCCTCGCCCACGGCTCGGTGCTCGTCGAGCAGTTCGGCGAACCGGTGCGCGAGATCGCGCTCGACCACCGTGCGGCAGGGCTCGACGAGATCGACGTCGCGGTCATGGATCTGGCGGAGCGCGTCGTCGACGACGCCACGTCGATCGACGACGCCGACCTCCAGCGTCTGCGCGACCTGGGACTCTCGGAGGCGGACATCATGGACGTCGTCCTCGCGGCTGCGGCCCGCTGCTTCTTCTCGAAGACGCTCGACGCGCTCGGCGTCCGCGCCGACGCGAGCTACCGCGATCTCGATCCGGCGCTGCAGGAGGCGCTCGTCGTCGGCCGGCCGATCGCCGATCCGTAGCGCCGGCTGCTCGGCGGCCGGCGGCAGGTGGAAGCACGAGTCGCTGTGAGAGCGGTCGAGATCGTCCTCGCCGCCGTATGGGCGGCGTTCTGGCTGTACTGGCTCGTCGCGGCCTTCTCGATGAAGAGGGGGCATATTCAGTGGTCGCGTGAGCTCCGGATCAGGGCCCTGATCGTCGCCGTCGTGATCGTCCTGGTCCGCGTTGGAGCGTTTCGGGGCCACGGCGTCGACACCGATCCGTGGCGCGCCGGGATGGGACTCGTCCTCTTCGCGCTCGGGCTCGGATTCGCGATCTGGGCCCGCGTGCACATCGGGCGCAACTGGGGAGGCCCGATGACGCAGAAGAACGAGCCGGAGCTCGTGACGAGCGGCCCGTACAGCCTCGTGCGCCACCCGATCTACTCAGGGATCCTCGCCGCGGGCGTCGGGACCGCGGTCGCGCTCGGCTGGGTCTGGCTGATCGCCGTCGGCCTGGCCGGGATCTACTTCCTCTACAGCGCCAGGGTCGAGGAGCGCTACCTGCTCGAGCAGTTCCCCGGCGAGTACTCCGCCTACAAGCAGTCGACGAAGATGCTCGTGCCGTTGATCTTCTGAGAGCCCGTTTCCAACGCGGCTTGGTCGCGAGCCCGTCCAGCATCACGTAGCACGCGTGCTACGCTTCGGTCGTGACGCGAAAGATCAGCCAGAGAGAGCTCCGGAACGAGAGCGGCGAGATCATGCGCGCGCTTGATCGCGGCGAGACATTCGTCGTCACCCGCAACGGCGTCCCGGTGGGCGAGCTGACGCCGATTCGACGGCGGCGCTTCGTGCCGGCAGAAGAAGCAGTCGCCGCCTTCCGCGGCGCACCGCCGATCGACTCTGCGCGCCTCCGGCGCGACCTGGACGCACTCGCCGACCAGGATCCGGCCCCGCGTGCCTGATCCTCGGCATCCGCGCGGGATCGCGGATACCGGCGTCGTCATCGACCTCGAGAAGGTCGACCCCGTTGAGCTGCCGGTCGAGGTGGCGATCTCCGCCGTCACGCTGGCGGAACTTGCCGCCGGACCGCACGTGAGCACGGATCCGGAGGAGCGTGCGCGGCGGCAGGATCGACTCCAGCGAGTCGAGGCGACCTTCGAGGTCTTCCCCTTCGATGCGGCGGCCGCCCGAGCGTACGGGAGGATCTACGCGACTGTTCTGGCGGCCGGTCGCAAGGCACGCGGTCGACGCGCCCTCGATCTGCTCATCGCCG
The DNA here is from genome assembly GCA_963784765.1 of uncultured Thermoleophilia bacterium. Classification (GTDB taxonomy): domain Bacteria; phylum Actinomycetota; class Thermoleophilia; order Gaiellales; family Gaiellaceae; genus PALSA-600. The sequence continues at coordinate 13,850 of CAWASP010000035.1, forward strand.
CGACCGCGCTCGCCGCCGGGCTCCCGCTGTACACGCGGAACCTCGATGATTTCGACGGCCTGGACGGTCTCGTCGAGATCGTCGCGATCTGACGCTGCCGAGTCGCTCTCCACGGCTTGCGCAACGCTCGAGCGGGAGGCAGAACGCGCGCCGATGGCGACGGCAGTGTCGCGAGGAGTGGACTCAACTTGGCGTTGTACAAACCAGACGCATCTGGCGGTGGAGCCGCTGCGTCTCGACTGAGCCCGCTTGCCGCCGCCGACATGCGCGGCGGCGGCCCACCACCGCTCGCCGGCAGGAGCTGCGCGAGCCGGCGTAGCCGCCTCGCCTGCCGAGCGAGCGAAAAGCACAGCGCGGGCCACCGCGCGCCGCAGGCGCGCGGTGGCCAAGCGAAGCGGGCGAAGCGGGAAGACATGGACCCAACTCGGCGTTGTACAAACCACGCTCTGATCGCCACCGACGCGCTGTGCGCCGAGTGAGCGCACGCCTCCTGTAGTGCCACCTTTGTGGTATAAGGATGGCATGGCTCGTGTAAGGATCAGCACGACCGTCGACGACCAACTCCTTGCCACGGCACGACAGGCGCGGTCCGGGGTGAACGATGCGGCTCTCATCGACGAAGCGCTCGCCGCTCTCCTTGCGCGCAGTCGTGCAGTGGAGATCGATGCGGCCTACGCCGCGTACGACCGTCTTCCGCTCGAGGCGAGCGACGAGTGGGGCGACCTCGCGTCGTTTCGGGCGGCTGCCGGCTCGTCGTGAACGCGTTCCCGGCGCGTGGGGAAGTCTGGTGGTGTGAGCTCCCCGAGATCGGGCGCCGCCCGGCCGTCGTGTTGTCGCGAGACGCCGCGATCCCGCGCCTTCGGCGCGCGCTGATCGGGCCGTGCACGACGACGATCCGCGGAATCGCGAGCGAGGTGCTGCTGGAGCCGGGCGACGATCCTGTACCGCGCACCTCGGTCGTGAACCTCGATTCGGTCGAGAGCGTCTCGCTTGCGACGCTTGTCGAGCGGCTCGGCCGACTCAGCGACGAGCGGATGCGCCAGATCTGTCGAGCCCTTGAGATCGCAGTCGCCTGTGACGGTTAACCACGAGGAGAGGAGCTAACAGTCCTCGCGGTTAGTGCAACCCCAAGTTCATGATGGAGCGTACCGGGATCGAACCGGTGACCTTCGGCTTGCAAAGCAGAATCAAGTGGTTGCAGGCGCTTTCAGGCTCTTCGTTCTGGTTCCTTCGACGCTTGCATTCTTGCGGGTTGGCGGCGATCTCGCGTGGCCGGCATCGAGGCGATCGGAAGGGCGTTGACGGCCGTTTCCTTAGCAGGCCGTTAGCAGCGAGTCGATCTCGGCGAGGCGGCGCGAGTACTGCGGCACCTAAGTATATTGTCGCCATGCAGCATTGCGAGCGAGCCGGCTGATGCTGCGGTTCATCTCGAGCCAGCTGAGGCACCGACGCGCGCGCAGCCTCATGCTCGCGGTCGGAATCGTCGTCGCAGCCGTTGCCTTCGTCCTGCTCGCGGGCTCGACGAGGACGAGCGAGCTGCGGATCTCCTCGACGCTGAAGACGAACTATCGGAACGCCTACGACATCCTCGTTCGCCCGAAGGGATCTCTGACGCCGCTCGAGAGACAGCAGGGGCTCGTCCGACCGAATTTCCTCTCGGGCATCTACGGGGGCATCAGCTTTGCGCAGTACCGCGAGATCGAGAAGATCCCGGGCGTCCAGGTAGCCGCACCGATCGCCAACGTCGGCTACACGATGGTGCTCGCTCGCGTCGACGTGCCGCTGAACCGGTACTTCAACTCGAGCCCGCAGCAGCTGTACCGGGTCGACTTCTCGTGGACGAGCGACAACGGCCTGTCTCGTGTTCCCGCGACGAGCAGCTTTCTCTATCACGCTCCCAAGGCCCCCACGGGGGGTGAGGATCGTCAGTACCACATCTGCGGCGGCTACCAGGATTCGATGCCCCAGGTCCACGGTCCTTTCGATCTCGACGTCGGCTCGAATCTCTCGTGTGTTTGGCCCGGCAGCAAGAGCCTCAGGGTGCTGCCGGACGTCGAATACCAGTTTCTCTTCCCAGTGTTGCTGGCTGCGATCGACCCAGCGCAGGAAGCGAAGTTGCTGCACCTTGACCGAACGGTCGTAGCAGGTCGCTACCTCCGGAACTACGACACGCTCGACAGGACGACGTTTCCGACGGTGCCGGTGATCGCCGCCAGTCGCACGTTCGTCGGCGACACTCTCACGGCAACCATCCGTCGGCTTGACGTCCCTGCAGGTACGAACGTCCCGGGGATGCTTGAGGCGGGCGGCTGCAGTGCCTTCACCTATCCCTGCCAGTCGGTCGCTGTGATCAAGCCGCCCTCCGGCGCGAATGCGAAGAACGCCTATCAGTTCCTGCGGCGGCTAGACGGGACGACGGTCGCGACACGGAGCTTTCCGGCGTCGACGTTCTACAAGCGCGCGCTCACGAAGAACACGCTCGCCGTGAACTCGTACTGGACGACCTCGCCGACGCGCTACCTGAAAATCGGTCCGGATCAGCTCCTGCCGAGGACGGTGCCGCTCGACGCGAATGCGTTGAACGATCCGTTCAATCCCGCCACCGGCTTCGGCGGTGACAGCCACTACTACGTCGCGTCGCGCGAGAACGAGGATCGCCAGTTCCGAACGCTGAACACGGTCAGCGGCATCGACTACTCGGCGACGAACAGTCGAGTCCCGCAAGTCTTCGTCAACGTCGTTGGCCGCTACGACCCCGGCAAGCTGCCGGGGTTCTCGCCGCTGTCGAAGCTGCCGCTCGAGACCTACTACCCGCCGCTGCTCGCCGGGGCGGACGCAGCGAGCCGCACCGCGCTCGGCGGCAAGAACCTCGGCCCCAATCAGAATCTCGGCGGGTACATCCAGCAACCGCCGCTGATGCTGACGACATTGCAGGCGCTGCGTACGTTCCAGAACCCGAAGTACTACAAGGACGTTCCCCCGCAGATCCGCCGCGCCCCGATCAGCGTCGTCCGCGTGCGCGTGGCGGGCGTGACGGGCACTGATGCGTTGAGCCGGCTGCGCATCCGTACGGCTGCGCTGAAGATCCACCAGCGGACCGGCCTCGACGTCGACGTCACAGCGGGCTCCTCGCCGCATCCACTGAAGATCACTTTGCCCTCCGGCAAGTTCGGACGCCCGAAGCTGCTCCTGACCGAGGGCTGGTCGAAGAAGGGGGCGACGATCAGCTACCTGAACGCGCTCGACCGCAAGGACCTCGCCCTCTATGCGCTGATCCTCGTCGTCTGCGCCGTCTTCCTGGTGAACGGAGCGTTCGCCGTCGTCCGTGCTCGTCGCAGCGAGATCGGGACGCTGTTGACGCTCGGCTGGTCGCGGCCGGCGATCTTCCGCGGCGTGCTCGGGGAGCTCGCGCTGATCGGCGTCCTCGCAGGCGGCTGCGGCGTCGGCATCGCGATCGCCGTCGTCCGCCTCTTCGACCTGGCGATGCCGCTCAGCAGGACGCTCTACGTCCTCCCGATCGCCGTCGGGCTTGCGCTCGTGGCCGGCCTCGTGCCCGCCTGGCAGGCTGCCCGCGGGCTCCCGCTCGATGCTCTGCGGGCGCCCGTCCGTAGCAGCGGTCGCACCCGTACCGTCCGCACCTTGGCCGGGCTCGCGCTCGTGAATCTGACGCGACTTCCCCTCCGCACTGCTCTCGGCGCAGCCGGCTTGATACTCGGCGTCGCGGCGCTCACGATTCTGATCGCGATCGAAAGGTCGTTCCAGGGGACGCTCGTCGGCACCGTCCTCGGGAACGCCGTTTCATTGCAGGTTCACGGCGCCGACTTCGCGGCCGTCGGTCTGACGATCGCGCTCGCCGCCATCTCGGCGGCTGACGTCCTCTACCTGAACCTGAGAGAGCGCGCCGCGGAGTTCGTAACCCTCTCGACCTTAGGGTGGACGAGCGGACAGGTCATGCTCGTCGTGCTACTGGAGGCAGTCGCGCTGGCGTTGACCGCGGCCGTTCTCGGAGGCGTGATCGGCACCGCAGCCGGCGCCGCCCTCCTCGGCGTTCCCGCCGGCGGCCTCGTCGTGCCGGCCGCGATTGCCGCCGCCGGAGCGCTCCTCGCGGCCGTCTCAGCCTCGGCGGTCCCGGCGATTCAGCTACTCCGAATCCCCGCGCCGACGATCCTTGCCGCGGAGTGAGAGGCGTCTCCCCCTACCGAGGGGAAGGGAGAGACGCCATCTCTCGTCTACACGCAGCCTGGATACACGACGTCGTAGCAGTCGGGCTTATTGCTCACGCAGCCGGTGCAGAAGCCGCCGCAGGTGGGATTCCAGCACCAGTAGTGCGGGTTCGATGTCCCGCAGTCGGTCCCGCAGTGCTCATGGGCGAGATCCTGGCAACACGTATACGTCGTCGACCGCCCGAACGCTCGGGCCGGGAGCGCAGCCACTCCGATGCCGATTGCGAGGGTCGTTCCGAGCTTGCGGAGGAACCGCCCTCTGCTGGTTTGGGTCTCGAAGACATCATGCTCGTTCACGCTCGGCTCCCTTCATGAAACGCCTGCTCTCGCTTCGAACCCTTCAACTGTGGTACGTCGAAAGCGCCACCTCCTCCCGTTCGTTGGAAGCTGGCCATCTCGCGCAGGTCGTTGAGCGAGGCGGGCAGCCTTCGATCGAGGACCAGTCCGTCGCGGCCGACCGCGTATGCCTGAGGCGTCCCGCGGTTCGAGAACGCCCTTGTGGCCTCACCGGTCTGAACCAGGCAGTGCACGCCCTCTGCGAACCCGTTTCGAGCCGCATCGGATTCGGAGACGATCACGTGCAGCGGTATTCCCTCAAGTTGATCCCCCGTCCCGGCCAACTCCGCCATCAGCGCTCGGCACGGTGCGCACGTCGTCTCGACGAACAGCACAAGGCTCGCCGGTTCGACGAAGAGCTCAACGGACGCGACTGGAGTGCCGTCCACCTCGCGCAGCGCGAACCGCGGAATGAAGCTCATTGGCGCGGCGCCGAGCTGAGAGTCTTGGTCTTCCATCTCGAGTCGTTCGAGCACATTCGAGCTTCGCCGGATCACTCCGAGCACGAGGAGACCAAGTCCGAGCACGAACACCCACAGCGCGATGACGGCGACCTGCCAGATTGGGGTCACGAGCGAGCTCCGAGGAGCTTCCGAAGACGCAGCGCCTCCCGCACGAGCGAGTATGCGAGCGCCGCGAGGGTACCGATGATGAGTGCGGCGAGTCCCGTGCCGCTCGCAACCGCCCGGCCTGCTGGTTCGGGCGAGAGCGTCGCCACGGGGCGCCAACCGACCAACACCGCCGCCGCGATCAAGACGAAGTTCCGGAGGACGGAGGACCAGCCGAGCCGTGCTTCGGCGACGAGCCCGAAGCACCCGCACGCGATCTCGCGGCCCCGAAGCAGGTTCATCGCGATCGCGATCGAGAATGCGCCGAGGACGCCACCGGTGATCGCGGCGGCGGGCAGTAGCGCGACGCCGGTGAAGAGCAATGCGCCGATCAGCACCTCGCCCGCAGGCAGGAGCCTTCCGATTGCCACCGCAACCTGTTCCGGGACCAGCTCGTAGTCCCGAACCGCATCGACGAACTCGCGCCGGCGCGGCAGCTTGGCGATCCCTGACGACAGGAACACGGTGGCCAACACGAACCTCGCAACCACCGCCAACTGACTCAACCGGGCTCATCTCCCCCTGGTCTCAGGACGAGCCGCAGTTGTCAGCGACTATACGGTGAACATGTAGCTGTCGTCAAGTACTGGGGCTACGGCTCGATTCGGCTAATCCGCTGTAGGACGTCTGCTGGCTCGAGCCGGGGAACCTCCAGGTCGTCGGCGACTTGGCCATCGAGAAGGCGAAGGACGCGTTCGCAACGTCCGGCGACCGTCGGATCGTGGGTCGCTACGACGACGGTCATACCGTGCTGTTCGCGAAGTTCGAGCAGAAGATCGATGATCGCGGCACCGGTGTGGGTATCGAGGTTGCCCGTGGGCTCGTCAGCGAGGAGCAGAACCGGCTGGTTCACGAGTGCGCGGGCGATCGCAACGCGCTGCTGCTGGCCGCCTGAGAGTTCGGCAGGCAGCGCATGCTCGCGGCCCCCGAGCCCGACCGCCTCGACCAGCATCCGTGCTCGTTCGCGCTTGTCGAAGTCGGTTCGCTGGGGCAAGAGGGGCGCCGCGACGTTGTCGAGCAAGTTAAGGGCAGGCAGCAGGTGGAAGCGCTGGAATACGAATCCGATCTGCCGGCGATATTCGACTCGCTGTCGGCCCCGGAGCCCAGTCACCTCGGTGCGGCCAACCCTGACGGTTCCCGAATCGGCACGGTCCATGGCGCCCAGGAGGTGCAGGAGAGTGGACTTGCCCGAACCCGACGGTCCCATGATCGCAATCAGCGAGCCCTCCTCGGCGGCGAAGCTGACGTCGTCGAGGGCGACGATCTCCGTCTCGCCAGTCGGGTAGCGCTTGCCGAGTCCGGCCACATCTAGCCGCGCGCCTACCGCGCCATTAGTCTCAAACATACTGCGCAGCACTATATTGTCACCATACTCATTCGACAAGGAGACCTGAGAGTTGCCGATTCAGCACGCGGTGCTGTCGCTCCTCTGTGACGGCGAGAGCTACGGGTACGAGCTGCGGGCGGAGTTCGAGCGCGCGATCGGGCCCCAGTGGGGCCAGCTCAACATCGGGCACCTCTACCAGGTGCTGGAGAGACTCGTGCGCGATGGCCTGGTCACTCGACACGAGGTCGAGCAACGCCGGCTCCCGGATCGTGTCGTGTATCGACTGACGCAGGCCGGCCGGGACGAGCTCGAACGGTGGCTTGGGACGCCTTTCGTGCGCCAATCCGGGTATCGCGACGACTTCTTCCTCAAGTTGCTGGCCGCCTCCCGGCTCGGCCGCAAGCAACTCGACGTCGTCTTGCGTACGCAGCGCAGCGCATATCTGGCCGAGCTCGGCGCTCTGGCCGAGCTTCGCGCCGACCACGAGAACGAGCCGCTCATCGAGCTCCTGATCGCGGGTGCGGCCCGTCACACCGAAGCAAACCTGGCCACGCTCGAGCACGCGGCGCGGAACGCGGCCAAGCTGACTGCTCCGACCGCTGTCAGGGCAAGGCGGTCCGAGCGCGCACCTAACGCGAAGACCGCCGAAGGACGCTGAGCCTCCCGAGAGCACATCACCCTCGGAGGCAGCAGGAGGCACACGAGCGGCTGACAGTGAGGGGCAATCACCAGCGAGACGCAGATGCATCCTGATGCTTGCGTTGCCTGACTAGGCACTCGCATTCGGATGATGCATCTGTGTCTCGCTGGCTATCCGGCGGCAAGTTCGCCGCCCGTCAGAGCCACCATCGCCTCGCGGCGTGCAGCGTCAGCGCTCGATGCCGCGGTAGCGGCCACGCTGAAGCTCAGCGAGGTGGCGTAGCTGCAGTAGAGGGGCGCGGTCCTGTTCGCGGTCGAGAGCGGCGGCCATTCGGGCGAGGTCGCCGATGGAGGCGACGCGCGGCCGCAGGCCCTTGCCGACGGGTTCGCGGGTCGCTGCGCGGCGGAGGTCATCCCAGCCTGCGCGCGTGCCGGCCGGCTCGGGGACGATCCGCACCTGGCCGCCGTTGGTTTCTAGGTCGAGTACAGGATCGCGGGCGAAGTCGCGCTCGAGCGATACCGCTCTGCCGTCGAGCCGCCGAGCGTCGAGCTCCTGGAGCGCCTGGTCGAGATGGCGAAGATTTTCGGGCCGGAGCGAGGGGGTGAGGTCGAGGCCGTGGGTGAGTTCCTCCGTCCCTTGCAGCACGCGGGCGAAGCCGCCGATCAGAACGTACGCCACGCGCTCCCGCTCCAGGGCGCCGATGATCGCGTAAGGGTCGAACGGTGGCGGCTTCCCGCTCACGTCCTCGCTCTTCCGCGGGTCTGCAGGAAGCGTAGAAGTCGTCGTTCCGGCGAGAGCTGCGCGTTCCGCTCGATTCGCTGCTCGCGTCTGGGGTCGTAGTGGACAAGGTTGAGCGGCAGGTCGAACCCGCAGGACCTGATCAGCTGGAGCACCGTCTCCATCGCGGGAGCGGCCGCTCCCTGTTCCCAGCGGGCAATCACGGCTCGGTCGCGGCCGGTCCGCTCGGCGAGCTCGTCCTGGGTCAGGCCGGCGCGTAACCGTGCCTCCCGGATCAGGTCGCCGCCCACCATCTGGGCCAGTCTAGTGCTTAGCTGCCCTTTCGTCCTCAGTGACTGATATGCTTCAGCCTTGCTCGTGCCACGACGAGGGGGGGACCCACGGCGCGCGCCCGTCCAGACCACAGCTCCGAGCCCCACCAGCTCACTTTGGACGACTGGGCCAATGCGGAGGCGCTCGCGGCGCTCGCAGACGCCCTCGCACCCCGCATCGCCGAGCAGCTCTCCAGCCGGCTGCCCTCTGTTTCGGTGCCGATCGTCGATCCGACACCTCGGCTGGTCACACTCGACGAGCTCGTCGCCGAGCTGCCGCAGGTCAAGCGGCCTCAGACGTGGAAGCGGTGGCTGTACGAGCGCACCCGCCGCGGCGAGATTCCAGGCTGCGTGAAGCTCGGCGGCATGCTCTTCTTCGAGCGCGAGCCTGCCCTGGCTTGGCTGCGCGCGGGCGCGACCGCAACGAGATAGGAGGACCGCGATGGCACGAGGGTCGATCGTCAAGCGCTCCAGCGGCAACTACGCGATCGTCTACTACGTCAACGGGAAACAGCGCTGGGAGACGATCGGCCCCAGCCGTCGTGACGCCGAGCGTGCCCTCACTGCCCGCAAGCGCGAGGTCGACACCGGCGCCTGGCGCGAGCCGAGCAGCGAAACGCTGACCGCCTACGCCGAGCGCTGGCTCGCACATCGCGATCCCGCGCGCGTCGGCGGCAGCGGGCGAACCCGACTCTCGCCGGCGACGTTCGAGGGCTACCGGCTCAACCTGCGAAAGCATGTCCTGCCGCGACTTGGCGCTCGCGCGCTCTCGTCCATGCGGACCGAGGACGTCGATCGCCTCATCGTCGACCTCGAGGCGGAGGGAAAGGCGCCGGGTACCGTCCGCAACGTCGTCGTTCCCCTTCGCAAGATGCTCGCCGACGCCGTCCGGCACGGGCTCATCGTCGCCAACCCCGCCGCGCGGGCTGACCTCCCACCTGCGCAGGACTTCGCCGGCAAGGAGATTCCCAACGCGCACACCGACGCCATCAGAAACGCGCTGCTCGAGCTCGCCCCGAACGACCCGCTGCGAAACGAGCCGGATCTCCTTTACGTCCATCTCTTCGATGTCGCGTTGGGGACCGGCCTGCGGCTCGGCGAGTTGCGTGCCCTCCGCTGGCGCGACGTCGATCGCGACCGGCGGCTGATCCGGGTCGAGCGCGCCTACTCGCGCACGCACCTGCGGAGCCCGAAGACCCAGTCCGGCGTCCGCGCGGTGCCGCTCTTCGCCTCGGTGAACACGGCGCTCCGGGCGCTCGCCGCCCGCTCGCTCGACAGGGGACGGTACGCCCCGGACGAGCTCGTCTTCGGCTCGATGCGCGGGACGCCGCTTCAGCCCTCGAACTTCCGACAGCGAGTGTGGGAGCGTGCGATCCGACGCGCCGGCGTGGATGGCGAGGGCTACCGCTTCCACGACCTGCGGCACACCTGCGTCTCGCGCCTCGTCGCCGCCGGCGCGGACGTCAAGCTCGTCCAGGCGGTGGCCGGCCACGCGAATCCGATGATCACGCTGAAGCGCTACTCGCACCTCCTCGACGCCCGCATCACCGAGGCCGCAGGCCGGTTCGACCCGGCCCGCGTCCCGGAGTCACACACGCAGGCACAATGAGGGTGAGAGATGCGATCAAGCTCGTGGAAGATGATGGCTGGCAGCTCGTGCGGACGCGGGGGAGCCACCGGCAGTACAAGCACCCGACGAAGCCGGGACTCGTCACGATCCCCGGCAAGTTGAGCAAGGACTTGCCACCCGGCCTCGTGAGAAGCATCCTGAAACAGGCGGGACTGGAGCGAAGACGATGATCTCAGTGAGCGAGCACGGCTACCTGATCGTGATCGAGCGGGGTGACGGCAACTTCGGCGCCTGGGCACCGGACCTCCCGGGCTGCGTTGCCGTCGGCGACACGATCGAGGAGTGCGAGCACGAGATGCGGGGGGCAATCGCCTTCCACATCGAGGGCCTCCGCCTCGAGGGAGAGCCCGTTCCCGAGCCCGCGGCGGTCGCTGCGGCAGTCGTCGAAGTCGCGTAACGAGGCGCCTCAGTAGCGGCGCGCGGCGCGCCGATTCCTTAGCAGGGCGTTAGCAGAGGCTCGGCCGCGTAGGCCCGCCGGCCAACGGCTATGGCCCAATTACAGGCCCTTTCGGATGGAGCGTACCGGGATCGAACCGGTGACCTTCGGCTTGCAAAGCCGACGCTCTCCCAGCTGAGCTAACGCCCCGGGCGGAGAGGAAGTGTAGCCCCGCGGACGGCGCCTTCCCCTGGGACGGTATCCCGCCGGGCGTCGGGTTCTCCTTCGCCCGTCGGGCCCCGTCCGGGGAATGGGCCGTCAGGCTGCGCGCGAGAGGCGCTCTTCCTGCCGGGCCCGCTGGATGATCGTGTCCCGGTCGCCGAACCGCTGCATCGCGCGTGCGTGGCGATGCTCGTCCCAGAGACCGGCGATCCGCTCCTCGAGCTCCCTGTGCTCCTGGGCGAGGGCCGCGTCGTGCCCCTGGGACAGCGCGCGCATCACGTGCAGCCGCCGATCGGACAGGGAGTCGATCTGGGCTCTGATGTCGGTCAGCGTTCGCATGTCAGTGAAAACGCGTACCCATCCTCCGCTATTCCTACCGCCGTTCCCGCTACGAGTAGCCGAGCTCGTCCAGCCGGTCCTCCTCGATCCCGAAGTGGTGGGCGACCTCGTGGAGAACGGTGATCCGGATCTCCTGCCGGAGCCGCTCGGGATCGCGGAACGCGGCCTGCAGAGGGCGGCGGAAGATCGTCACCTGGGCGGGCAGGAACTCGTGCGACTGGTAGAGGCCGTAGAGGTCGGGCTCGTCGGGATCCTCCTCGCGGACGACCACCGCCACGTTCTCGAGCGCCCGCGCGAGCTCGGGAGGAAGCTCGTCGAGCGCCCGGCGGACGGTCTCCTCGAAGCTCTCGGTCATCGCGGGCGGAGCGGCTGGCGGACCTGGAAGACGCGGACCGTGAGGGCGCCGTAGAGGAAGCCGCCGACATGGGCGGCGAACGCCACGCCTCCGCCGGCGCCGGGGTGAGTGAGCGAGAAGTCGCCCTCCCAGAGCTGGAAGACGAACCAGAAGCCGAGGAAGAAGCCGGCGGAGAGCCGCCACGGCAGGAACCCGAAGAGGAGCGTGAGGACGCGCGCGCCGGGGAGGAGCACGAGGTAGGCGCCGAGCACGCCGGCGATCGCACCGCTTGCGCCGACCGTGGGGATGCTCGCCGCGGAGACCCCCGACCAGTGGAGCGTGACGGCGGCCTGGGTGAGGGCGGCCGCGACGCCGGAGGTCAGGTAGAACGCGGCGAACCGGAGCCGGCCCATCACGTCCTCGACGTTGTTGCCGAAGATCCAGAGGAAGAGCAGGTTCCCGAGCAGGTGGAGCCAGCCCGCGTGGATGAACATCGACGTGAAGATCCCCTCGGGCCAGGCGAGATGGTGCGCCGCGGCCGGGGCGGCACACGGCCCCTGGAGCGCGCACGGGTAGAAGGCGTACCGCTCGATCCGGCGGTCCTGGGCGCCGAGCTCCCAGACGAAGACCGCGACGTTCGCCGCGATCAGGAGGTACGTGACGAGCGGGAAGCGCCGCGTCGGCACGTTGTCGAAGAGCGGCAGCACGCATGAATCCTAGCTTCGTGCTAACTTGACAGTGACGGACTAAGGTTTTATTCTTCTATCTCAAACAGGTTCGTCCAAGGAGGTTCGACCACCATGACAACGCTGGTTCGCTGGGACCCGCTGCGCGACGTCTCGTCGATGCACACCGAGCTCAGCCGGCTGATGAACGGGCTCTTCGAGGGCAGCGGTCGCCAGGTGCAGGCCTGGGTGCCGACGCTCGACGTCTGGGAGTCCGACGACTCGGTGACCTACGCCTTCGATCTGCCCGGCGTCAGCCAGGACGACATCTCGATCGAGGTGGAGGACGGTGTGCTCACCGTCTCGGCCGCGCGCGAGCAGTCGGAGAAGATCGACACCGAGCGGTTCCATCGCCTCGAGCGCCGCTACGGGACGTTCTCGCGGGCCGTCGGCCTGCCTCAGGGCGTCACCGAGGACGAGATCACGGCGTCCTACCGCGACGGCGTCCTGCAGATCGTCGTCCCGAAGCCCGAGCAGCAGAAGCCGAAGCGCATCGCCATCTCGATCGACGGCGACCCGTCGACGATCGAGGGCACGAAGAGCTAGACCCTCTCGACGCTCCGACCGAGTCGGGCGGGGCGGGCGCTGCCCCAGGGCGCGCCCGCCCCGCTCGCTGCGCACGATTCCCCTCCGAGCGTTCGGCACTTTGCCGCAAGGTCGTGCCGCGGCGGCCCTGATGCCGCTGTATCTGCGGAAAACGAGCATCCGCGCGAAAGCCCGAGAGACCACCACCAAGGGGGCATCGTGAAGAAGCTCATTCTCGTGACGGGGACCGCCGCCCTGGCGCTCCTCGTCGTCGTGGCGGCTGCGTTCGCCGCGGCCGGCGGCGGCGCGAAGGTAAAGCCGAAGCCGATCGCGTTCGTCGGCACCTACGCCGGCACCGCGGTCACGAAAACGACCGACACCACCGTCGCCATCACCGCCAACGGCACCGGCAAGGGCACGCTGATCGGCGCCGGCAAGATCACCGGCGTCGGCACCGGCGACACCTCCCAGCAGCCGTGCGTGCCGTTCATCGGCACCGGCAAGATGGTCGGCACCGGCTCCAACGGCGTCATCATCTTCAAGGTCGTGCCCGGCAGCAGCGGCTGCGGCGATCAGCAGGGGCAGAGCTTCGTCGTCAGCGGCAAGGCCACCATCCTGAAGGCCACCGGGAAGCTGCTGAAGCGGAAGGGCACGCTCAAGATGACGGGCACCTTCGATCGCTCGACCGGGGCGTTCACCGTCAAGTTCCGCGGCTCCCTCGTCAAGTGACGCCGCGACCGACCCCTCAGGCGCGACCTATCCCTCAAGGAGGAAGAATGCGCACGATTCCCGCTGCGCTCGCCGTGCTCGCGGCGTTCGCGGTCTTCTCCGCGACGGCACTCGCAGACACCCCGCCGCCGCCGAAGCCGTTTCCGGCGGCGACGAGCGGTCAGCTCTTCATCGCAGGCCAGACGGTGAACACCTCGGGCGCGATGGCCAGCTGGTTCGCCCCCGGCTCGACGGTCGTCTTCCGGGCGCTCGTGCTCGACACGAAGACGATGAAGACGCTCGATGCGAAGGGCATCACGTACTTCTACGTCAAGATCCCGAACCAGCCGAACGTCAAGCTGAAGTACGACCCGAAGGCGCCGGGTGCCTCGCCCCGGATGCCGTGGACCGGTCAGTGGACCGTTCCGGCGACCTACGCGGCCGGCACGGTCAACTTCAAGATCCTCGCCAAGGCGACCTCCAAGCGCCGCGGGTCGTTCGTCCAGATCCCCGTCTCCACGTCGATGCTGACGATCTCGTCGACGGCCCCCGCGCCGTTCGCCGGCGGGCCTGCCGCCTCCGGCGCGACTCCCGCTCCGGCGACGAGCGACCTCGGCATCTACGTCGACACGGTCAACGGCACCTCGCCCGTCGGCGTCGCCAAGCGGCCGGTCGGCTGCTCCCAGACGAACGTCTTCAAGCGCGGCGAGCAGGTCGTGATCCGCGTGTGGGGCTTCGATCTGAAGACCGGCGACACGCTGAGCATCGACAACGTCGATACGGCGACCGCGACCATTCCCGGCGTCGCCGCGCCGCTGACCCTCGGGTACAGCGCCCACGGCGGCACCAACAACAAGGTCTATTTCTGGTCCTCCCCCTGGATCGTCCCGGCGGCCTTCCCGCTCGGTGACGTGACGATCCACGTCGCGTTCAAGACGGACGCGGGCAAGACCGGCACCTTCGACTACCCGATCACGATCGTCCCCTAGCGGGGACGACGACAAGCAGGAAGGGACCACCGACATGGCAACTACGAACATCGCGAGGCGCGTCGCCGGCACGATCGTCGCCCTCGCCGCGCTGCTCGTCTGGGCGAGCATCGCGTCGGCGGCTCCGGGCACCGCCCCGAGACCCGCCCTCCCGAACATCCCAGGCCCGCTCGGGCCGCCGATCGGCACCGGGATCGCGGCCCCGACCGTGAAGCTCCTCACCACGAAGCCCGACATCGCCGTCGCCGGCACGGACTTCGCGGTGAGCGGCACCGGGCTGCCGGCGAACAAGGATGTGCTCCTCACCTGGAGCACCGCGAACGTCGACTGGCAGCTCGACGCGCGGCCGGACAGCGTCGACTACCTCGGCCGCACGGCCACGAACTACAACGTGCAGCTCGCGATCGCCCACACCGATGCGAGCGGCGCGTTCGACATCACCGTGAAGGCCCCGCTCGACTGGGGCGGGCTCCACGACATCTACGCGGTCGTCGACGGCGTCCAGGTCGCGAAGGGCGGCTTCCTGGTCGCGCGCCACGCGAGCATCTCGCCGACGCGCGGCCCGATCGGGACGCCGATCACGATCACGTACTCCGGCCTCGGCTCGCGGCTCTACGAAGGTTCGGCGGCCCTGATGTACGACAACAAGTTCGTCGGTCAGGTCACCGGGAACTGGAGCCGTGGCGTCGCCGTCGCTCACATCCGCGCGGCCGGGCCGGTCGGGCGGCACGTGATCGTCCTGATGGACGCCGTGACGTACAGCTACATGAACATCCCGCAGTCGCCGAACCCCTGGGCGACCGGCGCCAAGCTCGCCTTCACGGTCACCAAGGACGCCGGCCGGCCGAAGCCCGAGATCGACTGGCCGGTCGACGTGACTCCGACGATGACGTCGGTCACGACGCTGATCCCGGGTGGTGCGACGAGGACGACTGCGAGCGCCTCGGCCGGCGCCGCGCCTGCCGGCGCGTCGACGGTGACGGGGGCGCTCAGCGTCAAGAGCGGCCAGATCCTCACGAAGGTCGACGTGACGGCCGGCGGCCTCACGGCGAACGCTCCGGTCGACCTCGAGTGGGCCTCGGTCGTCGGCAACCGCGTCAACTGCAAGGGCGTCTGCTGGGCGACGATGAACGTGCCGCTCGGGACGTCGACGGCCGCGGCCGACGGCTCCCTGAAGGCGCGAATCACCGTCCCCGACGGCCTCGGCGGCTGGCACACCGTCCAGGTGATCCAGAACGGCGAGGTCAAGGCTCAGCTGCCGTTCTTCGTCAAGCGCAGCTTCGCGTCGGCCCAGCCGGTCTCGGATCTCACGCTCCGCCAGGGGCAGCACTTCACGATCCACCTGAAGGGTCTCGGCTGGACGCAGCTCGACAACACGATCGCGGTCGACTACGACAACGCCTACATCGGCTACGGCTGCGGCTTCAACAGCCAGGGCGACACGGTGCTCAACCTGACGGCGACGGGCGCCCCGGGGACGCACCTGATCGACATGTACCCGCTGCTCTACACCCAGCAGCCGTGGTACGCGAACACCCCGTACGGAATGATCCCGATGCTCTCGTATCGGACCGACCTGCCCGGGCTCGCGCTCGGGTACCAGTTGCCGGCGATGCGCTTGGCGATCACCGTCGTCAAGTAGGTGGTCCCGGCACGTGGGGGAGGCGCGCTCCGTCGCGCCTCCCTCACGCCCTCCGCGGACGCGAGGGAAGCCACCAGTTCCAGCGGCCGAGCACGGTCATCAGCGACGGCACGAGGAGGACGCGGATCACGGTCGCGTCGAGGGCCACCGCGACCGCGAGCCCGGTGCCGAACTGGCGCAGGCCCTCGATTCGCCCGGCGGCGAAGCTCGAGAACGCAATGACCATGATCGCCGCCGCGGCGCTCACGATCGGGCCGGTCCGTTCGAGGCCGTGCGCCACGGCGTCCGCGTCCCGCTCGCCGGCGTCGTGCGCCTCGCGCATGCGCGAGACCATGAAGACCTCGTAGTCCATCGACAGGCCAAAGAGCGACGCGAACAGGAAGACCGGGATCCACGCCTCGATCGGATGGCGGAACAGGAGCGACAGGACGCCGTAGCTCGCCGCGACGGACAGCGCATTGAGGACGACGGCCTTCAGCGGCAGCAGCAGCGACCGGAACGCCCGCGCGAGCACCACGAACGTGAGCGCCAGGATCGCGCCGACCACCCAGGGGAACGCTCCGAACGTGCGGTCGACGAAGTCGACCCCCTGTGGCGGCGCGCCCCCCGCGACGACGTCGCTGCGGGCCGGAAACCGGGCGGCCGGGATCAGCCTGTCGCGCAACCGGCGCACGAACGACCGTGTCGCCGCATCGCCCCAGTCGTGCCGGTTCGCGACGATCACCTGCTGGTCGCCGTCCCCCGTGTACGGCGGTTTGCGGCCGCTCGCCACGAGCAGCACCTCGGGGTCGTG
>CAWASP010000036.1:0-38995 GCA_963784765.1 uncultured Thermoleophilia bacterium
CCCTCTGACGGACTCGAACCGTCGACCCCCTCCTTACCATGGAGGTGCTCTACCAGCTGAGCTAAGAGGGCAGGCGGGCACAGGTTAGCTGGCCTGCGGCCGCATCACGAGTCGGGCGGCGCCGACGAGTTACGGCGCGGGGGCCGGGCCGATCGGGAGCGGCACCGGCGTCGGCTGCCCAGGCGGGAAGGCCTGCCAGCCGAGGTGCGCGAGGTTCGAGAGGGCGTTCGAGGCGACGCCGCCGCTCGAGACCGTGAAGAGCGCAGGTCCGGCGACGACGGAGCGGTCGATCTGCGGCAGCTGCGACTGCTGCGCCTGCGTGTGGACGATCCGGCCGAGCTCGTCGATGCCCGACCGGGAGACGTGCATCGCCACCGCCTGCTGGCCGAACGGGACGACGACGAGGCCGGTCGCCGGCCAGTAGAGGAAGGCGTGGTGGTCGGACTCGGCGGCCGACCAGCCCTGGCCGAGGGTCGTATGCGCGATGCGCTTCGGGTGCGCGAGATCGGAGACGTCGAAGAGCGACACCTGCGTGCCGCTCGGCTCGTTGGTCGACGTGTCGACGTTCTGGCCGATCCCGAGGAGCAGCGAGTCGGTGATCGGGTGCAGGTACGACGAGTAGCCGGGAAGGTCGAGCGTGCCGAGCACCTTCGGGCTCGCGGGATCGTGCAGATCGAGCGTGTAGAGCGGATCGACCTGCCGGAACGTGACGACGTAGCCGGTGTCGCCGATCATCCTGACCGCGTACACCCGGTCGCCCTTGCCGAGCCCGCTGACCTGCCCGACCTCGACGAGCTTGCCGCCCTGCGCACGCAGCGTCGTCAGGGTCGACTGGCTGTCCGGGCTCGAGCCCCACCATGCAGGCGCCTGCGTGCTGACCACTCGCAGCACACCCTGGTACTCCGACAGCGACCACTGGCTCAGCAGGTAGCCCGGCACCGTCCCGCTGCCGACGTAGCTCGTCTTCGCTGGGTCGGAGATGTCGAAGTCGTGGATCTCCGTCGTCGCGTCGTTCGGGGCGACGGTCGGGGTTGCCGGAAGAGGACGGGCCGACCAGCGCTCGGTCGCGACGTAGAGGTCGGAGGGCGAGGCGTAGACGATCCGGCCGTCGGTCATGATCGCCGTCGAGTCGATCGGCTTGATGCCCTTGGCGAGATCGAGCGTCGTGACGGTCAGCATCCCGAGCCCGGTGAACCCGGACGCGTGGCGGATCTTGCGGCAGGAGACGAGCGGCTTCGCCGCACGCTTGCCGAGCCGGTAGGTCGGAAGCCAGGTGGAGAGATGTGACGAGGCGACGACGGCGCGGTTCTTCGCGGCCGCCGCCGTCTGCGCCGAGGAACCGGAGCCGGACGGAGTCGCGTATGGCAGCTTGTGCGGAAGCGAGGTCGAGGTGACGATCCGCACGCTGCTGCCGATCATCCTCGTATCGAGGAACGCGCCGTCGATCCGCAGCGTCTGCACGACCTTCAGCGACGACGGGTCGGAGACGTCGATCTCGGTGAGCGTCGCCGAGGACGGAAGCGGTGCGATCATCGCCGCCGGCTGCGCGGGCAGCGGCTGCACCCACGAGCCGCCGCGTGAGATCACGAGCAGGTGCGAGCCGGCGAGCAGCAGCTCGCTGTCCCAGGCGTTGTCGAGCTTCATCGTGTCGAGCAGCTTCGGCTTGCCGTTCTCGACGTCGACCGACTCGAGCTGTCCGCTCTCGACCGCGAACAGGGTGGTGCCGTTCGTCTTGACGATGTCGGGCTCGTCGACCCCCGGCTCCTGCACGTTCGTGCTCGAGTAGTCGGGCTGCGACGCGGGTGCCGTGCCCGCGGCCGGGACGGACGGGGTGAGCGGCTTCACGGTCACCGGCCGGCCGATGCCGTAGGGCGTCACGAAGCGGCGGGCCTGCCCCTTCGCGTAGGAGAGGAACGCCCCGCAGGAGCCGAAGGCGACGAGCCGGCCGCCGCCCTTCCCCTGGGCTGCCGGCGCGGACGCAGACGAGCCGAGGGTGCCGGCGGCGGCGAGCGCAGCTGCCACGACGAACGCGAGTACGGGCTTCCTCATCTCCCTTGTTGTACGCCACGGAGACCGCATCTGTCACGGTCCTG
This sequence comes from uncultured Thermoleophilia bacterium, assembly GCA_963784765.1. Lineage (GTDB taxonomy): Bacteria > Actinomycetota > Thermoleophilia > Gaiellales > Gaiellaceae > PALSA-600. The sequence goes on from CAWASP010000036.1 coordinate 2,094, forward strand.
CCCCGAAAGGCGCGAAACGATTCGTGCCGTCAGGCCTTGCCTGCCGCCGCCCGGGCCTCCGGGTCGTGGAGGTGGCAGGCGACCTCGACGTCCCCGACCCGGCGCAGATGCGGCTCGATCGGGTCCTGCCAGGTCACCTCGACGCCGCCGTCGACGGTGGTGAGCGACTCGACGCCCGACCAGAACGGCTCGTCCGGCGACTCGGCGCGTGCGCCCTCCAGCATCGCGAGGAGCGCCCCCGGCTCGCCGTCTCGCGGGACCGGAACCCGGGCCCGCGTCGCGGGCTTCCCGAGCACGTCCAGATCGCCGACCAGATGCCGCTCCGCCTCGAACCGCTCGCGGCCGCCGACCGCCCAGCGCGACTCGAGCAGGTCGCGCAGGTCGCGGCTCTCCCAGCCGCACACGCCGAACGCCTGCGGGCAGCGGGGGTGGAAGGAACAGCCGAGCGGCGGGCGCGACGCGTCGGGCACCTCGCCGCGAGGGAGGTCGCGCGGCGCCTCGCGCGTCGGGTCCGGCTCCGGGATCGCTCGGAGGAGCGCCTGCGTGTACGGGTGCTTCGGGTCGGCGTAGATCGCCTCGGCGGGGCCGATCTCGACGACCCGGCCCAGATACATGATCGCGATCCGGTCGCAGAAGAACTTCGCCGTCGCCAGATCGTGCGTGATGTACAGATAGGTCAGGTCGAGATCGCGCTTCAGCCCGAGCATCAGCTCGAGGATCTTCGCGCGCACGCTCATGTCGAGCATCGAGACGGGCTCGTCGGCTACGAGCATCACCGGGTTCAGGATGATCGCCCGCGCGATCACCGCACGCTGCTTCTGGCCGCCCGAGAGATCGGACGGGTACTTGTCGAGGTACTGCTCCGCCGGAGCGAGCCCGACGTGCTCCAACACGGCGACGACCTGGGCGCGAAGCGCCTCGCGGTCGGAGGCCAGCCCGTGGATCTGCAGCGGGTGCGCGATCGCCTGGCCGATCGTCATCGCCGGGTTGAGCGAGGCGTGCGGATCCTGGAAGACCACCTGCATGCGCCGCCGCAGCGAGCGCAGCTCCCGCTCCGGAAGGTGCGTGATGTCGCGCCCGTCGAACTCGACGGTGCCGCCGGTCGCGCGCACGAGCCCGAGCAGCGTGCGGCCGAGCGTCGTCTTGCCGCTGCCGGACTCCCCGACGAGGCCGAGCACCTCGCCGCGCTTGATATCGAGCGAGACGCCGTCGACCGCGCGCACGACCCCGGCTTCGCGGCCGACGAGCCGGTCCGCGAAGCTCCCGCGAATCGAGTAGTACGTCTGCAGATCCCGGATCGAGACGAGCGGCCGGTCCGCGGCCACGGCCGGATCCGGCGCGGCGGCCGCCGCCTCAGGCCTCATCGGCCACCCCGATCGCCGCGCGCTCCAGCTTCCGCTCGCCGCCGCTCGGGATCCTCGGCGCCGGCCCGTGCAGCCAGCAAGAGACCCGGCGCTCGTGCTCGAGCCGCTGCTCGATCGGGTTCTGCGCAGCGCAGACCTGCATCGCGTCCGGGCAGCGCGGATGGAACCGGCAGCCGGGCGGCGGGTCGATCAGGTTCGGCGGCGAGCCCGGGATCGAATGCAGCTCGGTCGTGTCGAGCGAGATCGTCGAGCGCAGCAGCTCCCGCGTGTAGGGATGCGCCGGATCCGAGAACACGTCGCGGACGGAGCCCTCCTCGGCGATCTTCCCCGCGTACATCACGGCCATCCGGTCGCAGGACTCGGCGACGATGCCGAGGTTGTGGGTGATCAGGAGCAGCCCCGTTCCGAAGTTCTGCTTCAGATCGGCGAGCAGCGCCAGGATCTGCCCCTCGACGATCACGTCGAGCGAGGTCGTCGGCTCGTCGGCGACGAGCAGCTTCGGCCGCAGCACGAGCGCGAGCGCGATCATGATCCGCTGACGCATGCCGCCCGAGAACTCGTGCGGATACTGGCGGAAACGGGTCGGCGGGATGCCCATGCGGCCGAGCGTGTCGAGCGAGCGGTTCTCGATCTCGCGGTCGGTCAGCTTCGACTCGTGCTGCTGGAGCGCCTCCCGGAAGTGGTCGGAGATCCGCATCAGCGGGTTCAGGCGCGTCATCGGCTCCTGGAAGATCAGCCCGAGCTCCGGGCCGCGCAGGCGGCGCACCGCCTTCGGCGGCAGCCCGACGAGGTTCCGGCCGCCGTAGTTCACCTCGCCGGCCGCCCTCGCGCCGGCGGGGAGCAGGCCGAGGATGCCGCGGCCGAGCGTCGACTTGCCGCAGCCCGACTCGCCGACGAGCCCGACCACCTCGCCCTCGTTCAGCTCGAGCGAGACACCGTCGACCGCGCGCACCGGGTCGCCCGGCGTGCCGTAGTACACGCGCAGGTTGCGCACCTCGAGCAGTGCACCACTCACGCTTCCGGCTCCTCCTCGGGCGGCGCGAACTCGAACCGGCCGAAGCGGCGCCGGCGGAGCACCGGGTTGATCGTCTCGTTCAAGCCCTCGCCGAGCAGCGTCAGCCCGGTGACGAGCAGCACGATCGCGAGACCGGGGAAGAGGCCGGTCCACCAGATCCCCGAGGTCGCATCCGACACGGCGCGGTTGATGTCGTAGCCCCATTCGGCGCCCTGGCTCGGCTGAATCCCGTAGCCGAGGAAGCCGAGGGCGGCGAGCAGCAGGATCGCATCGGCGGCGTTCAGCGTGGCGATCGGCGGCACGTTCTGGACGACGTTGAAGAAGACGTACTTGCGGATCACCGTGCGCGGCTTGGCGCCGAGCGCGCGCGCGGCGTCGACATACGGCTCCTCTCGCACGCTGATCACGTGGTTTCGGACCACCCTGAAGTAGAGCGGCACGTACGCGACCGTGATCGCGATCGCCGCCGTCAGAACGCCCTGCCCGATGCTGCTCGACGAGAGCAGGAACGCGATCACGATCGCGATCAGCAGGTACGGGAACGCGAAGAGGGCGTCCATCACGAGCACGAGCGCGCGGTCGAGGATGCCGCCGAAGTAGCCCGAGATCAGGCCCAGGGGAACGCCGACCGTGAGCGCCATCGCGAGCGCGATCACCACCACCTTCAGCTCCGTCTGGGCGCCCCAGATCACCCGCGCCATCACGTCGCTCGACTGCACGGTCGTCCCCATCAGATGCTTCGCCGACGGATGGGCGAGCTGTGGGAAGCGGACGCCGTTGGCGATGTACTCGTTGAACCGGTACGGCGAGATGAGAGGCGCGAACACGGCCAGGACGACGAAGAAGGCGGTGATCGCCGCTCCGGCCCACAGCATCGCGCGGGCGATGCCCGACGCGTCTCTGATCGGCTTGGTCGCACGTCCGAGCGCGAGCAGGCGCCGGCGGGCGGGGCGTTCGGCGGGAGACGGAGCGGAGACGGCCATCAGTACCGGATCCTCGGGTCCACGTACGCGTTCAGGAAGTCGACGAGCAGGCTCATCGCGACCACGACGAGCGCGAAGACCACGATGATCCCCTGCACGGCGGTGTAGTCGCGATTCTCGAGGTAGATGACGAGCGAATGGCCGAGCCCCGGCCAGTTGAACGTCGTCTCCGTCAGCACCGCACCGCCGAGGAGCAGCGCCATGTTCAGGCCGACGACGGTGATCACCGGGACGAGGGCATTCTTGAACGCGTGCCGGAAGACGACGCCCCGTTCGACGATGCCGCGCGCCCGTGCCGCCTCGATGTAGTCGTCGCGCAGCGTCCGGATCACGTTGACGCGGATCAGCCGGATGAAGATGCCGGCCGTGGCGATCCCGAGCGTGGACGCCGGCAGGATCAGGTGCTTGACGATGTCGCCGAGGGCGCTCCAGTTTCCATCGATGATCGCGTCGAGCGTGAAGATGTTCGTATGGGTCTTGAGCAGCGCCTGCGTGAGCGGGCTCGCACGGTCGGAGGTGGGTAACCAGTTCAGCCAGACGCCGAAGACGAGCTGGCCCATCAGGCCGAGGAAGAACACCGGCGTCGCGTAGGCGACGATGCCGAACAGCCGCCCGAAGACGTCGAGCGACGTGTCGCGATAGCGGCCGGCGACGAGGCCGATCAGGACGCCGACGACGACGGCGATGACCATCGCCCAGAACGTCAGCTCGAGGGTCGCCGCGCCGTTGACCAGGATGATGTTCGAGATCGGGCGATGGTCGGTGATCGTCGTGCCGAAGTTGCCGCGCACGATGTCCCACAGGTAGTCGACGTATTGCGTCGCGAGCGGCTTGTCGAAGCCCAGCTGGTGCTTGATCTGGTTGATCACCGCCGGTGGCACGTGGCCGCCGAGCGATGCCGAGATCGGGTCGCCCGGCGCGACGCGCATCAAGAGGAAGACCAGCGTCAGCAGGATCAACACCATCGGCACGACGAGCGCGAGCCGCGTCAGCAGATACGTCCTGAGTGAGGTGCCGGGCACTAGTAGTTCGCGAGGTTACTGGTCATGGCGAGAAAGGGAAGGAGGGGCGCCCCGGGCGCCCCTCCTTGATGATCTCGACCGGGTCGGGCCCTACTTCGACAGGAGCCAGAACCGCATGTAGAACGCGGCGTCCAGCGTCGAGTTGATGCCCTTCACGTTCGACTTGCTGACGGCGATCATCTTGCCCTGCCAGTACGGGATCGTCGGCACCTGCTTGGCCGCCCGTGCCTGGATCGCCTTGAGCGCTGCGATGCGGGCGGCGGTCGTCTTCGCCCCGCGCTCCTTGGTGATCAGCTTGTCCATGGTCGGGTCGGAGTACCCGTTGTTCATGAAGTTGCCCGTCTGGTAGAAGGGCACGGTGTAGTCCTCGGCGTCCGGATAGTCCGGGAACCAGCCGAGCTGGAACGCACCGTACTGCTTGCCGAGCGCCGCGCTGTACTGGGCCCACTCGGCCGACTTCAGCGTCACCTTGAACAGGCCGGTCGCGTTCAGCGACCGCTGGATCTCGGTGTACTCGTCGGCCGACGCGTCACCGTAGTGCGACGGCGTCCACCAGAGCGTGACCGGCACGGGCATCGTGACGCCCGCCTTCTGGAGCACGGCCTTGGCCTTCGCCTTGTTGGGGCTCGCGCCGTAGTCCATCTTGTAGGTGTCGGTGTGGCCCGGCAGGCCGGCCGGCACCATCGAGTAGAGCGGCTTCACGGCCCCGTGGTAGATACGGGTCGCGATGTCCTGCCGCGGGAACACGTAGGCGAGCGCCTGCCGCACGGCGAGGTTGTCGAACGGCGCCTGCTTCACGTTGAAGACGAGGTACCGGATGACGACGCCGTTCCCGGCGTGCACCGTGATGCCCTTCGTCTTCCCGAGCGACGAGAGCTCGGTCGGCGTGAAGTCGCGGAACGCCATGTCGATCTCGCCCTTCTGCAGCGCGAGCTTCATCGTCGACGACTTCGAGTAGTAGTTGATGATGATCCCGCCGTTCTTCGGCTTCGGTCCCCAGTAGTACGGATTCGGCTGGAGCACCGCCTGCTGACCGGGTGTGTACTTCGTCAGCATGTAGGGGCCGGTTCCGACCTGGGGATCCGTGTTCGTGAGGATCTTGTTGGCCGGGTACTTCGCCTTCGGGACCACGAAGCCCGCGTTCGTCGCGAGGATGAACGGCCAGGTCGACTGCGCCTCCTTGAGGTGGAAGACCACCGTGTAGGCGCCCTTCGTCGTCGTGCTCTTCAGGTTCGTGAGCAGCGAGTCGATTCCCTGATCGCCCTTGATCTTGATCACGCGGTCGAACGACCACTTGACGTCCGCCGAGGTCATCGGCGAGCCGTCGGAGAACTTCACGTTGTGCCGGAGCTGGCACGTCCAGGTCTTCAGGTTCGCCGACGACTTGCATCCCGTCGCCAGCACCGGTTCAAGCTTCGCGCCGTGCGGGAAGCCGTACAGCCCCTGGAACAGGGGGAGATCGAGGGTGAACGAGCCGTAGTCGTACTCGTTCGCCGGATCGATGTTCGTGATCGAGTCCGTCGTGCCGTCGATGATGATCGGCGCTGCGGCCTTCGAACCGCTGCTCGCGAGCGACTGGCCCGCGACGACCGCGACCGCCGCAAGGGCGGCAATGATCGCGGTTACGAGCGCAGTGCGCCTACTGCTCCACTTCCAGTTCATGTCTGCCCTCTTAGGTCGGTGACAGTGCTCGGGCGCCTGCCCGCTCCCGGGTCGGGCGGGGCCTCCCCGCCCGTTCAGCGATGATCATATGCGTGTGGAACGGGCGCCGATGATTGCACGGCGGCTGATCGTCTTCGAGCAGGAGGCCCTTGCCGGTCTCGAGCACCCCGCCTTCGAGGCCCGGGGCTTCGAGGACGGTCCGCACCTTGCCCTGATCGGCGGCGTCCACGGCTGCGAGTACTCCTCGATCGCCGCGGTCGTCCGCGTGATGAGGGGGCTCGACCCGGGCGTCCTCCGCGGCACGATCACCGCCGTTCCGATCGTGAACCTCGAGTCGTTCAGGCGCCGCTCGGCGTTCGTCGTGCCGGCCGACGGCAAGAACCTGAACCGCTGCTTCCCGGGCGACCCGCGGGGGTCGTTCAGCGATGTTCTCGCCCACGCGATCTTCGAGCAGCTGATCGCCCCGGCCTCGGCGCTCGTCGACCTGCACGGCGGCGACCTGCACGAGTCGCTCGAGCCGTTCGCGATCTACGCCGAGTCGGGGGTCGAGGCGCGCTCGCGCGAGCTGGCGACCGCGTTCGGGCTGCCGTGGGTCGTGCGGGAGCGGCGGGCGGAGGGTGGGCTCGGAGGGATGACGTGCACCGCCGCGGCCGAGGCGGGGATCCCAGCGATCATCGCGGAGGCCGGGGGCTGCGGTGTGCTCGACGAGGACGCCGTCGACCTGCTCGCAGGCGGCGTCCGAAATGTCCTGCGGCTGCTCGAGATGCTGCCCGGCGAGCCGGAGCCGCCGCCGGCTGCCCCGCGCCACGTCGGCCGGTTCGAGTGGCTTCGGTGCGTCCACGAGGGCTGGTGGGAGAGCGCAGTCTCGGCGGGAGAGGCCGTCTCGGCGGGGCAGGCGCTCGGGCGGGTGCGCGATCTCTACGGCGACGAGCTCGAGATCGTGCGGGCGCCGGCGGACGGCGTCGTGCTCTTCCTGACCACGAGCCCGGCCGTCGAGGCCGGCGGCCTCCTGCTCGGGCTCGGCGCCGAGATTGCGCCGCCCGTCACATAGGGAGCGTGGTGGAACCACGCATCTGGCGCGCACCTTCCGGATGAGGTAAGAATCGCGCCGCGTGCCCGTCCCCCGTCATCGGCAGGCGCTCGTCCTCGCGCCGCTCGCGCTTGCCCTGCTCGCAGCCGGCTGCGGCAGCAAGAGCACGCCGCCGCCGGCGACGATGTCGTTCCACTCGCGGCCGGATCTGAAGCCGCTCGTCGTCACCGTCGACACGAACCTGCCGGAGGCGGCGCCCGGGTACCTCTTCATCTCGCCGAAGAAGGACTCTCCGCAGAAGGCGGCCGAGATCGTCGACGATCACGGCCAGCCCGTCTGGATCGGGGTCGTCCCCGACCAGGCGACCGACTTCCGCGAGCAGACCTACCAGGGGAAGCCCGTGCTCACCTACTGGGAAGGCCCGCCGACGGCGCCCGTCCTCGGCACGGGGCTCGGCCACGACGTGATCCTCGACCAGCACTACCGGCAGATCGCGAGTGTCGACGCCTCGTTCGGCGCGAACACCGCCGACCTGCACGAGTTCAAGCTGTTGCCGCGCGGCGTCGCCCTGATCACCGCCTATCGCGTCGTTCCCGGCGACCTGAGCTCGGTCGGCGGGCCGAAGGAGGGCAAGATCGCAGACAGCATCGTCGAGGAGGTCGATGTCGCGTCGCACAGGGTGCTCTTCAGCTGGCACTCGCTCGGACACATCGCGCTCGACGAGACGCACGCGCAGGTGCCGCCGAAGACCGGCAAGGGCTCGACCAAGCCGTTCGACTACTTCCACGTCAACTCGATCGACGAGGAGCCGAACGGCAACCTGCTGATCTCGGCGCGCAACACCTGGGGCGTCTACGAGCTCGACCGCTCGACCGGCAAGGTGCTCTGGCGGCTCGGCGGCAAGCGCAGCGACTTCAAGATGGGCCCGGGCACGACGTTCGCGTGGCAGCACGATGCGCGGCGGCAGTCCGACGGGACGATCACGATCTTCGACGACGGCGCCGCGCCGCCGGTCGAGAAGCACTCGCGGGCGATCCGGTTGCGGCTCGACATGCAGGCGATGACGGCGACGCTCGTTCGAGCGGACCTCTCCCCGGGCGGCGACCTCGCAAACAGCCAGGGCAACGTCCAGATCCTCCCGAACGGCGATTCCTTCGTCGGCTGGGGCGCCGTGCCCCGCATGACGGAGTTCACCCCGAGCGGCAAGGTGGTGTTCGACGCGACCTTCCCGAACGACACCGACTCCTACCGCGCCTACAAGGCCGAGTGGACCGGGGAGCCCCTGACCCGCCCGTCAATCGCCGTCAAGGCAGGCTATGCGACCCGCCGCGACGTGTGGGCGAGCTGGAACGGCGCCACCGACGTCGCAGCCTGGCAGGTCGTCGCGGGGCCGGACGCCGACCATCTCGCAGCGGTCGGGAAGGCGGCGCCGCGGAGCGGCTTCGAGACGCACGTCATCGTCGCGAGCAGGGCGCCGTACTTCGCCGTGCAGGCGCTCGACGCAGCAGGCAACGTGCTCTCGACGTCGTCCGCCGTCGGCCCCGGCGGCCTCGCGATCGGCTAGTCGAGGCCCCGCGAAGCCGGCATCGCTCGACCGTCCGGAGAAAGGTTGGACCCGCGGCCGGGGCGCACCCCGGAGAGGTTTGTGTTGAATCAACACAAACCGTCAGGGGTCGGCAGGCCGCACCGGGGCTCAGAGGCCGCGCCGCCCGAGTTTGTGTTGAATCAACACAAGCTTCGCTTGTGCGGTTGGCTCATCGTGCGCGGTCCGTCGCGCGGCCGGTCAGGGTCAGTTCGATCCTTCTAGGTCAGCTTCAGCGGATCGGACCGGCGCAGCACGGCGCCGTCGCCGCCGAGGGCGGCCACGCGGGCGTACTTCGGCCCCGCCGGCACCGCGATCCTCGTCTCGAACGACGATCTCGGCACCTTGCGGTCCGGGGCGAGCTGTGCCGGTGACGGGCCTGTCTCGAGCTGCCAGAACGCCACCTCGGTGGCGCCGTTCCAGCTCGCGTGCAGCAGGTGGCCGCCGCCGTGCGGCGTCGCCGCGATCACCGGTGGGAAGTAGGGCGTTCCCGTCCACGGGAACCGCAGCGTCCGGTAGCACTGGCCGCCCTTGGGCAGCGTCGCGTCGAAGACGAGCCGGCCCGAGTCCGTGTACTCGCTGAAGAACGGCGAGGTGCCCCAGCCGACGAAGACGTTGCCGTTCGGCTGGAGCTGCACGCTCCCGAGCGCGTGGGCGACGGCGGGGGGATGGTGGACGTAGCGGCGGTGGAGCGTCGCCTGCATACGCTTCATGTCGAGCGCCAGCACGAGCGCCTTCGACTGCGGCTGCACCTTCGGCGCACCGCCGTCGTCGAAGAGGCTGAGCAGGTTCCCCGGGTGCATGCGCGCGTCGTGCTGCCAGGCGAAGACCGTGCCCGGGCCCATCTTGAAGTCGCTGCGCTTGCCTCCGAGCCGCCAGATCACGTTCCCGGTCTGCCCGTCGATCTTGTAGATGCCCCAGGTGTTCCGAGCAGAGATCAGATAGTCGCCGTTCGCGTCGCGCTCGATCGAGTTGATATGGAAATAGTCGAACTGGGGGCCGACGCCCTGGTAGGACTCGTCGAGGCCGATGTGGTCGAGGCTCTTCCACTCGAAGAGCACCCGGCCGCTCGGCAGCTCGAGCTCCTGCACGATGCCGTTCACGACGACGCCGTTCGACGGCCCGCCGTACGGCGTCAGGTCGGCCTCCGCATGCTCCCAGGCGGTGATCAGGGCGGTGTTGCGGTCGGTGATCAGGAACTCGTGGAGATCGGCATGGTGGGAGTTCCCGACCCGCACGCGCTGCACGACGCGGTAGTTCTGGTCGAGGATCACGTGCGAGCCGTCGCCGAGACCGTGCTCGGTCTTGCCCTCCCACCAGGTCAGGACGGGCTTCCCGCGATACATCGCCGCGCGGAAGTTCAGGGAGACGATCGGCTTCGTCGGATGGAACCAGAGGATGTCGCCGGTGTCGTCGACGAGCATGTTCCCGCGGGCGCCTGGCCCGGACAGCGGCGTGATGAAGAGCAGGCCGTCTGCGGTGGCGCTCTTCTCACGGTGGAGGACCGAGACGATCGGCGGCCTCAGGTCGGGTCGCGACGCGTAGGCGTGCACGCCTGCTCCCGGCGCCGCCGCCGCAGCCACGTCGTCGAAGAGCCCGAGCCCGGTGCGGCCTGCCGCGGTGAGGCCGATGCCGGCCGCAGCGGCGCGGCGGAGCAGCTGGGCGCGGGTCCAGTGAGACTCGTTCATGCCTGCGACACCCCCAGAAGTCGTTGCGGAACCTTAACCAGCAGGGTGGTCGACTGTAGGCTCGGCCGTCGGATGGACGAGCGGCGCACGATAGCCGTGGTCTGCGCCCACGCAGGGGGAGAGGTGGGCAACGTCGTCGTCTCGGGCGTCGACCCGCCGCCGGGACGGAGCGTCTACGAGCAGATGGAAGCGCTCCGTGCCGACGACTCCCTGCGCCGGTTCCTGCTGCGCGAGCCGCGCGGCTCGGTGGCGGTGCACGCCAACCTGCTCGTGCCCTCCCAGCGGGACGATTGTGCGTTCGGCTACGTGATCATGGAGCCGACCGAATACCCCGCGATGTCGGGCTCCAACACGATCTGCGTCGCCACGGTGCTGCTCGAGGAGGGGCTCGTGCCGATGGATGAGCCGGAGACGGTGCTGACGCTCGAGGCGCCGGCCGGGCCGGTCGAGGTGCGGGCGCGCTGCCGCGACGGGCACGTCGAGTCGGTCGAGCTCGAGAACGTGCCGTCGTTTCCCGCCCACCTCGACGCGCCCCTCGAGGTCGACGGCCTCGGGACGCTCCGGGTCGACGTGGCCTACGGCGGCATGTGGTACGCGATCGCCGACGCCGTCTCGCTCGGCTTTGCGCTCGAGCCGGCCGAGGCACGCGAGCTCTGTGCCGTCGGGGAGCGCATCAGGGTCGCGGCCCGGGAGCAGCTCCCGTGCGTGCACCCGGAGAGCCCCGGCATCGCGGGCGTCTCGATCGTCCAGCTCGCCGAGCCGTTCCGCGGGCCGGGAACGACGATGCGGAACGCCGTCGTGATCGCGCCCGGCCGGCTCGACCGGTCGGCGACCGGTACCGGTCTCTCCGCCAGGCTGGCCGTCCTTCACGCGCGTGGCCTGCTCGGCGTCGGCGACGCGATCACCCACGCCTCGGTGATCGGTTCGACGTTCGAGGGCCGCATCGTGCGGGAGACGCGGCTCGGCATCGTCCCGGCGATCCGGGGCAGCGCGTTCGTGACGGGCCGGCTCGAGCTGTACGTCGATCCGCGCGACCCGTTCCCCCGGGGCTACCTGCTGGCCGATACCTGGCCGGGCGCGGACACGCAAGAGTCGCCTGCACGAACTTAGGCGTTCCTTGGGTGGATCCTCACCTTTCCTAAGGATTCGCTCCTTCACTCAGTAGTCGTCTCTCACCGCGTCCGTAAAGGAGCGAGCCTGTGACTGCTCTCGCCGGCCTCGTCGGTCGGCTTCCGCACGTGAAGCTGCCGGCCGTCCGCTTTCTGAACGTGCTCTTCCTCGCCGCTCTCTGCGCTCTCGGTGCCGGCATCTACCTCGCCCTCCGCACGACCTCCACGACCGCACTCGGCAGCGTGCGCACGGCGACCGCGTCGCGCGGTGTCGTCCTCTCGTCCGTCTCCGCAACCGGCGCGGTCGAGCCGGCAGCCGAGATCGGGGTGTCCTTCGAGGCCGCAGGGCTGCTGACCCAGGTGGCGGTGCGCGTCGGCCAGCACGTGAAGGCCGGGCAGATCCTCGGGCGCATCGATGCCACCGACGACCGATCGGCGGTCCAGCAGGCACAGGCAGCCCTGGCAACCGCGAAGGCGAACCTGCAGCAGACGCTGCAGGGAGAGACGCCGGAGCAGCGCGCGGTGGACGCCCTCTCGGTCCAGCAGTCGAACGCCCAGGTTGCCTCCGCGCGGACGGCGCTCGCGCAGGCGCAGAAGCAGCTGAGGGACGACGATCGGACGAGCGCGCAGGCGGTTGCGCAGGCCGGGCAGTCGACGAGCCTCGCCCAGGCGCGGCAGCAGCTTCACTCGGACCTGGGCAACGAACGCGCCGTCGTGGCGAAGCTGAAGGCCGACAAGGCTCAGCTGGTCTTCGACGGCACGACATACACGGATGCGGCCGAGGCGGTCGCCGCGGCGAACAACGCCCTGAAGGTCGCCCAGGCCAAGCAGCAGGCAGACCAGCAGGCGAGTCTCACCCTCCAGCTCCAGCAGACGGTCGACAACCAGAAGCTGTCGGCTGACAAGGCGTCGCTCTCGAGCGCGCAGGCCGCGGGGAACGCCGCCTACGTCGCGACGCTCACCGACCAGGTCTCGCAGGACCAGAACGCCGTCAACAGCGATGCGCTGCAGCTGCAGAAGCTGCAGCAGCAGCAGCAGGCCGACGGATACGAGGTCTCCCAGGCGCAGAGTGCGGTCAGCACGCTCACGGGCCTCCAGTCGACGATCAACGGCGACCAGTCGTCGCTCACGAGCTACGAGTCGAAGATCGTCGCCGATCGCAACGCGATCGCCTCCGCGAAGTCCGCGCTCTCGACGGCCGTCACCAATGCGAAGAGCTCGCGCGCCGCGACCCTGACGAAGGATCGCCAGGCCGTGCAGTCGGCGCGGCAGCAGGTCGCATCCGCAAAGCTCGGCGTGAAGACGACCGTCGCCAACAACGCCGTCAAGCAGGCGCCTCCCACGGCGGCGACGCTCGCGCAGCTTCGTGCCGCGGTCCTCCAGGCGCAGGCGCAGCTCGCTTCCGCAAAGCGGACGCTTGCCCGGACGACCCTCCAGGCCCCGGAGGCGGGCACGGTGGCCGCCGTGAACGGGGTCGTCGGAGGGCAGGCATCCGCCGGCGGCACGACGAGCACCTCGGCGGCAACCGCGTCGTCCTCGTCCTCGAGCTCCGGCGGCAACGGGGGCTCGACCGGATCGTCCTCGTCGTCGTCCTTCGTGACGCTCCTGGGACGCGGCATGCAGGTCGCCGCCCAATTCAGCGAGAGCGACGCGTCCAAGATCGCCGTGGGTCAGCCCGCGACGGTCACGGTGTCTGCGCTTCCGAACCAGGAGCTCGCCGCCCACGTTGTCTCGGTGGGAATGGTCGGCAGCTCGTCCTCCGGCGTCGTCGAATACGCGGTCGTCTTCGCGCTCGACCGGACGGAGCCCAAGCTGATGGCCGGCATGTCGGCGAACGTCAGCGTCACGGTCGACGAGCGCGACAACGTGATCAACGTCCCGTCGGCCGCCGTCACGGGCAGCGGCTCCAACGCGACGGTCACCGTCGTGAAGAACGGCGTCCAGACCGTGACGCCCGTGGTCGCCGGGCTGAAGGGCGACACCACGACCGAGATCGAGAGCGGTCTCGCAGCGGGCGATCAGGTCGTCACCTCGACCGGAGCGACGCTCTTCAGCTCCGGCACCGGCGGCCTGACGAGCACGACCCCGACGACGGGAGGCGGGCGCCGGCGCTTCGGCGGCGGCGGCTTGGGCGGTTTCGGCGGTGGCTTCGGGCCATGAGCGAGGTTCGCCCGATCGCCGCCCGGCGGCCGCTGATGGTGCTGAGCGACGTGTCGAAGATCTACGGGGCCGGCGACATCGCCGTGCACGCCCTGCGCAACATCGACTTCACCCTCGAGCGGGGCGAGTACCTCACGATCATGGGTAGCTCGGGCAGCGGCAAGTCGACGCTGATGCACATCATCGGCTGCCTCGACGTGCCGACGCACGGCAGCTACAGGCTCGACGGCATCGACGTCGCACAGCTCGACGACTACGAGCTGTCGTTCATTCGCAACCGGCAGATCGGGCTCGTCTTCCAGAGCTTCAACCTCATCCCGCGGACGACGGTCGCCCGCAACATCGAGCTGCCGCTCGTCTATGCCCGGGTGCCGAAGGCCGAGCGCCGCGAGCGCGTCGCCGCCGCGGTCGATGCTGTGGGGCTCGCCGACCGGGCGACCCACATGCCTTCGGAGCTCTCGGGAGGCCAGCAGCAGCGGGCCGCGATCGCCCGCGCGATCGTCACGGACCCCGCGATCGTGCTCGCCGACGAGCCGACCGGCAACCTGGACAGCGTCTCGAGCCGCGAGGTGCTCGACATCTTCGAGCGGCTGAACTCGGCGGGACGCACGATCGTGATGATCACCCACGAGCGTGACGTGGCCGCGCGGGCACGGCGCGTGCTCGAGCTCGCGGATGGCCGTATCACCTCCGACGTCAGGGTGGCGGTACCGGCGTGAGCACGCTCGAGGCGCTGCGGATGGCCGTGCAGGGCGTGCTCGCGAACCGGTTGCGCTCGTTGCTGACCCTGCTCGGGATCACGATCGGCGTCGCGGCGGTGATCATCCTCGTCGCCGTCGGTCACGGCAGCGCCGTCGCGGTGCAGCAGCGCATCGAAGGGCTCGGCACGAACATGCTCACGATCCAGGCAGGCGGTCGCTTCTTCGGGCGTGCGGCGGCAACGTCGAGCTCGTTCACGTTCCTGACGATGAAGGACGTGAAGGCGCTCTCGCAGAAGTCGGTGGCGCCGGACATCAAGACCGTCACGCCGGTCGTCAACGTCTCGTCGCTGACGGCGACGCACGGAGTGGCGACCGAGTCCCCGAGCCAGGCGCTCGGGACGACGCCGTCGTATGCCGAATCGCGCAAGGAATCTGTGGCCGCCGGCACGTTCATCACGCAGAGCGACGAGCGCACCCACGCACGTGTCGCCGTGATCGGCCCGACCGTCGTCCAGAACCTGTTCGGGAACACCGATCCGATCGGTCAGACGATCCAGCTGAACGGGGCGAGTTTCCAGGTCGAGGGAGTTCTCACATCGAAGGGCTCGAACGGCATCCAGGACCAGGACGACATCGTCATCGTGCCGCTCACGACTGCGCAGGACGTGCTCGTCGGCCAGAGCGGCCAGCTCAGCCAGATCGTGATCGAGGCCACGTCGTCGAAGACGGTCAACGACGCCGATGCCGAGGCGACGGCGATCCTCACCCCGAACCACTCCAACAGCGACGGCTCGGCCGCGTTCAACATCCTCAGCCAGTCGGCGCTCCTGCAGACGTCGACCGCGTCGAACCACACCTTCACGGTGCTGCTCGCTGCGGTCGCGGCGATCTCGCTGCTCGTCGGCGGGATCGGCGTGATGAACATCATGCTCGTCACCGTCACCGAGCGGACGCGCGAGATCGGCATCCGCAAGGCGATCGGCGCGCGCCGCGGCGACGTCCTCGGCCAGTTCCTGACCGAGGCGGTGCTGCTCTCGATCGTCGGCGGCGTCGTCGGTGTCGCAGCCGGTCTTGCCGGGAGCCGGTTCACGATCGTCGGGGTGAAGCCGGTCGTCGAGCTGTACTCGGTGCTGCTCGCCTTCGGCGTGGGCGTCTCCGTCGGGCTCTTCTTCGGCATCTATCCCGCCAACCGGGCCGCGTCGCTCAGACCGATCGAGGCCCTTCGCTACGAGTAGGAGTGAGACCATGACCACAACCGCCCATCCGGATTCCGGCTCGAGCGGCGAGGATCTCGCGACCGAGATCCTGCGCCGCCGCCGCAAGCGGCTTCCGGCCGTGACGGCAGTGCTCGCGCTCGCCGTCGTGGCCGCCGCCGGTGTGATCGGCGGCATCGAGATCCAGAAGCACTGGGGCTCGAGCCCGTCGTCGAACGGGTCGTCCGGAGCGGCTGCGGCGTTTGCCTCGCGGTTCGGATCGGGAGGCGCCGGGCGGGCCGGCGGCCGGAGCGGGAGCGGCGGCTTCGGCGCCTTCCCGGGCGGCGGCTTCGGTGGGGATGCTGCCGTCGGGACGGTGACCCTGATCAAGGGCTCGAGCCTCTACGTGACCGAGGCGGACGGCAACACGGTGCTCGTCCACACGTCCGCCGGCTCGCAGGTCACGAAGACCGTCCAGGGGACGGTCAAGACCGTCCATCCCGGCGACACGGTCACGGTCACGGGCGCGCAGGCCTCCGACGGGAGCTACACGGCCTCGCGGATCTCGATCGCAGGAGCGGGGAGCAATGGTTAGCAGAGGGCACCGCCCCACGGGCACGCTGCTCGGCGTCGCCGTTCTCGCCGTGCTGGCGTTCGTCGCTGCCGGCTGCGGCGGCTCGGGCTCGGCAGCGGGAGCGAACGTCTCCGCGACCGGCGCGTCGACCACGACCCCGACCACGTCCACCAGCGGCAGGTCCGCGGACTTCCGGGCGTTCACCGCCTGCCTGAAGGCCCACGGCATCACGCCTCCGAACGGCCGCTTCTTCGGTCGGCGCCCGCGCTCGGCCACCGGAACGAAACCGCAGAGGCCCCCGAGCGGCGGCAGCGGCACACGCCCTCGCCGCAATCTGACAGCCCAGCAGCAGAAGGCGTTCGACACGTGCCGGAGCAAGCTGCCGAACGGCGGCGCGTTCGGCGGCCGCGGGCCTGGAAACGGGGCTCCCGGCGGCGCGGGCGGGGCTCAGAACCCGGCGTTCGCGCGGTACACGCAGTGCCTGAAGGCCCACGGCGTCACGTTCGGCGGGTCATCGTCGCAGTCGACCTTCCAGAAGGCGCAGACGGCCTGCGCGAAGTACCGGCCGTCCTTCACCCCCGCGCGGCGGGACGACGACGACGAACGGCTCCTAGATGATTGATTCCAAAGTCGATGCACCCGCGGCTGGGGGCCTGCACGCGGCGCAGTGCGGCCGTCTCGCCCGGCGCCAAGGCCCACCGGCCTTGTCACCGGTCGAGCCGTCCCCCCTGCTTGGTGCATGCCCTCCCCGCGGGCACAGCACTTCGGAATCAATCATCTAGCCGGACAGCTCGTCGACCGCCGAGGCGAACACCTCGGTATGCCGGTCGACGTCGGCCTCGGTCGTCGCGGGCGACATCAGCGCCATGTTGTGGAAGGGCGTCAGCAGGACGCCGCGGTTCAGCGCGTACAGGTGGATCAGCCGGTCGAGCACGTGGTCGATGCCTGCCGCCGCCTCGCTGCCGGTTCGCGGCCGCTCGCGCCGGAACAGGTACTCGGCGCGGCAGCCGAGCCGCGTGACGTGCCACGGCAGCCCGTGCGCCTCGATCGTGTCCGCCACGCCGCGTTCGAAGCGCTCGCCGAGCGCGATCATCCGCTCGAAGGCCTCGTCGGTCAGCACCTCGGCGAGGGTCGTGCGCATCGCGGTCATGGAAAGCACGTTCGCGGCGAGCGTGCCGCCGACGCCGCCCACGTCCGAGTCGTCGGTCTCGATCGCAGCCTCGATCTGCGCAGCGAGCTCCTCCGTGAAGCCGTAGGCGGCAGACGGGATGCCGCTGCCGATCGCCTTGCCCACGGTGAGCGCGTCCGGCTCGAGGCCGTATGCCGCCGTATACCCGCCCGGGCCCGCGCACAGCGTGTGGGTCTCGTCGATCACGAGCAGCGTCCCGTGGGCGCGGGTCAGCTCGCGGAGCGCGTCATGGAAGCCGGAGTCCGGGAGGACGATGCCGACGTTCGTGAGGGCCGGCTCGGTGAGCACGCAGGCGACATCGCCTGCCGCAAGCTCGCGCTCGAGTGCGCCGACGTCGTTCCACTCGACGACGCGCGTGGTCGCGTCGAGTGGCACCGGCGGCCCCAGGTTTCCCTCGCGCGCGACGACCGCCCCGTCGCGCAGGGTCGCGAACGTCTCGTCGACCGTTCCGTGGTAGCACCAGTTGAAGACGAGCACCTTCGGGCGTCCGGTCACGAGCCGCGCGAGCCGGAGCACGAAGCGGTTCGCGTCCGTCGCGGTCAGAGCGAACTGCCATTGTGCGAGCCCGAAGCGGCGCGCCAGCTCCTCTCCCACCCAGAGCGCGTCCTCGCTCGGCAGCATCAGCGTGATCCCGCGCGCCGCCTGGCCGGCCACCGCCGCCACGACGGGGGCGGGGGAGTGGCCCGTCATCGAGCCGGTGTCCCCGAGGCAGAGGTCGACGTATTCGTGGCCGTCGACGTCGCGGAAGCGGGCGCCTTCCGCGTCGGCTGCGAAGACCGGGAAGCCGCCCGCCCAGCGCACCATCCAGTGCATCGGGACGCCGGCGAGGAGCGAGCGGCGCGCTCGCTCCGCCAGCGCGCGCGAGCGCGGGTGGGTCTCCTCGAAGCGCCGGAGCTCCCGCGCGAGCAGCGCGTCCGCGCGGGTGCTCACGGCGTGCGCTCGTCGACTCCGTGCGGCGAGCCGTGCTCGGCGAGCAGGTCGAGGAACGGCTGCGGGTCGAACGCCTCCGGCCCCAGCACCCCCTCGCCGTGCCAGACCCCGGTCGCGAGCAGCTCGAGCGCGATCACCGGGTTGATCGCCGTTTGCCAGACGACCGCCTGGGCTCCGTCGCGGCGCATCGTCTCCTCGTTGTCCGCGACGTGGTAGAGGTAGGTCGCCCGGGGCTCGCCGTCAGTGCTGAGGCCGGTGACGTAGGTGCCGGCACAGGTTCGGCCGCGCATCGCCTCCCCGAGCGTGGCGGGGTCGGGGAGCGCGGCGGCGAGCACGTCGCGCGGGGCGACCTCCATGCCGCGTACCGAGACCGGCTCGGTCGAGTCGAGGCCCAGCTTGTGCAGCGTCTTCAGGATCTCGATGAACTCCTCACCGAGGCCGTACTTGAACGTGACGCGCCTGCACTCGATCCAGCGCGGGACGAGCAGCACTTCCTCGTGCTCGACGTTCACGCACTCGATCGGGCCGATCCCCTCCGGGAAGACGAACACCTCCGGCTCCGAGAACGGCTCGGTGGTGTACCAGCCGCGGTCGCGCTCCCAGATGACGGGCGGGTTGAGGCACTCCTCGATCGTCGTCCAGATCGAGAAGGTCGGCGCGAACGCATGGCCCTCGACGACGAGGTTGGCGCCGTCGCGGACGCCGATCTCGTCGATCTCGGAGAAGAGGTGGTCGGCGGCGTAGCGGGCGAGGACGTCCGAGAGCCCGGGCTCGACGCCGATGCCGACGAGCGCGAGCAGGCCGCGGTCTCTCCAGGCCTGGTCCTCGGCGAACTGCGCATCGCCGAGGCGCTCGCCGCCGGGCTTCGACAGCGTCATCGCCATGTCGAGGTAGGTGCAGCCGGCGTCGAACGCGGCCTGGAAGATCGGCGGGTTGAAGCGCGGGTCGGTGGCGTTGACGATCGCGTCGGCTCGCTCCGCCTGTGCGAGCGCCGCGATCGCGGCGGCGTCGGAGGCGTCGAGCTGTGCAGCCGAGAAGCGGGGATCGCCGACCCGGTCGACGACCGCCCGCGGTCGGTCCGGGTCGAGGTCCGCGAAGACGATGCGCTCGAAGAAGTCGCGTCGAGCGGCGATCGGCGCAATCGCCGAGCCGACGCCGCCGGTGCCGACGACGAGGATCCTCACGGGATCCGGCTTCCCGGTTCCCGGGCTGCGGCCGCGAGCCGCCTCGAGTGCACGTGCATGCGCTCTTGCGCCTCCGCGAGCGTCTCGCCGAGGATGCGGGTGATCTCGTCGAACTCCGCCTGCGTGGCGATCAGGGGCGGCGAGATCTGCACGACCGGGTCGCCGCGGTCGTCGGCGCGGCAGATCAGCCCGCGCTCGAAGAGTCGCGGCGAGAGGAAGCCGCGCAGGAGCGTCTCGCACTCGTCGTCCGAGAAGGTCTCGCGGGTCTCCTTGTCCTTCACGAGCTCGAGGGCGTAGAAGAACCCCGTCCCGCGCAGGTCGCCCGCGATGTCGAGGTCGAGGAGCTGCGCGAGCGTGTCGCGGAACCGGTCCTGGTTGTCACGGACGTTCTCGACGATCCGCTCGCGCTTCATGATCTCGATGTTCTTCAGCGCGACCGCACACTGGACCGGGTGGCCGCCGAACGTCATGCCGTGCGTGTACATCGACTCGGCGTCGAGGAACGGCTCGAAGACGTGGTCCGAGGCGATCACCGCGCCGATCGCCGCGTACGCGGAGGAGAGTCCCTTCGCGCACGTGACGAGGTCGGGCCGGATGTCGTACCGCTCGGATGCGAACCACTCGCCGAGGCGGCCGAACCCGGTGATCACCTCGTCGGCGCAGAGCAGGATCTCGTAGCGATTGCAGATCTCGCGCACGCCTCTGAAGTAGCCTGCCGGCGGCGTGAACGAGCCGCCGGCGTTCTGGACGGGCTCCATCACCACCATCGCCACGGTCGACGGCCCGGCCGCGAGAATCGTCTCCTCCAGGTCGTCGAGGAGGAACGCGGTGAACTCGTCCTCGCTCTCCTCGGGCGGGCGGTGGTAGCGGTTCGTGTTGCGCACGTGCAGCGTCTCGGGAACGAGCGGCTCGAAGGGGTTCTTGAGAGCGGCGATACCGTTGATCGACAACGCGCCCATCGTCGTGCCGTGGTAGGCGGTGCGCCGGCCGATTGCCTTCCAGCGCCGCTCGCCCCGGGCTGCGTGGAACTGCCGCGCGAGCTTCCACGCAGCCTCGATCGCCTCCGAGCCGCCCGAGACGAAGAAGACCCGGTTCAGGTCGCCGGGGGTGAGCTGCGCCACCTCGTGCGCCAGCTCGATCGCCCGCGGGTGCGCGTACGACCAGTTCGTGTAGAAGGGCAGCTCGCGCATCTGCTCGAGTGCCGCCTGCCCGACCTCCTCGCCGTGCGAGTAGCCGATCTGCACGGCGAACAGCCCCGCGAGCGCGTCGAGGTAGCGCTTGCCGTTCGCGTCCTCCAGGTAGCAGCCGTCCCCGCGCACGATGATCGGCACGTCGCCGTCGGCGTACGCGCCCATCCGTGTGAAGTGCAGCCAGAGGTGGTCCCGTGCGGCTTGCTGGAGGTCGATCGTCATGCGGCCAGTGCTCCTTTCCGGGCGCGGACGTTCTGGAAGAGGATGTTCGCGAGCATGCCCGTCACGGCGATGACGAAGATCGCCGTCCCGATCACGTTGATCTGCGGCGGGGTCGCGACGCGCGCGGCGCCCCAGACGAAGAGCGGGAACGTGACGGTCGACCCGGCGTTGAAGTACGTGATCACGAAGTCGTCGATGGAGAGCGCGAAGGCGAGCAACCCCGCCGCGAGGATCCCCGGCATGATCAGCGGCAGCGTGACCCGCATGAACGTGATCCACTCGTTCGCCCCGAGGTCCATCGCCGCTTCCTCGAGGTGGCGGTCGAAGCCGACGAGCCGGGCCCGCACCGTGACGACCACGTAGCTGATGTTGAAGAGGATGTGGGCGATCAGGATGGTGCTGAACCCCTGCGGCACCTTCCAGTTCACGAACAGGGTCAGCAGCGACGCGCCCATGACGACCTCGGGTGTCGTCATCGGCACGAAGATCAGAAGGTTCGTCGTGGCGCTCCCGCGGAAGCGGTAGCGGACGAGCGCGAGCGCGACGAGCGTTCCGAGCACGGTCGCGGCGAAGCTGGAGGCGAGGGCTATCTCGATGCTCACCTTGAGCGCCCCGCTCAGCCCCGGGTAGCCGAACGGGTTCGTCCAGTTCTTGAACGTGAAGCCCTGCCAGGTGTAGTTGAAGCGGCCCTTCGGGTTGTTGAACGAGAACGCGACGACGACGCTGATCGGCAGGAACAGGTAGACGAGCGCGAGGATCGCGTACGCCGTGAGGACGTGGCGGCGGACGAATCTCATGAGCGTGCGGAGCTCATGCCCCGACCGTCAGCCGCTCGGTGCCGAGGACGCGTGCGAAGACGAGCACGATCGCGAGGATCGCCGCCATCAGGACGAACGAGAGCGCCGCGGCGGTCGGGTAATCGCGAACGGAGAGGAACTCCGACTGGATGACGTTGCCGATCATGTACTGGCGCGGAGTCCCGAGGAGCTGGGCGTTGATGAAGTCGCCGGCGGCCGGGATGAACGTGAGCAGCACGCCGGCGAACACCCCGGGGAGCGAGAGCGGCAGCGTCACCCGCGCGAACGCCCGTGGGCGGGATGCGTAGAGGTCCTCCGCCGCCTCGATCAGCCGTGGGTCTATCTGCTCCAGGCTGACGTAGAGCGGCAGCACCATGAAGGGCAGGAAGTTGTAGGTGATGCCGGCGATCACCGCCGCCGACGTCGCGAGGAGCCGTCCGTCCGACGAGAGGATGCCGACGTGCTGGAGCGTGTGGACGATGACCCCGTTGTCGGACAGGATCGTCTCCCACGCGAGCGTCCTGATCAGATAGGTGACGAAGAACGGGGCGATGACGAGGAGGAGGAAGAGGTTCTTCCACCGCCCGCCGCGGAAGGCGATCCAGTACGCGAGCGGGTACGACAGCACGAGCGCGAGCAGCGTCGCGATGCCCGCGTACTCGCCCGACCGCTCGAACTGCACGCCGTAGGAGGTGATCGCGTCGTGGAAGTTCGCCCACGCCCAGCCGAAGGAGAAGAACGGAAACAGCCCCTGCGAGAGGGACATCTTCCCCAGGTACCACATCGGCACCACGAAGAACACGACGAGCCACGCCATCCCCGGCGCCAGCAGCAGGTATGGGATCGCCCCCTTGCGGCGGTGCAGCATGTGTCGGATCAGCCGCCGGTGAGCTTCTGGAACTGCTTCTGGTAGCTCTGGTTGAGCAGCGCCTTCGTGTCCATGAAGTGCGTGTTCGCGAGCATCTTCGCGGTGGGGAAGATCAGCGGGTTCTTCGCCACCGTCGGGTCGGACTTCTCGAGCACCTTGTCCGCGCCGAGGACCGGGCAGATGTAGTTCACGTAGTCCTCGACCTCCGCCGCGATGGCGGGCCGGTAGTACCAGTTCATCAGCACCGACGCGGCGTAGACGTTGCCGCCCTTCGGGATCAGCATGTTGTCGGTCCAGATCATCCCGCCCGTGTCCGGCAGCACCCACTTGAGGCCCGGGTGATCGGCCTGCAACTGCACCATGTCGCCCGACCACGCCAGGCACGCGTAGATGTCGCCCTTGGCGAGGAGCGGTGCGTAGTCGTTGCCGGTGAACTGGCGGATCTGCCCGGAGTTGACAGCCTTCTGCAGCCGGTCGACCGCCTTCTTGAACGTGGTGTCGGTCGTCTTCGCTGGATCGTCGCCGTTGGCGAGCATGGTGATGCCGATCGTGTCCGACATCTCGGTGAGCATCGTCACCTTCCCCTTCAGCTTGGGGTTGGTGAGGAGGTCGTTGAGCGAGGTGATGTCGCCGCCGACGAGCTTCGGGTCGTAGCCGATCCCGGTCATGCCCGACTGCCAGGGGAGGCTGTAGTCCCGGTTCGGGTCCCAGCTCGGATGCCGCTGCGCGGGAACGAGGTTCTTGATGTTCGGGATCGCCGCCTTGTCGAGCTTCTCGAGCCAGCCGAGCTCGATCATCCGGCCGGGGAGCCCGGAGGAGTCGGTCATGACGATCAGGTCGCGACCGACCGACTGGCCCTGCGAGAGCGGCCCTTCGATCTTGCCGAAGAAGGTGGGGTTGTCGTTGATGTCCTCGAGGTACTTGACGTTGACGTTGTAGTGCTTCTCGAAGGCGACGAGCGACGGGTGGGTCTTCTTCTTCTCGTTGATGTCGATGTAGAGCGGCCAGTTCGACCACGTGATCGTCTTCGGGAGAGTCATCGCGCCTGCCGATGTCGTCGTCCCCGCCGACGTCTTCGAGCTGCCGCCGCAGGCCGCGAGCAGGCCGGGCACCGTCAGCAGCGCGCCTCCTGCAGCTGCCCGCCTGAACAACTCGACACGTGTGAGCGACTCACTCATGATCCTCCTCCGGTCTCGTGACGACGAACGTTGATTCCGGCGCGAACGACAGCTCGAGCCGCTCGCCCGGCGTTTGTGAACCCGCCCCCTGCACGTAGACGGTGATCTCGCCCACGGGGGTCCTGACGACGTACTGGGTCGACACGCCGACGTAGGCCCGCTCGACGATCTCGCCGGCGAGCCTGTTGGCGTCGTCGCCCCCGATGCGAAGCTTTTCGGGCCGGATCCCGACGGCGACCTCGCCGCTCCGGCCCGCCAGGGCGGCCGGTGCCACCCGCAGGACGGTGCCGTCGTCGAGGCGCACAGAGTCGTCGCCCGCGACCACGCCGTGAAGGAGGTTCGAGACGCCCAGGAAGCTGGCGACGAACGGCGTCGCCGGCCGCTCGTAGAGCTCGGCCGGGTCGCCCGCCTGCTCGATCCGGCCGTGGTTCATGACGACGATCGAGTCGGCCATCGTCATGGCCTCCTCCTGGTCGTGCGTCACGTGCACGAAGGTGATCTTCATCTCGTGCTGGATCCGCTTCAGCTCGAGCTGCATCTCCTTGCGAAGCTTGAGATCGAGCGCGCCGAGCGGCTCGTCGAGGAGCAGGACGCGCGGCCGGTTGACCAGCGCACGCGCGAGCGCGACGCGCTGCTGCTGGCCACCGGACAGCTGGCGTGGCTTGCGGCCGCCGTAGCCTTCGAGCCCGACGACGCGCAGCATCTCGTTGACGCGCGTGCGCAGCTCGTCGCCCTTGACGCCCTTCCGGCGAAGGCCGAACGCGACGTTCTCGTGGATCGTCAGGTGGGGGAAGAGCGCGTAGCTCTGGAAGACCGTGTTGACGTCGCGCTTGTATGGGGGCAGCCGGGTGACAGCGGTCTCGCCGAGGTAGATCGTGCCCTCGCTCGGTTCCTCGAACCCGCCGATCATGCGCAGGGTCGTCGTCTTCCCGCAGCCCGAGGGTCCGAGGAAGGCGTAGAACTGCCCGCTCTCGACCTCGAGCGTGAGGTCGTCGACCGCGACGACGTCGCCGTCGAAGCGCTTGGTCACGTGGTCGATGCGGACGTCGACCGTCACGCCGTCGCGTGCTCCTGGAGGTGCGTGCCCCACGCGAACACCTGCTTCGCGAGCTGGAGGTAGAGGAACGTCTCGGTCGTGACGACGCCGGGGATCGCGCGGACCCGGCTCGTCAGCTCGAGCAGATGGCGGCGGTCGGTGCAAACGACCTCGACGAGCACGTCGTAGCGCCCGGCCGTGACGACGACGTAGCTCACCTCGTCCCACGACGTCAGGGCGTCGGCCACCGGCTGCGGAGCGCCGGCAGTGTTGATCCCGAGCATCGCCATCGCGTCAAAGCCGAGCCCGAGCGGGTTCGTGACCCCGGTCACCTGGAGGATGCCGTCTTTGACGAGCCGCCCGTAGCGGGCGCGCACGGTCGCCTCGGCCACGCCGATCCGGCTTGCGATCCCGCGGAACGACGCACGGCCGTTCTCCTGGAGCGCCTCGATGAGTCGCTGGTCGACCTCGTCGAGGGAGCGCGGACGAGTAACCGGGCCGCGCGCCTGACCAAGCTGCGACATGCGCTGGACTTCTACACGAATGCTGCGCTTTGCGTCAATGACGTGGATGTCAGCCGCGCATTGCGCAGCAGTCGCGTCGGAGTCGGTCTACCGGCCGCGGACGAGCGTCTGGAACTCGGCCTCCCAGTCGCGCGCCCTGCGGATCGCGGGACGCGCGAGGATGGGCTCCGGCTGCGGGGCCGGTTGCTCGTCGGCTGCCGGCGGCGGCACCGCCCGGCGGCGGCCGTGCAGCAGGTCGGCGAATGCGGAGGCGCCGACCGGCGCCGAGACGATGTACCCCTGGATCAGGTCGCACCCGAGAGCACGGAGGGACGTTCGCTGCTCCTCGCGCTCGACCCCCTCGGCGACGACGCGGAGCGCGAGACGATGTGCGAGCTCGATCGCGGCTGCGACGATCGCGAGGTTGGACGGCGACTCCGGGAGGTCGGTCACGAAGGAACGGTCGATCTTCAGGACGTCGACCGGAAGGTCCCGCAGGTAGCTGAGGGACGAATAGCCGGTGCCGAAGTCGTCCACGGCGATACGGACGCCGAGGGCGCGGAGCGAGTCCAGCACGCGCCGCACCTTCTCGGGCTCCTGCATGAACGCTCCCTCGGTGATCTCGATCGTCAGGAGCTCCGGCGGCAGGCCCGCATCGTCGAGCGTCCTGCCGACGAGCGAGACGAACTTCGAGTCGACGAGGTCGAGAACGCTCGCGTTCACCGCCACGCCGACCTCCCGTCCGGCGCGGCGCCACGCCGCAGCCTGGCGGACAGCTTCGGCGAGGACGAACCGTGTGATCTCGACGATCAGGCGTGTGTGCTCGGCGAGCGGCAGGAACGCCCCGGGGGTGAGGAGCCCGCGGCTCGGGTGGTGCCACCGCACGAGCGCCTCGGCCGAGCGGATCCGGCCGCTCGACGCGTCGACGACCGGCTGGTAATGCACCTCGAGCTCGTCGCGCTCGACGGCGGCTCGAAGCTCGGTCATGAGCACGAGCTTGCTCGCGTCGTTCCGATCGATCGTCGAGTGGTAGCGGAGAACCCCGGCTCGTCCGTACTTCGCGGCGAACATCGCCACGTCCGCGTGCCGGATCAGCTGCCCGACGGCAGTCCCGTCGTCCGGGGCGACCGCGATGCCGATGCTCGCGTCGACCGACACCGGGATCCCGCGAATCGTCGCAGGCGCCTCGACCGCCTTGCGC
The DNA here is from genome assembly GCA_963784765.1 of uncultured Thermoleophilia bacterium. Classification (GTDB taxonomy): domain Bacteria; phylum Actinomycetota; class Thermoleophilia; order Gaiellales; family Gaiellaceae; genus PALSA-600. Next base: position 28,475 of record CAWASP010000036.1, read on the forward strand.
ACCGACTCGCCGATCGCGATCGCGTCCTCCGGCGTCGTGTCGGAGACGACGATCGCGAACTCGTCGCCGCCGAGCCTCGACACGCGAGACGGCCGCGCGACCTCCACGATGCGGCCGGCGATCTCGCAGAGCAGCTCGTCGCCGGCGTCGTGCCCGAGTGTGTCGTTCACCTCCTTGAAGCGGTCGAGGTCGATCAGGAGCACCGCGACCGAACCTCCCGCCGCTCCGGAGCGAAGGGCATCGGCGAGGTCCTCGTGCAGCGCCTCCCGGTTCGCGAGGCCGGTCAGGGAGTCGTGCGTCGCGCGGTACCGGATCTCCTTCACGTAGTCGCGCAGGCGACGTGAGGCACGGGACAGGGCCGGGACGAGAAGCACGAACAGCAGGACGAGCGCCAGCTCGAGCGCTCCGGCGACCGGCAAGAGGGCGCTGCGCGCGGCGGCCGCGATCGGAGCGTACTGCTGCTCGATCGACACCACCGCCACGGTCTTCGCCCCGACCGAGACGGGGAAGCTGGAGACGAGCGCCTTGACCGACCCGGTGCCGCCGGGCTGCGGCACGTCTCCGACCGTGGACTCGATCGTCCCTGCCCGCACGCGGTCGGCCGTCGGGCCGAGGACATGGGTGCCGATGCGCCGATGGTCGGTGGAGTACGTGATCACGTCGCCGGGGCCGATCACGGAGACACGAAGCGCTCCGTCGATCAGGATTCGCTTGCGCATCGCCGTGTCGAGCTGGGCGAGCCGGGCGCCGTGCACGGGTCGAAGCACGTCGCTCTCGCGAAGCGATTCGCGAAGCAGCGTGCGCGAGACGAACTGCGCACGGTCGGTGGCCGTGCGCACCGCCTGATGCTGGTCCACCTCACGCACGATGGCGAGGATCAGCGCGCCGGCGATCGCGAAGCCCAGCGCTGCGACGACCGTGAACCGGAGGACGAGCCGGGGCTGGCGGGCAGGCGGCGGAAGCTGCGACGACATGGGCGTCGTTTGGGCGCGGCGGAGCATCGTTCCCTAGTGCGTCGCCGCCTGCGAGCCCGCGCCCTTGCCGTTGCCGCTGTTGCCGGGTGTGGTGGTGGTGCCGCCGCCGGTGTTGGTGTTGCCGCTGTTGCCGGGTGTGGTGGTGGTGCCGCCGCCGGTGTTGGTGTTGCCGCTGTTGCCGGGTGTGGTGGTGGTGCCGCCGCCGGTGTTGGTGTTGCCGCTGTTGCCGGGTGTGGTGGTGGTGCCGCCGCCGGTGTTGGTGTTGCCGCTGTTGCCGGGTGTGGTGGTGGTGCCGCCGCCGGTGTTGGTGTTGCCGCTGTTACCCGGTGGTGGTGGTGCCGCCGCCTCCGCTTGTGCCACTTCCCGTCCGGTTTCCGGTTCCAGACCCTGTGTGCTTGCCGTTTCCGCCGGGAGTCGGGGTCGTCGTCGTGCCGCCGCCGGTCGTCCCGGTGCCGCCTCCGGGTGCGCTCGAGCCGCCGGCCGCGGGCTTTCCGCCCGTGTTTCCGCCGCTTCCTCCCCTGCCGGCGCCGCTCGGCTTGCCGCCGCCGGCTCCAGCGGGGGACGTGCCCGCGGGGGTCGTCGGTTCCGGCGTCGCAGGCTGTGGCGTCGCGGGTTGCGGCGTCGCGACCGGGGCAGCCGGCGCGGCGGGACGCGGCGTCGCCGTCACCGCCACATGCGTGGCGCTTGCATGGGCCGCCTTCGTCGGTCCGCCGGAGGTGTGGGACGTGGCGTGCGTCGAAGACGTCGCAACGCGGTGCTGAACGGCTGTGCCGCGGATCGCGGCCGGCGCCGCAGGCTGTGCGCTCTCGCGGGCTCGCGTCGCCGTCTTCTCGAGCACGGCCTTCGTGATCGGGACGCGGTCGGACGTGGCAGAGGCGGTCGGATGGGCGCCGGTCACCGCCGCCGGCACGATCTCGACGGCGAGCCGCTGCACGAAGGACGGGATCGGGATCGCGAGCCCGAGGGCGGTCACTCCGAGCACGACGATGCTGCCCCCGCCGAAGAGGGAGACCGAGGCCAGGCGCTGACGGAGCTCCGTGTGGTCGCCGGTCGGCTCGACTGCCCACACGCGGCCGCCGTCGCGCATTGCCGCAGCGGAAGACATGCTCGCATCGTGGTGCCCGTCTCCGGGCGAGGCGTCCCCTGAACGGGGGCCTCATCCCGGGGAAGAGCGGCTCGCGCTGTGGGTTTACCGCTGGCCGACGCGCATGCGCAGGAGCCGGGGCACGGCAGCTACCGCCCGGGCCGGAAGCGGCGGTCTGCGACCGTTCTCCTCGGCCTCCTCGCAGGCGAGGATGGCCGAGCGGATCGCGCCGCCGCCGAGGCGCCGGAAGGGCTCGCGCGGCACGGTCGCCACCGTCCGGTTCACGAGCGGCAGCCTCGTCCAGCGGTCATCGGTGCCGGTGACGAGCGAGGCAAGCACCTGGCCCGAGAGCCAGGACGGCCCGACACCGTGGCCGGAGTAGCCGAGCGCATAGTGGATCCGCCGGCCGGGGACCGTGCCGAGGAACGGAACGTGGTCCGCCGCGACGTCGATCGGCCCGCCCCAGCTCGCCTCCACCTTCGCCTCGGCGAGACCGGGCAGCAGGCGGCGGAGCCCTTGCTCGGCCCGCGCCGCCGTCGCGGCGTCATGCGTGAACCGGCGATCGATGCGATTGCCGTAGCCGATCGGCCCCGAGCCGGAGCCCATCAGCACGCGGCCGTCGTCGGTCGTCCGGAAGTAGTGGAGGAACATACGGGCGTCGTAGACCGCCTCTCCGCCGGTCCAGCCGATCGCAGAGAGCAGGTCCGGAACCGGCTCCGTCAGCACGACGTAGCTGCCGAAGACCGTCAGCCGGCCGCGAACGGGGCGCCAGTCGGTCGCCCAGGCGTTGGTGGCGAGGACGATCTCCCGCGCACGGACCTCGCGCCCGTTCGCCGCCAGCGAACCGTCGGAGCGAAGGCGCGCCGGGGAGCGTTCGTAGAGGTCGACGCCCGCGTCGAGGACGGCGCGCCGCAGGGCGCGGACGAGCCGTGCTGGATGGACGGTCGCGCCGTCGCGGAAGAAGACGCTGCGACGGAAGCGCGGGGAGATCCCGGGGTGCTCGCGGAGCACCGCCTCCTCGGGGTGGCCGACGGCACGCGCAGCCTCGATCTGCTCGGCGAGCGCGGCGTCCTGGCGGGGCGTCGTCGAGACCTGCAACATCCCCGCCTCGTGCAGCCACGCGTCCTCGCCGCGCGTCTCGAGGAATGCGCGAATCGCGGGCACGACCAGGTCGCCCGCCTTGCAGAGCCGCAGTGCCGCCGCGTCGCCGAAGAGGTCACGCAGGGTTGGGAGGTAGGACCAGTACCCGTGGCAGAACCCGCCGTTGCGTCCACTCGGGCCGAAGCCGCAGAACTCCGCTTCGAAGAGCGAGATACGGAGGTCAGGCGCCCGCTCGCGGAGCGCGAGCGCCGTCCACAGGCCGGTGAAGCCGCCGCCCAGAATCGCGACGTCGGTCGTCGTGTCCGCGGCAAGCGGGGCCGAGCGCTCGCCGTCGTCGGCGTCCCGGAGCCACCAGGCCGGCTCGGAGCCCGGGGAGACGGTCGGCCTCAACGACCGCGCTCGACGCGAGCGAGGGCCTGTGCCGGCGTCGAGCCGAAGGTCGGCTCGCCGAGCAGCATCGTGGCGAGCTCGTTCGACTCGCGGATCACCTGCTCTCGTTGCCGGTCGATCTGGCCGAGCGCCACGAAGAGCTCGGCGCGTGCCTGCGACGCCCAGTCCGCGATCCCGCCCGGCCCCGGCGCCGGTGCGGAGAGCAGCCCGCTTTCTCCGGCCAGAGCTCCGGCCTCCTGCTCGAGCCGCGCGAGCTCGGCCGGCAGCTCCGCCGCGTCGCCCTCGAGACGCTCGTGCGCTGCCCGGGCCCGCTCGAGGCGCGATTCGGCGAGCCGGACGTGGTCGCGACCGCGGGCGACCGCCCTCTCGAGTCGCTCCCGCTCCTCCTCGTCCGCCGCCGGCGACGCGGCAGCGTCGTGCTCGGCCGCGGCAAGCTCCTCCCGGCGGCGTGCGAGCTCGCCGTGCGCGTCGTCCACGCCGGCGCTCAGGCGTGCCTCCTCCTCCGGATACGAGGCGAAGAAGGCATCGATCGCCTCTGCTCTTGCTCGGATGGATGCCGTCGACTCGGCCGCCGCGGCGAGGCGGCGGCCGGCCGCGGCGAGCTCGTCGTCGCGGCGGTGCAGGTCGCGCAGGTCGTCGACGCCGGGACGATTCATCCCCGGAGTATGTCGTGTCGCCCTACGAAACGCGGGCGCACGACGCTCCGCGGCGTGAGCGCGGCTGTGCGTCGGTGACGGCCAACCGCGTCATCCTGACGCTGAGGCGGCGAAACCGATCGTCGAAGACCAGGTCGGGAGCCTTGTACCTGAAATCGAGCGCGCCCGTAGGCGAGGAGCACTTCACATCGGTGTGGCCGCCTGCAGGGATCGTGAGCCTGAGGCCGCCGATTCGCAGGCGGGCCTGCCGCTTTGTCCATCGTTTCGGAAGCGAGATCCTGAAGACGACCCTCGTCGATGCGTCTCGGTGGAGCGGCCAGGCGCGGATGCGCCCCGATTGGGTCAACCAGCCGTCGTAGAAGCGCCCTTCGACGAGCAACCGAAACCGTGGCAGGCCTTCCGGGTGCCAGAGGCTGTACCTCTGTGTGCTCCGAAGCAGCTGTGCATGCTGAAACGTAGCGGTTGTCGCGAAATCGTCGAACATCACGTCCCCTCGCACCCCTTCGAGCACGCCGTCGTGCCCGATGTGGCCAGGCGAGGCGGCAAACGCGTCCGTCGCGCTCGCGCTCGCCAGCGTGACCTCGCGCTGGATCGACGGATTCCAGAAGAGCTGAATCCCTGTATCGAAGGTCGGGGATTGGGGGTGACGACGGCGGTCACCGGACCCAAGGCCGCTGCGTCGACCCATTCGAGAGGGTGAGGGAGTTGCGAGCGCAGCTGCCGGGTCGTGACGAGATCCATATGAGCGGCGGCTCCGGATGCCGTGGCCGCTACGACGATCGTTGCGGCGAGTGCCGCGGCAGGGTATGGGCGCACGATCGCCAGCGCGGCCGCGGCTGCGAGGATCGTCGCGACGAGCGCGATCAGGAGCGAGGCATTTCCCGCTCCGACCCTTTCCTGGACGTAGCTGACCGCGAAGAGAAACTGTGAGTCGGATTTGAACGTCGCGGCGCTGTACTGAGTGAGCGGAAGACGCGCCGCCGCGACCGCGACGACACTTGCGACACCCACGACCAGGTATCGACACGGTCGGCTGTTCCGCACGTACAGGCCGAAAGCGACCGGCAGGAGCGGAAGGATCGCGAAGACGTACCGCTCCTTGTACCTGCCGGTCCCGTTGGCGGCGTACGTCGAGGCCTCGATTAGCAGAAGGAGCGCGAGGGCGGAGGCGAAGACCGAGAAGGCGAACTCGACGCGTCTGCGCGGTGACACGAGCGCCGCGACTGCGCCCGGGACGAGCACGACGCCGGCTTCGAGACAGAGGAAGAAGAGGTGCAGCAGAAACCACCGCGCCACGGCACCGCCCACATGGAGGTTCAGGATCCCCGAGTAGTATCCGAGAATCCGGGTCGGTCCGGCCAGCGCGACGCCGGCCGCTGCGATCGTGAAGGTCGCGACGAGAGGGACGTGCTCTCGGAATACATTGCGCCTCGCCACGAACAAGGCGGCGGCCGCGTAGGCGACGAACAGGGCGACGTACTGGATCCGGGCGAGCGAGGCGAGTGCCGCCACTGCGACGAAGGCGATCTGCACGTTGCGTTGGGGATTGTCGATCGCGGCGACACCAAGCCAGACCGCGGCGAGCGCGAGCGGGAACGCGATCGAGTCGGCCATGACATAGGCGACCAGGGTCGAGGACGGCAGGACGAGTGTGTAGATCGCGCACGCGAGTGACCAGCCCACGTCCAGGCCGACACGGCGCGCCAGGAGGTAGGCCGGAAACGCGGCGGCGGACATGAAGAGCGCGTTCTCGACCTGGATGAGGTGATAGGCGGTCCCCGTCGAGAACAGTCGCCAGATCGGCGCCGCGAGGACCGGCTCCAGGGCTGCCGGAAAGTGCGCGGCCGACCCGCGAATCGCGTAAGCGCCGTGTCCGAGCGACCGGCCCAGGGCGGCATAGATGTACTCGTCAGGGAAGAACGCGGGAGTCGAGTGCTGCCAGGCCAGGATCGAGTGCACGGTGGCGTTCGCGAGCGCGACGATGGAGAGGGTCAGCAGGGGACGGGTGACCAGCCGGCTCGCAATCGGCATCTTCGCCTTGCGGAACACGCGGCTGACTGTAGAGCCGGTTGGGGACGTCGCCGGGTGGCTCAAGGACGCCTTCGGTGCGACCGATATCAGTCGATGTGCACCACAGCGGCGGGCGCGAAGGTCCTCGACGCCGGGCCGTTCCACCCGGGGAGTATGGCGCGTGGCCGGCTCAAGGGCGCCGTTTGGCCTGCCGATAGCTCCTCGGTGAACCACAGTGGTTCCTGGATCTTCCCGGACGGCGCCGATCGTGCCCGGATGGTCGAGCTCGACGTGGCGTTGCGGCCCGTGCGGCGGGCCGTGTTCCTCGTCCTCGGCATCTGCCTGCTCTCGAGCGGGCCGTGGCTCGGCTGGTGGACACTCGTGCCGCTGGTCGCGGCAGCCGTCGGCTTCCAGGCTGCCGACCGGTATCTCGATCGCTTGCGGCGGCCCGAGTACGCGCTGCTCGCGGCGTGGCTCGCGTCGGAGCTGATCATGGCGGCGGCGATCGCGCTCTCCGGAGGGCCGGAAGTGCCGACGACCGCCTGGCTCGCGATTCCCGTGCTGACGCTGGGAGCGCGGTTCTCGAACCGCGGCATCGCCTTCGGCGTGGCCGTCGCGATCGCCCTTCTCGTGATCGTCGAGCTCGGGGTCGACGCCGGCGCGGTGCTGCACGATCCACCGCTCCTGACGGCGCCGCTTGCCCTGATCGTGAGCGTGGCGATGTTCCAGACCGTGCTGATGCGGTCGGAGATCCGACTGCGGTCGGAGGTCGTCGTCGACTCGATGACCGGCATGTTCAACCGGCGGGCGCTCGAGCGCCGGGTCGACGAGCTCGAGCAGCAAGCCCGCCTCACCGGTCAGCCGGCGGCGGTGATCGTCGCCGACATCGACCACTTCAAGCGGATCAACGACTCCGGGGGCCACGCGATCGGCGACGCACTGCTCGTCGAGCTCGGCGCTTCGCTCCGCCGTTCGCTGCGCGCGTTCGACCTCTGCTACCGCACCGGGGGCGAGGAGTTCGTGGTGCTGCTGCCGGGCGCGGACGTCGAGCAGGCGACCCGGGTCGCGGAGCAGCTCCGCCGGGCGGCGGCGTCCGTGTCGAACGGCGCCTGGTCGCTGACGATGAGCTTCGGCGTCGCGGCCTCGAGCCCCGGCAGGTTCTTCCACTACGAGACGGTCTTCGCCCGGGCGGACTCGGCGCTCTACGAGGCAAAGCGGCTCGGCCGGAACCGCGTCTGCGCCGCGCCCGAGGACGAGCTCGCCCTGCTCGAGCTCGATGCGTCGCTCGCGCTCGCCTGAGCCGATACCCCAGTTCCGTATAAACCCCTAAGGGGTATACGCGTGACGGCCGCTGCCGCGGCGTCGAGGCGCACCTACCGTCGAGGTGAACCGACGAAGGAGGCGTTCCATGTACCACGCGATGACGGACGGCGGCGGCGGCTGGCCATGGCTCTGGATGGTGCCGATGATGCTGCTGCTCTGGGTCGCCGTCCTCGGCAGCATCTACGGCACGGTGCGCCTGGCGGTTCAGCGCGCCCGGCGGCCCGAGCCGCCGGCTCGCCGTTGACCTCGCCAATCGACCTTGATACCCTATAGGGGTATATTGGAAGGAGAGCCTCGATGAGCCGGACACTGACCTACAACGTCCCCGACGTCTCCTGTGCGCACTGCCAGGCGGCGATCACGAGCGAGGTCTCGGGCCTCGGCGGTGTCGAGTCGGTCGAGGTCGATCTCGACTCGAAGACCGTGACCGTCGTCGGCGAGCCGCTCGACGACCAGGCGATCGTGGCCGCGATCGGCGAGGCGGGCTACGAGGTCGCGTGACGGCGACCGCGGCACCTGAGGGCGATCTGCGCGAGCAGGAGACGCTCGCGCTCGAGGGGATGACCTGTGCGTCGTGCGCGGCGCGGATCGAGCGGAGCCTGAACAAGCTCGAAGGCGTCTCGGCCACCGTCAACTTCGCGACCGAGACGGCAACCGTCAGCTACGACCCCTCCGTCGTCGCGCCGGAGCAGCTCGTCGGCGCGGTCGAGCGGATCGGCTACCACGCGGCCCCGGCAGGCACGCACGTCCACGAGGGCGACACGCGTCCGACCCGTCTCGTCGTTGCGCTTCTGCTTGCAGTCCCCCTGGCGCTGATCGCGATGATCCCGCCGCTCCACTTCGCCGGCTGGGAGTGGGTCGCGCTCGTGCTGGCGACGCCGGCCGTCTTCTGGAGCGGCGCCGAGTTCCATCGCGCCGCGCTCGCGAACGCCCGCCACGGAGCGGCGAGCATGGACACGCTCGTCTCGCTGGGCACGCTCGCCGCCTGGACGTGGTCGACCGTCGTCCTGCTCGGCGATCTGTCTGCCGACACCTACTACGAGGCGGCGGCGGTGATCACCGCACTGATCCTGCTCGGCCGTTTCTTCGAGGCGCGCGCGAAGCGCCGCTCGGGCGCGGCCATCAAGGCGCTGCTCGAGCTGGGCGCGAAGGAGGCGCGGGTGCTCCGGGACGGCGTCGAGGCGCTGGTGCCGGTGGAGCAGCTCGCAGTCGGCGACCTGTTCGTCGTCCGGCCCGGCGAGAAGATCGCCACCGACGGAGTCGTTGTGGAGGGCTCGTCGGCGGTCGACCAGTCGATGCTGACCGGTGAGCCGGTCCCGGTGGAGGTCGCCGCGGGCGCGGAGCTCGCGGGGGCGACGCTCAACACGTCCGGGCGCCTCGTCGTCCGGGCCACCCGGGTCGGCGCCGATACGGCCCTCGCCCAGATCGCGCGCTTGGTCGAGCAGGCGCAGGCCGGGAAGGCCGCGGTCCAGCGGCTCGCCGATCGTGTGTCGGCGATCTTCGTCCCGGTTGTGATCGTGATCGCCCTTGCGACGCTCGCCGGCTGGCTGCTCGCGGGCGGCGGGGCGTCGGCGGCGTTCACCGCGGCGGTGGCGGTGCTGATCATCGCCTGCCCGTGCGCCATGGGGCTCGCGACGCCGACGGCGCTGATGGTCGGGACGGGGCGCGGCGCGCAGCTCGGCATCCTGATCAAGGGCCCCGAGGTGCTGGAGCAGACGCGACGGATCTCGACGATCGTCCTCGACAAGACGGGCACCGTCACCGAGGGGAAGATGGAGCTCGTCGACGCGTTGCCGATCGCTGCGACGCGTGAGGAGCTGCTGCGACTGGCAGGCGGCGCCGAGTCGGCGAGCGAGCATCCACTCGCGCAGGCGATCGCCGCCGCCGCACCGGATGGCTTGACGCCGACGGAGTTCCGGAATCACGCCGGGCTCGGTGTCGAGGCGCTCGTCGACGGAAAGGCGGTGCTCGTCGGACGCGTCTCGTTCCTCGTCGACTGGGGGATCGAGCCGGACGCCGAGGCGCGTGTCTGGCAGGAGCGCGCCGAGGCAGCCGGGCAGACGGTCGTCGCGGTTGCCTGGAACGGCGCCCTGCACGGGCTGATCGCGCTCGCCGACACGCTCAAGCCCACCTCGCGGCAGGCGGTCGCCGATCTGCGCGCGCTCGGTCTGACGCCCGTGCTGCTGACGGGCGACAACGAGCGCGCCGCGCTCGCGATCGCGCGTGCCGTCGGGATCGACGAGGTGCGCGCCGAGGTGCTGCCTGCCGAGAAGGCCGCCGAGGTCGAGCGTCTCCAGCATGAGGGGGCGTGTGTCGCGATGGTCGGCGACGGCGTGAACGATGCCCCGGCGCTCGCGCGTGCCGACCTCGGCCTCGCGATCGGCACCGGCACCGACGTGGCGATCGAGGCGTCGGACCTGACCCTCGTCTCCGGCGACCTGCGTGCCGCCGCGGACGCGATCCGGCTCGCCCGGCGCACGCTCGCGACGATCAAGGGCAATCTGTTCTGGGCGTTCGCCTACAACGTCGCTGCGATCCCGCTCGCCGTCGCGGGTCTCTTGAATCCGATGATCGCCGCCGCGGCGATGGCGGCATCGAGCATCTTCGTCGTCTCGAACAGCCTGCGGCTGCGACGCTTCCGCAGCACACGGGAAGGAGCCAACGCATGAGCAGCGCATCGTCCGAGCCTGCAGTCGCGGCCGAGCACCATCACGGCTACCACGACCAGAAGGATGCGCTGATCAAGCGCCTGCACCGGATCGAGGGGCAGGTCCGCGGGATCGAGCGGATGGTGTCGACCGACCGCTACTGCATCGACATCCTCACCCAGATCGCCGCGGTCTCGACGGCGCTCGACAGCCTCGCCTTCCAGATCCTCGACGAGCACGTGAACCATTGCGTCGCGGGGGCGCTCGCCTCGGGCGACGAGGCGGAGGCGCAGGCGAAGGCGACCGAGCTCCTCGAGGCGGTGCACCGCTTCACG
>CAWASP010000037.1:0-62233 GCA_963784765.1 uncultured Thermoleophilia bacterium
GACGCCGTCGGTGGTGTAGGCGAACCGGACGACCTGCTCGCCGCGCTCGGTCTCGAGCAGCTCGACGATCGAGGCGAAGCGCTTGTCCCCCACCCGTTGCGGGATCGTCAGGCGCTCCAGCGGGTGAGCGCGCCCCCATGGTGTGGCGATCGCAGGAGCGGTCCGACCTGGACGAGCGGAGCTGCTGGGCATGAAGCGACCGTAGCGGGCCGATGGTGACGCGTGTGAAACGCCTTCGTGTCGAAACCGTCAAAGCTCATCCACAGCGCGCCGCCCGGCTGCGTCGCACCGCCGCCGGGCTTCTCTCCGGGCCGCCTACGCGTCGATCGGAATGTGGCCGCGCTCCCCGGCGACCCGATCGAGCCAGCGACGAATCCCCGGGAACGGCCCGAGGTCGAAGCCGCCCTCGGGCGCCACGTGCGTGTAGGCGTAGAGCGCGATGTCCGCAAGCGTCATCGAGCCGCCCACGAACCACTCCCGTCCAGCCAGATACGCGTCCATCGACGCGAGCGCCCGAGTTCCGTCTGCGTGGAGCCGCGGCAGGCGCTTCTCGTACTGCTCACGGGGCAGCTCCGAGTAGGCGATCAGGAACCGGGCAACCGCGAGCGTCGGCTCCGTCTCGTACTGCTCGAAGAACATCCACTGGAGCACCTGAGCCCGCTCGTACCGGTCGGACGGCACGAAGCGGGTGCCTTCGCCGAAGAACCAGAGGATCGCACCGGACTCGGCGATGGCCCTGCCGTCGTCGAGGACGAGCGTCGGCACGCGAAGGGCCGGGTTCAGGCTCCCGAGCAACTCGGGCCGTTTCGAGCGGTCGACCACGTCGACCGTGCGCCGCTCGATCTCGATGCCGAGGTGGGCCAGCAGCAGGCGAACCTTGTAGCAGTTGCCCGAAACGGGACTGTCGTAGAGAACTGCCGGAATCAATCCTGCGGAACGATCAACTCGAACAGGGCGCCATGGTCGCGCGGATCGTAGATCACGTCCCCCCCGTGGGCGCGCGCGTAGGAGCGGGCGATCGCGAGGCCGAGCCCGCTGCCTCCAACGTCGGGGCCGCGCGCGAACCGCTCGAACAATCGCGGACGCAGCTCGTCCGGAACACCGCTGCCGTTGTCCTCTACGGCTACACGCAGGTGACGATCGCGCCGCTCGGCACGGACGACGATCGGTGGGCCGCCGTACCGCACGGCGTTGATCAGAAGGTTCGAGAGCACCCGGTCGAGCACGAGCGGGTCGGCGACCACCGCAAGGTCTTCGGCCACATCGAGCTCGAGCGCCGTCTCGCGCGGCACAGCTTGCGCCACGATCGACGACACGATGCTGTGCAGCACAACGGGCTGGGGCTTGACGGTGATCGTGTGCGAGTCGAGCCGCGAGAGGTCGAGCAGCTCCTCGAGCAGGCGCCGCAGACGATCCGACTGCTCGTAGCCGATCCGCACGAGCTCGCGTCGAAGCTCGGGGTCGAGCTCGTCCTCCCGAGCGGCGAGCGTGGCGAACACACCGAACACCGACGTCGCCGGCGTGCGTAGCTCGTGGGAGGCGATCGAGACGAAGGTCGCCTTCAGCTGGTCGAGCGCCACGATCTCCTCGTGGAGCTGCGCGCGCTCGATGGCCGTCGCCACACGCGCCGACACGATCTCCAGCAGCTCGATCTCCTGCGCATCGAACTCGTGGCGGACGAGCGTGCCGACGTGGAGGACGCCGATCGCGCGGTCGCGTACGAGTAGCGGCACGCCGAGCAACGACTTGATTCCCTTCGCTCGCAGGATCGGGTTGAGGACGTTCGCGTGATCCACGTCGGGCAGCGAGACGACGGACCGCGTCGCGGCGACGCGACCGGCGAAGCCGCCGCCCATCGGGATGCGCACGCCTTGCTCGACCTCCTCCTCGATCCCGACGGCGGCGCGAGCCACGAGCTCGTCGGTCTCCTCGTCCAGGAGCAGCACCGCACACGTGTCGGCTCCGAGAATCTCACGCACCTTCGGCAAGAGGACCGTGAGCAGCTCGTCGAGCTCGAGATGCGAGAGCGCGGCGTCCATCACCGCTTGCAAACGCTCGAGCCGGATCCGTGCCGCGCGCTCGGTCTCGAAGACCCGCGCGTGCTCGATCGCGAGAGCCGCTCGACCGGCGGCGAGCCGCAGGAGATCGACGTCGTCCTCGCCGAACCTCCGTGTTGTGCGGGTGCCGACGTGCAGAGTGCCGAGCAGGCGTCCGTGCGCGACCAGCGGCACCCCGAGGAGCGACTTCACGCCCTCGACGAGCATGGTCGGGGTCGGGGCGCCCGGCTCGTTCATGTCCTCGACCACGACCGGCTCGCGTCCCGCGGCCACGATTCCCGCGAACCCGCTCCCCACCGGAACCGTCACGTTCCCTTCGTTCGCCTCTCCCACGCCGACGACGGCACGGGGAACGAGCTCGTTCGATGCCTCATCGAGCAGCAGCACCGCGCAGGTATCGACGGCGAGAACCTCACACACACGGTCGAGCAGCGTGGCAAGCAGCGTGTCGAGATCGAGGTACGCGAGTGCCGCGTCGGTCAGCCGCTGGAGACGCTGAAGGCTCTCGTCTCTCTCCCCGAGTCTGCCCACCGGCAGGAGTCTTGCCGGAACGGCAGATTCTCGAACCGAGACGGGCCGGCGACCTGCGCCACCGGCGTCGCTCGGGGAAGCCTGCTCCCGCTAGCCGACGCTGCCGATGATCTCGATCCGGTAGTCATCAAGGGCGGGCATCGAATCTCGATTCGAGTTCCGCCCTCCGGCGTACGCAAGCGCTAATGCGGGGGAGCTACCAGACGCTTGCTCGGAGCAGCCGCACCCCGGCGTCGAGCATCAAGCCGAGGGTAGGGCGGCGTCTGATCTGCGACTCGAGGGCGGGCGCCCGTCTGCCATACTCGCAAGGAAGTAAGGCGATGTTGTCGCTGCGCCGAGGCCCCGCGCGCAGCGCAGTTGATGCGACCTCGCGCTGCAGACAGGAGGCCCAGATGATCATGTACATCGGCCGCTTTCGCTCGCGGCTCTCGGACGAACAGGTCCAGGCGATGTTCGAGGAGCGTGCGCCGCGCTACCTCGAGGTTCCGGGTCTCGTGGAGAAGCTCTATCTCCGGTTTCGCGAGACCGGCGAGTGGGGCGCGGCGTACGTGTTCGACTCCGAGGAGTCGCTCGAACGCTTCCGGGAGTCGGATCTCGCCGCGAGCATCCCGAGCGCGTACGAGATGGACGGGGCCGCCCAGGCCGAGCTGGCGGACGTTGCCCTGCTGGTCGAGCCGGGCGCGACCGCCGCGCCCGTCAGACGCAGCGCCGTCGACGGACGCGCCTGACGGGGTACGGGCCGCCCAGGCGTCGCGCCGCCCTTGCACTCTGACTCCGACGGAGGGCATCGAACCGCCATTCGCAGCTTCCGCTTGGGCGTTGATTCCGGCGCCCGGCGCTTAGCCGTGCTCGGCTCTGTGCCTAGCTTCGTCCAATCACCTCAACGCGATACCCGTCCGGGTCGCGCACGAAGCAGAGGAACCGACCGCCGGCCGACACCTGGTACGGGGGCCGTTCGGGCTCGATGCCCTGCTCCGCGAGCCGCGCGAGCGTGCCGTCGAGATCCTCGACGCCGATCGCGATGTGACCGTAGGCCGTCCCGAGCTCGTACGAGCGGCCGTCGTGGTTGAACGTGAGCTCGAGCTCCTCGTCCTGCCCGGGCATGGCGAAGAAGTAGTTCGTGGCCTCCGTCTCCCCGTTCCTGACGATGTCCATCTCGCGCCGAAACTCGAACCCCAGGGCCTCGTAGAACGCGCGGCTGCGTTGCGGATCCGTGATCCTGAGCATGGTGTGCAGGTAGCGGGCCATGCCTCGATCCTACCCATGAGGCTCGAGGGCGATGCGGCGCTCCTCGCGGAAGATGATGCGCGTCTCGAGGTGGGAGACCTCCGGCCGGCGTGTCAGGTGGTCGAGCAGAAAATCGCGCAGCGCGTTCGTGTCTGCGACCGCGACATGCACGAGGAAGTCGTCCGTGCCGGAGGTGTGGAAGATCGCAAGCGTCTCGTCGAGCGCCAGGACGTCCCTCCAGAACTCGTCGACGATCGGCCGCGAGTGCGGGCGCACCCGCACGCCGACGAGCGCCTGCACCCCGCGTCCGAGCGCGGCCGGGTCGACCTCGGCGTGAAAGCCGCGAATCACACCGCGCTCCCGGAGGCCGCGCACGCGCTCGAGCACACTCGAGGGCGCGAGCCCGACGCGCTCGGCGAGGTCCTTGTTCGACAGCCGCCCGTTCTTCTGCAGCTCGACGAGGATGGCCCGATCGATTCGGTCGAATCCGGTTCTTGGCGGCATCTGACGAACTTCCTTCGGACAGAATGGCACTTGCACGTGTTTTCTGCAACTCTCCGACCATGGAGCGAATGGGGTTCGGCACACGCGCCGTCCACGCGGGCCGGGACGACCTCGGGCAACTCGGGGTGCACGCCCCGCCGATCGACCTCTCGAGCACCTATCCGATCCGCGACGTCGAGTCGGCCGAGCAGGCGTTCGACGCGTTTGCCCGCGGCGAGGTCGACACGAACGAGCCGCTCTATTCGCGACTCCACAACCCGACGACGGCCCGCTTCGAGCGGGCGCTCGCGGAGCTCGAGGAGACGGAGTCGGCTGTCGCGTTCCCATCCGGGATGGCGGCCCTCACCGCGTGCCTGCTCGCGGCGAAGGCAACGGCCGGGCACGTCGTCGCGATGCGTCCGCTGTACGGCGGAAGCGACCACCTGCTCGCCTCCGAGCTCCTCGGGCTCCGGGTCACGTGGGTGCGCCGGGTCGAGGAGCTGCCGGCCGCCTTCCGGGCCGACACGGGCCTCGTCGTGCTCGAGACGCCGCAGAACCCGACGCTCGGAGTCGTCGACATCGAGACCGTCGTCGCGCATGCAGGAGCGGTGCCGGTGCTCGTCGACAACACGTTCGCGACCCCCGTCCTGCAGAACCCGGCGCGCCACGGAGCCGCGCTCGTCCTGCACAGCGCGACGAAGTACCTCGGCGGTCACGGCGACGTCCTTGCCGGGGCCGTGGCGACGAGCGAGGCCTGGGCGCGCCGGCTCCGCCAGGTGCGCCTGCAGACCGGCGCCGTGCTGCACCCGCTCGCCGCCTACCTCCTCCACCGGGGGCTGCCGACGCTTCCGCTGCGCGTCGAACGCGCCCAGGCGACGGCGGGAGAGCTCGCACGCCGGCTCGCAGCGCACCCGTCGGTCGAGCGCGTCCTCTATCCGGAGGCGGACGGCCGGCAGCTGCGCGGACCGGGCTCGATCGTCGCCTTCGAGGTCGCCGGCGGGCACGCAGCTGCGGCGGCGATGCTCGGCACCCTGGAGCTCATGACACCGGCACTCAGCCTCGGCGCGGTCGACACGCTGATCGAGCATCCGGCCGGGCTGACACACCGCCTCGTCGACGAGACGGCTCGCAGCGAGGCGGGCATCTCGCCGGGCCTGCTGCGGATCGCCGTCGGCCTCGAGGACGCAGACGATCTCTGGGCCGACCTCGCCCAGGCCCTGCAGGCCGCGCACGCACACGGACGGCACGCCCGGATCGCCTGACGGCCCGGATGTGCACGCGGCACGACGGGCCGCGAAGGCCGAGGGGCAAACGATCGCTTCCTTGCTCGCCGCTCGGGGCCCCGACTGCAGCTCCGGTGGGCAGGCCGCGCCCGAACCGCGCATGGGTCGCCGGGCCCGGTGCTCGCCCCTCGGACGATCAGCAGCAGTCGCAGGCCTCTCCGCGCCAGCTCCCGACGCCCTCCTCGGCGGCGACCGCGGCGATCACGAGCGCCGCTGCGGGATCGGCCCACCACCAGCCTGCGACCGCATTGAGCACGAGCCCGACGAGGAGCGCGACCGAGAGGTAGGCGCAGATCATGTTCTGCCCGGCTTCCGAGACCGTCGCGGATGAGCCCAGCTCCAGCCCGACACGGCGCTTCGCGCGCGCGAGCAGCGGCATCGTCGGCGCGGTGCAGGCAGCGAGCCCGATCCCGACCCAGCTGGCGTGCGGATGGTGTGCCCCGACGAGGTCGCGGATCGCCTCGACGCCGATGTAGGCGACGAGCAACGCGTAGCCGGCGGCCACGAGACGCTGCGCCCGCCGCTCCGCGACGCGCGACGACCCACGTCCGCCGGTGAAGAGCCAGATCACGACGCCCGCAGCCGCGACCTCGATCAGGCTGTCGATGCCGAATCCGACCAGGGCGACGGAGCCGGCGCCGATCCCCGCCCCGAGGGCGATCGCGAACTCGACCAGGTGCCAGCCGTTCCCCGCCCAGGCGAGCAGCTTCACGCGCCGCTCGAGCCGACGGCGAACGTCGGCGGGCAGGCGCGGCAACCGTCGTTGCAGCTCGACGGTGGTGCTCACCGTGCCCAGGGTACGGGCCGGCGTTCCCGTCGGAGAACGGAGGCCGCGAGCCGCCCGGGCGTCACACCACCGTCACGGCGGCAGCTCGGGAGACGGGAGCTCCTCCCGGAGAAGCGAGAACAGCACGGCGTCCTGCCATTCGCCGTGCCGGCGGTACGCCTTCCGCTTGACCCCTTCCCTCACGAACCCGGAGCGCTCGGCGTGCGCGATCGCGCGCTCGTTGAAGCCGTAGCAGGCGAGCTCCAGCCGGTGGTAGCCGAGCTCGACGAGCAGGTAGCGCTGGAGCGCCCGCGCCGCGTCGTCGGCGAGGCGGCGACCACGGAAGCTCGGGTGAATCGCGAGCCCTTCGACGTGTGCGATGGCATTCGCCTCGTTGACCTCGTGGAAGCCCACCGTGCCCGCCCGCTCGCCGTCGACCTCGACGACGAGCCGTCCGAAGCGCCGCGGCTCCCGCCGTGAGCGCTCGACCTCCTCGAGCATCGCCTCGGCGTCGTGCGGACGGAGGAACGGCTCCACCTCCTCGTCGGTGTACAGGGCGACGAGCCAGTCGACGTCGGCAGGCTCGGCTCGGCGGAGGGTGAGCACAGGGTCGAGCCTAGCCAGCAGGAGGCGCGGTTACACTGCCCGCCTGAGCTTCGTCGCGGAACCCCTGCATCGCACTCTGGGACTGTCCGACTGGGAGTTCGACCGCATCCGCGAGCTGCTGCGCCGCGAGCCGAACGACTTCGAGCTCGCGCTCTTCTCGCTCCTCTGGTCGGAGCACTGCGGGTACAAGCACTCGGCCCGGCTCCTGCGCCGGCTGCCCTCGGCCGGGGACCATGTGCTGCAGGGGCCCGGCGAGAACGCCGGAGTGATCGACGTCGGAGACGGGGTCGCCGTCGCCTTCAAGGTCGAGTCGCACAACCACCCGAGCGCCGTCGAGCCGTTCCAGGGAGCGGCGACAGGCGTCGGCGGCATCCTCCGGGACATCGTCGCCATGGGTGCCAGGCCGATCGCGCTCCTCGACGGCCTCCGCTTCGGCGAGCCCGACTGGCACTTCGGCCAGGCGGTCGCCGGGATCGCGCACTACGGCAACTGCGTGGGGGTTCCCACCGTCGGCGGGGAGTGCGCCTTCGACGACGCCTACGCCGCCAATCCGCTCGTCAATGCGATGTGCGTCGGGATCATGCCCCGCGACCGCGTCCTCTCGGCGAAGGCCCAGGGGGTCGGCAACCTGGTCGTGCTGTACGGCGCCTTCACGGGGCGCGACGGCATCGGCGGCGCCTCGGTGCTCGCGTCCCAGGATCTCGAAGGGTCGGACGAGAAGCGGCCGTCCGTCCAGATCGGCGACCCGTTCCGCGGGAAGGCGCTGATCGAGGTGTCGCTCGAGCTCGTCGAACGCGGCCTCGTCGTCTCGCTGCAGGACTGCGGCGCCGCCGGGCTCGCCTCCTCGCTCTCGGAGATGGCCCGCGACGGGATGGGCGTGGACGTGCACCTCGACCGCGTCCCGCTGCGGGAGGCCGACCTCGAGCCCTGGGAGATCATGATCTCCGAATCGCAGGAACGGATGGTCGCCGTGGTCGAGCCGGAGCGGCTGGACCAGGTGCGAGCGGTCTGCGACGCGTGGGAGCTGCCGTGCACGGTGATCGGCGAGGTGAGCGCTCACGGCGAGCTGCGCGCATTCCACAAGGACGAGGTCGTCGGGTCCGTCCCCGCCGGCCTGCTCACCGACGCCTGCCCGCGCTACGACGTCCCCTCGCGCGAGCAGGAGGCGACGCCGGCGCCGGTCGCAGCCGTGAACCACGAGCCGAAGACGTGGGTGTACGAGCAGTACGACCAGCTCGTCGGCTCGCGCACCGTCCGCCGGCCCGGGCTCGACGCCGCCGTGCTGCGGATCGACGGGACGCGCGGCATCGCCGTCTCGCTCGACGGCCCCCCGCTCGGCTGCCGCAACCCGGCCGAGGCCGGCTTCCGGGCCGTCATGGAGGCGGCGCTCAACGTGGCCTGCGCGGGTGGCGAGCCGCTGGCGCTCACGGACTGCCTCAACTTCGGGAACCCGGAGAAACCGGAGATCGGCTGGGAGCTCCGTGAGGGGATCGAGGGCATCGCGCGCGCGGCCGAGTCGCTCGGGATCCCCGTCGTCTCGGGCAACGTCTCCCTCTACAACGAGACCGGCGGGACGCCGATCCCGCCGACACCGGTCGTCGGCTGCGTCGGCCTCGTGCGCGACGTGACACGCATCCCCGGACGCTGGCGGAGCGGCGACGAGGTCTTCCTGCTCCGGGGCTTCGGACACGGGCTCGTCGAGTTCGTCTGGCGCCACGCGCACCTCTTCTCGCTCGCGCACGACGTGTCCGACGGCGGCGTCGCCGTCGCGCTCCGCGAAGCCGAGGAGTGGTCAGGCCGCCGTGCCGAGGCTGCTCCGGTCGAGGCGGAAGGCGTGGTCGTCGCCGTCGCGCCGGGGACCGCGATCCCGTGGGACGACGTGGTCGCTCTCGGGAGCGTCGCGTAGTGTGCGGCGTCTTCGGGGTGCGCGCGCCCGGGCGCGACGTCGCCAGGCTCACGTACTTCGGCCTCTTCGCGCTCCAGCACCGCGGCCAGGAGTCCGCGGGGATCGCGGTCAGCGAGGCGGGCCGCCTGACCGCGCTCCGCGACCTCGGTCTCGTTGCCCAGGTCTTCGACGAGCGCAGCCTCTCGGGCCTCCACGGCGAGCTCGCGATCGGCCACACCCGCTACTCGACCACCGGCGGGAACGCCTGGGCAAACTCGCAGCCCCTGCTCCACCACGGCCGCGCGCGCACGGTGGCGATCGGCCACAACGGCAACCTGGTCAACGCCGACGAGCTCCGCGACTCGCATCGCAAGCCGCTCGGATCGACCTCGGATTCCGAGGTGATCGCGGCGCTCGTCGCCGACGACGAACGGCCGCTGGACGAGGCGCTCCCCGACGCGATGGGCGCGCTCGAAGGCGCCGCCACCGTGGTCGGGCTCGCAGACGGGATGCTGTTCGCCTTCCGCGACGCCCACGGCTTCCGGCCGCTCGTGCTCGGCCGGCTCGGGGACGATCCCGTGGTCGCCTCGGAGACGTGCGCCCTCGACCTCGTCGGAGCCGCGTTCGAGCGCGAGATCCGGCCCGGCGAGCTCGTCCTCGCCGGCGAGGACGGGCTGACGTCGATCCAGGCGAT
Organism: uncultured Thermoleophilia bacterium; assembly: GCA_963784765.1. GTDB lineage: Bacteria > Actinomycetota > Thermoleophilia > Gaiellales > Gaiellaceae > PALSA-600. The sequence continues at coordinate 9,533 of CAWASP010000037.1, forward strand.
CGAGCCCGCCGCCCAGGGAGCCCTCTGCATCTTCGAGTTCTTCTACCTCGCCCGCCCGGACACGCGTCTCGCGGGCGTCGAGGTCCACGCCGCACGCGTGCGGATGGGCGAGCGCCTCGCGGCGGAGTCGCCCGTCGACGCCGACCTCGTCCTGCCGATCCCCGACTCGGGGACGCCTGCGGCGATCGGCTTCGCCCGCGCCACCGGCATCCCGTTCAGCGAAGGGCTGATCAAGAACCGGTACGTCGGCCGGACCTTCATCCAGCCCGAACAGGGCATGCGAGAGCAGGGAATCCGGATGAAGTTCAACCCGCTCGCCGAGGTGGCGGGGAAGCGCGTCGTGGTCGTCGACGACTCGATCGTGCGCGGCTCGACGACACGCCAGATCGTGCAGATGCTCTTCGACGCGGGGGCGGTCGAAGTGCACGTTCGCATCTCCTCGCCGCCCGTAGTCTCGCCGTGCTACTACGGCATCGACCTCGCCTCCGAGGACGAGATGATCGCCGCGCACGCCACTGTTCCCGAGGTACGCGACGCGATCGGCGCGACGAGCCTGGCCTACCTGTCGCTCGAGGGTCTGCAGGGCGCGACGAGGCGTCCGGCGACCGCGCTCTGCCGCGCCTGCCTCACGCGGGAGTACCCGACGCGCATCCCGCCCGGCGGCGGCAAGCACCGTTTCGAGGCTACCGCAGCGATTCCGCGCGGCCGTACCTGACCGCGCGCGCGACCTGCCGCGGATCGAGGCCTTCCTCGAGCAGCCGCTGCCGCGTCTCGCTCTCCTCCGCGAGGCGCAGGAAGAGCCACGCGAGGGCCGAGAGGGTGACGATCGACCCCTCAGCCATCATCACGATCCCGCCGAGGTTCACGTCGTGCACCGGCGTGATCCCCCACTCCGGTGCGTGCCGGTAGACGCCGTACACGACGCGGGACGACCAGATGAAGATGTTCGCGAGCACCGTCTCGAGCACACGAACCGTCGCGATGTAGCCGAGCTTCATCCCGGTGCCGAACCAGGCCGGCGCCGGCAGCGTCTCGACGACGGGCTCCCACATCGCGCACCCGAACGTGAAGAAGCAGAAGTGCTCGAGCGCGTGCACCGAGTCGTGGTGGAGCGCCGCGTCGTAGAAGAAGGGGATGTGCCACGTGTAGAGGTCGACCGCCCACAGCGGGAGCGCGACGAGTGGATGGGCGAGGATGCGGAGCCGGTCGACGAACCCGATCGCGAGCACCGGCCGCAGGATCGGGCCCGTCAGGGAGAGCACGAAGCAGAGCGGCGCCAGGTCGCCGAGCAGCACGTGCTGGATCATGTGGACGAAGAAGAAGTGCTCCTCGCCGAGGCTGTCGATCGGCGAGTTGAGCGCGAGCACGACGATCCCGATGCCGGTCCAGAACATGATCCGCCGGAAGAGCGGCACCGGCCGTCCCTCGCGACGAAGGGTCTGCGCCCGCCGGAGGTAGAGCGCAGCGACCACAACGGTCGGCACGACCTGGAACGGATCGAGGCTCCACGGTGTCAGGAGCGAGGGCGACACGCCAGTTGGAAGACTAGAGGCGTGCAGCTCTTCCACTACCACCTCGTCACCTCCGAGCTGCGCGAGGTCGAGGCCCGCTACGTCGGCAAGCTCGGCTTCGAGCTGATCGCGCGCTACGGACGGATCGGCGAGGAGCACGTCGCGGCCGAGCCGGGGACGTCCTGGGAGACGCTCGACCGCGAAGGATTCAAGCTGCGGCTGTCGGAGCTCGAGCGCGGCGCCGTGAACGTCGTCGTGCAGCCGGGGCACTGGAAGGTGCCGCGCGTCGACCACGTCGGGATCGCCCTCGACGAGGACGACTTCCAGGCGGTGCTCGGACGTGCGATGCAGTGGAGTCTGCGTGTGCAGGAGCACGGGGGGAGGCGCACGTTCGTGGCGACGAACGCGGGGTACCGCCTCGAAGTCCACCCGCCCCGGGACTGGATCGACGAGCTGCTCGCCTCCCGCGACGAGTATCGGCTGACCGAGCTCGTGCTGCGCGCCGACGACCCGGCGACGAAGGCGGGCGCGCTCGCCGATCTCCTCGGCCTCGACGTCGACGACGCAGCCGTCCAGGTCGGCGACTGCCTCGTCCGCTTCGTCTCGGGCGGCCCGGAGGGGCGGCCGGAGCTGAACGGCGAGCGATTCGCCTGAGCCGTCGGGCTACTCGAGGAACGGCGGCAGCTCGAGTGCGCGTTCGAACGCCGACCGGTCGTGGACCGGCTCGCCGTGCGAGACGATCACGTGCTCGAACGGCAGCTCGAGCAACGCGCGCAGCGCCGGCAGCACGCGCTCCTCGTGCCACGGCGTGCCCCACACCCGAAGCTCGCCGCCCCGCTCCGTGAGCGCGTCGGCGAAGACGAGCGCCCGCTGCTCCCGTGCGAAGACCGGTGTCTCTCCTCGGCCGCGGCCGTCGTACAGGGCGACGAGCCCGCCGGGCAGCTCGTCGCCGGGCTGGACCGGCTCGAGCTCGGACTCCGGGATGTTCGACCGCCAGAAGAGCCACGGGCCGTAAGGGCGGGCGCCGTAGCGGCGCACGAACGCGTCGACGTCACGCACGTGGTCGGGCTTCAGGACGAGCGCCACGGTCGGCGGCTGCTCGTCGAGCCGCGACCAGATCTCCTCCGCCTCCGGCGGCGGCGCGAGCGGGTCGACCACGACCACCTCGCCCTCCGCCGCGATGCACGTCGAGGCGACCGGCCGCTCCCAGGAGGCATCGTCGCTCCACTCGGGATGCTCGATCCGCCAGACCCAGAGGCCGGGCGCGACGTCGACGATCGAAGTGCCCACTCCGCCATTCTTCCGAACGGCCCCCTAGACTGGCTCCCCTGGGGACGGAGCGCAGCTACGAGCAGTCAGGTGTCTCGCTGGCGACGGCGGGAGCGGTGGTCGAGCGGCTCCGGGCCGCCGTCGAGTCGACGGGCGCCACGGGGTTCGGCGCGTTCGCGGCGCTCCATCCGCTGGACGCCGATCGCCTGCTCGCGGCCTCGACCGACTCGATCGGCACGAAGCCCATCGTCGCGAAGCCGCGCGGCGCGCTCCGCAACTGCGGCGCGGACATGGCTGCGCACTGCATCAACGACGTCGTCACGTGCGGCGCCGATCCGCTGATCCTGCTCGACTACGTCGCGGCGAGCTCGATCGACCTCGAAGAGGTGGCGGAGCTCATCGACGGCGCCGCCGAGGTCTGCCGCCGCGCCGGGGTCGCCCTCGTCGGCGGCGAGACCGCCGAGCTCCCGGGCGTCTACCGGGAGGGCGAGCTGGACTTCGCCGCGACCTGTGTGGGAGTCGTCGAGCGCATCCGTGTGATCGACGGCTCGCAGGTGCAGCGTGGGGATGCCGTCGTCGGCTTTCCCTCCGCGGGCATCCATGCGAACGGCTTCACGCTCGTCCGTCGCGTGCTCGAGGACGAGGACTACGACGGGCCCGACCTGCTCGCGCCGACACGGCTCTACCTCGACGACGTTCGCCGTCTCCGCGACCGGGCACACGCGTTCGCGCACGTCACGGGCGGCGGCATCCTCGGCAACCTCGAGCGTGTGCTGCCCGACGGTCTCACCGCGCGGATCGACTGGGAGGCCTGGGACCGCCCGCCCGTCTTCGAGTGGCTCGCACGCCACGTCGACGAGCTCGAGCTCCGGCGCGTCTTCAACCTCGGCATCGGCTACTGCGCGGTCGTGCCCGACCCCGGCGACGACCTCGTGATCGGACGGATCGAATGAGGGACGGCCGTTCGTGATCGGCGTCCTCGTGTCGGGGAACGGGTCGAACCTGCAGGCGCTGCTCGATGCGGGCCTGCCGGTCTCGGCCGTCGCGTCGAACCGCAAGGACGCCTACGCACTCGTCCGCGCCCGCACCGCCGGCGTCCCGACTGCGACGTTCTCGCTCGACTGCCACGCCGATCGCGAGGAGCGCGACCTCGTGCTGGCGACCTGGCTCGAGGAGCACGGCGTCGAGCTCGTCGTGCTCGCGGGGTACATGCACCTGCTGACGCCGCCGTTCCTGCAGCGGTTCCCCGACCGGATCGTCAACGTCCATCCTTCGTTGCTGCCGGCGTTTCCGGGGGCGCATGCGATCGAGGACGCGCTCGCCGCAGGCGTCAGGACAACGGGCGTCACGATCCACCGCGTCGACGAAGGGCTCGACACGGGCCCGGTGATCGCACAGGAGGAGGTGCCGGTCGAGCCACGGGAGACGCTCGTCGAGCGGATCCACGGCGTCGAGCACCGGCTGCTCGTGGAGGTGGTGAGGGAGCTGTGCCCGGTCGCGCGCTGATCTCGGTCTACGACAAGGAGGGCGTGGGCGGCTTCGCGGCGGTCCTGCGCGAGCTCGGCTTCGAGCTCGTCTCGTCCGGCGGCACGGCGGCGCATCTCGCCGAGCTCGGGCTGCCCGTGACGCGCGTCGAGGACGTGACCGCGGCCCCGGAGATGCTCGGCGGCCGCGTCAAGACGCTCCATCCCCGCATCCACGCCGGCATCCTCGCCCGGCTCGAGCTGGAAGAGGATCGCGCCGCGCTCGCCGACCAGGGCATCGAGCCGTTCGACATCGTCTGCGTCAACCTCTACCCGTTCTCGTCGGTCGCGGACCGGCAGGGCGCAAGCGAGGCGGAGGTGGTCGAGATGATCGACGTGGGCGGTCCCTCGATGCTGCGGGCGGCGGCGAAGAACTTCGCGCACGTCGCGGCCGTGTCGAGCCCGGCGCAGTACGACGGTGTCCTCGCCGAGCTGCGCGAGCACGGGGCGGTGACGGCCGACACGCGGCGCCGCCTGGCAAGAGAGGCGTTCGAGACGACCGCCGCCTACGAGGCTGCGATCGCGGAGTGGTTCCACGGCCGGGAGGGGTTCCCCGAGCAGCTGACGCTCGCGTTCGAGAAGGTGAGCGACCTCTCCTACGGCGAGAACCCGCACCAGGCGGCCGCCTACTACCGCGAGCTCGGCGCCCGCCGCCATCTCCTCTCGGAGGTCGAGCAGCTCGGCGGCAAGGAGCTCTCGTACAACAACCTCGCCGATCTCGAAGGAGCGCGCCGGGTCGCCCGCGAGCTGTCGCTGCCGGCGGCGGTGATCGTCAAGCACGCGAACCCGTGCGGCGTGGCCGTCGGCACGACCATCGAGGAGGCGTGGGAGCGCGCGCTCGCCGCGGATCCGATCTCGGCGTTCGGTTGCGTCGCCGTCCTCAACCGGGACGTCGGCGACGAGCTCGGGGCGCGGCTCGCCGAGCACTTCGTCGAGGTGCTGCTCGCGCCGGCCTTCAGCGCCGGTGCGCTCGAGGCCCTACGCGCGAAGAAGGCGCTGCGAATCCTGTGCGACCGGGAGCGCCGCGCGGACACGCCGGGCGAGCGCGACTTCAAGCGCGTCCTCGGGGGGCTGCTCGTGCAGGAGCGCGACGCCGGCATCGACTACCGCGAGGGGATGCAGGTGGCGGTCGGCGAGGTGCCGGAGGAGCGGTGGGCCGACCTCCTCTTCGCGTGGCGGGTCTGCAAGCACGTCGCCTCGAACGCGATCGTGCTCGCCCGCGACCTGCAGACGATCGGGATCGGCGCCGGCCAGATGAGCCGGGTCGACGCGGTGCGAATCGCGGTCGAGAAGGCGCGAGAGCACGGGCACGACGTTCGCGGCGCCGTGCTCGCGAGCGACGCCTTCTTCCCGTTCGCCGACGGGCCGAGGCTCGCCCTGGACGCGGGCGTCAAGGCGCTGATCCAACCCGGCGGCTCGCGCCGCGACGACGAGGTCGTCGCGGCCGTGTCCGACGCGGGCGCGGCCATGGTGCTCACGGGCCGCAGGCACTTCCGCCACTGAGCACCGCGAAGGTGGTGGAATACGCCGATCGCGCGCGGCGTTGTCCGCGCGGAGCAAACCGAGTGGGAGGAGGCAGGCAGATGCCCGAGCCGGATCCACGGCGCTGGGCGGCGTTGACGATCGTCTGCGCCGCGTTCTTCATGACCGTCCTCGACGTGTCGATCGTCAACGTCGCGCTGCCGTCGATCGGTCGGGCGCTCCACTTCTCCCGCGACAACCTCCAGTGGGTCGTGACCGCATACGCGATCACGTTCGGAGGGTTCCTGCTGCTCGGCGGGCGCGCCGCGGACCTGCTCGGCCGGCGTCGGGTGTTCCTGACCGGCGTCGTGCTCTTCACCGCCGCCTCGTTCGTCTGCGGGCTCGCCTGGTCGTCCAGCGTGCTCGTCGCGTCACGGGCCGTGCAGGGCCTCGGTGCGGCGATCATCTCGCCGGCCGCCCTCTCGATCGTCACGACGACGTTCGAGGAAGGCGCCGAGCGGAACAAGGCGCTCGGCATCTGGGGGGCCATCGGCGGCTCCGGCGCCGCGGTCGGCGTGCTCGCCGGCGGAGTGCTGACGAAGTACCTGGGCTGGGAGTGGATCTTCTTCGTCAACGTCCCCGTCGGCGCCGTCGCCTTCGCACTCGCACCCCGCTTCGTGCGCGAGAGCCGCTCCGACCGCGACTCGTCGCAGGACGTCGCCGGGGCGCTGACGGTGACCGCAGGCCTGGGGCTCCTCGTCTACGCCGTCTCGAACGCCCCCGCACACGGCTGGAGCTCGGGCTGGACGCTGTCGCGGCTGGCGGCCGCGGTCGTCCTGCTCGCCGCATTCCTCGTCATCGAGGCGCGCGCAAAGGACCCGCTGATGCCGTTCCGCATCTTTCGCGTCAGCACGGTCGCCGGCGCGAACGCCGCCGGTCTCCTTCTCGGCGCGGTCGTCTTCGCGAACTTCTTCGTCTTGACGCTGTACGTGCAGAACGTGCTCGGCTGGTCGGCACTGAAGACCGGCGTCACCTTCGTCTCCACGGCCGGGACAGCCGTCCTGTGGGCGGGCGTGGCACAGGCGCTCGTCACGCGGATCGGCGCGAAGACGGTGATGCTCGTGGGATTCGTCGCCATGACTGCCGGCATGCTCTGGTACACGCAGATCCCGGTGCACGCGTCGTATGCCTCTGACCTCCTGCCCGGCTACCTGCTCGTGGGCTTCGCGCTGCCGTTCACCTTCATCCCCGTCTCGATCGCGGCCCTCGCCGGTGTGGAGGGGCACGAGGCGGGCCTCGCCTCGGGCCTGATCAACACGGCACAGCAGATCGGAGGGGCGATCGGGGTCGCCGTCACGTCGTCGGTCTCGATCTCGCACTTCAACCACCTCGTTCGGGCCGACGGGTTCGCATCGGCGTTCACGGCCGGCTCGCAGTGGGCGTTCTGGGTGACCGTCGGCGTCTCGGCCGTTGGGTTCGTCGCGACGGCGCTCCTCGTGCGGCCCGCCGAGCTCGCGACCGTCGACGAGGCCGCCCCGGCCGTCTGAGTGGTCGCGCGGCGATAGGCTAGCGGGCCGATGGCGCGGCACTTCCCGACGATCCTGGAGCTGATCGGCGGCACGCCGATCGTGCGCCTCGACCGCATCTCCGCCGATGTGCCGGGCGCGATCCTGGCGAAGCTCGAGTTCCTCAACCCCGGAGGGTCCAACAAGGACCGGATCGGGCTTGCGATGATCGAGGCGGCGGAGCGCGAGGGAAAGCTCGCGCCCGGCGGGACGATCGTCGAGCCGACCTCGGGGAACACCGGCGTCGGTCTCGCGATGGCCGCGGCACGCAAGGGCTACCGGTGCATCTTCGTGATGCCCGACAAGATGAGCCAGGAGAAGATCTCGATGTTGCGCGCCTACGGCGCCGAGGTCGTGATCACGCCGACCGCCGTCGACCACGACTCGCCCGAGTCGTACTACTCGGTGTCGTCGCGGCTAGCAGAGGAGATCCCGGGCGGCTTCAAGCCCGACCAGTACTCGAACACCGCGAACCCGGATGCCCACTACCGGACGACCGGCCCGGAGCTCTTCGAGCAGACGGGGGGCGAGGTCGACGCACTCGTGATCTCGGTCGGGACCGGCGGGACGATCAGCGGCGTCGGGCGCTACTTCAAGGAGCACGCGCCGCACGTGCGGATCGTCGGCGTCGACCCCGAAGGGTCGATCTACACCGCCCAGTCGGACGACGACCTCCACCCGTACCTCGTCGAGGGCATCGGCAAGGACACGTGGCCGGACACGATCGACCTGACGGTCGTCGACGAGTGGATCCGCGTCTCCGACCGCGACTCGTTCCTTGCGGCCCGCCGCCTCGCCCGGGAAGAGGGGTTGCTCGTCGGCGGATCGTCCGGCTCGACGCTCGCAGGCGCGCTTCAGCTCGCCGCCCGGCTCCCGGCCGAGTCGCGGATCGTCGCCATTCTCCCCGACTCCGGGCGCTCCTACCTCTCGAAGTTCCTCGACGACAGCTGGATGATCGAGCACGGGTTCCTGGAGCGCACGGTCGCCGCGCCGATGGTGCGCGAGCTGCTGCGCGCCAAGGCCGGCGAGACGCCGCGGCTCGTCACGATCGGCGCCCATCAGAAGGTCGCGGAGGCGATCGACGTGATGGAGCGCTACTCGATCTCGCAGCTCCCCGTCGTGCGCGACGGCGAGCTCGAGACGCTCGCGGACGTGATCGGGTCGCTCCAGGATCGGGCGCTCCTCGACCGCGTCTTCAAGAACGCCGACGCGCTGCACGAGGACGTTGCGGTCGCGATGCAAGGCCCGCTCCAGACGGTGGAGGCGGACGCGTCGGTCGACGAGATCGTCACCGCCCTGACCGGCGGCACGAACGCCGTCGTCGTCTCGGACGGCGGCCGGCCCGTCGGCGTCGTCACGCGCTCCGACCTGCTCGACTACCTCGCCCACTCGCGCTGACCCGGCACCGTCCGCGGCACACGGCCGGACTTCGCTTGTGTTGAATCAACACAAGCTTCGCCGCGCGGCCAAAGGCAAACGCTTGTGTTGAATCAACACAAGCTTCGCCGCGTGGCCAAAGGCAAACGCTTGTGTTGACTCAACACAAACCCCGGTCTCGGGGCCCGCACCGCAGTCCGGCAGCGGGGTGGTCGTGTCTCGGGCCCAGAGGTGCTCCAAGGTGCGGCGGCTGCGGCCGGACCGGAGGCTGCGATCGCCGTGATGCCCGCCTCGGCCGGGACGTTTCCCCGGCCTGCCGACGTTGATCGAGAACGATGGCGACCGCGGTCGAGACCGTCAGCCTCGCGGAGATCCGCCGCACGATCGTCGCTGCCCAGGGATTCGCATCGCGCTTCCGGCGGGCAGGAGAGACGGACGTGGAGGGCGCGATCCGGCGGCTCGGCGCAGTGCAGCTCGACTCGATCTCGACCGTCGACCGCGCCCACAGGCTGACGCTCTCGGCCCGCGTCGGGGCGTTCGACCCCGAGGTCGTGCCGCGCCTGCTCCGGCAGGGACGGGTCTTCGAGTACTGGGCGCACGAAGCATCGCTGCTGCCTGTCGAGCTGTGGCCGCACTTCCGCCGCGTCATGGATGGAAGCGGGCACTGGGGGACCCACGACCACGCCCTCGACCTACACGCCGAGCTCGTGGAGCCGATCCTCGCGCGGATCCGGGAAGAAGGCCCCCTCGGCTCGCGCCACTTCGAGGGCAACGGCGGCGGCGGGATGTGGAACTGGAAGCCGGCGAAGATGGTGCTCGACGCGCTGTGGGACCGCGGCCGGCTCGTGATCGCCGGCCGCCAGAGCTTCCAGCGTCTCTACGAGCTGCCCGAGCGCGTGATCCCGCGCGAGGTGCTCGAGGCGCCCGTCCCGTCCGAGGACGAGACGCTGCGCGCGCTCGCACTGGCCGCGGTCGAGGCGCGCGGCGCGCTCACCGAGCCGGCGATCCGCGAGCACTGGCGGCTGAAGGGCGGCAAGGCACGACTGCACCACCACGTCCTCGCGCTCGTCGACGAGGGGCTGCTGCGCGAGGTGCACGTCGACGACGGCGGCGCGCCGTTCTACCTGCCGGCGAACGCCGAGCTCGGCGGGCCGCCCGCGCCGCCCGTGCTCGTCTGCCCGTTCGACAACCTCGTCTGGGACCGGCCGCTCCTCGAGCGCGTCTTCGGATTCCGGCACGTGATCGAGGTGTACAAGCGCGAGCACCAGCGGGTCTACGGCTACTACGTGCTGCCCCTCCTCGCCGGCGACCGGTTCATCGGCCGCGCCGACCTCAAGACCGACCGTGCGGAAGGCGTGCTCCGCATCAGGCGGTTCGTCCGCGAGCCGAAGGCACGGGGCGACGTCGACGCGAAGCTCGAGCGGGCCGCGACGCGCCTCGCCCGCACACTCGGCCTCGAACGAGTAGAACGAACAGGGTGAAGCCGAGAGAGGTGAGCGTCGAGGAGGCGCGGCGGATCGCTGTGCGCGCGCAGCTCCTCGACGGCTCGGCGACGGACGTCCTCGACACCGTCCGCCGGCTCGGATTCCTGCAGCTCGACCCGATCTCGACCGTCGCGCCGCCGCAGCACCTCGTCCTCTGGAGCCGCCTGGGCCGAGGCTACGACCCCGCAGAGCTCGACCGGCTCCTGTGGGAGGAGCGCAAGCTCGTCGAATGGAACGCGTTCCTCTGGCCGGCCGAGGACCTGCCGCTCCTGAAGGCGCGCATGCGCCGGCGGGATCGTCCGCTCGACCGGCGGATCATCGCCTATCTCAGGGAGCATGCCTCCTACCGGCGCTACATCCTCCGTGAGCTCGATCGGCGCGGGCCGCTCCTCTCCCGCGAGATCGAGGATCACCGCGCACAGAAGCGCGAGGCGCACCGCTGGTGGGGCGAGCGGAAGATGGGCCTGATGCTCGAGTTGCTGAACGTCCGCGGCCAGGTGGCGGTCGTGGGCCGCCGCGGCCGGCAGCGGGTCTGGGATCTCGCCGAACGCTGGTATCCCGACACGGAGCGCATCTCATGGCCCGAGGCGAGACGCTGCCTGGAGGAGCAGCGGTTCCGGGCACTCGGGGTGAAGCTCGAGCGGGGCCGCCTGCTCGCGCACCCCGAGGCGGAGGACGGGACCGTCTCGCGCAGCCGCACAGTGTTCCTCTCGCCGTTCGATCGCCTGATCCACGACCGCGCCCGGGCCCACGCGCTCTGGAGCTTCTTCTACCGGCTCGAGATGTACGTCCCCGCGGCCAAACGCGAGTACGGCTACTACGTGCTGCCGATTCTCCGCGGCGACCGTGTCGTCGGACGTATCGAGCCCGTACACGACCGAAAGGCGGGCACGCTCCGCGTGAAGGGCGTCTGGTGGGAGGACGGTGCGAAGCCCGTCTCGCTCGACCGCCCGCTGCGGAGCCTCGCCCGCTGGCTCGGCGCGACCCTCTAGAGGCTTGATGTGGGTTCAGCGGCCGTCGTAGGCGACGAGGGCTCGTGGTGGGCGTCCGTTGAGGGCGTTGAGGAGCATGCCGAGGGTGAGGGCGAGCAGTCGTTGCGCGATTCGCTGCACGAGTCCTTGGGGTGTTTTGGCGAGGTGTTGTTCGAGTCGCATCTGGCATTTCAGGTTCGAGATCGTCGACTCGATCACCAGCCGCAGGCCCGCGAGTCGTCGTTCGCGGGCGAGGTTGTCGGCAGTACGGACGCGATCGGGCGTCCGGATCGTGATGCCCTGCAGCGCAAGCGTTTCGGCGTAGGCGCGGCCCCAGTAGCCCTTGTCGGCGATCAGCAGGCAGCCTGTGTGGGCGGTGGTCAGCTCACGCACCGGCTCGTACTCCTTCTCGTTGGCCGGCACGAGCGTGTAGCCGACCGGGACGCCGACCCGATCGGTGAGCAAGACGAGCCGCATACCCCAGACGTACTGGCTCTTCGCCGCGCAATACCCGTAGGCCGCAGTGCCAGCGAACTCGCTGCGCTTCTGACAACCGGCGTAGTTGGCGACACCGACCAACGTCCCGTCGGCGAGCCGCAGCTCGTTCGAGGCGAGCAGCTCCGCCAGCTGCAGCTGCACCGCCGCCAACAGCGGTGCCAGTCTGCGCAGCCGCCGGTTGTACTGCGACTGGCAGGGCAGATGAGGGAACCAGCCCGGCAACAGCTTGCCGATCAGACCGAGGAACTGCCGGTCGGAAACGATCCCGGTCGACGCCTGCGCCACAGCCAGGGCGACCAGTTCGGCGTCGGTTGTCAAACCGTCCGGGCCGGGACGAGGGACCGCCGCCTCATCAGCGAACATGTAGGCCGCAACAACAAGGGTCTCCAGCGATGCTGACAACTCGTGCTCCAATCACGAGACGACAGGGCTGGAGGCCCTTTCTTCGCAGCACCATCCGGTCCCTGCTCACCGAACCCGCATCAAGCCTCTAGATGGTTGATCAACCATCTAGCATCGCCTCCATGGAGTTCGAGACGCGGGCCATCCACGCCGGCCAGGAGCCAGACCCGGCGACCGGGGCGATCATCACGCCGATCTACCAGACGTCGACGTACGTCCAGGAGGCGGTCGGCGAGCACAAGGGCTACGACTACTCGCGCGTCGCGAACCCGACACGGACGGCGCTGCAGATCGCGCTCGCGAGCCTCGAGAACGCCGCGCACGGCGTCGCGTTCGCCTCGGGCATCGGCGCGACGACGACGCTGATGCACCTCGTCGATCCCGGCGAGCGGGTCGTGCTGATCGCGGACGTGTACGGCGGCGTGTACCGGATGACCTCCCAGGTCTACGAGCAGAAGGGATACCGCTTCACCTACGTCCCCGCCGCCGAGTGGCACGACAACCTCTCCTCCTACCTCGACGAGCGCGTGAAGCTCGTGTGGCTCGAGACACCGTCGAACCCGATGCTGAACGTCGTCGACATCCGCAGAGCAGCCGAGGCGGCGCACGCGGCCGGCGCGCTGCTCGTCGTCGACAACACGTTCGCGACGCCGTACCTGCAGCTGCCGCTCGATCTCGGGGCCGACGCCGTCGTCCACTCGACGACGAAGTACCTCGGCGGCCACAGCGACGTCGTCGGCGGCTTCGTCGCATGCAACGACGACGCGCTCGCCGAACGGCTCTACTTCCTGCAGAAGTCCCTCGGCGCCGTGCCGGGCCCCTTCGATGCCTGGCTCGTGCTGCGCGGGCTGAAGACGCTCGCGGTGCGCATGCGACAGCACTGCGAGAACGCGCGGCGCGTCGCCGAGTTCCTCGACGGGCACCCGGGCGTGGAGCGCGTGCTCTGGCCGGGGCTGCCGTCGCACCCCGGCCACGAGATCGCCCGCGAGCAGATGCGCGACTTCGGCGCGATGGTCTCGTTCATCGCCCGCTCCGAGCAGGAGGCGGTCGAGCTCGTCGCGCGCACCCGGATCTTCCAGCTCGCCGAGTCGCTCGGCGGCGTCGAGAGCCTGATCGAGCACCCCGCGCGCATGACCCACGCCTCGACCGCCGGAGCGCCGTTCGCACCGCCCGGCTCGCTCGTGCGGCTGTCGGTGGGGATCGAGGCGGCCGACGACCTGCTCGCCGACCTGGAGGCGGCGCTTCTCCGGTGAGGCCCGTCGACCTCCACTTCGGGGGCCGGCCGCACGCGATCGGGGTCTACGTCGTCGACACCGACGACGGACCCGCCCTCTTCGACACCGGCCCGACCTCGACGCTTCCGGCGCTCGAGGCGGGGCTCGCCGAGCGCGGAACGAGCCTGTCCGAGATCCGTCATCTGCTCCTCTCCCACATCCATCTCGACCATGCGGGGGCCGCCGGCCCGATCGTCCGTGCGCATCCGCACCTCACGGTCTGGGTCTCCGAGGTGGGCGCGCCGCACCTCGCCGATCCCTCCCGCCTCGAGCGATCGGCGCGCCGGCTCTACGGCGATGCCTTCGACGTCCTCTGGGGCGAGCTCGCCCCGGTCCCGGAGGCGAACATCCGGATCGCCGCGGGAGACGTGCTCGGCTGGCACGCCTTCCCGACCACCGGCCACGCCTCCCACCACGTGAGCTACCTGCGCGACGGGACGGTGCTCGCCGGGGACGCCGCCGGCGTCCGGATGCCGGGTGCGTCATACGTGCTGCCCGTCTCGCCGCCGCCGGACATCGACGTCGAGGCCTGGCATGCGACCGCGGCCGCAATCCGCGAGCGAGACCCGGAGCGGCTCGCGCTGATCCACTTCGGCGTGCACGAGGACGTCGCCTCGCACCTCGACCGGCTGGAGCTCGAGCTCGACCGCTGGGCCGCACGCGTGCGCGACGGCATGACGCAGGAGGCGTTCGTCGACGCCGCACGGGCCGACGCGGGCGACGATTCGGACGACTACGACCAGGTCGCCCCGTTCTGGCAGTCGTGGCACGGCCTGCGGCGCTACTGGGACACGCGCGAGAGCGCGTGAGGCTTCCCGGCGCGCTTCGCGAGCGCGAGTTCCTCCTCCTCTTCACCGGCCGCACGGTCTCCTCGGCCGGCAGCGCGATGGCGCCGGTGGCGCTCGCCTTCGCCGTGCTCGACCTGACCGGCTCCACCGCCGACCTCGGCATCGTGCTCGCAGTGCGGCAGGTGACGGTCGTCGTCCTTCTCCTCTTCGGCGGCGTCTGGGCCGACAGGCTGCCGCGCCACCTCGTGATGGTCGCCTCGAATCTCGTGAGCGGAGCGAGCCAGGCGACGGTTTCGGGATCGTGAACGCCGCGTTCGTCGGCGCATTCAACGTGCTCGGCCCGGCCGTCGCGAAGCGGCACCTCGGCGGCGCGGCCGCGTGGGGAGTCGTCCTGACCGCGACCGCGATCGGCGACGTGTGCAGCGGCATCCTGATGCTGCGCTGGCGGCCGGTCCGGATGCTGCGCACGGCGAGCCTCGCCGTCTTCGGGTTCGCCCTGCCGCTGCTCGCGCTCGCGTGGCCGGCGCCGATCGCGATCGTCGTCGCAGCGGGGTTCGCCGCCGGCTTCACCTCCGAGATCTTCGGCGTCCTCTGGGACACGACCTACCAGCAGGAGATCCCGCGCGAGCTGCTGTCCCGCGTGACTGCCTACGACGCGCTCGGCTCCTGGGTGCTGATGCCGGTCGGCTTCGCCGTCGCGGGCCCGGCCGGGGCGGCGGTCGGCACGCGCGCGACCTTCCTCGGCGCGGCCGCGCTCGTCGCCGTGCCGACCGCGCTCGTCTTCCTGTCTCGCGACGTACGGACGCTCGGGCGGCGCCCGCTGAGCTAGCTAACTCTCGCGGACGACGTTCGCGCCGGAGACCTGAGCGAGCGCGAGCACGACGATCTCGTCGATGTTCACATGCGGCGGGCGGGTGACCGCGAACATGATGCACTCGGCAACGTCTTCGGCCGTCAGCGGGCCGCCGAGCGCCACGTTCGCGTAGACCGCGGACGCCTTCTCCTCGTCGCCCTTGAAGCGGACACGCGAGAAGTTCGTCTCGACAAGGCCCGGGGCGATGTTCGTGATCCGGACGGGCTTGCCCTGCAGGTCGTCGCGGATCGCCCGTGTGTAGCCGTGCACGGCGAACTTCGACGCCACGTACGACGAGCCGTGCGGATACGACCAGATGCCGGCGACCGACCCGAGGTTGACGATGTGACCGCCGTCGCCCTTCTCGAGCTCCGGCAGGCACAGACGAGTCATCCGCATCAGGCCGAGCACGTTCGTCTCGACCACCTCGCGCTCGTCCTCCTCGTGCGACTCCCAGACCGGATCGCGGCCCCGGGAGAGCCCGGCGTTGTTGACGAGGATGTCGAGACCGCCGAGCTCGTCGAGCGCGGCGGCGACGAACCGCTCGCACGATTCGGGGTCCCTCACGTCGAGGTTGCCCTCGCTGCGGGAGCCGGTCGCCACCCGGACGCCGGCGTCGCGCAGCGCCGTGACGGTCGCCGCGCCGATGCCGCTCGAGGCGCCGGTGACGATCGCACGCTTCCCCCGAAGGTCGACCACGGCTCTGAGCCTACCCACACGTCTCAACCGAAGCGGCCGGAAGACGTCTAAGTTCCGCGAGATGACGAACCCGGTTCCGGGCGAACGGGGACGGCTGGCCCGCGCGGCGGCATTTGCGCTCGCCGTGCTCGCGCTGCTCGGGATCGTCGCGTTCGCGAGCCGCAGCGGATTCGGCCACGGCTCGGTCGCGGCCCGGCCGACACCCGGCTACGTGAACTGGGCGTCGAGCCTCCTGCTCGTCGTCTTTGCCTTCCTGGTTCCGTTCGCCGCCTACACCTACGCCATCCAGCAGCGAGACAAGACGCGGACCGCGCGCAGCTTCCAGGCCCGCGTGTCACGCAGCCTCGCGCTCCTCTTCCTGGTGCTCGCCTTTGGCGCGGCGGTCGTCTGGCTGCACCGGCACGGCCGCCTCCCGACGCTGAGCTCGTTCGGGCTCAGCGGCGGCGGCGGCTCGCGGCACAGCCCGGCTGTCAAGGCGGCCCCCTACACGCCGACCTTCCAGTGGCCGGTCCTCTGGGCCGCCCTCGCCGTGCTCGCGGTGGCCGGCGTGGCGTTCTGGTGGACGTGGCGCCGCCGCCGCGCAGCGCTCGGCCAGCTCGAGGAGGCGGACCCCGAGCAGGCGATCGCGTCCGAGCTCGCCGCCTCGATCGCAGACGCGATCGACGACCTCGAGGCCGAGCCCGATGCACGGCGCGCCGTCGTCGCCGCCTACGCCCGCATGGAGGCCACACTCGCCCGAAACGGTCTCGAGCGACACCCCAGCGAGACACCGGTCGAGTACCTGCGGCGAATCCTGCTTAAGCTGACCTCGCGCGGCGACGCCGTTCAGCGTCTGACAGGCCTGTTCGAGCAGGCGAAGTTCTCGAGCCACACGATCGACACGACCATGAAGCACGACGCCATCCGTTCTCTACGGGCGATCCGCGACGATCTGCAGGGAGCACCGGCGTGAGGCGCCACGCCCTCGATCTGGCCGTGCTGTTCACGGCCGCGACGTTGACCGCGCTGTTCGTCGCGCTCAGCCAGCCGTCGCTGCGGAGCATCACCATCCGCTCCTACGTCTTCGCGGTCGGGGCACTGCTGATGCTCGCGCTCGTCGCGGCGGCGAGCGACGCGCTTCCCCGCCGTCGCGGCTCGGAGCTCGAGCGTGCGCTCGAATCCAGGGGGCGCGAGAGGCAACCCGTGCGTGAGCTCGCCCGCCTCGAGCGGGAGGTGACGCTCGCGATCGCCGCGGCCCACGACCTGCACACCCGGCTGCTGCCGCAGCTCCGCGAGATCGCCCGCTGCCGTCTGGAACGGGAGGGGCGCGTCCCGTGCGAGGAGACGCTCGGCCGCTGGTGGGAGCTCCTCCGCCCCGACCGTCCCGAGCCGGAGGACCGGTTCGCTCCCGGCATCTCCGAGCGCGAGCTGCGTGCGCTCGTGGCCGACCTGGAGCGGTTGTAGGCGATGGACCTGCCCGAGGTCGGCCGGACGGCGCACCGGATCCTCGACGAGGTCGAGAAGGCGGTGATCGGCAAGCGGGACGCGCTCGAGCTTCTCCTCCTCGGCCTGCTCGCGGACGGCCACGTGCTGCTCGAGGACTACCCCGGGCTCGCGAAGACGCTGATGGCGCGATCGTTCGCCGAGGCGACGTCCCTCGAGTTCAAGCGCATCCAGTTCACGCCCGATCTGATGCCGTCCGACGTGACGGGGTCGTCCATCTTCAACCAGCGCGAGGCGGACTTCGAGTTCCGCCCGGGCCCGATCTTCGCCAACCTGCTGCTCGCAGACGAGATCAACCGTGCTCCGCCGAAGACTCAGGCGGCGCTGCTCGAGGCGATGCAGGAGCGCCAGGTGACGAGCGAGGGTGCGACGCGCCGGCTGCAGCCGCCGTTCCTCGTGCTCGCCACCCAGAACCCGATCGAGTACGAGGGCACGTATCCGCTGCCGGAGGCGCAGCTCGACCGCTTCCTGCTGCGGATGTCGGTCGGCTACCCGGCGCGCGCGGACGAGTGGCAGATGCTCGCGAACCGCGTCGCCCGCGGCCGCGACGACGTCGACCTCTCGCCGGTCGTCGACCGCGAGACGCTGCTCGCGATGCAGCGCGCATGCGAAGACGTGTTCGTCTCCGAGCCCGTCGGCCTGTACATGGTCGATCTCGTGACGGCGACGAGGGAGGCGCAGTCGGTGCAGGTCGGCGCCTCTCCCCGCGGGTCGCTGGCGCTGCTGAAGCTCTCCCGCTGCCGGGCGGCGCTCGGCGGCCGGGACTACGTGACGCCCGACGACGTGAAGGCCGTCGCCGTGCCCGCGCTCGCCCACCGGCTGACCCTTCGCCCCGAGCTCTGGGTGCAGCGCGTGTCGGCAGAGGACGTCGTCCGCGAGCGGCTCGACAGCGTGCCCACGCCGGCCGCCGAAGACCTCACCGCGCCAACCGCGTGACGCGCACTGCCACGGCCAAGCTGGGCGGCTACGCGACGCTGTCCGCGCTCGGACTGATCACCGCGCTCGTCGCCGGACGGCCGGAGCTCGTTGCGCTGACCTCCCCGTTCCTGATCGCTCTCGGCGCCGGCCTCGCGCTCGCCTCGCCCCCGCGGCTCGACCTGCGCGTCGACCTCGACGACGGGCGAACGGTCGAGGGCGGTGAGGTGGAAGCGACGATCTCCGTGGTCGCGCACACACCGGCCCCTCACGTCGACCTGTACCTTCGCGCTCCCGGCGCCGTGGAGCTCCTCGACGGCTCGAACCCGGTCTCCCTGCGTCTCTCCCGCGGCGAGGCACGCGAGCTCGAGCTGCGCTTCCTCGCCCGTCAGTGGGGCGGCCACGCGCTCGCCCCGCTCTACGTGCGCGCCCGCGACCGCCTGGGCCTCGTCACGTGGGAGCGCACGGTTCCCGGCGCGCCCCCGCTGCGGGTGTATCCGCAGGAGGAGGTGGTGCGCCGCGTGCTTCAGCCGCGCGACACCCAGCTCTACGCGGGCAACGAGGTCGCGCGGCGGAAGGGTGAGGGGATCGAGTTCGCCGACCTTCGTCCACTCGAGCCGGGCGACTCGGTGCGGCGCGTGAACTGGCGCGCGAGCGCCAGGCGAGGCGAGCTGTGGGTGAACGAGAGCCATCCGGAGCGGAACACCGACGTCATCCTCTTCGTCGACTCGTTCGCCGAGGCGCAGCGGGACGGCGAGAGCACGCTCGACCTGACGGTGCGGGCAACGGCGGCGCTCGCCGACGCGTACGTCCGCCGGCGAGACCGGGTCGGGCTCGTGTCCTTCGGCGGCATCCTGCGCTGGCTCGTGCCCGGCGGCGGGGTGGTGCAGCTCTACCGGATCGTCGATGCGCTGATCGACACCCAGATCGTGCTCTCGTACTACTGGCGCGACCTCGACCTGATTCCGGTGCGGACGCTGCCGCCGAGCGCCCTCATCGTCGCGCTCTCGCCGCTCCTCGACGAGCGCAGCGTCGGCGCGCTCCTCGACCTGAGAGCCCGCGGATTCGACCTGGCGGTCGTCGACGTCTCGCCGCTGCCGTTCACCGAGCGCAGCGACGGCGTCGACGGGCTGGCGTTCGACCTCTGGGTCCTGCGGCGCGATGCCCTCCGGCACCGGCTGCGGCGCGCCGGCATCGCCGTTTCCGAGTGGGTGCCCGACCGGTCGTTCCAGGCGGTGCTCGAGGAGGTGAGGGCATTCCGGCGCCACGCCAGATACGCACGCGTCTGAGCACCGGGGCGGCTGCGTTCGTGACGCTCGGCGGCGTCGTCGCCTTCTCGGTCGGACACGGCGGCGGCGTCGCGTCGGTCGCCGCCGCCGCGGGCGCGGCTGCGCTCGTTCTCCTCGCGGCCGGGCTCGTGCTGCAGGTCCCGCAGACGATCCCGTGGGCGATCGCGGCGGCGGGCGCCGGCTACCTCGTCACCAGGGTCGGCCATGCGGCCGTCGACGGGTGGGCGGCGCTCGTCGGCGCTGCGCTGCTGCTCGCCGCCGAGCTCGCATTCTGGTCGGCCATGGACGACACGCGCATCCGGGTGGAACGCGCGCTCGTGGCTGCCCGCGTCGCGACGATCGCCGCGCTGGTCGCGACGACCCTCCTCGTCGACTTCCTGCTGCTCGGGACGGCGGCGGTGTCGGGCTCGTCGAGCGTGGTGCTCGCCGGTGCCGGTGTCGCCGCCGCCGTGGCGGCGGTCGCGGTGGTACTGCGGCTGCTGCGCGACTGAGCGCAGCAGCCGCAGTACGAACCGATCGGTCAGCCGCCGACGAGCGTCGCCGTCTCGGTCTCCGTGTGGCCGTTGGCCTCGTTCGCGTCGACCGTCACGACATACGTGTGCTTCTTGACCGGTGTGAAGGTGAGCGGGATGGCGAGCGACCCGTCCCCTGCGAAGGAGGACACCGGCTGGCCGATCGCGATGACGCGGCCCTTCTCGAACACGCGGAAGGTCATGCCGGCGCTACCGCCGACGCCCTGGTAGAAGAAGAGCTCCGGGAAGTAGAGGCGCAGGAGAGGCTCCCGGCCGGCCTTCACGGTGACCGTCTGACCGTCGATCAGCCGCGCGAGCGACCCGAAGGCGGCGTACGCCGGCTTCGGCGCACCAGAGGGCTGCAGCAGACCGCTCTTCCAGGGGTTGCCGGACGAGTCGCGGAACGTGAACCAGATGAACATCTGGATGTCCGGGTCCTTCCGCGCGATCGCGAGCGCCTGCTTGGCCCACTTCGCCTGCACCGAGTTCGTGACCCCGTTCTTCACGGCCGGCTTCGTCTCGTGGCCGTACTCGGTGATCCAGATCGGCACGGTGTGGTGGAACCACTTCTTCAGGTCCTTCTCGAACTTCGGCATCGTCGAGAGGGTGACGTTCGGGTAGCGAACCCGCTGCATCGGCGGCAGGTTCGGCGAGGTCGGGTACGGGTGGTGCGCCCACGCGTTGAACTTCAGGTGCTTCTGCTGCGCGAGCAGCTTTGCGAAGGTCCCCGGAGCGATCGTGTCGCTCGTGCCCTTCTTCGGCTTGTCACGGCCCCGGGCGGATGTCTCGCCGATCGCGACCTGGGCGAGCTTGTTGCCCGCCTTGATGCCGGCGTAGGCGGCCCGGTAGATGCGGGCGTAGTTTCTCGGCCCGACGATCTTCTTGCCGGCGAACTGCGGCATCAGGAACTGGCCGAGGTTCGGCTCGTTCCACACCGAGTAGAGCGACACCGACCCGTGACCGTGGCGCCCGTCGTAGCGCGTCGCCAGCATACGCGCGAACAGCGTGATGTCCTTGAGGCGCTTGGGCAGGTAGTTCGGCGTCTTGCCGCCGTTCGCCCACTTCGGCGTCCCGTCGATGTTGATCATCACGCGCATGCCCGCCACGGTCGCGGACGTGACCAGCTGGTCGAGATCGTTGAGGTGGTACGCCGGGTCGTCGCCGTTCAGCGGTTGCGCGGGCCGCGTCGGGGCGATCGTCGCCCACGTCGCGGTCGTGTGGATGACCGACGCTCCAGCGGCAGCGGCCTCCTGGAGGTTCTGCATCCGTTCGTCGGACCATCTGAACGAGTTGTCGTCGTAGAAGCCGATCGGCATCTGAACGGCCGCACCCGCGCGGGCGGCGCAGGCGGCGGCGGCGATGACGATGAGCGCGAGCAGCGTCGGACGTGCGGCTCTCAGCACGAGCAAGTCCCTCCTCGAGTTTCGACTGGGCGGCTTGGCCGACCGTAGCGCGGTGCTTTGAGCGGGGTGTTAAGAGCTTCGCGAAAAGCCGCGAAATGCCTCCAAGAGCGTTTCCTCGGCTTCCGGCGTGAGGTCGACGACCCTCAGCATGCCCGTCGCGCGGATCGTCGACTCGAGCTGGCGGACGTACTCCGTGCAGCCGTCGCAGCCTGCGATGTGCTGCTCGAACGCCCGCTCCGTCGAGGCGTCGAGCGCCCCCTCGAGGTAGTCGGTGACGAGCTCGACGAGCTCCTGGCAGCTCAACGCTTCCGTGTCGATCATCCGGCCTCCCGGCCGAGGTAGTCCTCGAGCGCAGCGCGCACCCTGGCGCGTGCGCGGTGGAGCAGCACTCGTTGATTGACCTCCGACAGGTCGAGAGCGTTACGGACCTCCTCGCTCGTCCAGCCTTCGACGTCGCGGAGGAAGATGACAGCGCGCTGGCTCGGCGGCAGTGCCTCGATCGCCTCCGCGATCTGCGCTCGCGTCTCGGCGGCGAGAAGCTCCTCCTCGGGCAGCGGCGCCGGCGGCAGCGACCAGCCTCCCGGGTGCCGCGCGTCGTCCGGCGAGAGGAACCGGTCGGCGTCGACCGCCGGCTCGGGAACGCGGCCGGGGTCGCGAAGCGACGAGAACGGCAGCACGCGGCCGTCCCGTTGGGCTCTCGTCTTGGCCGTGTTCGCGAGGATCCTGAACACCCACGTCTTCAGCGACGAGCGCCCCTCGAAGCGGTCGAGCGCGCCGAGCACCCGCAGCCATGTCTCCTGCACGACCTCTTCGGCGGTCGCCTGCGACGGGGTGAAGATGCGGGCGACGCGAAGGAGCGACGGATGCCAGTCGCGGACGAGCTCGCGGAAGACGTCCTCGTCGCCGGCGCGCAGCGCGGCGACGAGCTCTGCGTCCGTGCGCTCCACCGTACGATCCTAGATCTGTGCTGCCGGCGACGTCAGATGCGGTCGTGATCGGCGGAGGCGTGATCGGCGCCGCGGCCCTCCACTACCTCACCGAGCTCGGCTGCCGTCAGCCCGTGCTGCTCGAGCGGGAGACGCTCGGCTCGGGCTCGACGGGCCACTGCGCCGGCGGCGTGCGCACGCTCTTCTCGGACGAGCTCAACGTCCGGATCGGGATGGAGTCGATCGACCGTCTGGAGCGGTTCGCCGAGGACACGGGCGAGGAGCTCGACCTCCGTCTGTGGGGCTATCTCTTCCTTCTCGACGACCGGGACGACGTTTCCCGCTTCGAGACGGCGGTGGAGCTGCAACGGCGCCTCGCCATCGACACGGCCTTCGTCGATCCGGTCGACCTCGTGCCGCAGCTCGCGGTCGACGGCGTGCTCGGGGCCGTCTTCTGCCCGCGCGCCGGGTACGTGACGCCCGACCTCGTGGTGCAGGGATACGCCCGCCGCGCTGCCGGGCGGGGAGCGCGCATCGTCCAGTCGTGCCCGGCGAGCCGGATTCACGTCGACAACGGCCGGGTCACAGGCGTCGAGACGCCGCGCGGCACGATCGCGACCGAGCGCGTCGTGCTGGCCGCCGGAGCATGGTCGTCCGAGCTCGCCGCGACGGCAGGGCTCGAACTGCCGCTCGAGCCCGAGCAGCGGTTCATGTTCTTCGCGGCGGAGGCTCCGGGCCTCCCGCACGAGCTGCCGCTGACGATCGACTTCTCGACGGGCTTCTACTTCCACCGTGAGGGCGCGGGCCTCGCGATCGGAGGCCGCGAGCGGTCGCTCGAGGAGCTCGCGCCGCACGCGGTCCGGCGCCTGCCGGTGACGGCCGAGCTCGCGTTCGGGAGCTCGTGGTGGGGCTTCTACGAGATGACGCCCGACCGGAACGCGCTCGTCGGCACGGCGGAAGCGGCGGCGGGGCTCGCGTACGCGACCGGGTTCTCCGGCCACGGTTTCCAGCAGGCGCCGGTCGTCGGCGAGCACGCGGCGAGGCTGGCACTCGGGCTCGAGCCGGTCTTCGACCTGTCGGCGTTCGCGGTCGAGCGTTTCGCGCGCGGCGCCGCGAGAGCCGAGTACGGCGTGGTGTAAGAAGTGACCTCACGGGTAGCGCGTGCCCGTGAAGGCCCTCGTCGTCTTGCCGGCAGCCGTCGCGTCGGCCGCGGCGCTGGCCGGCTGCGGCGGCTCGGGGTCGGCGCCCCCGCGACCACCGGCCCCTGCAGGTCGCCGCGGGCTCGAAGACGACGGCTTCGGGGCCGACCCGGCCGGGGGCCGTGTGGTCACGTATGCGGGGTGGCCGCTGTACACCTACGTCGGCGACACCGCACCCGGCACGGTGAAGGGCCAGGGCCTCGATGCGAACGGCGGGCTCTGGTACGTGCTCTCTCCGGCCGGAAACGTCATCCGCACGAAGGCGTCGTCCGGCTCGTAGACGGCGCTAGCCGGATTCCAGCGAGGTCCCGTGCTGGGTCTCGCCGCGGATGAACTGGTAGAGGACGGCGCCGGCCGAGGCTCCGATCACCGGGGCGCTCAGGTAGAGCCACAGCGCGTGCAGGTCGCCGGAGACGAGCCCCGGGCCGAGCGAGCGCATCGGGTTCATCGACGCGCCGGACACCGGCCCTCCGAACATCGCGTCGAGGCCGATCGTGCCGCCGATCGCGATCGCGGCCGCTTCTCCCACCGCTCGCGTGTCGGTGGCCACGGCCATGATCACGAACATCAGGAATGCGCTCATGATCAGCTCCCAGAGGAAGGACTGCGTCTGGGAGCCGGACGGCACCGTCGCTCCCACATGCGCGACGTCGCCGAGTGACCCGCGCAGGACGAGCGCTGCCGTCACCGCACCGACGAACTGCGCCGCCCAGTAGCCGGCGGCGCGCGACCACGGGAAGTGACGCGTCAGCGCGAACGAGAACGTGACGGCGGCGTTGAAGTGCGCGCCTGAGACGTGCCCGACGGCGTAGATCATTGCCATGATCACGAGCCCGAACGTGAGGGCGACGCCGACGTGGCCGAGCTGATGGGTCTTGGCGTCGACCATGATCGCCCCGGCCCCGGCGAAGACGAGCGCGAACGTGCCGAAGGCCTCGGCGACGAGCGAGCGCGCGAGCGGGACGTCGCTCACGAGAGCAGCGAGCGAAGCGCGGCGAGCGCCTCGGGCACGACCCGGTAGAACGCCCAGCTCCCGCGCTGGTCGCGCTCGACGAGGCCCGCCTCGCGGAGCACGCGCAGGTGGTGGCTCACGGTTCCCTGCGTGAGGTCGAGCGGTCCCGTGAGGTGGCAGACACAGGCCTCGCCGTCCGGCTGCGACTGGATCAGGCTGAGGATCCGCAGGCGGGCCGGATCGGCCACCGCCCGCAGCGCACCGGCGAGCTGCTCCGCGTCGTCCGCAGTGAGCGGCTCGGCGAGGAGCGGCGGGCAGCAGGCCGCGATCGTGGCGAACGTCTGCACCGCCCCATATTGACACACATCAATGCCGCTGGCATCCTCCTGGCATTGATCGCCGTCAATACGAAGGGGACGGGATGACGCAGGCGCTCGATCCGGTCACCGAACGCCACCTCCAGCAGGCCGCACAGGCGCTCGCGCGGGAGTTCGCCGGCACCTTCTCCGAGGAGACGATCGCCCGTTACCTGCGCGAGTCCACGGATCTGCTGGGCTCGGCGCGCATCTCGATGTACGTTCCGGTGCTCGCCCACAGGTTCGCCCGGGAGCGCCTCCAGGCTCTCGCCCACGTCGAAGGGAAGCTCGTGAAGACACAGCCCGAAATCCTCTTCGTCTGCGTCCACAACGCGGGCCGAAGCCAGATGGCGGCGGGACTCGCGACGCTCCGCTCCGGCGGCCGTGTGCACGTCCGCACCGGCGGCAGCGACCCGGCCGACCGGCTCAACCCGGCCGTCGTCGACGCGATGGCCGAGCTCGGCGTCGACATGAGCCAGGAGTTCCCGAAGCCGCTCACGGACGAGGTCGTCCGGGCAGCGGACGTCGTGATCACGATGGGCTGCGGCGACGCGTGCCCGATCTACCCGGGGAAGCGCTACGAGGACTGGGAGCTCGAGGACCCAGCCGGCAAGGACCTCGAGACCGTCCGGCGGATCCGCGACGAGATCGACGGTCGCATCCGGCAGCTCCTTGCCGAGCTCCTCCCCGACGACGCCTGAAAGGGGAAACCCGATGCGGGACGACTGCTGCGAGAACGGCTGCTGCTGCTGAGCGGCTGTTCATGGGCGGTGCAGGGCTCGAACCTGCGACCCCCTGCGTGTAAGGCAGGTGCTCTCCCAGCTGAGCTAACCGCCCCGCTCCGATGGTACGGGAAGCACGACGGGGCCCCGATCGCTCGAGGCCCCGTCATGCCATCGCCTGTGCCGGCCGCTCAGCAGAACGTCGCGACGATCGTTCCGGCTCCGGCGTGGCCGGGGCTCGGCCTGTAGCCGGGATCGGTCCTGACCACGACGATGCCGATCGAGTTGCCGGAGATCGCCGCGCCGGACTTCGAGATCGCCCCGGCGACGACCACGCCCATGTAGGAGGGCACGGCGCCGACCGGCGGTGTGCTGTTGCCCGGCCTGGTCGTCCAGTCGCTGCCGCAGCTCGTGGGCGGGGTCGAGGTCGGGAGCGTGATCGCGCCGGCGAAGCCCTTGAACGCCGACGGGCTCGACCCGCCGGTGAGGCCGTTCTGAGCCGCCCAGTCGGATCCCCACCACGTGACTTCAGAGGAACCGGCACCCGCAGCCGTGACGTCGCCGAGCACGAACGCCCCCGTGTCGGGGAACGCGAACACGATCGCGTCCACGCTGTCGCTCGACGGCTCGTAGGCGGCGTTGCCAGCGAAGCCCGCGCTCGCCGTCTCGGGCCCGAGCGGCACGACGACGGGCGCGATCGTGCAGCTGAGCTGCCCGGCCGAGTCCGTCGTGGCGGTGCAGCTCTGGCCGCCGAGGGAGAGCGTCGCGGTCTGCGCCGGGACCGGCGCCGGCGAGCCGCCGTCGCCGTCGTCGTCGTTCGCCCCGTCCTCGACCAGCGTCGCCGTCAGGGTGGCCGACGCCGACCCGCCGAGCACGACCGTCGGCCCGGTGTAGGCGATCGTCGTCTCCTCCGGCGTGATGACGAAGGTGGTGCTGTCGCTGCTCGACACGTAGTCGACATCAGGCCCGAACGAGGCGAGCAGCGTCTTGCTTCCGGTCTGGTGCGGCGTGATCTGACACGAGGCGACGCCGGTGCCGTCGGTCGGGGCGCTGCACGTATCGCCGGCCCCGAGCGTGAAGACGATCGTCTTCCCCGCGATCGGGGCACCGCCGTCCGGGTCGATCAGCTGCGCGGAGACGGTGGCGGGATCGTGGTAGTCGCCCGTCGTCGACCCGGTGTAGACGACCTGGCTCTCCTCCTGGTTGATGGTGAACGACGCCGTCCCGGTCGCCGCCGAGTAGGCGGCATCGCCCGCGAAGCTCGCGGTGGCCGTGTATGACCCCGGATCCTGGGCGATCGTGATCTGGCAGCTGACGTGGCCGCTCACATCGGTCGTGCCGCTGCAGCTCTGGGTGCCGACCGAAAGCGTCACGGATTCGAACGGCACCGGTGCGCTCCCGACGGTGAGGTCGGCGGCCAGCGTCGCCGGGTCGTTGAAGTCCTGGCTGGTGACCCCGGAGTAGGCCAGCTGTGGCTGGATCTGCTGCGCCCCGAGCGTGACCTTCGCCGTGTGGGTCGAGGGGTCGAAGGCGTTCACGGCGACATAGGTGTCGTTGCCGGCATCCACGTACTCGTCGCCCACGTAGAGCACGCCGTTGTGACCGTCGGGCAGCTGGTCGACCCAGTACGAGCGATTGTCGTTGCCGAACAGATGAAGGACGATCGCATTCGCCGGGAAGCCGCTGTCCCAGCCGGCCTGTTCGCGGTACTCGAGGGTGTAGTAGGCGCTCGTCGTGCATCCGTACCCGGTGCCGCTGCAGGTGGGCGGATTCGTCGGCAGCAGCGGGCTTCCGTCAGAGCCGTTCGGAGACTGGTTCTCGATCGTCACCGAGGCGGGCGAGCGGGCTTCCAGATACCCGCCGCCGAGCAGGGCGTTCGGGTCGCTCAGCGAGTGCAGCGAGATCGTCGCCTGTCCCGGGCTGCCGTTGTCGAAGACGAAGTGGCGAGGGGACGGGATCCAGCCCTGGAAGTCGAGGTTGATCGCGTCCAGTCCGGGGCCTTTGTCGTTCGCGAGGCTTCCGAGCACCGAGCCGCCGAAGCTCGTTCCGAGCGTCGTGAACTCGTACGTCCCGGTGTAGACGCTCATGATGTCCGTCGAGTCCTGGTAGTCGGTCGTCGAGTAGGACAGCTTGCGGCTGTGGTTGTAGCCGAACCCGTGCCCCGTCTCGTGCTGGGCGCCGCTCAGGTTCGTCTCGTTCGGCAAGATCACCGTCGCCAGGTTGAACGTGCCGCTCGTGAGGGTCACGTGCGACTGCCCCGGCGGCGTGCCAACCGGGCTGCCGTTCGTCACCTCACCGAAGTCCCCCGGCACGCCGGCGTCCGCATTCGCGTTGTGGGCTTTCGCCGTCGTGCCGTTGACGCCGCGGACGATCGTGAACGTGCTGCCGCTGACGGCGGTCACGTCGACGGTCTCGCTGTTACCTCCGGTCCCGTCGTCGATGTTCATCATGAACGGCGGCGTCGGCCAGTAGTTGGTCGTGGTCACCGACGGCGTCGGCGAGGTGTTCGACGAGCTCATCGTGACGGTCGTGTCGCCGGCGCCGAGCGCCGTCGTCGTCTTTCCCTGCGCCTCCGGGAAGATCGCGATCACGCCGTAGTAGTTTCCGTAGTCGACGTCGGAGGCGGCAGCGTTCGCGCAGTCGACGATCTTGCCGTAGCGGTCGCGCGTGTAGCCCCAGGTGTCACGGGTCTCCGGCACCGTGTACCAGCCGTTCGAGTCGGCGTGAGTCCCGTTCGCGATCGTGGTTCCGGCGACGCTGAGCTGTCCGAACGACGCATCGTGCCACCAGTCCTCGAAGTTGAACTGGCCCGAGCCTGCCCCGCTGTCGCCGTACATCTGCTCGAAGTACGAGGCCGGGGCGGGGTCGAGCTGCTGATTGCTGAAGTTGCAGAGCACGACCACCCATGGGTGGATGCCCGAGCCGACGTAGTCAGCGGATGCCGACCCGATGAACGACGCGAGCAATGCGGCCGCCAGGGCCGCGACGATTCTCCTCCTGCGCATGACTGCCTTCTCCTTCGGTGGGCCCGGGCGCGGGCACGAGGATCAACCGGCGTTCACAGGGCGGGACGAAGCCGGACGCATGTCGGCTGGATGACTGCCGCAGGCTCCACTCGGTCATGAAGCCCCCTGTGCTCGACGGCGACACCGAGCGCCTGCCCGGGTCAGCCGAGGAACCTACGGCTCTGGTCGCGCGAGCGTCAATCCCTCGATCGGGCCTTTACGACCCGCAGCCGACTACGGGCCGAGGTGGCGGACCGGCGAAGTGCGAAGCGGGCGGCGTCTCGCGTCGAGCGCGGTCGCGGTGACGTACCCCGGCAGGCCGGGCACGGAGATCGCGGTCTCGAAGCCCGTCCGGGGAACGGTCTTCAACGGACGCAGAGCGTTCTTCGCCGCGCCGGCGTCGACGCGCCAGAAGGCGGTCTCGGTGCTGCCGTTCCAGCTCGCGTAGGCGGTGAGGCTCCGGCCGCGCCGGGCGAGGGCGAGCGAAGGCTTCGTCGCCGGGAGGCCCACCCACGTGTTGCGGAAGGCACGGTAGTTCCAGGCGCCGCCGTCGAACGTCGCGTCGAAGCGGACGTCGCCGCCGGGCCCGAACTCGGTCACATACGGCTGCGTGCCCCAGCCGACGAACATCCCGTCCCCGGGCAGCACCTGCGCGTTCCCCATCGCCGCGACAGCGAGCGGGTCGGTGTGGCCGTACTCCTGCAGCAGTACGCAGCGGCGCGCCCTTGGATCGACGCCAAGCCTGATCGCGCGCGCCGGATGGGTGAGATCGCCCGTGCCGTCGTCGAAGAGCGTCAGCGTCCCGTCCGAGTGGCCGCGCGCATCGTGCTGGTACATGAAGCTCGTTCCCGGCCCCATGTCGAAGTCGCTCGAGCGCCCGCCGAGCCGCCAGAGAACCTCGCCGCTTCGCCGGTCGACCTTGTAGACCGCCGACGTGTTCCGCGCCGAGAGGAGCAGGCTGCCGTCGAGGTCGACGTCGATCGAGTTCAGGTGGAAGTAGTCGAACGGGTCGAGCACCGGTGCGTAGGTGTCCGTGATCGGCACGTGGTCGAGGCTGTGCCACTCGAAGAGCACGCGGCCGCTCGCGACGTCGACCTCCTGCACGATCGAGTCGAGCAGGTTGCCCTGGGCGGGGCCGCCGACGGCGGTCAGATCTGCCTGAACGGCGTTGAAGATCGTGATCAACGCGGTTCCCTGCGGCGTCAGCAGGAACTCGTGCACGTCGGCCTTGTAGCCGTTGCCGGCCTGAACGCGGGCGATCGTCGTGTAGCTCTGGTCGACGATCAGTCCCTCCCCCTCGCCGGTGCCGATCTTCGAGATCGTCCCCTCCCACCACGTGAGCACCGGCTTGCCGCGGTAGATCTGGCGGCGGAAGTTGATCGCGACGGTCTTGACCGGGCGGAACCAGACGACCTGCCCGCGGTCGTCGACGAGCATCGGCCCGCGCTGTCCCGGCCCGGTCAGGGTGGCGACGAAGACGAGGCCGGGCGCCGGGTTCGCGAGCGTCGTCACCGACATCGTCGGCGGCTTCAGCGCGGGGTTGCTGGCGAACGTCGCAAACCCGGACGCGCCCCGGGCTCCCGGGAGGAGGCGTGCAGCGCCGGCCACGCGAGGGAGCGCGAGAGCCGCCGCACCCGCCGCCGAAGCGGCGAGGAACCCCCGCCGCGAGTAGGTCGCCTCCGGCATCGCATACCCCCAGCGGGATTCGAACCCGCGCTACCGGCGTGAAAGGCCGGCGTCCTAGGCCTCTAGACGATGGGGGCCCGCGATGAGAGTACCTTTGCCGTCGTGCGAATCCGAGTGGTGCAGACGCGATGACACCGACTCCGACGGGCGTGTCCCTCCTGCGCTGGCTCCGCCGGCAGCTGCGGGAGCCCACCCCCCAGCGGGAGCGGCTCGAGGCGGCGATCGCGAACGACGACCCCCGTGAGGCACGCCGCGTCGTCGCGGTGATGGAGTTCGGAGACGCGCAGCGCCGGCACGTCGAGCGATTGCTCGACGAGTGGGAACGAGAGCGGTCCGTCTAACCGATACGGCACTCTGTCGTCGTGACGAGCGTGAGGGGTCTACTGACGCTCATCGTCGGCATGGCCGCGCTCCTTCTGGCGGGCGCGGCGCCGGCGACGTCGCTGATCCCGCTCGAGAAGGCGGCGCTCGGCTCGGTGAACCGCGCCGCGAAGGCCCATCGCATCGACGCGAAGACGGCAGCCGCCGCGCGGACGGAGATCGGGCGCGCCGCCCACCTGATCCGGACGCTCCCGAACGGCCGGGCGATCCACGTGCGGTCGGCGCTCGAGGAAGTGGCAGCGTTTCGGGCGCCGCTGACACTGCCGCGCGCGCTCGAGCTGTACGGGGCGCTGAAGACGAACGACGACTACTTCCTGAAGCACTGGGCGCCCGCGGACAAGACGGATGTCGTCGGATCGGACGGCGTCGTCTACCGCTACTTCTCCGGCTACTGCTTCCGCTTCCACCCCCTCGCGAACTTCGGCGTCCTGAACGCACGCGTCGCGGCGGGTGACGTCGAGGGGACCCGCACGCTCGCCGAGGCCCTGATCGAGCGCGGCGTCTACCAGCGCGGCGGCGGCATCGCCTGGGAATACGACTTCGCGTTCGGCGGCGGCAGGGCGCCGTGGCTCTCGGGCATGGCCCAGGCCGTCGCGGCGCAGGCGTTCGCGCGTGCGGCAGGGCTCGTCACCGACAGGAAGATCGCGTACATGCGCGAGGCGACTGCTGCGTACCGGCTCATTCCCCGGTCGCTCCTGACGAGCGTCACGGCCGGCCCGTGGATCCGCCTCTACGCGTTCAACCGGACACCCGTCCTGAACGCGCAGCTCCAGGCGACGATCTCGCTGCAGGCGTACGCCGCCGCGGCGGACGACGCCGGCGCTGCGGCGCTCGCCGGTCGCATGGAGAAGGCGGCTGTCGCGACGCTCCCCCGCTTCGATACGGGCTACTGGTCGTACTACTCGCTCGACGGCGTCCCGTCGACCGTCGACTACCACAAGTACGTCGTCTCGCTCCTCCGCAAGCTCGCGCCGGAGGACAGGCGATTCGCCGACGCGGCGACGCGGTTCGCCGCCTACGAGAAGCAGCCGCCCGCGTTCAGGCTCGACAACGCCGGCGTCGGCCAGGTGCGCTTCTGGCTCTCGAAGCCTGCGAGCGTCGTCGTCGACACCGGCGCCGGCCCGAGCAAGCGGCTCGCCCTCGACGGGGGCTGGCACACGCTCTCGTGGGGGGAGCCGAGAAACCCCGGCCTCTACCCGGTGCACGTCTCGGCGGTCGACTGGCTCGGGAACAAGACATCGTTCGACGCGCTCCCGATCGTGAAGGTCGGTACCGCGAAGGGCAAGAAGACGCCGGCCCGGTCGACGTCGGATGCCTCGACACCCGGCCAGCCGGCGTTCACCGTCGGCGCCGCGGTCGACGACCCTCGTCAGGGCGCGATCGTCCAGCGCCTCGGCCTGCAGGTGGCACGGGTGGGTGTCGCCTGGCCGGCCGGCTCGGCCGATCCGGATCCCGGCCTCGTCGCCGCCTTCGGCGGGCTCCCGGACGGGATCGGGGCGTTCGTCGAGCTGATCGTCGGCGAGCTGCCGACGGATCCCACCGCCCAGGCCGCGCTCGCGCAGTACGCCGCGAGCCTTGCACAGCAGGTGCCCGCCATCCACGACCTGGTGCTCGTCCCGGCGCCGACGACCGACACCGCACCGCTCTACGCCTCCCTGCTCGAGTCGGTGCGGGACGCCGTCCATGCCGTCGCCCCAGACGTCGCGGTCGGGCCGCTCGTCGACGGCACGGCATCGCCGAAGCCGACGGTGGCCGCGCTCGGCCGGGCATTCACCGCGACGGGACACGAGCAGCCGTGGGCCGACGTGGTCGCGTTCCGCCCCGCCTCGCAGTCGGGCAACGGCGCCTGGGTCGAGCCCATGGCGGCGCCGCTGACGAAGGCCTTCGGCGGCACACTGCCGCCCCTCGTGATCGACGGCGTCGCTGCCCCCACCTCGATCACGCCCGAGGAGAAGCCCAACTACGGCACGGTCACGCCGCCGGACGACAGGGTCACACCCGCCGCACAGGCGTCCCTGTATGCGACCGCGATCTCGAGCGCCGCATGCTCGCCCTCGTTCGCGGGTGTCATCTTCAACCGTCTTGTCGACAACCCGGAGGCGGGAGCCCCGCCCACAGGCCTCATCTGGGCGAGCGGCAGCGACAAGCCTTCGGCCGCCGCGGTGACGAACGCCGCCTCGCTCGCACAGCGCGGTGCGATCGTCTGTCCCGGGCTCGAGCTTCCCGCCGCCGCGAGCACGATCACCTACCCGGACTCGGTCCATTCGTCGGTGCCGGTGTCGCTGCAGCTCGCATGCGTGCGCGACTGCCTGTACGTCGCGACGCTCGTCGGCGCCGACGGCCGCCCCATCGTCGCGACCCGGGGCGCGCTGGAGGGCGGCGCCGCGGCGGCCACGGTGACGCTTCCGACGACGACGCTCGCACAATCGAGCTACACGCTCGACGTGCGCCTCGTCAGCCAGGTCAACCCCGGCACGCTGACGAAGCTCGTCAGCCCACCGTTGCCGCTCGCGTCGGGCTAGCTCCGCCTGCGGCGGAGGGTCTTCAGGCCCCACGCCTTCCCGGAGGCGAAGAGGTCGTCCGGATCGACGTCGCCGAGCCAGCCGAGGAAGTGCTGCTCCTCGTCGTCCGCCGTCGATCCGTAGACGGCGACCCGGCCGGCGTCGAGCTGCGCATCGAGGTCGTCGCCCCGCTCGAGCGCCGCAAGCCGTTCCTCGACGGCGCTCCCTTCGGCGTACCCTTTCCCCATGGACGGAGCGTACTCCGATGCGCTCCCGTCCGCGGGCCGGTAGCTCAGTTGGTAGAGCAGGGGACTTTTAATCCCAAGGTCGCAGGTTCGATCCCTGCCCGGCCCATGCGACTAGGCGGAGCCTGCGGTCAGACGCCGGCGCAGCAGCGCATTCGTGCGTGCACCGCTCCGGCAACGCGAGTACACGACATCATCGCGAATCTCCCACGACTGCCAGCAGTCGATGCGGCGATGCACGCGGGTGGGCGGGCGGACGCTGACGCCTGTGCGATGATGCGGGATTGTGCCGCTGACAGCCTCGCCGTACGCCCAGGTGCAGCGACTCACCGCGACATGCGTCGGGAGCCGACGGCGCGAGGCCGGTGCCTGCGGAGGTTCGTGACCCGCTCGCGATCGAGAGCACGAAGAACGTGGCTCCACCTCGGCCATGCGAAGGCGATCGCGCTCAACTTCGGCATCGCGGCGGAGTACGGCGGTCACTGCCATCTGCGCTTCGACGACACGAACCCGACGAAGGAAGAGCAGGAGTACATCGATGCGATCCAGGAGGACGTCCGCTGGCTCGGGTTCGATTGGGGCGAGCACCTCTACCACGCCTCCGACTACTTCCACCAGCTCCACGAGTGGGCTGTCCACCTGATCACAGCCGGGAACGCCTACGTCGACGACCTCTCCGCCGACGAGATCCGCAAGCACCGCGGCACCCTGACGGAGCCGGGCACGAACAGCCCCTGGCGGGACCGCTCAGTCGACGAGAACCTCGACCTGTTCGAGCGCATGCGCGCGGGCGAGTTCCCCGACGGCGCCCGGGTGCTGCGGGCGAGGATCGACATGGCGTCGCCGAACATCAACCTGCGCGATCCAGTGCTCTACCGCATCCTGCACGCGCCGCATCCCAGGACCGGCAATGAGTGGTGCATCTATCCGATGTACGACTTCGCCCACGGCCAGTCGGACGCGATCGAGGGCGTCACCCACTCGCTCTGCACGCTGGAGTTCGAGGACCACCGGCCACTCTACGACTGGCTCATCGAGCATCTGCCGGTGCCTTCGCGGCCGCATCAGTACGAGTTCGCCCGGCTCAACTTCACCTACACCGTGCTCTCGAAGCGGTTCCTGCGCGAGCTCGTGAGCAACGGGCACGTGCGGGGCTGGGACGACCCACGGATGCCGACGCTCGCCGCCCTGCGCCGGCGCGGCTTCCCGCCCGAGGGCATCCGGAGCTTCCTCGACGCAGTCGGGGTCGGAGGCAAGGGTGCGAGCACGGCGGAGATCGAGATGCTGGAGCACGAGGTCAGGGACGTGCTCAACCGGACGGCGCCGCGCCGCTTCGCCGTCCTGCGCCCGCTCAGGCTCGTGATCGAGAACTACCCGGAAGGGCAGAGCGAGGAGATCGAGGCCGTGAACAACCCGGAGGATCCGTCGGCCGGTACGCGGATGCTGCCGTTCGGGCGCGAGCTCTGGATCGAGCGCGACGACTTCATGGAGGACCCGCCGAGCAAGTTCTTCCGGCTCGCCCCCGGCCGCGAGGTGCGCCTGCGCTACGCGTACTTCCTCACGTGCACCGGCGTCGTCAAGGATGAGCACGGTGAGATCGTCGAGGTTCGCTGCAGCTACGACCCCGAGACGCGCGGCGGCGACGCGCCGGACGGGCGCCGGCCGAAGGCGACGCTGCACTGGCTGGCGCAGGAGCACGCCGTGCCCGGCGAGGTCCGCCTCTACGACCGGCTCTTCACCCGCCCCGACCCGGGCGCCGACGGCGATCCCTTCGCCGACCTCAACCCGGGCTCGGAGAGGGTCCTCGAAGGATGCCTGCTCGAGCGTTCCCTCGCCGACGTGCCGAACGGCGAGACCGTTCAGTTCGAGCGCCACGGCTACTTCTGCCCCGACCCCGACTCGACGCGCGAGCGGCGCATCTTCAACCGCACGCTCGGCCTGAGGGACACGTGGGCGAGGGTTCAGGCGAACACCGCAGCACCCTGATGCCGCAGTAGCTTGCCGCGCCTCCTTCGGCTGGACTCGGGATTCCCGGGGTCGCATCCAGCCGCCGGCACGGTCGCGGCCGGCTCCGTCCCCGTACGATCGCGCGCGTGAACGTCGTCGCCCGGGATCGTCTGCCGCGGCCCGTTCGCGAGCTCGAGCACACCTGGGTCGAGCTGGCGAACGGGACGCGGCTCTCGGCGCGCATCTGGCTGCCCGAGGACGCCGAGGCCGATCCGGTCCCGGCCGTCCTCGAGTACCTGCCCTACCGCAAGCACGACGGCACGGCGATCCGCGACTCGGTCCGCCAGCCGTACCTCGCCGGACACGGCTACGCCGCCGTCCGCGTCGACATCCGCGGGAGCGGGGAATCCGACGGGATCCTCGAGGACGAGTACACCCCTCGCGAGCTGGACGACGCCTGCGAGGTGGTCGCCTGGCTCGCCGGGCAGCCCTGGTGCTCGGGCGCGGTCGGGATGACCGGCATCTCCTGGGGCGGCTTCAACGCGCTTCAGGTCGCGGCGCTCCGCCCACCCGCTCTCCGGGCGATCATGACGCTCTGCTCGACCGACGACCGCTACGCCGACGACGTGCACTACCGCGGAGGCTGCGTGCTCGCGAGCGACATGCTCCACTGGGCCTCGTCGATGCTGACGTGGAACGCGCGGCCGCCCGATCCCGCGCTCTTGCCCGACACCTGGCGCGAGGTCTGGCTCGACCGCATGGAGCGCACGCCGCCCTACATCGAGCAGTGGCTCTCGCACCAGCGCCGCGACGACTACTGGCGGCACGGCTCCGTTTGCGAGGACTACGCCGCGATCGAGGTGCCGGTCTACGCGGTCGGCGGCTGGGCGGACGGCTACACGAACGCCGTCTTCCGGCTGCTCGCCGGGCTCACGGTCCCGCGCAAGGGCCTCGTCGGGCCGTGGGCTCACGCGTTCCCGGACGACGCGGCGCCGGGGCCGAGCATCGGCTGGCTCCAGGAGTGCGTGCGCTGGTGGGACCACTGGCTCAAGGGTCGCGAGACCGGGCTCATGGACGAGCCGATGCTGCGCGCCTACGTGCTCGATTCGGTCGAGCCGCGGCCGACCTACGCGACCCGGCCCGGCCGCTGGGCGGGCGAGGAGTCGTGGCCGTCGCCGCGGATCGAGACCCGCCGCATCGGCCTCGAG
Source organism: uncultured Thermoleophilia bacterium (assembly GCA_963784765.1). Taxonomy (GTDB): domain Bacteria; phylum Actinomycetota; class Thermoleophilia; order Gaiellales; family Gaiellaceae; genus PALSA-600. Next base: position 45,937 of record CAWASP010000037.1, read on the forward strand.
ACCGCGGAGCCGCTCGTGCACCGGCCGGTGCAGACGCTCGGCACCGAGGCGGGCGTCTGGTGCGCGGAGGGGCAGTCGGCCGACCTCGCCGGAGACCAGCGGCGCGACGACGCCCTCTCCGCCTGCTTCGAGCTCGAGCCGCTCGCCGGGGACGTGGAGCTCCTCGGCTTCCCCGCCGTCGAGCTCGACCTCGCCGCCGACCGGCCGCTCGCGCTCGTCTGCGTCCGGCTCTGCGACGTCTTCCCCGACGGCACCTCGGCGCTCGTCACGCGCGGCCTGCTCAACCTCACGCACCGCGACTCGCACGAGCACCCGGCGCCGCTCGAGCCGGGCCGCCGCTACCGGATCAGGATCGAGCTCGACTCGATCGCCTACGCGGTTCCGGCCGGGCACCGTCTGCGCGTCGCCTGCTCCTCGACCTACTGGCCGTGGGCCTGGCCGTCGCCCGAGCCGGTGACGCTGACGCTCGACGGCGGGACGCTCGAGCTGCCCGTGCGGCCTCCGCGACCCGAGGATTCCACTCTGCCGGCGTTCGCCGAGCCCGAGCACACGCCCGCCCTCGCGACCGAGCAGGAGGAGCGGGCCCCCGACGGCCGTTCCCTGCGACGCGACTACGCGACCGGCCGCCTGGAGCAGCACTTCGACTACGACGCCGGCGGCACCGTGAGGCTCGTCGAGATCGACCTCGTCTCCGAGGACACGAATCACACGGTCTACTCCATCGTCGACGGCGACCCGCTCTCGGCCGAGGTCTCGTTTCGGGCGGCGAGCGGCATCGCACGAGGCGACTGGAGCGGCCGGGCCGAGGTCGAGGCGACGATGCGCGCCGACGCCGAGGCGTTCCACGTCGCGACCGAGCTGACGGCGACCGAGAGCGGCGAAGAGGTCTTCCGGCGGCGCTTCGAGCATCGCTTCCCGCGCGACCACGTCTGACCGTAGGATCGCGCCGTGATCGACTGCGACGTGCACCCGCAGATCGGCGACCCCGAAGAGCTCCTCGCCTACGTCGAGCCGGCACAGCGCGACTGGTTTCGCGGCCAGACCTACTACGGCCTGCCGGGCTACTCGTGGGCCCACCCGAGCTCGTGGTACCGGCAGGACGTCGTCGAGCCCGGACGGCGTCCCCGGCTCCGACGCGGCCGCCGTCGCCCGTGATCTGCTCGATCCCACCGGCGCCGAGATCGGCGTCCTGAACGCCGACGACGCGATCCTCGTCTCGCTGATGCCGAGCGCCTACCGCGCCGCCGCGCTCGCCCGCGCGCACAACGACTGGCTGCGCGAGCGCTGGCTCGACGCCGACTCGCGCCTGCGTGCGTCGATCATCTGCCCCGCCCAGGATCCGCCCGCGGCCGCGGACGAGATCCGCCGCTGCGCCGGGGACGAGCGGTTCGTGCAGGTGCTTCTCTGCGGGGGCTCCGAGCGACCCTACGGCGAGCCGCGCTACCTGCCCCTGTTCGAAGCCGCAGCGGAGTGCGGGCTGCCGGTCGCGATCCACACCGGCGGCGAGGGGATGGGGATCGCCGCGCAGCCCGGCGGCGCGGGCCCGGGATCGTTCTACATCGAGTGGCACACGCTCGGCTCGGCCTGCTCGACGATGGCGCACCTCGTCTCGCTCCTCTGCCACGGCACCTTCGAGCGGCTGCCGGGCCTGAAGGTCGTGCTGCTCGAGGGCGGGATCGCCTGGCTGCCCGGGATCCTCTGGAGGCTCGACACGAACTGGCGCGGCCTCCGCGGCGAAGTGCCGTGGCTCGACCGCAGGCCGAGCGAGGTCGCGCGCGAGCACGTCCGCTTCACGACGCAGCCGCTCGAGCACACGGACGGCCGCGACGAGCTGCTGTTCGAGATGCTCGAGGCCGTCGGGGCGCCGGAGACGCTGCTGTTCGCCTCCGACTACCCCCACTGGGACTTCGACGACCCGGCGCACATGCTGCGGCGGCTGCCGGACGCCTGGCGCGAGCCCGTGCTGCACGGGAACGCCGCCGAGCTCTACCGGTCGCGCCTCGGGCTCGCAGCCGCATGACGGCATGGACCGAGGTCGGGACGCTCGCCGAGCTCAAGGCGTCCGGCCGCCTCGTCGCGCGCGTCGCCGGACGCGAGGTCGGCGTCCTCTGGGACGCAGAGCGGGAGGAGGCGCACGGCGTCAGGAACCGCTGCCCGCACAGCGGAGCGCCGCTCTGCCTCGGCCGCGTCCGCGCCCGCGAGCGCGGAACGCCAGGCGCCTACGCCGTCGCCGAGGAGCGGGTGCTGCGCTGCCCGTGGCACGGGTGGGAGTTCGACCTCGAGAGCGGCCGCTGCCTCGACGACCCGGCTCTCCGCGCTGCCGTCTACCCGGTCGAGGTCACGGACGGCATCGTCCGCGTTCTCGCCTGACGGCCTTCAACGTCCCGCGAGCAGGCAGGCCGCACGATGATCCGACGCCGTGCCGGAGGGCGCACGGAGCTCCGGGTCGACGGTCTTGCACTCGGGGACGGCGACGGGGCAGCGCGGGTGGAACCGGCATCCCGTTGGCACCGCGATCGGGTTCGGCGTCTCGCCCCGGAGGATCTGCGGCTGGACGCGCCGCCGGGGGTCCCGCCGCGGGACGACGGAGAGGAGCGCCTTCGTGTACGGGTGCTGCGGGCTCTCGATCACCTGTACCGCCGGGCCTTCCTCGACGATCCGGCCGAGGTACATGACGCAGATGCGGTCGGCGAAGCGGGCGGCCGTCGAGAGGTCGTGCGTGATCATCAGCACCGCGAGACCGCGGTCGCGGAGCTCGTCGAGGATCGTCAGGATGCCGGCCCGCACCGAGACGTCGAGCATCGACACGGGCTCGTCGGCGACGAGCAGGTCGGGGCCGAGCGCGAGGCTGGCCGCGATCGCGACCCGCTGCCGCTGGCCCCCGGAGAGCTCGTGCGGATACCGGTCGAGGTAGAGCTCGGGCGGTGAGAGCCCTGCCAGCTCGAGCGCCTGGACGACCCGTCCACGCCGCTCCTCGGACGTCCCCTCCCGGTGCACGACGAGCGCCTCCGCGACGGTCGTCTCGACGCGGAAGCGGGGATCGAGGGACTCGTACGGATCCTGGTAGATGATCTGCATCCGCCGGCGCAGGCGCCGCAGCTCACGCGACCCGAGCGCGGTGACGTCGACCCCGTCGAAGCGCACCGTCCCGCCCTCCGGTTGCACGAGCCGGAGGACCGCCTGGGCCGTCGTCGTCTTGCCGCAGCCCGATTCGCCGACGAGCGCCACCATCTCGCCGCGAGAGACGCCGAACGAGACGCCCGAGACCGCGTGGACGTGCTGCCGCGGCCGGCGCGCGAGCCCCGCCACCACGCCTCGCCGGACCGGGTACCGCACGACGAGGTCCTCGACCTCGAGCAGGGGGCCGCCGCCGTTGGTCCCGCTCACGCAACCACCTGCTCGGCTACGTGGCAGGCCGCTTCGTGCCCGGTCGCGACCGGACGCAGGGCCGGGCGGTCGGTCGCACAGCGGGCGAGAGCGAGATCGCAGCGGGGACGGAACGGGCAGCCGACGACCTCTTCGTCGAGGCGCGGCGGCGTGCCTGGGATCGAGACGACGACGTCGCGCGACTCGAGGTCGGGCGTCGCCGCGAAGAGCAGGCGCGTGTAGGGATGACGGGGCTCGTGGTAGAGGGCGTCCATCGGGCCGCGCTCGACGATCTCGCCTGCGTACATGACCGCCGCGCCGGTGCACGTCTGCGCGACGACCGGCAGGTCGTGCGTGACGAGGACGAGCGCGAGCCCGAGATCGTCGGCGAGCGCGATCAGCAGCTCGAGGATCTGCGCCTGCACCATGACGTCCAGCGCCGTCGTCGGCTCGTCGGCGAGCAGGAGCTTCGGGCCGCAGGCAAGCGCCATCGCGATCGCCGCGCGCTGCCGCATCCCGCCGGAGAACTCGTGCGGGTAGTTGCGCGCCCGCGCCGCGGCGATCCCGACGCGTTCCAGCAGCTCGCCTGCGCGCCGCTCCGCCTCTGCCCCGCTCGCGATCCCGTGGAGCTCCATGGGCTCGACCAGCTGGTCGCCGATCCGCCGCACCGGGTTGAACGCGTTCATCGCCCCCTGGAAGACCATTGCGACATCGCGCCAGCGGTGCGGCGCCGCCGTCCGCTCGCCCTGCGCGAGCACGTCCTCGCCGTCGAGCAGCACCCGGCCCGCCACGCTCGCCGTCGGCGGCAGCAACCCCATCAGCGCGAGGATCGCCGTCGTCTTGCCGCTGCCCGACTCGCCGACGAGCCCGAGCCGCTCGCCGCGGTCGACGGAGAACGAGATGCCCCGAACCGCATGCAGCTCGCGCCCGTGGGGCAGGTCGAACCAGACGTGGAGGTTCTCCACCTCGAGCAGCGCGCTCAATCGAGCCCCCGTCCCGGGACGGGCCGCAGCCGGAACCGCCGGACCGAGAGATGACCGGAGCGCAGCCGCGGGTTGAGCGCGTCCTCGAGCGCCTGCCCGGTCATCGTGCAGGCGAGCACGACGATCGTCACCGCCACGCCCGGCGGCACGATCGCCCACCAGGCGTGGTTCAGGATCGCGTCGTCGTTGAACGCGTTCTCGATCAGCCTTCCCCAGGAGACGACGCTCGGGTCGCCCAGCCCGATGAACGTGATGAACGTCTCCGCGAAGATCGCGTAGGCGATCAGCAGCACGGTGTTCGCGATCAGGAGCGGCGTCACCTGGGGCAGCACGTGCCGGAAGATGAGCCGCGTGTTGCCGGCGCCGAGCGCCCGCGCCCGCTGGACGTAGACCCGCTCGCGAACGCTCTTCGTCTGGGCCCGCAGGAGGCGCGCGGTCGACGTCCAGTAGATGACGCCGATGATCAGGATGATGTTCCGCTCGCTGCGGCCGAAGAGGGCGGCGACGACGGCCATCAACGGGATGTCGGGGATCACGAGGAAGTAGTCGGTGATCCGCATCAACACGACGTCCGTCTTGCCGCCGAAGAAGCCGGAGAGCAGGCCGACCGTGCCGCCGATCAGAGCCGACACGCCGGCCGCCGCGAAGCCGACGAGCAGCGACACGCGCGCGCCGTCGACGAGCAGCTTCACCATGTCGGCGCCGCCGCCGTCGGTGCCGAGCCAGAAGCGCCCGCCCGGCGGAGCGAACACGGGGCCGACCTTCTGCTTCACGTCGCCGTGGATGAAGAGCGGACCGAGAACCGCTGCGAGCACGAAGAGGCCGAGGATCACGAGCCCGGCGAGCGCCTGCTTGTTCGCGACGAGCGGGCTCCCGAGGATGCGCCGCAGCCGCCGCCGTGCCGGCGAGAGAGGCGGAGCCGCAGCCGTCGCGCTCATTCCGTCACCCGCGGGTCGAACGTGAAGTAGAGGAGATCGGCGATGAGGTTGAAGAAGATCACCGACAGCGTCAGGAGCAGGAACGCCCCCTGGAGAATCGGGTAGTCGCGCTGGTCGATCGCCTCCACGATCTCGAGCCCGATCCCCGGATACGAGAAGACGTACTCGATCGTGATCGCGCCGCCGATGATGAACCCGAGCGACAGGGCGACGAGCGTGATCACCGGCAGCATCGCGTTTCGCAACCCGTGCTTCCAGACCGTCGCCCAGCTCGTGAGGCCCTTCGCCCGCGCAGTCAGCACGTAGTCCTCGCCGAGCGTCTCGAGCATCGCGGAGCGGACGATCAGCGTGTACTCGCCGTAGAGGACGAGCCCGAGCGTCGATGCCGGCAGCACCATGTGCTTGAGCCGGTCGATGAGCACCGTCCACCACGACGGGTTCGAGAGGATCCCGAGCGTCGGGTCCTTGATCCCCGAGGTCGGCAGCCCGAGCCACCCGGCGACGAAGAGGACGACGATCAGGCCCAGCCACTGCGGCGGCATCGAGTAGAAGGCCAGGCTGCCCCAGAGGCCGGCCTTGTCGGTCGCCGTGCCGCGCCGCCAGGCGCAGACCACCCCCGTGAGGACCCCGAGCAGGATCGAGAAGAGCGTCCCGAGCGCGACCATCGGCATCGTGTTCTTGAGCGGCGGCCAGAGCGACGAGGTGACCGACTCCTGCGTCCGCAGCGAGCTGCCGAGGTCGCCGTGGAAGAGGTTGTCGACGTAGAGCCAGTACTGCTTCCACTTCGACTGGTCGAGCCCGAGCGTCTGCTTCTCGTACGCCTTGAACGCCGGCGTGCACTGGCGGCAGCGCAGCGCCGAGACGGCGTCGCCCGGGATCGCACGGAAGAGGACGAAGTTCAGCGTGATCGCGACGAAGACGGTCGCGACGGCGAAGAGCACGCGCTTGACGACGTAGTCGGACCCCCGCACGCCGCCTCAGCTCACCGTCGCAACCGTCCTCATCCGCGCCTTCCCTACGCCTTCCGCGGGCTCGTGTAGTAGCCCTTCGAGTAGGCGTTCAGCTCGATGTGGAACCCCGTCCACTTCGTCGAGTGCGCGTCGATCAGCTCCTCGTTGATGAGCTGGGTGTAGACGAAGTTGTCGTAGACCATCTGCTGCATCTTCCAGACGATCTGCTTGCGCTTCGCCGGGTCGATCGTCTCGCCCTGCTTGACGTAGAGCTTGTCGTAGGCGGGGTTGTCCCAGCCGGTGTCGCTCCACGAGCACCACTGGTCCTTGGTGACGACGGACAGCATGAAGTCCGGGTCGACGTAGCCGGCCCAGTCCCACATCGCGATGTCGAAGCCGCTCGTGTAGCCGGTCGACTTCGCTGCATCGCAGTTCGAGCCCGTCTCGTACGCGTAGGCGGCCGTCGAATCGCCGCCGACCTTCTGCGTCACCTTCACGCCGGCCGCCTTGAAGCCCTGCTGGACGATCTGGAACTCGCGGTTCACGTTGAAGTCCGTCGAGGTCGGCGTCATCAGGTCGTAGCTCATCCGGTGCGCCGCCTGCGCGTACTTGCCTGTCGTCGCGGGCGCGACCCGGATCCCGTCCGCTCCCTTCTTGTAGCCCAGCTTGTCGAGCATCGCGTTCCCGGCCTTGCAGTCGAACTTGAGCGGGCCGAGATGCGGGTTCTCGAGCGGCGAGACGTGACCGACGAGGCTCTCGACGAGCGAGCCGTAGCCCTGGAACACGACGTTCAGGATCTGCTTGCGGTTGATGCACATCGAGATCGCCTTCTTGACGCGCGGGTCGAGCAGCTCGCGATTCTTCGGCTTGCGCGGGTTCGAGTTCCAGGTGACGTTCGTCGTCTCCGAGCCCGGTGTCTTGTCGAGCGCGACCCCCGCAGTCTTCGACACGACCTTGATCGCCTCGAACGGGACCTGGTCGACCCAGTCGAGGTTGCCGCCCTTGAGGTCGGCGATCATCGAGTCGGCGTTCGTGTAGTACGTGAGGGCGACCGCGTCCGCGTGCGAGGGCGGGCCCCAGTAGTTCGGGTCGGGGATGAAGACCGTCGTGCCCTTCTTCTCGTACGACTTGATCGTGTAGGCGCCGCCGGTGACCATCGGCAGGTGCTGCTCGGGATGGAACGTCTCGAGCCCCTTGCCCTTCGGTGTCGATGCGTACTGCGCATAGACGTGCTGCGGCACGATGAAGAGCTGCTCGAGCTGCGCGAGCACGTTCCCGACCGGCGCCGCATAGGTGATGACGAGCGTCGTCGGGTTCGGCGCGGCCGCCTTCTTCACGTGCCCGAGCGCCGGAGCCGCGACCGCCGCAGCGCCGTTCGCGTACTTGACGATCGTGTTGATCGTCCAGGCGGCGTCCGCGGCCGTCATCGGCTTTCCGTCGGACCACTTGGTGCCGGAACGGAGCTTGAACGTCCACGTCTTGCCGTCCTTCGACGTCTTCCAGGACTTCGCCCAGTCGCCCTCGATGAAGTAGCCCTTCTTCCCGTAGCCGTACTGGACGAGCTGCGGGTAGATCATGATCATCGCGTTGTAGGCCTGCGACTCGATGAACTTGAACGGGTTCAGCGAATCGATGTAGGTGGTCGTGCCGATCCGCAGGATGCCGCTGCCGCCGGCTTTGGCGGCGGTCGGCGCCGCGGCGCTCCGCCCCGCGGATCCGGCGACGACGGCCGCGAAGACGGCGGCCGCGACGGCGATCGAGAGCAGGCGCTTGCGATGGTCGATCCTCATGTGTCCTCCTTGGTGACGCCCGGGTGAACGAGCTCGAGAGTGCGTGCATCGGCGTCGAGCGTGGCCTCGACGCCGAGCGGCAACGCGGCCAGGTGCTTCCCGTGGCCGAGCGGAAGCTTGTAGAGCACGGGAACGCCGAGCGGCCCGAGATGGAGCTCGAGCACGTCTTCGATCGAGCGCGTCCGCGGCCATTCGGGACGCTGCTCGCGCCAGTCGCACTGGTGCATGTCGCCGACGACGACACCGACGACGCCGTCGAGCTTCCCGGCCTGGTGCAGCTGCGTGAGCATGCCGTCGACGTACCAGGCGGGCGCATCGACGTCCTCGAAGAAGAAGATGCAGCCGTCGAGATCGACCTCCCACGGCGTCCCCATCGTCTGCAGCAGCAGCCAGAGGCAGCCGCCGACGAGCGGCGCCGTCACCTTCCCGCCGGCGATCGCGCGCACGTACGGATCGTCGGGATCGCGCGGGACCTCCCCGGCGCCCTCACCGGAGAGCACGGCGAGCAGGCGGTCGCGGCTGAAGTCGGTCGACTCCTTGTCGCCCATCCCCGCGAGCCCGTAGCCGTAGACGGTGGCGAGCCCGCAGCGCCGGCGGAGCGCCACGTGGAGCGCCGTGATGTCGGAGTACCCGACGAAGAGCTTGGGGTGCGCGCCGATCGCGTCGAAGTCGAGGAACGGGATCGTCTGCATCGACCCGTACCCGCCCTGGAAGCACTGCACGACGTCGACCTCGGGGTCGAGGAAGGCGGCCATCACGTCCGCGGCGCGCTTCTCGGCCGCGCCGGCGACGTAGTCGTCGCGCTCGAAGACGTGCTCGCCGAGCTTGACGCGGTAGCCGCGTTCCTCCCACCACTCGACGCCGCGCAGCACTTCGGAGCGGTTGAAGAAGCCGCTCGCGGGGGCGGGTACGCCGATCGTCCCACCCTTCGGCAGCCGCCTGCCGAACACTGACGCACCGGTCACCGATGCAAACCTAAACGGTGACGCGCCCCGGCGCGAGGGGGGTTCTCACGAGGACTCGAAGCCGACGAGCGCCTCGCGGACGAGCGGCCCGAGCGTCGCGAGGTCGTAGCCCCCCTCCTGGACCAGCACCGTCGGCAGACCGAGACCGCCGAGAATCCGTCCCGCGCGGTGGTAGCCGTCCGCGCTCACGCGCAGCGGGCTCTCCGGGTCCACCGCCGCCGCGTCGACCCCGAGCGAGACGACGAGCGCGCGCGCCCCGGCGGCGCGTGCCGCCGCCGCGGCGACGGCAGCGAGCCATTCGTCGTCGCCCGAGCCCGGTGCGACCGGCAGGTTGAGGTTCGCGCCGGCGCCCGCGCCGTCTCCGGTCTCGTCCGCGAACCCGAGGACGTGCGGGAACCAGCCGGCGCCGGGATCGACATGAACGGACGCGACGACGACGTCGCCGCGGTCGTAGAAGAGCTCCTGCGTTCCGTTCGCATGGTGGGCGTCGATGTCCACGACGGCGACGGGGCCTCCGAGCCGCACGCGCAGCGCTTCTGCGGCGACCGCCGCGTTGTTCAGGTAGCACGAGCCGCCGAAGCAGTCGCGGCAGGCGTGATGCCCCGGCGGACGGACGCACGCGTACGCGGCCCGCTCACCCGCGGCGACGAGGTCGACCGCGGTGAGGGCGCAGTCGACCGCCGCGCGCGCCGCCTCCCAGGTGCCGGGCCCGACGAGGGTCATCGTGTCGTACGCGAACCAGCCGGCCCGCGCCCACGTCGCCGAGGGCGCGCGGCGCGCACCGAGCGCCCGGTGCGGGAAGACGTAGGGGACGACCCGGTCCTGGCCGGGATCGTCCACGAGCCCGGAGGCCGCCCAGGCCGCCCAGGCGCCGCGCAGGTAGTCGACGAGTGCGGCGTCGTGCACCGCGAGCAGCGCCTCGTCGCCGTGCGCCTCGGCAGGGACGAATCTCGCACCGGCTTCGGCGAGCGCGACGCGGATCGCGTCCATCCGCGCGGGGATCTCGGTCCCGGGCGTGCGGACGCCGACGAAGACCTCGCCGCCCGGGTCGTGGCGGCGGCAGTCGTCGCTCCAGACGACCGGCAGCCTCATCTCAGACGACCGCGAGGTCAGCCAGATCGACTTCGGCGAAGGACGTGTTGCACGGATTCCCGGGCGCAACCCACATCCGGCCGGACTCGAGCTCGCAGACCATCGAGAAGAGGACGACCGATGCCATGTCGTCGCCCGGCGCGCCGTGCTCGCAGACCGACTGCGGCGCCGATGCATGATCGGCGAGCAGCTCCATCGCTTCTTCCGGGGTCGCCGGCGGCTCGCGCAGGAGCTCCGCGAGGCGCTCCCGGCGGGCGACGCTTCCCGCGCTCGCGTCACCGTCGCGCGCGAGCTCGGGGTCGAGGTAGTGATTGGTGTGCGCGCCCGGCCCGAGGATCGCGGTGCGCGTCGAGCTCGTCTCCACGGTCGCCGCCACACCGCCGCGGCCGGCGAGCACGTGCGCGTAGCCTCCGGCACGGCCGGGAAGCGTGGCGCGTGCGGCGGCATCGGCCAGGTCTCGGCCGGCGAGCGCGTGGCGGGAGACGAGCACGCGGGGGATTCCCACGCGGTCGTCGCACGCGGAGAGCGAGTCGATGCCCTGCGCGAGGCCGTGCGAGTTCATCCCGACGGCGGGGAGGCAGCAGCTCACGGTGGGCGAGGCGAGCCGCGTGCCGTCCTCGCACGCCTCGACGACGAGCGCGACGTTCCCGGCGTCGCCGGCGAGCCACTGCTCGTTGTGGGCGAGGATCGTCGCGCCGTCCGCGAGCACCGTGAACGTCGAGCACCGCTCGAGTGCCGGCTCGACCTCTTCGAACGCGTTCACCAGCCAGAGCTCGTCCGGCGACACCTCGGCGCCCGCCGCAATCCCCTCCAGCAGCGCCACGTGCTCGGGCAGCGCGGCGGCCGCGGCGCGGTAGGGAGCGACGAGGGCGGCCGCGTCGCGCGAGCCGACGACGTCGCGATAGAAGCCGAGGCTGCGCGCGATCATGTCGCCGAGCTCGCGACCGATCGTCCGGCCGCGCTCGGCAGGAAGGCCCTCCGCCCGAACGACGCGCACCACGCGGCGATCGTACGTAGGATCGCCCCCGCATGGCGACGGCGCGGCTGACGTACACGACCGGGACGAGCGCGGAGGTCGACGAGGCATTCGAAGCGGCGCTCGCCGCGGCTCGGAAGTCGGAGGCCGGACCGCTGCCGCACCTGATCGGGGGCGGCGACGACGAGCGGGGCGCGACGATCGAGCGCGAGGACCCGGCCCGGTCCGAGCACATCGTGAGCAGGGCGCACGAGGGCGCCGAGGTCGTCGCGGAGGCGGTGGCGCGGGCGCGCGCGGCCGCGCCCGCGTGGAGGCGCCTGCCGCACGAGGAGCGGTGCTCGCTCCTTCGGCGCGCGGCCGTGCTCGTGGCGGAGCGGCGGATCGAGATCGCCGCCGCGATGAGCATGGAGATCGGCAAGGTGCGGACGGAGGCGATCGCCGAGGTCGAGGAGGCGGTCGACCTGATCACCACCTACTGCGCCCAGATGGAGGAGAGCGCCGGCTTCGTGCACGAGCTCGGGCAGCTCGTCCCGGACGAGCGGAACCGCAGCGTCCTGCGCCCGTACGGCGTCTTCGGCGTGATCGCGCCGTTCAACTTCCCGGTCGCGCTCGCCGCCGGGATGAGCTCGGCGGCGATGGCGGCCGGGAACACGGTGGTGCTGAAGCCGTCCGAGGAAGCGCCGCGCTCGGGCGACGCGCTCGCGCGCTGCTACCTCGATGCGGGTCTCCCGGACGGCGTCTTCGGGCTCGTCCACGGGGGCCCCGCAACCGGCGCCGCGCTCTCGGACGGCGACGTCGACGGGCTGGCGTTCACCGGCTCCGCCGAGGTCGGGCGGGAGCTCGGCCGGAAGCTCGCCTCCGGCCCCTATCCGCGCCCGGTGCTCGCGGAGATGGGCGGCAAGAACCCGGCGATCGTGACGGCGAACGCCGACCTCGACAAGGCTGCGGAGGGGATCGCGCGCGCCGTCTTCGGCTTCTCGGGCCAGAAGTGCAGCGCCTGCTCGCGGGCGATCGTGGCCGCCGAGGTCCACGACGAGCTCACGGCGCGGCTCGCGGAGATCGCGCGTGCGTACCGCGTCGGCGACCCCGCGGACCGCGACGCGCAGACCGGGCCGGTCGCGAACGCCGCGGCCCTGCAGCGGTTCGAGCGTGCCGTCGAGGACGCACGGCAGGCCGGCGAGGTCGTCGCGGGTGGCGAGGTGCTCGGCGGCGGCGGCTACTTCGTCGCGCCGACGGTCGTCGCCGGCCTCCCGCTCGGGCACCGCCTGACGCGCGACGAGCTCTTCCTCCCGTTCGTGACGGTCACACGCGTGCGCGACCTCGACGAGGCGCTCGCGGAGGCGAACGCCGTGCCGTACGGGTTGACGGCGGGCATCTTCTCCGAGGATCCCGGCGAGGTCGACCGTTTCCTGGACGAGATCGAGGCGGGCGTCGTCTACGTGAACCGCCGCGCAGGCGCCACGACCGGCGCCTGGCCGGGCATCCAGTCGTTTCCGGGCTGGAAGTCGAGTGGGCTCACCGGCAAGGGCGGGCTCGGTCCGTACTACGTGCAGCAGTTCATGCGCGAGCAGAGCCGCACGGTCGTCTCGTCGTGAGCGCGGTCGCCGAGCTCGCGCTCGCCGACGCGCCCCACCTCGTCACAGAGCTGCCCGGGCCGAAGGCGCGCGCGCTCGTCGAGCGAGACGCACGGGTCACGAGCCCGTCTCTGCCGCGCGCCTATCCGCTCGCACCCGCCCGCGCGTCGGGATGCGTGGTCGAGGACGTCGACGGGAACCTGCTGCTCGACTTCAACGCGGGCATCGCGGTCACGGCCACCGGGCACGCGCATCCGGACGTCGTCGACGCGATCCGCCGGCAGGCGGGCGAGCTGCTCCACTACTCGGCGTCCGACTTCTACCTGCCGGTGTACGTCGACCTCTGCGAGCGGTTGGCCGCCCTCTTCCCCGGCGGCCATGCCGCACGGGTCTTCCTCACGAACTCGGGCACCGAGGCCGTGGAAGCCGCGATCAAGCTCGCGCGCTGGCACACGGGCCGTCAGTACGTGATCGCGTTCTTCGGGTCGTTCCACGGTCGCAGCTACGGAAGCGCGTCGCTGACAGCGAGCAAGGCGCGCTACCGGGCCCGTTTCGGCCCGCTGCTCCCGGGAGTGCTGCACGCGCCGTATGCGGACTCTTTTCGCCCGAACCTCGGCACGTCGGAGTGGGACTTCCCGACCTCGTCGTACCTCGAGGGCGTCCTCTTCGAGCGGCTCGTCGACCCCGAGGAGGTGGCGGCGATCGTCGTCGAGCCGATCCAGGGCGAAGGCGGTTATGTCGTGCCGCCGCCGGGATGGCTGGCATGGTTGCGGGAGCTCTGCGACCGGCACGGGATCCTCCTCGTGGCCGACGAGGTGCAGAGCGGCGTCGGGCGCACGGGGCGGATGTGGGCGCTCGAGCGCGAGGGCGTCGAGCCCGACCTGCTCATCGCGGGCAAGGGTCTCGCGAGTGGGATGCCGCTCGGGGCGATGCTCGCACGCGAGGAGATGGCGACGTGGTCTGCCGGCACGCACGGCTCGACCTACGGCGGCAACCCGGTTGCCTGCGCCGCCGCGCTCGCGACGCTGCGGCTGGTCGAGGGCGGGCTCGCGGACAACGCGGCGCGGACCGGCGGGCGGCTCCTCGCCGGGCTGCGGGAGCTCGCCGCGCGGCATGCGTCGTTCCGCGACGTGCGCGGCGCCGGGCTGATGGTCGGGATCGAGCTGGCAGACCACGACACCGCCGCGGCGCTCGAGCAGGCCTGCTTCCGCCGGGGGCTGCTCGTCCTCTCGGCGGGTGACGCGGCCGTCCGCATCTCTCCCCCGCTCGTCGTCACCGAGGCCCAGGTCGACCGCGCGCTCGAGCTGCTCGACGAGGCCGCGACGGACACGGACGCCGCACTCCGCGAACGCGACCGCTGACCTTCCGGCAGGCGGGCGTGCGAGGGTCCTCCCGACGGAGTGCCTTCCCACCTTTCGACCTCGACCGCAGACGGTGCCCCGCGGGCGACGGGAGGCCTCGGGCTGCCCGCGCTCGTGTCGATCGGCATCGGCGGCATGGTCGGCGGCGGCATCTTCTCGGTGCTCGGGCTCACAGTGCAGGTCGCCGGCGCCGGCGCGTACTTCTCCTTCCTCGTCGGCGGAGCGGTGGCCGCGCTCACCGGCAGCTCCTACGCACGGCTCTCGGTCGCAATCCGCGATCGAGGCGGGACCGCGACCTTTCTCGACCGCGCGTTCGGGACCGGCGTCGCCGGCCCGCTCAACCTGCTCCTCTGGCTCAGCTACTTCGTCATGCTCGGGCTCTACGCGGTCGCCTGCGGCGCGTATCTCGCCGCGCTGCTCGGCCTCGACCCGTCCGGCCCCTGGCGCCGCGTGTTCGGAAGCGCGGTCGTCGTCGGCTTCGCCGGCCTGAACCTCGCCGGCGCGCGGGTGGTCGGCCGCGCCGAGGCCGTGCTCGTGTACTTCAAGCTCGCCGTCCTGCTCGTGTTCGGCTTCGCCGGGCTGGCGTTCGTCCACGGCGCGCGGGTCTCGCCCGCGGCGTTCCCCGGCGCGGGCTCGATCGTGTACGCCGGCACGCTGATCTTCCTCGCCTACGAGGGGTTCGAGCTGATCGCCAACGCATCCGAGGACGCCGCCGACCCGCGGCGGAGCCTGCCCCGGGCGTACGGGATCGCGATCGGGGGCGTGATCGGCCTGTACGTGCTCGTCGCGTTCGTCGCCGTCGGCAACCTGTCGCCTGCCGTGATCACGCGCGAGCGCGACTACGCCCTCGCGGCCGCGGCGAAGCCGTTTCTCGGCTCCGCCGGCTTCAAGCTGATCGCGGTCGCTGCAATCGTCTCGACGGCGAGCGCGATCAACGCGACGCTCTACGGCGCCGCGAAGTTCACGTACCTGATGGCCCGCCACGGCGAGCTGCCGGCAAAGCTGGGCCGGCCGGTCTGGAGACGGCCGATCGGTGGACTGATCGCGACGACGGTCGGCACGCTCGTCGTCGTGAACACGGTCGAGCTGGAGGGGATCAGCCTGATGGGCTCCGCCGGCTTCCTCATCGTCTTCGCCGCGGTCGACCTCGCCGCGCTGCGGCTCGCCGCGGGCGGCCGGTGGGCCCAGGCGGCGTCGCTCCTCGGCGCCGTCGCCTGTCTCGCGTCCCTCGCCGCGCTCACGGCCTACGCCGCGACCCACATCCCCGGACAGCTCGCTGTGCTCGGCGGCCTGGTCGCCGTGGCCGTGGCGGGCGAGGCGGTCGTCCGCGCGCTCGGCCGGGGTGCATCGTCAGCTTGAGCCGAACGCGCGGGCGAGACCCTCGAGCTCGCCGCCGACACGGCGTCCCACCGGATCGTCGACGGGCGGGACGAGCGCTCGAATCTCCGCGAGGAAGTCCTGGAGCGGCGGCGCCGGCACGCGGTCCGTCGCCCAGAGCGCCTGGCTGGAGCTCGCAGCGAGCAGCGCGAGCGCACCGTCCAGCGCCGCTGCGGCGGCCAGCTGCTTGCGGTAGGCGGCGAACGTCGGAACCGCGACGTCGTTCTGGGCGTCCGCGAGCCCCGGCGGCAGCAGCGTCACGGCGGCCGCCGCCTGCGCCTCCTCGACGAAGCTGCCGGCCGCCCAGCCGAACAGGTTCGTCCGGCCGCCCGCGCCGTCGGGGCGCTCGAGGAGCGGCGGCAGGTGGCGTGCGGTCGGGCCGACGTGCATCGCCGTCGTCTGACGCTCGACGAGAAACGCGAGATCTGCCCACGATGCGGCGAGCGCGCTCAGCGCGGGGTAGACCATGCCGTTGTGGTAGCCGCCGGTCGAGATGGCGCGGCCGAGCGGGTGAGCGCCGTCCGGCGGCAGGTAGACGGGGTTGCCCGTGACGGAGCGCAGGGAGACGACGGCGGCGTGCTCGACGGCGGCGACGGCCCGGTGCGCCTGGCCGAGCGTCCGCGGGAGCACACGAAAGCTGACGGGCGCCTGGTGCTCGATCCTGCCGTCGCTCGCCGCTCCCTCGAGCAGGCCGCGCAGCGCCTGCAGCGCGCCGACCTCGTGCTCGTCCTCCCACAGGCTCTCGAGCACCGCGTCGTAGGCCTCGAGCGGCGCCCGGAAGGCCTCGATCGCGAGGGCGAAGACGCGCTCCGCGACCCGCAGCCGGGACGGAGCGGCGAGCGCGACGTCCGCGGCGAGGGCGGCAGCGCACGGAGAGCCGTTGATGGCGGCCATCAGCTCGCCTTCCTCGAGCGTCGTCTCGAGC
>CAWASP010000038.1:0-109456 GCA_963784765.1 uncultured Thermoleophilia bacterium
CATCTCGAGCTCTTCGGCGATCTCCTCGGGCCGCGGCTCACGGCCGAGGCGCTGCACGAGCTGGCGCTCGATGTGCACGACCTTGTTGAGCTTCTCGACCATGTGCACCGGGATGCGGATCGTTCGCGCCTTGTCGGCGATCGCCCGCGTGACTGCCTGGCGGATCCACCACGTCGCGTACGTCGAGAACTTGTAGCCCTTCCGATAGTCGAACTTCTCGACCGCCCGGATCAGGCCCAGCGAGCCCTCCTGGATCAGGTCGAGGAACGAGAGGCCGCGGCCGAGGTAGCCCTTGGCGATCGAGACGACGAGGCGCAGGTTCGCCTCGATCATCTGCGTCTTCGCCGACATGTCGCCCCGCTCGATCCGCTTCGCCAGGTAGACCTCCTGGTCGGCGGTGAGGAGCGGCACCTTGCCGATCTCGCGCAGGTACAGCCGCAGGGAGTCGAGCGAGGGCTCGACTGTGAGGTCGAGCTTCGGCGTCCCCTTGACCTCCTCCTCGACGAGCGGCTGCTCGTGCGGCAGGCGCTTGTGCTCCTCCCCTTCGACGAGCTCGATGCCCCGGTCGATCAGGTAGGTCGTGAAGTCTTCGACTTGCTCCTTTGTCAGCTCGATCTCGTCGATGCCCTTGACGATCTCGTCGTACGTGAGGAAACCCTTCTCCTGTCCCGCTGCGACGAGCTTCTGCAGCTCTTCGACGTCCGGGAGAGCAATGTCGACAGTGAGCACCTGAGCGCGACCTCCGGCTTCGCGTGGCTGACGGGGGGTAAACAACCGAACCGCAAGAGCCGGACACCTGCTGCAATCCGGCTCACCCTCTGACGTGCCTGACAATACATCAGCAGGAGCCGAACTGAAGTGTTTTTTTCGTCGAGGCCAGAACTCCTTCGTCGTCACGATTCCGAGCTACAGTCCGCGGATGGTCGGGCTCGCCGTTCCGACGCTCGCGCACGCTGCCGGTCCGCCCCCCGCCTACCTGGCCGTCGGCAACTCACACGTCCGGCTCGCCGTCTCCGCGTGGTGCTGGGGCGGGCGGTGCGCGGCACCGATCGCCGCCGCCAAGCGCGTCGCCGTCTTCCGACGCGGGGACACGGTTCGCGTGGAGCTCCGCTTCGTGCCGCGCACGGTCGTCGTGTACGTGCGAGGTGTCCGGGTGCGGCCGTCCGTGCACGCACGCGAGATCAGCTGGCCGGCGTCGCGCGGCGGGGGCCTGACGGTCCGCGCCGTCTCACACGGCGGCTGGGTGGCGTATGTCGGCAGGATCCGGGTCCGCGCGGCCCGTTGACCCGGTCGGTCGATTGACGGCGGGCTTCCTCGAGCGGTTGCGCGACGGGCCGCCGATCGTCGCGGACGGCGGGATGGGCGTCGTCCTCGCGGCCGCGGTCGCGGGCCTCCGCTGCCCCGAGGAGGCGAACCTGCGCGCCCCCGACGCCGTGACGTCGGTGCACGTCGGCTTCATCAACGCGGGCGCGGAGCTGATCGAGACGAACTCGTTCGGCGCCAACCGGCCCAAGCTCGCACAGCACTACCTCGAGGACGAGTTCGAGCAGATCAACTCGGCGGCCGTCAAGCTCGCCCGCGAGGCGCGGGAGATCACCGGCCGGGAGCTCTGGATCGGCGGGGCAATCGGCCCGGTGGGCGTTCACGAGGCGGAGCCGTTCGCCGCGCAGGCCCGCATCCTCGAAGGACGCGGAGCCGACGTCTTCATGCTCGAGACCTTCTACGACCTCGAGGAGCTCGTGATCGCGGTCGAGGCGGTGCGCTCGGTCTCGAGCCTGCCGATCGTGGCGCTCCTGAGCTTCGACAGCGACGCGGTGACGATGGGCGGCGTGACGGCGCGGGCCGCTGCCGAGCAGCTGTCCGCCCTCGACGTCGCGGCTGTCGGCGCGAATCACGGACGCGGGCCTGCGGCCGCACTGGCGGCGCTCGCCGAGATGGGCGGCGAGCGACCGCTGGCGGCGCTGCCGAACGTCGGGCTCGCCACGTGGAGCGGCTCCCGGGTCGCGTTCCCGCACGCGACGCCCGAGTACTTCGCCGAGTTCGCAGCCCGCGCGCGGGCGCTCGGCGCACGGCTGATCGGCGGGTGCTGCGGGACGACGCCCGCGCAGATCGCCGCGATCCGGGACGCGATCGACGAGAACCGTGTGGCGACGCCCGCGGCCCGGCCGCATCCGCGCGCCGCCGTCGACCTGCCCGCCCAGCCGGAGGAGCCGACCGAGCTCGCGCGGCTGCTGGCGGCCGGCCGGTTCGTCGTCTCGGTGCAGCTCGATCCGCCGCTCGGCGGAAACGCGGCCGGGCTCGTCGACACCGCGCAGCGGATCAAGGCGTCGGGTGTCGCACAGATCGTCGACGTGAACGACAATCCGCGCGCGCGAGCGCGCATGAGCGGGCTGATGGCCTCGGTCGCGATCGAGCGCCACGCCGGGATCGAGACGGTCCCGCACCTGACGCCGCGCGACTCGACGGTCAACGGGCTCGAGTCGCTCCTGCTCGGCGCGCACGCCGAGGGCATCAGAAACGTGCTCGCCGTGACGGGCGACGTGCCGGAGGCCGGCGACTACCCGGGGGCAGGCGCCGTCTACGAGGTCGACTCGATCGGTCTCGTCGAGCTGCTCTCGCACCTGAACTCGGGGGTCGACTTCCACGGCAGGCCGATCGACGCCCCGACGTCGTTCTTTCCCGGGGTTGCCGTCAACCCGACGGCGGACGACCTGGAGCTCGAGGTCGAGCGCTTCGAGCGCAAGGTCGCAGCGGGCGCGCGGTTCGCGATGACCCAGGTGCTGTTCGACCTCACCTATCTCGAGGCGTTCCTCGAGCGACTCGGCGGCTCGCCCGTGCCGCTGCTCGTGGGCGTCTGGCCGATCCGCTCGCTCGAGCTGGCCGTACGCGTGCACAACGAGACTCCCGGCATCGTCGTGCCCGATCACGTCCAGCGCCGCTACCGCGACGCCGGCGCCGATGCGGTACGGGTCGGCCTCGAGCTCGGCCGGGAGCTGATCGGCGGGGCGCGCGCGCTCGCCGCCGGCGTCTACGTCGTGGCGCCGTTCCGGCGCCCGCTCGGCGTGCTCGAGCTGCTCGAGTCGGTCTAGATGGTTGATCGACAAATCATCGCCGCCGCGGTTGGGGGCCTGCACGCGGCGCATTGCGCCCGCCTCGCCCGGCGCCAAGGCCCACCGGCCTTGCCCCCGGTCGAGTCGACCACACTGCTTGGTGCACGCCCTCCCCGCGACGACGGCATTTATCGATCAACCATCTAGAGGCTCACCCGCCGCAGCTTCCGGTCGAGACGGGGCCGTTCGCGTGCTCCAGGGCCGCCTGTACGGGGGCCGCGGGCACGCCGTAGCCGGCCTCCGTCCCGATCCGTGCGGCGAACACGGTCGCCTCCACCGCGCCGGAGCTGTCGACCGCCGGCCCACCGGAGTTGCCGTGCCGGATGAGCCCCGAGAGCGCCGTCACCTCACGCAGAGCCCCGTGGACGAGCACGTCGGAGGTCGTGCCGATCCTGCCGGGGCGCGCGTCGAACGGCCCGTTCTCCGGGAAGCCGAGAATCGCGACAGAAGCACCGGAATGCGGGCTTGCGAGCTGGAGGCTGGGCGCCGTGAGGGTCGGCACGTGCAGCACGGCGACGTCCTCGGTTCGGTCGACGACGAACGGGATCGCCGTGTGACCGCGGGCGCGGATGTCGTGCGCGCCCGCGACGACGTGCGCGGCCGTGACGACGGTGTGCGCGCCGGCGACCCATCCGGTGCCCTCGATCCCGAGCCCGCAGGCGACGGCGGTGATGCGCACAACGCTCGCCTTTGCGCGCCGCACGGCGGCCGACTGCAGCACGCGGGCGTCGGGCGGCAGCGACGGCGGGGCGGGCCCCGTCACCGACGGGAACGGGTCGATGCGCGCAAAGGCTCGGAGCACCGTGCGCGGCGGCGCGATGCGGTTCAACTGCTGCACGATCTTCGAGCCGAGCACTTCGTCCCGGATCTTGGGCTGGCCCGGAAGCTGCAGCAGCACCGCCGCGACGACCCAGACGAGAGCGAGCCCGATCGCTGCGCCTGCGAGCAGGCCGCCGACGGAGTCGAGCATGCGCAGCGGCGGGATCACCCAGAGGCTCCCCCGCGCGAACGAGCCGGCCATCGAGGCGACCCCCTGCAGCAGCACCGCACCGGCGACCGCGCCCACGAGTGCCGCGAGCGGCGTGTACGGCGAATCCGAGCCGCGCTGCAGCACGTGAGGAGCGATGCGTGAGCCGAGGTAGGCGCCTGCGGCGAGCCCGCCGAGCGAGAGAGCGGTCGCCACGAGCCCGCGCTTCAAGCCCGCGAGCGCCGACAGCGCGGCGATCGCGACGGCGATCCAGTCCGCCCGCGTCATCGCAGAGAGAGTAGTGACGGCCCCGGAGATACCGTTCCCCGCGTGAAGGTCTCGGTCGCGTTCACGCCTGCCGGCCTGTCGCCTGCACCGGTCGCAATCGCCGTCGACGTTCTCCGCGCCTCGTCCACGATCTGCGCGGCTCTCGCCGGAGGGTTCGAGTCGGTCGCCTGCACGACCGAGCCGGACGACGCGCGCGTCCTCGCCGCCGACGGTGCGCGGCTCGCCGGCGAGCGCGGCTGCGTCCGCATCGACGGCTTCGACTTCGGGAACTCACCCGTCGAGCTCGCCTCGGCCCCGGGAGGCGGCCGGCTCGCGCTGACGACGACGAACGGCACGCGGCTGCTCGTCGCGGCAGGCGCGCAGTGCGAGCGCGTCTACGTCGGCTCGTTGGCGAACCTCGACGCGGTCGCGGCGGCGGTCAGGGCGCTCGCCCCCGCAACTGTCGTCGTGCTCTGCGCGGGCGTCGAGGGGGCGTTCGCCCTCGACGACGCCTACTGCGCCGGCCGCCTCGTGCAGGAGCTCGGCGGCGAGCCCGACGACAGCGCCGTCGCCGCGGCGACGATCGCCTCCTCGTTCGGCTCCGGCCGGGAGGCGCTCGACGCGAGCTCGAGCGCCGCTAACCTGCGCAGGGTCGGGCTCGACGCGGACGTCGAGTGGTGCGCCGTCGAGAGCCGCGTCGATACCGTCCCGCTGGTCCTCGAGCGAGCGCCGGAGATCGTGCTCGTCGCAGACGAGGCCGCTACACTGCGGGCCGCACCGGGGGCGTAGTTCAGCTGGTTAGAACGCCGGCCTGTCACGCCGGAGGTCGCGGGTTCGAGTCCCGTCGCTCCCGTTCTTCGCAGTGCCTGCAAATCGGTATCTTTTGGCCGCCACTCGACCGCCGGCCTTTCGCACAACCCGCACAGATCCCGCACGCGAAACGGCCGGGAATCCCCGCCGGGAGCCGCTCGTAGCCGCGAATCCCCGCAAGAAGGACGGCCGGCCCGCCTAGCCGGAGGTCGCCTGATCACAGATCCAGAAGCGACCTGTTTGCAGGAGTTTCGTCTTCTTAGACAACAGACCCGGCGGACACCCCGCACGGGTCCCGCGTTGCGCCCCGAAGCGACTCCCTCCGTGCTAGAGAGATGACATGTAGTGGGACCCCCTCGGCTCAAGCGTGGTACTCACGCGATGTCGTTGTTCGACGGAGCTTTCGAGGAGGTCAATCAAGAAGCGGACGCCGCTCTCGCCGAAGTCGAGGCCGAGGTTGCGCGCTTGCTGGGTCGCCCACTCGCCGGTCGGATTCCTGGTGCAGCCGGCGAGCCAGACGCGGCGGCTCGCATGCGCGATGAAGAAGAGCACGTAGAAGCGGCGCAGCAGGATCGTCTCGACCGTGAGGAAGTCGCAGGCGACGATGCTGCCCGCCTGTGATCCCAGGAACTCACGCCAGGTGGGGCCGCCGCTACGCGGCGCCGGCTCGAGACCCGTACCTGAGAGCAACCGTCGAACGCTCGTTGCGGAGACGACGAAGCCCAGCTTGCGCAGCTCACCGCAGATCCGACGATGCCCCCAGCGCGGGTTCTCGCGCGCAAACCGCAACACCAACTCCCGGATCTCCTGCGACAGGGGCGGCCGGCCGACTCGACCCGACGGTTGTCGCCACTTCGGCCGCACCAGCGCCCGATGCCACCGCAACAGCGTCCGCGGCGACACAAACAGGACGACCCGTTGCGGTCGCGGCAGATGAACAGGAGCCGCAGCGGCCAACAGAGCCCGGTCAGCCATCCCGAGCTTCGGCCGCACCACCTGGCGGCGCAGAATCGCCAGCTCGTTTGCCGCAGCACGAGCAGCTCGATGTCTTTCATGTCCAGGCCGCGCCGGCTGCGGACGGGCGCGCCCAGCAGAGCCCGGACGGCGAGATAGAGGAAGGAGAAAGCCATGCCGCCGATCCTCCCAGCCCGCTCGCCCCGAGCCTGCGACACCGATATTGGCGCCCTTCACGATCCAGTCGCCGGGCTACTACGTCGACCGCGTCCATAACGAGCGCGCGTCGATCAGGGTGACGAGGGAGTCTATAACACGTTGTCTAACCGACAAAGTTAGTGGATCACATCGGACAGTTCTCAAACCCGCCTGAGCCACTGGCGCGCCTGCTTACGTCACCTCACAGCCTGCCAGCGGACGCTACAGCCTCACGCGAGCAGGTTCTCGGACTCAGCCAGTCCGGCCTCGTAGCCCATCGACGAGAAGAGGGTGTGCGCCTCGGTCAACGGCTCCTTTGCCTCCTCACGCCGGTCGAGTGCGATGAGGCACCGCCCCTGGCCGAGCAGCGCCGCCGCTCGGCCGGGGACGCCCCCGAACTCGTGCCAGCGCGCGGCTGCGTCCTCGTAGAGCGCGAGCGCGTCGTCTGCTCGTCCTTCCGCCTCGATGAGGACGGCTGCCGCAGCCGTGCGAGAGATGCCGGTGCGTCCGAGCTCGAGGGTCAGTCCGTCCACCAGCTCGCGCGCGAGGTCGAGAGCCCCCTGCTCGGCGCAGATCCGGGTGAGCTCGGGCAGGAACAGCGCGCGGTGAGGATCTGACCGGCCCTGCGTCACCTCCAGCAGCTCGCGGACGAAGCCCAACGCGCCGCCCTCGTCGTCGCGCGCGACGGCGACCAGCGCTGCAGCGGCCAGGGCCGGCACGAGCAGCTGCGGGTCGGCTGCCTCCCGCGCCTTCGGGAGCACCTGCTCCACCACCGCACCGGCTCCGGCCGGATCACCTCGGTGGTCGAGGACGAGCGCTCGGTACGGTAGCCCGAGCAGCCGGGACTGCGCGCTCCCGACGTCCTCGTCCACCGCGGCGAGCTCGTCGGTGACGGCGAGAATCTCGTCCCAGCGGCCGAGGTCGAACAGCATCCAGGTCGATTCCGCTTGCGACCACATAACCATTCCGACCAGGCCGTGCGACTCGGCGAGGGCCCGGGCAGTCTCGTGGAGCTCGAGGCCCTCCGTCGCTCCGACCGACATCCACGTGGCGTCGGCGAGGTTCATGTAGCCGATTCCCGCCGTGATCGCCCGCGTTGCCGCGAGGCTCCGCTCGATGGCCTCCCGCAGATCTTCCAGACCGCCGAGGTCGCCGAGCTCGGTCCGTGCGGTGCCGCGGTACTGCAGCAGCGCCGGGATTTGCTCAGTCTCGCCGAGCTCGTCTGCCAGCGCGATCGCCGCGTCGACCGTCTTGATGCATTCGGCCACGCGGCCGGCCATCACCTCGTCCCCTGCTCGTCTGGTGAGCAGCAAGACGTGCACGCGTCCGGGCGGATGTCCCTCGACCAGGCGCTCTGCCTCCGCCGCGTACCTGCGCTGCTCGAGATCGTCTCCCCGGAGCGAGACATAGTGGCTGAGCTTGAGCAGGGCGTCGGCGGCGCCGAGCTCGTCACCGGTCGAGCGGTAGAACTCGACCGCCCGCGCGGCATCCCGTTCCGCCTGGGAACCCGCCAGCGTGGTACGTGCCGCCTTGAGCAGGAGCGGTGCCTGCGCAGGATCGTCCTCCTCGTAGAGCGCGAGCGCCTGCCGATAGAAGCCGTCGGCCGCCCGCAGGTCGAGGGCCGCCGCGCGATCGCCTGCGAGGACGAGCATGTGCTGGGCGCTTGGCAATAGCTCGTCCGCCGCCTCGGTGTCGCCGGTCGCGCGGGCGAGCGCGAGCGCCTCCTGATAGTGGTGAGCGAGCAGATCGGCCTGGTCCTCGACCCGCTCGCCGGCCTTTGCCTCGATCCAGGCTGCGGCGGCGCGGTGTCTCCGAGCGCGGGCGGCGCGGGGGATCTG
Organism: uncultured Thermoleophilia bacterium; assembly: GCA_963784765.1. Taxonomy (GTDB): domain Bacteria; phylum Actinomycetota; class Thermoleophilia; order Gaiellales; family Gaiellaceae; genus PALSA-600. Next base: position 8,145 of record CAWASP010000038.1, read on the forward strand.
CCCGTAGGCGACGTCGCGGACGAGGACGTGCCAGAACGCGTACTCCGTCTCCCCCTCCATCGAACTGCGGCGCGCCGGCCGGACGAGCTCCTTCCGGGAGAGCTCGTGCAGCGCGAGCTCGACCTCGCCTGCCTCCTGGTCTCCCATCGCGCCGAGCGCACCGGCCCAGAACACCTTGCCGACGACCGCCGCGTCCTGCAGCAGGCTCTTGCGTTCCGGCGACAGCGTGTCCAATCGGGCGGCGATCAGCGCCTGCACGCTGTCTGGGAACGCCAGCTCGTCACCCGTGTCGGGGAGGCCACGGTCCGCGACGAGGCGGACGAACTCCTCCGCGTAAAGCGGATTGCCACCCGCCCGTTCGAGGATCGCCGTTCTCACCTGCTCCGACACGGTCTGCTCGAGCAGTCCCTGCACGAGCTCGCTCGTCTCGCTCTCCGACAACGGAGCGAGGTTGATCGTGTGCGCGTTCCGGAGCCCGGCTCCCCAGCTCGGATGGCGCTCGAACAGCTCCGGCCGGGCGGTGCACAGAAGGAGCAGCGGCACACCCTCCGCCCACTCGGCGAGGTAGGAGAGGAAGTCGAGCAGCGCCTCGTCCGCCCAGTGAAGATCCTCAACGACGACGACCGCAGGCCCGTCCGCGGCCATCCCCTCGACGAACCGCCGCCACGCCGAGAACGACTCCTCTCGCGAGGCCGACTGGCCGGAGTCGATCCCCAGCAGCGGCAGCAGCCTGGCGCGCAACCAGTCCCGATCTTCGGCCTCGGGGAGCACCTGCTCGAGCTTCGCGGTGGCGGCCTCGGCGGAGTCCGACTCGAAGACGCCGGCATGCGACTTCACGATCTCGCCCAGCGCCCAGAAGGTGATGCCCTCGCCGTAGGGCAGGCAGCGGCCCTGCCGCCAGCGGACGAGCTCTGACCGGTCGTCGACGTACTGGAAGAGCTCCGCGCTCAGCCTGCTCTTGCCGACCCCGGGCTCTCCCACGAGCGTCGCGAGCTCGAAGGCCGAGTCTCGCGCGCAGCGGTCGAACAGACCCTGCAGCAGCGTCTTCTCGACCTCGCGACCGACGAACAGCGTCTCCTGCGTCCGAATCAGGTCCGCGCCGAAACGCGCCCGCGCCTCGACGGCCCGATACAGAGGCACCGGCTCGCTCTTCCCCTTTGCCCCGACCGGCGCCAGCGGCTCGTAGACGAACACACGCTCGGTCTGCCGGAACGTCTCCTCCGAGACCGCCACCCCGTCGACCGGCGCCGCCGCCTGGATACGCGACGCCGTGTTCACCACGTCGCCGGCCACCATCCCTTCCCCCCGCTCGGGCCGCGCGCCCAACGAGACGACTGCCTCGCCCGTGGCGATGCCCACCCGGACGTGGAGGTTCAGACGCGGGGTCCCGCTCGTTCAGCTCCGCAATCGCCTCCAGGACCCGAAGCCCCGCACGGACCGCCCGCTCAGGATCGTCCTCGTGCGCGACCGGCGCCCCGAACACCGCCATCACGGCGTCGCCGATGAACTTCTCCACCGTCCCCCCGTAGCGCTCGAGCTCGGCCCGAAGGCTTGCGTGATACGGCCGGATACGAGCCCTAACGTCCTCCGGGTCGGCCGCCTCCGAGGCGGCGGTGAAGCCGACGAGGTCGCAGAAGAGAACCGATACGACCTTCCGTTCCTCGCTCGCCGGCGCCGCCTCGACGAGCGGGGCACCACACTCGTTGCAGAACTTCGCGCCCTCAGCGTTCTCGAAGCCGCAACTCGGACAGATCACAAGCGCACACTAGAGCCCTACGAAGAGACGCGCCGGAGCCGAACTCAGACAAGCCATGACAGGACGGGAATCCCAGGACCCGCGCGCCGCGAGGACCCGGTGCAGGCGAACCGTCGTGACAAGCGCAACGGGAATGGACCTACCCGGACTCGAACCACGAGTCTCCCACAGGCCGGATGACACCGAATAACCGAGAGGTTCGTCGTCCCGAGGCCCTGGCCGCAACGAGTACTCTCGCTGCTCGGAACGGCCGATCGGCTGCGCGACCGCAGTATTGGCACCCCACAACTCCGCGCCGCCGACCACGAAGGGATCCCCACCACCCGAACCGCCGCTCGGAGGCCACGGCCGCGCTGAGCGCAACGGGAAAGCGGACGTCGAGATCGTTGTCCTCACCGACAACGACCGCATCCCATAGAGCGATTGGCAGATACCTCACGGCCCGAGCGGGCGACGACGTGAGCGGAGCAGACCGGGCCAGAGCGGACGCGGAGTGGGACGCCAGCGGAGCTAGGCACCCGGCGCGCGTGGCACGATCTCGCAGGTGACCAGCAGACCGGACGCGGCGCAGGACCCGCGCGACCTCTCGCGCCTGCGCCGCGTCCGCGACCGCATCGATCGGGAGTACGCGCAGCCGCTGGACGTCGACGCGCTCGCCCGCGGCGTAAACGTGTCGGCCGGGCACCTCAGCCGCCAGTTCCGGGTCGCCTACGGCGAGTCGCCGTACAGCTATCTGATGACGCGGCGCATCGAGCGCGCGATGGCGCTGCTGCGTCGTGGCGACCTCAGCGTCACCGAGGTCTGCTTCGCGGTCGGCTGCTCATCGCTGGGCACGTTCAGCAGCCGCTTCAGCGAGCTGGTCGGTGTGGCGCCTAGCGTCTACCGGCGCCACGCGGCGCGTGCGACGGCGGGGATGCCATCGTGCGTGGCGAAACAGGTGACGAGACCGATCAGGAATCGAGAAGCCGCCACCCCCGAGCCGCACCTACCCTGACCGCCATGGACATCACGATTCACGCAAGCTTCCTCCCGCATGACGACCCGGACGCCTCCCTGGCCTTCTATCGCGATACTCTCGGCTTCGAGGTCCGCGCCGATGTCGGATACGAGAGGATGCGCTGGGTCACGGTCGGCCCCGCCAACCAGCCTGGCACGTCGATCGTCCTGGAGCCGCCGGCCGCCGACCCCGGCGTCACCGACGATGAGCGCCGCACCATCGCCGAGATGATGGCCAAGGGGACCTACGCCCGCATCCTCCTAGCCACCGCCGACCTCGACGGCACCTTCGCGTGGCTGCAAGCCAGTGGCGCCGAGATCGTCCAGGAGCCGACCGAGCAGCCATACGGCGTTCGCGACTGCGCCATCCGCGATCCCGCGGGCAACCTGATCCGCATCAGCGAGCAGCGCTGAGCCATCCGGCAATCGCATCCATAACCTGCACAGAGACGGCACCGTCGCCGTCAACACTGCACCCCGAACCGGCAGAGGTTCATCGTCCCGACAACGTGATCGTGGTGTGGCAGGGCCCAGACAGCCACCGGGCCAAGGCAAACGAGGTGCGTCTGGCACGGGCAGGCCTGAAGCGAGACCTCACCGCCGGCAGGATCGAACTCGCGCGCGTGCTCAACGACCCGCCCCCGTGCGCGCAGACGGCGAAACTGCGCGACCTCCTCTTGGCCGTCCCCAAGATCGGCCCTGCCCGGGTCGACCGGACGCTCGCCCACTGCCGGATCGCCGACAGCAAGACGATCGCCGGCCTCAGCGACCGCCAACGAGCCGCACTGATCCAGCTGCTCCACCACTAACCGCCCGCCGCGCCCCGGCAGCGCGACGCCGCCCGCGACCCGTGGGGTGCGGGAATCCGATCCTCCTGCAAATCGTGCCCTCGAACGCGACGATCGAGTACTTGCACCCCACGTGTCCTGAAGCATCATCGGCATCGCAGCGGAGCGGAACCTCACCGGCAGCACCTTGACCCGACGCTCGTTGATCCCCTCCGTCGCCGCGAGCGAGACCTCGCGCTTGCACCACTCCGACTCGACCGAGTCGGGCGAGACGATCGCGACCGCCGCGGCCTTCCCTATTATCACCTCCCGATACGCAAGGCCGCGACCGAGCCGCCGGCCGGGCCGCGAGACAGGAGACTGAGTTGACCGCACGTCATAGGCACGCGTACCTGCTAGCCGCCTGCGCCGCCCTGCTGCTGGTGGTCGGCGTCTCGGCTGCCGCTGGGGCCAGCCCGACACCGGCGAAGCCGACGAAGACGATCTCGCTGGCGGCGGCGACGACGGTCTGGACCTACACCGGCCTCGACCTGCGTGCCGGCCAGGCGGTGAAGATCACCGCCGCGGGCTCGATCTCCTATGGCAGCTGGAACTCCAACTGCGGCGGGCCGATCTCGCCCTCCGGCTGCAAGGCTGAGGCCATCTGCCAGTTCCCCGGCGCCTGTGGCGGCATCGTCGGGCGCCTCGGCAGCGGCGCCCCGTTCGTCGTCGGCAAGTACAAGGTCGTCAAGGGCCCCGGCAAGGTCTTCCTGATCGTCAACGACGCCAAGGGCGCCTACGGCGACAACAGCGGCGCCTTCTCGGTGACGCTCAAGACGATCACTTCTGCCGACGTCAAGTTCACCAGGGAGACGTTCACCGACAGCTACATCGATCTGACCTACCACGGCACCGGCTGGGACGCCTCCGGCGGCCCGATCAAGCTCTCCTTCAGCGGCAACGCCGCCGGCAGCCTGCCGGCCCAGGAGACGTTCACCGGCAGCCTGAAGATCCGCTACTGGCCGCACCGGCCGTCGGTCCAGAACAACAAGGTCGTCGGCGAGCCCGACTGCTGGGGCATGCTCGCCGCCCGCCAGGCCAGCTCCTGGGCCGGGGACAAGGTGACCGCAAAGCGCGAGGGCATCGTCCTCTTCAGCCTCGACCCACGGATCAAGGCCCACCAGTACTACTGCCGCGGCGAGGAGAAGCCGCTGCTCGAGGCCTCGACGCACCCGATCATCACCTACACCGGCGATCAGGTCTCCCTCTACCAGGGCGCAGGCCTGCCGATTCGCACTCTGGTGCACGCGCCGGACAAGCCCGGCGACTCGCTCATCTGCTTCCACGTCCAGGACCGTGGCTTCAGCGTCCGCGTCTTCGTCAACCCCACCACGCACGTCCTGTCGACCACGGTCAGCAAGGGCAGCTGCGGCTGAGCCCGTCCCGGCCTTGAGCGGCGACGAGTGGCGAGCGAGCCGGTTGGCGCTCTGCCCGCTCCTCGGGATGTCCACGAGGCATGTGGAGCGCCTGGCGGGTTGCCGGCCGGCGGGGATTCACGGCCGTTGACGGTGGAGCCACGATGTGCCGCGCCGGAAGCTCGCACCGTCACCGATGAAGGGCGCTTTAGCGACGCACGCCGGAAACCGATAGACGCACCATGACATCGAGTCAGGTCGCGCCGTGAGCACAACCGGGCTGTCGCCGGCCGGGCAGCCGCCGTCCACCGCCGAAGCGAAGCTGGTCGATGACGCGAGGCGGCGCATGCGCCTGCAGCTGTCCGGCCGCGACCGTCTGACGACGATCGGGGCGGGCCTCGGATTCGTGGTCGCCGCCGTCGTGCTCCGGCTCTCGCTCACCGCCGGCTCGCTGCCGTCGACGCGGGAGGCCGTGCTTCTCGTCGTGTCGTACGCAGCCCTGTCGAGGGTGGAGTTCGAGCTCGGGTCGGGGACAGTGCTGCCGACCGAGCTCGTACTCGTCCCGATGCTCTTTGTCCTGCCTGCCGGCGACGTGCCGCTCTTCGTCGCTGCGAGCTTCCTGCTGGGGGGCCTTCCAGACATCCTGCGCCGCCGGCTGCACGCAGAGCGCGTCTTCGTACGCCTCTCGTACTCCTGGCACGCGATCGGCCCGGCGCTCGTCTTCGGCCTGCTCTCGCCCGGGCCACCCGCCTGGCGCGACTGGCCCGTCTACACCCTGGCACTCGCCTCACAGTTCGCATTCGACTTCCTCAGCTCGATGGGTCGCGAGTGGCTCGGAGTCGGGGTCTCCCCGGCCGTGCTGGCTCCCGTCCTCGCCCGGGCGTACCTCGCCGACCTGCTGCTTGCGCCAATCGGGTTCCTCGCCGCACTGGCGACAACGGGCGCGCCGCTCGGCTTCGTCGCTGTCATCCCACTGGCGGTGCTGCTCGCACTGCTCGCGACCGACCGACGCGAGCGGATCAGCGAGACGATCGATCTCACGGACGCGTTCGAGAACGTCAGCACAGTCGCCCGCGTCGACCCGCTCTCGGGACTGACGAACCGACTCGGATGGGAGGAGGCCGTCGCCGCTCTGGCCGCCGATACCGCCGCTTCACGGCCCGTGTCGGTGATCCTGCTCGATCTCGACCGGCTGAAGGAGGCGAACGACACGCGCGGGCACGGCTTCGGGGACCAGCTGATCCGACTCGCGGCCGAAACGATCGAGCGGAGCGTCGGCGACCGCGGTCTCGCCGCGCGCATCGGCGGCGACGAGTTCGCCGTCCTGCTTGCCGACACCGACGAGACCGACTGCCGCGTGGTGCTCGCGCGGATCGAGAAGGCGGCCGCGCACGCCGCGCCGCTCGACGGCTTCGTGCTGTCGTTCTCGCTCGGAGCGGCCACTGCACCGCCGGCGCAGAGGCTCGAGGAGGCCATCGACCTCGCCGACCGCCGGATGTACGAGCGGAAGCGGCAAGCTCACCTCGGCTACCGGGTCGTGGGGCAGCCGTCGCGTGCGTGATTCACCGCGGCGTTCCGACGCAAAGCCCTCGCGCGAGGGATGAGCAACCCTCCAGAGGGGGATGCAACCGGCGCCGGCGGCCTCAGGATGAGCCCGAAGGTCTTCTGCGGCCCTTTCGAATCCGGAGGTCTCGAACCATGCTCCCCCTGCGCAAGGCACCTGCGGTGCTCTCGCTGTTCTGCGCGACCTCGGCGGCGGCGGTCGTCGCGGCTTTGTTCGCGACACCCATGGCCCAGGCGTCGACCTGCGCGGGCCAGGCAGTCTCGACTCCGTTCTCACGGTTCGGCGATGCGAACCAGTACTTCCTCGCGCCGAACGGATCCTTCGAAGGCGGGACGAGCGGCTGGGCTCTCTCGAACGCGTCGGCGTCCTCCGGGAACGAGTCCTACTTCCTGCACTCGTCGAGTGACACGCACTCGCTCAAGTTGACCGGCTCGGCACTCAGCCCTGCGTTCTGCATCACCCGCAACGATCCCATGCTGCGCTTCGTCGCGAAGACCGTGACGACACCCGGGTCCTGGGGCAACTACAGCCAGCTCCAGGTGTCGATCATCGTCCGCAACTCGGCCGGCTCCCAGGGTACGTTCTGGCTCGGCGCGATCCAGCCTCAGGGAAACGGCAACTGGTTCGTCGTTCCCCAGCTGAGCTACGGCCACCTGCTCGACTCCTGGCTGTTCGGCCCGAACGGGACCGGCACGGCGACCATGCAGATCCAGTTCATCGTGGCGGGCCAGGGCGGCACCTGGTCGGTCGACGACGTCTACGTCGACCCCTTCGCGGGCCGGTAGGCATACGAGCCGGCCTGACCGGTCCGGGGCTACGCCCGCGACGGGTCGCGATGAACGGCGACCGCCGCGACGATCAGCGCGACGCCGCTCACCTCGGTCGGAGTGGGGATCTGGGCGAGCACGACGATGCCGACGATCGTCGCCGTCGCCGGCAGGAGCGCGACCATGAGCGAGTAGGTGGCACGCTTGAGCCGCGCCATCGCGAGCTGGTCGCAGACGTAGGGGACGACCGACGAGGCGACACCGACACCGACGCCGGCGACGAGCGCGACCGGGTCGCCGAGGGCGCGGGCCGCTCCGTAGCCGCCGATCGGCGTGATCGCAACCGCCGCGAGCAGCATCGCCGCCGCGAGGCCGTCTAGGCGGTCGAGAGCCGGGCTCCGGGCGACGCGGTGGGCGAGCACGATGTAGAGGGCGAACAGGACGGCGTTGGCGAAGGCGAAGGCGATTCCAAGCGGCTCCGTCGCGAAGCGGACGTCCGTGAGGACGTAGACGCCGGGCACTGCGAGCGCGAGTGCGAGGCCGTTCCGGACTGTCCGGACGCCGACGGCGGCGAGCACGATCACCGGAAGGAACTCGATCGCGGCGACGGTGCCGAGCGGCAGCCGGTCGATCGCGACGTAGAAGCAGCTGTTCATCACGGCGAACACGACGCCGAGACCGCCCAGGAGCCGGAGCGTCCGCACGTCGAGCTCACCGAGCCGCCGCCAGGGCCGCCGCCAGAGCGCGAACACGAGGGCCGCGCTCGCGATCCGGAGCCACGCGACACCGAGCGGGCTGACCCGCACGAACAGCAGCACCGCGAACGACGGGCCGAGATAGTGGAAGACGGCGCTGCCGACGAAGTGGGCGTGCGGAGGCACGCGCACCCGCCCGGGCCGGAACGCCGCCAGGCGACTCCGCTCCGCCGGTAGCGCGACCGACCCCGCCGATCCTCGGCCCGTCAGCGCTCCTCCCCGGCTCCGGCCAGCGGGCCGAGGACAGCGCGAGGGTCGCCACCGCCCTCGATCGCCTGCAGCAGCCGCCGCTCCCGCGAGCACCGGTCGGCCGCCAGCGCGAGGACCTCCGCCCGACGCTCGGGCGGGACGAAGACGATGCCGCTCGCATCGGCGACCGCGACGCTTCCCGGCGCGACCGCGGCGCCGTCGACGTCGACCGGCTCGCCGGCCGAGACGAGCCGCAGCCGTCCCCGCATGCCGGCCGGGTGAGTGCCGCGGGCGAAACAGGGAAAGCGCAGGTCGCGCAGGCCGTCGACGTCCCGGACGGCACCGTCGACGAGCGCGCCCTCGACACCGAACCGACGTGCCGCCGTCGCGAGCACCAACCCCCAGCACTGAACGTCGACGCGGCCCCCCAGGTCGACCAGCACGACGCATCCGCGCGCGCCGGCCAGCACGTCCAGCAGCTCCGCGAGCGGCGTCGGTGCCCGCGAGACAGGCTCGAGCGTCACCGTGACGACCGGTGCCAGGACCGCCGGGCAGCCGTGCCACACGGGCCTGAGCACCCCCGTCCGCACCGCACGGACGCCGAGCTCGTCGCAGGCGTCCGACACGTCGCAGCTGCCGGGAGCCGCATCGCCAGGGCGATCCTCTGCCATTGGAACACCTATTATACTGGTGTTCAGTGGCGATGCCGGAATCACACGGCTTCCGGCTCGGGCTCGGCGACCCGGCGCTCGAGCTCGTCGCCACGCTCGCGGGACGACGCCGTCAGCCGTTCGAGCGGCTTGCGACGCCGCACGACCTCTCGCGCTGGCTGCAGCTCACGGGGCTGGCGGACGGCGCCGAATGCACCGACCGCGAGCTCCTCGAGGCGCGGCGGCTCCGCGAGGCGATCTACCGACTCGTCGACGCAGCGCGAGCAGGCCGCCTGCCGGCTCCGGCCGACCTCGACCGCGTGAACCGCTGGGCGCGGCGGCCGGCGCCGAGCCCGCAGCTCGACGGAACGCTCCGCCTTCAGCGGCGCGGGACGGGCCCCTGTCCCGCGGCGCTTGCCCGCTTGGCGAGAGCGGCTGTCGAGCTCGTCTCCGGGCCGGACCTCCACCGCATCCGGAACTGCGCCGATCCCGGCTGCTCGCTCATGTTCATCGACCGCTCGCGCCCCGGCCGGCGCAGGTGGTGCTCGATGCAGCGCTGCGGCAACCGTGCCAAGACGGCCCGCTACCGGGCGCACCGCCGCAAAGCCTCCCCCTGAGTACGGGCTTCCGCGGATGAAGCCGAGCGGGCGCGGTCGTAGCCTCTCGCGCCGAAACCGACGAAGGGGGAGATCGTGCACGCAGTGAAGGCGCTCCGGCGGCGCTCGCCGCGGCTGGTCGTCATCGGCGTCCTCGTCGCCCTGATCGCAGCGGCCGTCGCGTACGCGGCGACCGGGCCGGCGATCCAGACGATCACGCCGCAGCACGCGGACGACGTGACCAACATCGACGTCCTCCGCCAGCAGATCCGCAACTACTACGGTGACCCGCTCGGGACCGGAGTGTTCGCTCCCGACGGCAACTACGCGAAGGAGGCGAGCTCCGTCGCGAGCTCGGCGCTGGCGCTCCTGACCACGCGCGGGTCCCTGCTGACCCCGGCCGGGAAGCGGGCAGTCGTCTTCGACGTCGACGATACGACGCTCGCCACCTGGAACTACGAGATCGCGAGCAACTGGGCGTACAACCCGACGACGAACGCGACGTTCGTCACCGAGCAGCGGTTCCCGGCCGTGCCCGGCATGGTCGAGCTTGCCTGGTACGCGAAGACACGTGGCTACTCGATCTTCTGGATCACCGGCCGGCCGGCGACGCAGGAGGCCGACACGCTCGGCAACCTGACCCACGACGGCGTCGGCGTCGACGCCGGCTATCCGGCACCGACGACGCTGAAGGACGGTGAGGACGGCCTCTTCACGAAGCCGGCCCTCGCCGACTACCCGCAGTACCTGAAGACCGCCTGCGGGGGTGCCTCGTGCTCGACGATCCAGTACAAGTCGGCGACGCGGGCGCACATCGAGTCGCTGGGCTACAAGATCGTCGCCAACTTCGGCGACCAGTACAGCGACCTGACAGGCGGCTACGCCGACAACTCGTTCAAGATGCCGAACCCGAACTACTTCCTGCCGTAACGCGCAGGAAGCCGGGGAGTGAACCGACGCCGGACGGGCTCACCGTCCGGCGTCGACGTTCTCCTCGAGGGTTCGATGAGTTTCGCACCGCCTTGCGGTCGAACGGGTCGATGGCCCACGCAGCCCCGCGAACGGTCGAGATCGCCGTCCGCGGCCCTGTGAGGCACAGGGACCTGGCCGGCCTCGAACGACGGGTCGAGGGCCTGCTGCAGCGGTGCGCCCCGGACGTCGTCCACTGCGACGTGGGGGCCGCCAGGGCCGACGCGGCCACGGTCGACGCGCTTGCGAGGCTGCAGCTCGCGGCGCAGCGGCGGCGGTGCCGGATCGTGCTCTGCGAGGCGACGGACGAGCTGCTCGCTCTCGTCGACCTCATGGGCCTGCGGGAGGCGCTACCCGTCGAGCCGCGGCGGTAGCCCGAAGAGCGGGAAGAGGCGCTCGGCGCCGAGGAAGAACGTCAGCTCGGCGATCCGGCCCCTGTCGAGCTCGACCACCTGGAGCGCCCAGGGCTCGTATCCGCCGGCCTCAGCGGGCTTGTACTGGCCGAACGCCGGCGAGCCGTTCGCCGAGACGGTCGGAATCACGCGCGAGCCACGGCAGCCGATGCCCGGCCCGAACCACCAGGTGAAGATGTCATCGCGGCCGGCGAGCCACAGGTCGTACGGCGGCATCGACTGGGTCGCATCCTCGTGGATCAGCTCGGTCAGCGCCTCGATGTCGTAGGCCTCGAACGCCGCCACGTACCGCTCGAGCAGCTCACGGTCGACGTCTGACGGGCGGGCGTCGACCGTCTGGACGTTCGCCGTCGCCATCGTGGCGCGGGCCCGCTGAAGCGCGCTGTTCACGGACGCGACTGAGCTCGAGAGCAGCTCCGCGACCTCGGTCGCCTGCCACCGCAGGACCTCGCACAGGATCAGCACCGCCCGCTGGCGCGGCGGCAGATGCTGCAGGGCGGCGACGAACGCGAGCCGGATCGTCTCGCGCTCGACCGTGACGTCGGCCGGGTCGGGGGTCGGCTCGATCCACGTGACCTCGGGCAGCTCATTCAGATTCTCGACCACCGGCTCCCGCGCGGGCCCGAAATCCATCGGCCGTGCTCGTCGCTTTCCCGCGGCCAGCATGTCGAGGCAGACGTTCGTCGCGATCCGGTAGAGCCACGAGCGCAGCGACGCCCGCCCCTCGAACCGGTCGATGCTCCGCCAGGCGCGGACGAGCGTCTCCTGGACGGCGTCCTCGGCGTCGAACGGCGAGCCCAGCATCCGGTAGCAGTAGCCGGTCAGCTCGGACTGGTACTGCTCGACCTCGCCAAAGGCGGACGCGACGTTCGGAGTCCCCACTCCCCGGCATCGTACGTCTTCTGGACGGGGTGCGGCAGGCCTTCGGCGGCCTTCCTTCCGGCCGGAAGCTGTGGAAAGATCCGAGGCCAGATCGCAAGGGCAGGACCGGCCGAGAGACGACAGAGGAGGGGGCTCCACGATGACGGGTCTGCGGCAAGGCGCGCGCACCGTGATGCGGTACTTCGTGCCGCTCTACGTGGCGGCGGTGATCGTTCAGATCTTCCTCGCGGGCGAGGGGATCTTCGGGATCAAGAAGGGCGTGAAGCTCGACGACCAGAAGACGCTCGACCCGCACCGCGCCCTCGGTTTCATCCTCACCGACTTCGGCTCGATCCTGCTGCTCCTTCTCGCTCTGCTCGCCTGGTACCCGAACAAGCGCACGCGCTCCGTGGCGATCGCGCTGCCGTTCATGCTGTTCGTCCAGGGGATCCTCGGCGGCGGCCCGCGCTGGGTCGGCGCGTTCCATCCGCTGTGGGGCTTCGTCGTCCTGGCGACCCTCGGCTGGCTTGCGCACCGGTTGTGGCGGGCCGGCGAGGCGCCCGAAGCCGAGCCGGCGCCTGCGACCGGCTGATCCCGCCCGGGGCAGCGGTCAGGCCCGCCGCGGGCGGAGGCGCGGGTCGAGGACTGCGTAGGCGAAGTCGACGATGAGGTTCAGGAGGACGATCGCGAGCGCGAGGAAGAGCACGCTGCCAGCGGTCATCGGCAGGTCGCGCTCGAGCGTCGACCGGCGCAGCAGCCCGCCGAGACCCGGAAGGTCGAACGCCGACTCGACGAAGATCACACCGCCGAGCGCGGTACCCGCGTTGAGCCCGATCATCGTCACGAGCGGGAGCATGACGTTCTTCAGCAGGTGCCGGCCGACGACGCGCCCCTCGCCCGCGCCCTTCGCCCGCGCCGTCCGGACGTACTCCTCGTCGAGCTGCTCGAGGACGAGCGCGCGCGTCATCGACGTGAACAGCGCGGCGTTCAGTAGACCGAAGGTGAGCCACGGGAGCACGAGGTGGTAGGCCCACTGCCCGATCCCGTCGCAGCCGGTCGAGAGGTTCGCGATGCTGCAGTACCCGGCGGCCGGGAGGATGTGCAGGCTGTGCCCGAACACGTAGGCGAGCATCAGCCCGAGCCACACCGGGTGCGCCGAGACCCCGATCAGCACGAGAAGCGTTCCCGCTCGGTCGAGGAGCGATCGCGGGCGCAGCGCGGCGAGCAGCCCGAGCGGGACCGCGATCAGCATCCAGACCACGACGCCGCCCAGCACGAGCGACAGCGTCACCGGCGCGGCACGGCGAAGCCGCGTGGTCACGGCCTCCCGGTTGTCGTACGACGAGCCGAAGTCGCCGTGGCGAACGAGCCTCCACACGTAGTGCGCGTACTCGCCGGGCATCGAGCCGTGGATCCGGTAGGCAGTGCTCGTGTGGCGGCGGCCGCCGCCTCCATCCGTCTGGAGCGCGAAGAAGGCCGTGAAGACGAAAAGGGTGACGGCGAAGAATGCGATGATGCTGGAGGCGATCCGCCCGAGCACGAAGCGCGCCATGGCGGACCCTACCGCGCCCGTGACGAAGATCCCACGCCGGGATCTACGTGCCGCCCGGCCCGCCGGATCGCACCCCGGGGAACCCCCCGGGCGAGCGATCGAACGTCACTCCGAGGGATTACTGCCGCCTTACTTGACACGGCGAAAATCCGGCTATCATCGCGGCGTGCACGGGAGAGTGATGGGGGTCGTGTTCGCGGTTGCCCTTGTCTGCACGGCGGTCGCCGTCGCAGCGGGGCCGCCGAACCTCGCCAGCGCCCTGAAGGCGTTTCATCGGCCCCACCACGCCTACGACAACCTGCCGGCGGCGGCGAAGCCGCTCCTGGCGAACACCACGGTCTCGCGCCGCGTCGCCACCGCCGAGGACGCCAAGAAGCACCGGTACTTCGTCTACGTGACGCAGATGAAGAACAAATCGGCGTGCATCGTGCTCGTCCAGGGAGGCGCCTACAGCTCCCACTGCAAGCCCGTGACGCTCCTGTTCGACAAGCTCCGGGGCCGTGAGACGATCTCGGTGACGAGCGGCCTGATCGGCGGCGTCGCCCAGAACGACGTGAAGAAGATCGTCCTCGCCGGCAAGGGCAAGAAGCGGAAGGTGATCGGGCTGACGAGCGACAACGGCTACCTCTGGGGCTGCCCGGCGCCGGGCAACTGCGCGAAGTGGGTCGACACCGTCCTCGGCTACAACGCCAAGGGCAAGCTCGTCTCGCGCGAGTCCGTCCAGTAGCCGCGGGGCGCGCCTGACCTGACCTGAGCTCGAGCGGCCGTTCGCCGGCCCTCAAGACCCACCGGCGAACTGCCGATACAGCGGATCGTGAGATCCGTCGGGGCCCTCGGGCGGCTTGTCCTCGCCATCGCCGTGCTCCTCACGGCCGGCGCGCTGTGGAGCGCCGCGGATTCGCCGAGCCACGCCGTCGCCGCTCGCCCGGGCCCCGCCGCGAGCCCGGCGTCGTGGCTGCACCACCAGCGCGCTCGCACCGTCCGCCGCCTGCCGGGGCACACCGTTCGGGTCGGGCCAAGACTCGCGGCGGGCATCGCGAGACCAGCACCACGCACGCAGCGCCCCTCGATCCCTCCGATCCGCCGTGCACTTGCGCCGTACGCGCCGCCGCTCGCGGCGCCGAACGATCCCGAGTGGGCGCTCCAGTGGGGGCTCACCGACGTCGACGCTCCCGCCGCCTGGGCGCTGGCCGGGCCCGTGCGGCCCGTCATCGTCGCCGTCGTCGACAGCGGCGTCGACCCGAGCCAGCCCGATCTCCAGGGCGCGCTCGTCCCCGGCGCCGACTTCGCCGACTCGACCGGAAGCACGGCCGACCAGTACGGCCACGGCACCATGGTGGCCGGCGTGATCGCCGCGCGCGGCAACAACGGCGAGGGCGTCGCGGGCGCCTGCTGGACCTGCTTCGTCATGCCGATCAAGGTGCTCGGCGCCGACGGCAGCGGGACGGCGGATGCCATCACCGCCGGCATCCGCTGGGCGACCGACCACGGCGCCAACGTGATCAACATGAGCTTCATCCTGAGCGGCCCCGACCAGGGCGTCGAGGATGCGATCGCCTACGCGCACGAGCACGGTGTGCTCGTCGTCGCGGCCGCCGGCAACTCGGGCGCCGACACGCCGACCTTCCCGGCGTCGTACCCCTCCGTCGTCTCGGTCGCCGCGACCGACGCGTCCGGCCAGCTGTATCCCTGGTCGACGCACGGACCGTGGGTGACGCTCGCCGCACCCGGTTGCACCGTCACGACGGCGCTCGGCGGCGGCTTCGAACCGTTCTGCGGCACCTCGGCGGCGGCGCCGCTCGTCGCCGGGCTGGCTGCGCTCGCCTACAGCTCGAGCGGCATCGACGAGGCAGGGCTCGAGGCCGCGCTCGCACAGACCGCGACCCCGTTGCCGGGCGTGGTCGCAAGCGGACGGGTCGACGCGCTCCGACTCGTGCAGCAGCTGGTGTCGTAGCACCACCCCACGCCCGCACCTCCTGACGAGACGACGAAGGGCCCGCCGGAGCGGGCCCTTCGTCTCGTTTCAGTTCGCGTCTCGGGTGTTCCCGCTACGCGATTGCCACACGCACGGACTTGACGCCCGGAGCGAGCCTCAGATGCTTGACAAGAACCAGGTGGTTCGTGCGCACATACCGAGTCTTCGTGATCCGCTTGCCGTGCTTGTTCACCATCGTGATGTGCAGCCGGGCCATCTTGGCCTTGCTGTTCACGCGGACCTTCAGGTAGCGGAGGCCCTGCTTCGTCTTGACGACGCGCGCCTTGACGAGCGTCATCTTGAAGCCGTGCTGGACCTTCGTCTGCTTGGCGGTCGCAGCCGGGGTGGCCTTGGGAGCCACGGCCGGAGCAGCCGTCGGTGCAGGCGAGCTGACGGCAACCGGAGCCGCCGTCACGACGGACGTCGTCGAGCTCGAGGACGAATCCGACGAGCCGGACGAGCCGGACGAGCCCGAGCCGCCGGACGAGCCGGAGCCGCCGGACGTGTCGGAGCCGCCGGAGCCGCTGCCGCTGTTGTCAGTGCCACCGGTCGAGCAGACAGCGCCGCTCGTCGGGTTGAAGTCGAAGTCACGGGTGATACCCGAGCCTCCGTTGCGCGTGCCCTTGTTCTCGACGGTCACGTCGATGCACGCGTTGGTCGACGAGTGGACGTAGATGCCGGCCTCGCCGAGGCTGTTCGTCTGAAGAACGACGAAGCCACCCTGGACAGGACCGCCCTTGACGACGTGCTGGCCGGTCGTGTCGTAGTCACCGACCACAGCCGAGTCGGCGCCGATCGTCGGCTCGCTCCCCGTCGCGGCCTGTGCACTGAACTCGACCCAAGCGTTCGGGAGCGGGTTGCCCTCGAAGTCAGTGACGGACTCGACGCAGAAGGCCTCGTTGGTCGCCTTCGGCATGCAGGTCAGGACCTTGCTCGGGGTGAAGTTGACGGTCTTCGTGATGACAGACGACAGCTTCGGCTGACCCGAGTTGCTCGGATCCGACGGCTGCTGAGCCGGGTAGACCGACTCGGCCTGGATCGTCGCGGTGCCGACGAGCGAGCCGGTGTAGACGTCGCAGCGCCCGTTCGAATCCGGGGTGAGGACGATGCCCTCGCCGTCCGGGTTCGCCGGGTTGAACTGCACGTACGCCTGGCCGTGCTCGTCCGTGTAGACGGCCACGCTGGTGCCGCTACCGGGCTGCTCGGTCGTGTCGGGCTGGCTGATCCAGTTCCCGGCCACGTCCTTACAACCGTTGTAGCCACCAGCGGAGTCGAGCGTGAACGTATCCCAGTAGTCGTACGTGAAGGCCTGGTCCTCGGACGTGCTGACGCCGTAGGCGCCGGAGGTGAGCCAGTTGCCGTAGTTCCCACCGATCGAGCCCTCGACGCCGGACGTGCTGTTCAGGTCGAGGATCGGCACGACGGACGGGATGTACGCCTTGTAGAACGGCGCGTACATCATGTGCGGATCGCCGAGGTTGTCGCCGTTTCCGCCGTACGCGGGATCGTTCCGGTTGAAGATCAGGCTCTTGTCGGCCTTCGACAGGTAGCCCACGGAGTGATCAGCGCCTGCGTTCGTCAGGCTGACGTCGACGCGGAGCGCCGGCATCGGCGCGTCGTCGGCGTTCAGGTTGCCGTCGGAAAGCAGGGTCTGCCACGAGCGGATCGGGTCGAACGGGCCGAACGCCGGGCCGACTGGCCCGAAGATCGACGAGAACGGACCGAGATCCGGGTCGCCCTGGGTGCCCCAGCACGTGTCAACGGCCTCGACCGGGCCGAGCGGGCTTGCACAGCCGCTCGACGCCACGTGACCCTCGACGTTCGTCTGACCGTCGTGGATGTCCCAGCGGTACGGTGTCGCACCCGGATAGGTGCTTGCCAGGCTGTAGTCCTCGGCGAAGTGCTCCGCGAGCCACGCCCAGCTGTCCGGCAGCACGATGTTGCCGTTGGCATCAACGACTGCAGGATCCCCAGGCCCGTTCCGGTCGTAGGTCGCGTAGTCGTTCCCGAGCGGGAACGAGCCCTTGACCTGAACCTTCACGAGACCCGGATAGAGGTGCTTCACGCCGTTGTCATCAGCGATCGGCGAGAAGGACCCGTTGCCACCCGGATCGCCGACCGCATAGGCACCGGTGGTGTCCTCTTCGGTCAGAGCCGGGCTCGTATCCCACATCCAGATGACGTAGAGATCCTGCTGGAAGATCACGTCCTGGCCGAGGATGAAGTTCAGCCACTTGCCGAGGTCGGTCGTGATCGAGAACTTGATCTTCTCGAGCCCGGCCTTCTCGGAGGTGACGTCGGTCGAGAAGCAGACGCCGCCGTTTGCGTTCCAGGTCGGGTTGACCTGGCGGGACGTCTGATCCCCGGTGCCGGTCTGGAAGAACGGCGGCTGATCGGTCGCACCGCTCCAGTCGGCCTTGTCGAACTCGCCGATGACCGGCGAGCCGTGGTTGTAGTCAGAGTTCGAGAAGGCGTCCGCCGAGATCTCGCGATCGCCGAGACCGAAACAGCGGGTGACCTTCACAGTCTCGCCGGCCCACGCAAGCCACGGGATGTTCGTGGTCTGCGGGTTGGCGAGGTACGCGCCGTCCTGATTCGTCGCGCCGGCAGTGCCCACCCCAACGGCGAGCACACCGAGAGCGGCGGTCAGAACAGCTAGCGTCGCAATGACGCGGAATCGCATCGACTCTCCCCCTTCTCCTTGAGTTCGGAAACGCATGAACGAGACACTCATCTGTGGCAGGCGCCACACACGGAATCTGATCGTGCGCACCCCCTTCTTGTCCCAATCCCCGCTCCACGGCGAGCTGCCGTGCGGGCTCAGCCGATGTTCTAGACCGCGCGAGACCGTAAATCAAGCCTTTCGACGGGTAGTCTTTTCGCGGTTGAAATCCCACCCTCAGCAGGAGGTTTAGGCCGAGCGCCGCCGCTCGGCGGGGCGGGAGGACGACCGGCGGCCGGCCGGGCGGGCCTGCGATCGGCGAAAACCGCGACTATTGTGCGCAACGTGCGGCGTTTCTGGTCGATCCTGCTCGCAATTGCCCTGCTCGCGCTCGCAACCGCCGCAGGGGCGGTCGGCGACCCGAGCAACCCGAACGACCCGTTCTGGCCGTACGAGTGGGGGCCGCGGCTGACGCGAGCCTCGGACCTCTGGCAGGAGACGACGGGCGACCCGAAGATCGTGATCGCCGTCGTCGACACCGGGCTCGCCAACATCCCGGTGTCGGACGCGACCACCAAGGCCCCGGTGTCGGACATGACCCAGGTCGTGCCCGGCTGGGACGTCGTCGGGAACGACACGAACACGAACGACACCTTCGGCCACGGCACCTGGGTGTCGTCGATCATCGGCGCGCTCGGCGACAACAACGCCGGCATCGCCGGCTACTGCTGGCACTGCTCGATCATGCCCGTCCGCGTTGCCGCGGGACGCGAGGGGGGCGTCGCGAGCAACATCGCGACCGGGATCCGCTGGGCCGTCGACCACGGCGCCCGGATCATCAACGTCAGCCTCGTCGGCAACCAGTTCGACGAGGACGAGCTGGGCGCAGTCGAGTACGCCCAGCAGAGCGGCGTGATCGTCGTCACCTCGGCGGGGAACACGGGCGATACGACGCCGATGTACCCCGCCTTCTACGGCACCCAGTGGAAGGGCGTCCTGTCCGTGGCGGGCACTGACGAGAACGACCAGCTCGAGGACTGGGCAACACACGGATCGTGGGTCGATCTGGCCGCTCCCGGCTGCGCGGAGCTGCTGGACCCGACCGTCGGACCGGCATCGGGGTGCGGCTCCTCGTACGCTCCTGCCGCAGTCTCGGGGATCATCGGGCTGCTCCTCTCCCTCGACCCGAGCTTGACCCTGAACCAGATCACGGATGCGCTCGAGGCGACCGCAGCCCACGTCGACGGCGTCCGCTACGGCCGGGTCGACGCCTGGGCGGCCGCTCACGCCCTCGGGCTCGTGCCCGAGAGCCCGCCGCCCCCGCCGCCCCCGGCACCGGCCCAGCCGACCGGAACCCCGAGCCCCCCACCGGCATCGTCGTCGAACAGCTCGCCGGAGGTGCTCGTCTCGACCGGCTACGTGCGCCGCTCGGAGTCGTTCCCGCTCCAGCTCAAGCCTGGACGGCTCCAGCTCCAGCTGTTCGGCCCGGCCGCGAAGGACTGTTCCATGCGCATACGGATCGGCGGCAGCTTCTTCTTCGATCTGCCCGGCGAGCGCAACGTCCGGACGTTGGCGGCGACCATCCGCAAGCGCGGCACCTACACGGTCGGCCTCAGCTGCGACTCGGGGAACCGCAAGAGCTACGAGTTCACGGCGACCGGCATGTTCGTCGGTTAGCCGGGCTTCTCCCAGACACCGACGAGCACGTCGCTCTCGCTCGCGAAGGGCTCCCGTTCCCAACCGCTCCAGTGGGCGCGCCGCCGCATGCCCGCGAGTCGTGCCATGAGGTCGAGCTCCGACGGCCACACGTAGCGAAACGGGATCGAACGCGGACCGAACACGCCGTCGCGTTCGGCGTAGTGATGGGACACGAGCCCCTGGTTCGCGATGTCGTATTCGTCGAGCCCGAACCGCGTCGGGCTTTCGTAGGAGAACGGCTGGATCGTCTGGCCCGGCGCAAGCCGCTGAAGCTGCGGCATGCCGACCTCGATGACGAAGCATCCGCCCGGCTCGAGGTGCGCCGCGACGTTCCGAAAGCAGGCGACCTGCGCATCCTGCGTCGTCAGGTTCATGATCGTGTTGAAGACGACGTAGGCGAGCGTGAAGGTCCCGTCGACCCGGGTGGTCGCGAAATCGCCGATCGTCACGCCGACCGCACGGCCGCCAGGCTTCGCGCGCAGGCGCGCAACCATCGCCTCCGAGAGGTCGATGCCGTGCACCCGAATACCGCGCTCTGCGAGAGGCAGCGCGATGCGACCCGTGCCGATGCCGAGCTCCAGCGCGGCGCCGCGCCCGGCCAGCTCGGCGAGCACGTCCACCGCTCGTCCGACGACATCCGGATCGCCCCACGCCCCGAGCGCCTCGTCGTAGCGCGCTGCGACAGCCTCGCCGAAGTGGTCCTCGGGCACGAACCGCCTGTCAGGGCCTGCCGGTCACCCGGCCCGCAGCCGCACGCCCCGCTCGACCGCCGAAGGCAGAGGCGATGCCGTCACGGTGTAACCGCGACGGCATCGCCCTGCGGACGTCTCGAGCCTCGAGCCACGAGGCCCGCCAGCGGCGGGCGCTCCGCTCGAGCGGCCCGGGTGGCCTCCTCCCGAACGAGCCCGCGGGCAACGGCCCACTCACTCGCCTCTCCACGGTTGCTCACGCCGAGCTTCCGATAGGTGTTGGCCAGATGGAACTTCACCGTCTGGTCGGTCACCCAGAGGAGCCGCGCGACCTCCCGGTTCGAGCGACCCTCCGCAACGAGCCGGAGGATCTCGATCTCTCGCCGGGTGAGCCGCGCTCGAGCTGCCGAGCACCCGTTCCCGTTGCCGTTGCCCCGCTGTTCCATCAGCCCTGCGAAGGCGAGTCGAGCCACCTCCTGCAGGCCTGCGGCGCGGCCGATCGTCGCAAAGACGCCGGCCGCCAGGGCCGCTTCCACGACAGCCGGGTTCTCGTCCTCGACGACTGCGACCGTGACGAGCGTCGGGCGGTGCTTGTGCGCCTTGCGCAGCGCGCTGTACACCGTCCTGGGCTCGCTGCCGGCGTCGAGCCGAACGAACAGCAGATCGCAGGCGTGGAGGTCAACGAGCTCCGCCGCACGGTCGACGGCGGTCGCAAGCCCGACGACGTCGATCGCCCGGCGCTGGAGAAGCGCTCTCGAGTGCTGCTGCCGCAGGCGATGCGAATCGATCACCACTGCGGTCACTGCGTTGCCAAGTTCTGTTCTCATCGTCCTCTCTCCCAATCCATCAGCAGGTTCTGCCGGACCGCGGGCATGGGTCCACGGTCCGACCCTCACCGACCGAGGAGGACTATCCGGGCTGCTCGAGCGAGAGGGTGCGCCGGAAGGCCGGCGGCGTCTCGACGAGCAGTGCGACCCGCGTGAGAAGGCGCGGGCGCACGAGCGTGAGGAGTCCGACGAGCGCAGCCACGACGAGAATCGCCCCGCCCGAGGCGCCGCCGAGAGGGCTCCCGAACACGGAGCCCGGCGAGTCCGGGCCAAGCGGCGGGCTGGCGGGCGCTCGGGGCGGCGCAACCGGCTTCGTGGGTGCCGTCGTCGACGAATCGTCTTCGGTCGCGCCCGCCGGGGAGACGAGCTTGACGTAGTCGTCGATCTCGCTCGAAAGGTCGGGGGGCGGCGGCGACACCGGCGCAGCCGTGACGATCGGCTTCGTGGCAGCCGGGTGCATGACACGAGCGTGCACCGGGGGGACGGCGGCGTGAACCTGCGCCGCGTGCGGGTGCACGATCACGACCGGCGTCGTCGCCGGCGCCGCGACGGTCTTCGTCTTCGGGGGCGCAGGCAGCACGGGGGGCGGCGGTGTTGCGTGCACGTCGACGATCGAGACCGGGCTGTGATGCGCAGGGCTTCTCGGCGTCGCCGCCGAGAGCACGATCGTGATGCTCTGCGTCGTCTCCGGCGGCGGCGCCGCCGTCGCCGCCGCGGTCGCCGCGGCAGCAGGCTGGGGTGCCGGAGCCGACGGCATCGACGAGGCCGGTGGATGCGGCTGGCTCGGCCCGTCAGCGGACGGGGTCGCGGTCGGAGTCACCGGAGTCGCGGTGCCTGCCGCGGCGGAATCGGTCGCGGTCGAGCTCGAGCTCCCGCTGCAGCCCGCGGTTGCGGCGTCCGTGGCGCCCGGGTCCGCGCCTCCCGTGGAGCCCGTTGTCGCCGTCGGGTCGCTCGCGGCCGTCGTATCGGCGGAGCTCGATCCGCCGGTCGCGGCGCAAGGATCGCTGGTGCCGGTCGCCGACGAGCCTGCATCGGCGGTGGCGGCGTCGGTCGTCGTCCCCGTGCCCGTGTCCGCCGTCGTGCCGGCACCGGCCCCCGACGTGTCCGTCGTCCCGGCACCGGTGTCCGTCGTCCCGGCGCCGCCGGTGTCCGTCGTGCCGGTAGCGGTGTCGGTCGTGCCGGTAGCGGTGTCGGTCGTGCCGGTAGCGGTGTCGGTCGCGCCGCTTCCCGTCGTCGAGCTTCCCGGATCGGTCGAGGCCGTCGCCGTGCCGGTCGTGGGATCGGTCGCAGCCGTCCCGCCCGTCGTGCCGGCGGACGTGCCTGTGCTCGACGTGCCCGTCGCCGGGTCGCTCGTCGTCGAATCCTGGGTCGAGGTGGAAGTGGACGCCGTCGCCGAGCCGGTGTCCGCCGCGGCCGCAGGCCGCGCGAAAGCGACGCCCGCGGCGAGGGCGACGACGAGGAGGACGGCGAATCGCACCGCCATGCCTCGCTCGAACAGGCTCCCCCCGAGCCTCGCGGTCACCTCTCCTCCTCTCCCAAAACCCCTGCGACTCGTGTCTTACCAGCCGCGTCGCCGTTCGACAAGCCTCTCCCGAGTCGACACGTCGCAAAACGGAGCATACAGTGTCTATGGACCGAGACGAATCAGGTGAAAAACCTAGCCTCTCGTCGAGCGGGAAAGGGGGCACTATGGGCCGTAGGTGAGCCCCGCTGCCCCGGGGCTCAGTAGAGGCGTGGGAACCGACGTGGGGGAGATGAGGTTCATGGGAGGAACGGCCGGACTGGGTGTGCGGCTCGCGGCGGGCGCCGCGGTCGCAGCGACGCTGCTTCTGGGTCTCGTCGGCCAGGGCGGGGCGCGCGTCGCCGACGTGTCGATCATCTCGATCGGCGATGCTCCAAGCTCCGTCACCGAGGGGCAGAGCGCGAGCTTCCCGGTGACGATCGCGCCGGCGGCGAGCGCGGACTTCTCGGTCCCGTTCACGACCAGCGAGGGGCTCTCCGGCTCCTTCGACGTGACGTCGGGCGACACGTCCGAGACCGTCGCGGTGCCGACCGCGAGCAACTCGACGCCCGAGGACGACCGCACCTTCACCGTGACGCTCGGCACGCCGACGGATCCGAGCGCGACCATCGGCACGGCGACGGCGCAAGGGACGATCATCGACGACGACTGGCAGATCAGCGCGATCGCGACGACCCCGAACCCGCCCAGCGTGTCCGAGAAGGGCGGGGCGACGATCGACTTCCAGGTGTCGCTGAACGGCACGGCGCCGCCGAACCACCAGATCACGGTCAACTACGCGGTCGCGGACGGCAGCGCCCAGCTCGGACGTGACTACACGATCACGAACCCGGCGGGGCAGGCGAGCGGGACGCTCACCTTCACGCCCGGCACGAGCAGCGTGGACGTCCAGGTCGCGTCGAAGAGCGACAACCTCTACGGCACGAACCGGCAGTTCACCGTCACGTTCTCGAACGCCGTCGGAGCAACCTTCGTCGGCGGAAACAGCAGCGAGCAGACAACCGCGACGATCACGGAGGCCGATGCGCCTCCGCTCCTCGGCATCAACAACTGCTCCGGCGGCACCGTCAACGGCGGCGGCGTTGCGACCTTCCCGATCCTGCTGGGAGGCGCCCACCCGCCGACCACCCTGCCGGCGTCCGTCGACGTGACGACGGTCGACGACACGACAATCGCCGGCGACTACCAGCCGGTCACCCAGACGGTGACGATCCCCGTCGGCTCGCGCGAGTACGACCTGCAGGTACAGACCAACGCGAACCCGCCGACAGGCGACCGGACCTTCCACGTCCAGGTCTCGAACCCCCAGAACGTGCGCCTGGATCAGACGTCCGGCTCCTGCACGATCCACAGCACCACCTCCGGCGGTGGCGGCGGCGGCGGGGGCGGCGGCAACGGGGGTTCGGTGTCGATCGCGACCCCGGCGCCGGTGACCGAGCCCTCGAGCGGCTCGACGCCTGTAAGCCTCAACCTGACCTTGACCGCCCCCACGCCCCAGCCGTCGAGCCCCGGGCCGGTCACCGTGCACTGGCAGACACAGGACGGGACGGCGAAGGCGGGCGCGGACTACACGGCCGCCTCGGGTGACGTGACGTGGGCTGCGGGCCAGTACGGGCAGAACCCGACGCCGGTCTCCGTGACCATCAACGCCAATCCCGCGACGACCTCGCCGGTCTCGTTCACGGTCGCCTTCACGTCGTCGGATGCGACCTTCTCGGGCTCGGCGACGGCCACGGTCACCATCGTCCCGCCGGGATCGACGGTCCCGATGCTCTCGATCTCCAACGCCTCCGTCCAGAAGCACGGCGGCTTCGTGCCCGTCACCGTCAGCATGACTCCGGCGGCGACGGGAGTCGTGACGGTCGACTACGCGACGGCCGACGGCACGGGCGCGAACGCAGCGGTCGCGGGGACGAACTACAAGGCGGCGAGCGGGACGCTGACGTTCCAACCGGGCGAGACGACGAAGGCCATCAGCGTCACGATCCTGGCGAACTCGGCCGTCGAGCCGAACCGCACGTTCACGATCAACCTGAGCAACCCGACGGGAGGCAGCGAGATCTCCGCCGGGTCCGCGACGGTCACCATCCTGAACGACGTCTCGGTGAAGATCGTCCCGCCGACGCTGTTGCCGAAGTCGAGCCCGCTGCAGCACTCGGTGCCGCTTCCGCAGCAGCAGCCGACGCAGAGCCAGACGCAGACGCACCTCGTCCTCCTGCAGATGGACACCGGTACGAGCCAGGTCACCCCGAAGGGCGTGGCGGTCTTCAAGGTGAGCTGCCCGGCGATCGTCGTCCAGGCGTGCACCGGCAAGGCGGTCTTCGAAGTTCGCATCAAGAAGACGGTCAAGGCGAAGAAGGGCACGAAGGTCGTCAAGAAGACCGTGCTCAGGACCGTCCGGGTCGCGAACGGCTCCTACCGGGTGCTCTTCGGCCGGTCGGGCACCTTCAACGCCAAGGTGACGCCGGCCGGGATGAAGCTGCTCCGGGCCTACAAGACCATGCGCGTGAAAGCGACGCTCTCGTCGACCGACGCAGGGGGCGCAAACGGCGTGACTGCGTGGATCGTGTCGCTCCAGGCGCCGAAGGAAGCGACGATCACGACGAAGAACACGAAGCGCGCGAAGGCCGCCAAGCTGACGATCAAGGCGGCCAAGGTGGCCTATACGAAGAAGGGGAACTTCCTGCAGGTCAGGGTCATCGGAAAGACCAAGGTCGCGAAGCTGCGCATCACGCTCGTCCAGCCGAACGGCAAGCACCACGCGTTCATTCGCAAGGTCCGTACGAATCGCTTCGTTCGCGTTCCGCACCTGAAGCTCGCGGCGACGCTCAAAGCGGTACGCGTCGAGGTCGTCTAACCGGTCCGATCCGTTCGTCCGTGCCCGGCGCCGCGCGCCGGGCACGGACGGAGGTGCTGCCGCCCGATCGGTCGATCAGCGCAGGAGGACGAACCGGAAGCGGAACGGCTTCCGCACGTGCGCGGAGCCCTGCCGCACGCGAACCCAGCCCCGGGCAACCACCACGCGTCTCTTGACCGAGCCCGCCTCGAGCCCGCGAGGAAGCCGCCACACGCAATGAGCTTGAACGTGGCGGTAGACGTTCACGACGACGCGGAGGTCCCGCCTGCCAAGGCGCGCCGCGCACTTGACGTGCGCCGCCGGGGGCGCGGTCCCGCCGATGGACACGCGCGTCGCGAGCACGATCTTGCGGGCGTGGACGTGAAGCGCGAAGCGGGCGAGCCGGAGCGGGAAGGCGGGGCTCGAGGCCTGGCCTCCCTGGCCGGGCGCGGTCGTCGCCGGGGCCGAGGTCGTCGTCGTCGTCTTCGGCGTCGTGCTGGGCGGAGGCGGCGACGGTGGGGCAGTCGTGGTGGTCGTCGGCACCGACGTCGTCGTCGGAGCGGTGGTCGTCGTCGTCGGCGGCGGCGGCGTGGTCGTCGTGGTGGAGGTGGTCGGCGGAGGAGACCCGCCGTCTGCGACGGTGCCGAAGTCCTGCACCCAGTAGACGGCCCCGTTGCCCGCGGTCGCGACCCCGATTCCCGTGGCGACGAACGAGGCGTTCTCGATGTTCGCCTTGTGGCCCGCCGAGTTGAGCCAGGCGTCGACCACCGACTGCGCGCTCGTGAAGCCCTCGGCGATATTCTCGCCCCAGGAGGCGGAGTAGCCGCAGGTCGCTACGCGGTCGGCCGCCGTCCGTGCGACCGGCGGAGCCGGGTCGTCGTGGGAGAAGTAGTTGTAGTTGGCCATGTGCCGCGCCTTCCAGACGGCGGAGGCCGTCAGCGTCGGCGACGTGACGAGCTGCCCTTCGCCGAGGCCTGCCCGGTGCTGGTTGATCAGGGACATCACCTGCGAGGCGAGGGAGGCGTTCGCCGCGGGCCAGGACGAGTCCGGGGTGCAGTCGCCCGTCTGCACGGCCGCAGCAACCGGGTGCGGAGCCGTTGCCGCGAACGCGGCGACCGCTCCGGCCGTTGCGACCGATGCGACGAGCGCTGCGCGGAAGGCGGGCGAGAAGGGGGGGATCGACACGTTCCGGCTTGGCGTACTGGGCGTTCGTTCTGTGCGGGCGAGTCCTCGGTTGTCGCGCGCCGGCGGCGACCGGCGCGCGGAGGTTAGAGCGAAATGGACAGAGTCGTGCTGTGGGTGTGGCCGCCGCCGGTACCGGTGATCGTGATGGTGCTACCGCCACGGCGGAAGTAGAACCTGCTCGTCGCGACCGTCATGGTCGACGTTCCCGACGTCGGGTTCGGTGAGAAGGACACGGAGACGCCCCACGGGAGATACCCGGCCGTCGACAGGGTCACCTGGCCGTTGAAGCCACCGCTCGGCGTGATCGTGACGGTGACCGTCGTCGTCCCGGTGGACGGGACCGTCACCGACGAGGGCGAGACGCTGATCGAGAAGTCGCCCGACGGGGGCGGGGGCGGCGGCGTGGCAGACTGCACGACCAGGCTCGCCGGCACGGAATGGGCGAGCGAGCCGCTCGTCCCGGTCACGCTGAACGGGTACGTCCCGGCGGTGAGCGACCCCGACGTGGTCAGCGTCAGCGTGGAGCTCGTGCTCGAGCCGAGCGTGCCGGGACTGAACGATGCCGACGCGCCGGCCGGCAGGCCGCTCGTCCCCAGCGCGACGTTCCCCGAGAAGCCGCCGCTCGTGGAGAGCGTCACCGTGTACGAGGTGCCGCCGCCGGCCGTCACCGTGCGGCTCGACGGGGTGATCCCGAGCGAGAAGTCGGGCGACACGTTGGCCTGGACCGACAGCGTCGCCCCAATCGTGTGCGTCAGCGTCCCGCTCGTACCCTTGATGGTCAGCGAGTAGTCACCGGCGGCGACGGCGGCGGACGTGTTGACGGTCAGCGTCGAGCTCGTCGCCGAGCCGGAGAGCGTCGACGGGTTGAAGCCCGCCGATGCCCCGCCGGGGATCCCGCTCACCGACAGCGTGACATCTCCGGAAAAGCCGCCGCTCCGCGCGAGCGTCAGCGCGTAGGACGTGCCGCCGCCGGCCGTCACCGTGCGACTCGACGGGGTGACGCCGAGCGAGAAATCACCGGTGGGCGGCGGCGGGCTGCCCGAGCCGGACCCGAACGCAGCGAGACCGTTGGGCGTGCCGAGGCCCGTCGGGCCGTCGTAGCCCGGTCCCGCCTGGCAGAGGTACGACCCGCAATAGCCGTTGGCGCCGGACGTCACGTCGTGGAGAAGCGACGCATGCGCGTACAGGCCCGAGGCGTCGGACACCGAGGCCGTGTTGCCGGCGAGAACGTAGGCCGCCGCGATCAGCGGAGCCGACAGGCTCGTGCCCCCGATCTGGAACCAACCGGTCTGGCCGCTGTACGGCACGGAGTCGAAGATCGCGGCGCCCGTGCTCGGGTCTGCGTCCGCGGAGACGTCCGCGACCGTCCGGTGGGAGCAGCCCGTGTCGTGCTGCCAGGAAGGCTTCGGGACGTAGTAGGAGCAGCCCGAGCCCGAGCCGCTCCAGGCCGTCTCGCCCTGGTACGTGCCCCCCGGCCCGAGCGAGAGCGTCGTCCCGCCGACCGCCGTGACGTACCGCGACGACGCCGGGAACTGGGCGCCGTACCCACTGTCGCCGGTCGAGGCGGTGATCGGGATGCCGGGATGGTGGAAGTAGCGAAGCTCGTCCTGGGTCTCGGAGTAGTACTCGCGCGCTCCCCACGAGTTCGAGATCACGGTCGCGCCCTGCGCGGCCGCCTGCTCCTCCGCGGCGCCGAGGTTGGCGACCGACGCGGTCGTCGCCTCGACGAGAAGGATCTTGCAGTTCTGGCAGATCGCGTGGGCGACCTCGACATCGAGGGAGATCTCAAGCGCCCAGCCGGAGTTCGGGGCCGGATAGCCCGTCCCGCCGTACTGGTTCACCTTGCGGAAGCAGCCGTTCGCCGTCGTGCAGGGCGGCAGGCCGTAGTAGGAGTCGAATGCCGCGAGATCGGACTCGATCGTCGGATGGTCGTAGGCGTCGACGATCGCGATCGTTCCGCCCGACGGAGCCGTCGTCGGCAGGTTGTAGGCCGTGTGGAAATCGGCAGGGCCGAGCGCACTCGGCGGTGGAGACGAGGCTGCGAGCGGCGTGCCGTTCGCGTCGGCGGCGACCTGGGCGGCGCAGTTGGCCGAGAACCCGCGTGAGGACGTGCAAACCCGCTTCGAGAAGAAGCCCCAGTGGGTCGGCGTCGGCCCGGGGTCGGCCGAGCCGGCACCCGCGACCACGAGCAGGGCTGCCGCAAGACCCCACGCCAAAAGAGCGACGCGCGTTCTCTTCAAGATCCTCTCCCCCTACGTAAGTCCCGCATTCGACGCTACCACAAAGTCCTGAAACCTCCACCCCTGTGGCGGGTGGGTTTTCCGGCTGTCTCGATCCACGTGCTCCCTTGACCCGGCATCGCAGGTCGGAGACGCTCGCGTCGATGAGCTACGAGACGATCCTGTACGCCGTCGACGGCCCCGTGGCGACGATCACGCTGAACAGGCCGGAGCGGCTGAACACGATCGTCCCGCCGCTCCCCGACGAGGTGCAGGCGGCGGTGGCGCAGGCGACCCGCGACGGGGGCGTGAAGGTGGTCGTCGTCCGCGGCGCCGGCCGTGCGTTCTCGGCGGGGTACGACTTCGGCGGCGGATTCGAGCACTGGGACGACCTGATCGCGACGGACGGGCGGTGGGATCCCGGCAAGGACTTCGTGATGGCCACCTCGGCCGAGCTCTCGCCGACCCAGAAGCTCGCCAGCATCTGGCGCTGCCCGAAGCCGGTGATCGCCCAGGTTCACGGATGGTGCGTCGGCGGCGGGAGCGACTTCGCGCTCTGCGCGGACCTCGTCGTCGCAAGCGAGGATGCGGTGATCGGGACGCCGTACAGCCGCGTCTGGGGGGCGTATCTCTCGGGCATGTGGATCTACCGGCTCGGTCTTGCCAAGGCGAAGGAGCACGCGCTCACCGGCCGGCCGCTCACCGGCCGCGAGGCCGCGGATCTCCAGCTGATCAACACGGCGGTGCCGTTCTCCGAGCTGGAGGCGACGGTCGCCGCGCTCGCGGCCGACCTCGCCCGGATCCCGGCGTCCCAGCTCGCCGCGATGAAGCTCGTCGTGAACCAGGCCTACGAGCGCATGGGGATCGCGTCCACACAG
Organism: uncultured Thermoleophilia bacterium; assembly: GCA_963784765.1. GTDB lineage: Bacteria > Actinomycetota > Thermoleophilia > Gaiellales > Gaiellaceae > PALSA-600. The sequence goes on from CAWASP010000038.1 coordinate 37,886, forward strand.
GTGCTCGGCCCCATCCTCGACGGCCTCATGCGCAACACGCCGGACGCGCTCGCGTTCGTCGAGAAGGCCGAGCGCGAGGGCGTGAGGGCGGCGGTCGCCGAGCGCGACGGACCGTTTCACGACTACAGCCAGGCACCGCCCGGGCTGCGGCCGGATCCACGCAACGTGATCGAGCCCTGAAGAGCGCCTACGAGTGCAGCTCGGCGAGCTGCTCGTCCTGCAGGTGCTGGATGAGGGCGAGGATCTCGCGCGACCGGGAGCCGGTGGGGTCGAGCTGGGGCTCGTACTCGAAGGCGATCAGCCGCCCGCGAAGCTCGTCGAGAAGCTGCAGGCGGCGGAGGTCACGTTCGAGGTTCGTCATGGCTCGAACGTATCGAGCTGCCCGCGGGGTCGCCTCGGGGAAACTCCCTACCGGTGAAGAGGCCGACCCACACGGTCGGCAGGCACGTCGGGGGACGTGCAGCCGACGAGCTTGAGGGCGAGCAGGATCTCGTCGCGGAGGAGCTCGAGCACGTGGCGCGCCCCCGCCTCTCCCCCGACCGCCAGCCCCCACAGCGGCGCCCGGCCTGCCAGCACGGCCCGCGCGCCGAGGGCGAGCGCCTTCACGACGTCGGCTCCGCGGCGGATGCCACCGTCCAGAAGCACCTCGATCCGCCCGTCGACGGCTGCCGCCACCTCGGGCAGGGCGTCGATCGTGGCGGCGACGCCGTCGAGCTGCCGGCCGCCGTGATTGGAGACGACGACGCCGGCCGCGCCGTGCTCGCAGGCGAGCCGGGCGTCCTCCTCCGTCAGCACGCCCTTCACGACCACCGGGAGCCCGGCCGACGACGCGAGCTGCTCGACGTCGCGCCACGAGACCGACTCGGACATGAGCGCGAACGCCTCGCGCGGCGTCACGCCGCCCTGCCCGAGAGAGGCGACGGTGATCTCCGGCGGGATCGTGAAGCCCGTCCGGAAGTCGCGCTCCCGCCGTCCCAGCACCGGCGTGTCGACGGTGAGCGCGAGCGCCGTGAATCCCGACTCGCGGGCGCGCGCAACGAGATCGCGCGTGATCCCCTGGTCGCGGAAGACGTAGACCTGGAACCAGCGCGCGGCCCCCGTCGCCGCAACCTCCTCGGGCGCCGTCGTGGTGAGCGTCGAGAGGCAGATGATCGTCCCGACGGAGGCGGCGGCACGCGCCATCCCGGCCTCGCCGTCCGGATGCGCCACCCGCTGGAAGGCGACCGGCGCGACGAGCAGCGGCACCGCGACGTCCTGGCCCAGCACGGTCGTCGCCGTCGAGCAGCCAGCGACGTCGACGAGAACGCGTGGACGGAGCAGCCAGCTGCGGAACGCCTCCACGTTCCAGCGCAGGGTCAGCTCGTCGCCGGCTCCGCCCGCGTAGTAGCCGTGCGCCCCGGGCTCGATTCGCTCCGCGGCGAGGGCCTCGTACTCCCAGACGTTGAGCGGCGCGGTCACCGGCGCCGATTGAACCACGAGCGGCGTTGCGCCGTGAGCGGCTCCTCCCCGAGCGCCCGCGCACCGGCAAGCAGGTCCTCCGCCGTGAGCTCCCGAAGCTCGTCGCGGGCGAGGACCTCGACCTCTCCGCTTCCGAGGCGGAGAGCCTGGGCGTTCAGCGCCTGCTCGAACAGCGTGCGGGCAAACCGCGCGTTGCCGAACCGCTCGTCCCGCTCGGCGCCCTCGAGCGTCGCCCGCAGCGCCTCCTCGGCGCCCTCACCGAGGACGTAATCCGCCTCGGAGGCGAAGCGGCCGAAGATCGCGACGAGCTCGTCGACCGAGTAGTCGGGGAAGTCGATCTCGCGCGAGAACCGCGACCGCAGGCCGGGGTTCGACTCGAGGAACCGCCGCATCAGCCGCGGATAGCCGGCGACGATCACCACGAGGCGGTGGCGGTTGTCCTCCATCCGCTTGAGCAGCGTCTCGATCGCCTCGTCGCCGAAGTCGAGCCGGTCGCCGTCGCGGGCGAGCGCATAGGCCTCGTCGACGAAGAGCACGCCGTCCAGCGCACGGCGCACGACGCGGTCCGTCTTCACCGCCGTCAGCCCGACGTACTGCCCGACGAGCCCGGCCCGGTCGACCTCGACGAGATGGCCCTTCTTCAGCAGGCCCATGGAGCGGTACATCTGCGCCAGCAGCCGGGCGATCGTCGTCTTGCCGGTACCGGGGTTCCCGAGAAAGACGAGATGCTGCGTCGTCGCGACCTCGGCGAGCCCCGCCTCCTTGCGCCGAGCCTGGACGCGCAGGAAGGCAACGAGCGCACGCACCTGCTCCTTCACCGAGTCGAGCCCCGCCAGCGAGTCCAGCTCGGCGAGCAGCTCCTCGAGCGGCCGCGCCGGCTCCTGGCGGCGGAGCGCCTCGAGGTCGAGCTCCTCGCCGATCTGCTGGCGCAGCTCCGCGCCCAACGCCCGCAGCGACTCGAACGGGTTCGTCGGCATACCCGGACCGTACCCATTAGCGTCTTGCGGGTGCCGGGCCCGATGACCACGACCGAGCTCGCACGGTATGCAGCGCTCATCGTGCGAGGGTGCATCGCATTCCGGCCCGGCGACACCCTGCTCGTGCTCGCGAGCGTCGGGCATCGCGAGCTCGCGGCTGCGCTCGCCGCGGAGGCCTATCGCACCGGGGCCGCCGCCGTCGACGTCGACTACGAGGACGCCCGCGTCGCTGCGGCCCGCATCCGGCACGCGGAGCCGTCGGCGCTCGGCCGGCTCACCCCCTGGCAGCGCGCGCGGATGCAGGCGATCGGGACCAAGCCCGTCGCGATCGTGCGAACGATGGGCGAGTACGAGCTCGGGCTGCTGGCCGGCCTGCCGCCGGAGCGAGTCGCAGCGGACACGTCACGGCGCCAGGTGGGAACCGGGCTCGCCCGCGCCCGCCGCGAGCGGCGCCTGCGCGGAACGATCTGCGCATGGCCGACCGAGGAGTGGGCCGCCCGCGTCTTCCCGGAGCTCGACCCCGCTCGCGCGGCCAAGCGCCTCGCACGCGAGCTCCTCTCGTTCTGCCGGATCGGGCCCGGCGACCCGGCCGGGAACAGGGGCTTCCTCGACCACATGGCGCGGCTCCGCCGCCGCGCCGCCCGCCTGACGAAGCTCGACCTCGCCGAGCTGCACGTCGTCGACCGCGGCACCGACCTGCGGCTGCGCATCGCGCCGTACAGCGTGTGGCGCGGCGGCGGCGAGCACGACCGCTGGGGACGGTTCGTCGCGCAGAACGTGCCCACGGAGGAGTGCTTCGTCTCGCCCGATGCCGCCGCGACCGAGGGAACCTTCCGCTGCTCGCGACCGCGGAGCATCGGCGGGCGCGTGATCGAAGGCCTCGCCGGTGAGTTCCGCGGCGGCCGGCTCGTCCGCCTGGAGGCGCGCCGCGAGGCCGACCGGGACTGGCTTGCCCGCTACCTCGCGTCGATCCCGAATGCGAACCGCCTGGGCGAGATCGCGCTCGTGGATCGCACATCCCGCATCGGGCGAACCGGCCGGATCTACTACAACGGGCTCCTCGACGAGAACGCGGCCGCCCACATGGCGTTCGGGTCCGGCTTCGCGAAGACGCGGTCGGTGCCGGTCGACCGGCAGCGCCACGGCGTCAACCGCTCGAAGACGCACATCGACGTCATGATCGGCACGGACGACCTCGAGGCAACGGGCGTCACCCGGTCGGGGAGGCGCGTACCCCTCGTCCGCGACGGCGAGTGGCAGCTGTGATCCGTACTTGCCCGTAACCTGCAGCTGACTTCTCTCGGCTACAGTTAACCCGGTTAATGGTTCGGGTGGTCAACGACTCCGTCGCGCTCGCGAACCGGCTCCGGCCGGTCGTCCTCCGGCTGGCCCGGCAGCTCCGCCGAGAGATTCACTCGCTCGGCGTGACCGGGGGCCAGGTCTCCCTGCTGCACGCGATCGAGCGCGAGCCGGGCATCACCGCCTCCGAGCTCGCCGAACGCGAGCGCGTGTCGGCGCCCGGCATGTCGGGGCACCTGGTCCGGCTCGAGGCCGCGAAGCTGATCGAGCGCACGCGCGCCAGCGACCGGCGCCGCATCGGCCTCTCCGTGACGGCCGAGGGGCGGAAGGTGCTCCGATCGGTCCGGCAGCGCCGCACGGCATGGCTGGCGAAGCGCCTCGAGCGGCTTGCGCCGGACGAACGCGAACAGGTCGAGCGGGCGCTGGATGCGCTCGAGAAGCTGCTGGTCACGGATTGAGCGTCCTCCGGATCGTCTCGCGGAAGACCTTCGCCTCGCTGCGACACCACCGCAACTACCGCCTCTTCTTCTTCGGCCAGCTGACCTCGGTCGCGGGCACGTGGATGCAGAACATCGCGCTCGCGTGGCTCGTCGTGCAGCTCGCCCCCCACTCCCGGGGTCTCGCGGTCGGCCTCCTCTCGGTGTGCCGGTTCGGGCCGTTCACGGTCCTCGGGCTCTTCGCCGGGGTCGTCACGGACCGGTTCGACAACCGGCGCACGGTGATCGCGACGCAGACCGTGCAGATGGCGTTCTCGGCGCTGCTCGCGGCGATCACGCTCCTCGGCCATGTTCAGCTGTGGGAGGTGTACGCGATCGCCGCGCTCGGTGGCACCGCGGTCGTCTTCGACGCGCCTTCCCGGCAGAACCTCACCTTCCAGATGGTCGGCAAGGACGAGCTGCCGAACGCCGTGGCTCTCAACTCGAGCCTCTTCAACATCGCGCGGATCTTCGGCCCGGCGCTCGCCGGCGTCCTGATCGCCGCCGTCGGCGCGGGCTACTGCTTCGCCGTCAACGCAGTCAGCTTCCTCGCGGTCATCGTGGCCCTGCTCGCGATGCGCGTCTCGGAGCTCTACGCCCTCGCCGACCGGCGCCGGCCGACGCTCTTCCGGGGGACGCGGGAGGGGTTCGCCTACGCGCGGCGCACGCGGACGGTCGCCGTGATCCTCGGGATGATGGTCGTCTTCTCCTCGATCTGCTTCAACTTCAACATCCTGCTGCCGCTGCTCGCGAAGAACACCCTCGCGGCCGGCCCGCGCACCTTCGGCGTGATCTCGGCGGCCTTCGGCGCCGGCGCCCTCGTCGGGGCGCTCGCCGCGGCCGCGCTCGCGAACGCCCGGTGGCGGACGATGCTGCTCGGGGCGTTCGGGTTCGGCATCTGCGAGCTCCTGATCGCCCCGGAGCGGTCGACGGCGCTCGTCGCCGCCCTCCTCTTCGCCGGCGGCGCCTTCTTCACGAGCTATACGGCGAACTCGAACGCCGCGATCCAGCTCGCGAGCCCGGATCACATCCGCGGACGCGTGCTGTCGCTGTACTACTACGCCTGGAACGGCCTCGCGCCGCTCGGCGCCGTCATCGTCGGCTGGCTCTGCGACCGGGGCGGCACGGAGCTCGCCTTCCTCGTCGGCGGCACGAGCGCCCTCGCGATGACGGCGCTCGGGGCTGTCGCGATCAAGCGCCCGCCGACACGGCGGCAGCTGCAGCCGCTCCCGGCGACAGCGGCCGAGCAGGCCGCCGCGTAAGGCTCAGTCCGCCGTCACGCGCGTGTGGCCGCCCTCGAGCGAGACGTCCCACGAGCGGCCGAACGCGGGGACTCCGGACAGTCGCACGGTGCCGAGCCATTCGGACGCGCCGGCCGGCGCGACGGCCTCGAGCGTCCTCGTCCGGCGGTCGGGCCGAAGCCCGAGCAGCACCTGCAGCAGCAGGAGGACGGCGCCTGCCGCCCAGGCCTGCGGAGAGCCCGCGGTCGGATACGGGACCGGGAACGGCGTCTCGCTCCGCGCGAGCCCCGCGAAGGCCTCGGGGAGCCGGTAGTCGAAGTACGGCGCCGCCTCGAGCAGCCCCACGCGCCACCCGGAAGGCCTCCTCCCAGCGCCCGTAGCGCGCCAGACCCTGGGCGATCAGCGAGCCGTCGTGCGGCCAGACGGTGCCGATGTGGTAGCCGAGCGGGTTGAAGCCCGCGTCGCCCGTCGACATCGTGCGAACACCCCACCCCGACCAGAGCTCGTCGCCCAGGAGGGCCTCGACGATCGCATCCGCCCGCGACTCCGGGACGATGCCGCTCCAGAGCAGGTGCCCGATGTTCGAGGAGAGCGAGTCGACCTGCCGCTTCTCGCCGTCGAGCGCAAGTGCGTAGTAGCCGCCGCGCCGGTCGACCCAGTACGCCCGGTCGAAGCGCTCCCGAAGCTCGAGCGCCTCGCTGTCGAGACGATCGGCGAGGGCGGGGTCGTTCCAGCCGTCGCGCGCGATCTCGGCCAGTCGCCGTTTCGCGTCGAAGACGTATCCCTGGGCCTCACAGGGAGCGAGCGGCGTGTGCGCGAGGCTGCCGTCGGAGAAGCGCTGCGAGTCGTGCGAGTCCTTCCACGACTGATTGGGGAGACCGCGAGGCGTCCGCCGCTCGTACTCGACGAAGCCGTCGCCGTCGCGATCGCCGTAGCGATCGATCCACGCGAGCGCCTGGAGCGCCGGCTCCCGGAAGCGCGCCACGAGCTCCGCGTCGTCCGTCCAGCGCCAGAGCTCGGAGAGGAGGATGAGGTACAGCGGCGTCGCATCGATCGTCCCGTAGTAGCGAGGAAACCAGACGGGAGCGGCCTTCCCTCCGCGCAGCTCGTGAATGATCTTGCCGGGCTCCGCGTCGCTCCGCGGATCGTCGGCCCGCGCCTGGAGCTCGGCGAGCCGCTCGAGCGTCGCGGTGGCGGGACCGTGCCCGTAGCCGAGGCTCTGCAGCGAGGCGATGATCGTGTCGCGCCCGAAGACGGTCATGAACCAGGGCGCCCCCGCCGCCGGCAGACGAGCGAGCGCATCGCTCCCGGGAAGCCGAAGCGCCGCCAGGTCGAGCACCGACCGCTCGTAGGCGCGCCGGAGCGTCTCCCACGAGCAGGTGAGCCGCGGCAGGCATGCACACCACGTCTCGAGCGATTCGCCGGCCAGGCGGCGCGACTCGGCGAGGCCGCGCTCGAGCTGCCGGCGGTCGTGGACCGCCGCGCCGCCCGCGAGCGGAGCGATCTCGAGCCCGAGCTCCCAGCGTTCCCCCGGTGCGAGCTCGATCGACCACCGGGCCCTGTCGCCCTCGAACGCCGCGGGCCGGGAGAAGAGGACCTGGGTTCGCGCACCGCCGTCCTCCGTATCAACGAGGAGGAGCTCGCTCCCGCCGGGGTCGAGCCGACGCTCCCCGGGCGGCGGCAGCGGGCGCAGGCCCGCGGCGTCGCCCGCGGCGATCTCGTGCTCCTTCACCGTGATGATGTCCGCGAAGTCGGCGGCGAGCTCGAGAGCGATCTCGCAGGCGATCGTGCCGCGCGTCTGATTCCGGACGGTCAGCCGGTCTTGCAGCTCGCGGCCGACGAACCGCTCCCGCGTGATCAGAAGCGCATTCGGCGGCACGGCCGGAGTCGGGCGGTTTCGCAGGTAGAAGGCCGCCGTGAAGTACTCCACGTTGCGCGAGGCGAGCAGCAGCGGGCGCCGTCCGTCGATCGTGAGGAGCAGGCGGGAGAGGTGCCGCGTATCGTCTGAGTAGAGGCCCGCCGACCCTTCCGCGACGTCGCCGAGGTCGTCGGAGATGCAGAACGTCGAGCCGTCGAGCACGGTCAGCGGCACCGCCGCATCATGTCGGCCTCCGCGGCCCGATGCTCCGGCAACCTCGTCGGCGAACAGGTTAAGCTCGTCTCGACAGAGGAGGTTCCCTTGGCGACGATCGAGTTCGACGACGTCCAGAAGGTCTACGACGACGGGACGCAGGCCGTTTTCGACCTCAGCCTGAAGATCGAGGACGGCGAGCTGATGGTGCTGGTCGGCCCGTCCGGCTGCGGCAAGACGACCGCCCTGCGGATGGTCGCCGGCCTCGAGGAGATCACCGACGGCGATCTCCGGATCGGCGACCGCATCGTCAACGACCTGACCCCGAAGGAACGCAACATCGCGATGGTCTTCCAGAGCTACGCGCTCTACCCGCACATGACGGTCGAGGACAACCTGGCCTTCAGCCTCAAGCTTCACAAGATGCCGAAGCACGAGATCCAGGAGCGCGTCCTGAACGCGGCGAAGGTGCTGCAGATCGAGCCGTTCCTGAAGCGGAAGCCCAAGGCTCTCTCCGGTGGGCAGCGCCAGCGAGTCGCGATGGGCCGTGCACTCGTGCGCGAGCCGGAGGCGTTCCTGATGGACGAGCCGCTGTCGAACCTCGACGCCAAGCTGCGCGTGCAGATGCGGGCGGAGATCCACCAGCTCCAGCGGCGGCTCAACGTGACGAGCATCTACGTCACGCACGACCAGGTGGAGGCGATGACGATGGGCGACCGCGTCGCAGTCATGAACGCCGGGCGCCTGCTGCAGGTCGACACGCCGCAGGTGCTCTACGACCAGCCGGTCAACGAATTCGTCGCCGGCTTCATCGGCTCGCCCGCGATCAACCTCGTCGAGGCGCAGCTCGAGCAGGCGAACGGCCACCTGTCAGTCAGCTTCGGCGAGCACCGGCTGGCCGTCGACGACCGCGCCGCCCGAAACCGGTCACGGCTGAAGGACTATGTCGGCAAGACGATCATCCTCGGCATCCGGCCGGAGGACTTCGAGGACGCGAGCCTCGAGTCCGACGCCCCGAGCGACCGGCGCCTGCACGTCGAAGTGGACCTGACGGAGCCGCTCGGCGCCGAGGTGCTGCTCTACTTCGGCACTGCCGCAACGAGCGTCGTCTCGAGCGCGGTGGCCGCGGACGTGGGCGAGGACGCGGCCGTCCACTTCGGAGGGGACGGCGCCGCCGGCGACAGGTCACGCATGTGCGCACGCGTCAGCCCGCGCACACGCATCAGGTTGGGCCAGCCCGCGGAGCTCACGGTCGACACCAGCCGGCTCTACTTCTTCGACCCGGAGAACCGGGAAGCGGTTTAGACGCGAGGGTTTGGTCTCTCGACGATCGATCGGGTTCGCCGATCGCATCAAGCCTCTAGCCTTTGACGGCGCCGGCGGTGAGGCCGGCGATGATCCGCTTCTGCAGGACCAGGACCATGATGATGAGCGGCAGCGTGATGATCACGGTCGCGGCCATGATCTGGCCCCACGGGACCGCGAACGCGCTGCCGGTCTTCGAGACGAAGGACGTGATCGCGAGCGGCACGGTGTAGTGGTTCGGTGACTGGATGAACGACAGCGCGTAGAGGTACTCGTTCCAGGCCGAGATGAACGCGAGCAGGCCGGTCGTGACGAGGCCGGGGGCGATCAGCGGCAGCAACACCTTCCAGAAGACCTGCAGCGGCGTCGCCCCGTCGACGTAGGCCGCCTCCTCGAGGTCGCCGGGCAGCGCCCGCATGAAGCTCGTGAGCACCCAGATCGTGAACGGGAGCGTGAAGATCAGGTACGAGAAGATCAGCGCGCCCAGCGTGTCGTAGAGGTTCAACCTCGTGATCGTCGTGTACAGGGCGCCGAGGATGGCGATCTGCGGGAAGATCGTCATCGACAGCACGAGGTACAGGACGAACGAGCGGCCGTGGAAGCGGAAACGGCCGAGGGCGAAGGCGGCGGACGAGCCGATCGCCAGCGAGAGCACCGTGACCGACCCCGCGACGATCGCCGAGTTGAGCAGGGCGTCCGTGAAGAAGGACGCGCTGAGGGCCCCGCGGTAGTTCGCGAGGGTGGGATGCTCCGGGAAGTACTGGATGGGCGTCTGGAAGAGGTTCACCTCGGGGGTGAACGACGAGCGGAGCACCCAGTAGAACGGGAACAGGCAGTAGACGGCGATCACGAGGATCAGGACGTAGAAGGGCGTCCGGACGAGCAGGCGCCCGAAGCGGTTCTTCCGCAGCCTGCGGATCCGGCTGACCGGCCGCACAACCGGCCGTGCTGCTTCTGCGACCGTGCTCATCTTCCGCTCACGTCTCCTCGCCGCTCACCCTGCTGGCGGTCACGTAGATGACGACGAAGATCGCGATGATCAGGAAGATCACGACACTGATCGCAGCGCCGTACCCGACGTGGCCGTCGCCGACGATCGTGCTCTGGTCGTAGATGGCCATCGTCTGCGTGTCGGAGCGGTTGCCGAAAAAGACGTAGAAGACGTCGAAGACCCGCAGCGCATCGAGCGTGCGAAAGATCAGCGTGACGAGGATCGCCGGCTTGAGCAACGGCATCGTGATTCTCCAGAACTGCTGCAGCACGTTCGCGCCGTCGACTCTCGCTGCCTCGTAGAGGTCCTGTGGAATCACCTGCAGGCCCGCGAGCAGAAGCAGCGCGACGAACGGCGTCGTCTTCCAGATGTCGACTGCAGCGACCGAGCCGAGCGCCGTCGATGGGTCGGCGATCCAGGCGTGCGAGTGCGAGATGAGGTGAACCTTCACGAAGAGGTCGTTGATGACGCCGAAGGTGTCGTCGAGCATCCACTTCCACATCTGCGCCGCGACGACCGTCGGGATCGCCCACGGCACGAGCATGATCGCGCGCATGAGGCCGCGGCCCTTGAAGTTCGAGTTCACGACGAGGGCGATGACCAGGCCGAGGGCGAACTCGAACACGACCGTGATCAAGGTGAACTTGATCGTCATCCAGATGGAGTCGCGGAAGAGCGTGTCGTGCCACAGTTCCCTGTAGTTCTGCAGGCCGACCCACTTCGTCGGCGTCAGCGCCAGGAACTCCTGGTCCGTGAAGCTCTGGTAGACGGTCTTCCCCAGTGGATACAGCGCGACGAGCGCGACGACCGCCAGCGACGGCAGGAGCAGCATCCACGCGAGACGCGTCTGCCGGCGCTCGAGCTTCGTCCGCCTGCCGCGGCGGCGTGTCGGGGCTGGTGTGGCTACGGATGCCATCGGCTCAGGTCGAAGTACGAGACGAGGGAGGATGAAGACACCATCCTCCCTCGTCTCGGTTCAGCGTGCTTCGCTTACTTCAGGAGTGCCTGGAGCTGGGACTGGAGGCCCGGGAGGACGCTCGATGCCGAGGCTCCGTTGAGGATGCGGTTGATCGCCTGGTAGATGTCCTTCGAGCCCTCGTTGTACTTGACGCCGAGGACGGTCGAAGGGCGGGTCGCCCGCGGAACGTTGGCGGTCGCGGGGTTGAGGTACGGAGCCGCCCTGCGGACCTGCGGGTCCTTGGCGAGCGACGGGATCGTCGGCACGTTCGAGTTGGTGATCGTGTCGAACTTCTCCACGGGCTTGCTCGTCATGTAGCGGACGAACTCGATCGCCGCGTCCGGGTGCTTCGAGTACTTCGACACGGCGAGCTGCCAGCCTCCGACGGTCGCGACGGAGCTATGGCCCGGGCCGTGCGGCAGCGGAGCGACCGCGAACTTGCCGCGGACCTTCGAGCCCTTCGCCTGGGCCAGCGAGTACGCGTACGGCCAGTTGCGCATGAAGGCGGCGTCACCGTCGATGAACGCGGTGTGAGTCTCGCCCTCCTGGTAGGTCGTCACGCCGCGGGGCGTCGTCACGCCGATGTTCTTGCGGAACAGGTCGAGGACCGCCGCCGCCTTCGGGTTGTTGATCGTAGCCTTGCCGTTGTCGATGAAGTCGCCACCACCCGACGACGCGATCCACTCGAGGGCGTCACACGTCAGTCCCTCGTACGCGTTGCCCTGGAACACGAAACCGGAGAAGTTCGGGGTCGTCTGCTGCTCGCCGGCCTGGATCTTCTTCGCCATCGTGAAGAGCGAGGTCCAGGTCTTCGGCGGCTGCGAGTAGCCGTACTTCTTCAGCAGGTCGGTGCGGTAGTAGAGCATCCCGAAGTCACCGAACCACGGCATCGCGACGAGCCTGCCGTCGACGGTGTCGCTCTTGATGATCCCGGCGGCATGGATCTTCGCCTGCGCGCCGAGCTTCGGCTTGAGGTTGACGAGGAACGGCGCGAACGCGCCGGGCCAGACGACGTCGATCATCGCGACGTCGATCGACGAGGAGTGCGTCGAGAACGCCCTCGCGAGCTGCGAGTACGCGGCGTCGGACGCGGCCGGATGCGGGATCACCTTCACCTTGATGCCCGTGTCCTTGGTGAACTCCTTCGCGAGCGCGGTGTCGCGCTGGTGCCCGCCGCCGACGGAGTCGCCGACGAACGTGATCGACTGGCCGCCGTACTCCCGCTTGATCATCGCGGCGTTCGGCACCTTCGGCGCCTTCATCGCGGCAGTCGCCTGAGTCTTCGCCGACTTCGTCGATCCCGCGACGGCGACGCTCAGGGAGATGACCAGGGCAAGGAGAGAGACAACTCCTGCCATGAGAATCAACAAACGAGGTCTCACGTGGCTCGTTTCCTTTCTGCTCGTTTCCTTCCCTCGGACTCGATCAGGAGGCCGCCACTCAGGGGGTTTCTGCGAGCCTAACACTGTGTCGACCGAGCCGTCAGGGACATCTCCCGGTGGCATCGGGCACGTGGATCTGCTATCGGGCTCCCCAGCCCAGGAGGAAGGCCCGCTGTTCTGATGCCTGCGCCCTTTCAGCTCGTCGCCCGCACCGGCCATCCGGACTTCCTCGACCTCCCGTGGGAGACGCCGCTCGCGGACTGGCGCTCCGAGCGGATCGTCAAGCTGATCAGGGGCATCAGCCGGCACGTCGTGCGCTTCGTCGAGTACGACGGCGTCCTCTATGCGCTGAAGGAGCTTCCCGAGCGGCCGGCCAGGCGGGAATGGACGCTCCTGCGCCGGCTCGAGACCCAGGATCTCCCCGTCGTCGAGGCGGTCGGCATCGTCACGAACCGCGGCGGCGACCTCGATGCGATCCTGATCACGCGCCATCTCGAGTACTCGCTGCCCTACCGCGCCCTGTTCGCCGGCTCCGCGATCCCGGATCTGCGGACGCACCTCCTGAACGCCCTCGTCGAGCTGATCGCCCGGCTCCACCTGCGCGGCTTCTTCTGGGGCGACTGCTCGCTCTCGAATGCGCTCTTTCGCCGGGACGCGGGGGCGCTCTCCGCGTACCTCGTCGACGCCGAGACCGGCGAGCTGCACGGCCAGCTCTCCGAGGGGCAGCGCCGCTACGACCTCGAGATCGCACAGATGAATGTCATCGGCGAGCTGCTCGACGTCGACGCCGAGGTCGGGCTGCCTGCGGATATCGACCCGGACGAGGTCGGCGAGCAGATCGTCGACCGCTACGCGAGCCTCTGGGACGAGCTCACGCGCGAGGAGTCGTTCGCCGCCGACGAGCGCTACAAGGTGGAGGAGCGCCTCCGCCGCCTGAACGAGCTCGGCTTCGACGTCGAGGAGGTGAGGTTCGACGCGACGCCGGACGGGTACCGGCTCCGCCTCGACCCCAGGGTCGTCGAGCCGGGGCACCACCGCCACCGCCTGCTCAGGCTGACGGGGCTCGACGCGCAGGAGAACCAGGCGCGGCGGATGCTGAACGACCTCGCGGGCTTCCGGGAGAGGCTCGAGCGGGCCGAGAAGCGCTCGATCCCGGAGAGCGTGGCGGCGGCGAAGTGGCGGGACGAGGTGTACGAGCCGACGATCGCAGCCGTTCCCGAGGAGCTGTGGGCACGGCTGCCCGCGCCCGAGGTGTTCCACCAGGTGCTCGAGCACCGCTGGTTCCTGTCGGAGAAGGCGGGCAAGGACGTCGGGATCGACAAGGCGATCCGCTCCTACGTGGAGAGCGAGCTGCCCACGCGGAGACCCGAGCGCATCGTGCTCGAGCTCCCGGACGAGGACGAGTAGGCTCGGCCCGATGGACGCCTACCGGACACCGGACGAGCGATTCGAGACCCTGCCGGGCTACGGCTTCCGGCCGCGCTACCTGCAGCAGGACGAGCTCCGCATGCACTACCTCGACGAGGGAGCCGGGCACACGGTGCTGCTCCTGCACGGCGAGCCCACGTGGTCGTTTCTCTACCGCAAGGTGATCGACGCACTGCTTCCGGACGTGCGCTGCGTCGCCCCCGACTACTTCGGCTTCGGCCGCTCGGACAAGCCGACCGATCCCGGCTGGTACTCGTACGACAGCCACTCCGCGGCGCTCGAGCGTTTCGTGATCGAGCTCGACCTCCGCGACGTGACGCTCGTCGTCCAGGACTGGGGCGGCCCGCTCGGCTTTCGCCTCGCCGTCGATCATCCCGAGCGGATCGCGCGGCTCGTCGTGCTCAACACGGGCATCGGCGCCCGGGCGCCGAGCGAGGAATGGCTTCGCTTTCAGGAGTTCATGCGGCGCGTCGGGACCGACATCGTCCCCGGCCAGCTCGTGCGTCTCTCGCTCGTGCAGGAGGCAAGCGACAATGTGATCGCCGGGTACGACGCGCCGTTTCCGGTGCCCGAGTCGCGCCACGGCGTCGTCCGGTTCCCCGAGCTCGTCGCCACGGGCTCCGACCACCCGTCGGCCGCGACGATGCTCCATGTCCGCGAACGCCTGCGCAGCTTCGAGCAGCCCGCGCTCGTCCTCTTCTCGGACAGCGACCCGATCTTCTCGCGACGGGCTGCCGAGGTGATGGCGGAGCTGCTCCCGAACGCGGAGCTCGCGCCGCCGGTCGAGGGCGCCGGCCACTTCCTGCAAGAAGACCGCGGCGAGGTCGTCGGCCGGCGGATCGCCGACTGGCTCGGCTAACCGAGATCGACGATCTCGTCGAAGCGCCCCAGGCGCAGGGACGAGTGCGTGATCAGGAGCAGGCCGACGTCACGCGACTCGTCGAGCAGGTCGTCGAGCAGCGCAACGGCCGTGCCGTCGTCGAGATGCGCCGTCGGCTCGTCGAGCACAAGGAGCGGCGCGCCCGAGAGGTACGCGCGCGCGAGCGCGAGCCGCTGGCGCTCGCCGCCCGACACCAGGGCTCCCTCGTCGCCGACGTCGGTGTCGAGCCCGTCGGGCAGCGAGGCGACCCAGTCCCACACGCGTGCCCGGCGGAGCGCCTCGACGAGCTCCTCCTCGGTCGCATCGGGCTTCGCCAGACGCACGTTCTCGCGGATCGATGTCGCGAACAGGTGCGCCTCCTGCCCGGCCAGCGCGACCACGCGCCTGATGTCGTCCTGTGCGAGCCCGCGAAGGTCATGCGCGCCGAGGACGACGCGGCCCTCGTCGGGGTCACGGAAGCGGACGAGCAGGTTCGCGAGCGTCGTCTTTCCCGAGCCGCTCGGGCCGACCAGGGCGACGCGCCGTCCCGGCCGCAGCTCGAGCGAGACGCCGTCGAGGACCCACGGCCCCTCCTCGTACCGGACGCGCACGTTCTCGACGCGGAGCACGGGCGCCTCGCCGAGCCGCGCAGGCGCAGCGGGATCCTGAACCGCCGGCTCGCGGTCGGTCAGCGCCTCGAGCCTCCCAGCGGCTGCCTCGGTGGCGACGAGGTGGTCGCCGGCGAGCGGCAGCGCGCGGACGCCCTCGAACACGGCGAGCGTCAGCAGGGCGAGCAGCCCGAGCAGAAGGCCGCGGGCGTGGCCGATCGCCGCAGCCAGC
Organism: uncultured Thermoleophilia bacterium; assembly: GCA_963784765.1. Lineage (GTDB taxonomy): Bacteria > Actinomycetota > Thermoleophilia > Gaiellales > Gaiellaceae > PALSA-600. The sequence goes on from CAWASP010000038.1 coordinate 53,171, forward strand.
ACGGCGGCGGCGGCGATGCCCCCGAGAGCGAGCACCGCCCCGTCGCCCAGGCCCGAGGCGGCGGCGCGGACGACCGTCGAGCGCCGGAACCGACGGTCGGCCTCGGCGATCCGCTCGAGCCGCGGCGCCGCGGCGTCGTAGGCGACGAGCTCGGGCAGCGCGCCGATCAGGTCGACGGTGGAGGCGGCGACAACCGCCCGCTCCTCCGGTCGCCGGCGCGCCGCCGCGCGACCGAGGAGCACGACGCCCCAGGGGACGAGCACGGCGGCAACCGCAAGAACGAGCCCGAGGACGAGGCCGGCTCGCGGGGCGACCAGGACCGCAGCGAGCACGGCAGCCGCACCCGCGGCGAGCGCGGCGAGCGGCGGTGCGAGCACCCGGACGAGGAGGTGCTGCAGCGCGTCGACGTCGTCGACGAACCGTGACAGGAGCTCGCCGCTTCGCGCGCCGCCGACCTCCCCCGGCACGAGCGGCTCGAGCCGCGAGAAGAAGCGCACGCGCACCCGCGCGAGGAAGCGAAACGAGGCGTCGTGGGAGACCAGTCGCTCGAGGTAGCGCAGCACGGCGCGCGCGATGGCGAAGAACCGCACCCCGACGATCGCGACGGTCAATGAGAGGACATCGGGCCGCGTCGCGGCCTTCGAGATCAGATAGCCCGAGTTCGCGAGCAGCGCCGAGCCGGCGAGAAGCGTCAGGGCCGTGAGGGCGACTGCGACGGCGAACCGCCGCCGCAGCGGCCGAGCCTCGCCCAGGGCGCGCGCGAGGGGCGTCACGCCGCCTCCCGTCGCGGCTCGCGCAGCCGGCCGCCGCTCAGCTCGAGCACGCGGTCGACGGCACGATGGACGCGGGGATCGTGGGTCGTCACGAGCAGCGACCGGGCGCGCGGCAGTGCCGCCAGCGCGTCGACGACCGCCTCCGCCGAGGCCGCGTCCAGGTGCGCCGTCGGCTCGTCGAGCAGGACGAGCGGCGCGGCGCGGAGGAACGCGCGTGCGAGAGCGACCCGGCGGCGCTCGCCGGCCGACAGCACCTCGACGCGCGCGTCGAGGGGAACGTCGAGCCCGGCCTGCGCAAGCGCGGCCCGGACCGACTCGTCGTCCGCCGACGCAGCGGCGAGGCGAACGGCGTCGGCGACCGTGCCGTCGTCGAGCAAGGGCCGCTGCGGGACCCAGGCAAGCCGGCGCCGCCACATGTCGGGGTCGGCCGCAGACAGGTCGGAGCCGTCGACGAGAATCCGCCCGGCCACAGGATCGGCGAAGCGGAGCAGGAGCGAGAGAAGAGTCGACTTGCCGGCCCCGCTCGCCCCGACGACGGCGACCCGCTCGCCGGCCGCAAGCACGAGATCGAGCCCGTCGAGCACCGCGCCCCGGCGAGGATAGGAGGCCGAGACGCCTTCGAGCCGGATCGTCCCCGGGACCGGCGCCTCCCCGGTCCCGGCGGCCGGCGCCTCGAGCGCCGCGAGCTCGAGCAGCCGCCCCGCGGCGGCGAGCCCGTCGGCGCTCGCATGGAACTGGGCGGCCGCGGTGCGAAGCGGCGCGTAGAGCTCCGGCGCGAGCACCAGGATCGCGAGCGCCGGCGAGAGACCGATCGAGCCGTGGACGAGCCTGATTCCGAGCTCGACCGCCACCAGCGCGGTGCCGAGCGAGGCGGCGAGCTCGAGCACGAACGCCGAGAGGAACGCGACCCTGAGGGTCGCCATCGTCGTCTTCCGATACTCGTCGGTGTAGCGGGCGATCGCCGCCGTCTGCACCCCGCCCCTCCGGTACGCACGCAGGGTCGGAAGCCCGCGGACGACGTCGAGGAAGTGCGCCGAGAGGGTCTGCAGCGCCCGGAAGCGGCGCATCGTCGCGTGCTCGGTCGCGCGGCCGATCAGGATCCCGAAGAGCGGGATCAGCGGCAGGGTCGCGAGCAGGAGCAGGCCGGAGGTGAGGTCGCGCCAGAGCGTCCAGCCGAGCAGCACCGGCGGCACGACGGCGGCGAGCGCGAGCTGGGGCAGGAACCGCGAGAAGTAGGGCTCGAGCGCATCGCCGCCGTCGAGCAGCGTCCCCGCCACCTCACCGCGGCGGAGCTCGCCGAGCCCCCCGGGCCGCGCACGAACGAGCGCGGCCAGCACCTTCAGGCGCAGCGTCGCGAGCGCGGCGGCCGCGGTGAGGGATCCGCCGCCCTCGAAGGCCGCGGCGGCGAGACCGCGCACGACCGAGGCGCCCGCGAGCGCGACCAGCCGCGGGGCGAGCTGGTGGAGCCCCTGCCCGCCGAGGAAGGCGTCGGCGACGATGCTGCCGAGCAGCAGCGCCTGGGCGAGGATCGCCGCCGCGCTGAGAGCGGCGAGCGCGCCGCACGCGAGCAGGTACCGCCCGACGGCGGGGACCTCCCGCACGAGCCTCGCGTCGAACGGGCGCATGGCTACTTCTGCGAGCCGAGAGGCGAGCGCGCGAGCGCCTCGAGCGGCGTCGGCGCCTCGTCACCGCCGAGCCGTGCCCTGAACACCCAGTACGTCCATGCCTGGTAGGCGAGCACGACGGGAGTGAGGAGCAGCGCCACGATCGACATCACGGTCAGCGTGTAGTGGCTGGAGCTGGTGGTGAAGATCGTCAGGCTGTACGCGTTGTCGGTGCTCGAGACGAGCACGCGCGGATACAGGTTGAGGAAGAGCGTCGCCGTGACGAGCGCGATCGACAGCGCCGTCGCCGTGAAGGCCCACGCGGTGCGGCCGGAGCGCGCGAAGATCCCGGCGGCGAACGGCAGCGCCATCGCCGAGACCGGGACGATCCCCGGGACGAGACCCTTGTCGTGGATGTGGCGGGCGTTCGCGTAGGTCCAGATGAGGAAGCCGAGCACGAGCAGGGCGGCGGGATACGCGAGCCGGAGCGCCGCTCCGCGCGCCCGGAGCTCGAGCTCGCCGGAGGTGCGCAGCGTCAGGAAGAGCGCCCCGTGGAACGTGAAGAGCGCGAGCGACGTGAGCCCGCCGAAGAGGGCATACGGCCCGAGCAGGTCGAGCAGGTTGCCGGTGAAGGTCCCGCCGGCGTCGATCGGCACGCCCTGGACGAAGTCGGCGAAGGCAACCCCCCAGAGGAGCGCCGGCAGCGCGCTCGAGACCGCGAGCACCCAGTCCCAGCGCTCGCGCCACACCGGGTCGGTCGACTTCGAGCGGTACTCGATCGCGACGCCGCGGATGATCAGCCCGAGCAGAACCAGGAAGAGCGCGAGATAGAAGGCGGAGAACGCGGTCGCGTACCAGGTGGGGAACGCCGCGAAGGTGGCGCCGCCGGCCGTCAGGAGCCACACCTCGTTCCCGTCCCACACGGGGCCGATCGTCTTGATCAGGGTGCCGCGCTCGGCCTCGCTGCCACCGAGCACGCGCTGCAGGATGCCGACGCCGAAGTCGAAGCCCTCGAGCACGAAGTAGCCGATCCAGAGGATCGCGATCAGGAGGAACCAGAACGACTGCAGGTTCCAGTGGCCGTGGGTGGTCGCGAGCAGCAGCATCAGTACGAGAGCACCGGAAGGGTCGGGGGCAGGGTCTCGGCGTCGCCGGTGGGCAGCGAGCCGGCGGGCTCGGGGCCGCCCTTGGCCGCGCGGGTCATCAAGAGGCCCTCGATCAGCGCGAGCACGCCGTAGAGGAGGGTGAAGCCGGCCAGCGTGAGCCCCACCGACCAGGCGCCGACGGTCGGCGACACGGCGTCCTTCGTCAGCAGCAGCCCCTGCACGACCCACGGCTGCCTGCCCATCTCGGTGAAGATCCAGCCGGCCAGGTTCGCGAGGAACGGCAGCGCGACCATCCAGACGGCGGCGCGCAGGAAGCGCGATGAGGCCTCGAGCCGGCCGGGCCGGCGCGCGAGCAGCAGTCCGCCGGCCGAGAAGAGGACGGCGAGGAAGCCGAGCCCGGTCATGATGCGGAAGCTCCAGTAGTCGACGCCGACGATCGGCCGGTAGTCACCCGGGCCGTACTTGGCCGCGTACTGGGCCTGAAGGTCGTTGATGCCCTCGACCTTCCCGTTCCAGGAGTTGTCGGCGAGGATCGAGAGCGCGTGCGGGATGTGGATCGAGACGAGTGACTTCGACGGATGCTTCTGCCAGGGGCCGATGTCGAAGAGCGAGAAGTTGGCGCCGGTCTGCGTCGTGTAGAGGGCCTCGGCGGCCGCCATCTTCATCGGCTGCTGTTGCGTCATCAGCTGGCCCTGCGTGTGCCCGATCAGCACCGTGAAGACGGACATGACGAGCGTCGCCCAGAGGGCGATGCGGACGACCGGCTCGAACAGGCTCGACTCGGAGGCGCGCCGCAGGTGCCAGGCGGCGACCGCCAGCACCAGCATGGAGGCGGTGAGCCCGGCGGCCGCGATCGTGTGGCCGAAGGCGCGGATCAGGGTCGAGTTGGTCAGCACCTGCGCGATCGAGGTCATCTCGGCCCGGTGCGTGACGGGGTTGATCTTGTAGCCGACGGGGTGCTGCATCCACGAGTTCGCGGCGAGGATGAAGTAGGCGGACATCGTGGTGCCGATCGCGACGAGCCAGATGGTGGCCAGGTGCACCTTCGGCTTCAGGCGGTCCCAGCCGAAGATCCACAGGCCGAGGAAGGTCGACTCGAGGAAGAAGGCGGCCAGCGCCTCCATCGCGAGCGGAGCCCCGAAGATGTCGCCGACGTAGCGGGAGTAGGCAGACCAGTTCATGCCGAACTGGAACTCCTGCACGATGCCCGTGACGACGCCGAGCGCGAAGTTGATCAGGAAGAGCTTCCCGAAGAAGCGCGCGAGGCGCAGCCAGCGCTCCTCACGGGTGCGGTACCAGGCGGTCTGGAATCCGGCGACGAACCAGGCGAGCCCGATCGTGACCGGGACGAAGAGGAAGTGGTAGAGCGTCGTGACGGCGAACTGCCAGCGGGCGAGGTCGAGGGCGCTCACGCGCCGGAGACTCCCATCGAGCCGCGGGCCACGGCATCGGCCGAACGCCGTGGCGGTCCTTCGGCTTTCCACGGATGTGCGTTAGACCCGTTGCGTGTCGCGCTGGTAGGCGAAGCGCGCGGCCGCGGTCGCCGCGAGGCTCCACACCGCGACCACGATCCAGCCGGTCGCGGTCCACGCGCTGCCGCCGACGCCGACGTGGCTCGCGCGCACGAGCCAGTAGGACGGCAGCCCGATCGCGACGTCGTGCAGCGCCCCGCTCGTGATCGGGAACCAGGCGCCGCCGAGCAGCGCGAAGAGCGCGGTCGCGCCGCCCATCGCCGGGCCGACCGAGTCAGTCGTCAGCAGGTGGCCGCCGGCGATCCCCAGCGCCACGAACGGCACGAGCGCCACGAGCATGAGCAGCGTCATCTCGACCCAGCGGCCCGCCCCGAGACGGACGCCGAGCGTCGCGCCGGCGACGTAGAGCAGCAGAATCGCTCCGAGGGCCATCGCGTAGGACGTCGCCACCTTGACCCGGAAGTACGTCCGGGTCGTGAGCGCCGTCAGGCGGAGCTGCCGGTTCCACCCCACCGAGCGCTCGCCCGCGATGCGCGCCCCGGTTGCGAGGACCGCGTTCATCGTCCCGAACGAGGCGAGGCTGACCATGAAGTAGAGCGGCGCCGAGATTCCGGTGTGCCCGAGGTCGTGCACGTTCCGGTTCGGCGCGGCGATCGCGTAGTAGAGAACGAGCGGGAAGCCGAACGAGAAGATGTAGAAGCGCCGGTTGCGGAAGGTCCGCACGAGCTCGAAGCGGGCGTACGTGACGCCGTTCATGCGACCGCGCCTCCCTCGCCGGCGCCCTCCTCGACCGTGAGTCGCAGGAACGCCTCCTCGAGCCCGGCGCCGCGGATCTCGATGTCGCGCGCCGACGGCTCGGCTGCAAGGAGCGCACGGATGGCGGCGTCGGAGTCCTCGCAGACGAGGACGACCGCGTCGCCGCGGCGCTCGCCGTCGGCGACGCCGGGCAAGGCGACCAGCCGCTCGAGCGGGACATCGGGCAGTGTCGCCCGAATGGTCCGCGAGCCGACCATCGCCTTGATCTCGGTCGTCGGACCGTCGGCGACGACTGTGCCACGCGCCATCAGCACGGCCCGGTCGGCGTAGAGATCGGCCTCCTCGAGGTAGTGGGTCGCGAAGACGACCGTCTTCCCGCGAGTCGCGTACTCGCGCACCGTCGTCCAGAACGCGTGCCGGGTCTCGACGTCCATCCCGACGGTCGGCTCGTCGAGCACGAGCAGGTCCGGGTTCGAGACGAGCGCGATCGCGAAGCGAACGCGCTGCGTCTCCCCGCCCGAGAGCTTCTCGGTGCGACGGGCGGCGAGAGACTCGATCCGCGCGACCTCGAGCGTCTCCCCCACGTCGAGCGGACGCGGATAGAGCGAGGCCATCATCGTCACCAGCTCGCGCACGCTGAGATCGCGCAGCAGCCCGCCGCTCTGGAGCATCACGCCGATGCGCCCGCCGGCGACCGCCTCGCGGGGCGGGCCGCCGAACAGCGAGACCGTGCCCCCGTCGGGCGGCTGCAGGCCGAGCAGCATGTCGATCGTCGTCGACTTCCCGGCACCGTTGGGACCGAGCAGGGCGACCGTCTCTCCCTCGGCGACCGAGACGTCGATGCCGCGGACGGCGTACACGACGCCGCCGGGCGTGCGAAAGCTCTTCTCGAGCGCGTGCAGCTCGATCCCGGGCACGGGAAGCCACGATAGCGAGCAGCCGGCCGCGGTCGGCTCAGGTGGCGCCGCGCGCCCGTGCCGCGGCGACGCCGATCTCGGGCTCGCGGTGAGGCTCGCCGTGGCCCGGCAGCAGCACCGCGGCGTCGCTGCCGGCGAGAAGCTCCACCGAGGCCAGCGCCTCGGCGGTCGAGCGGTTGAACGCGGAGGGCATCACCTGCGGCCCCCGCTCGCCCGTGAGCGGGTTCAGCGTGCAGATCGCGTCGCCGGTGAAGAGGACGCCGTCGGCCGCGAAGCACACGTGCCCGTCGGTGTGGCCCGGCGTGTGGATCACGCGCGGCTTGCCGGGCACGGCGAGCTCGGCGCCGTCCTCGAACACCTCGACCTCGGCGATCGGCCGGATCTTCAGGGCGCCGCTGCGGGCGAACTCGAACATCAGCTTGTAGGCCATCGCATGGCGGAAGTACGGCAGCATCGACCCGTCGGTGCCACCTTCCGCCTTGCCCGTCGTGGCGAGCTCGCGATCGGATGCGTGGACGTGCACCGGCACACCGAGCTCGCTGCGCAGCCGCTCGGCGAAACCGACGTGGTCCGCATGGGCGTGCGTGAGAACGAGCGCCCGGACGTCTTCCCTGCTGCGACCGAGCTCGCGGAGCCCCGCGTCGAGCTCCGCGTAGTAGCCGGGGACGGCCGCGTCGACGACCGTCACCCCGCCGTCGTCGGCCAGCAGGTACCAGTTGACGATCCAGCTCCCGAGGCGAAGGACGTTGTCGGTGATCCGCTCCACGTGAGATCAGATCATGCCAGCGCGGGTCGCGTGGGTCGCCGCACCGGCCCGCGTCGACTGCGAGAGCTTTCGAAGGATGTTGGCGACGTGCCGGTGCACCGTGTGCTCGCTGAGGACCAGCGCCGAGGCGATCTCCCGGTTCGACATGCCTGCTGCGACGAGCCGCAACACCTCCGTCTCGCGGCCGGTGAGCGGCGAGACGCCGGCGAGCTCCGGCACGGGCTCGCGCTGAAGGAAGCCCGCCAGAGCGCGGAAGATCTCGCGGGGATCGTCGCGCCACGGCATGTGCGAGTCGCCGGAGAGCGGCACGAACCGCGCGTTCGGAAGCAGCGAGGCGAGCTCGCGACCCCGCCCGATCGGCACCGTGCGGTCTCCGCGGCGGTGCAGCACGAGTGCGGGCGTGTGCACGTGGGGCAGGGTGTCGCGGAGGTCGGCGGTGAGGTCGAGCTCGAGCAGGGCGGCCGCCGCCTCGGCGCTCGCGCCGGCGCGCTGCATGTGCGTGTAGCGGAGGATGTCGTCGCCGCTCGCGTGCGGATCGAGAAGGCCGGCGAGCATCTGGGCCGCGAGCCGCCAGTTGATGCGCGTGAACTCGATCAGCGAACGCCTGGTTGCCTCGGGGATGTCGTTGCGTGATGCGTAGGCGCCGAAGAAGACGATCTTCGGGACGAGCTCGGGCGCGCGGACCGCGAGCTGCGAGACGGAGAGCCCGCAGCAGGAGGTCGCGAACACGACGGCGGGCTCGCCGAGAGCGCGGATCACCGCCTCCAGCTGGCGGCTCTCACCCTCGACGCTGGGCGGCGGATCGAGCTCCCTGGAGGAGAGCCCGCAGCCGATGCGGTCGAAGCGCACGACCCGGTGGGTGCGTGCCACCTCCAGGTAGAAGCGCCGCTGCTCGGGATCCGCCCACTCCTCCTCGAGGTGACCGACCCACCGCGGGCCGAAGACGATCGGCGGGCCTGCGCCGCAGCTTGCATAGGCGACCCGGCGGCCGTCGACCTCGACGTACCGTATTTCCTGCTCCATGCAGGCCAAGGCTACTGGCCGGAACGGGCCATGCGCGAAAGATGGCCCGTCGAGCCGACGCGCACGGGCCATCCGCCGAGGCATCCTCTCCGTATGCAGAGCGAGGTGGTAGGAGAGGTCACGATCAGGCCGCTCCGGAACGGAGAGACGGCGCCGATCCAGGCGGTCTTCGACCGCCTGGGGCCGCGCTCGCGCCTGCTCCGGTTCGGCGGGGCGAAGAACGTGCTCTTCCCGGCAGAGCTCGCGCACCTTGCCCGGGTGGACGCGAGCCACCACGTGCTCGTCGCCGTGGTCGGCGGCGAGCCGGTCGGCGTCGCACGCCTCGTCCGGGACGGCGACTGCGCGGAGGTCGCCTTCGCGGTGGCCGACGACTGGCAGGGGCGCGGCATCGGCACGGTTCTCTGCGATCGGCTCGAAGCCGACGCGCGGGCGGCGGGAATCCGGCGCTTCACGGCCACGGTCGGCGACGGGAACGCAGCGTCGCTCGCCCTCATCCGCCGGCTGAAGGCGTCGCGGCGGCCCTGCCCGCGGGAGGCGCCGGCATCGGCATAGACTCGGCCCGTGGCGCACGCCGTCGGGCTGAAGATCGATCACGAGCTGCCGGTCGGCAACGTCGACATCAAGGTGATCGTCACCCAGGACGGGGAACGGCTCGGGCAGCTGAAGCTGAGCCGCGGCTCGGTCGACTGGAAGCCCGGCAAGGCCAAGCGCACGTGGTCGCTCGAGTGGGAGCGGTTCGACGCGCTGATGCGGGAGCACGGGCACCCGCCGCGGTAGGAGGAATCGAATGGAGCAGCGGCTCAGTCTGGTCACGCTCGGCGTCTCCGACCTCGCCCGCGCGCGCTCGTTCTACGAGGCGCTCGGCTGGACGACCCGCGCCGAACCGGACGCGGACGTCGTGTTCTTCCAGGCCGCGGGCACGATTCTCTCGCTGTGGGACCGCGCGCAGCTCGCGCAGGACTCCGGCGTCGAGGACGGCGGCGGTTTCGGCGGGGTGACACTCGCGCACAACGTGCGCTCGCCGGACGACGTCGACGCCGTGATCGAGGAGGCGCGCGCTGCGGGCGCGAAGATCGCGCGCGAGCCCGCGCCGACCTTCTGGGGCGGCTACTCCGGCGTCTTCGTCGACCCGGACGGCCATCCGTGGGAGGTCGCCCACAATCCGCACTGGCGGATCGCCGACGACGGCTCGACCCTTCTTATCTAGAGAACGATGCCTTCCCAGGGGGCGAGGCGGCGGCCTTCGTAGGTTCGCTCGCGGCGCGTCAGGTTGAGGACGCAGACCGCGTCTCCGCGGGCGTAGGCCCAGACGCCGTCGGGGCTCGGCAGCGTCTCGTACGCGTCGGCAGAGAGCTCTTTCCGATCCCGGATCAGAGCGCGTGTGTAGTGGAGAATCGAGCCGGGGTCGTCCCGCTGGTCGGCGACGTTACGGCTCGTGTCCGAGAGCGGCAGCCACGGATCGGGCCACTCGGCCCCGCTCCGGGTCCACGGCAGCGGCGTCCGCTCCGGGTCGCGCGGCGGCTCGGCGAGGTCGAGCCGACGGTCGGGCGGGACGTCGCCGTCCTCGAGCCCGAGCTCGTCGCCCTGGTAGAGGATCGCGACGCCGGGAAGGGTCAGCAGCAGGAAGAGTGCCGCTCGATGCTTCGCGGGGTCGCCGCCCGCCCAGCGGGTGGCCATGCGCGAGTGATCGTGGTTCGAGCCGAACCAGACCGGCTGCCTGCCGGCCGGGATCCGCCGCATCGTCTTCTCGACGATCGGGCGCAGCTCGCCGATCGTGAGCCCGGCGCGGAGGAAGTCGAAGTTCTGCGCCAGGTCGAGGTGCTCGAAGTAGGCGAACATCGCGTCGAGCGGCACGTAGGTCTCGCCCATGAGCACCGGCTTCGGGTCGTACTCGGCGGCGACCTGCTGCCAGCGGCGGTAGATCTCGTGGACCTCCGGTCGGTTGCGCTCGTACCGGACGCCGTCGCGAAGCTCACGGTCCTTGACGAGCCCGTGCGCGACGTCGATCCGCAGCCCGCGCACGCCGCGGTCGAACCAGAAGCGGAGGATGCGGTCGAACTCGCCGCGCACCTCCTCGCTCCACCAGTCGAGGTCGGGCTGCTGGGGAGCGAACTGGTGGAGGTAGTAGCGCCGCCGCGCAGCGTCGTAGGCCCAGGCGCTGCCGCCCGTGAACATCGACCGCCAGTCGTTGGGGACGTCCGGAGCCCAGACGTAGTACTCGGGCCGCTCGGTGAACCAGGGGTGCCGGTCGGAGGTGTGGTTCGGAACGAGATCGAGCCAGATGTCGATGCCGTGCGTTCGGGCATCGGCGACCAGCCGGTCGTAGTCCTCGAGCGTCCCGTAGTCGGGGTGCACGTCGAGGTAGTCGGCGACGTCGTATCCCCAGTCGGCGTTCGGCGACGGGTGCACCGGCGAGAGCCAGAGAGCGTCGACGCCAAGCCACTCGAGGTAGTCGAGCCGTGACCGAACGCCGGCCAGGTCGTGAGCGAACGACCGCAGATAGACCTGGTAGACGGTCAGCTGATCGACCAGCTGTCGCCGGAGCCGACGAGCGCCTGCAGGTCTCCGTCGCCTCCCGCGGCTGCGAGTTGCGCCTGGACGAGCTCGTCGTACGACTCGCGCTGCACGTCACGGAAGACGCCGAGCGGGATCGCCCGGTCCTGGTCCCACGAGAGCTGCGCAAGCGCGAATGCCGTCGCGAAGTCGCTCTCGTCGTGAACGATGCCCGTGCCGGCGAACTCGGCGCCGTTCTCGAGGTACGTCCGCGCGTTCTTGTCCTCGCGGATCGCCGCGAACTCGCCGTCGTTGTAGATGTTGCAGTTCTGGAAGATCTCCACGAACGCCGCCCCTCGATGCTCGGCGGCGCGCCGAAGCACGGACGTGAGGCCGGGCTTGTCGACGTCGAGTGCGCGCGCAACGAACGTCGCGCCGGCTCCAAGGGCGAGCGCGAGCGGGTTGAACGGATAGTCCACGCTTCCCATCGGCGTCGACCCCGTCACCTTCCCCTGCCCGCTCGTCGGCGAGTACTGCCCCTTGGTGAGACCGTAGATCCGGTTGTTGAAGAGCAGGATCTTCAGGTTCACGTTGCGGCGCAGCGCGTGGATCAGGTGATTGCCGCCGATCGAGAGCGCGTCGCCGTCGCCCGAGACGACCCACACCGACAGGTCGGGTCGCGACATCGCAAGCCCGGTTGCGATCGCGGGCGCGCGCCCGTGAATCGAGTGCATCCCGTAGGTCTGCATGTAGTAGGGGAAACGGGCGGCGCAGCCGATGCCCGAGATGAAGACGATCTTCTCGCGCGGGATGCCGAGCTCCGGCATGAAGCTCTGAACGGCGGCGAGGATCGCGTAGTCGCCGCAGCCCGGGCACCAGCGGACCTCCTGATCGGACTTGAAGTCCTTCGTCGTCAGCTTCAGCTCGGCGGTCATCGGCCCATGCTCATTGCATCGCCTCGATCGCGTCCGCGATCTCGGCCGCCTTGAACGGCCTGCCGGTGACGCGGTTGTAGCCGACCGCGTCGATCAGGAACCGCGCCCGCACCATCTGCAGCAGCTGGCCGAGGTTCATCTCGGGGACGAGCACCCGGTCGTAGCTGCGAAGCAGGTCGCCGAGGTTCGCCGGGAAGGGATTCAGCCAGCGCAGGTGCGCATGCGAGACCTTCCCGCCGCGGCTGCGGATCCGGCGCACCCCCGCATGCACCGGCCCGAACGTCCCGCCCCAGGACAGAACGAGCAGGTCGGCGCCCTCCTGATGGTCGACCGGCTGATCGTCGACCTTCACGCCCGCAACCTTCTGGGCCCGGAGCTGGGTCATCAGATCGTGGTTCTCGGGGTCGTAGGAGACGTTGCCCGTCTCGTTCGCCTTCTCGAGCCCTCCGATCCGGTGCTCGAGGCCGGGCGTGCCGGGAATCGCCCAGGGCCGGGCGAGCGTCTCGGGGTCGCGGCGGTAGGGCAGGAAGCCGCCGCCGTTCGCCTCGGCGAAGGAGACCTCGATCGGCGGCAGCGACGCGATGTCGGGGATCCGCCACGGCTCGGCGCCGTTCGCAAGGTAGGCGTCGGAGAGCAGGTACACCGGCGTGCGGTAGGTGAGCGCGACGCGCGCGGCCTCGATCGCAGCGTAGAAGCAGTCGCCCGGCGTCCCCGCCGCGAGCACGGGTACCGGCGACTCGGAGTTGCGGCCGTGCAGCACCATCAGCAGGTCGCCCTGCTCCGGCTTGGTGGGCATGCCGGTCGACGGGCCCGCGCGCTGCACGTCGACGATCACGAGCGGCAGCTCGAGGGCAACGGCGAGCCCGACCGTCTCCGACTTGAGCACGACGCCCGGCCCGGCGGACGTCGTCACGCCGAGGGCGCCGCCGAAGGACGCCCCGAGGGCCGCGCCGACGGCCGCGATCTCGTCCTCCGCCTGGAACGTGCGCACGCCGAACGCCTTTTGCTTTGCGAGCTCCTCGAGGATCGACGAGGCGGGTGTGATCGGGTAGGCGCCGAGGAAGAGCGGCAGCCCCGACAGCCGGGAGGCGGCGATGAGGCCGTAGGAGAGCGCCGCGTTGCCGGTGATCTGGCGATAGCGGCCGGGCGCGAGCTTCGCCGGCTTCACCTCGTACTGCACGGCGAACGACTCCGCCGTCTCGCCGAACGCGTAGCCCGTGTTGAACGCCTTCACGTTCGCCTCTGCGATCTCGGGGCGCTTCGCGAACTTCGCACGCAGGAACTCGAGCGTCGAGTCGACCGGCCGCCCGTACAGCCAGGACATGAGCCCCAGCGCGAACATGTTCTTCGCCCGCTCCGCCTCGCGGGCCGTGACGCCCTCGATCCCCTTGAGCGCGCCGACCGTCATCGACGTGAGCGGGACGGCGTGGAGCTGGTAGTCGATGAGCGAGCCGTCCTTGAGCGGGTTCGACTGGTAGCCCGCCTTCTGGAGGTTGCGATCGGTGAACGCGTCGGTGTCGACGATCAGCGTCGCGCCGGCCCGGAGATCCGACAGGTTCGCCTTCAGCGCCGCCGGGTTCATCGCGACGAGCACGTCGGGAACGTCGCCCGGCGTCAGGATGTCGTGGTCGGCGAAGTGCAGCTGGAAGCCAGAGACGCCGGGCAGGGAGCCGGCCGGGGCGCGAATCTCGGCGGGGTAATCAGGGAAGGTTGCGAGATCGTTGCCGGAGAGCGCCGTCTCGGACGTGAACCGCCCGCCCGTCAGCTGCATCCCGTCGCCGGAATCGCCGGCGAACCGGATCACGACGGAATCGAGCTGCTCGACCGGCTTGCTCACTGCCTCAGACCGACAGTAGCACCGGCGGGAGCGACGCCGGGTACGTGGTTTCCCGAGAGGTTGAGCTAGTCACGACGGGTCGAGGCGGCGAGGGCCGCGAAGCCGTAGAGGCCGAGGTAGACGAGCGTCAGGAGCCCGGCGAGCGCGAGCACGAACCCGATCGGGTGCTGATGGGCGAGCGGGTCCTCGAGCCCGGACCGCAGCAGCGAACCGACGACACGCGGCCGCTGGACGATGTCCCAGCTGTTCAGCCGCTGCACGCGCCCGAGGTAGATGCCGATGCTCGCGAGGAAGAGCGAGGCAAAGGCGACGAGCCAGCCGATCGCCGCTCCCCCGGCGCGCGTCGCGACCAGCTGGACGAGCAGCAGCGAGCCGAACCCCAGCGCCAGGCTCGTCAGGGCGAACGAGGCGATGATGATCGTGTCGAAGAGCCGGTGCTGCTCGCCGAGGTGCACGAAGTCGGTGAGCACGTACGGCGCATTCGGGAGGAAGAGCAGCCACGCGGCCCCGATCGCGCCGAGGTGCAGCCACGACATCCGCCTCCGGTAGGCGACGACGAGGAGCAACGCCAGGACGAACGGGACCCATGCGAGCGCGAGATTCCAGACGAGCCCCTTGTACTCGGCCGCGCCGTACTCGGCCTTGCGCACCACGAGCAGGACCACGCACGAGAGCGATGCCGCCGCGAGGGCGGCAAGCGGCAGAAACGTGCGGGCGCGCATGGAGGAATCGTAGACCGGACCTGGGTGGCCGCCGTCGAGCGGGCGGCCGCCGCGGAAGAGCCCGGAGATGCGACGGCGGTGCGGGGCAACCCGGTCTGCCCCGCACCGCCTGTTCTTCTTCTCCGCCTCGGGGCTACGCGGGGACCAGCTCGCGCTCGGCGCGCAGCCAGTTCTCGACCGGGTCGCCGCCTTCGTCGAGATGGATGTAGTACGCACGCTCCGCGACGTGCTCCCAGCTGGGCACGATCGGCTCGCTCGCCTTCGTCCTCGGGCGGCGCGTGACGGTTCTCTTCCTGGCCGCCGGCTTCTCGGAAGCGGCGGCCTCGGTGGCCTTACGGGGCATTGCGACCTCCTTCGGTCGTCGCTTGGTACAGCTCTCACCCCTTCGGCCGGTCAGGAGGTTTCCCTTTACGTCTTACCCCACTCCGGGGGATGGGGAGTATGCGCCGAGGAAGCCCGGGCCGATCAGCTTCTGGTCGACGGCAGCCTGGCCGATGTAGCACTCCCATTCGGTGCCCGCCGCGTTCAGGCCGCGACAGCCGCCGTTCACGTGCTTCGACGTGTCGACGGTCGGCTCGGCCGCGTTCGTCCAGTCGGACACCTCGGGAGCCGGAGCCTTCGCCAGGGTGCAGTGATACTCGACGCCGTCCTTGACGACGGTGCACGTCGGCTCGGTCCCGGCCAGCGCGAGCGTTCCGGCGGGCATGCTGGCCGCGACGTCCTGGGTCGAGATCAGGTGGTCGGCGGCAATCGCCGCCCCCGGGATCACGACGCCGAGCGCTACCGCGATCGCCCCGACCCGCCTGCTCGGCCGGCGCAGCCGGAAGCGCGGCTTCCCGAGGTCGGCCCGAGCGGCCGCTTCGAGCGCGTCGCCGAGCCGGGCGAGCTGCGACGTCTGGTCGTTCATGGCAGTACCTCCTTGTCGGTGGCCGAGAGCCGTGACCGCAGGAACCCGAGCCCGCGCGCCACGCGAACCCGCGCAGCTGCAGGGGTTGTCCGGAGCCCGGCAGCGACCTCCTCGTAGTCGAGCCCGCGCAGCACCCGCAAATCGAGCGCCTCCCGCTGTCCGTCCGGAAGGGCGGCCCATGCCTCGTCGAGCCCTTCGAGCCAGGACTCGTCGGGCTCGACGGCCGCCGCGGGCCGGTCGAGCCGCTCGAGGACACCGAGCCGCTCGCAGGCAGCGAGCTCCACACGCCGCCGGCGTACCGCCTGCGCGACGAGGTGGCGCGCGATGCCGAAGAGCCACGGGCCGGCGGAGCCTCCGGCGCGATCCCGGAACCGCCGACGCCCGAGCCACGCCTGGGCGAAGGTCTCGGCGGTCAGGTCGAGAGCTGCGTCCGGGTCGCGAACGCGGCGAGCGTGATACCCGTGGACGCGCTCTGCGTAGCGCTCGTAGAGCTCGCGAAACGCTGCCGGATCGCTGCGAGCAGCCCGTACGAGCTCGGCGTCGGTTCTCATCGATTCGGCGTCTTCCTGCGCATCGACCGCCCCCAGTCTCGCTGTCGAGAAGGAGATGGCTCGAGCAGGGCGCGGCGTTACGCGGCGGCTTCGGTCGCGTTCTCGCCGCGCGGCGGCGGGATCGCATCACCGGCCGCCGCGTGGGTGCGCAGCGGCAGGTCGCGCAGCAGCCAGGCGATCGCAAAGGCGACGAGCGACACGCCGGCGGCCATCAGGAAGACGGGATGCAGCGCGGCGGAGAAGCTCGTCGCGAACGCCTCGTGCGCGGCCGGCGGCAGGTTGCGGATGCCGGCCGGGTTGATGACCTTCGGGATGTGCGTCCCGTGCGGCAGCCTCTTCGCGAGCTCGACGTGCACCCGGCTCGCAAAAATCGTCCCGAAGAGGGCCACGCCGATCGACCCGCCGACCTGTCGGAAGAGCGTCGAGCCGCTCGTCGCGACGCCCATCACGCGGTGGTCGACTGCGTTCTGGACGGCGAGCACGAGCACCTGCATCGTCATCCCGAGCCCGAGCCCGAGGATGAGCGAGAAGATCGCCGCCCAGTAGGTCGGCGTGGTCGCGTCGAGTCGCGAGAGCAGGTACATGGCGACGGACATCACCGCCGTCCCCGTGATCGGGAAGAACCGGTAGCGCCCGAGCCGCACGATCAGCTGGCCGCTCCCGATCGACGTGATCAGCACGCCGGCCATCAGCGGCGTCAGCTGGAGCCCCGAGCGCGTCGGGCTCGATCCCTTCGTCACCTGGAGGTAGAGCGGCAGGTAGGTGACGGCGCCGAAGAGCGCGAAGCCGACGATGAACCCGACCGCGCTCGTCACCGAGAACGTGCGGTTTCGGAAGAGCTCGAGCGGCAGGATCGGCTCGGTCGCCCGCTGCTCGACCCGGAGGAAGGCGGGGAGCAGGACGACGCTCGCCACCATCAGCCCGACGATCTGGGCGGAGCCCCACGCCCACGTCGTGCCGCCGAGGCTCGTGAAGAGCACGATCGAGCCGAGGGTGCCGGCGAGGAGGGATGCTCCGAGGTAGTCCATCGCGTGGCGGCGGCGGTCGGGGCGCGCACGGAAAGCCACGGCGATCACGGACAGCGCGACCGCGCCGATCGGGACATTGACGTAGAAGATCCACCGCCACGAGAGGTGGTCGACGAAGAAGCCTCCGAGCAGCGGGCCGACCACGGTCGACACGCCGAAGACGCCGCCGAAGTACCCCTGGTACTTGCCGCGCTCACGGGGCGGGATGATGTCGCCGACGACCGCGAGCGTCACGACCATCAGGCCGCCCGCCCCGAGCCCCTGCAACGTCCGGAAGGCGATCAGCTCGCCCATGTTCTGCGAGAGGCCGCACAGCATCGAGCCGGCCAGGAAGATGACGATGGCGACCTGCAGGACGAGCTTGCGCCCGTGGAGGTCGCCGAGCTTCCCGTACAGAGGACCGGCGATCGTCGCCGAGAGCAGGTAGGCGGTCACGACCCAGGAGAGGTGCGCGAGCCCCCCGAGATCGCCGACGATCGTCGGGAGGGCGGTCGAGACGATCGTCTGGTCGAGCGACGCGAGCAGCAGCACGAGCATGAGCGCCAGGAAGATCAGGCGCACCCGCTGCTGGGGGTTGACCGCGGTCTCGGTCACGTCGGGCACGATACCAGCAAGTCGCAACTATTGCGATGTGCAATTATATGGCCGATGGGTCGCACCTCGCAAACCGACGCAGCCAGGATCCTCGAGCCGCTGGGGGTCCTCCTGAGGCGGCTGACCCGGCTGACCGGAGGCGCAGACGACGGCCCGGCGATGACCGCCACGCAGCGAATCGCCCTGATCGAGACCTTCGACGGGGGCCCTCTGCGGCTGAGCGAGCTGGCCGAGCGCATGGGCACGAGCGCCGCGACCGCGAGCCGGGCCGTCGACCATCTCGTCCACCTCGCGTTCGTCGAGCGCCTCCCCGACGAGCACGACCGGCGGGCTGTCAGCATCGACCTGACCGCCTCCGGCCGCGAGCTCGTGGCGGAACGCAAGCAGCGCGCAGCGGCCGCGCTCGCGCCTGCCGTGGCGGCCCTCGACCCCGGGCAGCGGCGCGAGCTCGTACGGCTGCTGGAGCAGATGGCCGAGGCACTGCTCAACCGTCCCGGTGCTTCAGCGCCGACTCGATCGCCTGCGCGTCGGCGAGGCTGAGCGAGCCGGAGCAGACTCGACCGTTGAGCTCGTTCTCGATCGCGTCGACCTTCGCCGCGCGCGGGTACGGCTCCGGCCAGAGGTTGCGCGGATCGACCGGGTCGCCGCCGAGCTCGAGACTGATCAGGTGATCCTCCTGGTAGGCGGAGGGCGGTCCGCGCAGCCCGTACCGGACGAGCTGCCGCACCTTCAGCGCGTTCGTGTAGGAGACGGGAGGCCGCACGGACTTCGTCCAACCGTGCCGGCAGACCGTCGCGCCGATCGTCGCCTGCGTGACGTTCGGGTTGAGGGCGCCGGGCGTGAGTGACCAGCTCGCGCGGAGCGGCGGGGCTCCGGCGCCCCCGCAGCGCGGCAGTGCCGTGGCCGCGATCGCCACCGCCGCGACGAGAAGCACGATCTCGAGGAGAGACGTCTGCACCGCACTCCACGGTACGAGCGGCCGGACGATCCGCAAGTGTCCGTTCGGGCCACACCAGGCAGGTGTTGCACTCTTGTGACAGCTTGTCGATCAACCGTCCGGAATGACCGAGGCGCCGGCGAACGCCCAGACCGTGACCGCGATCCACGGCACGCCGATCACGTCGGTCTGGAGACCGAGCACGAGCACCGCGGCGAGCGCTGCGCCGATCCACGGCCGCCGCCGCAGCGCCGCGGCAAGCAGGGTAAGCGACCAGGCGACGAAGACGAGCCCGCCGGCGAGCCCCGTCTCGACCCCCAGCTCGGTGTACGTCGACTCCCCCGCCTTCGGCGTCACGCTCGTGCGCTCGGCGGTGACACCCGCGTTCCCGAGGCCGAAGCCCCACGGATGGTGGACAACCGTTCGCACACCGGCCTTCAGCTCCGACAGGTGCTCCGACGTCGAGGCCTCGTTCGCCGCCGTCGGGTCGTGTGACGCATTCGGATGCTGTCGCGCATGACGCTCCTGGGCCGCAAGCTCGGTCGGAGTGAAGTGCGTCCGCGGCGCGAAGTGGTCGTACGTCTTGACGAAGCCGAATCCAATGCCGACGACGAGCACCGCGAGCACGAGTGCGCGGCCGCGGCGGCGCACGAGTGCCAGCACGAGCAATCCCGCGACGAGCGCGACGAGCGCGGCGCGCGTGTGCGTCCAGAGGATCGCAGCGAAGCAGAGCACGCCGAGCGCGATTCCCGAGCGCCGCCGCAGGGGAAGGAAGAAGGCGGCGACGACCAGCAGGTAGGCGGTCGCGAGCGGAGAGAGGAAGGTCGACGTCAGCCGCCGGAAGACGACGCCGTTCCCGGCGTTGTAGACGAAGTTCTCGGGGAGCCCCGACAGGCCGAAGTAGGTGAGCCCGAGCTGATCCGAGTACCAGCCCGAGACGTGACGCCAGAACGAGAGCGGCACGGCATAGACGTCGACGAGCCCGAACGCCGCGACGCCTGCGGCGGTCGCGAGGACCGTCCGGCAGAGCCTTCGCCAGTCGTCCTCGGCGAGACGGAGCCCGCGGCCGAGGAAGTACGCGCCGACGGGGAGCAGATCGTGGCGCGCGGCGTACAGGACACCCTTGTGGCCCGCCCCGCCGCCGAGCCACGACTGCGGGATCAGCCCGTAGCAGACGACGAGCACGCCGAACGCGAGGGCGAGCAGGTCGACCGCCGAATCCCGGCGGAACGGGAGCCGCCGCTGCGCCGCGACCACCGCGGCAAGCGCCGCGACGAGCAGGGCGTCCTTCCACGCCGCGATAAGCGTGAGCGGGACACCGCGTACACCGGCTCGCCAGAGGAGTGCCATCGCGATGTTGTGCAGGGCGAGGCCGACGATCAGGACGTGAAGGGCGACGATCGCCGCGCGCCGAAGGCGCGTGCTCATTGCGGGCCGACGGCGATGAGCGTCATGCCGTTGTTGAGTACACGCACCCTGTAAGGAAAGAGCGACGCGAACTCGCGGGGACCGAGCGGGTCGAGGACGTCGTCGTAGGGCAGCAGCCGGAGGCGGGCAGCGGGCGGCAGCCAGTGCACGAACGGGAGCAACGTGTGCACCTCGAGCGGAAACCAGCGGTTCGGCGTCGTGACGTACACCCGGCGCGCCACCCGGCAGAGCTCGTGGACGAACCGGCGCTGCCCGTCTCGTCCTCCGGCAACGTGCTCGACGACCGCATTCGAGAATCCGATGTCGAACTCACCGTCCGCAAACGGCAGGTTGCGGCCGTCGGCACGCACGGCACGCACCCGCGGGAACGCGACGGCGAACCGGTCGAGCTCGGTGTTGCCGACGCCGGTGATGCGTTCGGGCCACGGGTACATCGCCTCGAAGAAGTTGTCGGTCGAGCCGCCGCCGAAGGGCGCGTTCGTGACGCCGATGTCGACCACGGTCGTCTGCGGATCCGGAGCGAGCAGGTCGAGGAAGCGGCGGAGCTTCCGCTCGCGGCTTCGCAGCGAGACGCGCGACGCGACCCGGCGCAGCATCCGCCTACCGTACTCGTACACTCGGGCGATGCCCGTCCGTGCCGAGCTGCGCCCCAGGGGCCCGTACTCCCTCCGCCTCTCCGGGCAGCACGGGAGCGACGCGACGCGCGTCGTCGTCGGCGGCACGTTCCGCGCCACCGTTCGCGTCGGCGGCCGGCCGGAGCGCGTCCACGCGGTCCAGCGCGCCGACGGCACCGTCGTCGTCGCCGCCGAGAGCGAGGGCGGCGTCGACCAGGTTCGCTTCGCGCTCGGTCTCGACGACGACCACTCCGAGTTCCTGCACCGCTTCGCAGCGGATCCACTCCTCGCCGAGAGCGTTCGGCAGCTCGCGGGGCTGCGCCCCCTGCGGACGGGCACGGTCGCCCAGGCGCTCCTTCGCGCCGTCGTCGGGCAGCTGATCCAGGCAAGCCACGCGCGGCGAATCGAGCGCCGAATCGTGCGGGCGACCACCCCGGCGCTCGGCGACCTCCACGCCCCGCCGACGGAGGCCGAGCTCGCACGCTTCTCACCGGCCGAGCTGGGCCGCCTCGGGCTCGGCGCGCGACGCGCCGCGTGCCTCGTGCGGCTCTGTCGCACGCTCGACCTCGAGAGCCTGAAGAGCCGGCCGAGCGATGCCGTTGCCGCACGGCTTCGGCGGGAGCGAGGGCTCGGGCCGTGGTCGGCCGGAGTCGTTCTCCTCCAGGGCCTCGGCCGGTACGAGGTGGGGCTTGCACGCGATCTCGGGCTGGCGAAGCTCGCATCAGCGCTGTGGGGCCGGTTCGCCGAGCCGGAGGAGACCGACGCGCTGCTCGCGCCGTACGGCGAGTGGGCGGGCCTCGCGAGCGTGTACCTGCTGGCAGGTCACGCCCGTGGTCTCGTACGCTTCCCGGGTGCCGCAGCCGCCTGAGCTGAACGTCCTCTCCGACCCTGCCGCAGCCGTCGCGGAGATCCTCGCCGAGCAGGCGCGGCGGGGCGGCTCGATCGTGCTGACGGGGGGGTCGGCCCCGCGCCCGGCGTATCTCGGAGCCGCGGCGCTCGAGCCGGACTGGAGCAGGGCAACCGTCTGGTGGGGCGATGAGCGGTGCGTGCCGCCGGACGACGAGCGCTCGAACTACCTGCTTGCGAAGGAGTCGCTGCTCGACCGACTCGCCGCCGGGCCGCGCGAGGTCCACCGCATCCGCGGGGAAGCCGACCCCGACGAAGCGGCAGCGGAGCTCGACCGGGCACTCGAGGGCGTGCAGCTCGACCTCCTACTCCTCGGGCTCGGCCCGGACGGGCACGTCGCGTCGCTGTTCCCAGGCTCGCAGCAGCTCGCGGTGGAGGATCGGCGCGCAGTCAGCGGAGCCCCCGGGCTCGAGCCGTTCGTCGAGCGCGTGACGATGACGATGCCGGTGCTGCGCGGCGCACGCCGGATCGTCGTCCTGACACCGGGCGCGGAGAAGGCGGACGCCGTGTCGCGCGCGTTCGGTGCCTCGATCGACGATCGCGTCCCCGCCAGCCTGCTGCGCTACGCGGACGTTCCGGTGGAGGTCTTCCTCGATCCCCCCGCGGGGTCCAAACTACGAGCGCGATGAGCCGCCCGGAGCTGCGTCCCGACGTCCCCGACGTCCTCGAGATCGACCGCCCGGAACAGCTGAAGGCGCTCGGGCACCCGCTGCGGCTGAAGGTGCTGCAGGTGCTCGCGGACGCCGACGGGCCGCGCACGAATCGAGAGCTGGCAGCGCGGCTGTCGGTCGACCCGGGGCACCTGCATTTCCACGTGCGGATGCTGAACCGGGCCGGCCTGATCGAGGTGGTCGAGCGGAACGGGCGCGAGAAGCCGTACCGGCCGGTCGCGAAGCACTTCAAGGTGGGGCGGGAGATCCGGGCGGCCGGGCTCGCCAGCGACCTGCAGGCAGCGCAGCTCCAGGAGCTCCAGCGCGGTTTCGATCTCTTCTCCGCGGAGGGCGAGTTTCGCAGCGCGCAGGTGCATACGAAGCTCGCCGTCGAGACGGTGCGCGAGCTCGTGGACGAGCTCGTCGGCAAGCTGACGGCACTCGAGGACGACTCGCAGCCTTCGCACACGATCACCGTGGCCTTCCATCCGACGATCGAGCAGGGCGACCCGAGCTAGAGGGTCGATCAACGATCTAGGGGAGCAGCGCGGACGCCGGCAGCGGCCGCTCGAGCCCGTTGCGGCGGGCGAGCGCGTGCAGCGCCAGCGCGGTGTCGGCGACCGGGATGTCCTCGAGGTAGTCGTCCCGTGACTCGAACGAGGCGACGACCGACTCGAGCGCCGCATCGTATGCATCGACGTCCTCGGCCGAGATCGCCGCAAGACACGCGGCGACGTCCGCCGGGAAGCCGTCCAGGCCCCGCAGCGACTCGGCGACATGACGCGCCTCCGGCCTGCGCTCCAGGACGAGCAGCGCGAGCGAGCCGGCGTAGCGACCGATCGGCGACGGGGCAGTCGCCGCGCCGAGCTCGAGCGTCCAGCGCGCGAGCTCGGCGATCGCGGCATCGTCGTGGGCGATCAACGAAGCCTTCAGCGCGCCGACCGGCCTGCCCCACGCGTCCGCCGCGGCGCCCGCGTCCCAGCTCTCGCGCCAGCGTGCGGCGGCACGGCGGAACCAGTCCGGCGCGGCACCGTCACCGGCCATGAGGAGCGCCAGCGCGGCGGCGTAGGCGAGATTGCCGCGCCGGACGAGCGAGCGCTCATCGAGCTCGCCGTACTGCTCGGCGTACCGCGCCTGCTTCGCCTCGGCGGCGGGAATCCAATCCACGAGGCTACGTTGTAACCGACGGTATGGAGATGCGCTTCCACGGATTGAGCCTCCTCACGGAGCCGGGCAAGGTGTTCACGCCCAGACCGACGACCGAACGCCTCGTCGACGTCGCGCTCGAGCGGCTCGGCGACGGCCCTGCCCGGGTCGCCGACGTCGGCACCGGCTCGGGCGCGATCGCCATCGCGATCGCCACGGCCGCGCCGGAGGTCGAGATGTGGGCGAGCGACTCGTGCGCACGGGCGCTGGGGCTCGCCGCGCTCAACGCCGGCCGCCTCGGTGCGCGGGTGCACCTCGTCAACGGCGATCTGCTCGAGGGCCTGCCGCGCGATCTCGACCTGATCGTGGGGAACCTGCCGTACCTGCCGCCGGGATCGGACGGCTACGCGGACGACCCGCCGGCCGCGGTCTTCTCGACCGGCGACGGTCTCGATCATTACCGCCGCCTGCTCGCGGGCGCGGGCGACCATCTCACGGACCGCGGCGGCGTGATCATCCAGTTCCACGGCGACGTGCTCGAGGCCGAGCGGAGCGAGCTGCCGTGGCTGCGCGCACGACTCGAATCGCTCGTCGCGGCTGCCGCGTAACACATTCGGCACGCCTGTGCACGGCCGCACTCCCGGCAGTCGGCGGCTCGATCGGCTATTGTGACGAGTGCGACCTGGGCGAAGGGGCTTCCGCGGGCCGCACCCTTTGAGAAGTGGCACGAGAAGACGTGCCGCAGGCTTTGTCAGAAACCACCACGCAATCTCCGATCGAGTCGGAGGAAGCAACGGCCATGCGGGCCGATGCACTCCGCGCAGAAGCTTGGGCAGGCGAGCCGTTCCTGCGGCCCGACGACGACCCGTCGGTCGTCCTCGCGCCGGGCACCGCGAGACGGCGCGCGCTGGACGATGCGCTCGCCGAGCTCGACTCGGGCCGCGCGGCGCCCTCACCCGAATGGAAAGTGCGCTACGCACTGATGCTCGGGCTCGAGCGCGTGCTTTCCGAGAGGCCGCCGCGGCTCGCGTCCGGCGCCGAGCTGCGCCGGCATCAGGTCGACGCGCTCGCCGGCATGCTGACCGAGCTGATCGCGGCCGCCCAGAAGGGCGAGAACGGCAACGGCAACGGGTACGAGGAAGCCGACGAGGACGACGAGCCCGACGACGAGCTCGGTCTCGCCCCTAACGGACGCGAGCCGGCCGACGAGCCCGAGCCGCTGCCTCCGGAGAAAGACCCGGGCGCGAGTCGCCGCTACCGCTTCCGCCACCCGACCGCGTCGGGGAAGACGATCGCCGCCGCCGGGTTCGTCGAGGCGGCAGCGACCGAGGGCGTGCTGATCCTGACCCACCGCCGCCTGCTCGTCGACCAGTTCCGGCGCGAGCTCACCGACCACGGCTACCGCGAGCGCCTCACCGAGGCCGTGCTCACCGGTCACACCGCGAAGCGGCCTCCGAACCCGATCACGATCCAGACCTACGCCTGGTTCGCGCGCCACGTCTCCGAGCTGGACCGCGACGCCTATCAGCTCGTGATCTGCGACGAGGCGCACACCGCCCTGGGCGAGAAGACGTCGGCCGCGATCCGCAGCCTGAGCGAGCCGATCTTTGTCGGCATGACCGCCACCGAGGAGCTGATCGCAAAGCAGGTCTCGGACGTCTTCCCCGCCTCGGTCGACGATCTCCCGCTCGCCGACGCAGCCCGGCGCGGACTGATCGCTCCGCTGCGCTGCCTGCGCGTGCCGCCGGTGGCTGCGATCAACCAGGTGCCGATCGTCGGCGGCGACTTCGAGGAGCGCGCGCTTGCGCAGGCTCTCGACCACGAGGCGCTCAACATGGCCGCCGCGACGCTCTACCGCGAGCGCTTCGGCGACACGCCGGGCGTCGTCTACGCGGCCGGCGTCGAGCACGCCTACAACCTCGCGACCGCCTTCCGCGCCGCGGGCATCAGGGCAGAGGCGGTCTCGGGACGCACCCCGCCGGTGAAGCTCGCCGAGATTCTCGCGGCCTACGAGCGCGCCGAGATCGACGTCCTGATCAACGCGATGCTCCTGGCGGAGGGCTGGAACTCGCCGCGCGCGACCGTGATCATGCACCTCGCACCGACGGCGTCGAAGCGCGTCTACCAGCAGCGCATCGGCCGCATCATGCGCATCCACGCACGCAAGGAGGCGGGCATCGTCGTCGATTTCACGCCGAAGGCGGCGACGCACAACGAGCGCGTCGTGTCGCTCCACTCCCTGCTCGACGCCGACTTCTACCGCGAAGGGGCGCGCGTCACACCGGCACCGAGGCGGCGGATGCAGCGGCGCGCGCGTCGCAAGCTGACGCCGGCGTCGTGGCTCGTCCCGGTGACACCGGACGTGTTGCGCCGGAAGATGGTGATCGCGCGCGAGTGGCAGCGTGTCGACCCGAAGTTCCTCGACGAGGACGAGCAGGAGTTCTGGGGCGAGATCGCGGGCCGCCAGCTGCGGTTCGACGAGCGCGCCGCGTTCGTCGAGAAGCTGACCGCGCGCGGTGCGTCGAAGCGCGCGATGGAGACGTTCCTCTCGACCTGCGCCGCCCAGAACCCGAACCGCCGCCTGCGGCTGATCGCGCTCGCCGACCGCGTGTCGATGCGGATCGAGCGCGCCGACTTCGACGACCTCGTCACGCTCGTCTCCCAGGCCCCGCCGTGGGAGAAGGACCGCGGCGCAGGCGTTCGCATCCTGCTGCGCGCGATCGCGGAAGGAAAGCCCGACGCGCCGGACCAGATCCTCGCCCGCTGGACATGGCGCCTCTCGAGGGCCGTCCGCAAGCAGCTCGACCGCAAGGCCTCGCAGGAGTACCCCGACGCGAAGCGCCTGCTCGGCGCGCTGGCCAACTCGCGCGGCCACCGGCACGAAGAGAACGCCGCCAAGCTGGTCAACGCCGCGCTCGAGATGCCGCGCGAGGTCGGAGCGGCGCTGCTCGCCTCGGCGGAGGGATACACGCCCCGCGCCACGCAGCTGCTCGAGGCGGCGCGTGAGCGGCTGGGCACGATCCAGGAGGTGGCGGGCTGGATCGCGGAGAGCCTGCCGCAGCCGAAGACCGGCCCGTCGCGCTCACGCCGGCGGCGCCGCCGCAAGAAGAAGAACGTCGACGAGCAGGCCGCGACCGAGACGCCGGCGACGGGCGATGCACCTGCCCAGGTCGAAGGCGCGCCCGCCGACGGGTCGAGCAACGCCGACGACGGACAGCCTGCCCCGGCGAAGAAGCGGCGGCGTCGGCGCAAGAAGCCGGCGACGGTCGAGGCGGAGCACGGAGACGGGGCGCCTGACCAGGCGCCCGCGGCCGACGAGCCGGAGGCCATGCCCGCCGAGGACGCGGCCTGACGCTGTAACGATCCGGGCCGCCGCCCGGTCGGTAGGACAGTCGGATGCTCGTCTTGCTCGGCATCGGCCTGCTCGCGGGGATCGTCACCGCGATCTCCCCCTGCGTCCTCCCCGTGCTGCCGGTCCTGCTCGCCGGCGGTGCGTCGGGACGGCGCCCCCTCCGGATCGTCGCCGGGCTCGTCGGCAGCTTCAGCGTCTTCACGCTGTTCGCCGCCTGGATCCTCGACAAGCTCGGCCTGCCGCAGGACTTCCTGCGCAACGCGGCCATCGCGCTCCTCTTCGTCCTGGCGGTGACGCTGCTCGTCCCGCAGGCGTCGTTGCTGATCGAGCGGCCGCTCGCCGTGTTCTCGCGGTGGCGGCCCCGGCGCGCGGGCGGCGGCTTCGTGCTCGGCATGACGCTCGGGCTGGTCTTCGTGCCGTGCGCGGGACCGGTGCTCGCGACCGTCACCGTCGTCGCCGCCACCAACGACGTCGGCCTCCGCGCGGTCCTGCTGACCGTCGCCTACGCGCTCGGCGCGTCGATCCCGATGCTCGCGATCGCCTACGGCGGGCGCGAGGCAGCAGGCAGGCTCCGGCGCCGCGCCGTCGCGGTGCGAGCGGCCTCCGGCGCCGTGGTGGGCCTCGTCGCGCTCGGGCTCGTCCTGCATCTCGACGACCATCTCGCGCAGCTCACACCCGGCTACACGTCGTTCCTGCAGCGGAAGATCGAGGACAACACGACGGCGAAGAACGAGCTCGCCAGGGTGCGCGGGCCGGTGACGGCGCTCGCACCGGCGACCACGACCGCCGCGAGCGGATCGCTCCCCGACTACGGCGTCGCACCGCCCCTCCACGCGGACGGCGCGTGGATCAACTCGAAGCCGCTGACGCTCGCGCAGCTGCGCGGCAAGGTCGTGCTGATCGACTTCTGGACGTACTCCTGCATCAACTGCCTGCGCACCCTCCCGCACCTGAAGGCGTGGTATGCCGCCTACCACTCGAAGGGTCTCGTGATCATCGGCGTGCACACGCCGGAGTTCGCCTTCGAGCACGTCACGTCGAACGTCCGCGACGCCGTGAAGCGGCTCGGGATCGCGTACCCCGTCGTGCAGGACAACCGGTACAAGACGTGGGACAACTACGCGAACGAGTACTGGCCGGCCGAGTACCTGGTCGACAAGCAGGGGCACGTCCGGCACACGCACTTCGGAGAAGGTGAGTACGGGCAGACCGAGTCGCTGATCCGGCAGCTGCTGAATGCCGGCGGACCGCGCGCGAAGCGCATGCGCGACACGACACCCTCGGGCATCCTCACACCCGAGAGCTATCTCGGCTACGCACGCCTCGACAACTACGTCGGCAAGACCCCGGTGCCGGACAAGGCGGCGACGTACGCGTTGCCGAAGAAGCAGCCGCAGGACACGCTCTCCTACGCGGGCACGTGGCGGGTTGGCGCGCAGGAGATCGTCGCCGGCGCGGATGCGAGGATCCGGCTGCGCTTCCAGGCGCACGACGTGTACATCGTCCTCGGCGGCAAGGGAGCCGTGAAGGCGACGATCGACGGCAAGCCGGCTGGATCGATCCGGGTCGCCGGCCAGCGCCTGTACACCGTGCGCCGGTCGACCTCGTACGAGCACGGCCTGCTCGAGCTCCGCTTCACTCCCGGCGTCGAGGCGTACTCGTTCACGTTCGGCTGACGACCGAACGAGAGAGCGCTGCAGACGAGAGCGTTGCCCTGCCGGAGGACGTGGCATAGGGTCAACCCCGGGGATGGTGCACGATCGCCGGCAGATCGAGAACCTTGCGACCTCGTATACCGAGGCCTGGTGCAGCCATGACGCCTCCCGTGTGGCGGCCCACTATGCCCCGGGCGGCACGATCGCCATCAACGGCGGCGAGCCGACCGCAATCGCCGAGGTCGCCGCCGCGTTCATCACCGCCTTCCCCGACATCGAGGTCGCAATGGACGATCTCGTCTCCAAGGATGAGGTCGTCGAGTACCACTGGACGTTCACGGGCACGAGTGCCGAGACAGGCAAGTGGGTGCGGATCCCGGGCTTCGAAGAGTGGCGGATCGACGCAGACGGCCTCATCGCGGAGTCGCGCGGCCGGTACGACCAGGCGGAGTACGATCGCCAGCTCCGCGAGGGAGCCGGCCCGACCGGCTGAGCGACCTCAAAGGTCACGGCGCCCCGGTCAGCTTGGGAAGTCGAGCCAACGGCCGCCCAACCAGGGGCCGCTCGGCGTCGTATGCTCACCGCGTTCTTCAACGAGCATCCGGCAACGCAAAGGAGCAGGCATGTATGCACGCGTCGCAAGCTTCACGGTCGACCCCGCCACGATCGACGAGTCGACGAGCAAGGTGCGCAACGACGTCGAGTCCGGCGACGCACCGGCCGGCCTGGAAGGCGCAAAGATGCTGATGTTGATCAACCGCGAGCTCGGCGCCGGTCTGGGCATCACGCTCTTCGAGAGCGAGGAGGCCATGCGCCGCGGCGACGAGGCCCTCAACGCCATGAATCCGGGAGGCGGCGCCCAACGCCAGTCGGTCACCTTCTACGAGGTCCCCGTCCAGACCGTGAGCTAGATGGTTGATCGGGAAATGCGGTCGGGGCGGGGAGGGCATGCACCAAGCAGTGGGGACGGCTCGACCGGGGGCAAGGCCGGTGGGCCTTGGCGCCGGGCGAGACGGCCGCAATGCGCCGTGTGCAGGCCCCCAGCCGCGACGGCCTCGATTTTCCGATCAACCATCTAGAGGCTTGATGCGCATTTGCAGGCGTACGCGGCTGGTGCACCAGACACGGCGCGGCCCGGCCGTGCCGGGCTTGCCCGTAGCCACCGCTACGCCCTGCGCCCGTCACGTCCAATCCGCTTGGTCTGGCGCATCCCCGCGCACACCCCAATACACATCAAGCCTCTTGACGCTCCTGGCGCAGCGTCCAGCCGTTCGCGAGCGTCAACCCAGTGCGAGCCGGAGCGGCTTCGACCTGCCGCCCGGGTCGTCAGCGCGCGTCGGAGGATCGTGCGCCGTCGGATGGATGCGTGCTGATCGCGTCGTGCTTCGTCCCCACGATGCACCGCGCTACGCCCGGAACCCGGACCGTGCCGCCCTTCTCGAACGCGCTCACCTTCGCGACGGCGGCTGCCCGAATACGCGCCCGTGCCGGTTCGTCGACCTGCTGAAGCGCCGCAACTGCGAGTGAGACGTGCTCGCTGATCATCTCCCAGTACTCCTCGGGTGATCGCGTCACGAGCTCGACATCGACGTCCCACTCGGAGACATCGCGCAGCCCCGCAGCCTCGTAGAGGTCGGTGACGTATCCCGGGGCGGCGCACCGGAACATGTTCGGCCCGTCCGGATCGGACGGCGCGAGCACCGTCTCGGTCGCGATCGCCTCCATGACGATCGTCGTCCACGGGTTCTCATCGGGCTTGATCCACACCGACGAGCAGAGACGGCCGCCCGGCTTGAGCACACGCACGAACTCGGCCGTCGCCCTGGCGACGTCGGGGAAGAACATGTACCCGAAACGCACGGACACACCGTCGAAGGTGGCATCCTCGAACGGCAGATCGTCGGCGCTGCACACCGTCGTCTCGATATTGGCGATCCCCTGTGCCCTTGCTCGTCGCTCCGCGACGTCGAGCATCTCTGCGACGAGATCGGTCAGCACGACGCGTCCCCTGGGCGCCAGCCGCGCGATGCTCAGACCGGGCTCACCCGTCCCCGCGGCAATGTCGAGATGCTGATGATCCTCGGCGATCTCGAGGCGCTCGATGATCTCCGCGCCGACCGGACCGAGCTGATCCATGATGATCGCGTCCCACTTCTCCCAACCCGCAGAGAGCCCGGCCCACGTCGTGCGCTGAACATCCCGGATCTCATCCGTGCTCGACATCGGCCCTCCGCTCTGGCATTCGGCCAACGACCCTCTTGGCGGAAGCGCATGATGCCCGATCCGGCTCACCCGGGCCTTCCCTGATGCCGGCGCTCACACGCTCCCCGAGACACGGCGCAGGGGATGACTCTCGCCGGGCCGTCGGCAGACGGCTTCCATGTGCTTCGGCGGCGGATCGACTGCTCAGTCGGTCGGTGACCCGACGCGGCCGAGAAGCCTGACGGCGACGGCAAGGGCGGCGAGGGCGATCGAGGAGTTCTCGCGACGTTCACCGGCAAGCTCTCGGCGGTCATCCGCGATCCGAGCCGGTTGCCCGCTGGCAACCCCGCGTGACATGGTCTCCGGCGTGGGCGTCGTGGGGCGCGCTGCAGACGCCGGGGGTCTCGGCGGCGACCGATCGGCTCGGGGCCGTCCCGTCGGCCCGTGGCGGGCCGGGTGGCGGCGGCTGCGTCGGGATCGCGGCGGGATGGCGGCGCTCGTGCTCGTGGTCGCCGTTCTCCTGCTCGGCCTGTTCGGCGCGGCGGCCGCGTCGCGGATCCTCGGGCACAGCGGCGACCAGACATTTCTCTACGCGGCGAACGAATCGCTCCGTCCCGTCGGCCCGTGGACGCACGTTCCCGCCCCGAAAGGCGTCCGGCTGGGGGAGTACGGCAACCTCCTGCCGCCACCGCCGGGGACGAAGACGACGCTCTTCGTGCTCGGCGCGGACGGGCCGCTCGGCCGCGACGAGCTCATCCGCCTGCTCGACGGGCTGCGCGCATCCCTCGAGGTCGGGCTGGGGGCGATGCTGATCGCGCTCCTGATCGCGCTGCCGGTCGGGACCGTGGCCGGCTACTTCGGCGGCGTCGTCGACGCGGTCGTCTCGCAGTTCACGGAGACGCTGATGGCATTCCCGCTCCTGCTGTTCCTGCTGTTCGCGAACCGGTATCTGATCGGCGACATCCGGTCGGTCTCGTGGGGCTGGGTGATGCCGGAAGGCGTCTTCGGCGAGGCGGTGCTGATCGGGCTCTTCACCGCGTTCTACCCGACGCGGCTGATCCGGGCGCAGATGCTCGTCCTGCGCAACGCGGAGTTCGTCGAGGCCGCGCACATGGTCGGCGCTTCGACGGGACGCATCATCCGGCGGCACCTGATCCCGCACCTGGCGCCCACACTGCTCGTCTGGGGAGCGGTCGCGGTCGGCACGAACATGCTCGCAGAGGTCGGCCTCAGCTTCCTCGGCATCGGCGTGCAGGCGTCCACGCCGACACTGGGCTCCCTGCTCGCCGGCGTCTGGGGCACGATCTTCAACCCGCACACCTACGACAGCCACGCCTACACGCCGTGGCAGACGGTCTTCCCGATGGTGACGATCATCCTGACGGTCGTCGCGCTGAACCGCCTCGCCGAGGCCGCACGGCGGGCGATGGAGCCGAGGGTCCTGCGATGAGAGCCGCCCGCTTCCTCTTCTGGCGCACCGTCCGCGGTGCCCTGACGGTGTTCACGATGCTCGTGCTCACGTTCGCCCTCTACTTTGCGATCGAGCGCCAGCCCCCGGCCGGCTTCTACTTCCCCTCGGTCGCGCACGGCACGTCCGCGAGCAACGCGCAGGTCGACGCTCTGCGACGCCTCTACTTCCTGGACGGCTCGAAGATCACACTCTTCGTGCACTACGTCTCGCATCTCGTCCGCGGCGACATCGGCCACTGGCGGACGATGGACACCACGGGCCACGTCGTCGAGGGGCCCTCCGTCGGTCGCGCGGTCTATCCGGAGCTTCGCGAGACGCTCTCGATCCTCCTCGGAGGCGCGCTGTTCGTGGTGCTGCTCTCGCTACCGCTGGGCGCGATCTCCGGGAGGCGGATCGGCTCCTGGGCGGATCGCGTGATCTCCTTCCTCGCGCTCGTTCTCGTCTGCACGCACCCGATGATGCTCGGCCTCATCCTGCGAAGCGCCGGCAGCAGCGTGAGCTGGCTGCCGACGACCGGCTACTGCACCTTCGTCAAGCACCCGGCGCCGACCGGGGTCGTCCTCCCGGGCGGCGAGCACCCCTGCGGAGGGCCGGTCGCCTGGGCGACGCACCTGATCCTGCCGTGGCTGACCTTCGCGCTTCTGTTCCTCGCGCTCTACACCCGAATGGTGCGCGCGAGCGTCGCCGAGACGATCCACGAGGACTTCGTCCGCACCGCGAGGGCGAAGGGCGCATCCGAGGCACGGCTGCTCGCGCGGCACGTCCTCCCGAACGCGTCGCTGCGCGTCCTGACCATGGTCGGCCTCGAGATCTCGACGGCGATCGGCGTCTGCATCTATATCGAATCCGCCTACGGCTTCAACGGCCTCGGCATCGCAGCAGCGCGCGAGCTCGGCGGCGGCAACCCGGCTCTCACGCTCCCGCTCGACCTTGCGATCGTCCTCCTGATCACGCTGATCGTCGTCATCGGCAACCTCGTCGTCGATCTCCTCTACGCGTTCATCGACCCGCGCGTCGGCTCGCAACGAGGAGCGCACCGGACGAAGAGCCTCGTCGGCGGCGTCTTCTAGCAAGCCGCCTCCTGGTATGAGTGACCGATGACCGACGGCCGCTCGACGTCATACGACGACGTCGCCGACGATTACAGCCGCGCACTGGATCCCGACGGCATCGGTCTCGACGATCCGATCCTTCAGGAGCTCGTCGGCCGGGTCGTCGGGAGCGACGTGCTCTCGCTCGCCTGCGGCCAGGGCCAGGACGCGCGGCTGCTTTCGCGCCTCGGGGCGTCGGTGACGGGCATCGACGTCTCGAGCGGGATGCTCAATCACGCGCGCAGGCACGAAGCCGCCGATCCGCGCGGGATCGCCTACGTGGAGGGAGACGCGCAGGATCTGGCGGCGTTCGAGGGTCGGAGCTTCGACGGCGTCGTGTGTCACATGGCGCTCATGGACATCCCCGACCTCGCACGGACGGTCGACTCGGTCGCGCGGGTCCTCCGTGACGGGGGCTGGTTCGTCTTCTCGATCGTCCACCCCTGCTACGACGGACACGTCCAGATCGTGACCGACTACCTCCTCGACCACCGCTACCGGAAGCTGCAACCGCCGGAGTGGCTGCCGACGCACGCCTACCACCGGCCGCTCGGCACGTACGTCGAGCTCTTGACGCGGGCCGGGCTCCGGCTCGACCGCGTCGTCGAGGCGCACCACGCCCACTCCGATGCCGGCGGGGTTCCGGGGCTCCTCTATGCCCGGACGGTCAAGGCGTGATCGGCTGCTCGACGCGGCGGTGGTAGCGTCGCCGCATCGACGCCGACCTGCTCGACCTGCGCAACCGGACGTACGCGGCGTTCGTCGAGCTCGGCCGCGCGCCGGCGGCCCGGGAGCTCGGGGACGAGCACGCCGTCCGCGCCGGCTGGCGGAAGCTGCACGAGGCGCACGCCCTCGTGCTCGACGGGGCGACCGGAGACATCCGCATGGCGAATCCGTTCTCGGCGGTGCCCACCGCCTTCCGGGTCCTGGCGAAGGGGCGATCGTGGTACGCCAACTGCGCCTGGGACGCTTTCGGCATCCCCGCAGCACTCGGCGTCGACGGCCGCGTCGAGTCGTCCTGTCCCGATTGCGGCGAGCCCTACACGGTCGACGTCGACGAGCGCACGATCGATCGGCCTGACCTCCTCTTCCACTGCCTCGTTCCGGCCGCACACTGGTGGGACGACATCGTCTTCACCTGAAGCACGATGAACCTCTTCCGGTCGGAGGAGCACATCACACGATGGCTCGGCGAGCGCCCGCCGGGGACGACGATCCCGGCGCAGACCCTGTGCGACCTCGCGCACGCCTGGTGGGATACGCGGCTCGATCCCGACTGGCGCCCCCGCAGCCGTGACGAGAACCAGGCGATCCTCGACGGCCTCGGTCTCGTCGGGCCGTTCTGGACGCTGCCCTGATCCCACGCCGAGGCGTATGGTCCCGGGCCGGATCGACCGGGCTCGATCGACGACCAAAGGAGGCGCGATGCCGACCGTGATCGCCTACCACGACGTCAAGGACAAGGATCACTGGCTCTCGTCACCGCGGCGCGAGGCGTTCTTCGGGCCGCTCGGCGTCACCAACATCCGGACGTTCGTCGATCCCGAGACTCCGAACCGCGTCGGGCTCGTGATGGACGTCCCCGACCTGAACGCCGTCCTGGCTTCGCTGGACAGCCAGGAGGCTGCCGATGCGATGGAGCACGACGGCGTCATTCCCGAGACGATCGTCCTCCTCGTCGAGGCCTGATCGTCGCATGCGGCGCGCGGCGATCCTTCTGGCCGTCGCGACCGTCGCCGTGCCCGCATGGGGTGCGCCGACGCCGGCGCACGTCGGCGCGTCAACCGCCGCCCCGTGCCGGCCGAATGTCCGCGACGGCGTCCTCCCGGTCTGGATGCGTGCAGGGTTCAGCGGGCAGGCGCCGCGCATCCCCCACGTCTTCGGACGCCGCGGGACGATCGGCGGGGTGCTGTTCGGCTGGCCGCTCCATGCGCCCCCGGCACCGGGTCGCAACAACAAGATCCTCTGGGTCCCGCGCCGCCCGGCGAAGTCGGTCGCGGCGCTCTGGATCCGCCTTCAGCGCATGCAGGGGGCTCAGCCCGTCGGCGCCCCGATCCGAAGGATCATCCCGACCGGTCCCGGCCCGTCGATCGTCGACGTGCCGTCGGCGGGGTGCTGGCGCTTGACGCTGAGCTGGTCCGGCCGGCGCGACACGCTCGACCTCCCCTACACGCCGCCCGGCTGAACGAGAGCCGCCGTCAGCTGCACGGCCACGGACGCGCGCTCTTCGCGCGACGCGATCCTCGTGCTCGAGTTGCGCTCGTAGAGCAGGTCGTCCCGTCGGCGCGGGAACACGTGGACGTGGAAGTGCCAGACGTCCTGGCCGCCGCCCGGCTCGTTGTGCTGCCGCATCGACGTTCCCTCGCAGCCGCGCGACTCGCGGAGCGCGCCGGCGACCCGCTTCGCGGTCGCGTACACCGCCGCGAGGACGCGATCCGGTAGCGCGTAGACGTTCTCGTAGTGCTCGTTCGGGATCACGATGACGTGCCCCGGCGCCGCCTCCCACCACTTCGGAGACACGAACGCCGTGACCTCGGCATCACGGAGGACGACGTCGGACGGCGAGTTGAGCCCGCTTTCTCGCCCTGACGCCAGGGCACAGAACGGGCACGCGTACCCGGACGGCTCGTGCGAGTGGATCTGCTCCACTCTCAAACGTGCGATCGTCTGCCCTCCCGTCTGATCGGAGCGACGAGCACCGAGTTGTCGATCACCACCGTTGCGCGCTCGGCCGGAGCGCAGCGCTGGACGTAGAGGAGCTGACCCTCGACGTAGCGCCGATTGGACGGGTCGCCGGCGTCGGCGGCTCCGAGGCCGCTGCAGCGCGCAATCGAGATCTCGAAGGGGACGTCGAGCCAGATCGAGTAGTCCCAGAAGGACGCGAGCTCGTCGCGGTGCAGGAAGATCCCGTCCACGATCAGGATCGAGCCGTCCGGTGCCTGCAGCGGGTCGCTCGCGACCGGGCGGTCGGCCACGACGTCGTACACCGCGGGCACGTAGCGGCCGGAGCCGCCGTCGCCGAACGGCGCAAGCACGAGCGAGACGAGGCTCGCGTAGTCGTAGGAATCGAGGAAGAAGCCCTCCGGGGAGTCCCGGCCCCTGCGATACCGGACTGCGCGCGGATTGTGGAAGCCGTCGACGGAGACACGCGCGACGCGGACGCCCGAACGGGCCAGCTCCACTGCGAGCTCGTCGGCGAAGACCGTCTTCCCCGCGCCGTCGACGCCGTCGACGCCGACGCGCGTGAACCCGCCGTCGCGCGTGTCGGCGATCTCGCGGGCGATCGAAGCGACGAGATCCGCGCGGCCCGCCATCCGCCGAGAGAGCGCTACTGCTCGCGGGCGACATCGTCGTCGCCGCCGCGGTCCTCGCGCTCGCGCAGGAAGCGCGTCAGCTCGGCGGCGAGCGCGTCACCCGACGGCAGGTCGGCCTCGGAGAGCTCGTCGACCCGGCGTTCGAGCTCAGTCACGTACGCCGCCGTCTCCTCGTCGGTCGCGACCGCCTCGCTCACCTGCTTCGTGTAGGCGTCGGCCGCCTCGTCGAGCTCCGAGGTGTCGACGTCGGCACCGAGCAGATCGGCAAGACGGTCGACGAGCGCCTTCGCCGCGCGCGGAGACGGCGTCAGCGAGACATAGTGCGGGACGGCCGCCCAGAGGCTCGCGGACTGGAGACCCGACCGCGCACATGCGTCGTGCAGCACCCCGACGATCCCCGTCGGCCCCTCGTAGCGCGAGGCCTGCAAGCCGAGCTCCTCGATCAGCTGAGGGTCGGTCGCGCTGCCGGTGACCGGCGCGGCCCGCGTATGCGGGACGTCTGCGAGGAGCGATCCCAGCGTGAGCACGAGCTCGACGTCATGGTCGTGCGCGACACCCGCGATCAGATCCGAGAACGTCCGCCAGCGCAGGTTCGGCTCGACGCCGAGCATGATGATCGCGTCCCTGCCGGCGCCAGGCAGCGGCGCGTGCAGGAAGGTGTTCTCGGGCCAGTCGATCTGCCGCGTCTGCCCGTCGACCAGCGAGACCATCGGCCGCGTCGCCTGGAAGTCGTAGAACCCCTCCGGGTCGATGCTCGCGAACTGGCGCGCCGCCCACGCCCGCGCGAGGTACGCGCCGGCGAGGGACGCACCCTGGCCGCCGTCGTTCCAGCCGCGGAAGGTCGCGATCAGCACCGGCCGTTCGAGGACCGGATTCGACTCGTATTGCAGCTCGTCCGCCATCAGCTCATCCTACGCGGGCGCCAGAGCGCGTACACGAACACGGTCACCGTCGCCCACACCGTGGCCGCAAGCGTCACGTGCACGAGCACGAGCCACCAGGGCAGGTGCGTGCGGTACTGCGTCTCGCCGATCGCCATCTGCACGAGGAGCAGCCCGAGCAGGACGAGCGCGGCGCGCACCTGCTCGGCCCTGTTGCGCACGAGCCAGACGAGCAGGGCGAGGAACGACAGACCGAAGACCGCCGTCGCGCGCACGTGCCAGTAGACCGCCGGCTGGAACGACCAGAGTCGGCGCACGACCGTGCTGCCCGGATGCGGCCCCGACGCCGTCGCGAGCGTGCCGCTGAAGAGCAGCACCGCCGCCGACAGGGCGACGACGAGACCGACCCACGGAATCCAGGCCGGCAGCTGCGTCCGCTGCCGCGGGCGCGTCTCGAGCGCGAGGATCACG
This sequence comes from uncultured Thermoleophilia bacterium, assembly GCA_963784765.1. Lineage (GTDB taxonomy): Bacteria > Actinomycetota > Thermoleophilia > Gaiellales > Gaiellaceae > PALSA-600. Next base: position 90,773 of record CAWASP010000038.1, read on the forward strand.
CCCAGCGTCAGGACGACGGCGGAGAGGAGGAAGTGCGAGAGGACGAGCCACGGATTGAGGTGGTAGTGGATCGTGATCGCGCCGAGCGGCGCCTGCAGAAATGTTCCCAGGAACGTCGCGAAGCCGAGCCGGCGGTGGCCACGCGCGACGATCCAGGCGGCCAGCGTGACGAGGATCGTGAAGAACGCGACGACGCGGTTCCCGAACTCGATATAGCTGTGGAAGCTCTTCGGCTCGAAGTGGTGAGGCTGACAGCCCGGCCAGTGCTCGCAACCGAGGCCCGAACCGGTGAGCCGCACGGTCGCACCCGTCGCGACGATCACGACGAGCATCACGGCGCTCGCGACGGCGACCCGGTGGATCACCGCCGCGGACGGCGCGAACCCCCGGACCCGCTCGAGGAGGAGCGTCCCGGCCGACATCCTCGGCACTGTAGCCCGCTCCGGCGCGGAAAGAGCGTCTGGTAAACTGACGTTGACGTAAAGATGCGATTCTTACGGACACGCCGGCACTCCGCGCACTACAAGTGGTGGGTGCTGTCGTGCACGAGCCTCGGCATGCTGCTCGCGACCGTCAACTCGGGCACGCTGATCATTGCGCTGCCGGATCTCGAGCGCAGCCTGCACACGACGTTGCTCCAGCTCGTCTGGGTGATCCTCGTGTACATGATCGTCTCGACGGTGCTCGTGTTGACCGCCGGGCGGCTGTCCGACCTCTTCGGGCGCAAGCACGCGTACGTGCTCGGCTTCCTGCTCTTCTCGGCGGCGTCGCTCGGCGCGGGCTTCGCCGGCAGCGGCACCTCGCTGATCCTCTGGCGCATCGTGCAGGGCATCGGCGGCGCCTTCCTGTTCGCGAACGCTGCTGCGCTCGTCACGGACGCCTTCCCGCGCCGCGAGCTCGGCCTCGCGATGGGAACGAACACGATGGTCGCGGCCGTCGGTCTCGTCATCGGACCGGTGCTCGGCGGTGCGCTGGTCGCGATTTCGTGGCCGTGGGTGTTCTGGTTCAACGTGCCGTTCGGTCTCGCCGGCTGCCTCTGGGGCCTCTTCGTCCTCGAGGAGCAGTCGGGGCGCAGCGACGAGCGAGGGCTCGACCTGCTCGGTGTCACGACCTACGTCATCGGCTTGACCGGGCTCGTGCTGGCGCTCTCGAAAGGCGGCCTCTCCGGCTGGAGCAACGGCCTCGTGATCGGAGGGCTCGCGGCCGCGGTCGTCCTCCTGCCGCTCTTCGTGCTGATCGAGCGTCGCGTCGCGGAGCCGATGCTCGATCTCGGCCTGTTCCGCGACCGGCTCTTCGGCGCCGCTTCGGCGGCCGCCTTCATGAACGGGCTCGCCCGGTTCGCGCTGATGTTCCTGTTCGTCTTCTACTTCCAGGGCCCGCAGGGCGCGACCCCGATCATGGCCGGCGTCGAACTCGCCCCGATGGCCGTCGGCATGCTCGTCTCCTCCCCGCTCGCCGGCATCGCCGCCGACCGGCGAGGGTCGCGTGGCCTGGCGGCGCTCGGGATGCTCGTCACCGCAGGCGGGCTCGCCGGGATGACGACGCTGCAGGCGCACACCGCCTACGTCTGGAGCGCGCTCTGGCTCGCGCTCGTCGGGATCGGGTCGGGCATGTTCAACAGCCCGAACACGGCCGCGATGATGGGCGTCGTGCCGGTGCATCGCCGCGGGATCGCCGCCGGCGCGCGCGTGATGCTGCAGAACACCGGCGCCGTCATCTCGATCGCCTTCGTGATGGCGATCGTCACCGCCGCCGTGCCGAAGGACGTTCTCTTCAAGATCTTCTCGGGTCTCACCTCCGGTCTCTCGACCGCACAGCTGCAGCCGTTCATCTCCAACATGCACCTCGCACTGTGGGTGCTCGCAGCCGTCTCGCTCGCGGGTGCCGTGATCTCGATGCTCCGGCCTGCGCACGTCCACGCAGACGACAGGCCGCTCGACCTGCAGGAGGCTGCATGACGCTTCGCATCGGCGAGGCGGCGGAGCGCAGCGGCGTCACGCCGCGGACGATCCGCTACTACGAGGAGCTGGGGCTCCTGCCGCGCGCCGACCGCCCGGTCGGCAAGCACCGCGTCTACTCGGACGAGGACGTCGAGCGCCTCCAGGAGCTGACCCGCCTCCGCGACCTGCTCGGGCTGTCGCTCGAGGAGCTGCGGTCGATGATCGTCGCCGAGGACGCCCGCGCCGAGGTGAGGCGCCGGTTCCACGCGACCGACTCGCCGGAGGAGCGAATCGCCCTCCTCGACGAGGCCCTGCCGCACCTCGACGCACAGCTCGCACTCGTCCGCAGGCGGATCGACCAGCTGCGCGAGCTCGAGGGCGAGCTCGTCGAGCGCCGCAAGCGCGTGCTGCGGAGACGGCGCGAGCTCCAGGTGTAGCCAGGCGCTACTCGAGCGCCACGCCGTCACCGTCGACGACCGACCCGACTCGTGCCAGGAACACGCCGGCGCGGCGGAACTCGGCTTCGAGACCGACCCCACGGTCCCTCGGAAGCGAGACCAGGAGGCCGCCCGCCGTCTGCGGGTCGTGTGCCAGCTCGACGAGCTCCGGCGCCGCGTCGCCGGTCTCGAGGCGCGCGTACTCGCGGTTCATGCGCGTGCCCGCGGTCGAGACTCCCTCCCGCGCAGCCGCGAGCGCACCGGGAAGCGCCGGTAGCCGCTCGGCCTCGAGCATGACGCGCACGCCGCTCCTCGTCGCGAGCTCGTGCGCATGCCCTGCGAGCCCGAAGCCGGTCACGTCGGTGACCGCGTGGGGCGAGAACGGTCGCAGCAGGTCGGCAGCCTCGCGGTTCAGCGTCTTCATCCAGCGAATCGCCTCCGCGGCGTCGGCGAGCCCACGTGCGGCTCCCCCCAGAACGAGCGCGGTGCCGAGCGGCTTCGTCAGGTAGAGCGCGTCACCGGGGCGGGCCCCCGACTTGGGCCAGACCCCGTCCGGGGAGACGGTGCCCACCACCGCGAGGCCGTACTTCGGCTCCGCGTCGCGGATCGTGTGGCCCCCGGCCAGCAGGGCGCCGGCGGCACGCACCTGCGCATCGGCTCCGTCGAAGATCGCCCGCACCGTCTCCGTCGGGAGCTCCTCCGGCAGCGCCGCAACGGAGAGCGCAAGGAGCGGCGTCCCACCCATCGCGAAGACGTCGTTCAGCGCATTCGTCGCCGCAATCGCGCCGAAGTCGGCCGGGTCGTCGACGATCGGCGGGAAGAAGTCGATCGTGAACACGAGCGCGCGCTCGTCGTCGAGCCGGTAGACGGCCGCGTCGTCGGCCGGATCGAGACCGACGAGCAGGTTCTCGGACTCCGCGGGCAGGAACCCGGCGAGCAGCTCCTCGAGCCGCGCGGCCGAGTACTTCGCCGCGCACCCGCCGGCGGTCGCCAGATCGGTCAGCTTCATCACTGCACCGTAACGGGCGACGGCGGCCCGAGGGCCGCCGTCGAGGGGGGAGAGGAACGTCTTGCTGCTCGCTTGGTTCGCCACAAAGGTGCCGACTCCTTTAGGGTCGTCGAGGTGCCGAGCGCCCTTGTCACAGGCGGCTCGTCGGGCATCGGCCTGGCGATCGCGCAGATGCTCCACGAGGAGGGATACGACCTCACGCTCGCCTCCCGGACGGCTGCGAAGATCGAGGCGGCGGCCGACTCGCTCGGGGCATACGCGATCACCGCCGACACGAGCAGCGAGGAGGACTGCATCCGGCTCGTCGCCGAGCACCGGGAGCGCTACGGCGGGCTCGACGTGCTCGTCAACTCCGCCGGCCTCGGCATCGGCGGCACGGTCGAGACGCTCCAGACGAAGCACATCGACCTGCAGCTCGGCGTCAACCTCCGCGGCCTGCTGCTCGTCACGAGGGAGGCGCTCCCGCTCCTCCGGGCCTCGCGCGGCTGGATCGTCAACCTCGCATCGCTGGCAGGCACGGCGCCGACGCCGGGCCTGACGGTCTACGGCGCGACGAAGGCGGCTGTCATCTCGCTCACCCGCTCCCAGAACGTGGAGCTCGACGAGGCCGGCGTCCGCGCGATCGCGCTCTGCCCCGGTTTCGTCGACACGCCGATGGCCGAGTGGTCCACCGTCCCGCCCGACGAGATGATCCGGCCGGAGGACTGCGCCGAGGTCGTGCGGATGTGCCTGCGACTGTCGCCGCGGGCCCGCATCCCGCAGGTCGTGATCGAGCGGGTGGGCTCGGGGACCAGCCTCATCTGACTGCGACGCCACCGCGCACACGGGCCCGCCGAAACAGACCGCAGCTCGAATGAATGCTGAGGCCGGGGTGCAGGCCCGTACTTCGACCTGCACCCCGCCCGACACAGTTCCCCCCCGGTGAACCACAGCGGGCCGCACGTTCCCCCACCGAAAAGCGACCCAGGCGACGCGATGATCAGACTGACAGTGACTTCATCACACCGGACCGTCCCACAGCCCGTGCCAATGGTGCGGGCCGTGCCCGACGTGCCCGAAGGCCGCGCCGACCGCTGCTGCTGCCACCGAAAGGGCGACGACGGCCAGTGGGTGCCTGCGAAGGAACAGCGCGAGCTTCGTTGCCACAGAGAACACCTCCTTCCTAGAAGCGGAAGTCCTGGAGCGCCTCGGCCGCACGGCGGTACAGCACCGCCGCACGGCGTTGATCGCCCCGCTTGTCAGCCAGATCGCCCTGGGCGATCCACGCAGCTGCGCGGTGCGACGCCGAGGACAGGCGCGCAAATGCGTCCTCGGCCTGGGAGAACACCTGGTCCGCCTCGTCCAGCCGGCCCTGCTCGAGCAGTGCGCGGCCGAGGACGAGGCGCGCGTTGCCGACCTGGTCGAGAAGATCTTCGCGCTCGCCGATGATCTCGAGCGCATGCCGCGCCTGCTCCTCGGCGCGCGTGATGTCGCCGGTGCGGAGATGCACCTGCGCGAGCGAGGAGACGGCGCCGGCCGCATCCTCGAGACGGTCGATCTCGAGCGCGATCGAGTAGGCGTGCTTGAAATGCTCGGCCGCCTCGTCCGGCTTGCCGAGCAGGAACTCCATCACGCCGAGGTTGTTGAGCAGCCGCCCGACGTTCGCCTGGTCGGCGAGCTCCTCGTAGCTCGCCCTGGCCTGCTCGGCGTACGTCCGCGCCTGAACCCAGTGCCCGTCGCGCTCGGCGAGCAGCGATGCCTGGAAGTAGACGTCCGCCAGGGCGCGGGCGTCGCGCAGCCGCTCGGCGAGCTCGAGCGCCCGCTCGACGTCCTCGCGAGCGGCCTCGTAGTCGCGCTGACGGCGGTAGCAGCGGGACCGCCACCCGAAGATGTTGAGCTTGAGCTCGTCCGACGGGAACTCCGAGCGCTCGACGAGCGCAAGCGCTTCGTTGAAGAGCGCGAGCGACGTCGAGATGCTCGAGAGCTTGTACCGGCAGACGCCCATCCGGTAGAGGACGTCGGCCCGGTCGACATCGGAGAACGCCTCGCCCTCGACGATCCCGCGCGACTCCGCGAGCAGCGAAAGCGCGGCCTTGAGCTCGCCGCTCCCGGCGCGGGCCATCGCCTCGCCGTTCAGCAGCCTGACCCGCAGCTCGGCGGCGCCCGTGGCGAGCACTGCCGGCATCGCCCGCCCGTACTCGGCGAGCGACTCGTCGAAGCGGTGCTCGGAGGTGAGGGCCTCACCCCGCGCCAGAATCGCCTCGGCCTTCGCCCGGTCGTCGGCGGAGACGCCGCTCGCGAGGTATCCGGCGTCGACGCCGAGCCGCAGGGCGAGCCACTCGACCGTCTCGGACGTCGGCCGCGTCTTCCCGCGCTCGATCTGCGAGATGTACTCCTTCGAGAAGCGGTCGCCCGCGAGGTCGGTCTGCGTCAGGCCGGCGCCGACGCGCAGCTGGCGCAGGCGCTCGCCCAGGCCACCCGGGCGGGCGGCGGCGCGGTCGGCTGTTTGCGGACGGGTCAGACGAGGATTCATGCGGCGATCCGCAGCATGACCGACACTTGACCCGGGCGCAATCCCCAGAACGGGACATGCCCTCAAAAGGGGGATATTTGCAGGTGATGCTCGGTCAACAATCGCGGCCGCAAATCACTTGACCGAGGCACTTGACAGGCCGTCGGGGCGCTCGTAGAGTGAGCCCACCTTGCACCGGGGAGATGCATGACCGGGTGCTAGGGAAGGACGTCGAGGGTCGACATCCCGATCGACCGGCTGAGCCGCAGAGCCGGACATCGAAATCGGGGCCACCCATCGGCGCCCCGCCTGACCAGGGAGAGCCCCGGGAGCCGCAGCCGGGGCTTTTCCATGCCTGAACGCGGCGGAGCTCCGCCGCCTCGTCAGGCCGGCTCGGCGGCCGCCTGCCGGCGAGCCTGCTCCGCCTCAGTCTCGGCCTGCGGGTGGGCGTGGGGATGCTCGACCTTGCGGATCGCGAGCGTCGCGACCGCAGCACCGGCGAGACAGAGCAGCCCCCCGACCCGGAGGGCGTCGTGGAAGCCGCCGAGGTAGCTCGACGCGCCCGCGACGATCGACCCCATCACGGCGATCCCGAGCGAGCCGCCCACCTGACGCGCCGAGTTCAGCACGGCCGACCCCACGCCCGCCTTGTCGACCGCGACCGCGCTCATCGCCGCGGCAGTCGTCGGCGTCATCGTCATCGCCATCCCGGTCCCGCCGATGAGCAGCCCCGGCAGGAGGGCCCAGAACGACTCGTGCGTGCCGAGCGTCGTGTAGTAGAAGAGCATCCCGGCGAGCAGCGTCATACCCCCGCCGACGAGCCAGCGCGAGCCGAAGCGGTCGGCGAGCGCGCCGGTGCGCGGAGCGAGCACGATGATCAGGAGCGTCATCGGCAGGAACGTCGCGCCCGCCTGCACGGGCGAGTAGCCGAGCACGTTCTGCATGTAGAGCGAGAGGTAGAAGAACGTCCCGAACATCGCGAGCCCGACGAAGAGCATCGCGCCGTTCGCCCCGCCGAACGTGCGCTGCCGGAAGAGCGAGAGGTCGAGCATCGGCGCCCGCTGGTGCCGCTCGAACAGCACGAACGCAGCGAGCGCGATCAGCGCGACGGCGAAGGCGGCGAGGATGCGGCCCGACGTCCAGCCGTAGTTGTTCGCCTCGATGAACCCGTAGGTCAGCGCGAACAACCCGACCGCCGACGATGCGAGGCCCGGCAGGTCGAGGCGCTGCTCGGCCGAGTTGTCGCGCGACTCGTCGATGAAGATCGGGATCGCGAACAGCCCGAGGATGCCCGTCGGGACGTTGATGAAGAAGATCCAGTTCCAGTTGACGTGCTCGGTCAGGAGCCCGCCGACGAGCGGCCCGATCGCGAGCGCCATCGCAGAAACGCCGGCCCAGATGCCGATCGCCTTTCCGCGCTCGCGCGGCGGGAACGTCGCCGTGATGATCGAGAGCGTCGCCGGGTTCATCAGCGCACCGCCGAGCCCCTGCACGACGCGCGCGCCGATCAGGAAGCCGCCGTTCGGCGCGAGACCGCACGCGAGGCTCGACCCGGTGAAGACCGCGAGCCCGATCATGAAGACGAGGCGGCGCCCGATGAAGTCGGCGAGCTTGCCGCCGGTGAGCATGAACGCGGCGAAGGTGAGCGCATACCCGGCGACGACCCATTCGAGCTCGGAGAGGCTCATGTGGAGCGAGCGCCGCATCGCCGGCAGCGCGACGTTGACCACCGTGTTGTCGAGCATGATCACGAACAGCCCCACCGACACCGCGGCGAGCGTCCACCACTTCTTGTTCTCGGGCGTCACGAAACGCTGCATCCCCTCACCTTCCGTCTGTCCGGATCGTCCCTCGCGAAGCTAGCAGCCGCTGCCGGGCCGGGAGCGGCGGTCTCGAAGCCCGATAGATTTGCCCCCATGGTCGAGGTGGTCTGGCGCCCGGACGAGGCGACGATCGAGCATGCGAACGCGACTCGCCTCGTCAGGCGCAGCGGCGTCTCCGACTTCGGCGAGCTCGTCCGGCGCTCGCAGGAGGAGCCCGACTGGTTCTGGCCGCTCTGCGTCGAGGACCTCGGCATCGAGTTCTCGCACCCGTGGACGCGGGTCGTCGACGACTCGCGCGGGCCGGAGTGGGCGACCTGGTTCACGGACGGCCGGATCTCGGTGGCGCGGAACTGCGTCCACCGCTGGGCGAAGCGGCGCCCGGACGCCGTCGCAGCGGTCGGCCTCGGCGAGGACGGCTCGCGTACCGAGCTGACGTTCGCCGCGCTGTCGCACGACGTCACGCGGCTCGCGGAGCGGCTGATCTCGCTCGGCGTCCGGCCAGGCGACCGGGTCGCGATCTTCCTGCCCATGTCACCGGCGGTCGCGGTCGCCTCCCATGCCGTCGCTCACATCGGCGCGGTGCAGGTGCCGATCTTCTCGGGTTTCGCCGCGCCCGCGGTCGCCCAGCGGCTCGAAGCGAGCGAGGCGAAGGTGGCGATCACGCAGCGCACGTCGTCCCGGCGCGGCAGACCGGTGCCGATGCTCGCCATCCTCGAGGAGGCGATGCGTCTTGCCGGCTCGAGCGCGGAGGTCCTGCTGGCCCCGTTCGACCTCGACGGCGAACCGGGCACGCTCGAGCCGCTCGAGGTCGACAGCGAGCATCCGTACCTCCTCACCTATACGTCCGGCACGACCGGCACGCCGAAGGGCGTCGTGCACGTCCAGGGCGGCTTCCTCGTCTCGATCGCGCGCGAGGCCGCCTACCAGGCGGATGTCCACGAAGGCGACGTGATGCACTTCGCAACCGACATGGGCTGGATCATGGGCCCGTGGACGCTCGTCGGCGCGGGCGCGCTCGGCGGGACGATCGTGTTCGCGGAGGGCGCCCCCGACTGGCCCGCGCCGGACCGGCTCTGGCGGCTCGTCGAGGCAGAGCGGGTGACGTCGCTCGGGCTCTCGCCGACGCTCGCGCGCGCGCTCCTGCCGCACGGCGTCCCCGACGTCGACCTCTCGTCGCTGCGCACGTTCGTCACGACGGGCGAGCCCTGGAACCCCGAGCCGTACCGCTGGCTCTTCGAGGAGGTCGGCGGCGGACGCGTGCCGATCATCAACTGCTCGGGCGGCACCGAGGTGGGGGCCTGCTTCCTCTCCCCGACGCCGGTCGCGCCGATCAAGGCCTGCTCGCTCGGCGGCCCGGCGCTCGGGATGGCGATGGACGTCGTCGACGAGCACGGGGCCTCGCTCGTCGGCACGGGCGAGGTCGGCGAGCTCGTCTGCCGCAGGCCGTTCCCCGGCATGACACGCGGGTTCTGGCGCGACCCGGACCGCTACCTGGAGACGTACTGGTCGCGCATCCCGGGCGTCTGGGTGCACGGCGACTGGGCGTCGGTCGACGAGGACGGCTACTGGTTCCTGCACGGGCGCTCCGACGACACGCTGAACATCGCCGGCAAGCGGATCGGCCCGGCCGAGCTCGAGTCGGCCGCGGTCGGCCACCCGGCGGTCGGCGAGGCCGCGGCGATCGGCGTGCCGCACCCGGTGAAGGGCGAGACGGCGTGGATCTTCTGCTGTCTGCTGCCGGGTGCGACGGCGACCGAGGAGGAGGTGGCGGCACACGTCGCCGGCGAGCTCGGCAAGGCGTTCGCGCCCGAGCGCATCTTCTTCGTCGACGCGCTGCCGAAGACCAGGTCGGCGAAGATCGTCCGCCGCGCCGTGCGCGCGAAGGCGCTCGGCTCCGACCCGGGCGACCTGTCGTCGCTCGAGAATCCCGAGTCGCTCGACGCGATCGAGGCCGCCGTTGCCTGAGCGCATCGCACTAGTGACCGGCGGCGGACGCGGCATCGGCGCGAACGTCGCCCGGGCGCTCGCCGAGGACGGGTTCGACGTCGTCGTCGCAGCACGCTCCCGCGCGGAGGTCGACGCCGTGGCCGCGGAGATCGGCGGCCGCGCCGTCGAGCTGGACGTCGCGGACACGGCAGCGGTCGAGCGTGCCGTCAGAGACCTCGGGCCGGTGGAGCTCCTCGTCGCGAACGCCGGCATCGGCAACCAGGACGGCGCGACCTGGGAGACCGACCCTGCGGGCTGGTGGCGCACCTTCGAGGTCAACGTGCTCGGGGTTCACCTCTGCTGCCGGGCGGTGATCCCCGGGATGCTCGAGCGCGGCTCCGGGCGAATCGTGATCACCGGGAGCGGCGCCGCCTATCTCCCCGGCTCGCTGCGGACGGCCTACCCGTCCTCGAAGGCCGCGGTCGTCCGCTACGCCGAGACGCTGAACGCCGAGCTCGGCGGACGCATCCCGGTCTTCGTCTTCTCACCGGGGCTCGTGCGCACCGAGATGACCGCGTCGTTCCCGGACGACGCGCCGTGGACGCCGCCCGAGTGCGCGCCCGCGCTCGTCCGCAAGCTCGCGACCGGCCGCTACGACGCGCTGGCGGGTCGCTATCTGCACGCCGAGCACGACGACGTCGACGACCTGCTCGCGCGCATCGATGAGATCCGGGAGCGTGACCTGAACGCGATCCGCCTCCGCCGTTGAAGACGGTCGTCTGCTTCGGTGACTCGAACACGTGGGGCTACGCCCCCGGTTCGAACGGGGAGCGGCTTCCGCGGGAGGCGCGGTGGCCGGTCAGGCTGGCGGCTGCGCTGGGGCAGGAGTGGGAGGTGCTCGCGGAGGGGTTGAACGGCCGCACAGCGGCAGTGGAGAGCCCGGTCGAGGACGGCCGCAACGGCCTCCCCTACTTCCTCCCCTGCCTGCGGTCGCACAAGCCCGTCGACCTGGTCGTGATCTACCTGGGCACGAACGACGTCGGCTTCCTGTCGGACGATCTCGTCGCCCGCTCGGTCGGACGGCTGGTGAAGCTCGCGCGCTCCTCCGAGACAGGCCCCGGGTTCGGTCCGCCCGAAGTGCTCGTCGTCTGCCCGCCGCCGTTCGAGGGTCATGCGCTCGGGCCGTTCTTCGCGGACGTGTGCGGCGAGCTCGGCTGCGAGCTGCTCGACCTCGACGGCGTCGCGGCATACACCGAGCACGACCCGGAGCACCTGGACGAGGCGGGCCACGCCGCCGTTGCGGCCACCGTCGAGGAGCTCGTCCACCGGCTCTGCCCGTGAGCCGACGCTTCGCCTCGCGCCGACGGATCAGCCTGTCCGACACCGACGCGGCCGGACGGCTCCGCCTCGACGCCGTCGCGCGCTACCTGCAGGACGTCGCGTCGGAGGACTGGCTCGACGCCGGCTTCGACCACGACTCGCACGTCTGGGTCGTGCGGCGGACCGAGGTCGAGATGCGCGAGCGTTTCCGGCCCGAGGACGCGCTCACGATCGAGACGTGGTGCAGCGGCGCCGCCGGCTCGACGGCGTCGCGGCGATACTCGATCCGGGGAGAGCGCGGCGGAGCCGTCGAGGCCGAGAGCATCTGGATCCACCTCGACCGCGGGCTGCGGCCGAAGCGCCTCGACGAGCGCTTCCTCGAGGTGTACGGAACCTCGGCCGCCGGCCGCAAGGCCTCCGGCCGGCTGGCGTTGCCGGCGCCCGCCCCCGGCGGCGCCGGCCGGCCGTGGCGGTTCCGCACGACCGACGTCGACCGCCTCGGCCACGTGAACAACGCCGCCTACTGGGCGCCGCTCGAGGACGCGTGGGCGGGACGGCTGCTCGATCGTTTCGCGGCGGTGCTCGAGTACCGGCGGCCGATCGACCTCGGCGAGCCGGTCGAGCTCCTCACGTCCGGCGAGCTCGTCTGGCTCGTCGTGGGCGGCGAGACGCGCTCAGCCGCGCGGCTCGATCCAGACGGCCCGGCCGAGACCGAGCAGCTCGCCTGAGACTGCGAAGAGCGCCGTACCCGCCTCGTGCTTGCGACCCGCGCTGCCGAGGTGCCACCCGACGACGACGCACTCCTCGCCCGGCTCCGGCACCCGCTCGACGCGCACCGCGAGCCGCCCGAGGACGACGGTGCCGCGACCGGGGAACCCGACGGCGTAGCCGCCGGGGCAGTCGAGCGCCGCCCACACGAACTCCGGGCGGGCCGTGTCCTCCGCAGGGGTCCACGGAGCAGCGTGGACACCGCGCTCGGCCACGGGCCCGGCGTGGACGTGCAGCCCGTCGGTGCCGCGCGCATGGCCGCAGACGAAGCACTCCGGAAACGGCGAGGCGAGGTCCGGCGCCTGCGCCGCGATCGCGTCCTCGAGCGGCACGAACGGCGGCGGCTCGATGTCCACCGCCCCGGGCCGCACCTCGGCGACGACCGAGTCTCCGCCGCGGACGAGCCCGTCGGCATCGAGCGTGAGCGGGGTCTCGAGCGGCGGCGGGAGCCGCAGTGTCACCTCGACCTCGTCGGCGCCGTGGGCGAGCGCGAAGCGGCCGGCGGAGTAGCCGCCGTTCCCGGACCCGGCCGGGCCGCGATAGCGACGGTCGATGACGATGGCCATACTGGTCGCCCAGTATGCGCGCCAACGTCCTCCGGGTGTGGCTCATCGTCGCTCTCGCGGCCGCCGCGGTGATCAGCGTCGTGGGGCGCAAGGAGCGCTCGGCGTTCGTCGGCTGGGCGAGCTTCGCGATCTTCCTCTGCGCGATCGTGCTCTACGCGGCCTGGCGCCGGGCGGCCCTCACGGAGCGCCGTGCTAGAGTTTTCGACCGAGAGGCGAAAACCGATGAGACTGGCCCTCGCGCAGATCAATAGCGTCGTCGGCGACCTCGACGGCAACACGTCGCGGATCGTCGAGCAGCTCGAGACGGCCCGCGAGGAGGACGCCGACCTCGTCCTCTTCCCGGAGCTCTCGGTCACCGGCTATCCCCCGGAGGATCTGCTGCTGCGGGCCGGGTTCGTGCGGGCTGCGCGGCGCTGCGTCGACGAGATCGCGCGAGCCGCACACGGGATCACGGCGCTCGTCGGCGCGCCGCATCTCGACGCCGACCTCTTCAACGCCTGCTTCGTCCTCTCGCACGGCGAGGTGCGCTGCGTCTACCGCAAGCGCTACCTCCCGAACTACGGCGTCTTCGACGAGGACCGCTATTTCGCCTCCGGGCGTGATCTCGTCCTGCTCCGCTTCGGCGACGTCGTGGTCGGCCCGACGATCTGCGAAGACGTCTGGCAGCCCGGGCCTCCCGCCACCGACCTCGCGCTCGCCGGGGCGCAGCTCGTCACGAACATCTCCGCGTCGCCGTTCCACATCGGCAAGGACCGCGAGCGCGAGGAGATGCTGAAGGTCCGGGCCCGCGACAACTCCTGCTTCGTCGCCTTCTGCAACGCGGTCGGCGGCCAGGACGAGCTGATCTTCGACGGGCATTCGGTCGTGCTCGACGACGAAGGCTCTGTGCTCGCACGGGCCACCGGATTCGAGGAGGAGCTGCTCGTCGTCGACGTCGACCCCGTCGCCGCGGTCGGCCGCAGGCTGCGCGACGTGCGCCGCCGCGCGCTCGCCAGGGAGCAGCAGCGCGAGCCGCGGGTCACGCACGTCGACCTGCCGGCGCCGCGCGAGCAGCGCACTGCCGCCCATCCCGCGCCGGCTCCCATGCTGGAAGAGCTCGAGCAGATGCGCCTCGCGCTCGAGCTCGGACTGCGCGACTACGTGGGGAAGAACGACTTCGGCGCCGTCGTGGTCGGTCTCTCCGGCGGCATCGACTCCGCGCTCACCGCCGCGCTCGCGGTCGAGGCCCTCGGCGCCGAGCGTGTCCACGGAGTGTCGATGCCGTCGCGCTACTCCTCGGAGGGGACACGCGGCGACGCCGCGCGGCTTGCCGAGTCCCTCGGCATCGACTTTCGCGAGCTCGCGATCGAGCCGGTCGTCGAGGCGTTCACGGCAGCGCTCGCGCCCTCGTTCGAGGGGCGCGAGCCCGACCTGACGGAGGAGAACCTGCAGGCGCGGATCCGCGGCACGCTCCTGATGGCGCTCTCGAACAAGTTCGGCTGGCTGGTGATCGCGACCGGCAACAAGTCCGAGCTGTCGGTCGGGTACTCGACGCTGTACGGCGATCTCGCCGGAGGCTTCGCGCTGATCAAGGACGTCTACAAGACCGACGTCTTCCGCCTGGCGCGCTGGCTCAACGAGCGCGCCGGCCGCGAGCTCATCCCGCAGACGATCATCGAGCGGGCGCCGAGCGCCGAGCTGCGCTCCGACCAGCTCGACGAGGACTCGCTGCCGCCCTATCCGTCCCTCGACGTGGTGCTCGAGGCCTACGTCGAGCTCGATCGCTCGCGGGAGGAGCTCGACTCCGACGGCTTCGACCCCACCGTCGTCGAGCGAGCCGTCGCGCTCGTCGACAGGGCCGAGTACAAGCGCAGGCAGGCACCGCCCGGCGTGAAGCTCCACCCGAAGGCCTTCGGCCGCGACCGCCGCACCCCGATCACGAACCGCTGGCGCAGCTAGAGGTGGCTCGACCCGCGAACCAGGTTCCCGGGTTCGAAGCGACGCCGCACTAAAGGAACCCCTACGCGCGATGCTCTCCCTGTCGATGGGGCCGCTCGAGCAGCTCTACCGCGACCGCTATCTCGGCTTCCGCAACGCGCTCACGCCGATCGCCGGCAGCCGCGAGGCCGCCCGCGACGTCGTCCAGGAGGCGTTCGCAGTCGCGCTGCGGGAGCATCGGCGGCTCCGCCGCCGCGAGTCGCTCGCGCCGTGGGTGTGGCGGATCGCCTACCGGCTCGCGCTGCGCGAGCGAGGGCGCACCGCCGCCGAGGAGCTACCCGACGACCTCTCGATTCTCGACGAGCACCGCGACCCCGCGCTCGCGGCCGCGATCCGCTCACTGCCGCCGCGCCGCCGGCTCGTCGTCTTCCTGCGCCACTTCGCCGGCTTCTCGTACGCCGAGATCGCCGAGGCGCTGGAGATCGAGGAGGGCACCGTCGCGGCGACACTCGCGCAGGCGCACGCGGCCCTGGCGGAGGAACTTCGACCCGAGGAGGCGACGGGATGACCGACCTGCTGGCGGAGCGCTTCGCGCTGCTCGCGGACACGACCGACGATTCGGACTGGCTCGACGTGCGACGGCGCGCACGCCGCGCACGCAGGTTCGCGCTGCCGGCTGCCGCGCTCGTCGCCGCGGCGCTCGTGGGGGCAACCGCGTTCGCCGCCGGCGGCGGCTGGCTGTTCAAGGGCCGCGGCGGCGAGGTGACGGCGACGCGGACGCTCTTCTTCCGCGGAACGACCTACCGGCTGACGGTGAACAAGCTCGCAGGCGACCTCGTCTGCACGCACCTCGACGACTCACAGGGAAAGCGGCTCGCGACCGGCTGCGGCGTGCCGGTGCTCGGCGAGAAGCCCGCCTACCACCGGCCTCACGTGCCACCGATCCCCCTGTCGTTTGCGATCAGCAACTTCGGCGTCGCCGTCCCCGGGGGCGAGATCTGGTTCGGCGCTGCCCGGAGCAACGTGGCGCGAGTGACGCTCAGGAATGCCGCCGGCCGGATGCTCGCGACACGCACGGCCGCCGCTCCGCCCTCGCTGAAGACGAAGCTCCGCTTCTGGGCGATCGCAACTCGGGTGCACGGCCTCGACCTGACGGCGTACAACTTCGCCGGCAACCCGGTCGCGGCCGGGCCGTTGCTGATCGCGCCGGTGCCGGCACACCATTCCTAGTCGACGAGGCGCTGCAGCACGACGCCGAGCACGGGCAGTGTCATCGTCAGCGAGTAGCTGATCCACCCGACGACGACGAGCGTCGGCCTGCTGCGTTGCTCGCGCCCCTCGCGGATCTCCGCCTGCAGCCGTGGGCCGAGCACGAAGTTGTGCAGGTACGAGACGGCGACGAGCAGGCAGAAGAGAACGACCTTCGTCCAGAACACCGCCTGGAACGCCGGCCTCCTCTCCCACTCGCGCAGGCCGAGCGCGATGCCCGTGAGCGCCGCCGTGAGGAGCGCCCCGTAGCCGAGCGGGCGCCACAGGAGCCCGAGCGCCTTCATCGCGACGCCTCGGGGCTCGCCCTCGAGCTCGCGGATCGCCGGCACGCCGACGAAGACGAGCGCCGTCGACCCCCCGAACCAGATGCCGGCGGCGAGCAGGTGAACGGTGACGAGGATCGCGGTCACGCGGTCAGCCTACGCACGAGCCCGG
Source organism: uncultured Thermoleophilia bacterium (assembly GCA_963784765.1). GTDB lineage: Bacteria > Actinomycetota > Thermoleophilia > Gaiellales > Gaiellaceae > PALSA-600. Next base: position 106,674 of record CAWASP010000038.1, read on the forward strand.
GAAGCTCGGCCGGGACGAGCGTCTCGACGGGCGAGGCGAGCTCGGCGGCCGTCCACCAGCGCACCTCGGTCACGCCTTCGCGGGCGACGTCGATGGTCGGGGCCGCCTCGTGCTCCTCGACCCGCACGAGACGGAAGCGCTCGCGCTGGTGGTAGATGACCCGTGCCCAGGGGAACGTGTGCTCCCGCTCGTGCACGAGCGGGCCGATCTCGAACTGCTCGAGACCGGCTTCCTCGTGGAGCTCCCTCCGGAGCGCGTCCTCCTCGCTCTCCCCCTCGTCGATCCCGCCGCCGACCGTCGCCCACCACACCTCACCGGTCACCGGATGCTGAAAGCGGGCGAGCAGGACGCGGCCGTGTCGGTCGAGCACGACGCCGCGCACCGCACGCCGGTCGACTGGTTCGATCCAGCGGCGCAGCTTGCGAAACCAGTCGAGACGCTCCGCGTACGGGACGGCCGCGTTCGCGGGCGACGTCGACGGAAGGACGAAGAGCCCGCTCGGGCTCAGCGTCCGCAGCTGCGGCCCGAGCTCGGGCCGTTCGCCGAAGAGGCCGCGATAGGCCTCCTTGCCGACGAACGCGATCGCGCGCGGCCTGAGCTCTCGCACGAGCCCCTCCAGCCGCTGCACGTCGAAGTCGCCCCGCCGCAGGTCGCCCGAGCCGGGCGTCGTCCGGTAGGCGGCGTTCGTGACGCCGTAGCCGAGATCGAGGAGCTCGAACTGGTCCTGCGGGTCGAGGAGGCGTGGCGTGAACCCGGCGTCGTGGAGCAGCCGCCAGAAGTCGTTGCGGGGGTTTGCGAAATGCGCCGCTGCGGCGGCGGAGACGCGTCCCGGGTTGATCCCGCAGAAGACGCAGGCGAGCCCGGGCGCAAGGACGTCCGGGACCGAGCTAGGAACGCTTGCCACGCGGGCGACAGCGTGGCATGCGCTGCGTCCAGGTGGCGGTGCAGACCCACGAGCTCGGGAGTGGCGGGGACGGCCTGCGCGACGTGGGCACCGTGCGGCGCCGGGCGCTCCAGCTGCGGCACGTGCGCGTCATGCGGCTTCCTGCTCGGGGCCCCGGGCGTCGAGCCGCTCCTCGAAGAGAGTGCGCAGCCGCTCTCCGCGGATGATCTCGCGCACCGCGCGCCGCCGCACCGGCCGCACCACGCTCACGCTGTCGTCGCGGTCCCCGTAGCAGCGCACATAGCACTCCGCTTCGGACAACGTTCTCAGCCTCATCGCCCGGAACCCTAGGACCGGGACCGGACGGACCGACTACGTTTCGCCTGTGCCGGTGCGCGCGAGGATCCTGGAGTATGCGGTCGAGGTGGATCTCGGCGGCCGCCTGACGATTCCGGGCGGCGGCCAGCTCGTGCCGCCGGAGGGCTGGTCGGCCGATCACCTGCTGCTCGCAGCACTCCTGCGCTGCTCGATCGACGGCTTCGCCTACCACGCTCGCCGCGCGGGTCACGAGGTCACCGCATCCGGATCGGCGCACGGGACGATCACGAGAAGCGGCGACGACGACCGCTATCGCTTCGTCGAGATCGACGTCGCGATCGACGCACAGCTCGAGCCGCGCGCCGAAGACGTCGACGACCTGGTCGCGAAGGGCGAGCGCGACTGCTTCGTGGGCGCGTCGCTGTCTGTCAAGCCGAGGTACGAGTGGCACGTGTCGTGACCACCGTCGACGCGGTGCGCGCGCGCTTCAGTGCGCTCGACCGTCCGCTCGCCTTCTTCGACGGCCCCGGCGGCTCGCAGGTGCCCGACGCCGTGATCGAGGCGATCGCCGCCTGCCTCCGGGAGGCCAACGCGAACCTCGGCGGGCACTTCGAGACCTCGCGGCAGGTGGACGCGCTGGTCGCGGGCGCACACGACACGGCCGCGCGCTTCCTCGGCGCAACGCCTGCGGAGGTCGCATTCGGCGCGAACATGACGACGCTCAACTTCGCGCTCACGCGAACCGCCGCGCGGGCGCTCGAGGCGGGAGACGAGGTCGTCTGCACGAAGCTCGACCACGATGGAAGCGCCTCACCGTGGCTCCAGCTCGCGCGTGACAAGGGCCTCGTCGTCCGCTTCGCCGAGATCGACGATACGTGCCGCCTCGACCTCGACCATCTCCGCTCGCTGCTCTCCGAGCGCACGCGCGTCGTCGCGTTCCCGTGGGCGGCGAACTCGGTCGGCACCCTAACGCCGGTCGCCGAGGTGGCCGCGCTCGCGCACGAGGCGGGGGCGCTCGCCTGGGTCGACGCGGTGCACTACGCCCCCCACGGCCCGATCGACGTCGCTGCCGCCGGTGTCGACGTGCTCCTGTGCTCGCCGTACAAGTTCTACGGCCCGCACCTGGGGCTCGCGTACGTGAAGCGGGAGGTCGCCGAGGGCTGGCGTCCGTACAAGGTGCGGCCCGCTCCCGACGAGCCGGTCGGCCACCGCTTCGAGACGGGGACGCAGGCGCACGAGCTGCTCGCCGGGTTCGTCGCGGCCGTCGAGTACATCGAGTCGGTTGGGTGGGAGTGGATCGCAGAGCACGAGCAGGCGCTCGGGCAGCGCTTCCTCGACGGGCTGTCCGAGACGTGCCGCCTGTACGGCATACCCCGCATGGAATCTAGGGTTCCGACCTTCTGCTTCACGGTCGAAGGCCACACGCCCTCGGACGTCGCGGCCCGGCTCGGCGAGCGCGGCTTCGCCGTCTGGGACGGCAACTACTACGCCGTCGAGATCATGGAGCGACTCGGCCTCCCGGACGGCGCAGTGCGGGTCGGCATGCTCCACTACAACACCGAGGACGAGGTCGACCGGCTGC
>CAWASP010000039.1:0-24445 GCA_963784765.1 uncultured Thermoleophilia bacterium
CCGTACGCCGAGCTCGCGGATGCGGGCGGCCATCGCGCGGAGCATTGCCGGCGTGTTGACCATCACGTAGTCGCCGCCGGCCGCGAAGTTCATCGTGCCGCAGTCGAGCGTGCAGATCTCGGGCCGCAGCTCCTCGACGTGCGCGAGCCGCTCGGTGGCACCGGCCATGTCCGTTCCGCCGGGATCGGGCGGGAGGGGAGCCTCGGGCCCGCCGAGCACGAGGTCGCCGCCCATCCCGGCGGTCAGGTTGAGCACGACGTCGACGTCCGAGGCCCGGATCCGCTCGACGACCTCGCGGTAGTGCCCCGGGTCTCGCCCGCCCTTGCCCGTCTCCGGGTCGCGGACGTGGATGTGCACGACAGCCGCCCCGGCGCGCGCCGCCTCGATCGCCGACTCGGCGACGGCGGCGGGGGTGACGGGCACGTGCTCGCTGCGCTGCGCCGTGTCACCGGCGCCCGTCACCGCGCACGTGACGAAGACGTCCCAGTTCACGGGAGCCCGTCGAGTGCGAGATGCGAACACGCGATGCACATAGCGCGATGACGCGAGCTTAGGGGCGTCCTCTGCCTCGCGTCAAGACGCACGCTTGACCACGGCGATGCCGCCGATCTAGGGTGCGCCATGCTCGCAGGAGGTTCGTAATATGAACGCGACGACGCCGGTGGGCCGCAGCGCCGCCGAGCTCGTCGAGGCGGCGCGGGCGTTCGCACGGGACGAGCTGCGGCCCGTGGCTCTCGCCTACGACGAGAGCGAGGAGTATCCGCTCGCCGAGCTGCGGCGCGCCGCCGAGCTCGGTCTCACCTGCTACGACCTGCCGGCCGCCTACGGCGGCGGGGGAGTCGAGAGCCTCCGCGACCGCTGCGCGGTGATCGAGGAGCTCTCCTTCGGCGACTCGCCGATCTTCTGGGTCATCGCGCAGGGCGGGTTCTTCGCCGGGCCGATCCTCGCCCTCGGCTCCGAGGCGCAGAAGCGGCGCTACCTGCCGCCGCTCGCGAGCGCCGACCCGCCTGCGTGCTCGGTCGCAATCACCGAGCCCGCCCACGGGTCCGACTCGGCGGCCATCGAGACGACCGCCCGCCGCGTCGAGGGCGGCTACGTCCTCGAGGGGCACAAGACGTTCATCGGCAACGCACCGATCGCCGACGTGTGCGTCGTCTTCGCGACGGTCGAGCCGGGCTCCCGCTCGCGCGGCATCACGGCCTTCGTCGTCGAGCGCGAGGATCCCGGCTTCGTCCGCGGCCCGAGGCTGCCCAAGATGGGGAGCCGCTGCTTCCCGGCCGGCGAGCTGCAGCTCGAGGAGTGCTTCGTCCCGGACGAGCGCCGGCTGGGCGAGGAGGGGCAGGGGTTCAGCGGCCTGATGCACGTCTTCGACGTCGCCCGCGTGCAGCTCGCGGCGAGCACGCTCGGGCTCGGGCGCGCCGCGCTCGAGCACGCCGTCGAGTACGCCTCCGGGCGCACCGCGTTCGGCCGGCCGATCCACGAGTTCCAGGCGGTCTCCTTCCGCCTCGCCGACGCGAAGGTCCGTCTCGACCAGGCACGCCTGATGACACAGCATGCGGCGGCGCTCGCCGACGAGGGTCGGCCGTTCTCGACCGAGGCGGCGATGGCGAAGCTCGCCGCTTCCGAGGCGTCGGGGTTCGCCACCTGGGCCGCCGTGCAGACCCTCGGCGGCGCCGGGTACATCCGTAGCTCGCTCGCCCAGAAGTGGCTCCGCGACGCGAAGCTCGACGAGATCTGGGACGGGACGAGCGACATCATGCGCCTGATCGTCGCCCGCAGCCTGTTCTCGTAGAGACTGCACCGATGCCGCGCGACCCGCGCTACGACGTGCTCTTCGAGCCGGTGCAGCTCGGGCCGGTGATCGCCCGCAACCGCTTCTTCCAGGTGCCGCACTGCAACGGCATGGGCCATCGCGACCCGACCGCGCACGCCGTCATGCGCGGGGTGAAGGCGGAAGGCGGCTGGGCCGTCGTCTGCACGGAGGAGGTCGAGATCCATGCCGACTCCGACGTCGGCGGGTTCGTCGAGGGACGGCTCTGGGACGACGCGGACATCCCCGCGCACGAGCGCCTCGTGGAGCAGGTGCACGCACACGGCTCCCTCGCCGGCATCGAGCTCGTCCACAGCGGCATGTCGTCGGCAAACCTCTACGGCCGCATCCCTCCACGCGGCCCGGCGCACCTGCCCGTGACGGGCTACGAGCCGATCCAGGCGCGGCGGATGAGCGCCGAGGACATCGCCGATCTCCGGCGCCGGCACCGGCTCGCGGTCCGCCGGTCGCTCGCCGCCGGCTACGACGTCGTCTACGTCTACGCGGCTCACGGGCTGACGACGCTCCAGCACTTCCTCTCACGGAGGTGCAACGACCGGGGCGACGACTACGGCGGGCCGCTCGCAAACCGCGCCCGTCTTCTGCGAGAGGTGCTCGAAGACACGCGGGAGGAGTGCGAGGGGCGCGCCGCCGTCGCCTGCCGGCTCGTCGTCGACGAGCTCCTCGGCGGCGAGGGCATCGTGAAGCCCGAGACGGAGGAGCTTCTCGGCCTCGTCGGCGAGCTCCCCGATCTCTGGGACCTGATGGTCGGCTTCTGGGAGGACGATTCGATCACCTCCCGCTTCGGGCACGAGGCATGGACCGAGGAGCACTTCCGGGGCCTGAAGGCGCTGACGTCGAAGCCGGTCGTCGGCGTGGGGTGGCTCACCTCGCCGGACACGATGGTGCGGCTCGTCGAGAGCGGCGTTCTCGACATGATCGGCGCCGCGCGGCCGTCGATCGCGGACCCGTTCCTGCCGCGCAAGATCGAGGAAGGGCGCCTCGACGACATCCGCGAGTGCATCGGCTGCAACGTGTGCGTCACCGGCGACTGGACGGCGACGCCGATCCGCTGCACCCAGAACCCGTCGATGGGGGAGGAGTGGCGGCGCGGCTGGCATCCGGAGCGGGTGCGGCCGAAGGGCTCCGACGCGAAGGTGCTCGTCGTCGGCGGCGGCCCCGCAGGGCTCGAGGCGGCGATGACGCTCGGCCGGCGCGGCTACGACGTCGTGCTCGCCGAGGCGACGCGCGAGCTCGGCGGCAGAGTCGCACGCGAGGCGCAGCTGCCGGGCCTCGCCCCCTGGATCCGGGTGCTCGACTACCGGCGGGCACAGCTCGCGAAGCTCCCGAACGTCGAGCAGGCGCTCGAGAGCCCGGTCGGTGTCGACGAGGTGCTCGGCTACGACTTCGCCCACATCGCCGTCGCCACCGGCGCGCGGTGGCGGCGCGACGGCGTCGGCCGCCGGCACCCGCAGCCGCTCCCGCTCGAGAGCGGCGTGGAGGTGCTGACCCCCGACGACCTCCTCGCCGGCGCGCGGCCCGGCGGCGAGCGGATTGTCCTCTTCGACGACGACCACTACTACCTCGGCGGCGTGCTCGCCGAGCTTCTCGCGGCCGACGGTCGAGCGGTGACGCTCGTGACGCCGGCGCCGCGGGTGTCGGAGTGGACGGTCAACACGATGGAGCAGCCGCGGATCCACCGGAGGCTCGTGGAGCGCGGCGTCGCACTCGAGACAGCGCACGACCTCGTCGGCGTTGCCGCGGGGAGTGCGAGGATCGTGAACGTGTACACCGACAGCGAGCGAGAGGTCCCGTGCGAGTCGCTGGTGCTCGTCACGGCGCGACTGCCCGAGGAGTCCCTGGCCGAAGGGCTGCTCGAGCGGCGCGGCGAGTGGGATGCGGCAGGGCTTCGCTCGGTGCGCGCCGTCGGGGACGCGTTCGCGCCGGGAACGATCGCATCCGCGGTCTGGGACGGGCGGCGGTTTGCCGAGGAGCTCGACGGGGAGGCGGCCGGCGACGCCGTTCCCTTCCGCCGCGAGGTCGTCGCCCTCGAGGCGTTGCCATGAGCGTAGGCTCGACGGAGCTCATGAAAGAGCGGAGGCGCCGGCTGTGCCGGTGCCGGAGCGGGGTACAGAGCGTAGGCTCGACGGAGCTCATCGCCGGCGTAGGCTGGACGGAGCCGGCTGGGAGCGGAGGTGCCGGCTTGGCCGGTGCCGGAGCGGGGACGGAGCGGAGGCGCCGGCTGTGCCGGTGCCGGAGCGGGGTACAGAGCGTAGGCTCGGCGGGGACGGTGCGGAGGCGCCGGCTGTGCCGGCGCCGGAGCGGAAACGTCATGGGGCAACCGAAGGCCGGCCCATGAGCCCGTGGGTCGTTCTGGCGCTCGCGATCTGCTTCGAGGTGGTCGGCACGACCGCGCTGCGGGCATCCGACGGCATGACGAAGGTCGCTCCCGCTGCGCTCGTCGTCGTCGCCTACGTCATCTCGTTCGTGCTGCTCGCGATCACGCTCAAGCACCTGTCGCTCTCGACCACGTACGCCATCTGGTCGGGCGTGGGGACGGTGGCGATCGCGCTGATCGGCTGGCTCGCCTACCGGGAGGCGGTCGGCGTCGCGACCCTGACGGGCGTCGCGCTGGTCGTCGCCGGCGTCGTCGTGATCCACCTCGGTGGCGGCGTCCACCGCTGACCTGTGGGGCGGCCTGCTGGCCGTTCCGTTCGCACTGTGCAACGATGTCGCGAATGATGCAGCCGTCGACCGAGACTCGGGCCCGGACCGGCCGCTCGCGGACGATCCAGTCGGTCGACCGTGCAGCGGCGCTCCTGAAGGCGATCGCCGATGCCCGCCGGCCGCCGACCGTCGTCGAGCTCGCGGAGGCCTGCAGCCTCAACCGAAGCACCGCCTGGCGGCTGCTCGCGACGCTCGATGCCCACGGCCTCATCGAGCGCGACCCGGTCAGCCAGCGCTACAGCCTCGGCTACGCCTTCCTGCGCCTCGCCGCCGGGGCCGACGTCGAGCCGCTCGTGCGGCGGGCGCGCCCGGTGCTCGAGGCGCTCGCCCGCGAGACGAGCGAGGCGACGAACCTCGCCGTCGTGAAGCGGTTCAACCTCGTCTACGTCGACCAGGTCGACCCGCCGCAGATCATGGCGCCCAACTGGTTCGGTCGCTCGGTGCCGCTGCACGCGACGTCGACCGGCAAGGCCTACCTCGCATTCCTGCCGCACGACGAGCAGCAGATCGTGCTGCCCGAGCGGCTGGAGCGCTACACCGAGACGACGATCACCGACCGCCGCTCGCTCGAGCGCGAGCTCGAGACCGTGCGCCGCGACGGGTACGCCGTCTGCGTCGGCGAGCTGGAGGAGTCCCTCTTCGGCGCGTCGGCGGCCGTCACGACCGAGCAGGGGAGACCCGTTGCGATCGTCAGCGTCTGGGGCACCGAGCATCGCCTGCCCCGCGAGCGGCTCCCGGAGACGGGCCGCCGTGCGCTCGCAGCCGCGGAGGAGATCAAGGGCCTGCTGCGATGAGCGAGTCGCTCGTCGAGGTGAGCCTCGAGGGCGAGACCTGCGTCATCCGGCTCTCGCGTCCGGACAAGCTGAACGCGCTCTCGACCGCCCTCGAGCGCAGCCTCGCGGAGGCGCTCGATGGCGGCGAGGTCCGCGGGAGCGCCTGCGTCGTTCTCGCGGGCAGCGGCCGCGCATTCTCTGCCGGCGCCGACGTCACCGAGCTCGCCGACCGCGACCCGGACGCGATCCTGCGCTACTACCGGGAGACCGGCGGCGTGTACGAGCGGGTTGCCGCGCTGCCGCAGCCCACGATCAGCGCGATCCACGGCTACTGCCTCGGCGGCGGCCTCGAGCTCGCGCTCGCCACCGACCTCCGGATCGCGGACGAGTCGGCCGTGTTCGGCTTCCCGGAGGTGGGGATCGGGATCGTCCCCAGCTCGGGCGGCACCGTACGCGCCGTCCGCCTGGCCGGGCCGGCACGTGCGAAGCAGCTGATCCTGCTCGGCGAGCGGATCGACGCCCGCGCCGCGCTCGCCGCGGGCCTCGTCTCGGAGGTCGTGCCGGAGGGAGCGGCGCTCGAACGCGCGCTCGAGCTCGCCGCAGCGCTCGCGGAGAAGCCGCGACTCGCCGTCGAGCTCGCCAAGCAGGCGATCGACGCCGTCCCCGACGCCTCGCGGGACGCGGCGGTTCTGATCGAGCGTCTCGCCTACGGGCTGCTCGCCCAGACAGAGGCGGCGCGCGGCGCGGCGGAAGGCTTCGGCCGGGGCTGACGTGCAGCACGAGAAGGAGATCGAGATCCGGTGGCGGGATCTCGACGTCTACGGCCACGTCAACCACGTGGTGTTCCTGACCTACCTCGAAGAGGCCCGGGACGAGTGGCTGGGACGCACGCTCGGCGACCCGGCGCGCGTCTGGAGCTTCGTCGTCGCCCGCGTCGAGATCGACTATCGCCGTGAGCTCACGCTCGCCGACGACGTGATCGTCGCCCGCTGCGGCCTGCAGCAGATCGGCACCTCCAGCATCCGCACCCGCGAGGCGGTCGTGACCGGGGCGGGAGAGCTCGCGGCGGCGGCCGAAGCGGTGCTGGTCGCCCGCGACGAGGGCAGCGGCACGTCGCGTCCGCTCGGCGAGGACGAGCGCGCCGCGTTCGAGCAAGCCCTGGAAACGTAGGAAAACGGCGGATCTCCCCGAAGCATCCGCCATGGTGCTCGACGCCATATCGCAGGTCGAGCTGTTCCTCAACGTCTTCGTCGGCGTCTACATCCTGGCGATCTTCGCCTACATCCTGACGTCGTGGATCCAGCTTCCCTACTCGCTGCGCCCTGTCCAGCGCTTCCTCTACGACCTGTGCGAGCCGTATCTGCGCCTGTGGCGCCGCCTCCTGCCGCTGTCGGCAGGCCCGATCGACTTCTCGCCCATGGTCGCCCTGATCGCGCTGATCGCGATCGAGCGCATCCTCATCTTGGTGCTGAACCGCCTCTAGAAACAAAGGAGCGAACGATGCGCTACTCGCCGGTCGAACTGAGACACGTGAAGGTCGGCCGCGGCCTGGCGGGATATCGCCGCCGCGAGGTCGACGAGCTCCTGGACGACGTCGCCACGAGCTTCGAGGAAGTCTGGGCCGAGCGAGGGGAGCTCGCCGACCGGCTCGAGGACGTCGAGAAGGCGCTCGACGGGGTGAAGCAGCGGGAGACGCTGCTCGCGAGCACGCTGGTCGTCGCCGAGAAGGCCGCGGCGGAGGCCGTGGAGTCGGCCAAGCGCGAAGCAGAGGTGATCGTCGCCGAGGCGCATCACGAAGCGCGATCGATCACCCGCGCGGCGCAGGCCGAGCGCGACCGGCTGTTCGCCGAGGTGCGCCGCATCGAGACGCTCATGCGCGCCGCGCTCGGCATCGTCGAGGAGGCACACGGCGCTCCGCGCGCGTCCGGGGACGACGCCGGCGACGAGCGATCGTGGCCGAGGCGCGAGGACACGCGCGAGTTCGAGGCCCTTCCGGCGCCCGACGAGGTCCCGGAGAACGATCAGGAACCGGACCCGCTGCCGCCCGCCGCCGCGCTTCCCGACACCCGGTATGTCCCCGAGGGCGCCGACGACGACGACGCGCCCGAGGAGGGTAGGGACGTCGCCTGGGGGTAACCTGGCGGTGTGACAGCCCGTCTCTCGCTTCGCGTCTCGCCGGGTGCAACGCACCCGGGCGTCGTCGGGCGCCACGGGCGCGGCTGGAAGCTTCGCGTTGCCGCAGCCCCCGAGGGCGGCAAGGCGAACACCGCCGTCGTGCGCCTGCTGTCCGATGTGCTCGGAGTCCCCGCACGTGACGTCGTCATCCTCTCGGGCCACGGCTCGCGCGACAAGACGGTCGCCCTCACGGGCCTCGACAGCGCCGAGATCGACCGCCGCCTCGCCGATGCGAGCGGCGACGGAAAGGAGCCGTCGTGACCGACATCGACACTGCCGACCTGCGCAGGCGGCTGGAGGAGGAGCGGTCGCGGCTGCTCGGCGCCGCGCGGTTCCTGGACCGCGAGAACCCCGGCAGCCTCGAAGACGAGCTCGGCGAGATCTCCCACGGCTCGTCCGACAACCACATGGGCGACATGGCCACGGCCATGTACGACCGCGAGCTCGACGAGGGCCTCGAGGAAGGCGTGCAGCAGACCCTGCAGGAGATCGACGCAGCGCTCGCACGCATGGACGACGGCACCTACGGCACGTGCGAGGACTGCGGGAAGCCGATTGCGCCGGAGCGTCTCGCGGCGATCCCGTGGACGCGGTTCTGCGTCGAGGACCAGCGTCGCCGGTGACCGACGAGCAGCACGACATCCGCGTCGGCTCGACCACCGACGGGCTGACGCCGCTGTCCGTCGCCGAGCGGTCGCTCGCCGCCGGCCCGCGCCAGTGGGCCGGCCTCGCGTCCGTTGCGACCGCGGCCGTGATCGCCGACCAGGTGACCAAGCATCTCGTGACCTCGCAGCTCGCCCTCGACGAGTCCACGCACGTCATCGGCCCGCTGTCGATCCACCACGTGCAGAACTCGGGCATCGCCTTCGGCCTCTTCTCGAGTGCGACGCCGGTCGTCACGCTGATCACCGCGGCCGCCGTGGTGTGGATGCTCGCGTTCTTCGCCCGCTCAGGGACCCGGCACCCCGTGCTCCCCGCTGCGTTCGGCCTGCTGATCGGCGGCAGCCTGTCGAATCTCTTCGACCGCGTGCGCCTGGGGCACGTCACCGACTTCATCGACGTGCACTGGTGGGGGCTGCGGGTCTTCAACCTCGCCGACAGCTTCATCGTGGTCGGCGTCGCGATCCTGCTGGTCGCGCTCTTCGTCGCCGACCGACCGCCGCGCCCGCGACGGCGGCCCGTCGACGTCGCCGCTCGGTGAGCGAGCAGCTCGTCGTGCCGGCGGACGCGGCGGGCGAGCGACTCGACCGGTTCCTCGCACGCCATCTCGGCTCGCGTGCCGCCGCCGAGCGCGCGATCGAGAACGGCGCCCTCGTCGACGGTGTCTCGCGGCCGAAGAGCCACCGGCTCGGCGGCGGCGAGGGCGTGTCGGTCCCCGAGCCCGCCCCGGCGGCGCCGACGCCGCCGCCGGCGGTGCCGCGCATCGCCTACGAGGACGAGCACGTCCTCGTCGTCGACAAGCCACCCGGCCTCGTCGTGCACTCCGGCGCGGGCCACGTCGGGGACACGCTTGTCGACGCCCTCCGCGGCCGCATCGCAGGCGGCGATCCGGACCGCCCGGGAATCGTCCACCGGCTCGACCGCGACACGTCGGGGCTGCTGGTGGTCGCGCGCACCGAGGAGGCCCACGCACGCCTGGGCGAGCTCGTCCGCGCGCATGCGCTCGAGCGGGTCTACCTGGCGCTCGTCCGGGGCCGGCCGGGCTCGCGGGCCGGGAGGATCGAGGCCCCGGTCGGCCGCGATCGCGGCGATCCGACGCGGGTGTCGCTCGACACGAACGCCCCGCGCGACGCGGTGACGCACTTCGAGGTCGTCGAGCTCTGGCCCGAGCACGCGCTCCTGCGCCTCCGGCTCGAGACCGGCCGGATGCACCAGATCCGCGTGCACCTCGCCGCGATCGACCTGCCCGTCGCCGGCGACCACGTCTACGGCGTCGTCGAGCCGGGGCTCGGACGACAGTTCCTGCACGCGGCCGAGCTTGCGTTCCCGCACCCGATCACGGCCGAGACGATCCGCGTGTCGTCGGACCTGCCGGAGGACCTGGCCGGGTACCTCTCGCGCCTGTCCTGAGCGCGGCGGCTACCATGCCCGCGTCCGCTCGTTCCTCCGACCCGGTGGGGCGCCCTCGGTGGACGGTGGCCGGCTTCCGACCGGCTCCGCCGTGGGTCTGCCGGTGAAGTGCAGTCGAAAACCGCAGAAAGGGGCACCCATGCCCGTTGTCTCGATGAAGGATCTGCTGGAGGCCGGCGTTCATTTCGGCCACCAGACCCGCCGCTGGAACCCGAAGATGAAGCGCTTCATCTTCGCCGAGCGCGGCGGCATCTACCTGATCGACCTCACCCAGACGCAGCAGCTGCTGGACGACGCCCACGCGTTCGCGCGGGCGGTCTCCGAGCGCGGCGGCTCGGTGCTGTTCGTCGGCACGAAGAAGCAGGCGCAGGACGCCGTCCGCGACCACGCCACGCGGGTCGGCATGCCGTACGTGAACCATCGCTGGCTCGGCGGGCTGCTGACGAACTGGCGCACGATCTCCGACCGGATCCAGCGGCTGCACGAGCTGCGTGCGCTGAAGAACGAATCGCAGCTCGACCTGCTTCCGGCAAAGGAGCGCATCTCCATGGAGGCGGAGCTCGAGAAGCTCGAGGCGAACCTCGGCGGTGTCGCCGACATGCGCCGCCAGCCGGATGCGGTGTTCATCGTCGACCTGCGGAAGGAGCAGCTCGCGGTGCGGGAGGCGCGCCGGCTCGGACTGCCGGTGATCGCGCTCGTCGACACGAACTGCGACCCGGATGAGGCGGACTACGTCATCCCGGGCAACGACGACGCGATCCGCTCGTGCACACTCGTCGTGCGCGCGATCGCCGACGGGATCGAGGCGGGCAAGCAGCGCGTCCGCGCCGGCGAGATGGCGGAGGCCCAGGCGGAGGGCGCGGAGGAGACGACCGAGGCGCAGCCTGCCGCCGGCGACACCACGGCGAGCGAGGAGCCCGCGGGATGACCGAGATCACGGCGGCAATGGTGAAGGAGCTCCGCGACGCGACGAGCGCGGGAATGATGGAGTGCAAGCGGGCGCTCCAGGAGACGAACGGCGACTTCGACGAAGCCGTGAAGCTCCTGCGCGAGAAGGGGATGGCCTCGGCCGCGAAGCGCGCGGACCGCGCGACCAGCGAGGGCAAGGTCGGCGTGATGGTGCGCGAGGGAGTCGGGGCGATCGTCGCCGTCGGCTGCGAAACGGAGCCGGTCTCCGGGAACGAGGACTTCCTCGCCTTCGCCGAGCAGGTGCTGCGCACCGTCTTCGACGGCGGTGATCCGGCTGCCCACGAGGCGGAGCGCGTCGAGCTCGCCGCGAAGCTGGGTGAGAACATCCAGATCGTGGGCGGCAAGCGCATGGAGGCCTCGGGCGACGAGGCGCTCTCGTTCTACGTCCATGCGCCCGCCAACAAGGTCGGCGCGCTCGTGCGCACGCGCGGGGGCGACCCGCAGGCGGCCAGGAGCCTCGCGCTCCATCTGGCGTTCGCGCGGCCGACATACGGGACGCGCGAGGAGGTGCCGACCGAGCTGGTGGAGGCGGAGCGCGAGATCCTCATGAACTCCGACGAGGTGCTGTCGAAGCCGGAGAACGTGCGCGAGAAGATCGTCGAGGGCCAGCTCGCGAAGCGGTTCTACGGCGAGTCGGTGCTCGCCGAGCAAACGTGGTACCGCGCCGACGAGTCGACCGCGACGGTCGCGAAGCATCTGGCCGAGCAGGGGATCGAGCTGCTCGACTACGCCTGGTACTCCGTCTCCTAGGCCATGGGCTTCAACCGGGTCCTGCTGAAGCTGTCGGGCGAGGCCCTGATGGGCCAACGCGACTACGGGCTCGACCCGGGGACGATCGACACCCTCGCGAAGGAGCTCGTCGAGCTGCGGGCGGATGGTCTCGAGATCGCGCTCGTGATCGGCGGCGGCAACATCTACCGCGGCATGGCCGCGAGCGAGCACGGCATCGACCGCGCGACGGGCGACTACATGGGGATGCTGGCGACGGTGCTGAACGCGCTCGCCGTCCAGGAGGCCCTGGAGCGGGGCGGAGCGGACACCCGGGTGCAGTCGGCGATCGAGGTGCAGGAGGTCGCCGAGCCGTACATCAGGAGGCGCGCCGTACGGCACCTCGAGAAGGGCAGGGTCGTGATCTTCGCGGCCGGCACCGGGAACCCGTACTTCACGACGGACACCGCGGCCGCGCTGCGGGCTCTCGAGATCGGGGCCGAGGCGATCCTGATGGCCAAGAACGGGGTCGCGGGCGTGCTCGACGGCGACCCTCGCACGAAGCCGGACTCGAAGCTCATTCCGACCCTCACGCACTTGCAGGTGATCGAGCGGGGGCTGAAGGTCATGGATACGACCGCGCTCTCGCTCTGCATGGACAACCGGCTTCCCATTCACGTGTTCGAGCTCGCACCCGGTAACGTCGCACGGGTGGCGGCAGGCGAGCATGTCGGCACGATCATCTCGACCCCCGAAGGAGAAACACGGTGATCGAAGACTTCATCGGTGATGCGGCCCAGAGGATGGACAAATCGGTCGAGGCGACGCACGACCACTTCAACTCGGTGCGTACCGGCCGCGCGACGCCGGCGCTGCTCGACCGGATCACGATCGACTACTACGGCACCCCGACGCCGCTCAAGAACCTGGCGACGATCAGCGCGCCCGAGCCTCGGCTCCTGACGATCCAGCCTTTCGACCCGACCTCGATCAAGCAGATCGAGAAGACGATCCAGGAATCCGACCTCGGCTTGCAGCCGTCCAACGACGGCAAGCTGATCCGGCTGCCGATCCCGCAGCTGACCGAGGAGCGCCGCAAGGAGCTCGTCAAGGTCGTCCGCCAGATGGCCGAGGAGGGGCGCGTGGCCGTCCGAAACGTGCGCCGCGACGCGATCAAGCACCTGGCGGAGCTCGTCCGGAGCGGCGACGCGGGCGACGACGAGGAGCGGGCCGCGGAGACCCGGGTGCAGAAGCTGACCGACGAGCACACCGCCAAGATCGACGACCTCCTGAAGCGCAAAGAGGCCGAGATCATGGAGGTGTAGCGGCTTGGACGCTGACGCTCCCCGGCCGTGAACCTCCTGTCCCGAATCCGGACGATCGGCCGCGTCCGGCCGCTGCCCGTCGTGCCGTCACCCGAGGTGGCGGCGTCGGTCGCGATCATCCTCGACGGCAACGGACGCTGGGCGAAGCGGCGACGGCTGCCGGTCGCCGCCGGGCACCGCGCGGGGGCGCGCAACGTGCGGCGGGCCGTCGAGGCGGCGATCGACCTCGGCATCCAGCACCTGTCGGTCTTCGCGTTCTCGACGGAGAACTGGTCGAGGCCGCAGGACGAGGTGGACGCCCTGATGGAGATCTTCGCGGAGACGATCGAACGGGAGCTGCCGGATCTCGCCGAGCAGGGCGTGCGCGTCCGCTTCATCGGCCGCCGCGACCGTGCGCCGGAGGAGCTGCAGCGGCGCATGGCGGCGATGGAGGACCGGACGGGGCTCAACACACGCATCAATCTCTGGGTCGCCTTCGACTACGGCGGCCGCGCCGAGCTCGTCCAGGCGACGCGCAGGATCGTGGAGAGCGGCGTCGACCCGGCCGAGATCGACGAGAACGTCTTCGCCGCGAACCTCTACGCGCCCGATCTCCCTGATCCGGATCTCCTGATCCGCACGAGCGGCGAGCTGCGCATCTCGAACTTCCTGCTGTGGCAGCTCGCGTACGCGGAGCTCGTCTTCGTCGACAAGCTCTGGCCCGATTTCGACGAGCGCGACCTGCGGAACGCACTGGCGGACTACGCGTCGCGCCGCCGGCGCTTCGGCGGTCGTTAGGTAGCCGTCGCGGTGCCGCCGTTCCTCTCGCGCATCCTCGTCGCGCTCGCGCTCGTGCCGGTCGTGCTCGGTGTCGTCTACCTCGGGGGCTGGTGGCTCTTCGCGCTCGTCACCGTCGCCGCCGTCATCTCGCTCCACGAGTACACGGTGATGGCGCGCGGGCTCGGTCCGCTCGCGCTCGCAAGCTATGTGGGGATGGGGCTCGCGCTCGTGGGCGCGCAGGTCTCCGGCGTCACGTGGATGCTCGGCGGCGCGCTGACGACGCTCGCCCTCGCCTTCGCGCTGAAGGTCGTGTCGGAGGCGCGCGCTGCACCAACCGCCGCAATCGGAGGCACGCTCCTCGGCACGATGTGGATCGGCGTTGGGCTCGGCTTCCTGATCCTCATCCGGGCGCTTCACGATCACGGCCGCCTCGCGCTCTTCACCGTCGTGCTCGCCGTCTGGGCCGGCGACACGTTCGCGTACGCCGGCGGCCGGCTCATCGGGCGGCACCGGATGGCGCCCGAGACGTCTCCCGGGAAGACGTGGGAGGGGCTCGTCTTCGGCGCCGCAGCGACGGTGTTCGTCGCGTTCGTCGCCCTCTACAAGGAGCACTTCCTCTCGATCCCGCAGTCGCTCGTCCTCGGAGTCGTGCTCGCGGTGGCGGCGCCGCTCGGCGACCTCTTCGAGTCGCTCCTGAAGCGGGACGCGGGGGTGAAGGACAGCGGCCGCCTGCTCGCCGGCCACGGGGGCATGCTCGACCGGCTGGACGCGTTCTATTTCGCCGCCCCCGCCGCCTACTTCACGATCCTCGCGTTCCTCCACGGCACGGTTTCGTAACGGTGCCTGGCACCGGGCTGGTGCCGCCTGAGCAGGGAGAACAGCCCTGCCGTGACGCTTCGGTAACGGTGCCTGGCACCGGCTCCCGCGCCCGCTCGTGGGGCCCCGCTCGCGTCGCGCGGCGGGCACACTGTCTCGCATGACACGCGTCGCGCTACTGGGCGCCACCGGCTCGATCGGCCGCCAGGCGCTCGAGGTGATCGCCGCCAACCCGGGTCTCGAGCTCGTCGCCGCGTCGTCCGGCTCGACCGCGATCGAGGGACTGGCGCCGCTGACCCAGGTCGGCGGCGAGCCGGCCGACCTCCTGGAGCGCACCGAGCCCGACGTCGTGCTGAACGCGACCCTCGGCTTCGCGGGCCTCGCGGCCACGATGTGGGCGCTCGAGCGCGGCGTCACGCTCGCGCTCGCCAACAAGGAAAGCCTCGTCGCCGCCGGCGAGCTGGCGCTCGCGGCACGCCGGCGCGGGGGAGGGGCGCTGATCCCCGTGGACAGCGAGCACTCCGCGCTCTACCAGTGCGCGCTTGCCGGCGAGCCGGACGCCCTCGTCGTCACCGCGAGCGGCGGGCCGTTCCGGGGCCGGTCGCGCGCCGACCTGGCCGACGTCACCGCCGCCGAAGCGCTCGCGCACCCCACCTGGAACATGGGCGCCAAGATCACGATCGACTCCGCGACGCTCGCGAACAAGGGCCTCGAGGTGATCGAGGCACACTTCCTCTTCGGACTGCCCTACGAGCGCATCGAGGTCGTCGTCCACCCGACCTCGATCGTGCACGGCGTCGTTCGTTTCCGCGACGGCGCCGCGCTTGCGCACCTCGGCTACCCGGATATGCGCGTGCCGATCTCCTACGCGCTCACCTACCCCGAGCGGGCCGCGACGCCGGTCGCGCCGCTCGACCTGACGGCCGGCCCACTCGAGTTCTTCGAGCCGGACGTCGAGACGTTCCGGATGCTCGCGCTCGCGCGCGAGGCGGGCCGGTGGGGCGGCACCTACCCGTGCGCGTTCAACGCCGCGAACGAGGTGGCGGTCGAGGCGTTCCTCGCCGGGCGGATCGGGTTCCTCGACATCGACGCGATCGTCACGGATGTCCTCGGCCGCATCGACGGTGCGGCCGCGCGCGATCTGGCCGAGCTCCGCGAGGCGGACCGGCAGGCCCGTGAGCTCGCCGCGGGCATGTCACGCCGTCGGCTAGACGGAGGCGTGCGCGGCGCGGACGTGCAGGAGCCGAAGTGGGCCTGACCGCCGCGATTGTCGGCCTCGCCGCGCTCGTGCTGATCCACGAGGCCGGGCACTTCTTCGCAGCGCGCGCGGTCGGGATGACGCCGCGCAAGTTCTACCTCGGCTTCGGCCCGGCGCTCGTCAAGCGGACGCGCAGAGGAGTCGAGTACGGGATCGGGGCGCTGCCGCTCGGCGGCTACGTGAAGATCCCGGGAATGAACCGCCCCTCGGCGGGGGACCTCGCCGCCAGCCTCGTTCCGGAGGCGCGGCAACGTCACCGGGCCGAGCTCGCCCGCCTCGACGCCGCGCTCACCGCGGGCGACGAGGCCCAGGCCCTCGACGAGATCCGGGCGCTCCGGCCGGCTCTGGGACGCTCTCGCGCCGCGCAGGAGCTCGAGTGGTCGCTCGCCCCCGATGCGTACTGGCGCCAGGCGACCTGGCGGCGTCTCGTCGCGATCGGCGCGGGCCCGGCGGTCAACCTGCTGTTCGCGTTCCTGCTCTTCGCGAGCCTCTTCCTCGTCGCGACGACCCGCGACACGAACGTCGTGGCAAGCGTGCTCGCCGGCGAGCCGGCCCGGGCAGCCGGCATCCACGCCGGCGACCGTGTCGTCGCGGTCGCCGGGCGGGCAGTCCAGCCGAAGGACGTCCCGGAGGCCATCCGCGCCACCGGCGGCTCGCCCTTCCGCCTGACGGTGCTGCGCCACGGCCGCCGCGTCCTCATCGGGCCGCTCCGCGCCCACCAGGTCAACGGCACCTATCGGATCGGGATCGCGATCGAGCAGCGGACCGGGGCCGGGGAGTCCCTTCCGGCTGCCGCTCGCGACTCGCTGCGGCTCACCTGGCAGGTGACGTCCGACACCGTCACCGGCCTCGGGCACCTGGCCGCAGGACGCGACACGAATCAGGTGTCGAGCTCCGTCGGCATCGTGCGTGTCTCCGCGCAGGCATGGCGGCAAGGGCTGCGCGACTTCCTGTTCGTCCTCGGCCTGATCAGCCTCGCGCTCGGCCTCCTCAACCTGCTGCCGGTCCTGCCGCTCGACGGCGGCCACATCGTGATGGCGCTCGTCGAGAAGCTCCGCGGCCGCACGTTCACGCAGGCCGTCTACATCCGCTACAGCGTCGTCGGGCTCACGTTGTTCGCCGTGCTCATGTACTTCGGGCTTCGGAACGACCTGTTTGGCGGCGGCGGGTAGGCAGGTACCGTTAGCTCGTGGCCAGCAAACGCTCGGTGAAGGTCGGCGACGTCACGATCGGCGGCGGGGCACCGGTGGTCGTGCAGTCGATGACGACGACGAAGACCCACGACGTGCCCGCGACCACGGCGCAGATCGCGGCGCTGGCGAGCGCCGGCTGCGAGATCGTCCGTGTCGCCGTTCCGAAGACCGAGGACGCCGAGGCGCTGTCGAAGATCGTCCGCTTCTCGCCGGTCCCGATCATCGCCGACATCCACTTCAACGCGAGCCTGGCGCTGAAGGCGATCGACCAGGGCGTCGCCGCGGTCCGCATCAACCCGGGCAACATCGGCGGCGCCGACAAGGTCGCCGACGTCGTCCGAGCCGCGAAGGCACGGGGCATCCCCATGCGCATCGGCGCCAACTCGGGCTCGCTGCCGAAGCATCTCGAGGAGGTCGCGCACCGGGACCAGGCCGAGGCGCTCGTCGAGGCGGCGCTCGAGGAGGTGCGCCTGCTCGAGTCGCTCGACTACTACGACTTCAAGATCTCGGTCAAGTCGAGCCACGTGCCGACGATGATCCGTGCCTACCGCATGCTCGCCGAGAAGGTGCCCTATCCGCTGCACCTCGGCGTGACCGAGGCCGGGACGGTCTTCGGCGGCTCGATCAAGAGCGCGGTCGGCATCGGCACGCTGCTCGCCGAGGGAATCGGCGACACGATCCGCGTCTCGCTCTCCGCCGACCCGGTCGAGGAGCCGAAGACCGCCTACGAGATCCTGAAGGCGCTCGGGCTGCGCGAGCGCGGGCCGGTCATGATCGCCTGCCCGTCGTGCGGCCGCGACAACGTCGGCGTGCACACGCTCGCCGAGGAGGTCGAGCAGCGGCTCGCCACGTATTCCGAGGCGTTCGAGGTCGCGGTGCTCGGCTGCGCCGTCAACGGCCCGGGGGAGAGCGGCGATGCCGACTTCGGGATCGCCGGCGGCCGCGACGTCGGGTTCATCTACGCCCACGGCCGCGTCCTGAAGAAGGTCAGCTCGGACATCCTCGTCGACGAGCTGTTCCACGAGATCGACAGGTGGATCGAAGACGGGATGTTCCGGCCGAAGCGGCTGAAGATGGCGAAGCCGGCGGCGCTCGCGATGGCCGAGGCCTCGGCGATCCCGCTCGAGTAGCCTGGGACGGCAACGATGATCGCCCGGGCTTCACAGCTCTTCCTTCCCACGCTGCGCGACGCGCCGGCCGACGCCGATGCGGTGAGCCACAAGCTGCTCGTCCGGGGAGGCTTCATCCGCCAGGTGAGCGCGGGCGTCTGGACGTTCATGCCGCTCGGCTGGCGCGTGCATCAGAAGATCGTCCAGGTCATCCGCGAGGAGATGGACGCGATCGGCGGCCAGGAGATGCTGATGCCGGTGCTGACCCCGGCCGAGCTGTGGGAGCAGACCGGCCGCATCCGGATCCCCGAGATCTTCCATCTCCAGGACCGCACCGGCAGGAGGTTCATCCTGCCGATGACCCACGAGGAGACGGTCACCTTCCATGCGCGGGAGATCCAGTCGTACAAGGAGCTGCCCCAGCTCTGGTACCACTTCTCGGTGAAGGACCGCGACGAGCCGCGCCCGCGGGGCGGCCTGCTGCGCGTCCGCGAGTTCATCATGAAGGACGCCTATTCGTTCGACCGCGACGAGGACGGCGTGCGTGCCAGCTTCGAGGCAAACCGCGAGGCGTACAAGAAGATCTTCGCCCGCTGCGGGCTCGAGACGTTCGACGTCCAGGCGGAGTCGGGGATCATGGGCGGCAAGTTCAGCGTCGACTTCCTGGCGCCGTCGGGCTCCGGGGAGAACACGCTCGTGCTGTGCGAGAACGGCGATTTCGCCGCCGACATCGAGGTGGCGCGCGGGATCCCGCTCGATGCGCGGCTGCCGGATCCGCTTCCGGCACCGGAGGAGGTCGAGACGCCGGGGGTGACGACGATCGAGGGGCTCGCGGCGTTCCTGGAGATCGACGAGTCGGCGACGTCCAAGGCGATGCCGGTCGTGAAGGAGGACGGCACGCTCGTGCTCGCCCTCGTGCGCGGCGACGACCGCCTCAGCGAGACCAAGCTCTACGACGCGCTGCCCGGCCCGTCACGCCCTGCAACCGACGACGAGATCCGGGCCGCCTTCGGCGCCTCGGGCGGCTCGCTCGGGCCCGTCGGCTTCGACGGCGAGATCGTCGCCGACGAGACCCTGCGCAGCGGACAGTTCGTCGCCGGCGCGAACCGCGACGGCTTCCATCTCCGCGGTGTGGAGGAGGGGCGCGACTACGCGGCGCGGTTCGCCGACCTGCGCGACCCGCGCGAGGGCGACCGGTGCCCGAGCTGCGGCGGTGCGCTGCGCTTCCAGACGGCGATCGAGGTCGGGCACATCTTCAACTTCGGCAGCTTCTACTCCGCACCGCTCGGGGCGACCTTCCTCGACGAGGACGGCACGGAGCGGCCGCTGCTCGGCGGCAGCTACGGCATCGGGCCGGGCCGCGTCCTCGCCGCGATCGTCGAGCAGTCCCACGACGACCAGGGAATCGTCTGGCCGGCGGCCGTGGCCCCGTACGATGTCCATGTGGTGGTGCTCGCGGGAGCAGAGGACGTCGGGCTCCAGGCGGCGGAGGCGCTCGCGGCGTCCGGCAAGGACGTCCTGCTGGACGACCGGCCCGAGCGGCCCGGCGAGAAGTTCGCGGACGCCGACCTGATCGGCATCCCGCTGCGGGTGACGGCCGGCAAGAAGAGCCTCGCGGACGGAGGGGTCGACCTCCGCGACCGCGCCACCGGGGCCGAGCGGCGTGTCAGCGTTCCCGATCTTGGCAAGGAAGCCTGAGATGGCGCGGAGACGCCGCTACGCATCCGAGCCGTTCGGCCCCGCGGTCGAGCGGCTGATGAACGAGACCGGGCTCACCTACCGCGGCCTTGCCGCGAAGACGAGCCTGTCCGCCGGGTACCTCAACCACCTGGTGCACGGCAACCGGCCGGTTCCCTCGAACGACGTGATCGAGACGCTCGCCGACGCGCTCGGCGTCGGCCCCGAGTATTTCCGCGAGTACCGCGTGCGCGTGATCACCGAGCGGCTCGAGGAGCTTCCCGAGCTCGTCGACCGCCTCTACCGGCGCCTCTCGAGCTGAGAGCGGGAGCCGGTCTAACCGCCCCGGCCGGCGCTCGTCTCATCCGGTAGCGCGGTGGGGTCCCGGCAAGCGACCACTGGGGGGTTAGGGGCCCCACCGAGCCCTTCTCTGCTCGATGCGCCGGTGGCGCTACGGTAGGAGCCGGTCATGCGCGCCATGCTGCTCGACGCGCCCGGCGTCCCTCTCCGCGAAGCGGACGTCCCGCCGCCGGAGCCCGGGCCGGGGCAGATCCTGCTGCGGGTGACGGCGTGCGGCGTCTGCCGGACCGACCTCCACGTCCGCGACGGCGACCTTCCGGAGCCGAAGCTGCCGCTCGTGCTCGGGCACGAGATCGTGGGAACGGTGCTGGAGGGCACTGAGGCGCTCGCGCCGGGCATGCGCGTCGGCGTGCCGTGGCTCGGGTGGACGTGCGGCGAGTGCCGCTTCTGCCGGAGCGGCCGCGAGAACCTCTGCGACCGGGCCCGCTTCACCGGCTACACCCTCGACGGTGGCTACGGCGAGCTCGCGGTCGCCGACGAGCGCTACTGCTTCGCTCTTCCCGACGGGCCCTCCGACGCGGAGCTCGCCCCGCTCCTGTGCGCGGGACTGATCGGCTGGCGCTCGCTGCGCTTCACGGGAGACGCCGAGCGGCTCGGGCTCTACGGCTTCGGCGCCTCGGCCCACATCGTCGCCCAGCTCGCCCTCGCCGAGGGCAGGCGCGTGTTCGCGTTCACCCGGCAGGGCGACACCGACGCGCAGTCGCTCGCCCGCGAGCTCGGAGCCGAGTGGGCGGGTGCGACGACGGAGCGGCCGGAGGAGCTCGACGCCGCGATCGTCTTCGCGCCCGTCGGTCAGCTCGTGCCGCAGGCGCTCGCGGCGACGGGCAAGGGTGGGACGGTGGTCTGTGCCGGCATCCACATGTCGGAGATCCCGGCCTTCCCGTACGAGCTCCTGTGGGGCGAGCGCGGCGTCCGCTCGGTCGCAAATCTCACACGCGCGGACGGCGACGGGCTCTTTGCGGCTCTGCGACGGCACCCGGTGCGCACCGAGGTCGAGCGCTACGGGCTCGACCAGGCCGAGGAGGCGCTCACACGCCTCCGGGCCGGGCGCGTGCGCGGCGCCGCAGTGCTCGAGGTCAGCCGCCCGCCGGCTGCTGGACGGTCTGCTTCCAGCTGACGGCGAAGGTGCGTCCGTCGGCGGAGACGGTCCCGGGGACGGCCCCGACGGCCGGGCCGAGCGGATCGCTCTGGAAGAAGAACCGATCGATCGAGCTGTTGCCGGCGATCAGGGTGATCGGCGTCGCCACCCACACCGGAGTCGGCTGGTTCACCGGGCCGGACAGGGTGCCGGGCAGGTCGTTGCCGGTCGCCGCGATGTTCGAGAACGTGACGCCGCCAAAGTTCGTGAGCGGCACCACATGGCAGCGGTTCGTCGACGTGCAGCTCGCCGGCGCTTCGGCGATCCATTCGGCCGACGAGATGTCGAGCGCCTGCGACACGGTCTGGACCTTCGAGAACCGCCCGTGCCGGGTGAGGTTCTTGAGACTCATCGCGACCCGCTGTCCGCTGACCGCGACGGCCGCGTTCACGGTGTCGCCCGGCTTCACGTTCAGCGGGATCGTCACGGCAGCGGCGGGGACGATCTCCCACCAGGCGTAGTAGGTCGGGGTCGAGCTCACGCCGTCGCACTCGGCCGCGGTGCCGAGCTGCTGGAGCGACTGAGAGGTATCGCTGTACCCGCCGAGGCCGACCCAGAAGGCAACCGCGTCGGCGCGGGAGGCGGTGCACGTGACGCGCGGCACGACCCAGGTCCCGGTGACGTTCGCGAACGTGAGAGTCGCGCCCTCGGGAGCGATCGCCGCGTAGCCGGCCCAGTTCGAGCTCACCTGCGGCGTTCCGGCGCTCGCGACACGGGAGGAGAAGCCGAGATGCGACGGCGCGGCGGCGCTGCCGCCCGCGAGCGCGGCGCCCACGAGGATCACGATCGCGACGAGCGCCGTCTTCACCACGGTCGGAACGGTATGCACAAGGGGGAAGAGCGACTTAAGAGTCTGGTTACGGGTCTGTTAGCACGGCGTGTGGGGGCGGAGCCTCGGCGCGTGCAGGCGAACGTTCTGCCCCGGAGCGGAGACGCGGGCGTGGGTGACCGGCGGCTCGTGTGTCTGCGGGACGACGAGCGCCCGGCCGAGCTGCCAGGCCGCCTCCACCACGTTTCTCGTGCGGGCGGGACGAGCACGCCCGGCACGGTCCGCAGAGGCATCGCGTGCAGGCTCGCCGCCGGAGTCGAGCGCGCGGCGGATCCGTTGCGCGGGAAGCGGCAGGGCACCATCCTCGCCCTCGAAGGCGTCCAGCGCCCTCGCGACTGCGGTGCGGGCCGGTCCACCGAGGCCGGGTCGCTCGGAGAGCGTCTCGAGCTCCTGCAGCCACGAGGTGACCGGCGGCTCGAATCGTGGTGACAGGCGGATCGCCACATGCTCATCATCATCGGTGCTGCCCAGAGGCATCGTCCGAACTAGCTGCGGGTCTACACACTCCGAAAGGGGGATCCCGTCAGCTTCACGTGGCTGCGCCGCCCGCGATCACCGTGTAGAGCCCCCAGCCCGCCAGCCCGGCCGCCGCCGCGGCGAGGCCGACGGCGGTCATGCTCGGCCGGAAGCGCGGGAAGACGGCGAACACGATCAGCTGCGAGACGAACAGGGCGCCGAGCGACGGCTTCAGCAGGTTCGTGTAGAAGCCCTCGGGATCGACGAGCGACAGTGCGTCTGCGGCGACGAACGGCACGGCGATCCAGGCGAGCACCGACCGGAGCGGGAACCCGTGGAGCCAGTGCAGAAGGCGGCCGAGCGCCAGGTACTCGGCGACGATCAGCGCCAGCGTGCTCGCCGCCGTCAGCAGCCCCACCGCGACTGCGAGGCCACGGCCCGCATAGGCCTGCGCGATCGCCGCTCCCGGCACCGCCGAGTCCCGGACGCTCTCGGGGACGCGTGCGAGCGGGACCGCGGCGACGAGGAATGCGGCTGCCACCACGGCGACGGCGGCGACGAGCCCGCGGCGCACGGCCCGGCTGCCTCCCCGGACCTCGCCGCCCAGGTAGAGCGGCAGGCTGGCGCACACGAAGAGCAGCGCCGTGCCGGCCGTGGCGCGCGCCGTCGCATCGGCGCCGGCACCGGCGAGGCGGACGGGGCCGGTGTGGGCGAGCTCGACCCCGCCGAGGACGCCGAGCAGCGCGAGCTGGATGACGGCGATCGCCCCGATGCCATAGAGGAGCGGGGCGAGCGGCGCCAGCGCGCAGCAGACGACCGCGACCGGCAGCGCGAGCTCGAGCGCCCCCCGGTACGGAGCGATTCCGGGGAAGACGGGCGCAAGCAGGTCGTAGACCACGAACGTGACCGTGTACGGCAGGTAGAGGAAATAGGCGAGCGTCCAGATCCAGCCGTGAACGACGGCAGCCCGCCGCCCGGCCGCAGCGGCGACGAACGCACTCAACCCGCCGGACGAGACGACGGTCCGTGAGAAAGCGAGCCAGATCGCGAGCGGCGCCGAGAAGAGCACGACTGCGCCGGCGACGACGAGCCCTGCCGAGTCGGTGCCGTCGCCTGCGGTACCCGGGAACAGCGTCACGAGCGCAAGCGGGCCGCCGATCGACGCGATCGCGAAGCCGACATAGAGGCTCGTCGGCAGGGGCTCGTGTTCGTCGGCCACGACCTTCGGTGTACGCGCAGCGCGCGCGAGCGGATTCGTGAAACCGGTTCCGTCGGCGGCGCGTATCCCCGGCATCATGAGTCCGAGTGGAGGGAGCAAGATGCGAGGTGTGATCCGCTGGGTGCTGCCGGTCGTCCTCGTCGCGGCCGCTGGTGCGGGCGCGGCGATGGCGATGACCGCCGCGCCCCATGCGAAGAAGGGAACCGTGAAGGCGGTCAAGAACGCGGAGTACGGGGTCGTGCTCGTCGCCGCGAACGGGCGGACGCTCTACCGCTACACGCCCGACCGCAAGCGTGTGAGCAATTGCAAGGCGACGTGCCTCACCTACTGGCCGCCGCTCGTTGTCAACGGGAAGCAGAAGCCGACCGCGGGTGCCGGAGTGAAGGCCAAGCTGCTCGGGACGATCAAGGCCGCGCACGGAAAGCGGCAGGTCACCTACGCCGGCTTCCCGCTCTACTTCTACGCCGGCGACGCGAAGGCGGGACAGACGACCGGCCAGGGCGTCAACGGAAGCTGGTACGTCGTGAACACGAAGGGCGCGCTCGTCAAGCACGCGATGAAGAGCAGCGCGACGACGCCGACGACCACGGAGGACTCGACGACGACCTCCTCGGCGCCGGGCGGAGGCTGGGGGTAACCCCGCCAGGGGCACCGGGCGGCGGCCGGCGGTCGCCGCCCGGCGGCTGCCCGCGCGTCAGGTGGTTGCGCTGATCGTGATGCCGCCGCGGGCCTTCTGGACGAGCCTGACGCGCACGTCCGCGGCGGCCAGCTCCAGCGCCGCAGCCACGTCGTCGCGAATCCGGACTGCCAGCGCCTCGCAGAACGCGCCCTCGTCGCGGAATCGGGACAGGTAGATCTTGAGCGACTTCGACTCGAGGCAGCGGGCTCCAGGGCGGTACTCGATCGACGCGGTGTAGAAGTCGGGCTGACCCGTGATCGGGCACACCGCGGTCAGCTCGTCGCTGACGAGCTCGACCGTGCTCACACCCGGATTGGGGAACGTCTCGAGCCCGGCATATGCGGTGCTTCCGGCATGGCCCAGCGCGACGAAGTCCTGCTCCACGGAGGCACTCT